>CAVOQV010000014.1:0-17380 GCA_963698435.1 Ilumatobacteraceae bacterium | reverse complement strand
GCCAATTGCCGTGATCGTGCACTGCTCACTGTCGAGTCTGGGATGGGTGGTCGGCAACGCAGTAGCGGTGGTTCATGCACTGCGGTCAGTTGTCGGGAACGACGGCACGATCGTGATGCCGGCCCAAACAGGGCTCGGGGATCCGTCGCAGTGGCAGGCTCCACCGGTGCCGGAGAGTTGGTGGCCTACGATCCGGGCGCATTGGCCGGCGTTCGACCCGATCAGCACGCCGCTGCGAGGGATGGGGGCGGTCGCGGAGTGCTTCGCTCGGCTTGACGACGTGGTCCACAGTGGTCATCCGGCAGTCGGTTTCATAGCGCAAGGGCCACGGGCCGCCGAGTTGATGAGCGTGCACGATCTGGAAGACGGTCTTGGGAACGGATCGCCGCTGGCCAGACTCGAAGCGGCCGGGGCGGACATCGTGCTGATCGGCGTGGGCCATGGCAACAACACGGCGCTCCACCTCGCCGAAGCCCGAGCATTGGACGACGAAGCGCCGAGGATCCGAGATGGTGTTCCGATGGTCGTTGACGGCCACCGCACCTGGGTCGAGTACTCCCACATCGATTACGACGAGAGCGACTTCACCTCGCTCGGCGATGCCTACGCAGCTGCAGGCGGTACCGAGACGAGGGCTGCCCTTGGCGCCGGTGAGATCCGGCTCGTGCCGATACGCGAGCTCGTCGACTTCGCCGTCGGGTGGATCACAGAGCACCGACTGCACAACAGCAGCATCCACGCGAGCTGAGCCGCGTTCGCCACCGACCGCGAGGGTTCGGGCCCGACGAGGACCGCAACACCTCAGCGCCCGAAATCACGCGCTGCCCACTATCTGGCACTCCGCATCACGGCCCAGGTCCCTCGGCACGTCATCCCGGCGAGCGATGGCCTCCTGCGGCCCGGGATCTCGCGACTGCTCCACCCCGGCGGTATATCTTGATGATTCGCTGGTATATACTCGTCGTGTGACCAAGCGACTGATCGATGTTGATGACGATGCGCTCGACGCTGCACGCGCCCAACTCGGCACGCGGACCATCAAAGACACCGTCAACGAGGCGCTGCGCAGCGCCGCTCGTCAACGTGGCACTCAACTCGCGAGCGTGTTGTCCGTGCTCGCCGACGCAGACCTCGACGACCGTTCCGCAGCCTGGCGCTGATGTTCCTGCTCGACACGAGCGTTCTGACGAAGCTGCGCGCCCCGTCGGTCCTGCGGCGAATCGAAGAGCTCGACGGAGCCGGTCTCGCACGCACGTCCATGACCGACCTCGAGATCGGCTTCTCGGCGCGCAACGCCGAAGAGTGGGACCGCCTCGTCGTCGCCCTCGGCGCGTTCCGGCGCATTGACGTCGAAGCGCATCACTTCGACCGAGCACAACAGGTCCAACGTCACCTTGCCGCCGATGGACTCGAGGGACGCAAGGTCCCCGATCTGCTCATCGCCGCAGTCGCCGAGGCCACGTCGCTCGCGGTCCTGCACTACGAGGCAGACTTCGACCACATCTCAGCCGTCACCGGTCAACCGACCCAGTGGATCGTCGAGCGCGGATCGATCGACTGATCGGTAGCTCACGAGCTGCTCGACCGGGACGTCGTCCGCCGTGCCAGTGGCGTGCCAGTGGCGTGCCAGTGGCAGTGGTCAGGAGGGGACAGAGCGGACCTCTGGCGGCCCAAGTTCAGTGCGCATTTGCCCGGCTCAATGACTCGGTACCGCACGCGAAGCGTTGGGCCGCGACGAGCTCAACGAGCCCCGCGGATACCGCCCGCGGCTCGGCCCCGGCGGAAGGATGCACCTGCCGACTGGGCCACAGGTGCGGCGCGGGCAGCCTCGGCTGGGGGCGCGATGCCAGGCTGCAGGTTCAGCATCCGCCACGGTGATGCCGGTGGCATCGCTCGGGGCTGAGTCTCCTCTGGAGGGTGACTCCGGCAAAGGCCTTTCTGCTCTCCGACGCACTGAGTGGAAGCGACGAAGATCAATGAAATGAGAGCGAAGATGGCGGAGGAAGCGATGGACGAGCTGCCCCAACAAGGGGAGGGCAAGAAGGCTGACGCGAAGAAGGCTGACGCCAAGAAGGCTGACGCCAAGAAGGCTGACGCGAAGAAGGCTGACGCCAAGAAGGCTGACGCGAAGAAGGCTGACGCCAAGAAGGCCGCTGTCAACAGCATGGCGAACGTTGACCTGGGTGCCGGGATCGTGCGCATCGCAGGGTTCATCGGTGCCCTGGCAAGGGTCCTTGCGCCCCGCCGTGTCGGTGGGCTCTGGCGGGATGGGTGGGCTGCCGTGATGGTGGCGTCCACGGCGGGACGGATGAAGACGACCGGAGCACTCGCAGCATTCGCTGGGGTACTGGTACTGAGCAGCTGCGCTGGAGGGAGTGGAGGTTCGGATGCCGCGGCAACCACGGAAGCTGGAGCCACGGTGAGTGTTGTCGCAAGTGTGCCGACCACGACGAATGACGCCGTCGACGAACTGGAACGCAACCGGACGGTGAACGAGTTTCTGGACGCCGCCGAGTTCAACGCGAGCTGCACGAGCTCCGAGTGCACAACGGCGCAGGCGACGTACAGCCGCTATCAGAACCTGTACGAGTTGGCGGGTCAGATCCCCGGCGATGACATCTTGCCATACTTCACTGCGCTGTCGTCGGCCTGGGACGGCTTCACCGGCTGCCTCTCGACTGCTGAATCTCGATTCGAACGGTTCGACTGCATCGAGGAGAGCGACATGGAGCAGGCGATCACCGACCTCTACAACGCTCTGCGGTAGGTACAGCCAGGGGCCCGTCAGCGACAGCGCCCGCTGCGTTCCTCGGAGGAGGTTCTCACGGCGGGCGCTGCGCTGCTACCCGATCCGAGGCTCGTGGGACTTCGAAACCGACCAGCAGGGGAGGGTCGCGGCCGCCGTCACCCCACCTTGACGACCCGGGCCGGCGAAGTGGAAATGGCGACCCCGAAGCTGCCCCGTGGACCTTCGGCCCTGGCAACTGGGCCCTGCGGCTGCACAACATCGAAGGCACAGCCCGGCGATCCGTGGGGTTCGACAACGATCGATCAGTCGCAGCCTCCGAAGCGCCTGGCACTTGAAGAGCCAACCGATTCTCTCCGTGAATCGACGAACGAAGGCGGATCTCATGCCCACCTCCCACAAGGCCCCCTCGCAGCACGGACGCAGGCTGCGCTTCCTCGCCGTCGCGCTCGCGGGTGCGACGGGCGCCGCGTCGTTGACCGTCGCGTCAACCGCGTCGGCCGGCATCATTCCCGAGTCGGGCTGGAACCTCGACAATGTGACCGTCACTCTGGACGGCACCGAAAGCACCTTTGACCCGATCACCGGCGACTACCTCTTCGGGCCCATTGACAGCGACTACAGCTACCAGGCCGACGTGTACAACGATTACAACGGTGACGGCGAAGTGATGGGCATCGTGCTGGCCAAGGATTGGCCGATCGGCGAACCTCCCGGCATCAAGATCGTCAACGACGACGGGGGCAACATTCCAGACGGTCGGCCCGACCAACTGCATCATGTCCACGTCGTATCTCGACGGTGCGTTCCTCGACTCGACCGACCCGCAGCAGGTCCCCTGTAGTGGGCCGTTCCAGTCGCACAAGCGCTTCAAGGTCGCGATGCTCCCGACCACCGTGGACGGTGGAGCAGGCTCTCGAAGAAGGCATCGACCTCGTGTTCGACGTCGATCCCGAGGAAGGGTCGCGTGACTACCAGGTGTTCCAGAAGATCAACAACTGGACCGACGGCCGCCTCGATGGCTTCAAGATCGAGGTCGGCACCGGAATCGGTACTGACTTCGTTCCGGCGTCAGACCCGGACGGCGGTGTAGGCCTCACGAACCTGAGCCTCTCCGTTCCGAACGACTTCTTCGACCCCGACCAGCTCGCCACCTTCTCCCAGGGCCTCTTCGGACCGAAGGACGACCAAACACGGTCGTCCGCCGGGATTCTTCGACCAGGACGATACGCGCCGGGTTCTACATCAACGAAGCAGGGCAACACCGGTACGACCAGCGGCCAGACCGACACGTTGACGTCTGGCGCTCCGCTCGGCAGCAACTACGACGCCCTGTTCGGCCCGTGGCTGCCCAACAACATGTTGCCGACCGGCATCTTCTGGGATGACGACGGCAACCCCGACACCGATGCCCAGCTCGTGGCCTGGTACGGATCAACCGTCGACCAACCCGAGTTGACGTGGAGGCGAGGCGCCGCCGACGGCTTCGCGGCGATCCCCGACGAGACGATCGAGGAGTGGGGACAGAACCTCGAATACACCTCGGGTGTCATCGACGACCTCGTGAATGTCGGCCTCAACTACATCGTCACCGTTGGCGACACCCCTTCGTTCACGATCCGCATCACGCCGTCGGTTGACGACTCCGGCACCGGAGTCCCGGCGTTCGTCGGTGCAGAGGTCACTCCGCCGCTCGTGTTCGGAAGCTCGGATGGGGTCGTCTCGATCTCGCCTGAGCCGACGTTCCCCGTCGGCGCTGTCGTCACTGCCCGCGTCGGTGATGCCGACCTCAACTCTGACCCCCAAGCGATCGACGAGGTCGATGTCGCCATCACCGTCGACGGCGGCGACCCCGAAGTCTCTGACATTGGTCGAGCTGGGCCCCGACCGCGGCGTGTTCGCAGCCATCCTGCCCGCCTCGTCGTCCTCCGATCTACCCGTGGGCTCGGTCGTCACCGCAACCTACGTGGATGCAGACGACGGGCTCGGTGACACCGACGTCGTGAAGTCCGCTTCCACGACGGCGGTCCCAGACGTCAGCTCGGATGGGGTCGTCTCGATCTCGCCTGAGCCGGAGTTCTACGTCGGAGCGGTCGTCACCGCCAGCGTCGGTGACACCGACCTCAACCTCGACCCCGAAGCGATCGACGAGGTCGATGTCGCCATCACCGTCGACGGCGGCGACCCCGAAGCCTTGACATTGGTCGAGCTGGGCCCCGACCGCGGCGTGTTCGCAGCCATCCTGCCCGCCTCGTTGTCCTCCGATCTGCCCGCGGGCTCGGTCGTCACCGCAACCTACGTGGATGCAGACAACGGGGATGGTGACACCAACGTCGTGAAGTCCGCTTCCACGACGGCGATCGAAGTCGTCGCGCCGACGGCGCCGACTGGCGTGGTGGGTGTTGCTGGTGATGGTGAGGTTGCGGTGTCGTGGACGGCGCCGGCCTCCGATGGTGGTTCTGCGATCACTGGGTACACGGTGACGGCGTCGCCGGGTGATGCAACATGCCCCACGACCGGGGATCTGACGTGCACGGTGACCGGTTTGACGAACGGCACGGAGTACACGTTCACGGTCACCGCAACGAACGATGTGGGTACCAGTGAACCCTCAGAGCCTTCGGCTCCGGTGACCCCGATGGCGCCGGTCGATCCGCCGTCGCCGCCGTCGCCGCCGTCGGCGCCGCCGGTCGATCCGGTCGATCCGCCCGTCGAGCCGCCGACGCCGGCGCACGCGTTCATGCCGATGACGCCGACCCGGGTGCTCGACACCCGCACCAGCGTGGGCGGTGCGCAGCTCGCTGACTGGGACGGCGTCCGGCCCACTGCAGGGCGGGAGCACCGTGGCCATTCCGGTGCGCTCGGTCATCCCGGCTGATTCGCCGGTGGCCGTCGTGAACGTCACCGCCACCCGAGCCGCAGAAGCAGGCTTCCTCACCGTCTACGAGTGCGACGCCCCGCTCCCCAACGCCAGCAACCTCAACTACCTGCCCGGTGAGGACCGTGCAGCGCTGGCCTACGCGCCCGTCAGCGCCGAGGGCCAGGTGTGCGTGTACAGCAGCGCCACCACCGATGTGATCGTCGACGTGAGTGGCTACACGTCAAGCGACGGTTCGTACGTCCCCCGCAACCCGGTTCGCCTCGCGGACACCCGTGGGGCCAGCCCGCTCGCCGCCAACGCGACGCTGCGGGTCGACCCAGTCGGCGATTCGGGTTGGCGGAGTGGTGAAGCCCTGGCGATCTCGGTGACGTCGGTCAACGCCGCAGGCCCCGGGTTCCTCTCGGCCTACAGCTGCGACGACGGGCTGCCTGCGATCAGCACGTTGAACTTCACGACCGGCACGGCGATCGCGAACCTCACGATCGTCGGCAACGGTGACATCTGTGTGACCACGTCGGCGCAGACCGACGTGCTCGTCGACCTGCAGGGGCACTTCACCGAATCGGTTGCGCTCGACAAGGCCCGCCTGCTCGACACCCGCTCGGGTGTGACGCCGACCGCCGGCTCGATCACCCGCTTCGACCCCACCTCGATCCCGGCGTTCGTGGAGTCGCCGATGGCCGCGGCGAACGTCACCTCGACCGAGTCGACAGCGGACGGGTTCCTCACCGTGTGGAACTGCGCAGATCCGCAGCCCAATGCCAGCGTCCTGAACTACCAGGCAGGCGCGGACATTGCGAACCTCTCGATGGTGAAGACCACGTCGCCGATCTGTGTGTACACCAGCGCTCCGACCGACATCATCCTCGATCTGGTCGCTGTCACACCCTGATGCCCTGGAGCGGTGGAGCGGGTCATCGGCCCGCTCCACCCCGACCCGGGAACGGAGCACACCATGCACCACCGTTTGGTTGGGTGCGGACGCGTCGATCGAAACCGGCGCCCCGGCGACGGCGGAAGCGCCCACGACCACCACGCCTGAAGTCGTCGACGATCTGGAACGCAGTCAGCAGGTGAACGAGTTCCTGGAAGCGGTCGAGTCCAACGCGAACTGCACGAGCTCCGAGTGCTCGACGGCGCAGGCGACCTACACCCGCTATCAGAACCTGTACGCGTCAGCGGGTGAGATCCCTGGCGATGACATCTCCCCGTACTTGATCATGATCTCGTCAGCGTGGGACACCTGGAACGATTGCCTCTCGAATGCTGAAACTCGGTTCGAGAGGTTCGATTGCGCCGAGCAGAGCGACATGGAGCAGGCGATCACCGACCTGTACGACGCGTTGCGCTAGAGGCCCAGTTCGGGTGAGGAGCACCCGTTGCGTACCAGCTCGGTCTGCAGGGACCTGTGGGGCGTCCGTGTAGGGTTCGCCACCACGCAGATCTCGTGATGGCCCGGTGACGTCCGTGGATCAGTCGATTCCCACGGGTGTGGTCACGTTCCTGCTGACCGACAACCGGATCATGGCCACGTCGTATCTCGACGGCGCGTTCCTCAACTCGACCGGCCTGCGGCAGGTTCTCTGCAGCGGACCGTTCCAGTCGCACAAGCGCTTCAAGGTCGCGATGCTCCCGACCACCGTCGACGGTGGAGCAGGTTTCGAAGAAGGAATCGACCTCGTGTTCGACGTCGCGCCCGAGGAAGGGTCGCGTGACCACCAGGTATTCCAGAAATCAGGTCTGATCCTGGCGCTCGGTGGTCGGGGGCGAGTTGGGAAACGGCGTCGGCTGGACGATCGCTCGCACGCTCGGCGGAAGGCTCAGGTCACCGCCGACGTGCGCGGTGCTGAACTGACGCTCGGCGCGACCTCGGCCGATCATCGAGCGCATCCAGCGCAACATGGTGGTCAGTCGGTTGCCGTAGCCGCTCAGGAACGCGAGGTGGACGAAGAACCAGACGAACCATCCCGCGAAGCCGCTCAGGCGCAGCCCACGGATACTCGCGATCGCCCGGAATCGTCCGATCGCTGCGACGGTGCCGAGGTCTCGGTACATGAACGCCGCGGGAGGCTTGCCGTCGAGGCGTCGCGCGATCGTGTTGGCTGCGTGCAGGCCGCCCTGCATCGCGACCTCCGCCACCCCGGGCAGGTGTTGATACGTCGCCATGTCACCGATTGCGAAGACCTCGGGGTGGTCGGGAAGGCTCAGATCGTCGGCCACCTCGATCCGTCCGGCACGATCGAGCGTCGCGCCGCTCTGGTCGGCGAGCAGCTGCGCCAAGGGAGACGCCTGCACGCCCGCCGCCCACACGGTGATGCGGGCCTCGATCCTCGACTCGGCGCCATCGGCGCCCAGCACGTCCACGCCGCCTTCGTCGACGCCGACGACCCGCGAGTGCATCTGCAGCTCGACGCCGAGTGCTTCGAGTTCGCGCCGTGCGGCGTGTGACAGGCGGTCGCCGAATGTTGCCAGCGGTTCGTCGCCGCCGTCGACGACGATCACCCGAACCGATGACGGGTCGATGCTCCTGAACTCGTTGCGCAGCGAGCGAGTCGCGAGCTCACGCACCTGGCCTGCGAGTTCGACACCGGTGGGGCCGGCGCCGACGATCACGACGGTCAGCCAGCGCCGTCGCTCGTCGGGGTCGCTCGCCAGTTCGGCCATCTCGAAGGCGCCGAAGAAGCGGCGGCGCAGTTCGAGTGCGTCGTCGATGGTCTTCATGCCCGGCGCATGGCGTGCCAGTTCGTCGTGGCCGAAGTACGACTGCCCGGCGCCGGCGGCGACGATCAGCGAGTCGTAGTGCAGCTCGACGGTCTTGATGCCGCCCGGCGCCACTGCGTGCACGACGCGATCGTCGAGATCGAAGCCGGTCACCTCGGCGAGCAGGACTCTGGTGTTGGCCGCGCCGCGAAGGATGTGGCGCAGCGGCATTGCGATCTGTCCGGGCGAGAGCATCCCGGTGGCCACCTGGTACAGCAGCGGTTGGAAGAGCAGGTGGTTGCGCCGGTCGACGAGCGTGACGTCGACGTCCATGTGGGCGAGCCGACGAGCGGCATAGATCCCGCCGAATCCGCCGCCGACCACGACGACCCGGTGTCGCTGCTCGGACGTCACGTCACCGGGTTTCGAGTCGCGGTGGCATCGAGGGCGTCGTCACAGCCGGAATTCGATCGCACGCTCACGCTGGTGCTCGAAGTGGGGCGGAGAGCGAACCCCTGGGTCGGTCCTCGGGCTGCGGTGGGGCACACCTCAGGCGTTGGTGAAGGCTTCGAATCCCCACTTCCCGTGGTACTTGCCCATTCCCGAATTGCCGACACCGCCGAAGGGTAGCTCCGGCACCAGCGGATGCAGCGAGCAGTCGTTCACGACGGCATCGCCGGATCGTGTCGCTGTGCCACGCCTCACGCTTCGATGTGACCACGGGCGCGGTCATCAACGGACCCGCCACCGAGCCGCTCGGTACCTACGCGGTGCGAGAAGTCGACGGTGACCTCCAGGTCGAGTTCTGACGGCCGTTCGATCTCCGCCACTCTGGGCGATGACAGCGCTCAGCTCCCTGCTCTAGCTTCGTCGCTGGCGACGGATGGCGCCGACTGGCTCATCGAAGGGAAGACGAATGATCGCTGCGCTCGATCTCATTGCTGCCATCGACCCCGTCCCGTGGGCCCGGGCGCAGATGGCGTTCACGCTGGCGGTGCACATCATCCTCGTGCCGCTCGGCGTGTCGTGGGCGTTGATGATGTTGATCGCCAACTACCGCGGGATCAAGAAGAACGACGCGGAGGCGTTGTTGTTGGCGCAGCGGTGGTCGAAGTACATGGCGGTCACGTTCGCCGTCGGCGCGGTGACGGGCACGATGCTGTCGTTCCAGTTCGGGTTGTTGTGGCCGGACTTCATGGGCCAGTGGGGTGAGGTCTTCGGCATCCCGTTCGCCTTCGAAGGGCTCTTCTTCTTCACCGAGGCGATCTTCATCACGATCTACATCTTCGGGTGGCGACGGCTGAAGCCGTGGGCGCATTTCTGGACCGGCGTGCCGGTCGTGTTCACCGGCGTGCTCGGCAGTGCCGCCGTGGTGTCCGCCAACGCGTGGATGAACTCGCCGGAGGGGTTCACGCTCGACGCCGCCGGCAATGTCATCGACGTCGATCCGCTGGAGGTGATCTTCAACGACGCCATGCCGTTGATGACGCTGCACATGATCCTCGCCGCTTACATCGTCGGCGGGTTCCTCGTCGCCTCGGTCTATGCCGCGGGGATGCTCCGGGGTCGCCGGGATCGATACCACCGGTTGGGGTTGATCATCCCGTTCACCGTTGCCGCGATCGCCCTGCCGTTCCAGATGGGTGTCGGCGACTCGTTGACCCGCTGGGTCTACAACAACCAGCCGATGAAGTTCGCGGCGATCGAACTCGTGGCCGAGACCTCGAGCGACGTGCCCGAGACGATCCTCGGCCGGCTGAACGCCGATGGCACGGTCAGCGGAGGGATCCCGATCCCGGGGATGGCCTCGTGGCTCTCCGACCCGAGCACCGGCACGAGCACCGTGATCCGGGGCCTCGATTCGTTCCCGCCCGACGCGGTCCCCACCGTCCGTCAGGTCAACACCGTGCACCTCGCGTGGGACGTCATGATCGGGTTGGGAACCCTGCTGTTGCTGATCGCGCTCTGGTGGGGTGGCACCTGGCTGTTCAGACGCGACATGCCGAAGAGCAGGCTGTTCCTGTGGGTGGCGTCGTCGTGCGGAGTACTGGCCGTGATCACGATGGAGGCCGGCTGGGTCGTCAGCGAGGTCGGCCGACAACCGTGGATCGTGTACGAGTTGATGACGGTCGAGGAGGCAGCAACTGCGAACACCGGCGTGTGGATCACCTTCATCGTGTTCGTCGCCGTCTACACGGCCCTGGCCGCCGCCACGATCTACGTGCTCCGACGCATGAGCAGGCGGTTCAGCGCGGATTCCTCTGCCGATCACGACACGCCGTACGGACCCACCCATGCCCCTGAGATCCTGAGCGAGGCCGACGAGCAGACGCCGGTGGGTGCGCCGTGAGCACCGTCGCCGCCATCATCTTGTTCATCGCGATCATCGGGTACTCGATCTTCGGGGGCGCCGACTTCGGTGCCGGCTTCTGGGATCTCACCGCAGGCGGCACGGCTCGTGGCGAGAAGCCGAGAGCGGTGATCGACCACTCGATCGGGCCGGTGTGGGAAGCGAATCACGTCTGGCTGATCTTCGTGCTCGTGGTGCTCTGGACGTGTTTCCCCGAGGCCTTCGCGTCGATCACGCTCACGATGTTCGTGCCGCTCACGATCGCCGCGCTCGGGATCCTCCTTCGCGGGTCGAGCTTCGCGTTCCGTCACGCCCTGTTGACCACCCGGGATCGGCGAGCGTTCGGCGCGATCTTCGCGGTGTCGTCGGTGCTGGTGCCGTACTGCCTCGGCGCGGTCGCCGGTGGGATCGCATCGGGACGGGTCCCCGACGGTGGCGTCGCTGGCGACCCCGTCGACAGTTGGGTGAACCCGACGTCGATCCTCGGCGGCGTGCTCGCGGTGTGTGTCGTCGCGTTCCTGGCAGCCACCTATCTGGTGTTCGATGCCCGGCGCCTCTCGGACGACGACATGGTCGACTACTTCCGTCGTCGGGCGATCGGTGCCGGCGTCGTGTCGGGCGTGGTCGCACTCGGCGGCGCCGTGGTGCTCTCGAACGATGCCGAGTATCTCTTCGACGGGCTGTTGTCGCGGGGGCTCGTGTTCGTGATCGTGTCGGCGATGTGCGGTGTCGCGACGCTCTGGCTGCTCAGGCGTTCGAACCACCGCGGCGCCCGATTGACGGCCATCGGTGCGGTGGTGTCGGTGATCGTGGCGTGGGGCGTCGCCCAGTGGGACTACCTGCTGCCCGAGACATTGACGGTCGAGGCTGGTGCGGCTCCGTCGGCGACCATCTGGGCGATCACGATCGCAACCGGACTGGCGGTCGTCTTGATCTTCCCGGCGTTCGGACTCCTGTACCACCTCGACCAGAAGGGCCTGCTGCCCGACGAAGGGATGCCGGAGACGCCGCCCGCCACCGGCTGGGCGCGTTCGACGATCGAGAGCCGACAGGGCAACCAATGACTCCGCGTCTGGGCAAGTGGAACCCTCCCCCGATGAAGCGCGCCTGTGAGAGGTCATGATGCCCCGTCGCCAACCGGTCAGCCCCCGCCTCGTGTCGAGCCACACCCGGCTGCGAGGCGCCGAGGTGCATCACTCGGTGTGCCCGTACTGTGCGATCGGGTGCAGCCAGCTGGCCTACACCAAGGGCGGCGAGATCGTCGACATCGAGGGCGACCCGCGCAGCCCCGTCAACGAAGGCCGGCTCTGTCCGAAGGGCGCCAACACGCTGCAGCTCGTCGCCAACCCGCACCGCGTCACGACGCTCAAGTACCGGGCGCCGAACAGCGACCACTGGGAGGATCGTCCGGTCGAGTGGGCGCTCGAGCGGATCGCGCAGCTCGTCAAGGAGACCCGCGACGAGGGGCTGATCGAAGAGAACGCCGAAGGCATCACCGTCAACCACGTCAAGAACATGGCGATGATCGGCGGATCGGCTGCCGACAACGAGGAGGTCTATCTCGCGTCCAAGCTCCTCAAGGGCGGCATCGGTCTGCTGGGCGTGGAGAACCAAGCGCGCATTTGACATTCGTCGACGGTGGCCGGTCTGGCCCCCACCTTCGGCTTCGGGGCCGCCAGCAACCCGCCCCGCGACATGGTCAACAGCGACTGCGTGCTGATCATGGGATCGAACATGGCCGAGTCGCACCCGGTCGGGTTCCGCTGGCCGGTCGAGGCGCAACGCAACGGCGCGACGATCATCCACATCGACCCCCGGTACACCCGCACCTCCGCGGTCGCCGACGTGCACCTGGCGATCCGGCCGGGCACCGACCTCGCGTTCCTGCTCGGGTTGATCCGCTATGTCCTGCACGGTGAGCGTTGGTTCGAGGAGTACGTCGCGCACTACACGAATGCGGCCACGTTGATCTCCGACGACTACGACTTCGACGAGGAGTCCGGACTGTTCGTCGGCTACGACGCCGACACCAACAGTTACCGTCTCGCGCCGCACGCCTGGGACTACCAGATGGAACCTGGCCCCGATGGCGCCCCCGGCCTCCCGCGTACTGATCCGACGATGACCGATCCGCGCTGCGTGCTGCAGATCCTGCGCCGTCACGTCGACCGTTACACGCCCGAGGCGGTCGCCGCCGTGTGCGGCTGCCGTCCGGCCGACGTGGTCAAGATCGCCGAGCTGCTCTGCCGGAACTCGGGACGCGAGCACACCACCAACCTCGCGTTCGCGCTCGGTTTCACGCAGCACAGCACCGGCCCGCAGACGGTTCGTGCGGCGGCGATCCTGCAGTTGCTCCTCGGCAACATCGGGCGTCCCGGCGGTGGCATCACCGCCCTGCGCGGCCACGCCAACGTGCAGGGCGCCACCGACATCTCCCTGCTCTACAACACGCTGCCCAACTACCTGCCGATGCCCCAGGCGGTCGTGGGTCAGGCAACGCTGGACGAGTATCTGGCCAACGGCCGCTTCCAGGGTGCTCGCCGCGGCGATGTGGACGACGGCATGTGGAAGCTCGACACCGAACAGGGCCCGTTCGCCGACGGCTTCCGACACTTCCTGGTCAGCCTGCTGCGGGCCTGGTACGGCGACAGTGCCACGCCGGACAGCGACTTCGGGTACTCGTGGTTGCCGAAGATCGACGAGGACATGTCCGACATGTCGATCTTCCGCAAGATGGACGAGGGATCGATCGACGGGCTCTTCCTGTTCGGCCAGAACGTCGCGGTGTCGGGCCCGAACTCGAAGATGCGCCGGCGGGCGTTGCGCAAGCTCCGGTGGCTCGTGGTGATGGACCTGTTCGAGACCGAGAGCGCGAGCGCGTGGTACGCCGACCCGGGCGGGCCACCCCCCGGCGACGTTGGCACCGAGGTGTTCCTGCTCCCGGTCGCCGCGTCGACCGAGAAGTCGGGCACGATGACGAACACCGAACGCCTGGTGCAGTGGCACGACCGGATCGTCGAGCCCCCGGGCGACTGCAGGAGCGACCTGTGGTGGTGGTACCACCTCGGCCGGCGGCTCCAGGAGCTCTACGCCGACTCGACCAGGCCCGGCGACGCTCCGATCCAGCACCTCGCCTGGGACTACTGCGCCACCGGCGAGGACGAGCCCGACCCGCTGCGGGTGTTGCGCGAGATCAACGGGTACCGCGTCGCGACCGGCGAGCACCTCACCGGTCCGGGGGAGATGGCCGGGGATGGCTCGACGGCGTGCGGGAGTCGGCTCTACTGCGGGGTCTTCCCCGCGCCGGACACCAACCTCAGCGCACGACTCGACGGCACGGTCAACGAGGCCGGCGTGTTCCCCGAGTGGGGCTGGGCGTGGCCCGGCAACGTCCGCATCCTCTACAACCGGGCGTCGGCCGACCCGGCGGGTCGCCCGTGGTCGCAGCGCAAGGCGTTGGTGTGGTGGGACGAGGCTGCCGGGCGCTGGACCGGCCACGACACACCGCAGTTCGCCGCCACCCTGCCGCCGACGTCGCGACCCGATCTCGGCGCACGGGGCAACGACTCGATCCCGGGCGACGGGCCGTTCGTGGTGCACCCGGACGGGACCGCGTGGTTGGTCACGCCGTTCGGCATGGCGGACGGGCCGCTCCCCGTGTACTACGAGCCGTTCGAGTCGCCGGTCGCGGTGTCGATGCACGAACGGACGACCGATCCGCTGACGAAGATCATCGACTCGCTCGACAACCCGTACGGCGGGGTGCGCAGCAACCGGCCCGACGCGTTCCCGCACGTCGCCACCACCTACCACCTCACCGAGCACTTCATGAGCACCCGCTACGACAGCTGGCTCACCGAACTCCAACCGGCGATGTTCGTCGAGATCGACCACGACCTCGCCGACGCGGAGGGGGTCGTCGACGGCGGGTGGGTGGTCGTGTCGTCGCCGCGCGGCGAGATCGAGGCCCGCGCGCTGGTGACCGACCGGATCCAGCCGATGCTGGTGCACGATCGGGTGGTCCACACGGTGGGCCTCATCAACCAGTTCGGCTACCAGGGTGAGATCGTCGGCGCGTCCGCCAACGACCTGACGGCGATGCTGCTGTCGGCCGACTCCGACATCCACGGCGCGAAGTCGTTCGTGTGCGCGCTGCGAGCGGGTCGGCTCGACGGGGCACCGTCCGCGACGCCCGTGGCGACGGAGACCGAGCCGAAGCTCGGCATCCCGATCGCCGACACCGAATGGGCGGCACAGCCGTACGGCTGGCAGGAGAGGACGTGACCGGCATTCCCGAATTCGAGGTCGTCGACCGGCCAGCGTTGGAGGGGCCGACGCGTCCGCGAGGTCTCGGCAGGATCTGGTACACGTTCGAGCGACCCGCCGAGCCACCACCCGTCAGCCCGATGGGGTTCTTCACCGACACGACGGTGTGCATCGGGTGCAAGGCGTGCGAGGTGGCCTGCAAGGAGTGGAACCTCCTGCCTGCCGACGCGACCAACGGGTGGCGCCCGTCGTACGACCACACCGAAGCGCTGTCGGCGACCTCGTGGCGCCACGTGAAGTTCATCGAGTCGTTCGACGAGACCGTCGAAGAGGCGGGCGACGGACCGGCCGGTTCGGCGACGCCGCTGCCGCCGACGGACATCCGTGAAGGGGGCGAGTTCGACCTGATCGTGTTGCTCGCCGAGCCGAAGACCGGTCACTGGCTGATGATGAGCGACTCGTGCAAGCACTGTGTGAGCGCGCCCTGCAACAAGGCGTGCCCGACCGGTGCGATCGTCCACTCGGAGTTCTCGAGCGTGGTCATCCAACCCGACATCTGTACCGGCTGCGGAGCGTGTGTGAGCGCCTGCCCGTTCGGGGTGCCGGCCGAGAGCGAACTCGACGGGCACTCGCACAAGTGCACGCTCTGCTACGACCGTCTCAGCGACGACCTCACGCCGGCCTGTGCCAAGGCCTGCCCGACCCAGTCGATCAGGTTCGGCCCGATCGACGAACTCCGCGACGAGGCCCGTGCTCGTGTTGCCACGCTCCACGAGCGTGGCGTCGGCTCGGCGTACCTGTACGGCGACGAGGAGTCGGAGCGGTACTCGACGCTGCACAGCTTCTACCTCCTGATCCGGCCGGCGTGGGTCTACGGCCTTCCCGACGAACCGGTCGACCCGTGGACCAACATGGTCGGCGACTACCTGCGCGGGGCGGCCGCCTTCGGTGTCGCGCTGGCGGCGCTGCTGCTCACGCTGGTGGTGGCGCGCTGATGGGCGCACGAACCGCCCCCGCGCTTCGCACCGGCTACGAGGACCAGGTCGGCGCCCACGCATCGCCATGGCGAGGAGCGACGGCAACGGCCGACATCGCGCTGAACAACCTCGGTATCGGCACGTTCATCGTCGTCACGCTCGTTCGCCTCGTCGTCGGTGACGACGCCCAGTGGGTCGTCGACGTGGGCTGGCCGTTGGCCGTCGCGCTCGTGGCGCTCGACCTCGCAGTGCTCGCCCTCGATCTGGGCGATCCGTGGCGGGTGTTCCACATGCTGCGCGTGATCAAGCCGGAGACGCCGATGTCAGTGGGCGTCTGGTCGCTGTTGGCGTTCATGGCATGTGCGGCGGTGCCCGCACTGGTCGGCGTCGTCAACTGGTTCACCGAGCCGGCATCGTGGATCGGCGACGTCTCGCTCGTGCTGGCCACGATCGCACTCGTGCCCGCCTTCGGTGCACTGCTCTACAAGGGTGTGCTCTTCAGTACGACCGCGCAGCCGGGCTGGCGCGACGCCCGCTGGCTGAGCGTGTACCTGTGCACGTCCGGGCTGTGGCTGGGCGCGGCCGTGGCGATGATGATCGCCACCGTCGCGGACGAGAGCGCTGTGATCGATGCGACCCGGTGGGCGGCAGCGGTGCTCGCCGTGCTGTCGATCGTGCCGATGTGGTTGCTGCGACAGGATCTCGAGCCCGAGATCACGCAGCGGTACTCGCCCGTACGCCGCCGTTCCGTTGACGTGGTCTCGCTGGTGCTGCCGTTGGCGGTGGCGATCGTCGTCGTGGCGGCGCCGGCCGCGGTGGCCACCGCGATCGGGCTCGCCGGAGCGCTGATCGTCGCCTGGGTGGTGCGTTCGGCGCTGGTCGACCTGCCGCAAACGGACCCACGTCGCGCGGTCTGACCGTCGATCGAGCGGTTCGACCCAGCGAAACGGCACCGTCGATCGCCCAACTGCCGACCGCCCGACTGCCGACTCGCTCCGGTACGGCACGTCTGCGGTGGCTCTCCGCTTCGGTTCGTGCAGATCGACCATGGAGTTCACGACAGGGTGGCCTGTGCCCTCCGTCGCTGACCGACACGCCTGACGCATTCATCTCGCCACCGAAGTCTCTTGGCAGCGAAGTGTTAGCGTTCGCCGAATGGATCTCAAGCAGAAACTGATCGATCTGGCTCGCGAGGCGACCGGCGACGACGCAATCACGGTCGCAGGGGACTTCCAGCCGAAGGGCATGACGTGGAAGGTCGCCGCCGGCGCCGCCGCCGGCTCGGTGCTCGGTGACGCAGCGGGTGGCGACACGGCCCAGGCGGTCGGCGCGGCGGCCGGATACACGGCTGGACGGTATGCGGCCACGTCGGGCGAGTTGCCGCCGGTGATCGTGCTCGCTGCGTCTCCCGACAAGCTCTATCTGATGACCTCGAACAACGCCAAGGGGATCATCCTCGC
>CAVOQV010000013.1:0-102371 GCA_963698435.1 Ilumatobacteraceae bacterium | reverse complement strand
GAAGGACCCCGGAAAGGCTTCAGCCTGCGTCGCGGATGTTCATCGACCACATTTGTCCTGGTCAACACCCGTCTGACAGCGTTGTAGGCACGGCCCCGGTTCGCTGTTCTACGCCGAGACGAGGGGCTCGATTTCGTCGAGCGTGCCGGCGAGTCGGTCGCGTTCGACTTCGAGTTCGTAGCGACTCTGGAGATTGAGCCAGAACCGTTCGCTGGTGCCGAAGTACCGGGCGAGACGCAGCGCGGTGTCGGCGGTGATACCGCGCTTGCCGTGCACGATCTCGTTGATCCGGCGCGGTGGCACACCGATCGCGACAGCGACGCGGTGCTGGGTGATGCCGAGCGGCTCGAGGTAGTCGAGCATCAGGATCTCGCCGGGGTGGATCGGCTCCGTGGTGGGTGTGCGTCATGTCGTGTCCTTTCAGTGGTAGTCGACGATCTCGACGTCTTCGGCTCCAGCGTTCGTCCACCGGAAGCAGATGCGCCACTGGTCGTTGATGCGGATGCTGTAGGTGTTGGCGCGGTCGCCCTTGAGCTTCTCGAGGCGGTTGCCGGGCGGGATGCGGAGGTCGCCGATCTGTTCGGCCGCGTCGAGGATGAGCAGCTTGCGCAGGGCGGCGCGTTGGGTCGTGGGGTCGAGGCGTTTGGATCGTGTGTCGTTAGCCACACCCGTTCAGGTGTCCTTGACTGAGAACGACTGGCAGCACACGACTGATAGTACGCTTGCCCGTCATTAACCACAAACGTTCTCACGCGGCGCCTCCGAGCTGAGCGGGGAGGTCGGTCCTGCGGCCTCTCTACAGTCCCCCGACCACGGCGCCCGAGGCCGGCGATGACGCGAATGAACCGTGGGCTGAGGCCTCGTGATGACCAAGAACTCCGACGTGGACGTCGATGTCGTGATCGTCGGCGAGGGCCGGTTTCGAGATGTCGGACGGCATCCTCGCACTCGCGCCACGAGTCTCGTTGTGCTCAGTTCGCCGAGGAGCCGTTCGACTCGCGTTGCGAGTTCGCCTGCGTCGATCCTCGGGTCGATCGTCGACGCCCGGGAGCGGACGATGTCGGCGGTGATGAGCTTTGCTCGGACGAGCGCCCTGCAGAACTCGAAGTCCTTCGGTCGGCCGGCTGCGAGTTTGGTGAGCCAGAGGTCGTTGATCTCCAGGCAGAGTCCGGTGACGCCATCGGTGTTCTCGTTCGAGTACTCGATGAGTCGATCGCGCCATCCGTCGGGTGCGGTGATGGTCTCATATCCGACGCCTTGGGCGTAGACGCCAAACGTCTCGTGGAACATCGAAGCCTCACCGATTGCACCGTCGATCTGGTCGGCGAGAGCCTCGGTTCCGTCGAGTGGGATGAGGTCAGCCTCGACGGACATCGTCGCCTCTGGTGGGAGCATGAACTCGGGGATCGTGGCGAGGATGGCTTGGAGCCCGACGACGATGATCTGGTCGGCGTCGATCACATGCGCTGCCCGCAGGAGGTGTTCGAGATCGGATCGTTTCATGCTGCGTCGGTGCGTGGAACGGATCGCAACGCCTTGCGGCGTTCGGCGTCGGTGAGCACGCCCGCGAACGGTGTCATCTGGCGGAGATCGATCCCGTGTTGGGTGCGGGCGAGCATGGCGGTGACGATGATGTCGGTCGATTGTTCGAGAAGTGCGCTCCACTCGTCGAGCAGTCGGGTGGCGTGACCGCGATCGGAATCGCGGAGTCGAGAGAGGTTTGATCGAGCGGTCTTCAGGGTGATCGTCGGGTTGGAAAGGAGTCGGGAAGCGATCTGTCGGTGTATGGCGAGGCTCTTTTCCTCGACGCGGGTCCACCGAGCTGCACGCGCCTCCGGAACAATGTCGATCGTGTGGTGACAGGCTTCCAGGAGCCTGGTGAAGGTATCGACGTTCGGTGTGACGCGCCCTGCTTCGTATGCCGCGACCGTCGGCTGAGAGGTGCCGGCGGCGTCCGCGAGAGCTTGCTGAGACAGTCCGGCCTGCGCTCTGCACATTCGAAGGATTGCGCTGACGTCCATGCGGTACTATATCTGATTTGATATCGGCGGCTTCGGCTTCGGCTTCGGCTTCGGCTTCGGCTTCGGCTTCGGCTTCGGCTTCGTTGCGTGAGCGTGATGGTCAGGACTGCGGCACGCTGCCTGACCTTCCATTCGTCGTATCCATGGCCCATCCGCTGGAGACGGATGCGAACCGAGCTTCAGGATTCGCAGGCTGATGTCGGCGGAATGTCGCCGGGGACGTACTCGTTCCACTCCTCGGCGGTGAGGTCGCGGCCGGCGAACTCGCAGGCCTGCTCGATCCAGCGGTCGGGGTCGAGCGAGAACTGCAACACCTGGCGTGACGACAAGGCCGACAGCATTTCGGTTTCGGGGTCGTACATGGTGGCGTCGGAGACGACGACGGCCTCGCTGCCGGCGAAGAGGACGCTTGCGGGTTCCCATGCGTCGATGTCCCAGAGGCGAACGGTGCCGTCGGTCGTGGTGATCGCCAGCAGCCCGAGTGGTCCGGCGAATCCCAGGCTCACTGCGAAGTTTCTGCCCGGGACCTCCTGCACTGTCGCCGTGGCCGGGTCGATCACCTCGACGATGCCGCGGGTGGTGTGCTGGCCGACCACGGCGAGCTTGCCGGACACAGCGTCGATCGTGGGGAAGACGGGAGACTCCAAGCCCGTGTCGAGTCGGCCGATCTCCGCACCGGCGGAGTCGTACGTCACCAGGAGTCCGTCGGTCCTGAACACGTGCATCCCGCCGTCGCGGCTCGGAATCAGGTCGCTGACGTCGCTGGTCTCGATCCGGAACACGATACGCGGGTCATCCCGGTCGAGTTCGACCAGCGTGGCGAACTCGCGTCCGTCGTCGGCGCGTCCCAGCGACGCATACCAGCGATCGTGGCGCGTTCCGATCAGTGTTCCCTCGCGTCCGACCCCTCGAACATCGGGCGACGGACCGAGGTCGAGGCGCTCCACCAACTCCTCGCCCTCCCACCTGCCCAGCGCATAGTCGGCCGACACGGCCCACACGCCGTCGGGTTCCGGATAGACCTCGCCTGCGACGAACGGGGTGCCGTCGCTGTCCAGGAGTGCGTACGCCTGCCTTTCGCCGGTGGCGAAGTCGATGACCTCCACGGCCTGACGAACCGGGTCGAGTACCGCCGCTCGTCCATCGACGACGGCGGCGGTGGAGGCGCCGACATCCCATGCCTGTTCGGCCAGGCCGCCACCTGCGAAGGAGTACACCGCGACGGTGCCCGGCGATTCGACCGTGATCATCCCGTTGGGCTGCACCACTGCGAACTGGACCGTGCTCAGTTCGATCGGTCGAACGCCTGGCAACAGCCCGGCGCGGCGGTCGAGCAGGGCGATCCCGCCGAGCGACACGACGGTCACCGTTCCGTCCGCGGCAATCCCGAACTCCCGTGGCCCCGGCAAACCATCGACCGAGGCGATCACTTCTTGCGTGGCGAGATCGATCGTCTGGATTCGGCCATCGGTCAACCCCACCAACATCTCGTTGGTCGCCGGGTCGAAGGCCACCGCCGTCGCGACGGCCTCGAACGACAGCTCGAACAGCGGCCCGAACGTCTCGGCATCGCGTACCGTGACGACACTCGACGCGCCCGCCTCCGAGGCCCCGATGCTCAGGGCGATGAGTGCGAGTTCGTCGTTGACGGCGCCAGCAGAGAAGTAGCCCTGCTGTACCAGTTCACCGACGGCGACACCGGACGCCGTGTCGTACATCTTCGCCCGGAACGTGGTCTGGTCCAGGATGTCCTGGACCACCAGTCGGGTCGGCGTGACGCCCCGCGGGAACGACGGAACATCGAACGAGATCTCCGTGCCCAAGGCGGGGCCGACCCACGCTTTCGAGAGGTTGGGGAGTGTCGCGTACCCGATCGATCCGTCGGTCCCACCGTTCGCGCACGGTGCCGGAGCCGGGCCCATGTCGGTGCGCTCGCCGGTGACGACGTCGCGGGACACGAGCCGCCCGTCGACCACCACGTGCCTGGCGTTCCCACCCAGCCAGGCGGCGGTGAACCCGACCCCACAGTCCCCTTCGATCATCGGGCGACTAGCAACGAGCCGGCCGATCTTTCTGCTCGTGAGCGTCGCGGTCAACGCTTGCAGCGTCTCGGGGGTCTCGCTGCGGCGGTGGGCTTCGAGTGCCAACAGGACGGCGACGGTCGGGTTGTCCGTGCGCAGCGCGGCCGAGCGGCTCACCAGCGTCGCCAGATCGGCTGCTTCAGCCGACGCTCGGGCCTCCTCCGCCGACGCCTCCGCCACGAGTGTCGCGGCTTCCGCCTCAGCTGCTGATGCCTCCGCCTCGAGGGTCGACGACTCAGCCACCGCTTCGGACGCCTCGGCCGCAGCGGCAGCCTCGATCGCTTCGGACTGCGCACGGCGTGCTTCGTTCGCCGAGGACTGGGCGTTGTTTCGCTGTCGCACCGCGAGGCCGCCGGCAACCAGCGCGATGACGAGTGCAACGCCGGTCATGGTGACGAGACGACGAAGCCGACGGAGGCGGTGAACATCGGCCGCTCGGCGGCCCTCGACGGCGGCCACGCTCGATGCGAGGAAGTCGGTCTCGGTCGCGGTCAAGCGCACCGGAGGCCGCTCGATCCATGTCGCGTAGCTGTCGGCCTGCCCCTCGGGCAGCAGGAACGCCGGATCCTCGTCGTGCTCGCGCCACGTCGATGCCAGCCCGCTGAGCGAGCGTTGTGCCTGGACATCCGCGCGAGTGTGATCGATCCACTCCGCGAGTCGCCGCCACTCGGTGAGCAACGACTCGTGGGCGATCTCGACCGTCGCCCCTCTCGTCACCGGGTCGTGGTCGAAGCTCAGCAGCCGGTGTCGCCCGAACGTCTCGAGGATCTCCGGGACATGGCTCGCTCCGGCGCCCGTCAGCTCGCTGACGAGGACTCGCCGCCGCGTGTCGGGGACGCCGTCGCCGAGCGTGACGAGGCGCAGGAACATGTCGCGGACCTGCGTCCGCGCCTCGCGCTCGAACCCGTCGTACACGTCTTCGGCGGTCCGTACGAGCGCACCGGTGACGCCGCCGATCGCCGCGTACGACGCAGCACCGATCGTCGCACCGACTCGCCGTTCGAAGAGTTCGGTCATGGCGTGCTGCAGGAGCGGCAACGCGGACGTTCGTCCCATCACGTCGGAGACGATCTCCGGAACGAGGCCCCCTTCGAACGTCACTCCGGCGGCCGCCGCCGGCGCAACCGTGGCTTGTTCGAGCTCGGCAGCGGTCATCGGCGTGATGAGCTCGGTGGAGTGGCGCAGGACTTCCCCGAATGTCTGATGGCGCAGTGGACGGTCGTAGTGGTCGGCTCGCAACGTGGCGATGATCCGGATCGGCGAGTGTGGATCGTCGGCCGAGGCGGCGAGCGCATCGAGGAATGCGTCCGCATCGTCGGGTGACGCGTGTGTGAACAACTCCTCGAGCTGGTCGACAACGAGCACGAGGCGGGCGTCGGGCTCGGGCAGCATCGACGCCGTCGTTGCGGCGATTCCCTCGAGGCGCAGTTTCTCGGCCAAGCCGGGCATCTCGTCGACGGCGATGCAGCGGAGCGCCAGGGCGAGGGCGGCGAACGGGTCGCTGCCCGGCGTCATCGTCGCCTGGAACCACCGATCGGCGTCACCGAGTGCATCGTGGCGAACCGCGGGCAGGACACCGGCGCGAACGACGCTCGACTTACCGGCTCCGCTCGGGCCGACGACCACGATGAGTCGGCCTTGAACGCCCGAGCGACCGAGGCGAGCGACCAGACGCTCCACCAGCCGCTCGCGACCGAAGAACCGCCCCGCGTCCTGTTCCTGGAACGCTTGGAGCCCGACGTAGGGGTTCTCCGTCGCGGCGACGAGCGGGGAGTGCGCGCCGACGCCGAACGCGGCGTGGAGGTCGTGAGCGAATGCTTCGGGCCCATCGTGTCTGGCGGTTGGGTCGTCGGACGTGCCGCGAGCGATCACCGCTGCCGCCACGTCCGTAGGGCGCGACCCCTCGTTCTCGACGCCTCGCAACACGGAGGTGGTCAGCATGGCGAGGGAGTAGGTGTCGGAGCTCGGCGTGAGTTCGGCGCCACGCTGATGTTCGGGTGCGCTGAACGGCGTCGGCGTCATCCCTCCAGCCGACGCAGCCAGTGCGAAGTCCGCGACGGACGCATTGCCGTCGGTGTCGAGCAGGATGTTCGTCGGCTTCAGGTTGCCGTGGACGACGCCGAGGCGATGTGCGGCGCCCAGCGCCTCGGCGACGTGATCGATCACCCGGAGGCCGTCCTCGAGCGAAAGTTCGCCCCGATCGAGCGCGGCCTGCAGGCTGCCGCGCACGAAGAGTGGCATCGTCACGTAGGCCGCTCCGGGCTGACGCCAGCGATCGAAGGTCGCAACGATCCGAGGATGCACGAGGCGTTCGAGCGCCTGGCTTTCGGTTTCGAATCGGCGGATGAAATCGGGGTCGTCCGCGAGTTCCGGTCGGATCACCTTGATCGCCAGCTCACGACCGACGGCCGGTTCGTAGGCAACGTGAACGACACCGCGTGGCCCGACACCGATCCGCTGCCGCAGTTCGTGCCCGCGCACCGCCGAGGTCGCCGGACCAGCCCCGACCGGAACGAGCACGTCGTCGGAGATCCGCAGTGACGGGTCGTCGAGGACGATGCGTTCTTCGAGTGCGGAGAGGTCGGCCGACGGGTCGAGCCCGAGCTCGTCACGCAGCGTCCTCCTGAAGGTGCCGTACGCACGCAGCGCCTCGCCTTGTCGCCCCGATCGGTGCAACGCGACCATCAGGTGCGCAGCCAGGCGTTCGCGCAACGGATGCAGCCTGGTCAGGCTCTCCAACTCGCCGACCAGTTCCCGTGATGCCCCGGTTCGCAGGTCGGCGTCGACGCGGTCCTCGACTGCCGCGAGCCGGAGCTCTTCGAGGCGCGCGACTTCAGCCTGCGCGAACTCGTCGTACACGAACTCTTCGAGTGCTCGCCCGTGCCACAGAGCGAGTGCCTCGTGGAACACCAGCGATGCGGCCGACGGATCGATGTCGAGCAGTCGGCGCCCCTCGTCGGTGAGCGATTCGAAGCGACCTGCGTCGATCGCGTCGGTTTCGGTGACGAGCATGTAGCCGGGTGGGCGGGTGACGAGAACGGTGCTGTCGCTTCCCTTCGGCCGATCCGGGTCGAGCACGGAGCGCAGCTTCGAGATGTTCACCCACAGGACGTTCTGCGGGTTCTTCGCGCCGCCGTCTGCCCAGAGTGCGTCGACGAGCTGATCGGTCGACACCACCCGGTTGGCGTTGCTGAGCAGCATGGCGAGCAGGGCTCGCTCCTTGCGCGCTCCGAGCTGGATCTCGACGTCGTCTCGACGGACCCGCAACCGGCCCAGCAGGTGATAGCGCAGCACGGGCCTTCCCTTCGGGGGATCGTCGATTACTCCGGTCGAGTGGCTCACCCCTCGACGTTGTCCCGTGGGACTTTCAGCCACCTTAGGCGGGGTCTCGCTGAAGGGTGGGGGACGATCGTCGGAATCGTTCAACCAACGCGGGAACTCGTCGGCGACACGCAGTCGGGGCACTGCCGACCGACCGGGTTGGGTGCTGCGTTGAGCGTGACCTATCGGACGGTGCCGAATGTCGTCGATCCGTGGGGGTTGGGTGCGGCGTCGAGCGTCACCTGCGATCGGACTGAGTGAGACTCGATCAGTGACTTCACCAGGGGGAATGCGACGACAAGCTGACTGAAAGGTCGGGTCGCGACGGTGGAGGCCAGGTTCCGAACGGTTCGGAACCTGAGGAGGAAGCGCCATCATGCAACGATCTCGCGTCATCAGGTACGCAGCCACGCTCGGGGTGTGTGCCGTCGCGGCGGCAGCGTGTGGAAGTGCCGAGTCCAGCTCGCCGTCGACCGATGTCGCTGCGCAGGAATCGGCGAGCGCCGACTCGTCGCCGACGACGGAGCCGACGACGACCGAGGCCGACGCGCCAGCACCCGCAGTGGAATCGACGAGCCCGGACACGACGCCGGCGCCCGCAACCACGACCACCACGACCATCGCCCTACGCGTCTACGACTTCGCCGACGTGTCGGCAATCGTCGAGACGTACGTCGCCGAACAGGGTCTGAGCGGTGCGGGGCTGATCATCGTCGAACGTGACGACGGTGTCGTCCACGAGGAGTACTGGGGTGACTTCGACGCGGACCGTGTCTCGCTGATCGCATCGTCGGGCAAGATGATCGCGGCAGGGGTGCTGATGAGCCTCGATGATCAGGGGGTCCTGGATGTCGATGCGCCGGTGGCGGACGTTGTCGAGTGGGGTGCGAGCCACCCGACGATCACACCGGCGCAGTTGCTGTCGAACAGCTCGGGGCTCATCGGTCTGGAAGCCGGGTTCGCATTCGAGTCGTACCACTGCTGGTTCAACCCCGATGTCACCATGCAGGACTGCGCCGAGCAGGTGTTTGCCACGGGTGACGACGACGCAGAGGTCATCGAGCCCGATACCGAGTTCCGCTATGGCGGAGCGCAGTGGACGGTCGCCGGCGCCGTCGCCGAAGCTGCATCAGGCCAGACTTGGGCAGAGCTGGTCGAGGAGTTGATCGCCGCTCCATGCGGCCTGGAGTCGGTGGGGTTCAACAATCGCGTCGGATTCGACTACCCAACAGACTTCGACGGTGACCCGTCGGTCCTGTCGCCCACCGACAATCCGAGCCCGGGAGCCGGAGCGTTCAGCAGCGCGCCCGACTACGCCCAGCTCATGTTGATGCAGCTCCGTGGCGGGATGTGCGGCGACGTACAGGTGCTCTCCGCCGACGCCGTCGAAGCGATGCTCGCCGATCGGATCGGCGAGGTGTACGGCGGCGACACTGCCGGTGACTCCACTGGCCCCGACATGAACGGTTACGGCTTGGGATGGTGGGTCGAGCGTGACAGCGGGCGGCGTATCGCCTTCGGCGGGTTCGGCGCCACGCCGATGCTCGACCCGGACAACGGTTTCGGTGTGTACATCGTGACGGAGTCGAACGGCGAAACAGGTCGCGGCATTGCGCTGCAGATCTACGACCCGATCGAGGCGGCGGTGCTGGCAGCGAGGTAGCGCTTGATCTGAAGGTCGGCATGCGGCCGGCCAGAATCGTGCAACATCCGTGCAACAAGCAATGGACAAGACACGCGAACGCCGAGATCGAAGCGGCCGCCCGAATCCTCGTGAGCTGGCCCTTCGCGAAAGGTTCCGCTGGTGCGAACGCCAAGCTTCAGCTTCTGACCAGGTGAAAGGCTGAGAACGGCAAGCTCGTTGTCAACTGATCAACCAGGGGAAATGGAGCGGATGACGGGAATCGAACCCGCGTTCTCAGCTTGGGAAGCTGATGTTCTACCATTGAACTACATCCGCGCGAGCCGCCCAGGTTAGCGGGCGACGGGTGCGAGTTCGTAAGCGTCAGGCGCCGCGCGCGTCGATCGCAGCCTGGTCGTACGGCTCGATCATGATGCATTCGCCCGGGCACTCCTCGGCTGCGTCGACGGCGGTGTCGATCAGCGAGTCGGGGATGCGGGCGACGCCGCGGCCCATGTCCGGTCCGTGACCGGATCCATCGGCACCGTCGAACACGATGGTCGAACCGAAGTGCGATGCCTCTTCCTTGACGACCCACAAGCCGTCGTCACGGCCGACGAAGACGTCCGGGCAGATTTCCGAACAGATGCCGTCACCGGTGCAGAGGTCCTGGTCGATCCACACCATGAGTGCTGTCGCTGCCATGTCGTCACAGTCCTTTCGAGGGGTTTGTTCCTCTGTTTCTATCCCGCCCGAGCCGGGAACTCACGTGCGAGGTAGCGGAACCGCTCCCGTCGTCCTCGCATCGACGGCGGCGTTGTTGCGCAGCGTCGGCGTATCGCGCGGTCCGGCGACGATGCACGATGGTGGATTCCCGGTGACTCGTCCGACCCGAGTTCGCACGCAAACGGGGTGGGGGCGGGGGGATCACTAACGTGGACGACTGTGATCCTGTCCGACCGCACCCTTCGTGAACAGCTCGCCGCCGGCCGGATCGTCATCGACCCGCTCGACGAGTCGTTGATCCAACCGTCGTCGATCGACGTTCGGATCTCGAACCTGTTCCGGGTGTTCCGCAATCACACCCGTGGGGTGATCGACGTGAAGCTCGACATGGTCGATCTGACCGAACTCATCGAGATTCCCGAAGGTTCGGACGAGCCGTTCATCTTGCACCCGGGTGAGTTCGTGCTGGGGTCCACGTTCGAGCGCATCGGCGTGCCCGACGACCTCGTCGGTCGAGTGGAGGGCAAGTCGTCGCTCGGACGCCTCGGTCTGCTGATCCACTCGACTGCCGGCTTCATCGACGCGGGTTTCGACGGGCACATCACGCTGGAGCTCGCCAACGTCGCCAGCCTGCCGATCACGCTCTACCCCGGAATGAAGATCGGCCAGGTGAGCTTCATGCGCATGACGACGCCGGCCGACCAGCCCTACGGCCGAGGCGCAAGCGGCTCGAAGTACCAGGGTCAACGAGGCCCCACCCCGAGCCGGTACTTCGAGAACTTCTCCCGCTGACGCTCAGTCGGGCGTGCGCGCCGGATGGGGCGGGCGACCGGCCCGTCGACGTACGAGATGGTTGGATGAGCGGACCTCACTCGACGAAGCGGCGAACCCTGGCGCGTTTGCCGCGCATCGTGGTCGACTGCATCGTCTCGATGACGTGCTCCACCGACGCCTCGGGGACGCCGACGACCGAGTACGCCTCGGAGATCCGGATGGGCCCGATCTCGCGTCCGACGAGCCCGGTCTCGTTCGCGATCGCCCCGACGAGGTCACCGGGCCGGACGCCGGCTTTGCGTCCGAGGCTGACGTGCACGAACGCAGTGCCCGCTCCGCCGGAGCGTTGTCCCTTCTTGCCCGACCGGTCCTTCTCGCCGGCGTTGCGGGGTGCCTTCTTGTCGAACTTCTTCTTGCCGTCCGACGGCTTGCCGCGCAGTCGGTCGGACGCGTCCGGAATCTCGAGTTCGTCGATCGTTGCGCCCCGCGACTCGTGCACGAGTTTGATGGCGGCGAGCGCGATGTTGCGGTCGCTGTCCTCACCTGCCAGCGCGTGCAGCACGGTGTTGAAGTCCTCGAGGTCGACAGCGCCCAACGCCTCGCGTACCGCGGCGACGGTCAATTCGATCTGGCGCTCGCGGAGATCCGACACCGTCGGCACCTTGGCGATCTCGAACTTCTGCTTCGTCAGGCGCTCGATGTTCTCGAGCCCGCGCCGTTCGCGCGGCTCGGCGAGTGTGATCGCCACACCTTCACGGCCGGCGCGGCCGACGCGGCCGATGCGGTGCACGTAGCTCTCGGCCGCCGACGGCACGTCGTAGTTGACGACGTGGGTGAGCGTGTCGACGTCGAGACCGCGTGCGGCGACGTCGGTGGCGACCAGCAATTCGGCGGTGCCGTCGCGAAGTCGCGCCATCACCCGGTCGCGCTGCGCCTGGTCCATGCCCCCGTGCAACGCCTCGGCGCGGTAGCCACGGCCGTTCATCGTCTCGGTCAACTGGTCGACCTCGGTGCGCGTTCGACAGAACACCAGCGCCGACTTCGGCGCTTCGATGTCGAGGATCCGTCCCAGCGCTGACGGCTTGTGCGCCCGTTGCACGACATACACGGTCTGGCGAACGAGCACCTTCGCCCCCGGCTCGGAATCGGCCCGCCCGATCGTGATTCGCTCGGGGTTGCGCTGGTACCGCTTGGCGATCGACGTGATGCGCTTGGGCATCGTCGCCGAGAACAGCACGGTCTGGCGATCCTCGGGTGTGCTCTCGAGGATCGCCTCGATGTCGTCGGTGAAGCCCATGTCGAGCATCTCGTCGGCCTCGTCGAGGATCACCGTCCGGATCGAATCGAGACCGAGCGAGCCGCGACCGATGTGGTCGAGCGCGCGACCCGGCGTCGCGACGACGACGTGCACGCCTCGGTCGAGTGCCTGGAGCTGACGGCCGATCGGTTGACCGCCGAAGACCGGCACCACCTTGACGCCGAGTTCGCGTCCGTACTTGAACATCGCCTCGCTCACCTGGACGGCGAGTTCACGCGTGGGTACCAGGACGAGAACCTGCGGCTCGCGTCGCGAGGCATCGATCATCTGGAGCGCCGGCAGCGCGAACGCTGCGGTCTTGCCCGTGCCGGTGGCGGCCTGGCCGAGCAGGTCCCGGCCGGTCAGGAGGATCGGGATGGTCTCGCGTTGGATCGGCGTGGGCTCCTCGTACCCGAGGTCGTCGAGCGCGGTGAGCAGCTCGTCGCGCAACCCGAGCCCCGTGAAGCCGGTGGTGGGCTCCTCGCCGGACTGTTCCTGCTCGCGCTCGTCAGCGCCCGTGTCGCGCTGCGCGTCGACGACGATGTCATCGGTCGTGGGGTCGTCGTGGTCGTCGTTCATCGCGTGCTCCTGGCAGGGGAATTGGACAACGATACGAACGTCGCGGCCCGGACCGAACAGAATGTGTCGATCGTCAGAAATCGGCAGGGGCGTCGGGCGTGAGATACACGGTGAACGCCGACCCGCGCATCCAGAGATCGACGAACCGATCGATGATGCTCTGGTCGTCGACTGCGCCACGAAGGAGCCTGAGGTGGTAGGGCGACGCAGCGATGTTCGGCGAGGTGGCGATCGACGAGCCGGCCTCGTCGACGATCCTGCTCCAGAGTTCGTCGTACTCTCGCCGCTCGGAGAGCGACAAGGGGTCGTACGAGGCGATCTCGTCCCCAGCTTCGGACAGGAGAGGGTTCGCTGTGGCGTCGTCGCCGCTGACGACGACGAGCTGCGCGTCGGCGCGTGAACCGGTACGCCACTCGTCGAACTTGACGCCTCCCGGGTCGGGAACGATCACGGTGAACCCGTCGTCGACCAGGTCGGTGAAGATGCCGATGCCGACCCCGCCCCATCCGCGCTCGTCCAACCAGGAGATGAGATACGTCTGGTCCTCGTCGAGACGTGGGACGATCTGCTCGCGCAGTGAGAGGATCGCAGCCGACTCCTCGGGAGCCGGTGGGCTTGCGGTGGCGGCGCGTCCCGCCAGGCCGAGCGAGAGCAGGACGACCAGCGCGAACGTCGATCCGACCATGAGGTCGGCGACCCTTCGGAACGGACGGTGTCGAAGCAGGCACCACGTCGACCAAGCGATCGACAGCCATCCGGCGGCGCCGACTGCCCACCACCAGGTCAGGAGGTAGTCGAACGGCAAGCCCGTGATTCGCGACGTCGCGATCACGGCACCGGCGATCACGATCAGGGTGAGGGCGGCGAACCGGGCGGCACTCGTCGAGCCGATCCGCCAGGCACCGAAGCCGAGCGTGGCGATCGCGACCACGACGACGAGCGCCCCGATCGGAGACGGAGCAGCTTCGAAGACCGGGAACGCATCTCCTGTCGCCCACGCACCGGGGACTCCCAGCTCGGTGGCGAGCACGTCGCGCGCGATCCGCCAGCCGACGGTCGCTTCCGGACTGCTCGCCGAAAAGCGGGCGAGCAGCGTGAGGTTTCCGGGCTGGTTGGCGATCTCCTCGATCATGGCCGGGAGCCATGCCACGACTGCGACAACCCCCGACCAGATGAGGGGGCGGCGCCAGGCCGGCGCCTGGTCCGGCTCTGGTGGGGTTTCGCCCGGATCGGCCGGACCGGTCCGCCACGCGAGCATCACGCCACCGACACAGATCACGGCGACGACGGGTGCGAAGCCGACATGGGCCTGGACGCTGAACGACGCGAACACCACCATCAGCGGCATCACCTTCCAGTCCCGGTCGCTCAACGACCAGGCGACGAGGGTGAGCGCGTACACGGGGAGGACGCCCACGTAGGGGTTCCAGGGATTCATGAGGAACGTCGCGCCCTGTGCGAACCCGATCGCAAGCCCGCAGACCGCGACGAGACCCGCGAGGACCATCCCACCCCGCCGTCGCCCCAGCACGACTGCGGCCATCAACGAGGCCATGTTGAGCATCAGCGTGCCGACGAGCGCTCCGGTTGGCCCGAAGAGCCAGGTGAAGGGTGCGAGCAGGTAGGTGGGCCATGGCCCCGGGTGATTCCATCCCCAGCGGGACCATGCGCCGAGGAGCGGGGTTCGGCGCGTGCCGACGTCGCCGATCTTCAGCAGTTGCAGCGCGACGTCGTTGGACGGCGCCCACGTCTCACCGATCAGCGCCAGCGCGGCGATCGTGAAGGGGAGAGCGACGAGAAACAGGAGAGCCCAGAAGAGCGTGGTGTCCGAGGTCGGCTTCCAGATCCCGCTGACCACGCCGTCTGGTGATTCGCCGACCTCGTCGGTTGACGAGGCGACGTCGATCGCCGCGGACTCTTCAGTCATTCCGGTGTCGATTCACACTGGCTTCGCGACGCAGTGCTCGGCCGAGGTCGGGGAAACCGGGGAGCATCGATACATCTCACTTCTGGTCGCGTGGACTGGTCGAGTCGTCGTCGATCGGCGGTCTCCAGATGGCGATTCGACAACGATACGAACGGACCCTGCCGGATCGAACAGAATGTTGCATGGCCTACATCGCCGATCGCATCGCGCACGACGCAGACGCCCACATCATGGAGCCGCCGAACTGGCTGCGCGACCATGCCGATCCGGGCATTCGTGACCGCATCGTGCGCCCCGGCTACGCCAACGAACTGGCCCAGACCGGTGACGGCGAGCACGGTGGTGATCAGGATCGCATCGACGAGGTCTTCGCCCGGCTCGCCGAACGGCACCGCACGGACGAGTTCCTGTCGAACGAGGACGTCGACGTGATGAACCGCAAGAACTTTGCGGCAACGGGCTCGTTCCTGGCCGAGGATCGGCCCCGGGTGCTCGACTTCATCGGCGTACGAAGCCAGCTGATGTTCAACACGTTCCACAACAGCCGGCTCTACGAGTGGGAGCATCAGCCCGACCTCGACCTCGCGTACGGCGCCGCCCGAGCGCACAACCGGGGGATGGTCGAGTTCTGTTCCGTCGACCCTCGGCTGTTGCCGACCTGCTACGTCCCGCTCGCCGACTTCGAGCGGGCGGACGCGATGGCCACCGAAGCGATCGAGATGGGCGCCGCGGCGCTCCTCGTCGCGTCGGGATGCCCGATGGGCCACTCGCCGTCGCACATCGCGCTCGACCCTGTGTGGCGCCAGGCCGAAGAGGCCGGCATCCCGGTGGTGTTCCACGTCGGCGGCACCGGTGACCTGATCGATCGGGCGTACTTCGACAACGGCCTGCCGATCCCCGCCGACTTCCACGGTGGCGAGGAGAACTTCCGCTCGGTCGACTACATGGCGATCCCGTTCCCGCCGATGCAGACCCTTGCCACGTTGATCTTCGACGGTGTGCTCGAACGGTTCCCCGACCTGCGCGTCGGTGTGATCGAACAAGGGTGCAGTTGGGTTCCGAGCTGGATGAAGCAGATGGAGTCGGCGATCGACGCGTTCGGGCGTCACGAGGAACGTCTCCAGACACTGTCGCTGCGTCCGAGCGAGTACGTCGAGCGCCAGGTGCGCGTCACGCCGTATCCGACCGAGGACATCGGCTGGGTCACCGACCAGATCGGCCCGAACGTGCTGCTGTTCAACACCGACTACCCACACGTCGAGGGTGGCCGCCGCCCGTTCGAGCGGTTCGAGACGAGCCTCGGCGATCGCTCCGAGGAGATCCGCCAGAAGTTCTACGCCGACAACTTCGTCGACCTGATGGGCACCGCGATCGCCACCCTCGTCTGACCCTGACGTTCTCGTGAACCAGATGCGCACCTGGGCCGCATCTTCTTCACGAGAAGCGGGTGAACACCTCGGTCCGTGGGTAGACAGCGAAGGTGCCTCCTCGACTCGATCCACTTCCCGTCGCCACGTACCGCATCCAGTTGACGCCGACCTTCGGCTTCGCCGACACCATCGGCATCCTCGACCATCTCGTCGCGCTCGGCGTCAGCCATCTCTATCTGTCGCCGGTGGCCGAAGCCGTCCCCGGAAGCCTCCACGGTTACGACGTGATCGACCACACCCGGGTGCGTTCCGAGTTCGGCGGTGACGGGGGACTGACCGCACTGCTCGCCGCCGCTCACGGCTGCGGTCTCGGGGTGGTCATCGACCACGTGCCGAACCACATGTCGGTCGCCGAGGCCCATCTGAACGATCGATGGTGGGAGACGCTGCGCGACGGCCCGGACGCGTCCGCGGCCTCGTGGTTCGACGTCGACTGGGATGCGGCCGACGGCAAGGTGATCGTCCCCAAGCTCGGCGACCCGCTCGATCAGGTACTCGCCGCTGGCGGCCTGTCGATCGGCGACGGTGAGCGAGGGCCCGAACTGCGCTACGGGCCGTTGCGCTTCCCGCTCGCGCCCGGGACCGAACACCTCGACGTGGCCGACGCCGTCACCCGCCAGCACTACCGTCTGCAGTGGTGGCGCGATCCCGCCCGCAACGTCCGACGGTTCTTCACGATCGACGATCTCGTGGCCGTGCGTGCCGAGGACCCCGACATCGCCGCGGTCATCGACACGATCCCCACTCGTCTCGCCGACCACCCGGCGTTCGTCGGCGTCCGCGTCGACCACGTCGACGGCCTCGCTGATCCCCAGGCGTACCTGGCCGGTCTCCGACGCCGCATCGGCGACCACCGATGGCTCCTCGTCGAGAAGATCCTGGCCCCCGGGGAGCGGCTCGTGCCGTCGTGGCCCGTCGACGGGACGACCGGCTACGAGCACATCAGGGTGACCGAGCACACGTTTCTGGAGCCCACCGCCGACGCCCCGCTCACGCAGTTGTGGACCGAGTCGACCGGCGACGAGCGCAGCTTTGCTGCGATCGAGGACGAGTCCCGGCGCGAGGTGCTCGACGGTGGGCTTCGACCCGACCTGGACCGGCTCGTCCGACACGTCCTCGACGAGCTCACCTCGAGCGACGGCGCAGATGCGGTCGATGCCGACCTGGTGCGCGATGCGCTCATCGAGCTCACGATCGGCGTGCACCGCTACCGCACCTACCTTCCCGACGATGCGGCCTCGGCGGTCGAGCTCGACGATGCGTCGCAACGAGCGCTCGCCGCTCGTCCCGACCTGGCCGACCTGATCGAGCGCGTCGTGCGACTGATCCGTTCCCGTCCGTCCGTCGCCACGAGGTGGGAACAGCTCACCAGTCCGACCATGGCGAAGGGCGCCGAGGACCGTGCCTTCTACCGCTATCTCCGGCTCCCGTCGTTGTGCGAGGTCGGCGGCGCGCCAGGAGCGTTCTCGACGCCGGTCGACGCGTTTCATCGTCACCAGGCCGAGGTGCAGGTGCTGATGCCGACAACAATGCTCGCCGGCACGACACACGACACCAAGCGCTCGGAGGGTGTGCGGGCACGATCGCTGGCGCTTGCGGAGATGTCCGCCGAGTGGGCGTCGGTCGTACGGCGCTGGTTGCGTGATCATGACGACCATGGCATCGACGCAGCAACGGTGTTGCTGGCACTGCACACCGCCGTGACCGCCTGGCCGATCACCGCCGATCGGATGACCGAGTACCTGGTGAAGTCGGCCCGGGAGGCGGACCTGCACACGTCGTGGACCGATGCCGACGAGGTCTACGAGTCGGCGCTCGGTTCGCTCGCCGACGACCTCGAGACCGAGTTCGGCCTCGATCCCGACGATCCCGTGCTGGGAGGCATCGTCAACCGAACCATGCGGCCGGGGTGGGCCACGTCGCTGGCGCTGCTCGCGGTACGTCTGACGTCGCCGGGCGTGCCGGACCTCTATCAGGGCACCGTCTCGTTCACGTATTCGCTGGTCGATCCCGACAACCGCGTCGAGCCGGACTGGGACGAACGACGTTCGCTCGTTGCAGCGGCGGCGGAACTCGACGGGCCACGAGCCTGGACGGGTGACGACGTCGAAGCGGCCAAAGCGGTGGTGATCACCCGGACCCTCGCGCTGCGACGGCGTCGCGCGGCAGCGTTCGGTGCCGAGTCCGGCTATCTGCCGCTCGAGGTGACGGGCGCTCGAGCCGATCGGGTGTTGGCGTTCGCCCGAACGGCGCCAGGCGATGATCCGCTCGCGGTCACCGTGGTCGCGATGCGCTCGGCCGAGTCGTGGGACGACACGGCCGTGACGTTGCCGCCCGGCGCCTGGCGCAACGTGCTCGCCGACGATTCGCCGACCCTCGACGGGGGCACCGCCGTGCCGGTCTCCTCATGGCTCGACGCCTTCCCCGTCGCCGTTCTCGATCACGCGGGCGCCTGACCCTCGCCCCGCCTGCTGCCATCATGAAGTTTGCGCTCGAATTCGGGTGGCCCATCCCACCCGAATCTGCGCGCAAACGCTGGAGGGGTCGTCAGGTGATCGACAGGCGGGCGGACCACGGCGCGATGATGGCCGGGTCGGGGGCGGCGTGATCGCTGCACCAGCGGGGATCGTCGGAGTCGAACACGATCGCAGCGGCCGGGTTCGGCACTGCTCGGCCGACCGCATCAGCGCAGAAGTTGAGCACCAACGACGCCGTCGAATCGGGTGTCGATCGGACCACGAAGAGCGTGTCGCCGACGGTCGAGAGCTGCTGCTGCGCGTTCGGGTCGGTGAGCACGCGATGGTCGCGTCGGATTCGCAGCAGCTCCCTGTACATCGCCAGCCGCGAGCGGTGTGGCTCGTGCTCGGTGAGCGTGAGGTCGAGGACGGCGGCCCGGAACGTGGCCGGGTCGGCGGGGTCGGCGACGGCTGCGGACCAGTTGGCGCCGGAAAACTCGCGCTGGCGGCCCTGACGAACCGCCTCGACCAGGTCGGGGTCGCCGTGGTCGATGAAGTAGGGGAATGGTGCCCGCTCGCCGTACTCCTCACCCATGAACAGCATCGGCGTGAACGGTGACAACAAGATGGCGGCGGCCGCGAGACGGTGCCGGGGATCGTTCGGGTCGGCGTCGGCGAGCATCCGTCGCCCGGCGGGGGTGTTGCCGACGTGGTCGTGGTTGGTGTCGAACACGACGAAGTGCCGGTGGTCGATGTCGTCGGCCGGCGCCCCGTGGCGCCGGCCGAAACCGGGCGAGTGCTGTCCTGAGTAGACCCACCGCCGCTCCCATGCCTCGGCGACGTCCGCCGCGCCCGAGTAGTTGGCGTAGTACTCGTGGCGCTCGCCGGTGAGGGCCACCCGCAGCGCATGATGGACGTCGTCGTTCCACACGGCGTCGCAGCCCCAGCCATGGTCGGCCGGGCTGCGCACGATGCGCGGGTCGTTTGCGGAGCTCTCGATCGTGACCAACGCCGTGCGGCCGCCGGCTCGTGCCGCCGAGTGGACCGCCGTCGTCAACTCCTGCACGAACGGAATCGGCGTGAGGTCGACGATGGCGTGCACGGCATCGAGACGCAGCCCGTCGAGGTGATGGTCCCGAATCCACCCGACGGCGTTCTCGATGAAGTAGCGCCGCACGCCATCGCTGCCGGCGTCGGCAACGTTGACGGCGTCGCCCCACGGCGTGCGGTGGGCATCGGTGAAGTACGGCGCGTAGCTCCCGAGGACGTTGCCCTCCGGTCCGAGATGGTTGTACACGACGTCGAGGATCACGCCGAGGCCGAATCCGTGCGCCGCGTCGACGAAGCGAGCGAGCCCGGTGGGTCCGCCGTAGGACTCCTGAACTGCGAAGGGGAACACACCGTCGTACCCCCAGTTGCGTGCGCCGGGGAAGGCAGCGACCGGCATCACCTCGATCACGGTGATCCCGAGTTCGACCAGGCGGGGCAGGTGACGGATCGCGGCGTCGAACGAGCCGTCGGCCGTCAGCGTGCCGACGTGGAGTTCGTAGATGACCGCGTCGGCGAGGTCGACGCCCGACCACTCGGTGTCGTGCCACCGGAACATCGATTCGTCGACGACCGCGGACGGTCCGTGCACGCCGACGGGTTGCCATCGCGACGCGGGATCCGCCAGCCAGTCACCGCCGTCGAGACGGAAGCGGTAGCGGTCGCCGTGGCCGACGCCGACCAGGGTGACCGACCAGGTGTCGAACTCGGCGACCGCGTCGGCCTCCCGTTCGAGTCGTTCGATCTCGGCGTCGTCGTCGCCGCCCTCTCGCTCGACCCGGACTTCGACCTGGGACGCGTCGGGGGCCCAGACCTCGAACCGAGTTGCGCCGTCGACGACGGTCGCGCCGAGCCGGCGATTCGGCACGCCGGCGGTCATGCAGCGGGCTCCGGTGCGAAGAACACCGCACCGAGTGGTGGCAACGTGAGCACGATCGACTGGTGGAACCCGTGCGAGTCGACCGGCACGGTCGTGACCCCGCCGAAGTTGCCGACCCCGCTTCCGCCGTAGGTGTGCGCATCGGAGTTCGCCAGCTCGACCCACCGACCGCCGCTCGGAACGCCGAGTCGGTAGTTGTGTCGGGGTGTCGGCGTGGCGTTGAACACCGCGAGCACCGGTCGCCCGTCTCCCGTCGGGTCCTTGCGCAGCCAGGCGTACACGCTCTGCTCGGCATCGGCGCCCTCCACCCATTGGAGACCGGCGGGGTCGCTGTCACCGCGGTGCATGCCGGGTTCGTCCGCGTAGAGACGGTTGACGTCGGCAAGCCACGCCCGCACCCCGGCGTGACCGTCGGCGTCGTGGAGCGACCAGTCGAGCGTCGACTCGTGGTTCCACTCCTGGCGCGTCGCCAGCTCGCAGCCCATGAACAGCAGCTTCTTCCCCGGCTGGGCCCACTGCATCGCATACAACAGCCGGAGGTTCGCGAACTGCTGCCAGTCGTCTCCGGGCATCTTGCCCAGCAGCGAACCCTTGCCGTGGACGACCTCGTCGTGGCTCAGCGGGAGCACGAAGTTCTCGCTGGTCGCGTAGACCGATCGGAACGTGATCTCTCCGTGGTGCCAGCGGCGGTGGATCGGATCCTCGGAGAAGTAGGCGAGCGCGTCGTGCATCCAGCCCATGTCCCACTTGAATCCGAAGCCGAGCCCGCCGATGTAGGTCGGCCGGCTGACCATCGGCCACGATGTCGACTCCTCGGCGATGGTGGTCACGTCGGGGAACTCGCCGTACACGGCTTCGTTCAGTTGGCGGAGGAACACGATCGCGTCGAGGTTCTCGCGGCCGCCGAACTCGTTGGGGATCCACTCACCCTCGTTGCGCGAGTAGTCGAGGTACAGCATCGATGCGACGGCGTCGACGCGCAGACCGTCGACGTGGTAGCGGTCGAGCCAACAGATGGCGCTCGAGGTGAGGAACGAGCGGACTTCGTTGCGGCTGTAGTTGAAGATCGCCGAGTTCCAGTCCGGGTGGTATCCCTGGCGCGGGTCGGCGTGCTCGAACAAGTGGGTTCCGTCGAACTCGTAGAGACCGTGGCTGTCGTTGGGAAAATGCGACGGCACCCAGTCGAGAATGACGCCGACGCCGCGCTGGTGCAGTCGGTCGATCATCCTCATCAGGTCGGTCGGGGTGCCGTAACGGGCACTCGGGGCGAAGAAGCCGGTGGTCTGGTACCCCCATGATCCGTAGAACGGGTGCTCCATGATCGGGAGGAACTCGACATGTGTGAAGCCATGGGCGAGCACATGGTCGGCGATCGGGTCGGCCAGCTCGTCGTACCGGGGGAACCGTTTGCCGTCGGTGACGTGGCGACCCCAGGAGCCGAGGTGGAGTTCGTAGATCGACATCGGTGCGTCGAGGGCAACTCGGTCGCCGCGGCTCGCCATCCAGTCGTCGTCACTCCACGCGTACTCGAGATCGGCGATGACCGACGCGATCGAAGGTGGTTCCTCGGTGGCCGCGCCGACGGGGTCGGACTTCTCGACCACGTGACCCGTCGGGGTCGTCACCCGGTACAGGTATCGGTCGCCGATCGCAGCTCCGTCGACCCAGCCGCTCCACACCCCCGACTCGCTCGGACCAAGGTCGTGCTCGCGCTGCCAGTCGTCGAACGAACCGACCACGGCGATGCGCTTGGCATTCGGTGCCCAGACCGCGAATCTGCAGCCCCCACTGCTCGGCTGCGCACCGAACTGGCGGTGCAGATGACGGTGGGTGCCCTCGTTGAAGAGATAGCGGTCGAGTTCGTCGGTCATTCGTTGACCCTTCCCAGGATGGACAAGCGGTGACACACGTCGGGGTCGGCCAGCACCTCGGAGGTGGGTGCGTCGAGGCGTCGCGCCCACAGGCCCTCGACCACGCGACCCGGCAGATTGTGGGGGCGGCGTTCGCCGATCAGGTCATCGAGGTCGGCGATGACCAGGTACGCGTCACTGGCCGCCAGCCGGGCGAGCATCTGATCGACGACCTCGTTCCAGGTCTGATCGATGGTGGTGCCGTGGGCGGCGCCGAGCCGCTCCCGGTAGCCGCTGGTGTCTTCGGTCGCGACCAACTCGGCAATCGGCTCCATGTCGTGGGTGCGGATGCCGGCAACGGTCCGCGCCGGGATGTGCGGTAGCGGATCGTCATCGAGATGGAACTGTTCTTCGTACATGCCGAGCACGTCCCAGCGATCGAACGCATCGGATACCTCTTCGGGGACCGTGCCGAGGTCCTCGCCGACGATCGTGACGTCGGCGGCCGCCGCGGCCGCCGCGATCACCGCGAGGAGTTCCTCGCGTGGGTAGTGGACGTAGACACCCTGGTCTGCGGAGAATCCGTCCGGCACCCACCAGAGCCGCTCGATCGCCATGGCATGGTCGACGCGCAGCACCTCGCAGTACCGGCCGGCGCGCTCGATCAAGCGGCGCCAGAGCCGATGCCCGCTCGCATGCATCGCACCTGGCAGCGGTGGGGGGAATCCCCAGTTCTGCCCGTCGGCGAAGAACGAGTCGGGGGGAGCGCCGACCGCCGCACTGGTTGCGAACATCGACGGGTCGGCCCACACCTCGTAGCCCTGCGGGCTCGATCCGATCGGCAGGTCGAGCGAGAGCGCTGCCGCGTCCGGGTCGTCCGCGATCGCCCGGAGCTGCTGGTCGGCCAGGTACTGCGCCAGCAGGTGTGAGCGCTCGACGAGTTCGTCACCGTCCGCTTCCCGCATCGCCCGGAACCGGGCGTAGGCGCCGACGTCGGGATGCGCAGCGGCGAAGGTCGTCAAGGCGTCGTCGAGATCGGACGACCGCGCCGCCTCGACGAGTTGATGGCGCCGCCGTGCTGCGAGCGTGCGCCACTCGACGTGTGAGCCCTGTCGCGGCGCCGGCGCGGGCGGGAGTTCGGCGTCGTCGAGGTACAACTCGTTCCAGTGCAGTCGACTGATCGGCGAGTACGGGCTCGGGTCGAACGGCTCGTCGAGGAACGTGGCATAGAGCGGCAACGTCGAGACCACGTCGACACCGGCGCGTTCGAGATCGCGCGCGAGCTGATGCAGGTGGGCGAACGAAGCAAGTGGCCGGTCACGCTCCCACAGGGCGTAGGTCGGGACGAACAGGCCTGCCCGCCCGTCGAGTTCGGGGGCTCTGGGCATCGTCGCCGGTGCGACGATCACGACCGTCTCGCCCGGGCCGTCGTCGGTGTCGTACGTGAGTAGGTGGCATCCCACGGGCAGCTCGCTGGGAGTCTGCACAGTGCTGCGCCCGTCGAGTTCGACGACCTCGACCTCGAGGGTGTGTCCCGCCACCGTGATCGCGGCGGTGCGAACACGTGCCTCGATCGCCACCGGTCCCTGGGTGGAGAGATGGAGCGGTGGGCCGACGCGCGGCACCGCATCGACGGCAGCACGGTCGGCCTCGAGCATCTCCACGACGCGGGTTAGCGCCGCTGGGTCGGCTCGGTGAAGCTGCCCGCCGACGTCGTAGTACTCGCCTTGTGCGCCGAGTTCGGCCGCGCGAGCGAACAGTGCTGCCTCGTTCATCGCCGCTCCGTCGAGAGCAGATCGATGATCGACGACAACGGCCAGGTCACCCAGTCGGGCCGGTTCGACAGCTCGTATCGCACCTCGTACATCGCCTTGATCAGTGTGTAGACGTCGAGGAGCAACCGCCGGTCGGCGTCATCGCTCGGGATCAGGTCGCTGTCGCCCATCTCCCCGAAGTAGCTGTCGACCAACCGCTCGGTGACGTCGTTCGTCCAGCGCTGGCGCCACCGCTCGACAGCCGGCAGGTCGGTGTCGGCGATTCGGCCTCGTTCGATGGCGCGGTGGACCGCCATTCGTCCCGCATAGTCGAACGAACGCACGAGGCCGGCGACGTCGGCGAGGGGTGAGCGTTTGATCGTCCGCTGAGCCATCGGAGCGCCGGGTTCGCCCTCGAAGTCGATGAAGACCACGTCGGCGCCGGTCCACAGGATCTGTCCGAGGTGAAGATCACCGTGAATCCTGATCCGCTTGGCGTCGAGCTTCGTGGTGCGGAGCCGGTCGAAGCGGGCGACGATGGCATCGACGTCGGTGCCGAGGCGAGCTGCGTCGGCGGTCACGTCGGAGGGGAGTGCACCGCTGCGGTTGGCGCGCTGCAGATCCCGGTGTGTCGACTTCACCGCGTTGCGAAGCGTCTGGAGCACCGAGCGCTGCCAGAGCAGCGTGAAGGCTTCCGGCGTCATCGGCGCCGGTCCGTCCGGGCGCGCGAGCGTTTGGTGCAGTTCGGCCGTGCGGCGACCCAGGAGCTCGGCCAGCGCCGACCCCACGATGTCGGGACTGCGATCCGACGCGACGTTCATGTCGATCGCCAACCCGAGATCGTCGAGCAGCTTGGTCCACAGGTCGCTCTCGTGGCTGATCGCGTCGTGGACGATGACCACGTCGGCGGGGACGGCTTCGCCGGGAACGTCGACCACGGCATTGGCGGCGACACCGGGGACGGCGCCGAAGCCGGACCGGAGCAGATGGTCGGGCAGTTCGACGTCGGGGTTCAGTCCGGCTTCGAGGCGCCGTACGAGCTTGGCGATGAGTCCACCGTCGAGGATGACCGAGGAGTTCGACTGCTCGACGCCGAGCAGGGTGACGTTCCGAGGGTCGTCCGCCAGTCGGGTGAGACGCGATCGGCGGGGCATGCCGCGCAGATCGCCGTGGCGTCCCGAGCGGGTACGTCGACGGAGCGCGGTGCGGATCACCGTCGCTGCACCGCGCTGGTCGCTCATCGCATCGATCAGCAGCGCGCCGTCGTCGAGTTGGGCGATCACCGAGTCGTGGTGTTCGCCCAGCTCGGCCATCTCCCGGCTGAGACGCATCACGGGAACCGAGTAGCGCTGGTCGTCGCCCTCGGTGAACGACACCGACACGATCAGCAGTGCCACGTTGTCGTCGAGCACGAACGCATCGTCGACGTGGAGGGATCGGATGGTGCGCCCCTTGCCGGCGTACCAGCGACGATGGGGCATCCACGCCTCCAGCGCTCGCCCGAGGCCGGCACGACGGCGCAGCACCTCGGTCATCGTGCCCGGCAGATGCGGAGCGGTTGCGGTCGTCGCGTCCTGGGACCCTCCGACGAGCGACAACCAGAAGAAGCCGTACGGAGCGAGGGTGACCTGGTAGTCGTGGTCGCGGATCGGACCGAACTGGTTCTGCCCGAACACCTCGACGGGCACCACGCCCTGGTGCTGGCGCAGGTCGAGTTCGACGTGCTGAGCAAGCCGCGACAGGTTCGCGACGCACAGCATCGGGGGTTCGCCGTCGAGCGTGCGGATGAACGCCAGCACGTGCGGGTTGTCCGGGTCGAGGAACTCGATGTCGCCGCGTCCGAGCACGCGGTGGCGGGTGCGGAGCGAGATGAGCTGGCGCATCCACGACAGCAGTGATGATGGGTTGGCGTGTTGCGTCTCGACGTTGACGCTCTCGTAGTGGAACTCCTGCTCCGTGATCAGGGGCAGGTACAGCCGGTGCGGGTTGGCCGTCGAGAAGCCGGCATTGCGATCGGCTGTCCACTGCATCGGGGTCCGCACCCCGTCGCGGTCGCCCAGGTAGACGTTGTCTCCCATGCCGATCTCGTCGCCGTAGTAGACCACCGGTGTGCCGGGCAGCGAGAAGAGCACGGCGTTGAGCAACTCGATCTTGCGGCGATCGTTGCCCAACAGTGGTGCCAGCCGTCGGCGGATGCCGAGGTTGATCCGCATCTCGTCATCGCGGGCGTAGGCACGCAGCATCGTGTGGCGCTCCTCCTCGGTGACCATCTCGAGCGTCAGCTCGTCGTGGTTGCGAAGGAAGGTCGCCCACTGGCAGTGCTCGGGAGGCGTCGGGGTCTGATCGAGGATGTCGATGATCGGTGTCCGGCTCTCGGACTGCAGCGACATGAACAGCCGGGGCATCACGGGAAAGTGGAAGTTCATGTGGCACTCGTCGCCGTCGCCGAAGTATGCAGCAGCGTCCTCGGGCCACTGGTTGGCCTCGGCGAGGAGCATGCGTCCCTCGTACTTCGCGTCCATGTGGGCGCGGACACGCTTGAGTAGATCGTGCGTCTCGGGAAGGTTCTCGCAGTTGGTGCCGTCGCGCTCGTAGAGGTACGGGACCGCGTCGAGGCGAAGCCCGTCGACGCCCATGTCGAGCCAGTGGTCGAGCACGCCGAGCACGGCCTGCTCGACGGCCGGGTTGTCGTAGTTCAGATCGGGCTGGTGCGAGTAGAAGCGGTGCCAGTAGTACTGCTTGGCCACCGGATCCCAGGTCCAGTTGGACGTTTCGAAGTCCTGGAAGATGATGCGGGCATCGGACCACCGCGTCGGGTCGTCACCCCACACGTAGTAGTCGCGGTGGGGCGATCCGACCGGCGCGCGCCGGGCCCGTTCGAACCAGGGATGCTGGTCCGAGGTGTGGTTGATCACGAGTTCGGTGATCACCTTGAGGTTGCGGTCGTGGGCGGCGTCGAGGAACCGGCGGAACGACCGCAGCGTGCCGTAGTCGCGGTTGACCGAGCCGTAGTCGGCGATGTCGTAGCCGTCGTCGCGCAGTGGCGACGGGTAGAAGGGCAGCAGCCAGAGCGCGGTGACGCCGAGGTCGCTCAGGTAGTCGAGACGTGACGTGAGCCCGTCGAAGTCGCCGATGCCGTCACCGTTGGAGTCGGCGAAGGCACGGATGTGCAGCTCGTAGATGACCGCATCGCGGAACCAGTCGTCGTTCATGTCGCGGGCTCCTGCTGATCGGTGGTCGGGCGGACGCTGAAGATGTGCGCTGAGGCCGACCATGGCGCAAGGTTGACGAAGTTGCGGTTGCCGCTCCAGCGGTAGGTGACGCCACCGAGCTCGTCGACCACGTCGTAGTCGGATCCGTACGGGAGCCCGAGCGCGGCGAGGTCGATGTCGACGAATCCGCTGTGACGTTCGAACGGATCGAGGTTGACGACGACCAGTACTGCAGCCCCGTCGCCGGCCGGGTCGGTCTTGCTGAAGCAGAGCAGACCCGGGTTGTCGGTCCCGTGGAAGCGAATCGTGTCGAGCCGCCTGAACGCCCGGTGCTCCCGGCGGATCTCGTTGAGTCGGGTGAGGAGGGGGGCGAGTGTGTCGGGACGATCGAGGTCCCAGGTGCGGGTCTGGAACTTCTCGGAGTCGAGGTACTCCTCGGACCCCTCGCGGACCGGTTCGTGTTCGAGCAACTCGAATGCCGGACCGTACACACCCCAGCTCGGCGAGAGCGTTGCCGCCAGGATCGCCCGGCTGACGAACACCGGCCGACCGCCGGTCTGGAGTTGCTCGGTCAGGATGTCGGGCGTGTTCGGCCAGGCGTTCGGGCGGAACACGTCGACCGTGCGAGTGGACAGGTCCTCGAAGTACTCCCGGAGCTCCCAGGCGGCCTGCCGCCACGCGAAGTACGTGTACGACTGGTTGAAGCCGATCTTGGCGAGGCGTTCCATGACGCGTGGGCGGGTGAATGCCTCGGCGAGGAAGACCGTGTCGGGGTGCTCGCTGCGGATGGCGCCGAGGGCCCACTCCCAGAACGCGAACGCCTTGGTGTGCGGATTGTCGACGCGGAACGTCCGCACGCCTCGGTCGATCCAGAAGCGGATCACATCGGCCAGCGCCTGCCACAGGTTCTGCCAGTCGTCGGACTCGAAGTCGATGGGGTAGATGTCCTGGTACTTCTTCGGTGGGTTCTCGGCGTACTGGATGCTTCCATCGGCCCGCTTGGCGAACCACTCGGGATGCTCGGTCACCCACGGATGGTCGGGAGAGCACTGGAACGCGATGTCGAGCGCCAATTCCATGTTGCGGTCGCGACACGCCGTTGCGAAGGCCGTGACGTCGTCGACGGTCCCGAGATCCGGATCGACTGCCATGTGGCCGCCGGCAGGCGAACCGATCGCCCACGGGCTCCCGACATCGTCGGGCGCCGGCGACGTCGTCCCGTTGCGTCCCTTTCGGTGCGAGAGTCCGATCGGATGAATTGGTGGCAGGTAGACGACGTCGAATCCCATCGCGGCGACGTGGTCGAGTCGATCGATCGAGTCGCGCAGCGTTCGCGGCGGCGGACCCTTGACGCTCGAGCGGGGGAAGAACTCGTACCACGCGCCGACGGCTCCCCGCAGGGGGTCGACATCGACCGGCAGGGGCGCGTCGAGTCGGCCCGCCGGCTCGCGTCGTGAGGTTCGGGCGAAGACGTCCGACCAGTTGTCGTCGTCGAGTGTCGAGTGGTCGCCTGCGAGCAGGCGCTCGCGGAGCGCCTTGACGAGGTGATGATCGCCGAGCGAGTGGTCGTCGCCGAGCGAGACCGCTCGCTCGAGGACCTCGGCGAGCAGGGCCGCTCCGGTCAGCAACTCGACGCTCACGTCGAGATCCGCGTCGATCTTCTTGACGACACCGCCCCGCCACGACTCGAGGTGGTCGATCCAACCGACGACGTCGTACTCGAGCCGGCCGAGCCGGTCGGGCACGATCCACGCCTCGAAGCGGTCGTTGCCGATCGGCGTCATCGGGAGCTCCTCCCACGCCGATGCGACGCCCGTCGGCTCGACGTGACGCCACGCGACGACGGCATCGACGACATCGTGGCCGTCGGCGAACACGTCGGCGACGACCTGCATCGGTTCGCCGAGCGTCGCCTTCGCGGCGAACACGCCGCGGTCGACGACCGGTCGAACGGGTTCGACGACGACTCGGCTCGGGCGGCTGGGGGGAAGAGGTACGCCGGGTCGGGTCTTCGTTCGTGTCATCGGGTGATCGGGTCCTCGGGGTCGGTGTCGCGGAGTGCCCCGACTGCGGGGGTGGTCGGTCGGGCATGGACGGGGTGGCGGCTCGGGGCGCGGGTCGATCGAAGGACCACCATCGACCGGTCGACCACGTCGAGTACGTCGCCGGGACGCTTGTGGATCGTGCGGGCCGTTCCGCGCTTGGGTTCGGCGGTGTCGAGGTCGATCGTCCAACGTCGGCTCCACTGCGGACCGGGGATGCACCATTCGATCGGATGATCGGAGGCGTTGAAGATCACGAGAAAGTTGTCATCGACGATGCGTTCACCATAGGAGTCGGTGGTCGGAATCGTCTCGCCGTTCAGGAATACCGCGACGGCTCGGGCATAACCGGCGTCCCAGTCGTCGTCGGTCATCTCCTCGCCGTCGGGCCGCAGCCATGCCAGATCCTCGATCCCGCGGATCGAGCGCCCTTGGAACCAGCGGCGACGCCGGAACACCGGATGGTCGCGACGGAATGCCATGATTCGCTGGCACCATCTGGCGAAGTCGGTGTCGACCTGCTGCCAGTCGAACCACGAGATCTCGTTGTCCTGGCAGTAGGCGTTGTTGTTGCCGCCCTGGGTGCGGCCGAGTTCGTCGCCGCCGAGCAGCATCGGAACGCCCTGTGAGAGCAGCAGCGTCGTCACCAGGTTGCGGCGTTGTCGTGCCCGGAGGGCCACGATGTCGGGGTCATCGGTGGGACCCTCGACACCGTGATTCCAGGACCGGTTGTGTGACTCGCCGTCGTTGCCGTCCTCGCCGTTGGCCTCGTTGTGCTTCTCGTTGTACGACACGAGGTCGTTCAACGGGAAACCGTCGTGGGCGGTGACGAAGTTGATCGATGCCGTCGGTCGACGGGTGTCGGCCTCGTACAGATCGGAGCTGCCGGTGAACCGGTAGCCGAACTCGGCGAGCGTCGACGGCTCGCCCCGCCAGAAGTCGCGGATCGTGTCGCGGTAGCGGCCGTTCCACTCCGACCACTGCGGCGGGAAGTTGCCCACCTGGTAGCCGCCTTCACCGATGTCCCAGGGTTCGGCGATCAGCTTGACCTGCGACACGATCGGGTCCTGCTGGACGAGGTCGAAGAACGCCGACAGACGGTCGACCTCGTAGAGCTCACGGGCCAGGGTCGACGCGAGGTCGAATCGGAAACCGTCGACGTGCATCTCGGTCACCCAGTAGCGCAGGCTGTCCATGATCAGCTGGAGCACGTGCGGGTGGCGCATGTTCATGCTGTTGCCGGTGCCGGTGAAGTCGAGGTAGTAGCGGGGATCGTCCTCCATCGTGCGGTAGTACGCGAGGTTGTCGATCCCGCGCATCGAGAGTGTCGGACCCAGGTGGTTGCCTTCGGCGGTGTGGTTGTAGACCACGTCGAGGATCACCTCGATGCCGGCGGCGTGGAGCGCTTTGACCATCGTCTTGAACTCCTGCACCTGCCCGAGTGCCACGGACGACGTGTAGCCGTTGTGCGGTGCGAGGAACGCGATGGAGTTGTAGCCCCAGTAGTTGCGCAGACCGCGTTCGACGAGGTGATGGTCCTGCACGAACTGGTGCACGGGCATCAACTCGACCGCGGTGACTCCGAGGCGGGTCAGGTGGTCGATGACCGCTGGATGGGCGAGGCCGGAGTACGTCCCGCGAAGTGCAGATGGCACGTCCGGATGTTGCATGGTCAACCCGCGGACATGGGTTTCGTAGATGATCGTGTCGTGCAGCGCGACGTCCGGTGGGCGGTCGTTGCCCCAGTCGAAGAACCGATCGCCCACGACCGCCTTGGCCACGTGTGGGGCGCTGTCGTCGGTGTTCGGCTGGTCCGGGTCGTCGAAGCGATAGCCGAAGCACGCCTCGGACCAGTCGATCTCGCCGTCGATCGCCTTGGCGTAGGGATCGAGCAGCAGCTTCGAGGGGTTGCACCAGAGACCTTTCGCAGGCTCCCACGGTCCGTGCACCCGGAATCCATACCGCTGGCCCGGGCGGACGTCGGGAAGGTAGGCGTGCCAGCAGTGGCCGTCGACCTCGGTCAACGAGACTCGGACCTCCTCCGCCGTGGGCCCGTCACCGAGCAGGCAGAGTTCGACCCCGTCGGCAACGCTGGTGAACAGCGAGAAGTTCGTGCCCGAGCCGTCGTAGTAGGCGCCGAGTGGATACGGGTTGCCGACCCACACCCTCGGTCGTTGATGTGCGGGGGAGTCTGGAATGGGCACAGGCCAGAGTCTGTCCGATCGAGAGGTCGTCGAAACGCGTCCGCCGCGAATTCTGGTGTCGATGTCGGCGACCGGGTCGCTTCCGCGCCTGGATGTTCCGTTTGCGTGCAGATCAGGGTGGACCAACCCGCCGGGAGTTGCGCGCAAACGTGGGTGTTCGCCCGGCGGAGCGGACGGTCAGTCGCCGGCGACGGGGGTCGCGAGCGGGGCGTCGGGGTGGTGACGTTTGGCTTCGCCGGCCTCGATGGCTTCGAGCAGGTGGATCGAGATGTCGGCGACGCGCACTTCGTCCTCTTCGACACCGGCGCCCTTCACGCCGTCGTCGAGCATGATGTAGCAGAACGGACACGCCGTGGCGACCCGGCTCGCGCCGGTGGAGATCGCCTCGGCTGCGCGCTCGTCGTTGACCTTGGTGCCGACGTTCTCCTCCATCCACATGCGGGCGCCGCCGGCGCCGCAACACATGCCCTTGGTGCCGTTGCGGGGCATCTCGACCACATCGACGCCCTTGATCGAGGCGACCACCTTGCGAGGTGCGAGGTACACGTCGTTGTGGCGGCCGAGGTAGCACGAGTCGTGGTAGGTGATGCGCTCCTCCAGCGTGGCGTCGCTCACGTCGAGCTTGCCGGACTCGATCAACTCTTCGAGTAGCTGGGTGTGATGGATCACCTCGTAGTGCCCGCCGACCTGCGGGTACTCGTTGAGCAGCGTGTTGAAGCAGTGCGGGCACTGCGTGATGATCTTCTTCACACCCATCCCGTTGAGCATCTCGACGTTCGGTTGGGCGAGCATCTGGAACAGGTACTCGTTGCCCGAACGGCGAGCCGAGTCGCCGGTGCACATCTCCGACGGACCGAGAACCGACACGTCGATGCCGGCCCGGCGCAGCAGGCCGGCCATGGCCTGGGTGACCTTCTTGTTCTTGTCGTCGAACGATCCGGCGCAGCCGACCCAGTACAGGTACTCCGACGTCAGGGCCTCGCCCGGATCGACGATGGTGACGCCGTCGATGCCCTCGGCCCAGTCGCCGCGTTCGCCCTGGTTCATGCCCCACGGGTTCATCTGGTTCTCCATCGCCCGGTAGGCGTTGCCCAGCTCGGCCGGGAAGTTCGACTCCATCAGCGACAGATAGCGCCGCATGTCGAAGATCTTGTCGGTGATCTCGATGTTGACCGGGCAGATCTCGTCGCACGCCTTGCACGTGGTGCACGCCCAGATCTCTTCGGGCGTGATGCGCTCGAACAGCGAGTCGGCGCTGATGGTGATCTCGGCGTCGGTGCCGAGCGGCGGTGACACGACCGGCGAGCCGGTGGCGGCCATGACCTCGCCGGCCTTCAACACGATCTCGCGCGGGTCGAGCGGTTTGCCGGTCGCGTGGGCCGGGCACACGCTGGTGCAACGACCGCACATCGTGCAGGCGTCGAGGTCGAGCAGCTGCTTCCAGGTGAAGTCCTCGACGGTCGAGGCGCCGAAGCTCTCCAGCTCGGTCTCCTCGAGGTTCGGCATCGGCCGCATCGCGCCCTTCGGGCGGTCCTTGTCCTTCAGGTACATGTTGAGTGGCGAGGTGAAGATGTGGCGAAGCATCGTCAAGGGGAGCAACGCCAGGAAGGCGACGAAGCTCGCGACGTGGACGATCCACCATCCCTGGTGCCACGTGCTGAGACTGTCGGCGGACCATCCGTCGACCAGGGTGGCGAGGGGATAGCCGATGAACGCCCACTTCTCGTAATCGGGCATGCCCTCTTCGGCGATGCGGAACATCTCGGCGCCGAACCCGGTGACCCCGACGGCGAAGAACGTGCCGAGGATCGCAGCGTGCTCCGGCTTCGACTTGATGCGGATGCGGTACGGGCGCTGGACGTAACGCCGCACGATCGCCCACACGATGCCGACGAGGAACACGAGCCCGGCCGCGTCGCCGACGAACGAATACGCCTGGTACGTCGTGCCGTGCAGGAACTTCAGTTCCTCGGGCAACTGGTGATCGATCTCGAGCACGGTCGTGACGCCGAGGAGCACCAGGAACCCGAAGTAGATCATCGAATGCATGAGGCCGGCACCGGCGTCGCGCAGCAGCGTCTGCATGTAGGCGCCGGCGCGGAAATCCTTGAGTCGTTGGGCGGCGTTCTTCCTGGTGGTGTGGCGCTGGGCGGGAGCGCCACGCTCCCAGTTCTTCATCCGGTTGGCGAACATGAACGCACCCCAGATGACCATCACGGGAATGACGGTGTAGAACGCGATCTGGATCGGTCCGGGGATGTTGACGAACACCGTCCGGTGGATCGCGTTGTCGTTTTCCCAACCGGTGATCTGCGGCAGGATGCCGGAGACCACGATGAAGATGCCCATCGCGATGCCGAGCACCAGGGCGAGCTGATGGGGCTTGACGCGGGCGGGCGGCTTCGGTTCGCCGGGCGCGTTGGTGGCGGGTTCGCTGCTCATGTCGGCGGCAACGCTAGTCGTTCACCCCGCCACCGGTCATGTCCGCACGTTGTGACCTCCGGGGTCGGACCCCAGAGGCAACGGTCAGCCGAAGTACTGGCGGTCGAGCTCGCGGATGCGGGCCGCGAGACTCGAGAGCAGCTTGTGCGAGATCGCAGGGACCGAGTCGATCACGCCGAGGAACCGTCGCTGGTCGATGACGAGCAGGGTGCAATCGGTGGCACACACAGCGGTGGCCGTGCGAGGACCGTGGTCGAGAAGCGAGAGCTCGCCGACGACCGTGCCCGGACCAAGCGTCGCCACCTTGCGGTTGTTGCGCTTGACCTCGATCTCGCCGTCGATGACGACGAAGGCCTCACGGCCGGTCTGGCCCTGATCGACGATGAGCGTGCCCGCGGTCATGCGGATCTCGTCACTTGCCTTGGCAACCTTCTCGAGCTCCTTGTTGTTGCACCCACTGAAGAGTGAGACACCACGGAGCGTTTCCAGATGTTGTTTCTTGCTCGCCATGGCGGGAACCTTAGGCGGTTCGGCCACCCCGGATGAGCAGTGGAGCGCCGCCGGCTGTTCAGCGGGCCGTTCCGGCCTGCGCGGCGACTGCGGCCGCGGCCGCCGCGACGGCCTCGGCGTCACCGAGGTAGTCGGCGGACACGACCCGGAGTCGTTCGTCGAAGGCGTACCGGCGAGGCGCTCCGGTGGGGATGTTGACCTCGGCGATGTCGGCGTCGCTGACACCTTCGAGGTGCTTGAGCAGCGCTCGCAGCGAGTTGCCGTGGGCGGTCACCAGCACGTTCGAGCCGGCGAGGAGCTGGGGTGCGATCCGGTCGTACCAGTAGGGCAGGACGCGGTCGACGACGTCCTTGAGGCATTCGCTGGCTGGGAGCACGTCCGGTGGGAGATGGGAGTAGCGAGGGTCGTTGATCGGGTGCTCCGGACTGTCGAGCCCGACCGGCGGAGGGGGTGTGTCGTAGCCGCGCCGCCATGCATGGACCTGCTCGGCGCCGTGTCGTTCAGTGGTCTGTTTCTTGTCGAGTCCCTGCAGCGCGCCGTAGTGGCGCTCGTTGAGCCGCCAGCTGCGTTCGACCGGGAGCCAGTCCTGGCCCATCGCCGCGAGCGCGAGGTTCTGGGTGACGACCGCCCTGGTCTGCAACGAGGTGTGCGAGGTGTCGAAACGGATGCCGGCCTCCGCCATCGTCGCGCCGGCCGCCGATGCCTCGGTGATGCCCTTCTGCGTCAGCGGGACGTCGTGCCAGCCGGTGAAGAGGTTGGCGAGGTTCCACTCGGACTGGCCGTGCCGGAGGATGACGAGGGTGCCGCTCATACCCCGATCGTAGGTCGGTCGGGTACGCGACGTGCCAGGCACCTCGCGTCCGTCGCTCAGCGTGTGGCGAGCTCGGCGGCGAGTGCAGGCAGGCGATCGACGAGGCTCAGGTGGCCGCAGCCCTCGAGCACTCGAAGCTGGGCGCCGGGGATCAACTCGGCGGTGTGCTCGCTGTGGGCGAGCGGAACCAACCGGTCGTCCGCGCCGTGGACGACGATCGTGGGCGCGACGATCGCGCCAGGGTCGAACGTCCACGGACGGCCCTGCACGGTGATGTCGTGGGCGTAGCCGACGACCCCCTGGCGGAACGACTCGCCCATGGTGGCGAACAGCGACGCGAGGTTGGCCTCGTCGGCCAGGTAGGCGTTGTCGACGTCGCCGAGATCCATGTCGCCGCCGAAGAAGCCCGATCCGTCCGCCCCGTAGTGCTTCTCGCACCATGCGACGGCGGCCGCTTCGTCGTCCATCGCCATGATGTCGAGCTCGGACTGCAGGTAGCCGTCGCTGGCGCCGGGCCACGACATGTCGGTGTTGCCGGCGGCGATGATCGCGCCGATGACGCGATCGCCGAGCAGCGATGCGCACGCCACCGTGTACGGACCGCCGGACGACAGCCCCATCACGACGAACCGTGCGACGCCGAGATGGTCGGCGAGGGCAGTGACGTCGTCCGCCCAGTCGGCCGTCGTGCGCCCGACGTGCGAGCTCGACCCCCCGTAGCCGGGTCGGTCGGCGGTGATCACTCGGACGCCGACGTCGGTGAAGGCGCGGTCGTTGCTCGAGATCTCCAGACGTCCACCGGGAGCCCCGTGGAAGTAGAACGCAACCGATCCGTCGAGCGCCCCGACCTCGGTGAACGCCAGCGTCCGACCATCGGGCAGTGTCGTCGTCGCATCGAGCATCGGATGACGTTAGCCAGCCGCTCGGAGGCGAGATTCACGATGCGCTGACACGTCGCGGACGTCATCTCCGGCGGTGGGTCGGGGCGCGTAGTCTGCCGACGTGACCCAGTACGCCTTCGACCGGTTTCTGCGCTACGACGAGCTGGTCGAGTGGATCGATCAGCTCGCTGCGGATCATCCCGACCTCGTTGCGGTCGAGACCTACGGCCGGTCGTTCGAGGGGCGCGACCTGCTGTTGGTCACGGTGACCGACGTCTCGACCGGATCGCACGACACCAAACCAGCGCACTTGGTCGACGCCAGCATCCATGCCGTCGAACTCACGGCCACGGTCGCGGCGTGCCGGTTGCTGCAGCGCCTCGTCGAGGGTCATCGCTCCGGAGACGAAACGATCACGCGCGCGCTCCGGACTCGCACGTTCTACGTCGTCCCTCGGGTGAACCCCGACGGTGCCGAGTGGGTGCTTGCGGATCGTCCGCGGTTTCGCCGCTCGAGCGTGCGGCCATGGCCGCTGGCCGACGCTCACCGCTGGCCCGGACTCCATGAAGGCGATGTCGACGGCGACGGCCGCATCCTGCAGATGAGGTTCCCTGATCCCGACGGACCGTGGATCGTCCACCCGGATGACGAGCGGTTGCTCGTGCCGGTCCCGCCGGCCGGCGTCGACTCCGGGGTGCCCCGCTACCGCGTCCTCGTCGAGGGAACCATCGAGGACTTCGACGGTTTCGATGTCCCGTCCGCCCCGGCGCCCGAGGGCCTCGATCTCAACCGCAACTACCCGGCCGGGTGGGGAGCGAAGGTGCCCGGCTCGGGAGACCACCCGCTGTCGGAACCCGAGATCGACGCACTCGTGCGGGCGATCGTGGCACGACCGAACATCTGCGGGTTCAACGCGTTCCACACCAGCGGTGGTGTGATCCTGCGCCCCTCGTCGACGACGCCCGATGCCAAGCTGGCGCCCGGCGACGTGTGGACATGGAAACAGCTCGCCGCGATCGGCACCGAACTCACCGGGTACCCGTCCCACTCCGTGTACGAGGACTTCACCTGGGATCCGACCGAGACGATGAGCGGAGCATCCGACGACTGGGCCTACGAGCATCTCGGCGTGTTCGGATGGACCACCGAGTTCTGGGATGTCGTCCATGCTGCGACGGGCAAGAAGCAGTCGACCCACTTCTGGTACACGGGCCCCACCGACGCGGAACGTCTTGCGGTGCTCCGATGGCTCGACGCGCACTCGAACGACGAGCACGTCCGCGGTTTCGTCGACTGGTACCCCTTCGACCACCCGCAGCTCGGGCCGGTGGAGCTCGGTGGATGGAACGGCCTCTACTCGTGGACCAATCCGCCGCCCCACCTGCTGCTCGACGAAGTCGACCCTCACGCCGACTTCGCCGTCGCCCAGGCTCTCGCCGCACCGTGCGTCGAGATCCGCCACGCCCGCGTCGAGTCGGTGGCGGACGACACGTGGCGAGTGGTGATCGGTGTGGCCAACACGGGTTGGCTCCCGACCACCGTGAGCTCGAAGGCGCTCCAGGACGATCTCGTTCGACCGATTCATGCCGACGTCGTGGGAGCGGTCGAGGTGCTCGACGGCGCCGCCCGGCGGACGCTCGGACAGCTGGCCGGGTCGTCGGCGGCGCGCTTCACGGACGGCACCGACGGCACCCCGGATCGCACGAGCTGTTCCTGGCTGCTGCGGGCGGTGGCTGGCACCACGATCGTGGTGGCGGTCCAGCATCCGCGGGCCGGTTCCGACTCCGTCGAACTCAGGCTCGAGACCCGGTTCGTCGACATCGACGCCGCGGACACGACGACGAGGATGTCATGACCACCGACGCGTGGATCACGCTCGTCGTCCTGATCGTCACGTTCGGGGTGCTCGCGTTCGATCGGCTTCCCGCCGCTGCGGCGATGGGCGCGGCGGTCGGCGTGCTCCTGCTCGCGAACGTGATCGACCAGGGCGAGGCCCTCTCGGGGCTGTCCTCCACGGCGCCGATCACGATCGCAGCGCTGTACGTCCTTGCGGGGGCGGCCACGGTCACCGGTGCGTTGTCGCCGCTGATCGATCGTGTTCTGTCGGGTTCGTCCAAGCGATCCGACGCGAGCGGTGCCGACCGGAGCCGGGCTCGGCTGGGTCGGCTGGCCGTCGCCAGCGGTGCGCTGTCCGCTGTGCTGCCGAACACGCCCCTCGTCGCGCTCGCAGCACCACGCGTGGTCACGTGGTGTCGGCGATCCGGGGTGTCGGCCTCGCCGTATCTGATCCCCTTGTCGTACGCCGCCGTTTTCGGCGGTGTCGTCACGGTGATCGGGACCTCGACCAACCTCGTGGTGTCGGATCTCCTGGTTGCGCAGGGCGGTGACCCGCTCGGCGTCTTCGAGATCACCGGTGTCGGGCTCCCCGTCGCTGCGGTCGGCATCCTCGTGCTGGTCCTCACGGCCCCCGTGCTGCTGCGCAATCGACGCGGAGCGGGACCCGACGAGGGTGTCGCTGCGCAGCCGTACACGATCGCGTTGCGCGTCGATGCAGATGGCCCATTGGTCGGACGGACGATCGATACGGCAGGGCTGCGCCATCTCCGTGGCGTCTTCCTCGCTGGGGTCGAGCGTTCCGGAACGGTGGTCCCTGCGAGACCGGGCACCGTTCTGAGCGCCGGCGACGTCTGCTACTTCGCCGGCGATGTCGTCGACGTGGTCGACCTCCTCGAGATCAGCGGGCTGTCGAGCGCTGAGGACGCGCATCTCGTCGGCGCGGGGGACCGCCCCGATGCCGGCCTGTACGAAGCGGTCGTGTCGGAGCGATCGGAGTTGGCGGGCAGCACACTGCGCGACGCCGGATTCCGCGCACGGTACGACGCTGCCGTGCTCGCGATCCGCCGTCACGACGACGACCTTCCCGGCAAGCTCGGCACGGTGGTCCTGCGACCCGGCGACGTGCTCCTCGTCCTGGCGACCCCGGAGTTCGAACGCCAGTGGCGAGGTCACGGCGACTTCAGCGTCATCGCCTCACTCGACGCTCCGCCGCCGGTTCGACAACATCGTGCGGGGATGGTGATCGCTGCGATCGTCGCCATGATCGCCGTCGTCGTCACGAACCTGCTCGACTTGATGGAGGCCTCGTTGATCGCGGCCGTCGTGCTCATCGCGACGCAGGTGATCAGTGTCACCGAGGCACGGCGAGCAGTGAACCTCAACGTGGTCCTGACGATCGCGATGTCGATCAGCCTGGGCACGGCGGTCGCGGTCAGTGGCCTCGCCGCCGAGATGGCGACGGTACTCGGCAGCCTCGGTGACCCGTTCGGCGATGTTGGTCGGCTCGTGGCGGTGCTGCTGGCCACGATGATCCTCACCGAACTGCTGTCGAACAACGCGGCCGCTGCGCTGATGCTGCCGGTCGCGATGGCGACCGCCGTCGAAGCAGGACTCGATCCGCGGTCGTTCGCCATCGTCGTGTTGCTGGGCGCGTCGTGTTCGTTCCTGTCACCGATCGGCTATCAGACCAACCTGATGGTCTACGGACTCGGTGGCTACAAGTTCCGCGACTTCACCATCGTCGGAGCGCCGCTCAGTCTCGTCACGCTGATCGTCACCCCGATCGTCGTCCCGCTCGTCCTCGGTATCTGAACACCCGAACGGGTCGGGGTCGTAGGGTGCAAGCCATGGAGTGGATGGTGCACGGGGAGCGGACGGTGTACGACAGCGAGTGGATGCGTGTTGCTCTCGTCGACGTCGAAGTGCCGAGCGGCGCGCGGTTCGAGCATCACGTGTTGAGAATGCCGGCGGAGGCGGCCGGGGTGGTCGTCGACGACCCCGATCGCGGCGTCCTGCTGCTGTGGAGGCATCGGTTCATCACCGACACCTGGGGTTGGGAGGTCCCGGCGGGTCGCGTCGACGTGGGCGAGACCCCGATCGAGGCGGGTGCCCGCGAGACGCTGGAGGAGACGGGCTGGCGCCCCGGTCCGCTCACGACGCTCACCTCCTACTTCCCGCACAACGGCACGAGCGACACGACCTTTCATCTGTTCCTCGCGACGTCGGCCACCCTGGTCGGTGACCCGTCCGACCCCGACGAGGCCGAGCGGGTCGAGTGGATGCCGTGGGAGACCGTCAGAGCGGAGATCCGTGCGGGCCACGTCCGCGACGGGATGTCGCTGACCGGTCTGCTGTGCCGCCTCGCCGAGATGTGATCCCGGTCGCATCCCTGTGGTCGAATGGTCCGATGGAGACGATCCTGGTCACCGGCGGGGCGGGCTACATCGGCAGCCACACGTGCGTGGCGCTGCTCGAGGCCGGCTACGACGTCGTGGTCGTCGACGACCTCTCGAACGGCTCGCACCACGCGGTCGTTGAAGCGGCGGAGATCGCCGGGCGGTCGATCGCGTTCCATCAGATCGACGTCGCCGACCGCGGTGCGCTCGACGAGGTGTTCGCCGCACATCCGATCGACGGGGTGATCCACTTCGCTGGTTTGAAGGCGGTCGGTGAGTCCGTGGCCGAACCGTTGCGCTACTTCAGGGTGAACCTCGGCACGACCCTGGCGTTGGCGGAGGCCATGGAAGCGCACGGCGTGAAGCGTTTGGTGTTCTCGTCGTCGGCGACCGTGTACAGCCCGGAGGCGGTCGGCACCGCTGCACGAGGGTGCGCTGACGGGCCCGACCAACCCGTACGGCGAGACCAAGGCGATGATCGAACGCATTCTCACCGCCGCCGGGAACGCCGACCCCGAGTTGGCGGTGGCGCTGCTGCGCTACTTCAACCCGGTCGGCGCCCACGAGAGCGGTCGGATCGGTGAGGACCCCGCCGGGATCCCCAACAACCTGATGCCGTTCGTGATGCAGGTCGCGGTCGGCAAGCTGGCCGAGCTGTCGGTGTTCGGTGACGACTACGACACGCCCGACGGCACCTGCATCCGTGACTACATCCACGTGGTCGATCTCGCGAGGGGTCACGTGGCGGCGCTGCGACGTCTCGCCGAAGCGCCGGGCGTCCACACCTGGAATCTCGGTACTGGCCACGGCACCTCGGTGTTCGAGATGATCGCCGCCGTCGAGCGCGCCGTCGGCAACCCGATCCCGAGGCGGGTCGTCGGTCGCCGCGCCGGTGATCAGGCCGTGTCGTTCGCTGACCCGTCCAAGGCCGAGCGGGAGCTGGGATGGCGGGCCGAGCGCACGATCGACAACATGTGCGTCGACCACTGGGAGTGGCAACGAACCCATCCCGATGGCTTCCCGGACTGAGTGGTCTGCTGGTGAGGTCGTCTGCTGGTGACGTGGTCGCCCGGGGACAATGATGGGGAGATGAGCGCACGTGAGCCCGATCCCGAACTGGTGGCCGCAGCCAGCGAGGTACACCTCCAGGCGTACTGCCCCTATTCGCACTACCGAGTGGGTGCGGCGATTCGGACCACGTCCGGCGCGGTCATCGTCGGCTGCAACGTCGAGAACGCCGCGTATCCGCTCGGATCGTGCGCGGAGGCCGGAGCGATCGCGGCCATGGTCGCGGCCGGCGAGCGATCGATCGTCGAGATCGTCGTGGTGACCGATGGTGACGAACCGGGAACGCCGTGCGGCGGCTGTCGTCAGCGCATCCGGGAGTTCGCCGGCCCCGACGTGGCCGTTCACTCGGTGAGCGCCGGCGGCGCTACCTGGTCGACCACCGTCGCCGACCTCCTGCCGCACTCGTTCGGCCCGGAGTTCCTCGCTGACGGTTGACCACGATCTTTAGTCAAACCGACTCAAGAAATCTGACTCAGGTGTTGCGACAGGAGTGATCACTCCGTATCGTGGGGCATCGAATCGCAGAACACTCATCCCCCGAACCACACCCCCAGGCTCAACAGCCCAGGACCCAACAGCTCAGAAGAGGAGCAACACCATGGCCAAGGCAGTCGGTATCGACCTCGGAACGACCAACTCGGTGGTCGCCGTACTCGAAGGTGGCGAACCCGTCGTCATCCCCAACTCCGAGGGTGCGCGGACCACGCCGTCGGTCGTCGCGTTCTCCAAGTCCGGCGAAGTCCTCGTCGGTGAGGTCGCCAAGCGTCAGGCGATCACCAACCCCGACCGCACGTTCCGCTCGATCAAGCGCCACATGGGCGAGAGCTGGAAGTCCGATGACATCGACGGCAAGACCTACACGCCGCAGGAGATCTCGGCGCGCATCTTGATGAAGCTCAAGCGCGATGCCGAGTCGTTCCTGGGTGACACCGTCAACCAGGCGGTCATCACCGTGCCGGCGTACTTCGACGACGCCCAGCGCACCGCGACCAAGGAAGCCGGCACGATCGCCGGCCTCGAAGTGCTGCGCATCATCAACGAGCCCACGTCGGCCGCACTCGCCTATGGCCTCGACAAGGGTTCCGAGGACGAGACGATCCTCGTGTTCGACCTCGGCGGCGGCACCTTCGACGTGTCGGTCCTCGAGATCGGCGACGGGGTGTTCGAAGTGAAGTCCACCCACGGCGACACCGACCTCGGCGGCGACGACTGGGACCAGCGCATCGTCGACTGGCTCGTCCAGCAGTTCAAGGCCGCCCACGGTGTCGACCTCAGCGCCGACCGCATGGCAGCCCAGCGTCTCCAGGAAGCCGCTGAGAAGGCGAAGATCGAACTCAGCCAGACCCAGCAGACCCAGATCAACCTGCCGTTCATCACTGCGACGGCTGACGGCCCGCTGCACCTCGACGAGTCGCTGAGCCGCGCCAAGTTCCAGGAGATGACCTCCGACCTCATCGAGCGCTGCCGGGTTCCGTTCGAGCAGGCGCTCAAGGATGCAGGCGTCGAGAAGGGCGACCTCCACCACGTCATCCTCGTCGGCGGCTCCACCCGCATGCCCGCGGTGACCGACCTCGTGCAGTCGATGACCGGCAAGGACCCGAACAAGACCGTCAACCCTGACGAGGTCGTCGCCATCGGCGCCGCCGTCCAAGCCGGCGTGCTGCGCGGTGACGTCAAGGACGTCCTCCTGCTCGACGTCACGCCGCTGAGCCTCGGCATCGAGACCAAGGGCGGCGTGATGACCAAGCTCATCGAGCGCAACACGACCATTCCGACCAAGCGCACCGAGGTCTTCACCACCGCCGAAGACAGCCAACCCTCGGTGGAGATCCATGTGATCCAGGGCGAGCGCGAGATGGCGAGCTACAACAAGACGCTCGGCAAGTTCCAGCTCGTCGATCTGCCGCCCGCCCCGCGAGGGGTCCCGCAGATCGAGGTCACCTTCGACATCGACGCCAACGGCATCGTGCACGTCTCGGCCAAGGATCGTGCGACCAACAAGGAGCAGTCGATGACCATCACCGGCCAGTCCACGTTGGACAAGGACGACATCGAGCAGATGGTCAAAGACGCCGAGGCCCACGCCGAGGACGACCGCAAGCGCCGCGAAGAGGCCGAGATCCGCAACAACGCCGACTCGATCGTGTACCAGACCGAGAAGGTGCTGCGCGAGCAGGGCGAGAAGGTCTCCGCCGACGAGAAGGAGGCCGTCGAGCAGCCGCTCGCCGATCTGAAGAAGGCGATGGAGGGCAACGACACCGACGCCATCAAGGCGGCAACCGACACGCTGATGTCGGCGAGCCAGGCCTTCAGCCAGAAGCTCTACGAGGCGGCCGCCCGTGACTCCGGTGCCGAGGGAACCTCGGCGTCCGGACAGGACGCGGGTGCCGGCGCGGTGAACGACGACGACATCGTCGATGCCGAGATCGTCGACGACGACGAGAAGGCCTGACGCGGAGATGGACGGCGACATGGTCGACCCGCCCGAACCCCGTGACCCGAACGCTGCGACCGACCTCCCCGACGGTGCCGAGGCACCGCCGGGGGCGCCGGTCGGCGACGACGAGCCCGAGCGCGCGAGCGAGATCGACGACATCACCGACTCGTTCGCTCGACCGGCCGCTGCCGGTGGGGCGGGCGTCGACGACTTCGATGCGATCGTTGGCGAGATCGACTACACCGATGTCGACGTGCCGGCGCTGCTCGCCGAGCGCGAGGAGTACAAGGGCATGGCGCAACGCATCCAGGCCGATTTCGACAACTTCCGCAAACGCTCGGCGGCCCAGTCGCTCGCCGAGGCCGATCGTGCCTCGGGCCGGCTCGCCGAGGCACTGCTGCCAGTTCTCGACGCCGCCGAGGCGGCGTTCGTCCGTCACCCCGACGAGGTGGGGCCGTTGCTCAATCAGATGCTCGTCGAGTTGAAGAAGCACGGGCTCGAGACGCTGGACCTCGAGAACAAACCGTTCGATCCCGAATTCGCCGAAGCGGTTGCTCACGAACCGGGCGACGGCGGCGAGCCGGTCGTGTCCGAGGTGTTGCGCAGCGGCTACACCTGGAAGGGCAAGGTCCTGCGAGCCGCGATGGTCAAGACGAAGGACTGATGGCGGTGGGGGTCGGACCCCCGCTGCGATCCGAGAGGAGGTGACCTCAGATGGCTGCACAACGTGAATGGTTCGAGAAGGACTACTACCGAACGCTCGGCGTCGACAAGGGCGCGACGGCCAAGGAGATCACCAAGGCCTATCGCAAGCTCGCCCGCGACCTGCATCCCGACCAGAACCCCGGCGACGCCGTCGCCGAGGAGAAGTTCAAGGAGGTCGCCGCCGCGTACGACGTGCTCGGCGACGACGCCAAGCGCAAGGAGTACGACGAGGTCCGCGCCATGGGGCCGATGGCCGGCGCGGGCGGAATGGGCGGACGAGGTGCCCCCGGGGGCTTCACCTTCAATGTCGAGGACATGGGTGGCACCGGAGGCCTCGGCGACCTGTTCGGCTCGATGTTCGGGCGCGGCGGCCAAGGCCGTGGCCGCTCCGGTGCTGCATCCGGCGTCGGACCGCGTCGTGGTGCGGACGTCACCGCGCAACTCACGGTCGACTTCAAAGACGCCGTTCACGGCATCACCACCACGCTGTACCTGACTGCCGACGCCCAGTGCTCGACCTGCAACGGTTCCGGCGCCAGACCCGGAACGTCGCCGGTGGTCTGTTCGGCCTGCGGTGGCCGTGGCGTGGTCGACGACGACCAGGGCATGTTCTCGTTCTCGTCGCCGTGTCGCGCCTGCGGCGGCCAGGGCAGTCGTATCGAGGACCCCTGCGCGACGTGCCGGGGCAGCGGGGTCGAGCAGCGCCAACGCGAGGTCAAGACCCGGATCCCCGCCGGAGTCAAGGACGGCCAGACCATCCGACTCAAAGGGCGCGGCGCCCCCGGCCGAAACGGCGGTCCGGCCGGCGATCTGCTCGTCGAACTCAAGGTGATGCCCCACCCGCTGTTCGGGCGCAGCGGCGACAACCTCACGGTGTCGGTCCCCATCACCGTGGCCGAGGCGGCGCTGGGCGGAGACATCGACGTTCCCACCCTCGACGGTTCCCGCGTGACGCTGCGACTCAAGCCGGGCACCCAGACGGGGAGCCGCCATCGCGTGCGCGGCAAGGGCATCGAAACACCGAAACACACCGGTGACCTGATCGTCACCGTCAACGTGCACATCCCCACCGACCTGACCGACGCGCAGCGTGAGGCGATCGAGCAGCTCGCTGCGGCGACTACGGTGAATCCGAGGAGTTCACTGACATGAGCACACCCCAGGATGAACGATCACCGACCCGGGCGGTCTACGTGATCTCGGTTGCTGCCGAACTCGCCGGGATGCATCCCCAGACCTTGCGCATCTACGAGCGCCGCGGTCTGGTCACCCCGGCCCGCACCGAGGGTGGGAATCGTCGGTACAGCGACGCCGACATCGCGATCCTGAAGCGGATCTCCGAGCTCACCGACGAGGGCATGAATCTCGAGGGCATTCGACGGGTGATGCATCTCGAGATCGAGAACGCACGGCTTCGCGCCGAGGTGGAACATGCCCGCGAGATCGCCAAGCACGCCATCGCGGCGGCCGAGGATCGTCGCAGCAGCGGTGATCTCGTACCGCTGCGCCAGGCCGTTGCCGTGTTCGGCCAGCGACCGTCCGTCTTCGACGACTGAGCGTCGGGCCGAGCCGGTCGGGCCTCGCGCCGTTCGGCGTCAGTGGCGGCGCGGCAGGAGGCGAGCAACCCAGCGTTTGGCTGGTCCGATCGTGGTCGTCGGCTGCGCGGCCGGCAGGTTCGAGAGCCGTTCGATCGCCCAGGGTCGTTCGAGTTCGTCCGACGCGGTGACCACCGGAAGGAGCATGTCGACCGGACGGAGCCGTCCCGCGAGGCCCGCCGCGCCGACGGCGGCACCGAGCGCGACGCATTGTCGAGCTGGTGCGCGGAGGTCGTGCGGAGGGAACTCGGGGTAGCTGATGTCGGCGAGTCGCAGACCACATTCGACCGGTGGTGCCTCCTCGAGTAGCCGCGTGATCTCGGCGGTGAGTTCGAGTGGGTCATCGACGTCGTCGAACCAACCCACCGAGACGGCGGCGTCGCTACACGCAAGACCGGGGATCATCCGGCCGATCGAATCCGCTGTGGTTGCGGCGACGACCACGTTGTCAACGGTGATCGCACCGAAACTCTGATCGGGAGCGGCATCGCGCCGCACGTGGGTGACGGCGGTGCCGAGCACACGGGCGAGCGCGATCGGGCTCGGATCGACGGCGACGTCGATGAAACCCGCTCGCTCGGTGAGTTCTTCGACTCGCCGCACCTCGGTGTCGTCCCACGCAACACCGACGAGCCATCGCCGCGGCCCATCGTCGACCAATACGGTCGACGTCGCCTGTCTCGATGCCGCCAGGGAAGTGCGCAGCGTGTTGAGCTCGGCGCCCGTGCGTCCCGTTGCCTCGACGCGGCTCAGCGTGCTCCTCGGAGGGAACATCGCGAACGCGCGTCGGGACCTGCGCGCCGCCGAGCTCTGCTCGGAGGCGGACGAAGGCGCCGACCATCGCCCGGTCGTCGAACCGGTCGCCCATCGCCACCTCGGCGGCTGCGATCACCCGCCCCGGCTCCGTCGACGCGAGGCGCACGCCTCGAATGAGACCATGGGTGACCTCGATGCCAACCCCGTCGCCTCGCGCCGGTCCGATGGCGGTCATCCGGTGCCGCCCGTCGATCGTCGATCGAGCAGCGCTTCGGTACTCGCACGGGCGAACGCGAGCTGGACGAGCTCGCCTCCGGGAAACGATCGACATCGACCGATGACACCATCGAGTTCACCGGGGCGTTCGACGCCGAGGGCCGAGAGCTGCTGGTGATCGGATGACGCCCCGACCAGCCGACTCGTGGCGGATGTCGCGAACGGTCCTGCACCGTCGAGCTCCGCCGCGGAGGCGATGACGTCGATCCCCGAGTCGGCCAGCACCGCTCGCTCGAGTACGTCGTCGAGACGGGCGCCCAGTGGCTGACCGGCCGAGCGGCGCCGCAACTGGACGAGATCGCCGATCACCACCACGAGGCGCGGGGAGCGCTCCGGGTGCGATCGGTCGCGTGCGTCGTGCTCATGATCCTGTCTGTCGAGTTCGGCGGCGATCTCGTCGAGCGCCCCGGCCAGTTCGTCCGCCTGGTCGGGAGCGACGATGCGGATGGAACGTTCGATGCCGCTCAATCCACGGCGAATCGATGCGGACGGCTCGATCACGACGAGACGCACGTCGAGCTCCGCGAACCGGTCGATCACTCCCAACAGGATCGTTGCCAGTACCTGTTCCGTCCCGGAACGTCGCGAGCCGAACACGAGCAGCGGTCCGCTTCCGGGTTCCCACCAGCAGGTACGTACCCCCGCGGCACCGGGGTCGTCGACCAACCCCAACGGTACGGCGTCGCCGGGGTTTGCCTCGAACAGTTCGTCGAGGTCGACCCGTGTCGGCAACGGCGGAGGCACGATCGTTCGCTCGATCCGGGAGGGGGTCACCTCGCCGTGCGGGTACACCTCGGCGGCATCGCGAAGCATGGTCACCACCGATGTGATCGCGGGGTCCGGCGCGCTCGCTGCCTGAAGACGGTTGCGCTCGACCCGCCGCTCGAGCGCGGTGAGGGGACGTCCGACGACGTAGGGACGCAGCTCCAACCTCGGCGTCGACGACGCGGTCGACGCCAGCGCCGCGAACTCGGCGTCGGAGTCCTCCCACACCCTCCACGGTGCCGACGCGGCGGCTGTTCGCCTCACGAAGGCTCTCGCGACGCTCCACACGGATCGATGTGTCGGCCACGACACCCAGCTCGTCGCCACCGTCGGTGACGACGACGAGTTGCGCGCCGTCGATCGCTGCGATCCCCTCCGCGAGCGCGATGATCCACGACTCGTCGGCGGCTGTGGGCGAGCCGGTGGCGGCCTCGGCGACGAGCACGATGCGATCGGGTCCTGCTGCGTCAGCCAGTACCGATCGAAGCCGCGCGAACACCCGACGAGGATCGATCGGCGAGTCGACGTCGTGGGGGACGGTCGCATGGGGCAGCTCCCAGAGCAGTGCCGAACGCGAGGTGCGGTCGCGGGGCATCGGTGCAATCCACAGTCGGTCCGGTGGGAGCTCGACGCACTGTGCCAGCAGTGATGTCGCCGCGACATCGAACGCGTCGCCCATCGACGACCCGACCACGACGGTGACGCCATCGATGGCCGGCACCTCGACCAGCGCGCCTTCCCACCGTCCGATCGGGGACGTCGGCCGCGGCTCCGGCGAGGCCCATCGAGCGAGGATCTGATCGACGTCGGTGGCGCCCACCAGTTCGGCGAGCTCGGGCGGGTCGTCATCATCGGACTCCGCGGTCGGCGCCGGGAGCTCGACGTCCTCGAGTGAGGCCAACGCACGCGCGATGCGTGCGGCCACGGCGGACTCGGTGAGCGCCGGCCGGATGATCTGCTCGTCACCGCCGTTTCCACCGGCCGTTTCGGTGAGCGTGAACGAGTGAAGTCGCGCCAGGTCTCCGCTCTCCTGCGTGATCGACGCCGTGCAGATCGCCGGCACGTGGTCGACGTCGTCGCAGAGCACGATCAGACGGACATGATCGGGCGGGTTCGACACGAGCGGACGCGCCGGAGCGTCCCGGCGATTCCACAACCCGGGGTCGTCGAGGATCACCACGCTGCGACGCGCCGGATTCGGTGGTGTCGTGCCTGGTCTCAGCCGACCGATCCACCTGCTGACGTCGTGTCGAGACGCCCAGATGGCAGGTGACCCGTCGAGTCGCAGGTGAGGTAACCACTTGGCCCAGTCCCACTGCTCGAGACGATCCGGATCGGTGAGAACGACGAGATCGAGATCGGCTGGACCATGGAGCGTGGTCGCCTCGACGATCAGTGTGCGCACGAGACCTCTCCTGAATCGCTCCGACCCGGTGACCGCCAGCGCCCGACTGACGGCCAACTCGGCGGTGACGACGCTGGCGTCCGCCACGTCCACTCCGATCGGCATCACGAACGCGTCGTCGTGGTCCGGTCGCCGTTCCCACAGCGTGGGGGCGGCCGACGTGGCGTCGCGAACGGCGTCGACGACCGGCCAACGCGGTGCTGCGGACGGGCGGCGAGGCGGACGGTTGAACGTCACGGTGCCATCCCGGTCGGGTGCCGCCAGCGTCCGCTCGGGCAGCGATCGTGCGGGGGTGTCGAGATGGAACGCCCTCGACCCGATCGTCAGGGTCTCGTGACGCCACGGTGTGCTCTCGGACAGCAGTGTGCCGTCGAGCGCGACCTCGACGGCGTCGGGAACGACGGTGACTTCGGGTGATGGTTCCCTCGGCTCGACGACGAGCTCGAACACGGTCCGATCCACCGGAGCGCTCTCGAGCTCGTGTGCGCCCGACCGGCGCCCCGGACCGATCCGGTAGCGGCCCGGGCCCGAGTCGTGTCGTTCGTCCGGCTCCGTGGCCCGCGATCTGCGCGATCTCGACGCCGGCTTCAGAGGTCGCAAGAGGAACGGGTGGCTCGGTCGCGACGACGGACCCGAGAAGGAGTCCGGCATCGTCGAGTCACGACGGCTGCATCGACGGGTCGGTCGTCGATCATCAGCAGTCGCGGAACCGCCTGCCCGGTCACGGCTGACACCACCTCGCCGAGCGTGGTCGCCTGTGTGCGCGAGGTGATCGAGACGTCGGCGTCACCGTGAGGGGTGCGCACGACGATGTCCATCGAGAAGAACACTACGGAACCTGACCGAGGTGAGGCGACGTCTCGTCCCGCTGGAGTGCAGATGTCGTCGAACATCTGAACAATTTCTTGAGTTCGCGTCGCTCCGTGCCGATGACCAGATGTGAGTTTCCGCCACTCGCTCCACCAGTGAGAATGCCATGACGCTGTCGACCGTGACCTGGCGCCAGTCCGTCGCTGCGATCGCAGCGACGCTCGTGACGCTGTTCGCTGTCATCGTCGTCGTCCGCGCCGATGGACTGCCGGCGGTCGATGCGGCCTCCGCCCGGGCGACCGCCTGGTTCGTGCATCAGCCGACCGGTCGCGTGCGTCCTCGTCGACGGTTACGGCGGTCGGGCGCTGGCCAGCCTCGATGCCGGCACCGAGGGGGAACAGCTGTCGGTCGCCGAGGGGCGACCCGGCGCGTTCGTGCTCAACGACACGACCGCCGAGGCACGAGCGATCGACTCGGTCGAACTTCGCCTCGGTACGCCGTTCGGGTTGTCCGCACTCGGTGCCGGTCGGGCGCTGTCGGGGGTCGGTCAGGCAGGTCTCGTCGTGGTCAATCCCGACGATGACGAAGCCAATGTGGTTCCCGGCCGAGGGCGAACCGATCTCGTTCACCGTCGAAGGTGGGACGGCCACGCAGGTCGCCCCCGATGGCGCGATCTGGTCGTTGGTCGACGGTGATCTCGTACGCACGACGTCGTCGGCCACGCAACTCGATCGACTCGGTCTCGACGACCGTGCGCTGCTCACGCTGGTCGGCAACGTGCCGTTGGTCGTCGACGTGTCGAATCTTCGAGCCCGCTTCGGCGACGGAGGGTGGCAGCAACTCGACACCGATGCCGACCCCAGCGAGATCCTCGCTCAGGTGCCCGGCCCGCCGAGCGCCTGCGGTTGGATCGGAGCGAACGACGACCTGTGGTGTGTGTCGGTCGACGGCATCGACGAGACGAGCAGCGTGGTCGGGCTCGACCTCGACGGTGGCGACCTCCTCGCAGTCGCCGGTGAGGCTGCCGCAGTCGTTCGGCGTGGACCGAGTTCGATCGTACGGTTCGACTGGCGTATCGGCGAGATCCTCGAGGAAACCGCATCCGTGTCGGCCGACGCGGACCTGGCGGTCTCGGCCACCGTCGACCTCGTCTGGGTCGACGATGTCACGGGCGACTTCGTATGGGGCGTGAATCCTTGGGGTATCCAGGCGATCGACAAGAACGCGCAGGGCATTCTGGTGCTCGGCGAGGACGGCGACGTCGTCGACTCCGGTGAACCTGGTCAAGGAGCCGCCGGTGCCGACGACAGCGCCGCTCAGCGAACCTGACGTGCGAGAGCCCGACGACAACGGAATCGACGACCCGCCGGTCGCGTACGACGATCCGGTGACCGCCCGGTCGGGTGCTTCCGTCCCGGTCCAGGTGACCGTCAACGACTACGACCCCGATGGCGAGGCGATCGCCGTCTCGTCGGTCGGCGTGCCGGGTCACGGATCGGTCGACATCGGTACGGCGACGACCGTCGTGTACACCCCCGAGCCGGGCTACGTCGGAGTCGACAGCTTCGACTACACGATCGTCGATGGCGACGGCACGCCGGCGTCCGCGTCGGTCATCATCGAGCTGCTCGCCCCGGGATCCACCAACAAGCCACCGGTCGGTGTCGCCGACAGTGCCGAGACCGGTCCGGGAGTTCCCGGTCATCGTGGACGTGCTGCTGAACGACGTCGATCCCGAGCGCGACGCGTTGCGGCTCGGCGGGTTCTCGCCGCCGCAGAGTGTCGGCCAGGCAACGTTGGGCGAGGTCACCGAGACGATCGGTCCCTCCGGGCCTGCCGGCGCTGCGGTTCGCCCCGACCGAGGGATTCGAGGGCACGGCGATCTTCACGTACCGACCCGTCGACGCGCTCGAAGCCGTTGGAGAGGACGTCGAGGTGCGTGTCGAGGTCGCCCGCGCCGGCGATCCGAACCGTCCGCCGGTGGTCCGACCCGACGCGGTCCGTCTGCGCCGCGACGTGGTCACCCAGGTCCCGGTGCTCGTCAACGACTCCGACCCCGACGGCGACCGGTTGACGATCTCGGTGATCGAGCCGCTGCCGGTCGGGCTGGACGTCGTCGTCGAGGGAGAAGAACTCGCGGTCACCGCCCGCGCCGGCGCCGCATGCGCTCGTCCCATTCACCTACGTCGTCGATGACGGCCACGGCCACCTCGTTCGGGGCTCGGTCCTCGTCGGTGTGATCGACGACATCGAACCCAACCGTCCACCGGTGGTGACCGCCGACACCGAGCGGGTCGTCGTCGGTTCGACGGCCGTCGTCGACGTCACCGCGAACGATGTCGATCCCGACGGTGACCCGCTCACCGTGGTGTCGGTCACGCAGCCCGATGACGAGAGCGGTCAGGCGATCGTGTTCAGTCGCGAGAAGCTCCAGTTCACGCCGGCTCCGCTCGTCGACGAGGAAGGCCAGGCAACGGCCCGATTCACGTACACCGTCAGCGACGGCAACGGCCACGAGGTCGTCGGCGAGGTCACCATCACCGTGCTCCCCGAAGCCGTTGGCCGAGCCTCCGTTCGCTCGTGACGACTCGACGTTCACGTACGTCGACGTGCCGGTGACGGTCGACGTGTTGCGCAACGACGGCGACCCGTCGGGTGGTCGCCCCACGCTCGTCGGCCGACCCGGTTGTCCCTCGGGCGGCAACGCAACCGTCACCGCCGACGGCCAGGTCCGCTACGACCCGCCATCGGGGCGGTCGGGAGCGTTCCGATGCACCTACGAGGTCACGAACGCCCGGGGACTCACCGCCTCGGCGTCGATCATCGTGTCGGTCCGGGAACCGGAGATCACCAATCGGCCCCCCGAGGCCAACCTCGACTCGTTGACGGTGGAGGTCGGCGCGACCGAGTCGATCGACGTGCTCGCAAACGACCGTGATCCCGACGGCACGAATGCCGAGCTTCAGTTGGTGTCGTCGACCGCGCCGGTGCTCGGCACCGCGACGCGCAGCGGACGGGTCATCACGTTCGTCGCCGGCAACCAGACCGGCAACGCAACGATCAACTACCAGGTGGCCGACGCCGAGGGTGCCGTCTCGCTCGGTCGGCTCCGCGTCACGATCACCGAGCGTGCGAACCAGGCGCCCATCGCAGTCCCCGACTCCCTCACGATCTTCGGGCCGGCCACACCTCAGCAGTTCAACGTGCTCGCCAACGACACCGACCCCGACGAGACACCCGGTGGGCTGTCGGTCGTGTCGGCGACCCGGGTCTCCGGCGACGCCAGCGTGTCGGTCGCTGGATCCGTCGTCACGATCTGCGGCGCCGGCGGACTTCGTCGGTCAGGTGCTCGCGACCTACACGATCCGTGACGCCGAGGGTCTCACTGCCACGTCGAACATCGTGCTGACCGTGCAGAAGCCGCTCAATCGTGCGCCGGACGCACGTGACGACGGCGCCGAGGTCGTCAACGGCGGCTACCGTGACGGTGCCGGTGTTGCTCAACGACAGCGATCCCGACGGCGACCCGCTGTCGTTGTCGATCGTGTCGAACGCCGACGCTTCGCTCGGCTCGACGTCGTTGAACGCGAATCAGACGATCGGTTTCACGGCGACGCCCGGGGCATCCGGTACCGCAGTGATCACCTACCAGGTCACCGACGGCGAGTTCACCGACACCGCATCGCTGCAGATCATCGTCCGACCGTGCGCCGAGTCGGCGCCGGTGGCCAACGACGGCTTCTTGAGGACCGGGTATCGACAGCCGATCGCCGTCGATCTCGGCGCATTCGGGTTCAACGGCACGATCGTCGACGTGGTCGGACCGCCCGGGCTACGTCAACGGCGTGTACACGCCGCCGGACGGCGAGAACGGCAACGTGGCGATCACCTATTCCGTCGTCAACTCGTGTCGCTTGCGAGCGAGTGGTCGGGTGACCATCGATGTCAACCAGGAACCGGTCGGTGCGCCGAAGTCGATCAAGGTGTTCCGGGCCGAGCCGGTCGTGGTGCCGGTGACCGATCTGGCGACCGATGCGGAAGCCCTGACGATCACCTCGATGACCGGGGCACCCACGTGGGTGACACGTGAGGCCAATCGACTCGTGATCGGTCCGACCCTCAGCACGGTGCTGGGCGTGTCGAGCTTCACCGTGACCGTCATCGATCCCGGCGGTCTGTCGACGGTCGTTCCCGTCACGGTCACGGTTCAGAACCGGATTCCGGTGGCCAACGGCGACACGATCGACGTGACCGACGGCGAACCGAGAGTCGTCGATCTGGTGGCCAACGACACCGACACCGACTCCTCCGGCGACCTCGTGATCAGCGAGTTGCTGGCGTCGACGTTGCACGTTCTCGGGAGGTGGGACCGGCACCGTCACGTTGCAGTCCGACAACCGACGTGTCCGTGTCGATCCCGGTGACGGTCGAGGAGTTGCGACGTTCACGCTACCGCGTTCGAGACACCGAGGGTGGCGACTCGGCGGCCGCGACGGTGACCGTCAACGGACCGCCGGCGAACCAACCGCCGATTGCCATGAACCAAGACGATCTCCGTGACCGTCGGGACGTCGTCCGTCGGTCGATCTCCAGGCGAGTGACCCCGACGGCCCGCTGCCGAGCATCGTCGACTCGACGTTCTCCGATCCGAGTGGCGTGGTCACCAGTCGCAGCAGGCTTCGTCTCTCGATCCTGGCGACCTTCCCCGGGACGTTCGTCGTGACCTACGCCGTCACCGACGGCGAGGCAACATCGCCGCCGGCGACGCTGACGATCACGGCGTCCGCCCCGACGACCACCACCACGACCACCACGACGACCACCACGACGACCACGGCCACCACGGCAACGACGACCACGACGACGCCGTGACCGTCGACAGTCGAACGTCACTCGGCGACGGGTGAACTGTCGCGGACCGGAACGATCGCACAGCGAGTCGCCACCGGAGGCGTTGCCAACGTGTGCGCGTCGACGTCATCGCTCGTTCCACCGTCACGAGACACGACAGAGCGTCCTCGGCAAGCACGTCGGGATGGCGGGGCGTTCCGAAGGTGGCAGCACTCGACATCGTCGCCAGGCGCCGCAGCTGCGGCGACGCGTCGGGTGCATACGGGGCGCCATCGGCAGCGATCTCGGTGTTGGTCGTGGAGCGACCGATCCGCATGCCGGCGTCGACCAGCGCATCGGTGGCCGAGGCCCACGCTCCCCTGATCCGCTCAGCCGGGTCGTGTGCCTTGAGCCGTCGCCGCCGTCGTCGATACTTCGCGCCGAGAATCAGGCCGGCGACGATCAGCAGCGGCAACACGACGATGGACAAGGCGAGCGAGCCGCGAACCACCCAGGTGAGCGCCGTCGACAGGGCGCTGTCCGCGGTGAGGTCGACGGCCTCGTCATCGGTGGTCGACTCGCTGTCCGACTCGGGCGGTGGAGCGATCGGCGGCTGAGGAGCGGCGGGCGTCTGCACCTGTGGCTCAGGAGGTGGCGGAGCGCCGTCGGTCGTTTCCTGTTCCGGAACCGGGTCGTAGGTGATCCAACTGCCGTCGGCGAGCTGTACCTCGGGCCAGACCTGAGCGTCGGCCGATGTCAGCTCCAGCGACTCGCCGGCGGCACCGATCGCCGACTCGCCGGCTGCGACGAAGCCCGTGGCCACCCGAGCTTCGATCCCGAGCGAGCGTGCGAGCAAGACGAACGAGGTGGCGAACTGTTCGCTCGTCCCTCGCTGGGTGTCGCGGAGGAACCGGTCGATCAATGCTTGCTCGAGGCCCCCACCCTGGACGTTGCTGTCGAGCACGAAGTCCTCGCGCATCGCCGCCGCGAGTCGGCTGAGCCGTTCGAGGGCGTCGCCATCGCCGGCCAGGCCTTCGGCGAGCTGCGTCAGGCCGGACGTGGTCTCGTCCACAACCCGGGTTGCGACCCCGACCGCGACCGCATCGGTCGCGGTGGCAGGAGCGTTGGCGACCACGCCGATGACGGCACCGGGCGCGGGTCGTTCCGCGAGCCTGACCACGGTGCGTTCGGCGTCGGTCTCGACCGCGGCGCCGACCTCGACCGGAGGACCGGGGAGCGGTACCAGGGTCAGATTGTCGTCGAGGAAGCTGACGTCGGCGCTGATCGTCGAGTCGGCAGCCGCGCCCAGCGTCGAGCCGATCGGTCGCAGGGTGAGGCTCGGCGACCAGCGCCGACCGTCATAGGTCGCCAACGCTGCGGTGCGCCACCGGATGGGGAGCGCGCCGCCGTCCGTCGGCGTTGCGACGTGGAGAACTGCCGGTGGGTCCAGCGCACGGAGCGCCAGTGTGGCCTCGATCGGATCGAGCAGCGGCGCAGTCTGTTCGGCCGGGTCGTTGCGTCGCGGGTCGGCCCGTTCGCCGAGCGAGACCGGCACCGCCGCCAGGGCGACCAGTACGGCTGCGCCGACGACCAGCGGCACCAACCGGCGCTCGCCGCGCAGCAGGACGAGTCGCTCGGCCAGCGTGCCGTCGTTGCGGAGCAGCGCGAAGACCAGTGAGACGGCGGCGAGGCCGATCAGCCAGGACCAGGTGACGCCCAGCGGTGCACTGAGAGCGACGACTCCGAGGTACACCATCAGCAACGGAAGCAACCCGAGCAGATGGAATCGTCGTCGGGTAGCGATCTCGGCGCTGATGGCACAGGCGGTGGCGAGGGCGGCAGCGACCGCGCCGAGGAGGTCGGGCTGCTCCGGGCTGGGCCAGTCGGTCGACAACAGGCCCTGGATCCCCGAGGTGAAGGAGCGAACGATGTCGCCGGCAGACCCGCCGGCGACCGCAACGGTGAGCCCGACCGCGAGGAGCACCGCCGCTGCGGCTCCCACGGCCCGCGCCAACGCGGGCCGTGCCACGAGCGCCACCGCCACCGCCGCCGCCGGCAACGGGGCGATCACGAGCGTCCACTCGCTCTGGTCGAAGATGTCGCCCGCCGCTGCGCCGACGATCGTGAATCCGACCGCGATCGTCATGATCCGTATCCGGACGAGCCAGCGGTCGTTCGTGTCGGCAGCGGGCTCGGCGACCGCGGCGGTCTCCGCTGTCGCCGGACCGCTCGTCGTCGCGGTCGTCACCGCCGTCATCCCCACGACCGCCAGCGTCGGACGAACTCGAGAGCATCGTTCGCTGCCAGGACGATGCCCGGCCCGCCCACGGCGCCGTCGCCGATACGTACGATCGACATCCGCTCCGATGTCGCGAAGCGACTCGATGGTCCCGTCGGGCCGGTGACGAACACGATCGACGTCTGATCGAACCCGCCGGTGAACAACGCGGCGACCGGCAACAAGCTGCCGCTCGCCGGACTGCTGCACCGGCGTGAGCAGGTCCAGCACCGGCGCGTCCGTCACCAGCGGGGTGGGGCGACCGGCATGATGCTCGTCGGTCGTGCGAACCACCACGTCGAGGCCGGTGCGCAGGGCGTGTACGGCGAGAGTTGCGGCTACGTCGACAGCTTCCTCGAAGTCGTCAGGAGTCCCTGCCGACGGTGCCGTGTCGAGAACCACGGTGAACTCCGGACGTCGCACCTCGACGTGCTCGCGCACCATCAGCGTGCCGGTTCGCGCCGTCGTCGGCCAGTGGATCATTCGCGGATCGTCTCCGGCGACGTACTCGCGCATCGACACGAATCCCGACATCGGGTCCGCCGTCGCTCGTCGCAGCACCGACTCGTTCTCGACGACGCGAACGGCGCCATGAGGCCCGACCAGGTCGTAGATCTTGGGGTGGACGATCACCGAGGCGGTGGTGCTGTCGCGCCGTCGGCCGACGGTCAGCCAGAACGGATCGATTCGTTCGATCTCGAAGGGGCCGACGTCGAACACGCCGCGTCGGCGAGTCGGAATCGACCCGGTGACGGTGCGCTCGGAGTTCGAAGCGACGGGCGGGACATCGATGCGAGCCTCCGCCTCGTCGCACCGGTCGATGATCGTCGCATGCCCGGATCGGAACCGGGTCGAGTTGCGCACTCGGTAGTCGATCACGATGGGGTCGCTGCGAGGGACTCGTACCGCTCGCAGCCGGCGAGCTCACCGTGGCGCGCAACGGGCGCTGGGACACCCAGACGGCGATCAGGAACACGGCGCCGATCGCGAACGCCGCGATGATGATCTCCTCGTAGTTCCACAACCAGCCGACGACACCGAGCACCAGAGCGGTCACGACCGCGCCGAGGCCCGACTTGGTGAGCACGTTCAGCTCTCTCGTTTGCGGGGTACCGGGATGTCGTCGATGATGTCGGCCAGGACGGTCTCGACGGTCGCACCGCGTAGCTCGGCCTCGGCGGTCAGCGCCATGCGATGTGCGAACACCGGGGCAGCGACCGACTTGACGTCGTCGGGGATCACGAAGTCGCGGCCGTCGGTGGCGGCGAACGCCCGTGCGACGCGCAGCATCGTGAGCGTGCCTCGCGTGGAGGCGCCGAGGCGCAGGTCGGGATGGACGCGACTCGCGTTCGCGATCTTCACGATGTAGTCGTGAATCGAGGTGACCGTGCTGACACCGTCGATCTCGCTGATCGCTCGATCGAGTTCTGCGGGGTCGGTGACCGGTTCGAGATCGTCCTCGGCGCGGTGGCGATGGAATCCTTCCAGGATCGACACCTCGGTGTCCGGGTCGGCATACCCGAGTGTGAGCCGCATCGCAAACCGGTCCAGCTGGACGTCGGGCAGGGGGAACGTGCCCTGGAAGTCGCGTGGGTTCTGGGTGGCGATCACGAAGAACGGACGGGGGACCAACCGACTCACGCCGTCGGCGGTCACCTGGCGCTCCTCCATCACTTCGAGCAGGGCCGACTGGGTCTTGGGGCTGCCGCGGTTGATTTCGTCGCCGATCAGAACGTTGGTGAACACAGGTCCCTCGCGAAACGCAAAGGTGCTCGTGCGTTGGTCGAACACCATCACGCCGGTGATGTCGGTCGGCAAGAGATCGGGGGTGAACTGGACGCGGGTCCACGTTCCTGCGATCGAGTTGGCGATCGCCTTGGCGAGGCTGGTCTTGCCGGTGCCGGGGACGTCGTCGAGCAGCAGGTGTCCTTCGGTGAGCAGGCAGCACAGTGCCAGTCGGATCTCGTCGCGCTTGCCACGAACGACTCGATCGACGTTGTTGAGCAGTGCGTCGGCGACCTGAGCGGCAGTGGACACCATGCGCCGAGTGTAGGGGCGTGCTCACGCTGCGTGGAGGGCACCCGACGAAGGTGTGGGGATCAGTCCCACTCGATGCGCAGGTTGGCCACGGCATCGCGGAGCACGGAGGCCAGTTCGCGTGACCTCGGGAGTGTCGGCTCGATGCGCTCGATCTCGGGCACCTCGGGCAGCTCGGTGCCAGCTGGAAGACCCAGGAGGTCGGCCAGCGGATCCGTCGGAGGACGAGGCGGCTCACGCCGTTGCGTTGCGCCCTCGTCTGGTCGAACCAACCGCAGATGCCTCCCGGTTCTCGCGGACCCGACCCGACGAGAGGGCGCTGCGTCGCCCGGGTCGGCGCTGCGTTCGAACCGGTCCTCGCGGTCGGACTCGCGATCGGACTCGCGGTCGGACTCGCGATCGGACTCGCGATCGGACTCTGTGTCGTCGTCGAGCTCGTCATCGAGCTCGACGTCATGGTCGGACGCCCGGTTGCGCCACAGGTCGAGCAGTTCGGGTTCGAGGAGGAACTCGTCGCTGAGGGCGAACATCGTGGCCACGACGTGCTTGCACGCGTAGTCGTCCCAGTTGTCGTTGTCGGGACAGGTGCACGTGAACTTCACGTCGCGGCGCAGCGGCATCCCGTCGCCGGGACTCACCGCGACCACTGCGATGTACGGCGTGGAGCGCGAGCCCTGGATCTCGCACGTGACGGTGCCCGGATCGATCACGATGTCGAGCACCGAACCGTCCTTGGCGTACTGCTTCCCGCGCCGCAGGCGTGACGGGTCGCTCATCTCGGCGGCCAGCACCTTCATCATCGTCGCAGGGAGCCGCCCCGGATGGTTGGCGCCGAACGGCTTGCGCGGTCGAGTCATGAGACCACCCGATCGCGACGGCAGCTCACGAGTCCATCTCCAGCACCACCAGGTCGCGCAACTCGTCGGTCGACAACTCCGACAGCCAGGCCTCGCCGGCGCCGACGACCGACTCGGCGAGCTTGCGCTTGTCGTCGATGATCACGCCGATTCGTTCCTCGACGGTGCCCTCGCACACCAACTTGTGGACGTTGACGGTGCGGTGCTGGCCGATGCGCCACGCTCTGTCGGTGGCCTGGTCCTCGACCGCCGGGTTCCACCAGCGGTCGTAGTGGATGACCTGGCTGGCGGCGGTGAGGTTGAGACCGGTGCCGCCCGCCTTCAACGACACCAGCAGCAGGGGCGGGCCGGAACCGTCCTGGAACGCGTCGACCATCCGATCGCGGCCGGTCCTCGACACACCGCCGTGGAGGAACGGGGCATCGAAATGGAACTGTTCGCTGACATGGGTGCGCAGCAGTTCCCCCATCTCGCGGAACTGGGTGAACACCAGGGCTCGTTCGTCGGCATCGAGCAGTTCGGTGACGAGTTCGTCGAAGCGGGTGAGTTTGCCCGACCGGCCGGCGAGGCGCGACCCGTCGCCGAGCGCGTGGGCCGGGTGGTTGCAGATCTGCTTGAGGCGCATCAGCGCGGCGAGGACGAGGCCGCGGCGGCGCATGCCCTTGGCCTGCTCGGCGTCGGCCAGGAGCTGGTCGACCACCTGCTGATAGAGCGTCGCCTGCTCGCGGGTGAGCTTGGCGTAGGCGATCTGTTCGATCTTGTCGGGCAGGTCCGGCAGCAGGCGTTTGTCGGCCTTGGTCCGCCGCAGGATGAACGGTTGCGTGATGTGGCGAAGCCGGGCGGCGGCGGCGTCGTCGCCATGCCGTTCGATCGGCGTGCCGAAGCGCTCGCGGAACTTCTGCAGGCTGCCGAGCAGGCCAGGGTTGACGGCGTCGAGGATCGACCACAGCTCGCTGAGACGGTTCTCGACCGGCGTGCCGGTGAGGGCGAGCTTCTGTCCGGCGTGCAACTGGCGTACCGCCCGTGCGGCTTTGGTGTTGGGGTTCTTCACCATCTGTGCCTCGTCGAGCACCACGGTCGACCACTCGACGTCGCCGAGGTGTTCCAGGTCGCGTGGGAGCAGTCCGTAGGTCGTGATCACGAGCTGACGTTCGCGGTCGGTGACGAACAATGTGGTGTCGTCGTCGGCCTGCTTGCGATTGGCGCCGTGGTGGATGGTCACGTCGAGCTTCGGTGTGAACCGGGCGGCCTCCTGACTCCAGTTGCGCACGACGCTCAGCGGGCACACCACCAGGTGCGGGCCTGGTCGTTCGAGGAGGTGGGCGAGGGTGGTCGCCGTCTTGCCGAGGCCCATGTCGTCGGCGAGGCAGCCCCCGAGGCCCAGCTTGGCGAGGAACTGCAGCCACGACAGGGCCCGCCGCTGGTAGTGGCGCAGCTCGCCGGCGAACTCGGTCGACTCGTGGGTCTCGTCGAGGCGCTCGTCCGGGAGCCCGGCGAGCAGGTTGCGCACCCAGTCGGCGTTGGTCGACGTCGACTCGTCGAACCCGTCCCCCAGCGTGACCAGCGGTGGCGGGCCGTCACCGGCGTCGCGGTCCGCGTCGTCGGGGTCGCCGCCGAGGCTCTCGTCGTTCGCGAGACGCAGCAGCTCGATGGGGGTGACCACCGCCTTGGTGGTCCGGAGGTCGGTGAGCTTGGCGCGCTTGCGGCGGAGGTCGTCGGCGTCGATGCGCACCCAGCGGTGGCCGGTGTGCAGCAGCGTCGCGCCCACTTCCTCCGCGCGGGCGATTTCGGCCTCGGAGATCTCCTCGTCGCCGATCACCATCTTCCATTCGACGAGCGCCTCGGCGCCGAACTGCTTCTTGCGGTCGTCGGCCGGCGACGGTGTTGCTTCGCCGTTGATGCTGACGCGGGAGCGGATCAGTCGTTCCGGGCCGATCAGCTCGACCCCCATGCGTTGCAGCTCGACGGGGGCGATGTCGAGGAAGTCCTCGGCGACGTCGAGCTCGAGTTCGACCTGTGTCGGTTCGTGTTCGAGTGCGAGATCGGCCAGGCCGGGAATCGTTTTGATCTGCTCGACGGTGGCGCCGATCAATTCCTTCAACCGGTCGAGGTGTTGAGGGCCCTTGGCGACCTCGGTGGCGTTGTCGTTGGCGTCCCACACGTCGTTGGTGGTGCACCAGCGGGCGCTGTCGCGATCGTCGACCAGTTCGAGGCGGACGATCCAGGGGTCGCCTGGATCGTCCGAGATCAACAGGCGGATGCGAGGGATGACCACCGGTTCGCCGGCGAGGCGGCGTTGGTGGCGCTCGAGTTCGTCGCGCAGATGGTGGAGCGCGTCGTCGAACTCGTCGGTGCCGCCACGGACCACGTGGTCGGGTTTGGCGAGGGCGCCGAACGTGGCCCGCAGCGCCTGCGCCTCGGGCTTGCGCTGGCGACCGAGGTCAGCCTTCCAGCCGTATTGGAAGAGGAACGCCCGGGCGATGCCGTCGACGAGCTGGGAGTAGATCGTGGCAGCGTCGACGCCCGAGCCGGCGGTGCAGATCGGTGGCATCGACGCGCCAAGCGCCGCGATCGTCGCGTCGATGTTCTCGGTGGTGACCGGTTTCCATCGGGCGACGGTGAATGGGCCTTCGTTCGTGATCACCGGAGTGATGCGTCCGGCCGACACGGTACGACGGGCCAGTTCGGCGACCCGAGCGAACCATGCGAGCGAGTCCGAGAGGAACTCCGAAGCGGGCAGTTCCGACAGCCAGACCGCGGTGCCCATCGCATCGAGCTGCACCGACGAGGCGTGGAGCGACGGTCGGCCGTCGATGTCGAGGCTGATCCGTCCGATCGCGCCGTAGGAGACCGGGGTGTCGTGCCAACCGGTGCGGAACCCGTCGGCGTCGAGACGACGGAACCCGCCGTAGAGCCACGCCATCGGCGCCGTGTCGAGGCCGTTCCAGCCCCACACGTGCAGCGCGCCGCTTCGCCACGTCCCCTGCGCAACGTGCGCAGGCCGGTGACGTGTGAGCGAGGCCATCTCCCCGACGCTACCGACGGGCTGTCACCGAGTTGCCCGTGACGCGGCCCTGTGACGTGGCCCTGTGACGTCGTGGGTCAGATCCCGGACGTCACGGCGGCGCCGAGGAACGACCTCAGCGCGCCGGCCATCGCCTCGCGGGCGTACTCGGAGGTGACCATGGCGTCGACGGCGGGGATCGACGTGTGGGTCTGGCCGGGACACTGCAGGTGCTCGACCGGGACACCGGCGTCGGCCAGAGCGCTGGCGTAGGCGTCGCCCTCGTCGCGCAGCGGGTCGAACTGGCACGTGATCACGAGCGCGGGCGGGAGACCCGACAGGTCGTCGGCACGCAGGGGCGAGGCCTTCGGATCGGTGCGGTCGTCGGCATCGCAGTACTCGTCCCAGAACCAGTTCATGACCGCCATCGTCAGTGCGTAGCCGTCCGCGTTCTCGGTGTGTGATGGCCGCTCGGTCGTGCCGTCGGTGACCGGGTTGAGGAGCACCTGGCCCGAGATCGCCGGGCCGCCAGCGAGCTTCGCCTGCTGGGCGGTGACCGCAGCGACGTTCGCTCCGGCGCTCCAACCGGCGACCGCGAGTTGGCCGGGAATGCCACCCAGTTCCTGTGCGTGCTCCGCGATCCAGGTCGCCGCGGCGAGGCCATCGTCTGCTGCGGCGGGGAAGCGGGCCTCGGGGGCGTGGCGGTAGTTGACCGACACGATGATCGAGTTCGAATTGACGCACAGGTAGCGACACAGCGGATCGTCGGACGTGGCGCTGCCGAGCACCCAGCCGCCGCCGTGGTAGTACACCGTGATCGGGTGCGGTCCGTCGGTGGCCGGCCGATACACGCGGTACTCCAGCGGTGTGCTGTCGGCGCCGGGGAGTGTGCCGTCGACGATCTCACCGACGTCGGGCCCCGGCGGCATCATCGCTCCGGACGCCTCCATGAACGCGCGTGCGCCCTCGACGCCCATCGATTCGAGTGGCGGGAGCTCCATCTCGGCCATCGTCTCGAGCATCACCTGGACGTCGGGCTCGAGCTCGCGGATGATCCCGTCGTTGACGATCCGGCCGGCGGGCCCGTCGAGTGCGAAGCCGAGATAGCCGCGCTCGATCACCTCGTCGCACGTCGCCCGGTACCGGCCGACGCCGCCCGGGTAGGGGAGGAACACCTGCGGCTTGCCGGGCACGTTGACGCCCATGTACCACGAGTTCGCCGTCGGCATCAGCGTGAGGTCGGCGAACTTGTTGCTGTGCTCGACCCACTTGGTCTCGGCGAGTTCGGTCGGCTCGATCGTGTCCAGGTCGTGCTCGCGGAGGTGTTCGAGGGTGTCGGCGATCCAGTCGACGTGCTGCTCGATCGACACCATCATGTTCGACAGCACCGACGGGCTGCCGGGCCCGGTGATCATGAACAGGTTGGGGAATCCGGACGCCATCAGGCCGAGGTAGGTGACCGGACCTTCGGCCCACTTCTCCTTCAACGTCAGACCGTTGCGACCGGTGATGTCGACACCGACGATCGCCCCGGTCATCGCGTCGAAGCCGGTGGCGAACACGATCGCGTCGAACTCGAACGACTCGCCGGTCGTGTCGATGCCGGCCTCGGTGATCGTCGAGATCGGGTCCTTGCGGAGGTCGACCAGGCGAACGTGGGGAAGGTTGTAGGTCTCGTAGTAGTTGGTGTCGAGACAGGCCCGCTTCGTTCCGACGTAGTGGTTGGTCGGGCACAGGGCCTCGGCCACCTCGGGGTCGTTCACGATCGAGCGGATCTTGCCGTGGATGAAGTCGCGCAGCGTGTCGTTGGATTCGGCGTTGGCCAGCGTGTCGTTGAACGTCCCCGTGATCCCCAGGAGCTCGCCGGCCTCCCACATCGCCTCGTAGCGAGTGGTGCGCTCCTCGTCGGAGACCATCAGCGCACCTTCCATCGGTGTCTCACGGGGCACGCCGGCAGCCGAGCGTCGGGCTTCGTCGCGGTAGGCGTCCGGGTCGTCGAGGAACGGGGCGAGGCGCTCCTCGGAGATGGGGCCGTTGCGCGCCGGGATCGAGAAGTTGGGCGTCCGCTGGAACACGGTGAGATGCTCGGCTTCCGCCGCGATCAGAGGGATCGACTGCACCGCCGATGATCCGGTGCCGATCACGGCGACGCGCTTGCCGGTGAAGTCGACGCCGTCATGGGGCCACGTGCTCGTGAAGTAGACCTCGCCGGTGAACCGCTCGGTGCCCTCGATGTCGGGGACCTTCGGCATTGAGAGACAGCCGGTGGCCATGATGTAGTGCCGGCATGTGAGGTCGTCGCCGTTGTCGGTGTGGATCGACCAGCGGTGGGTCTCGTCGTTCCACTCGGCGGACGTCACGCGAGTGTTGAATCGCATGTCACGGCGCAGGTCGTGCTTGTCCGCGACGAACTGGGCGTAGCGCAGGATCTCGGGCTGGGCGGCGTAGCGCTCCGACCAGGTCCACTCGTCCTGGAGCTCGGGATCCCAGCTGTAGGAGTAGTCGACCGACAAGATGTCGCACCGGGCGCCCGGATACCGATTCCAGTACCACGTGCCACCGACGTCGTCGGCGGTCTCGAGCACCACGGAGCTGAACCCGGCGCGCCGCATGCGGACCAGTTCGTACATTCCGGCGAACCCGGCCCCCACGATCACGACGTCGACGTCGGTACTGGTCATGCGCTCTCCCCCTCGGATCGATACCCGGGTGCCAGTGTCGCGCTCGCCCGCCGCCCGCTTCGACCCGGAGCAACCCCCACTCAGCGTTTGCGTGCGGATTCGGGTGACCCGTCCCACCCGGAGTTGCGCGCAAACGGGGAGATGAGGTCGGGGTCAGACGGTGACGGGGTCCATGGCGTCGGCGAGGAGGTCGACCGAGCGGAGGCGCTGGTCGATCGTCGGAGAGGCGTGGGCCGTGATCAGTTCGTCGGCACCGGCGATGCGGACGAACTCGTCGAGGTACGCCGCCACGTGATCGGGCATCCCGACGGCGGAGTAGTGCATCATCTGGGCGATCTGCTGACCCTGGGGCGATGCGAGGATGGCGTCGGCCTCGTCGTCGGAGAGATCGCGGCCCGGTGCGACGAACCGGGCGACGCGCCAGCGGCGCACGGTCGTCCACTGTTGCTGTGCCTCGTCGTCGGTGTCGGCGGTGATCACGTTCACGCCGGCGATCGCGTAGGGCTCGGCGAGCTGCTCCGACGGCCGGAACTCTCGGCGATACAACGCGATCGCGTCGATCAGCGCGGCCGGGGCGAAGTGCGAGGCGAACGCGTACGGCAGCCCGAGCATCGCTGCCAGCCGCGCGCCGAACAGTGACGAGCCGAGGATGTACAGCGGCACGTTCGTGCCGGCGCCGGGCACGGCGACGACGCCGGGGACCCGGGACTCGCCGCTCAGGTAGCCCTGCAGTTCGAGCACGTCATCGGGGAAGCTGTCCGACGAGTGCGCGTCGCGGCGCATGGCGCGCATCGTGTTCTGGTCGCTGCCCGGTGCCCGTCCGAGCCCGAGATCGATGCGACCCGGATGCAGCGTGGCGAGCGTGCCGAACTGCTCGGCGATGGTCAGCGGCGAGTGGTTCGGAAGCATCACGCCCCCTGCGCCCAGCCGAATGGTCGAGGTGTGCGACGCGATGTGGGCGATCAACACGCTGGTGGCCGACGACGCGATCGACGCCATGTTGTGGTGCTCGGCATACCAGACCCGCTCGTAGCCGCGCGCCTCGGCTCGCTGCGCGAGGGCCACGCTGTTCGCGAAGGCATCGGCGGCGGTCTGCCCCGTACCGATGATCGCCAGGTCCAGGATCGAGAGCGGCATCTTCACACCACCAGCATGCCCGTTGGGATCTGCCGGCGCACCTCGAGCACACCCGAGCGATGAGCGAAGCGACCGCATCGGGCCGTTTGGCTCATCGCTGGCGGGATCGAGGTCGCAGCGATGAGCGAAGCGACCGCATTGGGCCGTTTGGCTCATCGCTGGCGGGGTGGTGTGGGGTTAGCGTTCGAGGGATGGAATCCGTGGGGACGACGGTCGACCCGATTCCGTACCTCCCGTTCATGGACGGCCCGGCTCCGGCGGGTCCCGAGGTCTTCCGGTGGCGCCTCGGCGTCCGGCCGCTCGACCTGCACGACTGGATCGAACTCGGCCCGGATGCCGACGCGGCGATCGAGGCCAAGCCGCGGCTGATGGCGCAGTTCCCCGACACGGTGTTCGCCGTGCTCGACGGCGAGGTCGACGCCGAATCACGCGAGGTCGCCGATGTGCTGGTCGCCCACCTGCGTCAGCGATGGCCCGCGCGTTACGGCGACTCGACCCTCGACCCGACGCTGCACCCGCTCGACGCCGCCGCCAGACTCGTACCCGAGGACCTCGTGCTGCTCGTCGAGCGCGACGGGCGGCTCGTGTTCGGTGGCGGATCGGTCTGCTTCCCGAATCGGTGGGATCTGCGTTCGAAGCTCGGACTCACGATGGCGGGCGTGCACGCGCCGGTCGATCGACTCAACGATCAACTCGAAGCGCCGATCGATTCCTTCTTCGACCGGCTGACACCCGAGCGCAGCTACTGGCGCCTCGGCTGGGGCGTGCTCGACACGGCCGACTGGTACACGCCGGTCGACGGCACCGCCGCGCCTCGCCCCGACGCGCCCGCCGCCGACCACCACTTCCTGCGCGTCGAGCGCGAGACCCTCCGGCGGTTCCCCGACACCGGCTGCGTGCTCTTCACGATCCGCACCTACGTGACCCCGATCCTGCGCTCGGCGTCGTCGCCGGAGGTGGCGGGCCGGCTCGCTGCGGCGATCGACTCTCTCCCCGACGACGTTCGCGACTACAAGGATCTGGTGACCACCGGCGCTCAATTGACCGAACTTCTCCGCGAGCGCTGTGGATAACCCAACTTCTTGATATACTTACACTCAAGTTTGTTGATCCTATTGAGCGCGAGAGCAGTGGAAGGACGTCATGGCCATCGATCCCAAGAAGTGGACCCTCAAGACCCAAGAGGCCTTCTCGGCCGCCATCGATCAGGCCAAGGAACTGTCCAACCCGGAACTGACGCCCGATCACGTCCTCGGTGCCATGATGCGCCAGGACGGAACGATCGTCCCCGCAGTGCTCGCCAAGCTCGGCCAGGCGCCGCTGATGGTGCGCAACCGCGCCGACGAAGCGGTCCAGAAGCTCCCCAAGGCCTACGGCGGCGCGGAGCCGCGTATGAGCAAGGAGCTCAACAACGTCGTCGAGAACGCGGAGAACTACCGCAAGGACCTTCGCGACGACTTCCTCTCCGTCGAGCACCTGCTGCTGGCGATGAACAGCCGACTCGACATCGGCTCCGAGGAGCTGCTCGGCGCCTTGAAGGACGTGCGCGGCTCGCACCGCGTCACCGACCAGAACCCCGAGGAGAAGTTCGCCGCGCTCGAGAAGTACGGCCAAGATCTCACCGCGCTCGCCGAGAGCGGCAAGATCGATCCGGTCATCGGCCGCGACGAGGAGATCCGGCGGTGCATCCAGGTGCTCTCGCGCCGCAGCAAGAACAATCCCGTCCTGATCGGTGAACCGGGCGTCGGCAAGACCGCCATCGTCGAGGGGCTGGCGTCGCGCATCGCCGACGGTGACGTGCCCGAAGGGCTCAAGAACAAGCGGCTGATCTCGCTCGACATCGGCTCGATGCTCGCCGGCGCGAAGTACCGAGGCGAGTTCGAGGAGCGGCTCAAGGCCGTGCTCAAGGAGATCACCGACGCCGAGGGCGAGATCATCACCTTCGTCGACGAACTGCACACGATCGTGGGTGCCGGCGGCGCCGAGGGTGCGATGGACGCCGGCAACATGATCAAGCCGATGCTGGCTCGTGGCGAGCTCCGCATGATCGGGGCCACCACGCTCGACGAGTATCGCAAGCACGTCGAGAAGGACCCGGCGCTCGAACGGCGCTTCCAGCAGGTGTACGTCGGTGAGCCCTCGGTCGAGGACACGATCGGCATCCTGCGCGGGCTCAAGGAGCGCTACGAGGTGCACCACGGTGTGCGTATCCAGGACTCGGCGCTCGTCAGCGCAGCAGTGCTGTCCGACCGCTACATCACCAGCCGGTTCCTGCCCGACAAGGCAATCGATCTGATGGACGAGGCCGCGTCGAAGCTGCGCATCGAGATCGACTCGCTCCCGACCGAGATCGATGTCGTCCAGCGGCGCATCCTGCAGCTCGAGATCGAGCAGGTCGCGCTGGAGAAGGAGACGGACGCGGCGTCGAAGGAACGGCTCGAGTCGCTCCACGAGGAACTGGCCGAGCTGAACGTCCAGGTCGCGCAGATGAAGCAGGTGTGGGAGCAGGAGAAGCAGGCGATCGATGCCATCCGCTCCCTCAAGGAGGAGCTCGAGGAGCTGCGCACCCGTGTCGAACGCGAGACCGACCTCGCCGCGGCCGCCGAGATCCGTTACGGGCGTATCCCCGAGCTGGAACGGCGTATCGAGGAGGCGACGTCGCACCTCGCCTCGATCCAGGAGGGTGGCGCGATGCTCAAGGAGGAGGTCGACGCCGAGGACATCGCCGAGGTCGTCGCCCGTGCCACGGGCATCCCGCTCAACCGGTTGATGGAGTCGGAGACCTCGAAGCTCGTGCACCTCGAGGAGCTGTTGCACGAGCGCGTCATCGGCCAGGACCAAGCGGTCACCTCGGTCGCCAACGCGATCCGTCGCAGCCGTGCCGGGCTGTCCGATCCGAATCGTCCGATCGGATCGTTCATGTTCCTCGGACCGACCGGCGTCGGCAAGACCGAGCTGGCCAGGGCGCTCGCCGAGTTCCTGTTCGACGACGAGAAGGCGATGGTGCGCATCGACATGGGCGAGTACATGGAGAAGTTCTCCGTGTCGCGCCTGATCGGCGCGCCCCCTGGTTACGTCGGCTACGACGAGGGAGGCCAGCTCACCGAAGCGGTGCGCCGTCGCCCGTACTCGGTGGTGCTGCTCGACGAGATCGAGAAGGCACACCCCGACGTGTTCAACACGCTGCTGCAACTGCTCGACGACGGTCGTCTCACCGACGGCCAGGGTCGCACGGTCGACTTCACCAACGTGGTCCTGATCATGACGTCGAACCTGCCGGGCGATCCGGGCGAGTTCTTCAAGCCCGAGTTCATCAACCGGGTCGACGACATCATCCGCTTCCGGGCGTTGACCGAGGCCGATCTCGAGCACATCGTGAAGATCCAGCTCGAATCGGTCCGCAAGCGACTCGCGGACCGGCGCATCGACCTCGATGTCGACGACGGCGCGATGGCGCAGCTCGCCCGCGAGGGCTTCGATCCGGCGTTCGGCGCTCGTCCGCTCAAGCGGGTGATCCAACGCGAGATCGGCGACCGAGCCTCGATGCTGATCCTCGGTGGCGACGTCGGCGAAGGCGGCACGATCGCCGTCCGCGCAGGTGGCCCCGACGACGGCCTGATCGTCTCCGCCGCCTGACCGGAGCAGGGGTCAGACCGCTGCTCCGATGCCGACGGGGACGAGGGTGAGGCGGAAGACGGGCGGCTGCTGCTGGACGAGTTCGAGCCGACCGCCGTCGGACTCCGCCAGGCGGCGAGCGAGCGGAAGTCCGCGGCCATGGGCGGCACGGTGGTCGCTCTGGCGATCGAAGAGGGTTGCCGCCCGGTCGTCGGCGATGCCGGCACCGTCGTCTTCGATGGTGACGCTGGTGTCCTGGACGAGGATGGCGACCGTTCCCCGACCGTGGCGCAGCGAGTTCTCCAACAACACGTTGAGGACCTGCCCGACCAGGCCAGGGGTGGCCATCACGTGCTGCGTGACGCCCGTGGTCACCACCACTTGTCGCCGCTTCTCCGCGAAGCGTTGCTGCCAGTCGGCGACCTGGTGATCCACCAGTGTCGTGAGATCGAGTTCGGTCCGTTCCTTCGTGCTTCCCGTACGTGCCACGGTCAGGAGTTCGTCGAGGGTCGTGTTCAGCTCGTGGGTCTGGACCAGCGCCGCGGTCGCTTCGGTGGCGACCTCCACGTCGCTCGACCGCTCCAAGAGCTCGAGGCGCATCGCGATGCCGGTCAGCCCCGTGCGCAACTGGTGCGTTGCGTCCGCCGTGAAACCGCGCTCCGACTCGAGCATCCGATCCACCCGATTGGCGCTCAGCCGAAGCGAACGCGCGATCGCGTCGATCTCCTCGATTCCCGACGGTTGGAGCCCCGCAGCGCTGAAGTCGCCGTCTCCCACACGGGACGCGCTCCGGGCGAGCCGTTCGAGTGGCCGCGCCAACTGGCGCGCCTGGACCCCCGCCAGCAGTGCCGCGGCCGCGATCGCCGTGAGCGCGATGACGGTGAGCCTCGAGACCACGCTGCCGGGCAGTTCGCCACCTTCCGCGTCGCGCACGATCAGCAGCACGGGGATCGTCAGAACGAGGATGACCACGACCACCACGGCGATCGTCGACAGGACGAGTCGGCGACGCACGGCGGTCAGCTCCTGGACGGCGCGCTGACCGAGTCGGGAGTCGGGTCGAAACGGAACCCGACGCCGCGCACTGTCACGATCTTCGACGGAGGATCGGTGTCATCGAGGATCTTGCGGCGCAGCGTCGACGTGTGGGTGTCGAGCGTGCGCGTCGATCCCCACCAGTTCTCGTCCCACACCTCGCTCATGATCTGTTCGCGCTTCAGCGTCACCCCCGGCTGACGCATCAGCAGTTCGAGCAGATCGAACTCCTTGGTGGTCAGCTCCACCTCGGCGCGCAGGTCGCTGCTGTCGGTCACGAAGCAGCGACGCGCATCGGTGTCGAGTTCGATCCCTGCACCGCTGAGTCGGCCGGTCGGTGGCGATGCGGTCGTGTGTTCGACGATTCGGAGGCGTGCTCGGATTCGTGCGACGAGCTCGGCGAGGCGGAACGGCTTCGCCACGTAGTCGTCGGCGCCGGCGTTGAGCCCGACGATCACGTCCATCTCCTCGGCCCGTGCGGTCAGCATGATGATCGGGAGGTCTGGGTGGCTCGAGCGGATCTTGCGGCAGACGTCGAGTCCGTCGATGTCGGGGAGTGTCAGATCGAGCAGGACGAGGTCGGGCCGTCCGTCGGCAACGCAGTCGATCGCACGCATCCCGGCGTCGACGTGTTCGACCTCGAAGCCCTCGGACCGCAACACCCGGATCAGCGGCTCGCTGATGCGCTCGTCGTCCTCGACCAGCAGCACCGCCGTTGCGGTGCTGAGCATGGCCGTGTCGCCGGTTGCGCGAAGCGTCGATTCCATCGCCTGGTCATCGGCACCGGCACGTTGCGACTTGACCGATCCTCCAATTACGATACCGAACCGTTCCGTATCGAAAAGAGGCAACGTGCAGGAATCCCGGGCGACGATGCCCACCTCCGACGGCATCCACGAGCGCCCCGACGATCAGATCGATCCCACGGTCCACGAGCGCCGCTGGCTGACGCTGGGCGTGCTGTGCATGAGCCTGCTGATCATCGTGATGGACAACACGATCCTCAACGTCGCCATCCCGTCGCTGATCACCGAACTCGGTGCGACGAACAGCCAGGTGCAGTGGATCATCGACTCCTATGTGTTGGTGTTCGCCGGGTTGCTCCTCACGACCGGCAGCCTGTCCGACCGTTTCGGTCGCAAGGGCGCTCTGCAGCTCGGCATCGTGGTGTTCTGCATGGGTTCTGCCGCGGCCGCGATGTCGAGTACGGCCAACGGGCTGATCTTCACCCGGGCGTTCATGGGCATCGGTGGGGCGTTGATCATGCCGGCGACCCTGTCGATCCTGATCAACGTGTTCCGCGACCCGGTCGAACGCGGCCGGGCGATTGCCGTGTGGGCAGGGTTCTCCGGGCTCGGTGTGGCGATCGGCCCGATCACCGGTGGGTTCCTGCTCGAACACTTCTCCTGGGCGTCGGTGTTCTGGGTGAACCTGCCGATCGGTGCGGCGGCCCTGCTGCTGGGCGCCTTCCTCGTGCCGACATCTCGCGATCCCAGCCACGCCAGGATCGACCCGCTCGGGGCGGTGCTCTCGTTCGTCGGCCTCGCGTCGCTGTTGTTCGGCATCATCGAGGGCCCGTCGAAAGGATGGTCCGACCCACTGGTCGTGGGGGCGTTCGCCGTGGCCGTGGTGACGCTCGCAGCGTTCCTGGTGTGGGAACTCCACACGTCGCACCCGATGCTCGATCTCTCGGTCTTCAAGAACCCCCGGTTCAGCGCAGGGAGCGGCACGATCACGATCGTCTTCTTCGCGATGTTCGGCTCGATGCTGCTGATGACGCAGTACTGGCAGCTGGTCCACGGGTACTCGCCCCTCGAAGCCGGCATCCGACTCCTGCCGTATGCGGCCACGATGATGATCGTCGCACCGCTGTCGGCGCGGGTGGTCGAGCGGATCGGGACGAAACGGGTTGTGCTCGGCGGATTGGGGCTGATCATCACCGGGCTGTTGCTGCTGTCGACGATCGCATCCGACTCTCCGTATCCGGTGGTCATCGGCTTCTTCATGGTGATGGCCGCCGGGATGGGCATGACGATGGCCCCGGCGACCGAGGCCGTGATGGGGTCGCTGCCGCGCGCGAAGGCGGGGATCGGTTCGGCGATCAACGACACGACGCGACAGGTCGGCGGAGCGCTCGGCGTCGCGGTGATCGGCACGATCGTCAGCAGCATCTACAGCGCCCGGATCATCGACCTCAGCGGCGCGTTCGGCTTGACGCCGGAGCAGGCCGCCCAGGCTGAATCGTCGCTCGGTGCGGCACAGGGGCTCGCCGCGAGTCTCGGCGATCAAGCCGTTGCGTTCGCCGACGCGGCTGGGAACGGTTTCGTCGACGCGCTCTCGATCGGTCTACGGGTCGGTGCGCTCGCCGTTGCCGCAGGGTTCGTGATCGCCTGGCGATTCCTGCCGTCGCACGGCACCGAGCCGGTGTCTCGAGTGATCACTGGGGTCGGTGGCTCCGAAAAGGCGACACCCGATCGCCAGCCGGCTTCGACGCCCGTGGCGGGGGACTGAGTCGTGTCAGCCACGCAGGAGCGCCGAGGGCGCCCGCGCGTCGAAGGACTCGATCAAGCCCTGCTCGACGTCACGTTGGAACTCGCCGGAGAGGTCGGCCTGCACGGCATGTCGATGGACGATCTGGCGCAGCGCGCCGGCGTGTCGAAGGCGACGATCTATCGACGCTGGCCGTCGAAGGAACGGCTCGTTCTCGAAGCCCTCAACCAGGCGATGCGACCGTTCGATCTGATCGACACCGGGTCGCTGCGCGGTGACCTCGACGACTATCTCGGCGAGCTCGCTCGTCGGATGGCCACCGGGAGGGCCAGTGATGTGCTGCCCGACTTGATCGCGGCGTCGGTGCGTGACGTGAATCTCAGGACGTCGCTCGACGAGTACATCCGTCACCGCAGGCAACCCTTGCAGACGATCCTCGGTCGAGCGGTCCGGCGAGGTGAGTTGAGCGCCGACACCGACGAGGAGGTGTTGGTCGACGCGTTGATCGGCCCGTTCGTCTACCGTCGCCTGCTCAGCCACGACCCGCTCGACGACGATTTCGTCGAGCGACTCCTGTGCCTGGTCCTCCCGACGGTGTCGGCGCCGTCAGACGCCGGTTGACGCGCCGTCGTAGGGTCCGGGGATGGACAGCGACCTCCCGACTCCGATCGGGCGACTCGGCGTCACGGCGATCGACTGCCCCGACGCGTTGGCGCTCGCCGACTTCTACAACTCGATCCTTGGTGGCGATCTCGTGCCGGGAGACGACGATGACTGGGTCGAGGTCCACACGCCGACAGGACGGCTCGCCTTCCAGCAGATCGACGATCACCGTCGCCCGACCTGGCCGGGTGGTGACGTCCCCCAGCAGGCCCACATCGACATCGACGTCGTCGATCTCCACGGGGCCGAGGCCGCCGTGCTGCGCCTCGGCGCGCGCAAGGCAGCGACACAGCCGAGCCCTGATGACTTCCGGGTGATGATCGACCCGGCGGGGCACCCGTTCTGTCTGGTGCTCGCCCCCTGACAGGTCAACGATGACGCAAACGGAGTGCGTCGCCGTGGGCGGGGAAGCCTTCGTGGTCGGCGAGGGCCAGCACCGATGGTGACATGCGGGCCAGCGCGGTGGCGTCGGCCCGGGCGATGGCGGTGCGCTTGAGGAACGTGTCCGCGGTGATCCCCGACGACACGTGAGCGAATCCGGAGGTCGGCAGTGAGGCCGGGCACCCGATGACGAAGTTGGCGGCGCTGAAGGGTGTGTCCTGGCCGACGAGGATCTCTCCGGCGTTGATCAGCCCGTCGACCACCCCGTCGATCAACGCATCGGCGACGGCGACCTGGAGGTGCTCAGGAGCGAACTCGTTGGCGATCCCGATGGCGATGTCGAGTGAGTCGACGAGCACGCAGCCGCCGTTCGGCCCGAGCGACGCGCGAGCCGCCGTCGCACGCACGTCGGCGAGGCCGGCGAGCTGACGTTCGAGTTCGTCGTCGACGGCGTCGGCGAGCGCAGCGGAGTCGGTGATCAGCACGACGGTGCTGTCGGTTCCGTGTTCGGCCTCGATCAACAGGTCGGCGGCCAGGAGTGCCGGGTCGGCGCTGTCGTCGGCGATCACGAGGCTCTCGGTCGGTCCCAGCAGCATCATCGTCGCAACACCGTGGCGTTGCATCTCGACCTGGGCGAGAGTGACCGCCGGCGACCCTGGCCCGACGATCTTGCGGACCGTCGGGATCGTCTCGGTGCCGAAACCGAGGGCAGCAACACCCGCTGGTCCGTTGACGCGGAACACGCTGGCGATGCCCAGCTTGCGGCACACCACCAACACGGCCGGGTCGACCTCGCCCGCGCCGCCAGGGATGGGCGGCACGACCAGCGACACCGACGGAACGCCGGCGACCACCGCTGGCACGGCCAGCTGGTAGGCGACGCTGGGATAGCTCGCCTTGCCCGACGGTGTGAACAGCCCCGCCGACGTGATCGGAGTGATCTTCTCCCCGACCGTCAGCCCCGGTTCGCTCTCGAACGACCAGTCGCGTGCCTGCTCCATCTGTGCCTCGTTGAAGGCCCGAAGGTGGGCGATCGCATCGTCGAGCGCGGCGTCGACCTCGGCCGACACCGACGCCCGTTCGAATTCCTCGGCGCTCACCCGCAGCCCGGCGGGCGACACCTCGACGCCGTCGAATCGAGCGAGGGCGTCGCACACCGCGACGTCGCCGCGGTCACGCACGTCGTCGATCAGTTCGCCGATCGAGCGTCGCAGCTCGGCATCGAAGATGTCGTCGATCCCCCGTCGCATCAGGGCGTCGCGGGCATCGACGTTCATGTCGTTCCAGACCTGTCTGCGCATCACGCTCACCACGCCGACGCTACCGGCGACGACTCCGCTGGTGCCGACGTGTCGCATCCGGGTCGGACGCCGGGTCGAACACCGGGGGCTCAGGCGCCGGTGCGCGTCAGCCAGTACTGGTTGAACTGCCAGATCGCTGCTTCGTACGGCGACAGGCGGCCTTGCGCGGCGAGCGGTGCGTGCAGGCCGCGCCACGGTCCCTCGTTGACCGGGATGTCCTCCCCGTGGATCCACGCGAGCCCCTCGTGGATCTCCGCCAGCGCGGCGATCACGGCGGGATCGGAGGCCACGTGGGTCTCGAGCAGCAGATGGATCCGCAGCGTCATGCGATCATGAGCGTGCGGCACCACCTCGTACCAGGTCGCGAGCGTTCCGTTCACGGCGAACAACAACGTCGGATACACGCACACTGCGAGCAGGTCGGCTCGCCGCTCGCGGTCGAGGCCTGACAGGAACGGCAGGTCGGGGCTCTCGTCGAGGTCGGTCACACCTGGCATGTGCAGCAGCGACCACGGTCCCCCCGCGTTGTCGAGCACGAACGACGCAGCCGCCGGGTTGCTCTGCTGGAACGTGTCGCGATGCGGTCCGATGTGGTGGTAGGCCTCCATGAAGTTCTCGACGAGGAGCTTCCAGTTCCACGGCGAGTCGAACTCGATGGTGTCGACGATGACGAGGTCGCCCAGTCCGTACTGTTCGAGCGTCGCGGCGAGCGGTTCGAGCTGCGCAGCGAGCGGGGCGGGGTGGTCGCTCATCGAGACGAACACGAAGCCCTCCCACTCCTCGACCGCGAGTTGCGGAAGGCGGCACGCGTCGGCGACGAAGCCGTCGGCGCCGTCCATCAATGGTGCGGTGTGCAGCGATCCGTCTCGCCCGTACGACCACTGGTGATAGGGGCAGACGATCCAACGAGCCGATCCCGGTTCGGACACGAGCGGCATCGAGCGGTGCAGGCACACGTTCGACATCGCCCTCACGGTCATGTCGTCGTCCCGGATCACGATCACCGGTTGGTCGACCACGTCGACCGCCACGTAGTCGCCCGGTTCGGGGACCTGCGACGAGCGGGCGACGCAGATCCAGTCGCGCCGCAGGATCGTGTCGACCTCGCGTACCCAGACCGTCGGGTCCGTGTAGGCGGCGGGTGGCAACGTCCATGCCTGGTCCTGCATCGCGGCGATCTTCGAGCGCTCGTCGTCGCCGAGCAATGGATCGGGTGTCGGCACATGATCAGGAGTACCATCTCGTCACGTTCCAATCACCATTCCAGGGGAGCGTGCATGCCCGTCACCGTCGTCGTCGGAGCCCAGTGGGGCGATGAGGGCAAAGCCAAAGTCATCGACCTGCTGTCGAAGGAGCACACCTACGTCGTGCGCTACCAGGGCGGCCACAACGCCGGCCACACCGTGGTGGTCGACGGTGAGAAGTACGCGCTGCAGCTCGTTCCGTCCGGGATTCTCTACGACCATGTGATCCCGGTGATCGCGAACGGCGTCGTCGTCGACCTGCCGACGCTGTTCAGCGAGATCGACATGCTCGAAGCGCGGGGCATCTCCTGTGCGGAGTTGCGGGTGTCGAGCCGCGCGCACCTCATCTTCCCGTGGCACCAGGCGCACGACGCGATCGCCGAGGCCATGCGAGGCGACGACAAGATCGGGACCACGCTCAAGGGCATCGGTCCGGCCTACGCCGACAAGTCGCGCCGTGTGGGCATCCGGGTCGGTGACGTCCTCGACCCCGACCGGTTCGCGGGTCTCGTGCGCGAGCGTGCCGTCGCGGAGAACACGCTGATCGAGCAGGCCGGGGGCGATCCGCTCGACGTCGACGAGATCGTCGAGCGGTTCGGCGAACTCGGCGCCCGCGTCGCTCCGTTCGTGAGCGACACCGTCGGACTGCTCCACGGTGCATTGGCCTCGGGTTCGCACGTGTTGCTCGAAGGGGCCCAGGCAACGTTCCTCGACCTCGACCACGGCACGTACCCCTACGTGACCTCGTCGAACCCGACCGCCGGCGGCGCCTGCGTCGGCACCGGACTCGGGCCTCGCGACATCGACCGGATCGTCGGGATCACCAAGGCCTACACCACGCGCGTCGGTGCCGGACCGTTCCCCACCGAGCTCTTCGACGTCGACGGCGACACGCTCGTCGACGTCGGTAAGGAGTTCGGCACGGTCACCGGGCGTCGTCGACGCGCCGGCTGGCTCGACTGCGTGATGCTGCGCCAGGCCGTTCGCCTGAACAGCCTGACCGAGCTCGCCCTCACCAAGCTCGACATCCTGGACGGGTTCGAGACGATCAAGATCTGCACCGGCTACCGCCTCGACGGCGAACTGCTGGAGCACTATCCCGACCGTTCGGAGTTGATCGCGGACGTCGAGCCCGTCTACGTGACCCTGCCCGGTTGGGGAAGCGTGCTGAGCGACACGCGCGATCCCGGCCAGCTCCCGCCGGAAGCGAAGCGGTTCATCGAGATCGTCGAGGAGCAGGTCGGGATCCCGGTCAAGGTGGTCGGTGTCGGCGCCGAACGTGACGACTACCTCGTCTGGGCGTCATGATCCCGCGGTACTCCACCCCCGAAATGGACGCGGTCTGGGCGGACACGGTCCGGTTCGGTCGCTGGCTCGAGGTCGAACTGCTCGCGACCGAAGGTCATGCGGCGCTGGGAGTCGTGCCCGCCGTCGATGCGGCGACGTGTCGCGAACTGGCGCCGGCGACCGACGAAGCGTTCGTGCAACAAGTACTCGACCGTGAGGCGGTCACCGATCACGACGTCGCCGCCTTCGTCGACGTGGTCCAGGCGGCGATCGGGCCGCCCGCATCGTCGTGGATCCACTACGGGCTCACGTCCTCGGACGTGGTCGACACAGCGCTGTGTTGGGCGCTCCGCGACGCCGCCGATCTGTTGATCGATGCATCGACCGAACTGCTCGCCACGCTGGTCCGTATCGCCCGCGAGCACCGCGACACGGTGATGATCGGGCGCACCCACGGCATCCACGCCGAGCCCACGACGTTCGGGGCCAAGGTCGCGTTGTGGGCGCTGCAGGTCGATCGCGACCGCACCCGGCTGCGCGCCGCCCGCGACAACGTCGCGGTGATGAAGCTGAGCGGTGCGGTCGGGACCTATTCGAACATCCCGCCGGAGGTGGAACGACACGTCGGTGACGCGCTCGGTCTCCGCCCGGTGCCGGCAACCCAGGTGATCGCACGCGACCGTCACGCCGAATTCCTGTATGCGTGCGCCTCGGTCGGTGCGACCTGTGAGTTGATGGCGGTGGAACTCCGCCATCTCCAACGCACCGAGGTACGCGAGGTGCAAGAAGGGTTCAAGCCGGGGCAGAAGGGTTCGTCGGCAATGCCGCACAAGCGCAATCCGATCTCGGCCGAGACGATCTCGGGGCTCGCCCGCGTGCTGCGCGGCAACCTGTCGGCCGGAATGCAGGACGTTGCGCTCTGGCACGAACGTGACATCTCGCACTCGTCGGTCGAGCGGGTCATCCTGCCCGACTCGTCACAGCTGGCGTTCTACGTGATGCGCCGTCTACGGCGCCTGCTCGAGGGCCTGATGGTGTTTCCCGAACGCATGCGGGCGAACCTCGACGCCAGCTACGGGTTGGTGTTCAGCCAGCCGGTCCTGCTCGCGCTCGTGCAGGCCGGAGCCACGCGTGATGACGCATATCGGATCGTGCAACGGAACGCGATGCAAGCGTGGGACGAGGGCGTCGATTTCCGGTCGTTGCTCGAAGCCGACGATGACGTCGACGACACCGTGCTCGACGACGCTTTCGATCTGCGACGTTCTCTCCGCAATCTCGATCACGTCCTCGATCAGCTCGACGCTCTCGACGTCTGAGCGCAACGTACCGTTTGGTGTCCGACACCAAACGGTACGTCGTCAGTCGGCGCGGGAGATGCCGGCTTGTTTGAGCGTGCTGGCGGGGACACCGACGTCACGCCACGAGGCGTACGAGATCGACTTGCTGTCGGAGTAGCTCTTCGCGACCTTGACGAACTCGGCTTCGAGCGCGTCCATGTCGATCGCATCCGACTTCGCGGCGAGTTCGGCTTGGAGATCCCGACGTTCCTGGATGAGGAGCAGTTCGTCCAGTGGGCTCGCACTGGCGAGTTCGACGTCGATCGCGTCGAGCCGTTTGCGGATGGTGTCCGGTGTGCGTTTGCGACCCCGTTTCGGCTTCGTCGCCCGGAGTCCTTCGAGGTAGTCGCGAACGATCCGACCCTCCATACGTCCTTTCGCGAGTGCCGCCTTGTGCTCGTCGGTCATCGGGCTTTTCGGACCTCTTTTGCCTGCCATGGAGTCCAATCTTATGGAGAATTGATCCAGATGCAATAACCTTGAATTCGATGTTTGAACTGTCATCTCACGGGACCGATGTCCACGTCGGTGAAGGTCCTCGATATCCGTGGGGTGGACTGTACGGTGGGCAGATCGTCGCGCAGGCGCTGAGGGCGGCCGCGATCTCGGTCGATCCGGAACTCGAGCCGCACTCGATCCGTGCCTATTTCATCCGACGAGGGGATCACACCGAACCGGTTCGCTACGAGGTCGATCGCATCCGCAACGGCCGCAGTTTCGCCACGCGACGCGTGGTCGCCCGGCAGGCAATTGGTGCAATTCTCAACGCCGAGAGCTCCTTTCAACGACCGGAACGGGCTGCCGCCTTTCAGACCGTTGTGATGCCAGACGTGCCGAAGGCGGCATCGTTGATCGAGGACTCGTGGATGCCGTTGTTCGCTCGGGCGATCGTGCCCGTCGAGCAGGTGACCGGTGGCGCGCGCGAGGGCACGGGTCGTGTGGTCGCCTGGATGCGGGTCAACCACGACCTCGGTGACCCGCTCGACGCGAGCGCCCAATTGCTCCACCGCTGCTGGCTGGCGTACCTGTCCGACGACATGCCGACCGACTCGGTGATCCGTGCGCACCCCGTCGCCGACGATCCCGAAGCACGCGAGAGCCTGTTCTGCGCCAGCCTCGACCACACGATCTGGTTCCACCGGTCGTTGCGCGCCGACCGTTGGCATCTCTACGACTTCTCCTGTCATCACTACGTCGGTGGCCGCGGTCTCTCGATCGGTCACGTCTTCGAAGTCCGACGGAACCCATGTCGCCACCGTCGCCCAGGAAGTACTGGTCCGCGACGCCCGTGATCGTGACTGACGGTGCCCCGGTCGGGCGCTACCGTCGATGCCGATGAGCGACACGCCGAGCCCGGTCAGCTTCGACCGTCATTGGAGGCCCTGCGGACGCACGTCCAGGAGCACTCGGTCAAGCATGGCGAGTTCACGCTGAAGTCCGGTGCGACCAGCACCTGGTTCCTCGACACCAAGCAGACCGCCTGCCTGCCCGACGGGATCATCGCCGTTGCCGACGCGGTCTTCGACGTGTTCGGTGACGTGCTCGACCAGATCGATGCGATCGGCGGGTTGACCATGGGCGGCGATCCGGTCGCCTACGGCGTGGCGGCCGTGGCGGCAACCCGTGGCCATCACATGCGCAGTTTCAGCGTGCGCAAGGAGGCGAAGCAAGGTGGGATCACGGGGCGCATCGCCGGCGCGCTCCGTCCGGGCGATCGGGTGCTGGTCACCGAGGACACGACGACACGGGGCACGTCGCTGATCGAAGCCGCCGAGCAGGTCGAAGCGTTCGGGGCCGTGCCGGTTTGGATGACGGTGATCGTCGACCGGGGTGGCACGTGCGCAGCGATGGCCGCCGAGCGCGGCATCGACTACCGCCCGTTGCTCAGCGCCCCTGACCTCGGCTTCGGCTTCGGAACCTGACTCGGAGTCGGAGGGGCTCAGGCCGACGGGTCGAGCACGCCAGGGTCGAGCACGCCAGGGTTGAGGATGCCGGCTGGATCGAGGGATCGCCTGATCGCCTGCAATGCGTCGAGCTCGCCCGAGCTGCGCACCAGGTGGAGCCACGGCGTCTTGGCGACGCCGACGCCGTGCTCCGCGGAGATCGTGCCGCCGAGTTCCGCAACAACCGGGAGCACCGCGTCGGCGAGTGCGTCAGGCGTCGACTGCGCCGAGGAAGTTGAGGTGCAGATTGCCTTCCGCCAGGTGCCCGAACGGGATCAGCCGCGCGCGCCTGCCGGCGGGCCGCGGCGCGAGCTGCTGTCCAGCACGCGCTCGATCGACCCGACGGGGACGGCGACGTCGAGTTTGTAGGTCGGCGTACCGGACGCGGTCGCCGCAGCGGCGATCGCCTCGGTGACCCGGTCGCGGAAGGCCAGCAAGTGCTGGCGCGGCGCACCGCCGGTCGCGATGGCCGTTGCCGCGACGCCGGGGAGGTTGGCGACCGCGTCGTGGAGGTCGGTGGTCGGGTCGACGTGGTCGGCGCACTCGATCAGCAGGACGAGGCCTCGGTCCGTGACGTGGACGGGAGCGGCGACGCCGAGATGCGCTCTCACCAGCTCGATCGCCTCGGGCCACATGACTTCGATCGAATCGAGCGACCCCAGCCCGCCGCGGGTGGCCGACAGCACGGCGCGTGCACCGTCGAAGTCGTCGATGGCAGCAAGCATCGTGGTGACGTGATCGAACTGGGGTACGAGTCGGAGTCGGGCGGCGGTGATCACCGCCAACGTGCCCTCCGAGCCGGCCAACAGCGACGGCCAGTGAACGCCGACGGTCTCTTTCGGCAGGCCCGCGAGCGACCCCACAACGGTGCCGTCGGCGAGCACGGCTTCGACGCCGACGACCTGCTGGCGCATCGTGCCGAAGCGCACCACCCGCGAACCACCGGCATTGGTGGCGATCGCCCCGCCGACGGTCGCGGAGTCCCGAGCGGCGAAATCGACCGGCGTGTCGAGGCCGACATCCCGAGCGGCTCGTTGCCAGTCGGCGATCGTGACGCCCGCCCCGACGGTCACCTGCATCGCCGAGGTGTCGACGTCGGAGATCTGGTCGAACCGTGTCATCGACAACACGATCGTCGGGGGTCCGTCGGCGACGTCGGGTCGCGGCACGCCACCGCCGACCAACCCGGTGTTGCCCGCCTGGGTGACCACACCGACCCGTCGGTCGGTGCACACGCGCAGCAGCTCCGCCACCTCGGCGGTCGATCCGGGCCGAACCACGCCAACGCAGCTGGCCGACGTACCTGCCGGTCCAGTCGATCTCGTAGGTCGCTCGCCGGTCGCCATCGACGATCACCTGCTCGCTGCCGACGATCGCCGACAGGGTGTGCACGATCTCGGCCTGCCGGTCCACGCACGAAGTGTTGCACGAGCTCCGCGAAGTTGACTCGCCGACCAGCGAACCGGTCTACGATCGCAGCAGGACTGAGGGGGAGAACTCATGCGGATGGAATCGTTCTGGCGTTGGCTCGGAGTCGCGCTCGGTAAGCACTGGAAGGTCGTTGCCGCCGTCGTCACGCTGATCACGGTCGTCTTCGCGGTCGGTGCTCGCAACATCGAGTTCGCCACCGGTCAGGACAGCTACCTCAACCCGGACTCGCAGATCGCCATCGACAACGTCGCGTTCCAGGACGACTTCGGCGGCGAGACCGTGATCCTGCTGTTCAGTTCCACCGACGGTTCCGACGTCAGCGAGCTCTACGAGGGCGAGAACCTCGCCGAAGCTCGAACGGATCACCGCCGACCTGGAACAGGTCGACGGTGCGTTCGCCGTCGTCACGCCGCTGGTCTCGCTCGAGTTCAGCTCGAATCTGCTCTCCGAGGGCGTCGGAACAGACGCGCTGCTGTCGGCGGCCTCGCGTGACGAGATCGGTGCCGAGGCTCGCAATACCGACATCCAGATCGCGCTCGCACGCCTCAATGCGATCCCCGCCGAGGAGCAGGTGATCGGCAACCCCGACTACAACCAGCTCCTGATCTTCGACAACACCGGGTTCGAGGTCGTCGACGGCAATCCGGTACCGCCGGCCAAGGAGGAACTGGTCATTCGCAAGTCGCTCGAGGGCACGTTCCCCAACGTCGACGGCGGTCCGATCAACGGCACGGCCGTGGGCGGTGTGGTGCTCGAGGGCAATGCGTCACTCGACGAGCAGACCGCGGCGACGAAAGATGTCGTCGAGGTGCTCGAAGACGCGACGTTCGACGGGTTCGAACTCACGGTCACGGGTTCGCCGGTGTACCTCGCGGAGATCAACGACTACCTCCAGGGCGGCATGCTCCGCCTCGGTGCGGCTGCGCTCGGCCTGATGGCCGTGGTGCTGGCGCTGATGTTCCGCGTTCGTTGGAGGCTCCTGCCGCTGCTCTCGGTGATGATCGGCGTGCTGTGGGCGTTCTCGCTGCTCGGCATCATCGGAATCGACCTGTCGTTGGTCACCATTTCGGGTCTGCCGATCTTGATCGGTGTCGGTATCGACTTCGCGATCCAGGTCCACAACCGCGTCGAGGAAGAAGTGGTGCTCGACAAAGAGGCGCATCCGATCGCCGAGACGCTTGCCAACCTCGGTCCGCCGCTGATCGCTGCCACGGTCACCGGCGTCGCGGCGTTCATCGCCCTGCGCATCTCGAAGGTGCCGATGATCCGCGACTTCGGCGTCCTGCTCGCGATCGGCATCTCGGTGCTCGTCGTGATCGGCATCGTGGTCACGGCCTCGGCGCTGGGTATCCGCGAGTACACCAAGCGCACCGAAGAACGGCCTCCGTCGGTCGTCGAGCGGATCGTCGTGAAGCTCGGCGGCCTGCCGACGAAGCTCGGCCCGGTGCTCATCGGGCTCGCCGCCGTGTTGTTCATCGGCGGTGTGCTCGTCGAGGGTCGGGCACAGATCGAATCCGATCCGATCAAGTGGATCGACCAGGACAGCCAGGTCGTCAAGGACATCGAGCGGCTCGAAGACGAGACCGGGTTCTCGTCGACGCTCGGCGTCCTCGTCGCAGCGAACAACGTCTACGACCAGGAACTCGTGGATCTGATCTGGGAGTTCACGCTCGACGCCGAGACCCGCCCGGAGGTGGTGTCGTCGTCGAGCATGGTCAACACGATGGGCAAGATCATCGCCATCCCGGGCGCCGAACCGGTCTCGCCGACCACGCAGGACGTCACGGCGTCGGTGGAACAGATGCCTCCTGCCGTTTCGAACGCGTTGTTGCGCGATGTCGACGATCCGACCGCGACGCAGTTGAACCTGCGGCTGGCGCCGAGCAGCCTCGACGAGCGCGCCGACTTCGTCGCCGAACTCGAAGCCGATCTGCAGGAGCGCATCGAGGCGCTCGACCTGCCCGCCGACAGCATCCTCCTCGTCGATCTCCCCGAGGGGCAGGAGCCGGTGAGGGCGACCCCTGCGGGTCTCGCCACGGTTGGTATCGGACTCCTGGAGAACCTGTCCGCGAACCGAGCGAACCTCACGTACCTGGCGCTCTCGTTGGCCGGTCTCTGGCTGGTGTTGCGGTTCCGCAGTCTCACGCGGGCGCTGCTGGCGTTGGTGCCGGTACTGCTGGCCGTCGGCGTCTCGTCGCTGGTCGTTGGCCTGCTCGGCTTCACGCTGAGCCCGTTGACCACGGTGAGTGGGCCGCTCGTGATCGCCAGCTGTGCCGAGTTCTCGGTGCTGATCCTCGGCAGATACCTGGAGGAACGCCAGCGCGGTCTGTCGCCGCGTGATGCCACGGACAAAGCAGCGAGCCGAACCGGTCGAGCGTTCTTCACCTCGGCGGTCACGACGATCTGCGGCTTCGCCGTGCTGATCGGATCGTCGTTGCCGCTGCTGCGCGACTTCGGCCTGATCGTCACGTTGAACGTGGCGATCGCCCTGCTCGCGGCGTTGGTCGTGATGCCGCCGCTGTCGGTGTGGGTCGACGAGCGGGGTTGGCTCGGTACGCAGGATCGAGTCGCCGGTCCGATCGATTCGGTGCGTCTCGCCGCCGCGTTCCCCGGACCGCAGGCGCTGGGTGCTGCGGTGGGTGCCGTCGGGTTCGCGGCGGCCGGCGCCGTGGTGTACTCCACTGCCGACACCAGTACGGGCCAGGCCAGCGAGATCTCCTACGAGGCGACGCCGTTGCCCACGACCACGACGACGACCACCACCACCACGACGACGATCCCGCCGACGACGGTGCCCGGAGACACGGTGCCGGAGGGACCGATCAACAACCCCGACGACTTCGGGACCGAGCGACCGGCCGGGCTGGTCGGGGGGATTCTCTTCGACCAGCTCACTGCGCAGGGCGTTCCGCCCAACCAGGCGAACTGCGCGATCGAGACGGTGCCGGGCGGCGTCGAGAACGTCGACACCGGCGCCGTGCTCGCCGGCGACGAAGCGGCGGCCGCACCGGTCGTGCAGGCGGCGCTCGACTGCGGTATCGAACAGGAGACCATCGATGCAGTCCTGGCCGCGATCATCGGCGGCTGATCGGCGGCGCGCCGACTGCTCCGATTCCGTCGAGAGCGCCTTCGAAGCCACCGAGGCCTGACCGCTACTCTCCCGGTTCGAGACGTTCGGACCGGGAGACACGCGCATGACCACATCGACGGACGCACCGACCACCTGCATCATCGGCGCCGGTTGCTCCGGGTTCACGATGGCGAAGCGTCTGAAGGATTCCGGGTTGCCGTACGACTGCTTCGAGATGTCCGACGACATCGGCGGCAACTGGTACTTCGGGAACCCGAACGGGATGTCGTCGTGCTATCAGAGCCTGCACATCGACACCTCGAAGTGGCGTCTGGCGTTCGAGGACTACCCGGTGCCGGACGACTGGCCGGACTTCCCACACCACAGCCAGATCCTGCAGTACTTCCACGACTACGTCGACCACTTCGGTCTGCGCGACACGATCACCTTCAACACGGCGGTGACCGACTGCGAACGACTCGACGACGGCCGCTGGAAGGTGACGCTGTCGACCGGCGAGTCACGCGAGTACGACAACCTGGTGGTCGGCAACGGCCATCACTGGGACGCCCGCACACCGACGTATCCGGGCACGTTCGACGGCTACCAGGTGCATTCGCACCACTATCGCGATCCGTTCGAGCCGTACGATTTCCGCGGCAAGCGGGTGATGGTCGTCGGTGCCGGCAACTCGGCGATGGACATCTCCTCCGAGCTGTCGCAACGCCCGATCGCCGAGCAACTCTTCATCTCGATGCGTCACGGTGTGTGGGTGTTGCCGAAGTACTTCGACGGCAAGCCCGCCGACAAGGCGTCGCTGCCGCCCTGGATGCCGGCGAAGGTCGGCCGGGCCCTGGCACGCAAGAAGATCAAGAAGACGATCGGCAACATGGAGGACTACGGCCTTCCGAAGCCCGACCACCGCCCCCTCGACGCGCATCCGTCGGTGTCCGGCGAGTTCCTCACCCGGGTCGGGTGCGGTGACATCACCCCCAAGGGGGCGATCGACCGCCTCGACGGTGACGGCGTGGTGTTCACCGACGGCACACGTGAGCAGGTCGATGCGATCGTGTGGGCCACGGGCTACAACGTGACGTTCCCGTTCTTCCGCCAACCCGAGTTGACGCCGCAGGACAACACGTTCCCGCTGTTCAAGCGGATGGTGAAGCCCGGATTCGAGAACCTGTTCTTCCTCGGCCTCGCGCAGCCGTTGCCGACGTTGGTCAACTTCGCCGAGCAGCAGTCGAAGCTCGTCACCGCTGTGATCGAGGGGAGCTACGTGTTCCCGCCGGCAAGCGAGATGAACGAGATCACGGCGGCGGACGAGAAGGTCCATCTCGGGCACTTCTACGACAGCCCCCGCCACCGCATGCAGGTCGACTTCAACACCTATGTCGCCGATCTCCTGAAGGAGATCGACCGCGGCGCGGAGCGCGCCGCGGTGCCCGTCGCGACAGCCGCCGCCGGCGGTCGCTAGTTCGGCGCGTCGGCCGTCACAGCCGACCCGAGCACGAACCTCCCGGTCAGGTCGTGCGCCGGTCCCGCCCGACGCGCCTGGTCATCAGCAGCGCAAGACCGGCACCGGCCGCCAGCAGTCCGATCGTCAGGAACGTCTGCAGACCGTTGGAGCCCGTTGCCGGGAGGCCGCCGCCGGGGGGGACGGTCGGCGTCGGAGGAAGCGTCGTGGGCGGCTGAGGCGGGAAGCTGGCGAGCTCGCCGTTGTAATGGGAGGGGTCGGTGTCGGTGACGGTCGTGTCCGAGATCGAGCTGACCGCGGTCGCCGTGCCGGTGTTCGTGTACTGGCCGGTCACGGCTGTTCCCTGAGCGGTACAGGTGACCGATGCGCCGATGGCGAGCGTGGCGGACGGGCACGGGATGGTCCCGATCTTGTCGTCGGTGACCGTGAGGTCGACGAGGTCGACGTTGCCGGTGTTGGTGACGACATAGGTCCATGTGACGAGCTCACCCTCGGTGATGTTCGGGCCGGGCGCCTGGTCGGCATCGACGCCGTTGGTCGACTTCTCGATCACGATCGCCGGCTGTTCACCGAAGTAGTGCGATGGGTCGGTGTCGCTCACCTCGTCCTCGAAGAAGTCGAGTGCGTCGACGGTGGCGGTGTTCGTGTACTGGCCCGGCTGTGCCGTACCGCTCGCCTGACAGGTCACCGACTCGCCCGGCAGGATCAGGCCGACGCTGGGGCACACCACGGACACGCCCGGATCGGAGTCGGTGACGGTGAAGGCGACGATCGAGACGTTGCCGGTGTTGGTGACCTCGTAGGTCCATTGCACCGGATCGCCGACCGCGATGGTGGGTCCTGTCGGCGTGTCGGCGTCCTCGCCGTTGGTCGACTTCTCGATGACGACACCCGGTTCGTAGCCCCAGTAGTGGGACGGATCGGTGTCGGTCACCGGTGTCGGTTGGCCACCGCTCTGCGCGTTTCCGGTGACGGTGGCGAGGTTGACGTAGGCGGCCGTGTCGGTGCGCTGGGCGATGCCGGTCTGGTCATCGCAGTCCATCGATTCGCCCGGGATCAGGGTCGTCCTCGGGCAGGCGATCGCTCCGAGCTGATCATCGCTGAGCGCGATGCCGGTGATCGTCTCGTTGCCGGTGTTGGTGACCCGGTACGACCAGACGACCTCCTCGCCGACGAGGACGTACGGCCCGTTGAGGCTGCCGTCCGGAGCGACGGGTTCGTCGCCGTCGATGCCGTTGGTCGCCTTCTCGACGACGATGCCGGGGTCGGCGCCGAAGTAGTGCGACGGGTCGTCGTCGAAGACGCGCCGGCCGAGCGAATCGACGCCGCTGACGAACGCGGTGTTGGTGTACTGACCAGCCGTGGCCGTGCCGGATGCGGTGCACGTGGCGGAGTCACCCGGGTCGAGCGTCACGGGCAACGTGCAGGTGATCGGGCCGAGTTGGGTGTCGAACAGGTCGAGCTCGGCGAGCGCCACGTTGCCGGTGTTGGTGATCACGTACTCCCAGGTGATCGGATCGCCGACCGGCACGTACGGCCCCGTCGGCGTGTCGGCGTCCTCGCCGTTGGTCGACTTCTCGACCCGGATCGACGGGTCGACGCCGAAGTAGTTGGACGGGTCGCTGTCCGAGACCTGGGTGCCTGCCGGGTCGGTCGCCTCGACGGTTCCGACGTTGGTGTACTGGCCGGGCTGCGCGGTGCCGGTGGCGAAGCACGTTGCCGTGTCGTTCGGCCTCAGCGGGATGCGTGGGCAGGTGACCGAGACCCCTTGGTCGTCGGACACCGTCCATGTGGGCAACAACACGTTGCCGGTGTTCGTCACCCGATAGATCCACAGCACGTTCGAGCCCGTTTCGATGAGCGGACCCGTCGCGGTGTCGGCATCTTCGCCGTTGGTGAGCTTCTCGATGTCGACCGCCGGGGCGGCGCCGAAGTAGTGGGAGAGATCGGTGTCGGTGACGTCCGGGCCTGTCGGCGGGGTACCGGTCGCGATCGCGACGTTCTCGTACTGGCCGGCGCTCGCCGATCCGACCGGCGCCGTGCAGGTCATGCTGGCGCTGGCTGCGAGCGTGGTCGCCGGACAGCGTGATCGGGCCGAGCTGGTCATCGGTGACGACCACCGGATCGAGATCGACGTTGCCGGTGTTGGTGACCACGTACGTCCAGGTGACGGGATCGCCGACCTCGACGAGCGGACCCGGTGCCGCGTCGGCATCCTCGCCGTTGGTGGCCTTCTCGATGTCGATGCCCGGCGCGACACCGAAGTAGTGCGACGGGTCGGTGTCGGTCACGTTCGGCGCAGCAGGTGGAGTGCCCGTCGCCGTTGCGTTGTTCTCGTACTGGCCGAGCGTGGCCGTCCCCGACGCCGTGCACGTCATCGACTCGTTCGGCGCGAGCGTCGTCTGCGGGCAGGTGACCGTGGGGTCCGGAACGTCGGTGACGCCCACGTTCGTGAGCGTGACCGTTCCCGTGTTGGTCACGACGTAGGTCCACGTCACGGCGTCGCCGCTCGGAATCGAGGGTCCTGGCGCGGTGTCGGCATCGAAGCCGTTGGTGAACTTCTCGATGTCGATGTCGGGCGCAGCGGGCAGCACGTTGTAGATCGTGCAGGTGACGATGGCGTCCTGTGGGACGGTGGTGCTGAACCCGAGCGCGACGTCGCTGATCGCGAGTGGTTGATCGTTGGGTTGATCCGGTGTTCGGAACGTGCACGTGGTCAGATCGGGCCGGTACTCGAGCCCAGGGATCAGACCGGTCGCCGGGTCGTCCTCGGTGATGGTCACCGATGAGGCCGTCGGCGTCGCGGTGTTCCACTGGAAGTTCACGAATCCGTTGCCGTCGGTGGTGTCGGTCACGGTCGTCGTTCCCGGTGCTGCGGTGGGCTGCACCCACGTCGACGGCGGCGGGGAGATGTTCGACGCCGTGATGTCGAGTCCGGATCCGGGGATGGCGTCGCCGATGCCGTTGTCGGGCGTCACGTCGACCAGCTTGCGAACCGTGATCGACGGTGCGCAGAGCTGGAACGCAGCCTCACGGAGCGCCGCTTCGAGCTTGGAGAAGTCCTCTTCCTTGTAGACGTCGTCGGTCTCGATGTCGAACGTGCCGGTGCCGTCGTACACGTCGGGCCCCGAGATGTCGATGAGCCGGTTGAGGGTTCCGCTTCCCGACAGGCCGTCGCCGACGGCGAGCGCGAGAACGTGAGCGTCCTGTGCCTTGAGCCCGTTCGAGTTCGCCACCGCTCGGCCGGTTGCGGGGTTCTGGTTCTGGCTCGACGTCTCGCTGTTGCTGAGCGGCACCTTGTTCTCGTACTCGTTGTCGCTGATGTCCGGATTGCCGGGGTCGTAGGTGACCCGGTTGTGGTCGATCACCTTGTTCGGGTTGCCGTCGGTGATGAAGACCACGAGATCCGGGAGAACCTGGTCGTCGGTCCCGGTGTTGGCTTGCTGCATGTTGGTCAGGTACCGCGGTACCCGGAAGCCGTCCTCCCAGTTGGTGCTGCCGTTCGGGTTGTAACCCGACGCGATGTACGGCTCGAAGGTGTCGGCGATCGTCTGGTCGGTGACTGGCGTGAAGGCGTACTTCGCCGCGCCGCTCAACGGCAGACGGGCAACTGTCGAGAACTCCGATACTGCGAGGCGCGATCCCGTGTTGCGCAGCGCCGAGGTGAACGCGCGAAACGCCGTCTGTACGTCACCCTTGAAGTTCTTGACCGAGCCCGATTCGTCGAGCACGACGTGGATGTCGATCCCACACTTCTTCTCCAGGTCCGGGTTGGAGATCGGTCTCTCCGATTCGCCGGGTGCTGCCTGCGACGTCGACGAGCCCATCCCCGCCAGTGATCCGGCCGTGATCAGTGCCGCTACCAGCCAGGATCGTCTCCGCCGTCTGGTCGCGTCTGGTCGCTTCATCAGCCCAGTATCGTCTTTTGCTTCCTGGCGAAGCAATCTTTCCGACGCCGATCGGCGCCACGTCGTGGACACGGGCACCTCGGAGGATCCGTCCGAGATCGTCGATGATCACGCAACGGGGTCAGTGCCGGGCTCTGGAACGTCTCGATCGGGTGATGCAGTGGGCGACTCTTGCCACGGCCATTCAGTTGTCCGAGCCAGGCTGGACAGGGTCGCGTGCACGCCGCTGGCGTCGCAGGATCACCAACGCCACGACCAGCAGCGCAATGACGAGCGCGCCGACGAGCGTGAGCCGGACGGCGCCGGTCAGGGTGAGGTCGTCGATCCGGACGCCGGCTGCGGTGAGGGTGTCCAGCGCGGCCTCGGCATTCCCCGACTCGAGCTGGAGACGCGCCTCGTCGATGTCACCGTCGATGTCCGATCCCCAACGCCCGATCGAAGCCAGCGGCCCCGATATGGATGCACGCCGTTCGTCGAGTTCGATGATGCGCTCGACGGCCAGGAGTTGCGTGTCGGCCGCCTCCAACCCGGTCGCGAAGTCCTCGACACCGTCGAGGTCGCCGATGTCCGGTGGGGTCACGTCGGCTGGATCTGCGAGCGAGACGATGCGCTGTTGTCGGTCGACGAGCTGGTCGCCGAGTCGGATCGACTCGTCGAGGATCGAATTCGCCTCGGCGAATGCGACGGCGCCGCTCGCCGGCGCGGGAGCGGCGGCGTAGACGTCACCTGCCCGGTCGGGCTCGTCGATACCGGCGACTTCCTCGAGCGACTCGACGATGGATCGGCGTTCGATGACGTCATTCGCAGCGAGCACGGAGTCGTCGACCTCGCCGAGGTCCCAGCGTTCCAGCTGGCTGCGGACGCCGAGGGGCAGGGACCACGGCGAGCTGCGCTGCGCCAGACCGGCCACGTCCGTCGCCGCTCGGTCGCGCGCCTCGATCAGCCCTGCACCGTCGGGGCCGACGACCCGCGCCTGGAACACGTCGCGCGCCGTCACGGCGTCGCCGATCTCGACGATCGCGTCGTACACGCGCTGCCAGTCCTCGTCCGGGCGTTCGCCCGTGACGGCGACGTCGTAGGCGCTGGCGCCGTCGCGCAGGGCGTTCACGACCTCTCGCGTCCGATCGAACCCGATCTCGGCGACCAGCGCGTCGACCACCCAGAACGACGTTCCGTAGCCGTATTCCTCGGTGTCACGATCGCTCCCGCCGACCGTCGAGGCCCAGTCGGTCAACGCGAGCGCTCCCGGCGCGTCCGCTGCCGGTGGGGTGGGCTGACGAGGGCTGCCGCCGTCTCGGCGGACGAGTTCGGCCGCGTACACCTGTGCCAGTCCTTCGGTGAACCACCGTTCCGTCGACACCGCACTGTTGAACCATGCGTGGGAGAGTTCGTGGTAGATCGTGTCGGCGTCGAGTTCCTCGCCGACGGCGATCTCGTTGCTCTCCCGGTCGAACCAACCTGCGTAGCCGCGCAGGTTGGGTTCGACCGTTTCACGCACGTCGAGCCGATTCTCGATGGGCCATCGACTTGCGAGCAGCTCCTCGAGTGCCGGGATCCCGGTCTCCACCGTCACCGCAGCGAAGTCGACCCAATCGGGATCGTCGGGCCAGGCTCTGAGCTGGATGTCGGCGTCGGGGACGCCGAGCGGACGGGACACCAGGCGGTCGTCGTCGGCCAAGCCGACCGTGATGCGGTCGTCGGCGTCGAGTCCCGTGCGGGTGTGCACGATCGTCCCGAACGCGTCCGGTTCGGACGCCTCGAAGCCTGCGAGGTCGGTGGAGTCGTCGAACTCGTACCCGAACGGCTGCGAGATGCGCACGGTCACCAGACCGTCGTCACCGAGTCCGAGTGCGACGAAACCGGCATACGCCTCGTTGACGCGCCACGGCACCGGATCGCGCGGTGGTGCACCCAGGTGGTCGTAGGTGACCTGGACGCTGGTCGACTGCCCGCTGAACAGGTCGGTGCCGAGCGGGAACCGGTAGATCGAGAAGGCCGGGAACTCGGGGTCGGACACCAACGTGCCGTCGAGCACGCTGCCGTTTTGCGTCGCGACGATGTTTTCCGCGCCGCGCGGCACGGCGACCGAATAGCTCTCGAAGAACGTGCGTCGAAGGGTGTCCCCTTCGACGCGATCGGTGGTCACGTTGCGCAGGTCGATGTCGATCGTCACCCGCACGACGCCGCGGGTCGGGTCGAGTTCGAACGAGTTGACCGAACGCTCTTCCAGCCCGTTGTCCGCGCGCTGCGCGGCGACACGATCTGGCGCAGCCGTGATCGCGACGAGCACGGCCAACACGGCCGAGACGACCAGACCCCACCGATGGACACGCCGCACATCGGAAGTCTTACCGCCTCCCGCCGAGCGTTGCGTTCACCGACTCGATCAGGTCCGCGATGAGCGAAGCGACCGGATATGGGTGGTCTGGCTCATCGGTGCGCTGTCGGGCGGGTCCGCGATGAGCGAAGCGACCGGATATGGGTGGTCTGGCTCATCGGTGCACCGATCGCCCGACGGTCCGGCCGATGGTGCGCCACCGGCACGGAATGCACCGCGTGCCGCGACGCAGAGACCTTCGCGTCAGCTGTTGGTCTCGAAGTACCGGTCGGACTCGTCATGGCCGTCGAGCGCCCACAGCACGAACACGCCGCGGTACACCAAGCCACCGGTGTGGTGCGCGACGAGCACGTAGATGGCGGCACCCATCGAGAAGCACTGGACGATCGCGACGAGGAGTCGCAGCGTCCTCCGTCGTCGATCGTCTGCGTCGACGGTCATCGAGCCGGCCACGCTCGCCGACTTCCGTCTCTGCCACTCGGCGGCAACATCCGTCCTCGAGGGACCTCGTCGGCCATCATCCGGGCCATCATCCGGGCCAGCGACGGGTCGGAAAGCGACCCGTCCCCGTCATCGGCTGGTGGTCGAGACCGGCGTCGATCCGGTGACCCCACGCTTTTCAGGCGTGTGCTCTGCCAACTGAGCTACTCGACCGTGTTGATGGCGAGTCCTTCGACTCGACCGTGTTGATGGCGAGTCCTTCGACTCGACCGTGTTGGTGTCGAACCTGGCATTCGACACCCGTTGTTCGTACAGAAAAGCCACCCGCCACCTTGCGATGACGAGTGGCCCCTGCTGCGGTCCCGACGGGACTTGAACCCGCGACCTCCGGCTTGACAGGCCGGCGTGAACTCCAGACTTCACCACGGGACCAGATATGTATGACGCTCTCGCGCCGCACCCCCAACGGGATTCGAACCCGTGCCGCCACCTTGAAAGGGTGGTGTCCTAGGCCACTAGACGATGGGGGCCTGTAGGCAATGGCCTTGTCTCGTTGAGAGCGACCTGAATCTAGCAGCGCCCCTCCGGCAATCCACCAGGCAATCCACCAGGCAATCCACCAGTCAATCCGGGTGGGTCGGCTATGCCCTCGGAACCGCGGCCTCCTTGCCCGTCGCAGTCCTCGTTGTCAACGGGTCGCGGTCGGTGGCCGCCGCTCGGGCGCGGAGCTCGGCGGGCACGACCGGTGCGAGCATCCCGTACGGGGCAGCGTTGTAGAGGTGGTGGATCCGGTGCGCATCGGCGAGCCGATCGAGTGCGGGAATCCGTCGGGTTCCGAACACGGCGAGGCGTCGGTGGATGTACCCGTCATGCACGAGCGCATAGGCCACGCCGTAGAGCGTGATCCCGATCCCGAGCGGGACGAGGGCGGTGAGCGAGGTGTTGAATCCGAGCCAGAACCCCAGCATCACGACCGACGCGAATGCGACGGGGAACCAGTCGTTGCGCTCCCAGCCCGGCGTTCGGTTCGCCTGGTGGTGGCTGCGGTGGAACCATTCGCCGACGCCGTGCATGACCCAGCGATGCGTTGCAGCGGTCAGCGGCTCCATCAGCACGAAACCGCCGATCACGATCAGCGCGAACGTTGCCGGGGACACACCCATGAGGCTACTCGTGGTCGGCGCAATCAGCCTGCGTAGGTGGCGAGGGCCTCCGGAAGCGTCGACTGCATCACGCCGTGCTCGCGTGCGACTGCATCGAGCCATTCGGGTCGGAAGACGCTGGCGACAGCGATGGGTTCGTCGAGTTCGGAGCCGGCCAGCGCCAAGCGAACGAACAGGGTCGCGTAGTCGGGCGGTCGGAGGTCGCGGCCCAACTCGACGAGTGCGTACGGATCGGGCGTGGTGGACGTCGCGGGCAGCGAGAAGAAGCTCTGCGACGTCGGGCCGGTGGGGCCGCCCGCCAGTCCCGGGCCGTCGACGAGGATCGCGCCGTGCACCTGGGATGCTCGGCCGCCGGCAATCTGGAGCGCGATGTACGCGCCGAGTCCGCGGCCGACGACGGTGATCGATCGGGTGGGATCGCCGTCGGTCAGCGAGTTCAACGCAGCGTCGGCGTCACCGAGGAGCAGTTCCGCCGTGTACCCGCCCCCTCGCGGAACGGTCGAGGCGCCGTGGCCGGTGAAGTCGAGCGCCGCCACGGTGCCCGGCCAGGTGTCCGCCCATCGAGGCGCGCCGTGGGGTGAGGCCTCGCCGAGGCCGTGCAGGATCAGCAGCGGACGCCCGCCGGCAACGGTGGCATCGCGCAGGTGGTGGAGGGCCAGTTCGACCTTGCCGTGGCGCAGCATCGTGACTCGATCGAGGGTCATGAGCTCGCTCCGCTCGGCGCGGTGCCGGGATCGCCGACGAAGTCGAGCACGACCTCCGAGACGAAGTCGGGTTGCTCGATGTGGACGAAGTGGCCGACGTCTTCGAGGATCTCGCATCGCCCGTCGAACGGCATGTACGGCAGGACCTTCTCCGGGGGCGTTCCCCACCCCATCTCCTCCATCTCCCGACCGAGGATTCCGAGAAACGGCATCGGCAGGCCGGGAAGTCGCATCAGCGTCCACTCGGGCCGCCACGGACCGAACCCGCCGAATCGCATCGACGGATCGATCTTCCATCGCCACCCGTCGTCCGACTCGAAACCGCCCGTGGTGACCAGGCGCTTGAGCCAATCGGGATCGAGACGAGGGTTCATGCGGCCCCGTCGCTCGGCGAGCTCCTCGACCGTGCCGGGCTTGCGTCGTGCGGTCGCCGTCGAACGGCGGTGGTCGAGCCATCCTGCGATCTCGGCTGACACCATCTTGGTGCGCTCGTGTTCGGCGACGTCGGGAATGCGCCGGTTGTACGGGATCCCGTCCATGTTGACCAGGTGGGTGAAGCGGAATGGCTGAGCGTCGGCGAGCTGCGTCATCAAGGCGCCGCCCTTGGAGTGCCCGACGACAGGGAGTGGGCGCCCGGGGCTGACGCGGTCGAACACGGCGAGGGCATCGCGCATGTCGGCATCCCATGAATACAGCTCGGGATGCTCGCTGTCGCCGTGCCCGCGCTGATCCCAGCTGACGACGCGCCAGCCGCCGGCCGCGAGTTTGGGAGCGAAGACGTCGTAGGTGCGTGCGAAGTCGAACCCACCGTGGACGAGCAGGATCGGCGGCGCATCGGCGTCACCCCACTCGTGCACGGCGATCTGCAGCCCGTTCGCGTTCAGGTGGTACTCGCGTGCGGGGTGCTCCGCTCCGGGGTACTCGAACTCGGTCGACGGATCGCCGAACCATCGGTCGGTCGTCGGTGAGGGGGTGCTCGTCACGATCTCCGAGAGTACGTCGCCGTCGTTGCTCCGCAGCCAACCCGAGGCGGCGAGCGGCCTCTCGATGGGAGGGCGCGTGCCGGTGACGCCGGCGGGCGCCTAGCATCCGTCGCCATGAAGCGCCCGCATCGTGCAGCAACGTCGGCGGTCGTCGCCGTGCTTGCCGTTGTCGGTGTTGCGTGCGGTACCACCGATCCGGCCTCGCAGGAGCGGCTGCCGCCGATCCAGACGACCACGCCGACCACCACCACGACGACCACCACCGTCGCCCCCGGCGATTTCCTGTACGTCGTGCAGTCGGGCGACACGCTCGGCAAGATCGCCGAGAGGTTCAGCGTCACCATCGTGGCCATCGTCGAACGCAACGGGCTGTCGAGCCCCGATGACATCCAGGCGGGCCAGTCGCTGGAGATCCCCGAGGGCCTGCCGGTCATCAACGACGGCGGCGCGCCGGGCACCACCGAGCCCTGAGCGGGCCAGGCGCGTCGGGCGGCGAGCGCCAAGGGTCACAGTGCCCTCGTCGCGCTCGGTCCGATTCGTAGACTTGCCGTCATGAGCTTCTGGCCGACCCTCGATCACTGGAGCGTGGCGATCCCGCTCGACACCCCGCACCGTCGTCTCGACGCGCTTGCCGACACCGGATTCGTCGCATTGCGTGACCTGCCGTACGACATCCCGGAGTCCGAGTTCATCGATCTCGAGTACATGGACTGGAAGTCCGGCGGCGACACCAACTTCGCGCCGCTGGCATCCGCCGACGGCGAACTCGATTGCCGCGGGTTCTGGGACAAGGGCAAGACCGACAAGGACGCCCTGTGGACCTCGAATGCCGAGATCGCCCCGACGATCCGCAACTACGTCGACGAGGTCGGTGCGAACTTCGGTCGGGTGCGCATCATCAAGCTCGAGCCACAGGACCGCGACGAGGCGATGAAGTCGATCCACCGCGACGACAACAACCGCTTCAACCCCGACGACGAGGGCTGGGTCGTGCGGTCGTGGATCGAACTCACCGACAACCCGGACAGCTACATGCTGTTGATGGACAACGGTCCCGACGGCCTGCCCGACCCGTCGACCGAGCAGCGTGTCCCGTTGCACAAGGGCGCCCGATTCGTCGTCGACACCCAACGCCTCTGGCACGTGGTGGTCCACAACGGCGACGCCCCGCGCTATGCGCTGATCACCAGCTTCGAGTCGAGCGACGCCCTCGACGCCTGGATCCAGCGCGAGCAGCGCCAGCCCGCCCCCGTCTGACGCGCTCGGCTCGGTCGACCACCGGTTCGTGTGAGCGGGTGCGACATGTGCTCACACACAATCGGGCGACGCGGCGCGAACCGGTCAGGGTGTGCGGTGAGCGACGGCGAGGTCGGCGACGTCGCGCATGATCTTGGCGAGTTGGAAGTCCTTCGGGGTGTACACCGCGGCGATGCCCATCTCGGCGAGCCGTGGGCGGTCGTCCTCGGGGATGATGCCGCCGACGACCACGGGTGCCTCGACGCCCATCGCCCTCAGATGACCGAGCACGTCGGGCACGAGATCGAGGTGGGAGCCCGACAGGATCGACAAGCCGATCACGTCCGGGTCCTCGTCGCGCGCCGATGCCGCGATCTGTTCGGGCGTCGACCGGATGCCCGAGTACACGACCTCCATCCCGGAGTCGCGGGCGGCGACGGCGATCTGTTCGGCCCCGTTCGAGTGGCCGTCGAGGCCGGGTTTGGCCACCAGGAACTTCGGCGGTCCGCCCTCCATCGACTTCACGAACTCGACGACCTCGCCGAGCCCTTGCGCCGAACCCGTTGCGCCGCTGACGCCGGTCGGTGCGCGGTACTCGCCGAACACCGAGCGCATCACGTCGCCCCACTCTCCGGTGGTGCCGCCAGCGCGCGCCAACGCGATCGACGCCGGCATCACGTTGCTGTCGGACTCGGCAGCACGCCGCAGCTCGTCGATCGCCGCGTCGACCGCAGCCTGATCGCGCGTCGAGCGCCACTCGACGATGTCGGCCGCGAGCCGGCGCTCGATCGTCGGGTCGACCTTGAGGATGGCGCCCTCCCCGCCGAGCGGTGACTCGGCCGCTTCGACGAAGTCGTTGACGCCGACCACGATCTGCTCGCCCGACTCGATGCGCCGTGTGCGCGCCGCCATCGATGTGACCAACCGTGACTTCAGCGATTCGACGGCCTCGAATGCACCGCCCATCGACAGCACGTCGTCGAGCTCGGCCTGCGCCGCCGTGCGCAACTCGTCGGTGCGTCGCTCGATCACGGTGGAGCCATCGAAGATGTCGTCGTACTCCAACAGATCGGTCTCGAACGCCAGCACCTGTTGCATCCGCAGCGACCACTGTTGGTCCCACGGACGCGGCAGCCCGAGTGCTTCGTTCCATGCGGGGAGCTGCACCGACCGCGCTCGCGCCCGCTTCGACAGCGTCACGGCCAGCATCTCGAGGACGATGCGCTGCACGTTGTTCTCCGGCTGGGCCTCCGTCAACCCGAGCGAGTTGACCTGCACGCCGTAGCGGAATCGCAGGGCTTTGTCATCGGTGACGCCGTAGCGCTCACGGCCGATCTGCTCCCACATGTCGGTCATCGCCCGCAGCTTGCAGACCTCCTCGACGAAGCGGATGCCGGCATTGACGAAGAACGAGATCGACCCGAACACCTGGCTGAACTGTTCGGGCGACACCTGGCCCGAGTCGCGCACGGCGTCGAGCACGCCGATCGCGGTCGCCATCGAATAGGCGATCTCCTGCTCCGGTGTCGCTCCCGCCTCCTGGAGGTGGTACGAGCAGACGTTCATCGGATTCCAGAGCGGAGCGTTCTCGGCGCACCAGGCCACCATGTCGACGATCAACCGCCGCGACGGCCCGGGCGGGAAGATGTACGTGCCTCGCGACAGGTACTCCTTGACGATGTCGTTCTGCGTCGTCCCTCGCAGATCATTCGACGGGACTCCTTGTTCCTCGGCGTTGGCGACGTACAGCGCGAGCAGCCATGCCGCGGTGGCGTTGATCGTCATCGAGGTGTTCATCTTGTCGGGCGGGATCTGGTCGAGCAGCGTGCGCATGTGCCCGAGGTGGGCCACCGGTACACCGACCTTTCCGACCTCGCCCTTGGACATCGCCGAGTCCGGGTCGTAGCCGGTCTGTGTGGGCAGGTCGAACGCGATCGACAGCCCGGTCTGACCTTTGGCGAGGTTCATCCGGTACAACTCGTTGGAGGCCTCGGCGCTCGAATGCCCCGAGTAGGTCCGCATCATCCACGGCCGGTCCTTCGCGCGCGCTGGCTGGGTGGATGCGCCCTCGGCGCCGGCGGTCGTGGAACTCATGGTCAGAGTGTGCTCGTTTCCCGAAGTAGTCCTCAAGTCCGTGACCGAGCGTTCCGAAGAACTAGGCGTCCCTCGGGACGACAACAGGACCGGATCTCCTCCCTCCCCCTCACGGAGATCCGCTCCCATGAGGTTTCCCCTTCTGGCGGGAACCCCCGCCGGCCGAATGGCGGATTCGGCCGGCGAAGCTCTCGGAGCGGGTGGTGGCGGACCACCCGCTCCGTGTAGTTTTCACCCCTCCACGCGCAGCGCTGACTGCAGTCGCGCCAGGTAGTCGGGCCGGGGGATCGCGACGGCCCCGAGCGTCGCCAGGTGGTCGGTGACCCACTGGACGTCGAGCAGTTCGGCACCCGAGTCGTTCAACCAGTCGACCAGCGCGACAAGCGCAGTCTTCGAGGCGTCGGTGGCGGTGTGGAACATCGCCTCGCCGGCGAAGAACCGCTCGATCCGCAGCCCGTAGAGCCCGCCGACCAGCTCGCCGTCCTCGTACACCTCGACCGAATGGCTCCACCCGAGATCGAACAATGTCGTGTATGCCTCGACGATCGGAGCGGTGATCCACCGGCCGGGCCGATGGGGATTGCCGCATGCTCGTACGACGTCGGTGAACCGAGTGTCGAGACGGATCTCGAATCGGCGCATGCTCCGGCGCAGCGACCGACTGACGTGCAATCCGTCGAGCGGGATGATGCCTCGCGGGTCCGGCGAGAACCAGGCCATCTTGCTGCGACGTCGTGCGGGGTCGACCGGCATCGGGAACAGCCCCGTCCGGTAGGCGGCGAGAAGCGTGCCGGGCTCGAGATCGGCGCCGATCGCGACGAAGTCCTCGCCGGGCGGGATCTCCAACGGATCGGGCATCGCAAACCTCGACGGCGACGGCTCGATCGGACTCACGCGCCGACAGGTTACGCCGGTCCGGGTGCCCCGTCGTCGGCGCTCAGTAGGTGCGGAAGCCGTGTTTGGTCTTGCGGCCGAGTTGGCCGGCGGCGACCATGCGACGCAGGGCGGGAGCCGCGGCGAAGTTCGGGTCGCGGAACTCCGCGTAGAGCGCATCGAGAATCGCCAGCGACGTGTCGAGACCGACGAGGTCGAGCAGTGCGAACGGACCCATCGGGAAGTTGCAGCCGCCCATCATCGCGGTGTCGATGTCGTCCATCGATGCGGTCCCGTTCTCCCACATGCGGATCGCATTGTTGAGATACGGGAACAGCAGCGCATTGACGATGAAGCCGGCACGATCCTCGACCTGCACGGCGTCCTTGCCGCAGGCACCGGCGAACTCGAGTGCCGTGGTGATCGTGTCGTCGGACGCGGTCAGCGGTTTGATCACCTCGACCAGCTTCATCATCGGCGCCGGGTTGAAGAAGTGGATGCCGCAGACCTTGTCGGGGCGTTCGGTGGTCATCGCCAACTCGACGACAGCGAGCGTGGAGGTGTTGGTGGCCAGGATCGCTTCGGGCTTCACGATGCGGTCGAGATGTTCGAAGA
>CAVOQV010000012.1:0-432819 GCA_963698435.1 Ilumatobacteraceae bacterium | reverse complement strand
CGTGTTCGTCCTGATCGCCTCGGTGGACGCGGTCCCGGTGCTGATGAACCTGATCCTCGGGTCCAAGGCCGAGCACGCCCTAGCCGACCGAGATGAAGGAGTGGCTGATCGACAACAACGCCACGGTCATGTCGGTGTTGTTCGTCGTCATCGGAGCCAAGCTGCTCGGCGACGGCATCTCGATCGTCGCCTGAGCTGACGTCTGGATCGGCCGGCGATGACACAGCGTTTCACCTTGCCGAGCAACCTCGGCCTCGCCCGCTCACGGGCGTGGGCAGCATCGTCGACGGTGTTCGCCACTCCGCCGGCGTGGACCTTCGGGCTGCGCTCACCGTGTGGGCCGTCGTCGTACCGCAGTCGTTGGCCTACCGCGACACTGGCGGGGATGCCGTCCGTGCACGGCCTGTTGCTGCCGCGACGGCCGCGATGGCCGCCTACACCGCAGTGTTCGGGACGTGCCGTGATCTGAACATGGGGGCCGAGTCGACCGTTGCGCTGATGGCGGCGGCAACCGTCGCCCCCCTCGTCACCGACCACGGACCATGTCGTCGAGCTCACCTCGCTGGCGGCCGTGCTCGTCGGCGGCTGGTGCGTGCTCGGTTTCGTGTTCAAACTCGGCTTCGTCGGCGGCTACCTGTTCGCGCCCGATCCTCGCCGGCTACGTGTTCGGGTCGGGGATCATCATCGTCATCAGCCAGCTCGAGGCGCTGTTCGGGTTGGACATCGACACCAACCTCTACACCACCGACATCGGCGCCGTCATCCGCAATCTCGGTGACGCCCATGGCCTCACCACGTTGATCGGCCTGTTCTCCGTCGGGCTGGTGTCGGATTGCGCAGACTCGTTCCCAGGATTCCGGCGCCGCTGGTTCGCTGTGGTGCTGGGGATCGTGGCGTCGACCGTGTGGAACCTCGATGAGGAAGGTGTCGCCTTGGTCGGGAACGTCACGTAGGCGTGCCCGTGCCCGGGCTCCCCGACGCATCGTTCGATCAGTTCACGCGGCTGCTCGCCCACGCTCGGCATCGCACTCCTGGCGTACCCCGACAGTTTCCTTCACCGCACGCTCGTTGTCGACGACGGGCGGGTACACGCTCGACGCCGACCAGGAGTTTCTTCGCCATCGGGACATCGAACGTGGCGTCCGGACTGTTCCAGGGCTTCCCCGTCAACGGCGGCACGAATCGCGTCCTCCTGCAGGCGCAGGACGCCGGCGGCAAGACCAATCTGGTCGGGCTGATCTGCTCGGCGCTGGTGCTGGCGACGTTGCTGTTCCTCACCGGGCTGTTCGAACAGCTCCCGCTGGCCGTGCTGTCGGGCATTGTGATCGTCGCCGGCCTCGGCCTGTTCGAAGTCCGTGACTTCCGGGCCCTGTGGCGGGTCAGGCGGTCGGAGCTCTGGCTGGGCACCATCACGGTTGCCTCGGTGCTGGTGTTCGGCATGCTCGGCGGGATCGCGTTCGCCATCGGGCTGTCCATGCTCGTGGCCTTGGCACGGCTGATCAGGCCGCACACCGCCGAACTCGGGCGGCATAGAGGCACCAGGACACCTTCCGTGCGCTGGAGCATCACGCCGGACCGCGCACCGGATCCCCGGTCTGTTGATCTACCGGATCGACGACGAGTTGTTCTTCGCCAACACGGCGTTCTTCGTTCACGACGTCGAGCAGCGCCTGGCCGCTTCGGAGCCCCCCGGCGAGCACGTTGGTGGTCGATGCCGAAGGGATGTCCGACATCGACACCACCACGACGCAACAGCGAGGAGTTGCTCGACGGCCTGGACGCTGCGGGCATCGACGTGTCATGGGCCAGGGTGCGCCAGCCGGTGCTCGACATGCTCGAGCGGTCCAGGCCTCCTGGATCGCATCGGAGAAGACCACATCTTCCTCAGTGAAGCGACGCCGTCGCTGCCTTCCTCGACTCGTGACCGAATCCGATCGAGACGTCGGATCGAGACCAACGAGGTTGCCGAGTCGGCCGGTGTTGATCAGCTCACCAGTTCGAGTTGGCTCGGACGCCAGGTCTTGTCGATCCACGGTTCCAGCGGCCCGTAGGCACGCAGGAGGATGAACCAGCTCTTGCCGGGGATCGTCTGGATCCAGTTCTTCTCCATGCCAGCCGGCGCCTCCGGCGCGAAGATCACGTCGATGGAGCCGTCCTCGTTCTGCTTCTGATCGGCGCTCAAGCTGTTGATGCCGGCAAACGGCTGATCAGTCTGCCAGCATGCTGCGGGTCTGCGGGTCGTAGATGGTCACCGACCAGTTGTCCTTGACCGGAAAGTTCGCCGGCAGGCGGAGCTTGTAGGTCTTCGCGCCATCGAGCGGGCGACCCTTGCCGTCGAGGCCCGTGATCGTGTCCGTCGGATCCGGTGCCGGGTTTCGTCACGGCCATGGCTGGCGTCACGCAGACGGCGTTGTAGTGCATCCAGAGCCTGCCGTCCATGCGGCGCGCGCCGTTCCTTAGGAACATAGGTGTCCTTGTCGGGGTACGCCATGACCCACTCGGTGTGCTCGTCGTGGTAGATGTAGCTCCCCTCGTCCTGGGGATACACGGTGTTGACCCGCGCGTAGGCGTTGCCGATGGCCACCGCGTCGGCGAGGATCTTCTTCAGCCGATCATCGGGTTCGAACTGTTGGCCCTTGACGATGCCGACCGCTCGTAGCTGTCCGGCCAGCTCGGGGTCGAGCCATCCGTCGGCCTCCTCCTGAACGATCTCGTTCACCACGTCGAAGAAGCTGCCGTCGTTGGGCATGATCGTGTTTAGTAGCCCGCCAAACCCGACATGTTCTTGAACTCCATCGCCGGCGGATCGTCCGCCTTGGACAGCGGATACACCTTGAGGTTCTGCTTGATGTTGTCCGCGGCCTTCTCGACGTTGGCGGGATCCTGGACGTTGCCACGCACGTAGCCACGCATGAAGTTCCACACGCAGTACGTCTGCGACTGCACGACGAAGTACCCGTCGGGGACGTCACCGTCATAGCCGGGAGGCAGCACCAGATACTTGCCGCCCTTGCCCTGGTCCGGGCCGGCGGCGCCCATGTCGCTCATGTAGCGGAAGTACATGTCATCGAGAATGCCCAGCACGTCGGGCGGGATGTCGATGACGGTGGGGCCGTCCTTCTTGAGGTCGAGGAACCCCCACGTGTACAGCGACGTGTTGTTCCAGGTGAGCACGAGTGGCTTGGAGTCGCCGAGCTGCTCGGCGATCAGGATCTGGTTGCACTCGGTCAAGCCCTCATCGCGATGGCCCTGTCGCAGGGAATACATCGACGCCGCCGGGGTCATGTTGATGAACGCTTCGACCGCCCGACCGCGCTGGACGAAGTCGACCAGTGTGTCCTTGGTGTCGCCGACGGGCACCCCGTCGAAGAACTCCAGACTCCCGATCGATGTCTCGACCTTGTCCGGTGTGGTGCGATTCTCCGGGATCGGGATCGTCGTCTTCATCACCGGTTGCTGGGTGATCATCTGGGACTTGCTCATGTCGTGCTCCTTTGTCGAACGTGGAATGTGTGGAGTTCGTGGATTCGGTTGGTCAGGGCAGAGCTGCTGTCGACGTGTCCGGTGTCGATCCCGGCGCTCCGCCGTGCCCCGCCGGCTGGTCGTCGAAGAATCCGACTGCCTTCAGCTCTCTGGACAGGTCGAGCCCGATCGCGAGGACGGGGGCGGCGAGGATCAGCCCGACCATCCCGGCGATCATGCCGCCGAGCGTCGTTGCCAGCAGGATGGTCAGCGGATGAAGGTTGAGGCTCGTGCCGAGCAGCTTGGGCTGCAGCAGGTTCTCGAGAACCACCTGAGCAACCAGGACGACCGCAAGTGCCGCGAGCGCCAACCCGACCCCACCGTCGCCGAGCGCCATGAGCACGGCGAACGCGCCGCCGAAGAAGGCCCCGATGTACGGGATGTAGGCGCCGACGAAGTTGACGACGCCGACCGCAAGTGCTCCTGGTACGCCGAGGAAGTACATGCCGGCGCGATCGACACGCCGTTGACGAGCGCCAGAGCGGTCTGGCCACCGAAGTAGGACTGGATGTCGTTGACCGACTTGTCGATGACTCGCTCGGCGGCATCTCGACGGGCGGGATCGGCCTTGCGGTCCACCCACTTGCGAGTCAGCGTCGCCCCGTCCTTGAGGATGTAATAGAGCACCATCGCCCCGAGGACCAACCCGGCGATCATGCCGGCGGCCGAGTCGAAGAGGGTGGCCACTGCTGTTGCCACGCCGTCGCGCGCCACCGGTGCGGCGTCGTGGGCGGTGGAATCGACTTCGTCGACGGCGGCAGCGCTGATCGGCAGGTCCTCCACCCAGGTCTTGACCTCCTCGACCGCCCCCTGGAGGTTCTCGGTCAGGGCGTCACCCTGGCTGTACAGGGCCTCGGCGGTGATCCAGCCGCAACCGACGATCACGGCGACGAGCCCGACCAGGACGATCCCCGCCCCGGCACCGCGTTTGATGCCGCGGTCCTCCAACCAGTCGACGAACGGTGCGAAGACGATGGCCAAGAAGATGCCGATGGCGAGGGGGATGGTGAGGTCGCGGGTCGCGGCGATCATGACCGTGATCACGGCGAGCGCGAGCACGGTCCCGATGAACATCCAGCTGTTCGTGCCCACCCTGCGCACCCAGGAAGGAACGTCGAAACGCACCCGCTCGACCGATGGCTGAATTTCGGAGCTGTCAGGGGTGGACAGAACCTCGCGGTCGACAGTGTCAGGTTGCTGGGCCATGGCGTTCTCCTTCAGAGTGGGACAATGCCATTGTCCGATCGGACGACCGTCGCTGCCAGCCCCGAAAGGGCGCCCGATGGGAGAAGGTGCGAAAACGAGCCGATCGCCCGCCCACACACCTGCCCGGCATCGCGTTCGAGGGAGATCCGTCAGGAGGAACCGGTCAGTCGGTGCGGTCGTCGGCGCTTCGAGCCACCCACGCGGTGGCGTCGTCGTAGGCCGTGAGCAGCGTGTCGGTACGCCAGCGGCCAGGTCCGTAGACGTTGTGCTCGCCGAGGTCGTTCATCATGCCGGTCGCTTTCAGTTGGTCCTGCACGCGTGGTTGCACGACCGAGCACCAACTTGCTCTCGACGTCGTGCAGCACGCTCGCATACCGCACGAACACCTCGATGAGGGTGGCGCCGACGTCGTCGCGTCCGCGGAGCCGGATCACGACCACCGAGTTGCTCGACTGGTCGGTCACCGTGGGCAGCATCGCCTCGAACGCGGGCGCCGCAGCGAAGAAGAGACTGCCGACCGGCTCCAGCAGGACGACGGTGCCGGCCGGGAGCTCGTCGGGCGGTTCGTCATCGATCAGGTGGCGCTCGTCGTCGACGCGCAGCCGCTGCAGGCTGATCTGGTTCGACTGCCGGATGACGTAGAGCATCATCGACGTGCCGACGCCGATCAGCACGGCGAACTGGAGCGGGATCAGCATGGTCAGCACGAACGTGACGAGCAGCACGGTCTGCTGGATCCGTCCGGTCCGCAGGACCGTTGCGATCTGGCCCGGCTTGATCGTCCGGACGCCCACGATGATCAGCAGGCCAGCGAGCGCAGGCATCGCGATGTAGCCGACAGGTTTGGCGAACACCAGGATGACAACGCCCATCACGACCCCGGCGATCAGGACCGCGAGACGGCTCCGTGCGCCGCCACTCACTGCGAGCGCCGACGCCGACATCGACCCGCCGACGGGCATGCCCTGCAGGGTTCCGGCGGCGATGTTCGCTGCGCCTTGGCCGACGAAGTCACGCGAAGTGTCCGTCGGCGTGCCGTCCGGTCGGGGGAAGCTCGCCGACACCCCGGCGCCCTGGACGAGCCCGATGAACGCCAGCGCCAGGGCGGGGACGAGCAGGCTGGGGATGAGCCCGAGGTCCGGGAATTTCGGCAGCGGGAGCGAGTTGGGGATGTCGGCGATGTCCTGCAGGCGTTCGACGTCCCACCCGAAGGCGGGCACCATCGCCGAGGCTGCGAACACGGCGACCACCATGCCGAGTGCGTCGAGCCGGGTCCGCTCCAACACGAGGATCAGGACGATCGTCGCCAGGCCGACGGCGAATGTCTGAAGGTCGATGTCGAACGGATGCAGCACCAGGTCGATCGCCCGGCTGACGCGATTCGAACCCTCGGATTCGTAGCCGGTGAACCCGTCGAGCTGGCCGAGCACGATGTTGACCCCGACGGCGCTGATGAACCCGATCATCACGGACTGCGACACGTAGTTGAGGAGCATCCCCAGCTTGAGCAGCCCGAGGGTCAGCATCACGATGCCGGTCATGATCGACAACGTGAACAACGCCGAGGCAGGATCGTCGGCGCTGCCGATCTGATCGACGTCGGCGACGATGATCGACATCGCACCGGTCGTCTGCACCGCCATGAACGCCGAACTCGTGAACAGCGCACCGGTGAACGTGCCCCACATCGCGCCATACAGTCCGAAGATCGGGTTGACCCCCGCCAGCAGCCCGCTGGCAAGGCTGTCGGGAACGCTCTCCACGCCCAACACCAGCCCCGACACGGCATCCTTGCCGGCCGTGTCGCGTCGGAACAGTCTCCGCAGGTTCACCACGCCCTCCCCTCCGAGCCGGCACCAGCCACCCGCGCCGCTTCGACGTCGTCGGCAAACGTGCGGGCGAGTTGTCGGTCGCGGTCGGAGTCGGCGAACCGCTCTCCTTGTCGTCCGAGGCGCAGCAGCGCGGCGGTGACCGTCCGGTCCTCGCCGCCGTAGAGCAGGATCTGTCGTCCCGCGGCATCGAGGTAGTCACCAACGGTGTCTTCCCGGACGACGACGCAGGGCGAGCCGTCGCTGCGCTGCCGGGTCCGGATCCCGAGTTTCCGGCGTGACAGTTCGGCGAACACTTCGGTCAACACCTCCGTGCACTCGACGCCAGTCCGCGGATCGTTGACCGCTGGTGACAGGGCCATCAAGGCGATGTCGACGAGCACGCTGATCGTGTACCCGATGTCGTTCTCGGGGTCCCGCGACCTGGCGATCGTCAGACAATCGGCGAGATCATCGTTGGAGACCGGCAATCCCGCCGACACCCAGCCGATGGATTCGCCTCGGATGACCGGCCGGCCCGTCCCGGCCTCGATCAGGACACATGCGCCGGGCTCAGTCGTCAGGCGATGCAACCGGTCGGTGTCGACGCGCACGACGTACCCGTCATCGGATGCAATCAGATCGGTCGCGTCCGCCGGCCGCCGGATGTCGATCTCGTCGACGACATCGTGACGCAACTCGTACTCGTGGGCCTTCATCGCCCGGACGATCCGTCTGCCGATCCAACGGATCGCTCGGTCGACGCGCAGCGATTGCAGTGTGCCGTTGATGTACCAGACGATCAGGACGCCGGTGATGATCAGCAGGAGGACGCTGACCGACATCGTCACCGGCGGGGCGAGTGTGTCGCCGGCACGACTCCGCAGCAGGATCTGGCTGGTGATGATGAAGCTGGCCGTCAGGGCAAACGTGCCGAGCACCCACTTGTTCCCACTGCCCCGAAGCTTCATCCGCAGCAACCGCGGCGAGAACTTGCTCGCCATGTTGCCGGCGGTCAGCGAGGTGAGGGCGAGCACGATGCTCAGACCGGTGAAGACGAGCGCCAATGCGCTCAGCAGCGAGGCTCGTGCTTGGTCGACGGTGATCGCGAAGGTCTCCGGATCGGGATCGGCGCCGTACCGCTCGATCGCGAACGCGAGGAACCCACCAGCGATGGCGCCGAAGACCGCGGTGAGCCCCTGATCCTCCTCCAGTGAGGTGCTGATGTCGTCGAGAACCCCTCGGACGCCCCGCATGGTCACCCTCCCAGCCCATCATTCGACGCGGTGATGCGACACTCCCCCGAGCGTGCTTCGGGTAGCACGGCGTCCGACCGTTGGTGACGGCCTTGGTTGTGGTGATCAGAACGCATCGTGGTGCACCTCTCGACGTGCAGCCTCCTCGCCGATACCGAGCATCGGTAGCCCCACAAGGGTGGACGGAGGGTGGCAGTCGCGGCCGGCCGATGACGACGAGATCAGCAGGGGCACCCTCCATGCACCCTCCATGCACCCTCTTGGCGCTATCGAGTGCGCCGTCGGCCGTGGAGAATCGAACCGATGGAGTTCACGTCCGAAGCCGCACTTTCGGGAGGCAGCCGTGTCTGACGAGTACGCATTCATGGTCGCGACCTATGTGGATCTGGCCGCCGCGGACGCCGACTATTCGGCGGTCCACCAGCTCTTCTCGGGGTTCGATCCTTCGATGGCGTTCGATGCCGTGACCGTCGGAAGGAAGGCCTCCATCGAGATCCGTTTCGGTCAGCGACCCGCAGGCGACCGCAGCCCCGACGGTCCCAGCTGGAGCCTGGCGGAGGGTCTCGCCGCGGCCCTGTTCCCGTCGGTCGGCGCCGACGCTCCGGCAACGCAGTTGGCGGCACGCAAGATCCTCAGCGAAGTTTCCGGCGAGGTGGCGCGTCGCCTCGGCCGAGACGCGCTGAGAGACCTCGGCGCGCACCTCGACGGCTCGGCGGCCGCGCTGGTGGTCGCCGCCGCGTCCGCTCACAAGGACCGAGTTGGCGAGGCACTGACCAGGGCACGTTCGGTGATGACGCGAACCGCACCCATCGATGTTGTCCTGATCGACCGAACGAGCCGATCCGCGCAGCTGATCGCGTCGCCCCGATCGGGTTGATGCGGCCACGACCGCGTCACCGACGTACACGTCCCCGACTTCTTGTCGGCAGCGCCTCAGTCGGGGAGGTACCCGAGGATTCGAGCCTTGGCGACGGCTTCGTGTCGTCCGTGGACATTGAGCTTGTCGTAGAGGGTGACCGTTCGCTTCTTGACCGTCGCCGGTGCGATGAACAGCTCTCGAGCGATCTCCTTGTTCGACAGTCGATCTGCGAGCAGCCTGAGCACGTCGAGTTCGCGCGCCGGTGAGGCTGGGGCCGCCATTCAACGTGGCCACGGCGTCGGTCGGTGTCTCGGCGCGCGTGTCGGTCGTCGTCGGTGACCCGATCGCGCCGACGATGGCGCCTGCGTGCTCCAGATCCTCGCCAGCGATGTCGAGGCGGGACAACAGTGGCACGAGCGCCGGACCGAGGTCGGCGAGTCGTCGGACCATGCCGGCCTTCTGTGACAGCGTGACGGCGGACTTCAGCGCATCGAGCGCCTTCGCCTCCTCACCGACGTCGGCGAGGCGCAACACGCGCAGCCCGAGGAGACTGACGGTCAGCGGGACATGGTGATGGAGGATCGCAGCTTCGAGCGCCTCCTCCAGGAGTTCGCTGCCACGCACGGCGGCATCGGGTGAGATCAGCAGCGCCCCGATCAGTGTCGGGGTCAAGTCGTAGAACATGTAGCGATGGCGCTCGACGTCGAGGTCCGCGGTCTGCGCCCAGCGCAGCGCCGACGCGTGACGGCCGCGCCGGAGGTCGAGTTCGGCCAGGAACGCCCGAACGACCGGCTGGAGGAACTCGCTTCTCTCGTCGAGCACGTACTGCATCGTCGCCGCTGCGGTGTCGTCGGCCTCGCCTCCACGGCCTTGGGCCAGCTGACTCAACGCAAGTGCGATCTCGGCGTGCACCACGAAGATCGTCTGCGTGACCAGCCGGAGGTCGAGCGTGGCCCCCAAGTGTTCGTCGGCCTCGTGGAGCCTGTTCCGTTCGTATGCCGAGATACCGAGGAAGTAGTGCGCCGTGGCGATCGTGTCCTGGTGGTCGAAGCGTTCACCGATGGACAGCAACTGGATGCTGTGACGATCGACAGCGTCGAGGTCGCCTTCCAGCCAGCCCAGGTAGGGCATCGCATATGCCAGCGGATCCCATGGAGCGTCGGCGAACCGTTCATCACCGATCACCGAGTCGGCGAGCTGATGCGCCTCCTTCGAGCGACCGGCACCCGCGAGGGCAATGGCCTCGAGCACGTACGCGAACGCGAGATGTCGACCCGGGCGATGAGCGAGGAGCCGATTCGCGGTCCGAGCGTCGACGATCGCTCCGTCGAAGTCGGCCCTCAGCAGCTTCGAGTACGCCCCTCGGAGCTCCGCGATCTGCGCCCGGATCTCGCCGGACCGCACATCGTCGTCGCCCGTGTGATCGAGAATCCGCTCGGCGAGATCGAGCGTGCTCCGCATCTCGCTGTGACGCGACTGGAACTCGCCGAACAGCCACGCGCGGAGAAGCAGCAACGAAGGGTTGGAGTCGACCACGTCCTGGGGGATCATCGACAAGAGGCGCTCGAGATCGACCCAGTGCTCCTCCTCGATCAGTTCGGACCCGTACTCCTCGGCGAGCGTGGCGACGGCAGCGCGGTCGCCGGCAAGACCGAACTGCTCGATGGCCTCCTCGACCAGTCCGCACTCCTTGAACAGATGAGCCGCAGTCCGGCGCGCCCGTGCCTCTGAGTGCGTCGACTCGATCCCACGATCGCGTCGCCAGTGGTCGAGCAGTCTGGCGAACACGTGGTGGAAGCGGAACCACTCCCCGGCGTCGTCCAGCTGGACGACGAACAGGTTGTGACTGCGGAGCCACCCGATGAACTCGTCTCCCGTCATCAGCGGCGGTCTTCCTGCATCCTCGACGACGACGGCATCGCACAGCGGCGCACTGAAGCGATCGAAGATCGATGCCGCAAGGAGGTAGCGGCGCACCTCCGGCGGGACCTGTTCGAGCACTTCGCCGACCAGATACGCCTGGGCTCCCTGATCGAGGAAGCTCGCGCCCACGACCGGTGTGCCGACGGGCGACAACCCCATGGCCTCGGCCGTCAGCCGCACACCGGCCGGCCAGCCTTCCGTGGACTTGCGGAGAGTGCTGACCTCGTCGGGCGTCAGCGCGCGGTCGAGGAACTGCTCGGTGAACTGCTGGATCTCGCCCTCGGAAAAGGCGAGATCGTTCATCCGCAGCTCGTTGAGCTGTCCTCGGGCGCGGAGCAGCCCCGTCGGCAGCGGCGGGTCATGCCGGCCGATGATCACGAAGTGCGCGGACTCCGATGGATGTCTGAGCAGCTCGGACATCAACGAATGGACCTCCGGCGACGTGATCTTCTGGTAGTCGTCGAGCACGATCACCACCGGCTCGGCGAGTTCGTCCAACTCGTTGGAGAGCGTCGTGACCAAGATGTGCTGGTCCGGGAGGCGAGCGGCTCTCGCCATCTGCGAGGTGACGCCCAACGCGTCGGGGAACACGCTGCGGACGGCTGCCGCAAGGTGAACCACGAACCAGCGTGGGTCATCGATCTGGGCATCCAGCGAGAGCCACGCGCAGGAACGGTCGAGCGTCTCGCACCACTGGCTGACGTTCACGGACTTGCCGAAGCCCGCTGGGGCGCTCACCACGGTCGCGGCCCCGTCGATGCCGTGGTCGAGGGCCGCGTTCAGGTGGTCGCGAACCAGTGCGCCACCGGGCGGGCGGGGTCGATGGAGGAACACCGAGCGAACGAGGTGCGTCGGAGAAGCGGCCTCCGAGACGGCCTCGGTCACATCGGTGCCCGCTCGTCGATCCCGACCCCATGATGAGGCGACGCCCATGTCACGAGATCGACCCTAGGTCAGCACGTCGACCGCGCTACGAGGCCATCGGTCCCGAGCGTGGAGACCTGACGTGTCAACTCATGAGCTCGATGTCGCCCGGCCGCCAGGTCTGGTCGATCCAGGGCTGCTCCGGTCCATAGACGCGGAAGGCGATGAACCAGCTCTTGCCCGGGATGGTCTGCAGCCAGTTGTGCTCGTGCCCGGCGGGCGCCTGGGGTGCGAAGTAGATGTCGTAGGAGCCGTCGGGGTTCGTCTCGAGGCCCTCGTCCTGGCTGCCGAGCGTCGGGAACTGCTGGTCGGTCTGGAGCTGCGAGCGGGTCTGGGTGTCGTACATCGTGACCGCCCAGAAATCCTTGACCGGCACATCGGGCGGCAGATGGAGCTTGTAGGTCTTCGATCCGTCCAGCACGAGGCCGTTCGAGTCGATTGCCGCCATTGCGTAGTCCGATCCCGCACCGGGCACCGTGACCGCCATTGCCGGCGACACGCAGATGTAGCCGAAGTGGAAGAAGACGCGTCCCTCGAGATCCCGTGCTCCGGTGTCGGTGGTGTACGTCGTGGACTTGTTCGCGTAGCCCATCACCCAGGTCGTGTTGCCGTCGTAGACGAACTGTCCCGGGTTGCGGGGCATGTAGCTGATCGCCCGGGCGGCGGCATTGCCGATCGCGGCGGCGTCGGTCAGGACCTTCTTCATACGGTCGTCGGGAGCGAAAGGCTTGCCCTTCTCGATCCCGACGGCGGCCATCATGCCCTTGGCTTCCGGGCCGAGGAAGTCGTCGGGCTCCGTTTGGATCAAGGCATGCAGCTGCTCGAAGAAGCCGACGTCATTGGGCAGCACGGTGTCCACCTGCTTGCCCGAGACGTTGATGAACTCCATCGCCGGCGGGTTCGACTCGGTCGACAACGGGTACACCTTGAGGTTGTCGCGAATGTTGTCGGAGGCGGCCTTGATCCCGTGGTCGAGGTAGCCGCGCATGAACACCCAGACACCATTGGTCTTCGACGGAACGACGAAGTAGCCGTCGGGCACGGGCCCGTCGTAGCCCGGCGGGAGCACGAGGAACTTGCCACCCTTGCCCTTGTCGGGCCCGGCGACGCCGAGGTCGGTCATGTAGAGGAAGGCCATGTCGTCGAGGATGCCCAGCATCTTCGGGGGGAGATCGATGACGCACGGCCCGTCCTTGGCGAGGTCGAGGAAACCGATGGCGTACATCGTCGAGGTGTTCCCGGTGAGGACCAACGACGTCGAGTCCATCAGGGTGTCGAAGATGCAGATCTTGTTGCACGCGTCAGCGCCCGCTGCCGCCTGACCCGCTCGGAGCGCGCTCATCGACATCGTCGGGATGCTGTTGAGGAACACCTCGACCGCACGCGAACGATCGAGGTAGTCGTACACCGTCTCGGCGGTCTCCGGCGTCGGTACGCCGTCGAAGTACTGCAGGGCTCCGATCGAGCTGTGGACGCGGTCAGGCGTGGTGATGCTCGCTGGGATTGGCGTGGTCATCGTGAAGTCCGTCATGCATCGAACGTCTCATGATCGGGATGCCCGCGATAGCCCCAGGATGGAGACATCGGGGCGCAACAGCGCCGACTGCGGCTGATCCGTCAGGCGGGCGGGTTCTCGACGGCGTCGACCCAGCGAGGATCACTCTCGATCGGAAGGGTTCCGCCGCGACGTTTGATCACGACCACGGCGACGACCATACCGACCAGGAACGCCAGGAGCATGACCGCCCACTTGCGGTTCGAGCGACCGCGGAGTTCATCGGCGGCTTCCGACAGCACCGCTGTTGCGACTTCTTTGCCTGCGTTTTTGACGATCGGTCCCATGTCCCCAACTTAGACCTCGACCGACCGTGTTCACCCCGAGTCTCACGATCGAGCGCATGTTCACCTCAATCGAGCAGCACCCTCACAGACTATTACCCGCCGGGTGCACGAATCGTTACGTTTCGTTACGATCACTCCCATGACCGTGCCCGGAAAGGGTGGCCGCCCCCGCAAGTGGCGCTCCGACGCCGACCGCGTGCGCGCCTTCCGAGCACGAGAACGCGGCGACGACGAACCACCAACCATCGAAGTTGCCCTCGAATCCGGTGACGAAGCCGCAGTCGCCTGGGACCAGGTCCGCCAACTCGGCGACACCATCGACGCACTCAAAGCCGAACTCAAGACGACCAAGGCCGCCCTACGACGAGCCGAGAAGGAACTCGAGCGAGAGCAAGTCCGCGCCAACTGGATCAGCGAAGGCAACGACCGCCTCCGAGCCGAACTCGACGCCGTCGAACGCGACCGAGCCGACCTGCAGGAACGACGTGACGGACTTCTTCGCACCATCACCACACCCGCACCGAATGTCCGACCTGTTCCTGGCCCGAACCGAGCGCAACGCCGGCAGGAAGAACGCCGCGGGCGCCGACCGACGTGACCACGACAACTCCCTCGACGACACACACCATCACGAAGGACTGATCGAACGCCCGGTACGAGCAATCCGATACCCCGGTGGGAGCAATCGCGCGCCTCGGTGGGAGCAATCCCAGAGTCCGGTGGGAGTCATCGACGGAGCATTGAACGAACCGCCGACAATCCCTCGTCCCGATTCGTTGCCCACCGCGTTGCCCCTCGCTTGGGACTCGACTGACCTACGACGTACAAAATACCTGGTAGATCGGTGGGCGCAGAGGGACTCGAACCCCCGACATCTTCCTTGTAAGGGAAGCGCTCTAGCCAACTGAGCTATGCGCCCGAAGACGCAGAGGCTACCTCTCGGACCGGTCGGCGAGCGGGTGACACAGCGCAATGCATCTGCGGGGCGAAGGCCTCTATCGACACCACCGCTGCCTGCGGATGCTGGACACATGGAGGGCTTCGCGTACCGCGACTTCGCGTCGGTCGAGGAAACCTTTGCCGGCCAGCTCGAACGCACGGATGGGGGCGCGGCCGTGACCGTCTTCCACCGTGGCGAACCAGTGGTCGACCTGTGGGGTGGCCTGCGGACGCCAGAAGGCGATCCCTGGGAATCCGACACCCTTGCGATGTGCTTCAGCACGACCAAGGGCGTCGCATCCGCAGCCCTGCATCTCCAGGCAGAGGCAGGACTGGTGGACTACGACGAGCGAGTGGCCACCTACTGGCCGGAGTTCGCGCAGAACGGCAAGGAGAACATCACCGTCCGCCACGTGCTGAGCCACTCCGCAGGACTTCACCGGCTCCGCAGCGTCATCGACAGCGCGCATCACATGCTCGACTGGGAACACATGGTCGCCGCGATCGCGGCAGAACCGCCGGCCTACGAACCGGGCACCCAGTGCGGCTACCACGCCTTGACGTACGGATGGTTGGTCGGTGAAATCGTGCGGCGGGTCACGGGCTTGCCGCTCGCTGACGTGATCACCCGTGATGTCGACGAACCGCTCGGACTGAACGGGCTGTACCTCGGGTGTCCCCCGGATCAACGCCACCGAGTAGCGGCGCTCGCTCCGATGCGGATCTTCGGACCCCGAGTGCCGCGGGTGCTCCACCGGATCAGGAGAGGCGTCACCGATCAGTTCGGCAAGGCCCTGAGCCTCACCGGGTCGCCGGTCAACACGCGCAGGATGATCAACGCACTGTTCCCACGCGGGATGGAAGACGTGATGGCAGGACCCGAGGTCATGGACGCATCGATCCCGGCCGCGAATGGGTTCTTCACTGCCCGGGCGCTGGCCACGATGTATGCGGTGTACGCGGGCGGCGGCGCACTTGGCGACGTGCGTCTGTTCTCGCCCGACAGGGTGCGCCAGATCGGCGAGGAGCAGAACAACCGCCGCGATCTCGTGCTCGTCATGCCGATGCGCTGGCGGCTCGGCTATCACCGGGTGCTCGGGAACTACGACGCTGCTCCCAATGGCTTCGGCCACTTCGGACTCGGCGGGTCAGGGGCCTGGGCCGACCCGACCCGCGACCTCGCCGTCGCCATGGTGTGCAACCGAGGGACGGGAACCCCGGTCGGCGACATTCGTTTGATGCGACTCAGCAAGGTCGCGATCGAGGCCGCCGATCGCGTCGCGCAACGACGTCAGACTCCGGTCGACAAACGCAGGAGTTCTGCGTGACCTTCAGCCACACGATCGACGAGGTCGTGGAGGTCCGGCATCGCGTCCCAATCCGAGTTGAACCCCCAGCACAGGCTGTCGTCGTAGCTCATCAAGGCGATCCCCAGCGCCTGGTTGCCGATCAGCGGGAGCACCGGATACATGTCGAGTTGCCGCGCGCCGAGCAGGTAGAGCGGAACCCTGGGCCCGGGGATGTTGCTCACTGCGAGGTTCGCTGCGGTTCCTTGCGACCCGCGCCGCACCACCGGACCGAGGAGCGGTGGCGGGAGGAGTTCGATCAACGAACTCATCGCGTCGACGATTGACGGCTCGCTCGATCCCTTCAATTCTCTCGTCACGTCGATGATTCGCTCGAGACGCACCCACGGGTCGGCCTCGGCGATCGGCAGCGGCACGATCAGATTCGATACCCGGTTGCCCAGCGAACCCGTTTCGGACTCGCTCCGGGTGCTTACGGGGACCATCGCCCGGAGTTCGAGGTGGTCGACATCCACACCCTGGTCGGCGAGAAAGCCGCGAAGCGCCCCCGTGGTCACGGCCAGCGCCACGTCGTTGACCTTCCCTCCCGCCCGCACCGCGACGTCATGTGCTTCGTCGAACGAGAGCCGGATCCAGTCGAAGCGACGATGTGGGCCGATGGGCGCATTCAAGGGCGTGGGCGTGCCACCGATCGACGTCTCTGCGAGCTCGCGGAGCGCCCTGACCGACGGCAGTGGACCAACCAGCCCTCCCCCGGAACGGCGCAGCTGCGAGCCCAGGAGTTCGACCGGCGCGATGACCCGACGCCGGACCTCGTCGCCGACGAGCTGTGCGTCACCCGGCGACGGGCGTGGCACCCAGTTCGGCGGCGGCTCCGGGCGATAGTCGGGATCGGGGCCGGCGAGCGTCCCGATGATCGCAAGTCCACCGATGCCATCGGCCACACAATGGTGGACCTTGGAGATCAACGCGAAGCGTTCGCCCTCGATGCCGTCGACGAACCAGTGCTCCCACAGCGGCTTCCCGCGGTCGAGCTCCTGGGACATGATCCGACCGGCCAAGCGCTTGAGCTGGCGGATGTCGCCGGGCGGCGGAAGCGCCGTGTGGCGCAGGTGGTAGTGGAGGTTGAAGTTGGTGTCGTCGACCCAGACCGGCTGGCCGAACCCCTTCACCCATGAGAGTTTCTGGCGCAGCCGGGGCACCAGATGGAGTTGCGCATCAACGAACGACTCGATCCGCTCGAAGTCGATCCCGCCGTTCGGCATGCGCAGCGGTCCGGCATCGAAGAGCGACACCACGCCCACGTGCATGTGGGCACGACCATCCTCCATCGCGAGGAAGCTCAGATCCTGGCCTGAGAGTCGCTCGTGGTAGGGCTCGGTCACGACGGGTGCCTCCTGACGTTCAGGATCCTACGTCGTGCCCGATGACCCGTGTGAGGCCTCGAGTTCGTGGACGACGCTCCGCGCAACGCGTCGAAGATGGTCGATCTCGTGAGCGGCGAGCTTTCTCGGTCGGGTGTCGGCCACGCACAGCGTGCCGACCGTCGCACCGCTGCCCAGCACCAGCGGCATCCCGGCGTAGAACCGTAGCCGGGGGCCACCCACCACCAACGGGTTGTCGGCGAATCGTGCGTCGATCATCGTGTCGGGCACTTCGAGGAGCTCGGCGTCGAGAATCGCGTGGGCACAGAAGGACATGTCACGGGGCGTCTCGCGAGCAGTGATCCCGACATGCGACTTGAACCACTGCCGTTCCTCGTCGACCAGTGAAACCAGTGCCACCGGCACATCGAGCAGCGTGCTGATCTCGGCCGTATGGCGATCGAAACGCGCCTCCGGATCGGTGTCGAGAATGGCGAGATCGCGCAGGGCGGCAAGTCGGGCGTCCTCGTCGGCAGGAAGTGGTGCGTTCTGCCACCGGTTGGCGCGTCGCAACAGCCATGCACGCAACTTCGTCCGCACGTAGAACGAACTTGCCGGCCAGACCAGCCACTCGGTGATACCCGTTTCGAGGGCGTCGGGGCGCCAGCGGGCCGCGGAGGGCCCGAACATGATCAGCGGGACGGAGCTGAGCACCGGATCGTCAAGATCGCGAATCGCTGCGACGAGATCGAAACCTCCATCGTCCGCGACGGCTTGGGCGAGCACGATGCCCGGCTGATGGTGAACGACGGCATCGTAGGCAGAGCGAAGTCCGTCGGCGACGACGACGTCGAGCCCCTCGGCCTCTGCTGCACCGATCAGGACGCGGGAGATCTCCTCTGTCGGAGCGAAAACGACCGCCGACATGCCTCGATGGGCACCTGACGACATCGCACTCGGCGTCCTGATCCGGCGCGCCTCGAGCGCGGCACGACGGGACGCGTCACCGCGCAGCGTGACGGTCATCCCCTCGGCGGCGGCGAAGACCTCGCCGTCGAAGCCGACCGAACGGGAATACGCGCGAGCGAGAGACACCAACTCGTCGACCTGGTCGTCGGTGCGGGTGGGGTCGTGGTGGTACAGCGCGACGCGAGCGACCTGGGCCTGCCTCGCGATGTCGATCACGTACTCGACGGTGCTGTGGCCCCAGCCGACGTGCGCGTCGAACTCCGAGGCGAGGTATTGCGCATCGTGGATCAACAGATCGGCGCCGGCGATCCAGCCGGCATGCCCGGTGTCGAAACGGTTGCGGCCGATGTCACCGCCGGCAGCGAGATCATGATCGTGCGGCTCGTGGTCGGAGGCGTACACGATCACCGCTCCATCGACCTCGAGTCGATAGCCGAGTGTCAGGGCCGGGTGATTGAGGAAGCGGGTTTCGACATGGATGTCGTCGATGTCGAAGACGCCCTCGATCAGATCCTGGTGCGTCACAGATGCCGCGAGTTGGTCGATCGCGATCGGAAAGTACGTGTACTCCATCTGTCCGGCGAGCACCTCCGACAGCGACATGCCGAGGCCGCTCGGCCCGGACACGTGCCATCGGCATCCTGGCTCGAAGAGCGGACCGAAGAACGGAAGGCCCTGGATGTGGTCCCAGTGGGTGTGGCTGACGAGGATGTGGCCGTCGACCGGCTCCCCGGCGGCTTCCGCGAGCAGGTGCCGACCGAGGTCGTGTGCGCCGGTCCCACAGTCGACGACCACCAACGCACCCGAATCGGAACGCACCTCGACGCAGGACGTGTTTCCTCCATAACGGACCGTGGCCGGACCAGCCTTGGCGATCGATCCCCTCGTACCCCAGAAGGTGACCTTCACCGGTCGCGTCGTCTCAGTCGTCGTGCGGTCCGACCAGGCACTGCTCGGGTGCACGCCGGTCGCGAATCGACGACCGAGAGCCCGGGCCAGGAGCCACTTCGCAGTCGACACCCCATGGCCAGACGCTACACATGATCGACGACGCGTGTGACACACCAACGCTCGCGTCGCCAGTCATCACGACGACGCGCAAGGATCACGAGATGACCTCGACGAATACTCGCGTCACACTCACCCAACGACCCGTCGGCGAGGCCACGCCCGACTGCTTCGCCGTCGAGGTCGACGAACTCGACCCACTCGAGGACGGGCACGTACGTGTGGCCGTCGAGTACGTCTCGGTCGACGCCGGCACCAGAACGATGCTCCGCGGTGAGGGCTTCCACCGTCAAGTCGGCATCGGCGACACGATCCTTGCGGGCGGCGTCGGACGCATCGTCGAGTCGACCGTGGCGGGTTGGGACGTCGGCCAAGCCGTGGGCGGCGGCCTCGGCGTCCAGACGATCGCAACGCTTCGACCCGAACACCTGCACAAGATCGACGACTCGATGGGTCCCCTGCGTCACCACCTGGGGGTGCTGGGTCCGTCGACCGGCGTGACCGCGTGGATCGGAATCCGCCGGGTCGCCAAACCCGGTCCTGGTGACACGTTTGTGGTGTCAGCTGCCGCAGGCGCCGTGGGATCGATCGCAGGCCAGATCGCCAAGCGCGACGGAGCGCGTGTCATCGGCATCGCCGGTGGCCCGGCCAAAGTCCGGTATCTCACGTCCGAACTGGGCTTCGACGCCGCAATCGACTACAAGAACGAGGACGTGAACACTCGGCTCCGCGATCTCGCCCCGGACGGCGTGAACGTCTTCTTCGACAACGTCGGCGGGCCCATCCTCGACGCGGTGCTCGACAACTTGGCGATGCGCGCCAAGGTGGTCATCTGCGGTGCAATCTCCCAGTACGACGACATGGACAACGTGACCGGCCCCTCGATGTATCTCCGGTTGGCGGAGCGCCAATCCTCGATGGAGGGATTCGCCTATTTCCACTTCCCTGAGAGCATTGCGCCAGCGACCGAAGAACTCGCCGAATGGCTGACCGACGGTTCGCTCCGATGCGCTGAGGAGATCCTCGACGGCATCGACCGGTATCCCGAGGCGCTGCAGTTCATGTTCAACGGCGGCAACACCGGCAAGCTGCTCGTCAAGATCTCCTGACCCGCTGACCCGCTCACGACGAGTCACCTCCGATTCCGGGCGCCTGTGCCGTACCAACTGCTGAGGTCGGCCACGAAACCGAAGGCGACCACGATCCATCCGAACCCGTTGATCGGATCACCCCACGCGTTCATCGCTGAGTACGACAGCGTGGTGAACGGGAGGAACAGCCATCCGGTGAAACCGATCCAGAAGCTGTCGAAGGCCTCCTCGTTCCAGTCCGAGAAGAGTTCGACGAGCACGAGCGCGAACCGTGGGAACATGGCCCCGACGAGCAACACCAAACAGCCACACATCGACCGGGCACTCTAGGACGACAAGGGGCCCTGTCAGTGCGGGCACCCCGCCCGAACGACGAGTCAATCGATCGCACCCCTCACGATGCCGTGACGGCGTTCGGGCACGGGTCGCCGGCAAGCACGGCAGTGACGTTCGACAACGTGGTCTCGGCGATGGCGGCGAGCGCTTCGTGAGTGAGGAACGCCTGATGGGCGGTGATCAGTACGTTGGGATACGTCAGCAGCCGGGCAAAGTTGTCGTCATCGAGGATCTCGTCGCTGCGGTCCTCGAAGAAGAGGTCACCCTCCTCCTCGTAGACGTCGAGCGCCAGCGAACCGATGTGACCGGACTTGAGCGCATCGAGCACGGCGGCGGTGTCGATCAGCGCTCCCCTGCCAGTGTTGACAAGCATCGCTCCGGCCTTCATCCTGGCGATCGACGTCGCGTCGATCAGGTGATGCGTGTGCTCGTTGAGCGGGCAGTTCAACGTGACGATGTCGCCGACCGCGAGGGCCTCGTCGAGATCGACGTACGTCACTCCCAGGTCGACGAGCCCCTGATCGACGACCGGGTCAAAGGCGACCACCTCACAGCGCAGGTGCCACAACAGCCGCGCCACGATGGCTCCGATCTGCCCCGTGCCGATGACGGCGGCGGTCTTGCCCGCCATGTCGAACCCGACCAGACCGTCGAGCGAGAAGTTGCGATCGCGCACCCGGTTGTGGGCTCGGTGGATCTTCCGGTTCAGGGTGAGCATCAGCGCCAGCGTGTGTTCTGCGACCGCATTGGGCGAATAGGCGGGAACTCGGACGACGACCAGGCCGAGCCGGTCCGCTGCCTCCAGGTCGACGTTGTTGTATCCGGCGCACCGCAAGGCGACGCACTTCGTTCCCGACGCAGCGAGCATCTCGAGCACGGTGTCGGACAGGTCGTCGTTGACGAATGCGCACACGACGTCGGCGCCGGCAGCGTACCCGGCCGTCCACGGGCTGAGCCGGGACTCGTGGTACTGGAGGTCCGCTCGTCGATCGTCACTGCTCGCACCGTTGGCTGCGTCGAACGAGCGGCGGTCGTAGGGCTTGGCCGAGAACATCGCCATCGTCGTCATGTTCGTGATCCTTACCCCAGCGGTGGGCCGACGCAATCGCCGTTCGCGGAGCGTGTGTGTTCATCGTGGTGAAACGAAGCCGGAACAGAGCATCCGTACGTTCATCACATGGCATTTCACACGACCATGACCACCAGCGATCGCCCGCCGATGAAGCCGACCCCCGTGAAGACGACCCCGACCAAGGTCACACCACCGCGACAGACCCCCATCAAGCCCATGCGCACCTGAACCGACACGCTCCGAGGCCCGCCGACGCCAGGTCGTGCGCGAGGATCGCGCACGCAATCCGAGGAGGGATTCATGAGCATCGACATCACGTCACCCGAGGCTGTCGGCATGAGCAGCGCCCGACTGGAGCGCATCGCGCCGGTGATGGAGTCCTACGTCAACGAGCGCGGCGTCGTGGGCATCAGCACGATGGTCAGCCGGCGCGGCGAGATCGTCCATGCCGAACAGTTCGGCTTCCAGGACATGGAGGCCGGCACCCCGCTGACGCCCGACACGATCTTCCGCATCTATTCGATGACCAAGCCAGTGGTGTCGACGGCGCTGATGATGTTGCACGAAGAAGGCCGGTTTCAACTCGAACACCCCGTTGCGCAGTATCTGCCGGGCTTCACCACGACCAGGGTGCTCGCCGACGACGGCTCCCTCGTCGATCAGGCCCGCCCGATGCAGATCGCCGACCTGTTGAGCCACACGAGCGGCCTCACGTACGACTTCATGGCCGACACTCCGGTCGCTCAGCTGTACCGGGAGGCCCGGATCATGAACGACGCGACCCGTTCACTCGACGCGCTGATCGACGAACTGGCGACCCTCCCGCTTGCATTCCAGCCAGGTACTCGTTGGCACTACAGCGTCGGCATCGACGTAGCGGCCCGCCTGATCGAAGTGCTCTCGGAACACTCGCTGGGCGAGTTCCTCCGGCAGCGGCTGTTCGACCCGTTGGGCATGACCGACACCGGCTTCGGGGTGGCCGACGACCAACTGCATCGGGTGTCGGCGATGTACGGGCTCCCCGACCTCATCGGCGAGAACTACTCGGCCGTCGAATTGATGGAGGCAGCCCTCAACGGGTTCAACGAGCGGATCGACGTGTCGACCACGTATCCCACCAGCACACCCGACGTGTTCCAACGCGGCGGCCTCGGCCTCTTCTCGACCGTCGCCGACTACATGAAGTTCGCTCAGATGCTGGCCAACGGAGGCCGAAGCGACAGGACACCGAGCGGTGAACGGCTGATCGGGCGCAAGACGCTCGAGCTGATGCACAGCAACCGCCTTCCCTCCGACCTGTTGCCCTACGAGCTGCTCGGGCTGCCCGTGCCCGGTATGGGGTTCGGGCTCGGTTCACGAGTGATGCTCGACGTCGCCGAGACCGCCGGGACGGGTTCCGTCGGCGAGTTCGGCTGGGCAGGGGCTGCCAAGACCTACTACTGGGTCGACCCTGCCGAGGATCTCGTCGGTGTGTTCATGTCGCAGTACATGACGGGCATGTTGCTCCCCGAGCGCGACTTCCGATCGTTGACGTATCAGGCCATCGACGACTGATCGATCGCCTCGACGATCCGGTCGACGACCTGGTCCAGGATCTTTTCCGATGTCGCGAAATTGATCCTCGCCCAGCCTGCGCTGTCCGGTCCGAACTTCGGTCCGCTCGACAGTGCCACGCCGAACTGCTCGAGCAGCACCTCGGCCGGATCGTCTCCGAGTCCGGTCTGGCCGAAGTCGAGCCAGCCGAGGTACGTGGCGTCCGGCGCATCGAACCCGACCGCTGGCGCATCGGCCGCAAGTCGGCGAGCGAGCTGATCGCGCCGAGCGGTGATCGTTCGACGGAGCGCACCCAGCCACTCGTCGCACTGTGTCCACGCGGTCACGGTGCCGACGACGCCCAGCGAGCTCGGCGAACCCTGGAGATGGCCGGGCATCCTGGCGAGCGCGTCGAGGAGCGGAACGTGGTCGATGTGCGCAACCGCGGTGCGCAGACCCGCGAGGTTGAAGGTCTTGCTCGCCGAGCCGAGCGTGATCAGCCGCCCCCGGAACCGCTCGTCGGCAATCGCGAGCGGTCGATGCCCCGCTCCGGGATGGACCAGTTCGCCCCAGATCTCGTCGGAGATGACGAGCAGGTCGTGATGCTCGGCGACCTCGGCAACGGCCTCCACCTCGTCGCCGTCGAAGACGCGACCGGTCGGATTGTGCGGGTTGCAGAAGAGGATCACCCGCGTGGTGCCGTCGATCGCCGCCGCGAGCCGATCGGCGTCGATCCGCCAGCCTGCGGGATCGAGCGGAACATCGACTCGACGCCGCCCACTGTCAGCGATCGCGTCCAGAAACGGGTAGTAGATCGGCGTGAACACGACGACGCCGTCGCCGGGCTCGGTCGTGTTCCACAAGGCAACCTCGAGCGCGTGGAGGGCACTCGTGAAGGCTCGAATGCGGTCGACGTCGGGACGCCACCCGTACCGGCGATCCTGCCAGTTCGCGTAGTGCGGGGGCAGGTCGGAAGCGAACGGGCCGTAGCCGAGGTCACCCCGGTCGAGGTGGCCCTGCAGCGCATCGAGTACCGGCAACGGCGGGTCGAAGTCCATGTCGGCAACCCACGCCGGCATGACACCGGGCCCGTGTTGGCTCCACTTGATGCCGACCCGGGCCCGGCACCGGGCTTCGTCCACCGTCAGCAGGCCGTCGGGATCCGTCACGGACGGCCACGGTAGTGAAATACCCTCAGCGAATGAGCACGAACCCAGAGGTCGACGACAACGTCGAGCGGCCCGCTCGTTGGCAGCACGAGATCGCTGCGTTGCGCCCGATCCTCGCCGGATGCGGCCTGGTCGAGGAGATCAAGTGGGCCAAGCCCTGCTACAGCCACGACGGCAGCAACATCGTCATCCTCCAGGAGATGAAGGGCTTCCTCGCCGTGATGTTCTTCAAGGGGGTGCTGCTCGGCGATCCCGACGGCGTGCTCGAAGACCAGGGTCCGAACTCCCGGTCGGCCCGTCGCATGCGCATCACCTCGGTCGACGACGTCACTCGGCTGGCCGGCACCATCGCCGCCTACGTCGCCGAGGCGATCGACAACGAGGACTCGGGACGTGAGGTCGAACCCGCACCCGAGTTGGTGTTGGTCGAGGAACTGCAGGCGCGCCTCGACGCCGACCCTGCGCTCCGCTCAGCGTTCAACGCGCTGACACCAGGCCGCCAGCGCGAGTACCACCTCTACGTCTCGGGCGCGAAGCAGGCCAGCACGCGTTCGAGACGGGTCGAGGCGTGCACGCCGAAGATTCTCGCCGGCAAGGGATTCCGGGAACGCTGAGATTCGAACATTCGTTGGCTGATGCCCTCATTCCTCGAGTCGAGCACCAACGCCCACTGGCAACGCAACCGGTTGGCCCCGCAGGGCGAAGGTCGCCAGCGGCTCGGTTCAGCGGGTACTTCCGTTCCGCAAGCGCAGGATGATGGGGCCGTTCAACTTTGCCAACCTGACCGGCCCGGAAACCCTCTCCGTCGGAAACGGCATCTGGATGACCGCCGGCGCCAGTGTCACTCACACCGAACGAAGCCCCACCGACGACTGCACGATCGATCGACCGATCGTCATCGACGCCACACACCAACGGAGCGAGGAGTGCTGGCCATCGACAGTGACCTCCGGCTCGGTGCCACCGAACTCCAGGTGGGCCAGCTGGCAGTGCTCGAAGCCGGCACGACTCCGGTGCTCACCGGAAGCAGTCGAGCGATGCTGCTCGGTGGCGAACCGGTCGGCGACCGATTCATCTGGTGGAATTTCGTCCACAGCGACCGCGAACGGATCGAGCATGCCAAAGCCGACTGGAACGGGCAACGATTCCCGAGGGTGCCGCACGACCATGATCCGTGGGTGCCGCTGCCGGTCTGACCGTCAGCGCATCGACTCCTCGCGGATGCGCTTCTTGCTGGCCGCCCAGCTGCAGATCGGGCAGGCGGCGAGATCGTGGCGACGGGCCGGGCAAAATTCGCGGCCGAAGAAGATGATCTGGAGGTGCCGGTCGTTCCAGGTCTCGATCGGGAACACCGCCTTGAGATCGGCTTCGGTGCGCTCGACGGTCGTGCCGTTCGAGAGCCCCCACCGCTCGGCGAGCCGGTGGACGTGGGTATCAACCGCAAAGGCAGGCACCCCGAACGCCTGTGACATCACGACGCTCGCGGTCTTGTGACCGATGCCGGGCAACGACTCGAGGAACTCCCAGTCCGGAATGACCTCGCCACCGGCATCGACGATCTTGTTGGCAGCGAGCCACAGGTTCTTGGCCTTCGTGGGTGCCAGGCCCACCTCTCGGATGTACCCGAGGATGTCGTCGGGGTCCATCGCGGCCATCTGCTCCGGCGTGCCGGCAACCTCGAACAGCGCCGGGGTGATCTGGTTGACCTTCTTGTCGGTGGTCTGGGCCGACAGCGCCACCGCGACGAGCAGTGTGTACGCGTCGGTGTGATCGAGCGGGATCGGTGTCTCCGGGTACAACTCGTCGAGGATCTGACCGATCCGGTCCGCCTTCTCCTGCCGTTTCATGCCGGCACGTTACGACGACGACCGCCCCGATCAGCGAGCGCATGCCGCGCGAGTTGTGGAAGGGTGACGACTTCGGAGCCCTCCGAGACCAGCAAGCGATCAGGAGCCACCATGACCATCGATGCCAACCTGTCCGGAAAGACCGCCATCGTCACCGGTGCGTCGAGCGGCATCGGCCGTGCGATCGCAGAACGCATGGGCGCCGCCGGCGCCCATGCGATCCTGTCGGGCCGCACCGCCGATGCGATGTCGGACAGCGCCGCACGAATCGTCGACGCCGGCGGGCGCGCCACCGTCGTGGTCGGCGACATCCGCCAACCGAGCGCCGTCGACGAACTGGTCGCCACAGCACTCGAGGCTGACGGCCAGCTCGACATCTTCGTCAACAACGCCGGGGTCTCGTTCCTCGGCGGCGTCCTCGAGGGCACCGTCGACGAGTGGCGCGAGATGCTCGAGGTCAACGTCCTGTCACTGCTCTCGGGTACCACGGCAGCCGTCGCCGCGATGCGCAAGGTCGGCAACCGCGGTCACATCGTCAACGTCTCCTCCGTTGCCGCTCTCCGTCCCGACTCGGGTGTCTACGGCGCCACCAAGCATGCGGTCAACGTGATCACCAACTCGCTGCGCGAGGAACTCCTCGACGACCCGATCCAGGTGGTCTCGATCATGCCGGGCCTGGTGGCGACGAACATCGGCCGCAACGCCGACCCCGAGCTGCTCGCTGGCATCGTCGCGATGTCGGGGATCGACATCGAGATCGTCCCCGGAGAGCGTCTCCCCGACGCAGTCCTCGAAGCGGCACAGGCGGCGCTCGCCGACATCATGATCACACCCGACGACGTCGCCGACGCCGTGCTCTACGCGGTCACCCAGCCCGCCCATGTCCACATCCCCGAGATCGTGATCCGACCGAACAAGAACTTCGACTTCTGACCTGACCGGCGTCTTTCGGCTGCCCCAGGAATTTCCGTCCGGAAGGGGTCCCGCATTCGGGGACGTATCCCGCGGAGAATTGCGGACGATCGTCGGCAGCGGTCGATCAGCTGCGCCGGCGGTGATCGAGTAGTCCGTCGAGCAACGCAGTCGTGGTGGCCGCGACGGGAGTTCTCCGTGCCGTGTGGTCGAGCACCACGAGATCACGTCCGAGGGCATCGACGACCACTCCCCCGGCTTCACGCACCACCAACGTCGCCCCGATGTAGTCCCACACGCCGTGCGCGTCGGAGCTCATGTCGACGAACCCGTCGAAGGATCCACTCGCCACCGCGCAGATGTCGAGCGCCGATGCGCCCATCGCCCGGAACTGGCGCCAGCCGTAGTGATGATCGGGCACGCCACTGATCGCGACCACGGCGTCGTCGAGCGGAGCTGCGGTGCCGATCCTGATCGGCCGGCCATCGAGCGTTGCGCCCCCGCCCACGACAGCGCCGTACCGAGCGCCGGTCATCAGGTTCGCCACCAGCGCAGCAACGGGCGCTTCCTCGACCACCAGGCACAACGACGTCGCGCACCACGGAAGACCGAGGCTGGCGTTGGTCGACCCGTCGAGCGGATCGACGACGACCACACCGAGCGCGGATACGGTGCCGGCCGGATTCTGGAAACCGCTCTCCTCCGACAGCACCGAATACCCAGCGGCGAGGAGAGGTGCGACACACACGGCGTCGACGTCGAGGTCGACGAGGTACTGACCGGGACGCCGACCGGACTCTGCCCAGTCGGTGTTCGCCCTGACGACGTGTGCGGTGGCGTCACAGATCGATCCGAAGAGATCGAGGACGGCACCGGCGTCAGTGAACGTGGACATCGCGCGGCGACCGTAGCGCCCAAGTGGTCTCGTCGAACACGTCAGCACGTCGGTCGAGGAAGTCGGTGGGGGGCGGGATTGCCAACGACGGTAGTGTCCGACGTGCATGGCAGTGATCGACGTTGCAGGGTTCGTCGCCGACGTGAAGAGTCAGGCGATCGACCACGGGTTCCACGTGCACGACGAACGGCACTTCGTCGAGACGTACTCACTTCGGCAGCTCTGGGAGGTCGACCTCCATCCCGAGGAGGCCTGCGCCGGTCCGATCGACCTCCATCTCTCGCTCGACGTCGACCCGCGCGCCATGCTCGGGTTCGAAGACGAGGTGATGAAGCTCGACGAGATCGACGACCCTCCGCCCAGCGGCTTCACCTTTCCGCTGATCTTCACCTGGACGCTCCCACCGCTGCCCGAACCGCCGGACCTCCTCGTGCTGGCAACTGATCTCGCCGGCATCGGCGGTATCGACCTCCCCGTCGAGGTGTCCGCGATCGACTCGTTCCCCAGCGTGACCGACGCTCCCGAGCGCAGCCTGTCGATCGTGGCAAAGATGACGGTCGACCTCGCCGACGTGTACATGAACGTCGACGATTCGATCGAAGCCGCGCTCGACCGCTGCAAACATGTCAGTCTGTACCTGCTCGAGGGAGCCCCGAAGTGGCTCGACGAGTACTGAATCGTTCTGTCCGACCATCCGCTCACCCACTCCACGAGGGAACGTCATGCGAGTCCACGAATTGATCGACATCCTCAGTGACCAGCCTGCCGATGCCGAGGTCGAACTGGCGGTGATCGCCCCTGTCGAGGAAGGTTCCGAGGACATCACCGTCGACCGCTACTTCGTCGACGGTGTGCTCCCGTGGGAGGACGACGAAGACGACGAGGAGAGCGACGGCGAGCTGACGATCTGGCTGGTCGGCGGCGAAGAGTCCGACGTCAACGCCTTCCTCGACGCCATCGAACAACCCGACGTCTGACGACGAGCCGGCACCGCTCGGCGTCGCCGGCCTCCCACCGCTGGACGCCGCCGAGCGAGTTCACGGGGAGACGGGTGACAGCATGAGCGACCCGAACTCCACCTGGACTTCGTGTGCGAGCAGACCGATCGACCCCCTACCTGGCTCGTCGGGCAGTCCGGCAGAGGTCCAGTCGACGCTCCACGAGGAAGGTTCTGCCGATCCTGCCCTCCAGATCTTCATCTGGAACCGCGACTTCGTTCCGGGCGTGGTGACCCGCGTACGGATCTCGTAGCTCGAGCCCTCGGACACGTTGAAGAGAGGGCCCTGCGCGACCTTCTCGGCCCGATGGTTCATCACCCGCGCTCGACCGTCGCGCCACCAGGTGATGGCGCCGAAGGGCGTCGGGGTCTGGCCAGTCGGGTCGGGACGGAAACCCTGGAACGGCTGGGATCCGGGTGCGACGGTGTCGTTGTGACCGTTCCAGTGGACGAGAAACCCGAAGCCCGGCTTGAAGCTCAGCGGCGACGGTGAGTTGCTGAAGTCGATCACCTTGACCCGGGTGCGGATCTCGTAGTCCTCCCAGGTCAGGTCCCCCAGCAAGATGATTCGGTCGTAGGCGGCGTCGGCGGGGGCCATTCCGACCACACCACGTGTGGGATCGATCTTCCAGTGGCCGTCGACAACCTGTCCGACTGCCTGGATCTCGCTGACCGTGGACCAGTCGACCGGGTACGGCAAGTTGAGCGCTCCTGTGGGCCGCCAGTTCACCGTCACGGTCGTGGTGGCCACTTGGCCGGTCCGATCGACGGCTCGGAGGAGTACCTGGTTCGCGCCGAGCGACAGCGTGGAAGTGAGCAGGTCGACATTGAAGTCGCCGGCGTTCGCCAGCCGCCGATCGTCGGGGCCGATCCCCATCGGGATCAGCGGCCCGCCGTTCAGTCGGTAGCTGAGCGATGCGATGCCGTCCGGATCGGACACCGAACCGAGCACGTTCGCCCATCGCTGCGGAATGCCGAGTTCCCCGAATCGAAGGTTGCTCCCGTACCACAGATCGAACACCGTGTCCGTGGAGCCGGGTTGGGCTGTGGTGAGCCGGATCGTTCGCGACGCGGTGTTTCCGCTCACGTCGGTCGCGCGTACCTCGAAGTCGTAGACGGTGGACGGTGACAGGCCGTCGACGACGACGGCCTGTCGAGCCGCAAACCCGCCCGTCGACGGGACGACGGCGACCACGGATCCGTTCGCGCGTCGCACCGTCACCTCAACGGTCACCGGCTCGTCGGCCCGAACATCGAGTGTGACCGACGTCGGCCCGACGTTGGTCCCCGGACTCGGGAAACTGGGCGGTTTGGTGTCGACGGGTGGCGGCGTGCCACCGCCATCGATCGCCCATCCCACCGCCGACACGACCAACGACTCACCCACCGCCGTCAACGACTGCGGCGTCGCATAACTCAAGAACAACCCCACCCGCGCCGCCGGCGCCGTCAAGCCGACCATCGACGCACCCGCCTCGTACACGAACACACCCGCACGATCACCACCACCAGGCAAAAGCGCCACCACCGACGCACCCGCCCCCGGCCGACCATACGAATACGGCGTCGCCACCGAATTCACCACGACCTCACCACTCAACCCCGCCGCCACCGGATGCCCCGAATCCACCACATCCAACGACACCAACGACCCGAACTCGCCCCGCCCCACACTCGAATTCGCCGTCAACCCCAAATCATCGAACACATACGGCTCCGCAGACACCACCGGAACCGCACTCGACCGAAACTTCGAACCCACCACCTTCGGCGACACCGACGACGAGATCAACACCACGTCGAAACCAGACTCCACCCCCGCCGACACCGCATTGTCATCGACCACCGACACCGACAACCCGGCACCCACCAACACATCCCGCAACGCCCGATCCGCCGGGGGCGGACCCGCCGAACCAGCCACCAACAACACACGACCACCAACCGCCGACACCGGCACCGACGACGTGGTCGGAGACGTGGTCGGAGACGTGGTCGGAGACGTGGTCGGAGACGTGGTCGGAGACGTGGTCGGAGACGTGGTCGGAGACGTGGTCGGAGACGTGGTCGGAGACGTGGTCGGAGACGTGGTCGGCGACGTGGTCGGCGTGCCACCGCCATCGATCGCCCATCCCACCGCCGACACGACCAACGACTCACCCACCGCCGTCAACGACTGCGGCGTCGCATAACTCAAGAACAACCCCACCCGCGCCGCCGGCGCCGTCAAGCCGACCATCGACGCACCCGCCTCGTACACGAACACACCCGCACGATCACCACCACCAGGCAAAAGCGCCACCACCGACGCACCCGCCCCCGGCCGACCATACGAATACGGCGTCGCCACCGAATTCACCACGACCTCACCACTCAACCCCGCCGCCACCGGATGCCCCGAATCCACCACATCCAACGACACCAACGACCCGAACTCGCCCCGCCCCACACTCGAATTCGCCGTCAACCCCAAATCATCGAACACATACGGCTCCGCAGACACCACCGGAACCGCACTCGACCGAAACTTCGAACCCACCACCTTCGGCGACACCGACGACGAGATCAACACCACGTCGAAACCAGACTCCACCCCCGCCGACACCGCATTGTCATCGACCACCGACACCGACAACCCGGCACCCACCAACACATCCCGCAACGCCCGATCCGCCGGGGGCGGACCCGCCGAACCAGCCACCAACAACACACGACCACCAACCGCCGACACCGGCACCGACGACGTGGACACCAGGATCCCGACGGCGATGAAGGCTGAGGCAACGAGGGTGGCAATCGACCGCCGGCAGGAATGGCTCGTCCGCATCCGCCCGACCGTAATCGCGGTGAGGCGGAACAAGCCACTGGATCGAGTGGCGGCGGAGCGCTGATCGGTGTGCCAGGGGGCATCCGGGGGGCCGGGCGCTCCAACGGCAGTGTCGCCGGCCTCCGAGTACTATCCGGCCGAACGACCACCTGCAACGATGGGGAACCGAGGGAGTGATGACCGTGTCGAAGAAGCACAAGTCGAAGAAGCACAAGTCGAAGAAGCGCCCGTCGACGCAACAGGAGACTGACGAGGCGAACGAGGCGAACGCCGGGAAACCCGATGCGCCGGCTGCGGCACCGAGGAAGCTCAAGCGCAAGGAGTACGAGGCCGAGCTCGAGGTGTTGCAGGGCGAGCTGGTCGCCATGCAGGAGTGGGTCCGAGCGACCGGCGCGAAGGTCTGCATCGTGTTCGAGGGGCGTGACACCGCGGGCAAGGGGGGCACGATCAAGCGGATCGTCGAGCGGGTGAGCCCACGCACGTTCCGCGTCGTGGCGCTGCCGGCGCCGACCGAACGCGAGAAGTCGCAGATGTACGTGCAGCGCTACATGTCGCACTTCCCCGCGGCTGGCGAGGTCGTGATCTTCGACCGCAGTTGGTACAACCGCGCTGGGGTGGAGCCGGTGATGGGCTTCTGCACCCCGGAGCAGACCGAACGGTTCCTCGATCAGGCCCCCGCCGTCGAGAAGGCGATGGTCGAGTCGGGGATCCATCTGATCAAGTACTGGCTCGAGGTCAGCGCCGACGAACAGACCCGTCGCCTGAAGAGCCGGATCGACGACCCGCGCAAGATCTGGAAGCTGTCGGACATGGATCTCAAGTCCTACAGCCGCTGGTACGACTACTCGCGTGCCCGTGATGCGATGCTCGCGGCCACCGACACGTCGTGGGCGCCGTGGTTCATCGCTCACACCGACGACAAGAAGCGGGGCCGGCTCAACATCATCTCGCATCTGCTGTCGCAGGTGCCGTACGAGAAGGTCGACCGCCCTGAGATCAAGCTGCCGCGCCGCCAGGCCGCCCGCGGTTACGTCCAACCCGACCTGCCGTTGCGGCGCATCCCCGAGCCCTACTGAGGACCCCACGATGACGATGACCGACGAACCAACCCAGCAACCCGCACCCGCCGACACGCAGTGGTACTCGTTGTCGGTCGACGACACCGTCGCACGGCTCGGTGTCGACGCGGCATCGGGGCTCAGCGACGCCGAGGTCACCACCCGGCTGGCGACCTACGGCAAGAACGAGGTTGCCACCGAACCTCCGCCGACGACATGGCAGATGGCGAAGGCGCAGATCGCCAACCCGATGAACATCATGCTGCTGATCGTCAGCATCGCCAGCTTCACGATCGATCAGATCGCGACCGGCGCGATCGTGATGCTGCTCGTGCTGTTCAACGTCATCATGGGCACCAACCAGGAACGCAAGGCGATGGCGAGCGTCGATGCGCTCGCCCAGCTGCAGGTCCCCACGGCCCGGGTGCGGCGCGACGGCACCGTCGAGGAGGTCGACGCGGTCGGGCTCGTACCGGGCGACATCCTGCTGGTCGAAGCGGGCGACCTGGTCCCCGCGGATGCCCGCATCATCTCCTCGGCGTCACTCGAGGTCCAAGAAGCCGCCCTGACCGGTGAGTCGGCGCCGATCGCCAAGGACAGCACCACCCTCGGCGACGAGGAGCAGCCGCTCGGCGATCGCACCAACCTGGTGTTCCAGAACACCCAGGTCACCCGTGGTTCTGCCGAACTCGTCGTCGTCGCGACCGGCCAGTCGACCCAGATGGGCCAGATCGCCAACATGGTCACGGCGACGAAGCGATCCAAGTCGCCGTTGCAGAAGGAACTCGACGACCTCACCAAGATCTTCGGCTTCCTCGCCTGGGGTGCCGTGGCGATCATCGCGATCGTCGGGATCGCCCGCGACCAGGAGAGCGAAACGCTGATCCTGCTCTGCGTGTCGACGGCGATCTCCGCGATCCCCACCGGCCTGCCCACCTTCGTGCAGCTGATGCTGTCGTCCGGTGCGCAGCGGCTCGCCGAGTCGAAAGCGGTGGTCAAGTCACTCAACGACGTCGAGACACTCGGCGGCACCACGGTGATCAACAGCGACAAGACCGGCACGCTGACCATGAACGTGATGACAGCGGTCACGATGATGACCGGCGGATCCTGGTACAAGATCGAAGGCAGCGGCTACGCCACCTCCGGTGCCATCCTGGGCCCGGCCGGTGAACCCACCCCGGACTTCAGCGGCCTCGCCCTCGGCCTGGCGTTGTGCAGCGACGCCACCGTCGCCGCCGACGAATCGATCATCGGCGACCCCACCGAGGCCGCCCTCGTCGTGCTCGCGGCGAAGGTCGGCGTCGACGCCGAGGAAACGCGTCGCGTGTTGCCACGTGTCGCGCTCGTGCCGTTCGACTCCGAGTACAAGTTCATGGCCACCTTCCACGACCGGCCGGCCCACATGGAACGGCCGCTGCTGACCGAACCGCACTTCATGACCGTCAAAGGCGCGCCCGACGTCGTCATCGACCGGTGCTCGCAGGCACTGTGGCACGGCGAAGTGATCCCGATTGACCAGGTCCGCCAAGAACTGCTCGACGCCAACCAACAGCTGTCCGAGAAGGGCCTGCGCGTCCTCGCCTTCGCCGCACGGGCGCTCTCCGACGACACGATGCGCGCCGCCACCGACGACCCGATGAGCGAGGTACACGACCTCGTCATGATCTCCCTGGTCGGCATCATCGACCCACTCCGGCCGTCCGCGGCCGACGCAGTCCGCGTCGCCCACGGCGCCGGCATCGACGTCCGCATGATCACCGGCGACCACACGGTCACCGCCCGGGCGATCGCCGACCAGCTGGGCCTCGGCCCCGGCGTGATCACCGGCGCCGATCTGCAAAAGCTGAGCGACGACGAAGTGAAGGCACAACTGCCCGAACTCCACGTCTTCGGCCGGGTCGCACCCGAGGACAAAGTCCGCCTCGCCCGCCTCATGCAAGAGGCCGGCCAGGTCGTCGCCATGACCGGCGACGCCGTCAACGACGCCGCCGCACTCAAGCAGGCCGACGTCGGCGTTGCCATGGGCAGCGGCTCCGAGGTCACCAAACAGGCCGGCAAGCTGATCCTCACCGACGACAACTTCGGCACCCTCGTGCACGCGGTCGACCTCGGCCGCGACATCTACCGACGGATCTCGTCGTACGTCAAGCTGCAGCTGACGATCCTGTCGTCGGTGCTCCAGCTCATGTTGATCGCCACGATCCTCAACGTCAACGACGGCGTCGCGCTCTTCCCGATGCAGCTGCTCTTCGCCAAGTTCTTCGTCGTCGCCACCGTCGTCGTCGGCTTCATCGTCGACGTTCCCGACCCCGGCGTGATGGATCGACCCCCGCGTACACCGGGTTCGAAGATCGCGACCGGCGCCCAAACCGTCCGCTGGGTCATCAGCGGCTTCATCATCGCGGGCTCGGCGCTGGCCCTGCTGTCGTGGGGGCCCGGCGAGCCCAGCACCACCGACGCGTCGACGTCGATGACGATGGCCTTCGCCGTCGTCGCCCTGAGCGCCGTCAACATGGGCTTCGTGATGCGCCGCGAACGGCAGGTACCGTGGTCGTCGCCACTGTTCCCGTACATGGGCTGGATCATGCTCGGCTGGGGACTCACCATCGCCGCCGTCGAGACCCGCTTCCTCCAGCGGGTGCTCGACACCGTCTCACTCACCGGCGCCCAGTGGGCACTCGTGATCGGCCTGTCGCTCGTCTCCCCCCTCTTCGTCGCAACCGACAAGATCATCCAGATGCGACGCCTCGACCGGGCACAACGCGAGCACCCATTCGCCGGCATCGCCACCACCTCTCAGGGCTGACGAAGCGCCCGGGCCATCGTCGACGCGACATCTCCTCGCCATCCTGGTTCCTCGGGGCCCGTTGGCCGGACGCTGTCCGCCCCGCCGCGACGGGAGGGCCAGCGCCCGTCACGCGTTCAACCGAGCGAAACCGCTGAGACTGCTATCATCGATCGAGCCATGAGACACCACCAGTGGGTCGAACTCCGAGACGATGCCTCGTGAGCGAAACGGACTCTGGGCGGCTTCCCGACTGGATCATCATCGGGGCGATGAAGGCCGCGACGAGCAGCGTGCACCGCTGGCTGTCGTTGCACCCTCAGGTCGCGGTGTCGACACCCAAGGAACTCAACTTCTTCATCGAGCCGAATTTCAGCAATCGGGGGCTCGACTGGTACCGCGAACAGTTCAACGATCCATCTGATGCGCTGATCGCCGGTGAGTCATCCGTCAACTACACGAAGAACCACTTCTATCCGGGCGTACCCGCTCGGATGGCGTCGGTACTCCCCGACGTCAAGCTGATCTACATCCTGCGCGACCCCCTCGAGCGCATCGAATCGGGTTACATCCACAACGCTGCCTCAGGCATCGAGCGCGCGAGCTTCGACGAGGCCATCCGGCACCCTGACGACAGCCCCATCGTGCAGACCAGTCGCTACTGGCACCAGCTCAAGGACTTCTTGGACCACTTCCCGGCCGAGCAGATCCGGGTGATGTCGTACGACACGATCAAACGTGACCCGACGGGAAGCCTGTCGTCCGTCCTCGAGTTTCTCGGGCTCGACCCGGGCTTCAGTCATCCCGACGTCGGCGGGCGGCTCCACAGCAGTTCGAACAAGCGGCGGCCCCACGACTGGGCACTTCGCATCCCGCCCCGGCGAGCCGACCGGAACCGTGCGCTTCGTGCGCTGAGACGTATCGGATCGACTCCGATCGAACGACCCGAGTGGAACCCGGCAACCCGTCGTCTCATCGAGGACTACCTACGGCCCGACGTCGAAGCCATGCGCGAGTTCAGTGGGCTGGCGTTTGCTGACTGGTCGATCTAAGTCAACATCCCGCCTCCCAGGGGGTTCATGGTTGGGCGGATGGAGCTCGAACCCGCGACCGACGGATCGTGAGATCTGAATACCTCGAGCAGCGCGGGAAGATGAGCTTTACAGGTCGCCCGGCCGCCGAATCGAACGCTGTCGCGTCGGGCAGCTACTCACCGAGGCGTTCATCGACTCGCACCTTCTTGTCCTTCAACAAGGCCATCGCACTTCGGCTGCAGACGCCCCGCCTTTCACGATCAACTGCCACGTCCCAGCTTCCAGCGCGACCTGTTCGTTGACACCGTCGATCCCGCTGCCAACCACCGTGCCTCGAAATGGCTGTGTGGTCGGCGACGTCTCGCCAAAGTCAGCAGGCAGGTCGCCACCGGCGGCGATGACGTAGACCGTCTTGCCGACTTGAATGACGCCCCCGTCGTCCCTGACGAGTGCCAGATCGACCTGGACAGTCTGCGAGTCCTCGACGAGTTCGAACGCGGCGCTCCGACTCCAGCGCCCCTCCTGCTGGGTCCACTCCAAGATGACGGGCTCGCGATCGCAGCTCGGAAGCTCGTTGTCGAAGATCTCGTTGCGAAGGTAGACGAGGCCACCAACGATCGCCAGCACGGCCATGGCGCCGACGAGCACGGTCGTTCCGATGGCGACTGCGACTGTCTTCCACCCGCTCTGCACTGACGACTCGGCCACGTCCACATCGTGCTCGTTGGCGTCCAGCCGCACCTGGCTTCAGACGGCTCAACGGCTCAACGAACACTCGATCTGGGCGTGTCCGGTAGGTGTGCCTGACGTATGTGTCGATCGCAGCCGGGAGACTGCTCGGTATCGGCACGCAGAGTCACTGCGATGTCGCGCCCGATGGTGACCGAGTGGCGCCCAAGTCCCGCGTCACGTAAACCGTCACCAACCCGGCGTTCGGGAGCAGGCAGCCGCGCATAGCGAATTCAGTCGTCGGTGGGCGGGTCCTCGATCTGGATCCCCGCTTCCGCGGCGAGGATTCGCAGTTCCTCATCGAACTCGACGTGTTCAACGGGTGATGACGCTCGACTCGTGATGTGGCGGTCGACTCGCTGCGTTGATTGCGCGATCGTGTGGGGATGCTCACTTCGATGCACGCGCTGATCTACTCCGATGACGTCGACGCGACCCGGACCTTCCTACGCGACGTGCTCGGTTTTCCGTTCGTGAACGACTCGGGGACCATCGATGGCTCTGAGACCGGCTGGCTGATCTTCGGCACCGGCCCGAGCGAACTCGGAGTGCACCCGACGCGGAGCGAGTGGGACGGGCAGGTCTGGGAGAGCTCTCGTCACATCGAGATCTCGTTCATGTGTGATGACGTTGCTGCGACCCGCGCCGACCTCGAGGCGAAGGGCGCGGTCTTCGACGGCGACATCGTCGACCAGGGCTGGGGTCTGGTGACGTCGATGCTGGTACCCGGCGCTGATGCGATGAGCCTGTACGAGCCACGGCACGCTGTCGCCTACTCCCTCGGCCAATCCTGACCGGGTGGCGACCCTCAGACGAATGCTGTTGAGATGGTCACCCTGGCGATCCGGGACGGCCTGCCACGGCGGTCACCCGATTGCCGGTCGATGGCACTCGTGAACTCCCGCCCCGCAACCCGCGACGAACACCGCTCTCGACGGTGCCGAGGCAACGCCGGCGGTGTCCGCCACAGTCCCGACGGTTGGTCAGACCCTCACCTGGCGGCAGTAAGCGGCGCCGGCCAACCTTCTCGAACGTTCCGATGAGGACCGCATTCCACCTGCGTTCAGGTCGCGTGCCGACCTACTGTTTCGGGATCCAGAGAGCTGCTCTCTCGGCTGACATGCCGACGACCAATGCGCTGTCGTTGATTGAGACGCTGTAGCCGAATGTCACGTTGGGGACCTCGCTCAGCGCGTTCGACGAAGGATCGAGAATCCAGCTCCTGCCCTCGGCAGCGATCGCGACGCGCTCGGAGTTGTTGATTCCGTTTGCGTACGAGTTGCCCAGGTCCGGGAGCAGAACTCCCAGGTCGCGAACTTCACCAGTGCTCGTGTTCCAGAGCGCCGCGTGGGTTTGAAGTCCGGGTGCGGGATCGTCGTACTCGGCGACGCCAACTGCCTGATCTCGGTTGTTCAGGGCGTAGATGTATGCGCGTTCGCCACCCGGGAGCCGGTCGAGTTCCCGCATCACTCCGTCGGCCGGGTCCCAGATGAATGGCCGTCCATCGGATGAGCCGACTACCTGACCAAGGTCGTTGATTCCGCTCGCGGTTGAGGATTCGGCGCCATCGAGCACGCCGAGGACCGTCGTTGCCCCAGTGGTGAGATCCCAGAGAAATCCACGCGTGATCGGGTTCGGTTCGCAGTCGTCGCAGGGCGGCCATTCGACGATCCCGGTTCCCGCCACTTGGCCGCGCTCGTTCATGCCGCTGACATCGAATCCATTGTCGAACGGCGCAAGGATCCGGATCGAGGACCCGGCAACGGGGTCGACGACGAACGCCTGTGGTTTGGCGCTCACCAGGATCTGCCCCGCGTCGTTGATCTCAGTGGCCAGGCCCTGCTGGTCGAACGCAGAATCGAGAAATCCATCGAGTCGCTGCGGGCCGCCCGCCGAATCAGGCCACCAGACCGGGTACTGCTCCGACAACCCAACGAAGCTGAACCCGACGATGACGCCCGCGTTGTTGATGTCGGAGGCCAATGATTTCGTACCACCGGGAAGTACCCCCAGGTCCACCGGCGCGCCGTATTCCAGAACCGGCGCGGATGGCGGAAGCGTCGAAACCTCGGTCGGCCCTACCGGCGAGGTCACGATTTCCGGAGCAGTCGTCGAGGTCGTCGTGCTGGTCGTCGAGCTCTGGGCGACAGTGGCACTCGTCGACTCAATGGAAACCGGCGCCTCGTGCGAGGCGCAGGCGAAGAGCGCCCCGAGGGCCAAGAGAAGAAAAGAGCGATGCTTCATCACGCGTACCTCTTCTCACACCGTTGCTTCGGTCTCGAGGAGGCGCCAGGGCCAAACGTCCGGGTCCGTGGCCCCAAACGTCGCGTCGGTTCGACGGGCGGAGCAATCAGCGATCTGCTGGCATTCATCGATCGCGACGACGTTCCGTTGCTGGCTCATGCCGCCATCGCCCACGCCCAGTTTGAGACCATCCATCCCTTCCCTGACGGAAACGGACGAACCGGCCGCGCACTGGTACACGCCCAGCTCCGACACACGGGACTCACCCGCAACGTCACGCTCCCCGTTTCCGTCGGGCTGCTCACCGACACCGACGCCTACTTCGCCACGCTCACCGCCTACCGAGAGGGCGACCTCATCGCCATCGTCGAGCAGTTCTCCAGAGCGGCGTTCGCTGCCGTCACCAACGGCCGCCACCTCGTCGACGACCTTCGCGCCATCCGAGCTGGATGGGACGATCGGATCGTGGCACGCCGCGATTCCGGCACGTGGAAAATCGCTGATCTGCTGCTCCGCCGCCCTGTGGTCAACGCTGCGCTGCTCGCGAATGAACTCGGCATCGCCCCACAGAACACGTATCGGTCGCTGGCCAGACTCGTCGAGGCTGGAGTCGTCGTCGAGTTCACCGACCGGAAGCGGAATCAGTTGTGGCGCAGCACAGAGGTGCTCGACGCCCTCGACCATTTTGCCGCCCGTGCAGGTCGTCGAACCCGCGGCACCACACTCGAGTGACCGCCTCTCTCGACAGTGCCAGGCAACGCCGGCGGAGTGCGCCACAGTCCCGATGGTTCGTGAGACCTTCACCTGGCGACGGTGAATCGCGAATCGAAGCAAGCCCAAGCGTTCCGAGCGTGAATTTGAGGTAGGTCGATCGGTCCTCCACCCCGCACAGTGCGCCCGCGATGCGGTGCAAGCGCTTGTGATTCAGCCCGCGATTACCGAGCGCTCGCGTCCTGTCGGCGAACTGCCTAGTTTCTCCGTCTACTGTCGGCACCCATGAAAGCTGTCGTGTGCAAGGCGTTCGGGCCGCCCGAGGCCCTGGTCGTCGAGGAGTTGGTCGACCCGACGGCCGGTGACGGCCAGCTGCTGATCGAGGTCAAGGCGTCGGCGGTGACGTTCCCCGACACCCTCATGCTCGAGGACAAGTATCAGTTCCATCCGACGCCGCCGTACATCCCCGGCGGCGAGGCCGCCGGTGTCGTCGCGGCCGTCGGCGACGGCGTTTCTGGCTGGTCGGTTGGCGACCGTGTCGTCGGTGGGCTCGGCACGACCGGTGGCTACGCCGCACTGCTCGCGATTCCCGCGGCCACCGCGCGCCGGCTCCCGGATTCGGTCGACTTCGCCGTCGCAACCGGGCTGAACTACGCATACGGCACGACGCTCTACGCCCTCAGGCACCGGGCGAACATCCAGCCGGGCGAAACGATGCTCGTGCTCGGTGCCGGCGGCGCACTCGGCGTATCGGCTGTGGAAATTGGCAAGCTCATGGGCGCCCGGGTGATCGCCGCAGCATCGACCGAGGAGAAGCTCGACCTGTGCCGAGAGCGTGGCGCCGACGAGACCATCAACTACGCCACCGAGAACCTCAAGGAACGCGCCAAAGAGCTGACGAACGGTCAAGGCGTCGACGTCATCTACGACGCGGTGGGCGGCGACAAGGCCGAGCAGGCGTTGCGGGCGATTGGTTGGGAAGGTCGGTTTCTCGTGATCGGGTTCACCGGTGGCATCCCCTCGATCCCGCTCAACTTGACGCTGCTCAAGGGCTGCCAGATCGTCGGTGTCTTCTACGGTGCGATGACCGCACGCCAACCGGAACTGAACGCCAAGATCAGCGACGAGCTGATCGCACTGGTCGCGTCCGGCGAGCTCCGACCCCACGTGTCGACGCGCTATCCGCTCGAGCACGCGGGCGATGCGCTCCGTTCGCTGATGGACCGTACCGCGGTCGGCAAAGTCGTCATAACACCCTGAACCGTACGGGGCGCGGTCAGCGGTGCCTGGCCCCAGACTGATCGGTGGCACGCGAACGATCGGCGTGGCAGGAGAGATTGACGTCGCAACAGGCGGCACGAGTCAATCACGTCTGGGAGACCACCCGACATCGAAGGCGCATGATCACTGCGACGCCGTCACGAATGGCGACCGACTGCGGCCACCATGCAGTGCTGGACACTCGCCACTGGCGGAGTGCGACTCGGACCGATCGACGCAGAACCTTCACCCAGTGACGGTGAGGGCTACCGCGTCGATCGCAACGTGTCCGTCAGGGGGTGCCTCAACGGGACGTGGTCGGTCGACGGAGAAGCGTCACCCCGTGCGGCTGATCCTGGTTGTTCGTGAGTCGTCCCGGATCTGTCAGGACTCGCTTGGCCGCCTGCCGGTGGCGAGGGAGCCGGATTCGAGCCAATGCGAAGCGTCGGCTGGCAGCCCGCTGGCAACCATCGCGTCGTACCGATCGAGTTGCGCCGGTGTCAGCACGTCGCGCCACCGACCGTTGGTTCCCTTGTGGAAGAACGCGTCGGCGCCGTTCTCGAACAGCATGTTGATGCGTCCGCCATCACGAGCCTCCTCACGCATCTCAGAAAGCCCGCACCGCGCGACGGTCTCGGGCCACAGGTCGTCGGGGACCTCGATGCCGAGAAAGGTGGCAAGTCGCCGCATCTCGCCCTCGAGGTCCGTCTTCAGATCGTTGTAGTGCACGAAGTAGGCGAAACTCTCGTGGCGTAACGGCCACCACGACGCGAGGTGCGTGATCGGTGAACAGTCGTTGGACCATGTGTCGAACAGTTCGTCCATGTCGCCATTCCACTCCGGCAGAGGACGAAGGCCCTCCTCGGCGCCGCTCGCGTTCATCACCTCGACGAATTCCGGTCGCATCGCGCCACGGTGATTGGCCCACGACATCAAAGCGTCTCGTCCGTCGCGGTAGACGACGACGTACTTGCACTCCTCGAAGATCGGCACGCAGTCAGCGGGCGAGTGGGTCTTGATGAATCGACGATGCTGCTGAGCATCGAGCCGAGTGAGCACCTCCTCGATCGGCGCGAACCGGGCATCGATCCACGGGCTCCGGTCGCCGCGATCGCCTGGCGCGTCACCCGCCGGCCACAACAGCGACGATACGATGCCCTGCATCCAGGTGGTGCCACTCTTCGGCGGTGTGCTGATGAAGATGTCGTCCGGGCGATGTTCGAAGTCACGCCAACGGAGACTGTCCTCGATCGATCGCCGATGCTCGCTTGCGGGTTGACGAACCGTAGCCATGGAACACGGTACCCGACGGACAGTTGCCCGCAGTCTGGGCACATCAAATCGGTCCTACCCCAATCAACACGCCGCAATTGAGGCAGATCCGCGTCCGCACGAGGACGCCCGAAGAACGACTTCGTCGTCGTGACTGGCTCGAGTGGCGCTTGTCGATCTCGTCTCGCATGCGGGTCGTTGGACGGACAGGTCCCGCGTCCGGTAGCGGTCCCCCTATCGGACGGTCACGGGGTCGTGACGACGGATATGGCGGAGCGTGATGATGTGCGGGGTCGAGTCGTGCGGACATCTCTGCCGGAAGTGCGGCGCGGTTCAATTGCTGCGATGAGTCAACCCCGGATGAGTTGGCCATCCCGCCACACGTACGCGACGTTGGCGACGTCGCGCACTTCGGAGCTGAGGTCTCCTTCGACACCGATCATGTCAGCGTCAGCACCAGGCGTGATCCGACCCTTGTTCGCGAGTCCAATCGCGTCGGCACCACCTGAGGTGAGCGCGGTGAGTGCTTGGATCGGAGTCATGCCGATTGTGAGCAGCGCGTCGATTGCGTGTGGGGCGACATCATGTGGCTTGTGCGGCGCGATTCCCGCGTCGGTACCCACCACGATGCGGGCACCTAACTCATGCACGCGTGACATCGACTCGAACATCGTCGTGAACCATGCGGGTATCCCTCCGGGAGGGAGTTGGATCGGGACGTCGGGACACCGCCCTAACGTCGCCGAAAGCGCGATCCCGGACTTGGCGACCCGTTCGAGCAGCCCGCGATCGGGCTGAACGGTGGGATCCTCGCTCGTGAACGAGCAGTGTTCGATGGTGTCAACTCCGGCTTCGACCGCATCTGAGATCCCCTGAACACCATGGCAGTGGGCTGCGACGGGAAGTCCCAGCCCGTGGGCCACCTCAACGGCAACGCGCAGGTCATCGGCGCTGAACTGGGACTGCCAGGCTGGCGCGGCAGGCGTCAAGTTCCCGCCGGTTGCCATGATCTTGACCACGTCGCAACCGCGTGCGGCGCGTTCTTTGATTGCCGCGATCAGCGCGTGACGGTCAGCACATTCCCCGTTCAGGTACCAGCAGTGACCCTGCGGGGGTGTGATCGGTGGTCCCGAACACAAGATCGTCGGAAGGCCCGGATCGTTGCGCAGCCCGAGGGTGACAAAATTACGGTCGCCGAGGTCACGCAACGTAGTTACTCCACCTTCGAGCGCGAGGCGTGCGTTTGCGCGAGCTCGTTCCAGAAGTACGTCGTCCGAACACGAGGCGACTTGTTCTTCCAGGGTTCCCTTGCCGTCAAACACCAGATGCTGATGGCAGTCCACGAATCCGGGTAGCAGTGTCACCCCAGAGAGGACGTCGGTCGGTGGATCGGTTATGACCTCACCGACACCCTTGATACGTCCGTCCTTGATCGCCACCCGAGCAGGTTCGACGAACTCGCGGCCATCAAAAAAGTCGATCCGCCTCGACGACAACAAGTGCGCCGGACACCTCGTACAACTGCTGAGAACTCATCGGACACGATTGCATATTCGCGGTGGTGCCTCGAACCGCGGAATGAAGCCCCGTTGGATACGCACGATGCTCGAATGACGAGCAAGACGAGGTCAAGGGACGCGGGTTACCGCTCGACGTAGACAGTGAGGGGCGGAATGACGCCGTGCTCCTGCATCCGTGCGAGGACTTCGGGCGGGGGTGAGGCCATCGCGGCCACGAGGGCGTTGACGTCGTCGGTGTGGGCGGAGATGGCGATCTTGTTGCTTCCATCCTGCGCGACATGGTCAACGACATTGCTGCCGCCCATCGCACTGACGGATTCAACGCGATCAGTCTTGCCCTTCAACCAGATGTCCACGTCGGCAACGTCGTGAGTGATGATCACTTTGGGCATAGCGCCTCCTTCGGGTGGAGCGTCGTCCCCCGACGGCGCACTGCGACCCTACATCGCGTGCCGCGCGGAGACGATCGCCCCGGCGCGTGGCGATGGATTGGCCAAACCTACGAGCGATTCGAGTCGTCTCAGATGCCGGTCCTCAACCGGACATCGAGCGGCGGTTGGCCGGCTCCGGATAGAGAGTAAGTTCGTTGGATGGATGGTGGCGGGGAGATGGTGGCGTCACCGTCGGGGACGGTGACGTTTCTGTTCACCGACATTGTCGGGTCGACGCCGTTGTGGGATTCGTTTCCTGAAGCGATGGGTGTGGCGTTGGCTCGTCATGACGAGATTGTCCGTTCGGCGATCGACGCGAACGGTGGTCGTGTGTTTTCGACGGGTGGAGATGGTTTCGGTGCCGTGTTCGGCCGGGCCGCGGATGCGATCGGGGCGGCGTTGGCCGCGCAGCGGGATCTGTCTGTCGAGGTGTGGGTGGGCGGTCCGGTGTTGCGGGTACGGATGGGCATTCACACCGGTGAGGCCGAGGAGCGTGACGGCGACTATTTCGGGCCGCCGGTGAATCGGGCGGCGCGGATCATGGGGGCCGCAAATGGCGGGCAGGTGATCGTGTCGGATCTGACTGCGGGGCTCGTGGAGCGCATGACTGATGTGAAGGTGGTGGATCTCGGTTCGGTCGAGTTGAAGGGCGTGGTCGAGCCGGTGCACGTGTACGGCGTGGCCGGCGAAGGTCACGAGTGGATCGATATCCCGTTGTTGACCGGGCAGATCGGTCGGGGCAATTTGCCGCGGTTGCAGACGGAGTCGGTTCGCGATGTTGTCGAGCTGCAACGACGCGTTGCCAATCTGGCGCAGGCGAGCGTGGTCACGCTGACCGGCTCGGGTGGGGTGGGCAAGACGAGAGCGGCGATCGAGATCGGATGGCTGGTGGTCGACGAGTTCGTCGACGGGGTGTGGGTGGTTGAGTTGGCACCGGTGGCTGATGCGGATCTGGCGGTCACTGCGATCGCCAGCACGCTTGGTGTGCGACTGCAGTCGGGCACGACGGTCATCGACTCGATCGTCGAGTGGTGTTCGGGTCGGCGGATGTTGTTGATCATCGACAACTGCGAGCATGTACTCGATCCTGTGAGTGATGTCGTGCGAGCGATTGTTGCCGCTTGTCCGACGGTCACGATGATCGCCACGAGCCGCGAGCCGCTCGGCGTGCCAGGCGAAACGGTGGTGCGGGTGGCGTCGCTCGACGAGCGCGATGCCACCGAGTTGTTCGTGCTTCGTGCCCGTTCGGCCGATGCCGCGTTCGAACCGGCCGACGCCGACCGCGCGCCGATCGCAGCGATCTGCAGGCGTCTCGATGGCATCCCGCTGGCGATCGAGCTCGCCGCGGCCAGGATCCGTTTACTGAGCCCGACCGAGCTTCTGGAGCGGCTCGATGATCGGTTCCGACTGTTGCGCGGCGGCGGCCGGCGTGGACTGGAGCGTCATCAGACCTTGCGGGCGACGGTCGCCTGGTCGTATCAGCTGCTGTCGCCGGATGCGCAGCTGCTGTTCGACCGGTTGTCGGTGTTCGCCGGCAGTTTCGATCTCGCTGCTGCGGAGGCGGTCTGCGCCGGCGATGACCTCGACGTCTACGACGTCGTTGATCTCCTGGGTGACCTCGTCGACAAGTCGATGGTGATCGCGGTGCGAACCGACCGCGCGACGCGCTACCGGCTGCTCGAGACGTTGCGCCAGTACGGCGAGGAGCGTCTCGACGATCGCGCCGAAACCGCCGGCGCACGTGACGCTCACTTGCTGCAATTCGTCGCCGTCGCACGGCAACTCGCCGAGCAATGGCAGAGCCCGGATCAGGCTGACGCCGGCGACCGATTCGACGACGACTGGGAGAATCTCGGCGCCGCCCACACATGGGCGATCACCACACGCAACATCGACGCAGCCCACCAGCTCATCGCAGCGACCGGCAGTTTCGCGATCGGCCACTTTCGACGCGACCACCAAGAATGGTGCGCCCGCACGTTCGAACTGGCAGACGAAACCGGGCGTCACGACGTCTGGACGATCTTCTACCACGCATATAGCGCCTTGTACGCCGGTGACTGGGACCGGACGATCGCCCTCGGCGAGCTCGCCTGCACAACGGACGCAACCGGACGCGGCGCTCTCGGTCGAGTTATCATCCTTCGCTGCCACGTGAGTGCGGGCCGCATCGACACAGGAATCGAGCTCGCCGCCCAGCTCCGCTCGGAACTGCCCGCGCTCACCGATCCCGTCGAGCGGTTCTGGACCACCCTCGCGATCCTCCTCGCCCAGGACCCCGCGACCATCATGACCGACGCTGAAGCCGCACTCGCCGCAGCGCGCGCCATCGGCGGGCCGACCTTCATCGCGTACGTCCTCCTGGTCGCTCAAGTTCGGTGGCGACTCGTCGATCCGCCGAGACCCGATCGAGCGCGGGGCGAACTCGACGAAGCGATCCGGCTCAGCGAGTCGGTCGGCACACAGTCGACCTTGAACTGGGTGGGACTCGCGTGGGCCATGACCATCGACGATGATTCCCGGGCGCTCCCCACGTTGAAGGAAGCACTGCTGCGTTCCTACGACGAGCGAACATGGGTCGCAGTCGACGCCTCCCTCGAAGCGGCGTCCACACTGCTGGCCCATGAATCTCCGACAGTTGCCGCCACGATCCACGGCTACCTCGAGCACTCGGAGCCACTATGGGGCCACATCGGCAACGTGCTGAGGGCGATGGCGACCGAACTCGTCAACGCAATCCCCGACGCCGACGTCTACCGCGCACGCGGCGCCGCGATGGACCGCCACGAGATCTTCGCCCTAACCCTCGCCACCCTCGAACAGTCCTGAGCCCGACGCAACCCCCGTCCCGGTCGGACCTTCCGACCGCGATGACTAACGCGAATGATGCTTGGTGGATCGAGGCTCAGTTGCCGGTCGTTGAACGGACAGGTCTCGCGTCCAGTAGCCGTTCCTCAACCGGACAGCAGGGGACGAGGCAACGAACTGGAGGATCGCGATTATGTGCGGCGTCGAGTCGTGTCCAACCCGCACAGTGCGCCGGTTATCGGGTGCGGCGCGCCATGTACGTCCAAGTGGAATGGCTCAATCTCGAGATGTGTCGGCGAACCGCCCGCGCCCGCCTACTCCTACGGTGAGGCGTCTTCGATCGTGAAGCGGTCGAGGCGGATTCCGTTGCTGACGTCCAAGTCGAGGCGGGCGAGGAAGAATCTGCCGTCGATGCTCTCGTTCACCGGCCCGGTCGGCACGACCACGGACTCGCCATCTGGAGAGGTGATCCGTACCGCGTTCGCGCTTGGTGAGTCGATGACGCCGATGATCAGATGATTCGTGTCGGTCGCGTCGAGTGGAAAGAAGTCGACGATGCCTGACTCGGCGAACCGCTCTGGGTCCCAGCAGTCGGCGGCGAAGGTCATCGTGACCGGGACGATTGTCTCGTCCAGCTTCGTGCACACCTGAACTCCGACTTGCACGGCGGTGAGTTCGAATCGATCATCGCTCGCGACGATCTCGGGGGTGTCGCTGGAGCCGTCGGAGTTGATGACCGAGAGTCCTTCTGCCCCGTCGGATGCGATCGAGCCGGGGAACTCCTCGATAGGGACAACTCGCAAACCCTCGATGAACCGTTCGGCTTCCAGTCTGTCGAGACCGTCAAGATAGACCCAGACCGAGAAGGGGTCGAGGTTGGCCATGCGGGCGTGCTCGAAGTCGTTCCAGAACCAGGTGATTCCAGCAATCTCGACGTGTGGATGGTTGGGATCGTCAGTCTGGGCCCACCCGGGTCCGTCCTTCCACAGGCGAACGGAAATGTACCGCATGCTGTCAGCGGACTCCAACCAGAACTGGAACTCCTTGTTCATGGTCCCGTCCATGTGGTTCCGTGCCGGGCGCTGGAGTGTCAACCCCTGCGGAATGTAAGTGGCGATCACAACATCGCCGTCGCGGAGGTCGGCAAGCGGTCGACCTGCATCGGCTCCCGACTCGCTGGGCCCTTGCGCTTGTGGCTCCACGATGGTGGCCGCTGCACCATCGGACTCACTGGCGGGCACTGCGCTTTCGGATCCCGCCGCAAATGGGTCTCCCTCGGCGCCTGCGATGCCACACTGCCAACAAGCTTCACCGACCGCGGTCAGCACGTCGGGTGAGCCGGCGCGGAGTCCTTCGAGGAACGTGATGATCGGCGGGTTGTCGAGCAGTGGGCCGGTCAGCAGCTGGGGAGATCCGGCGGCAATCGACACCCATCGGTTTCCGACCTGAGCCCGGAGGGTCGTCATGTCGAAGAACTCTGGGTCGTCCTCCGGGATGCGCTCGACCACAATCTCCGCCCAGACCACCCCGTCAATCGTCACCGACCGACCCGATTGCATGCATCCGAGCGTGCTGCTGCAGGTCGGTTTCGCGGCGCTGGGTCACGTAGAGGACCTGGCCGAACGCGTTGTCCGGTGGGGCTTCCCAGACCTCCACAGACCATTCGATCGAGTTCGGGGCAGGGGCCTCGTCACTGCCGGTCCACGTCGAGTCCGACACTCTCCAGCCGCTCGGGGCGGTCGGAACGACGACATCACCGTCGACGAAGGCGTTCAGTGGTCGGAGCGAGTTGGTGTCGATGTCGTCGAGCAGGCCCCCGGTCCAGCCCGCTTCGGTCGAGCCGAGCGTCGTCGTCGTCGGTGCCGAGGTCGACGGACCAGTAGACGAAGTGGTGGTGGTGCCGGTGGGGTCGTCGGTGCGCACGTTCGGCTGGTCGTCGGAGGCGACGACCGCAACGAGTCCCCCGACGAGGGCCACCACGCACGCTGCAGCAGCAAGCCAGACACCGGTCCGGCGACGCGACGGCGTTGGAGCATCGAACGGTCGGGCGGCGCGACCTTCGACGTCACGCCAGGGCCGCGGTTCGGGGGCGTCCGTCATGGCCCGGGCCAGCAGCTCGCGGATCTCGTCGGTGTCGTGCTCGCTCATGACAGAGCCCCCCGCAGACACGAAGAACGACCGCGCCAACTGGCGTCGCACCGTGCCTTCACCAACACCCAACGCCTCGGCAACCTGCGACACCGACCAGTCATGCCAATACGTCAGATACGTCACCGCCCGCTGCTGCACACTCAACCCTTCCAACGCCTCCAACACCTCATCACGCGACTCGACCATCACCCCGTTCGGGTCCGGCCGCTGCGCCACGACAAGCTGACGCTCACGCTGACGACGCCGCGTGGTCTGCCGATGATGCATCCGCGCCCGATTCGCCACCGCACCAAACAAGAACCCCCTCACATCCCGGGCACTCGACCACGCCCCATCGGCATGACGCAACAGATCAGCAAACGTGTCGGCCACCACATCGGCGGCCACTGACCGGGAAACCAGCACCGTGGCGTAGCGAACAAGCTCGTCGGCGTACCGGCTGTACGCATCCTCGAGCGACACCTCGTTCACACCCCTACGTTGCCACCACCCCCACATCCGGGTGACACGACCCGCAAGAAATCTCCGTGCCGTTCGCCCGATGAGCAACCCAGAATTGTTTCAGTCACCAGGCGGAGCAGACAGCTAAGCCATTCGGGTAGCTGCTTCTTAGGGCACCCGATACCGGCCCATATCGCGCACTGCATAATTGCGGCCTGCGACTCGTCCGATAGAGGGACGAGCAACGGACGGTCTCGACGCCTTGAAGGTCTTGGTGCGGCTCGGCCAACGTCGTCTCGTTAGAGGTTCCTCAACCGGACAGCAGGGGACGAGGCAACGAACTGGAGGATCGCGATTATGTGCGGCGTCGAGTCGTGTCCAACCCGCACAGTGCGCCGGCAGTGCGGTCCCCGTCGGAGTGCAGGAGCGGAGCGAAGTGTGCGCCCCTATCCGGCGATCAGGGGCAGTCCCCGGGGCCAGCGTTTGGCACGTGTTCCGTGGGTGGTCAAATGGCTTCGTCTGGGTGCCAGACCCGTATGGTCGGCCTCCGGACCCGGAGGCAGGTCTCAGGCTGCTCGCAGCTATTGGTGTCGGCAGTACGCCAAGAGCGGTGGGGCGGTCGCCTCCTCAGCTACCGCGCCTATCCGGATCCGCCGAGGGTAAACGGAGACGTCTCTCGATCGACGAACCCCGTGGGCGCGCCTCGGCGTCGGTAGCACAAGAGGAATGGGCCGCGTGAACGGGGCTCAACGTGGGTGCGCAGCGGTGAGGGAAGCTGGCCACCGGCCCGATGGACCACATCCGCGCCACGCAGGTCAGGGCTACTCGTTCCTGCTCCGCACATCCGATCGGTCACAGCTCACCTCGAGCGCCACTCACAATCGCTGCCCAGAACGCTCGATGACGCGTCCCACGTCCGGCGATCTAGGGCGTCCCGTGCAGACCGGTATGGGGTGGGCTGAAGCTCACTGTCTGGCTTGCCGTAGCGGGCGATGCAGCGTCAGGTGCTTGCCGCCAACCTCTCGAGCATCTGTGCGGCGTGAGTCCTTGTGTCGTCGAGCTCTGATTCTTCGACAAGGTGAACGGCCTCGGCTGCGAGGCGTTGTGCGTCGCCGAAGCACGCGTGTTCCTCGCAGAATTGTGCATAGTCAAGCCGCGACCGGGCAAACCGGCACGGGCACCGAAAGCATCGACGTCGGCGATCCCTGACTGAAACAGAGCATCGGCATCCTCTGATTTGCCAAGGGCCGCAATGACGCGGGCCAGCGTCGAGTCGAGGCTGCCGAAGTAGAAGCCGCCTGTTCGCGAGCGCACAGCGGCGCCGCTCGAAACCAAGGTTGTGCAGGTGCGGGTGTAGCTCACGTAGGGCATCGACGTGGCCCGTCTGCACGGCAGCGTCGGCGAAGCAGGCCAGGACGATCGGCAGTCCGGTGTCGTCGGGAACGTCGTCGAATGGACGGGCCGCCTCGACGAGGGCACACGCCTGCGTCGGATGTCCCCCACGGTGGCACGGGCGCACGCAAACACGGCGGCAGTCGCCCCCTGGGCGTCGGTCTCGCTCAGGGGGACCGCTTCCATGAACGGGATGAGGTCGGTGATGCGGCCACGCTCGCGAGCGACTTCGAAATACACCAACATCTGGTACTGCGTACCCGTCTGGTCTTCCTGAGCTGTCGCCAGCACGTTCGAATCTGTCGACGGCCTCCTCGGGCGGCGCGGAGCTCTCCAGTTGCCAAGTGCCGGACGCTGTCGACGAGGGCGAAGCCCAGCTGCGAGCCGCTGTCGAGCACGATGTCGCGCACCTTGTCGAGTCGCTGTGTTCCCCTCCTCGAATCGCTGACGGTCCATGTAGAAGGTCCCGGAGAAGACGCGGCCGCACTCCACTGTGGCGCGCTGGGAGGGCGTGCCACCACGATCAACGTGATCGCGAACCATCTGCGCCACTGCTTCGAATGGATCGACGATCTCATCGTCCATCGCCTGGCGCGAGGCAGGACCGGGCCAAGCGACCGGAACACCTCGTACAGTTCGTCGGGCTCGAGATCTCCACTCTCGAGGATCTCGAGCACGGCGCATTCCCACAAGGAGCCTCTCCTCCCTGTCGCCGAGGAAGAGAAGCTCCTGCGCCAGTTGCACAAGCAGCGTTGCGTGCGCTGCCGGCTGCCCTTCGAGATCGAGGTCAAGAGCAGCCGCGAACCAGCTCCATGCGATCGGGTTCGACCGCAAAGCCCCACGTCCAGGCCATCCGAGCATTGATAGCGAGCGCTGCTGCTGCAACATCGGGCACGCGAAGCTGCAGGCCCAGGCCCGCGCTGCCTCCTTGGCGGGCGTGTCGAAGGTTCGATCGCCCAAACGCAACATGGCGTCGGCCCGGCCCGTCAGGAGCTTGGCCCGCTGCATCAGGTCGGGATCGTCGGGATCGAGCATTTCAAGTCCGCGCTCGAACCAGCCGATGGCATCGTCGGGCGCGACCTGGCGCAGCGCGACGTACCCGGCGCGCCGGGCCCACTCGACGGCCGTCGACGAATCGGGATCGGCCGTCTCGGCCCAATGGTGAGCCAGCGCAGGCGGCGACCTCGTCGAGCCGCCCGGCGTAACGAGCCTCGATCGTCGCCGCCGCCTTGCGGTGGAACCGCGCCCGTCGAGTGGTTGAGACCTCCTCGAGCAGCGTCGAGCGTACGAGCGCGTGTGCGAAGCGGAACGTGCCGACGCCCAGCTCGTGCACGAGGTTGGCCGCCACAGCCCTCGTCGAGACGATCGAGCACGTCGTCTGCGTCGATGCCTGCGACCTCGCTGAGGACGTCAACGTCGAACTCGTGGCCGAGGATCGACGCAGCCGACAGGACCTTCCCGACGTCGGGATCGAGGCTTCGTGAGGCGGCGACCGACCACCTCGCGGATGCCCTCGGGGATGCCGAACTGCTCGAGTGAGATATCGCTGGTCCAAGTGCCCTCGCGCTGCACGATGGCACCGCTCTCGGCCAGGTGGCGAAGGACCTCGCCAACGAAGAAGGGATTGCCGGCGGTACGCGGTGCACGGCAACCGCAAGGGCCCGACCTGGTTCGTCGAGCTCGTGACCTGCGGCGCGCGACATGAAGGTGAGCACCTCGTCGTCGCTCAGCCCATCGAGATCGAGGCGGCTGACTCTCTCCATCCGTCGGAAGTCGGCGAGAGTTGCCGCGAGTGCGGGTGGGTGCGGTCGAGGTCGGTGTCGCGGTAGGTGCCCACCACGAGGACGGGATCGTCGTCCAACTCGGTGACGAGGTGCTTCAGGGCCACGAGGGTGGGAGCGTCCGCCCAATGGATGTCATCCAGGACGAGTAGCGTCGGTCGCTCATGGGCGCTTCGTCGGATCCAGTCGACGATCGCCCTGAGCACCTGGAAACGCTCGAACTCGGGGTCGCCTTGCGTCGCCTCGGCCAAGTCGGGAAGCAGCGACGACAGTTCGGGGACTATCCGCTGCAACTGGACGGCCACGGGGCCTAGAGCGCTAGCCACGACGTCGGCGTCGAGCCCATCGATCGAGCTCCGAATAGCCTCGACGAACGGACGGAACGGAAACGACACGCTGTCGTCGCACCGTCCGGCGAGCACGCAACCCGACTGGTCGACGACCGCGTGAGCCAGTTCCGACACGAGGCGCGTCTTGCCGATGCCGGGCTCGCCCGAGATGAATACGGCCGCAGGGCCGGTGTGGGCGACGGACTTCCACGCATCGGTTAATGCCTGCAACTCAAGCTCGCGTCCCGAGAAGCCGAACGCTCCCACGGTGCGGAGCAGCTGTGGGAGCACCGGGGTATCAAGCTGCGCATCGAGCCGGTCCCATAGCACCTCGACCACCGCAAGGGGTTCCGCCAGTCCCTTGAGCTCGAGTTCGCCGACCGAGACGAAACGGTGGCTGCCGCGCCCACGCGAGAGCAGCTGCACGAGATCAGAGCAGTAGATCTGACCAGGTTCGGCTGCCGCTTCAAGCCTCTGCGCTTCCACGACTGGCAGGCCGAAACAGTCGTCGCCCTCGAAACTCACGTCGCCTGACGACAGCCCGACGCGCACAGACAACTGTTGCCCCGGACCCGATCGATTCATCCGGTCAATGGCCTGTTGGATCTCGATCGCCCCTGCGATCGCATCAGCAGCGCCGGTAAAGGTCGCCATCATCCCGTCACCGAGCTGCTTGACTACCACGCCTCGATGGGCCTCGATCGCCGCGCCGACAACCTTGTCATGGAGGCGTCGCAGCTCGTCGGCCTGCTCTTCGCCGACCTCGGTCCGAAGCTGCGTCGATCCGACGAGGTCGGTGAACAACACCGTCGCCGTGTCGGTCCGAGCCCCCTCTGCCATGGTCTCGAAGCTAGTCGCCGAGGGCCACTACCCCGTTCAGCGCAGCAGCGGTCCTCTCTGGCGGACATGGATGACGGCACCGGTGATCCAACAGCCCCGATATCCGGTGACCACCACGATCCAGACCGAGCGTCCTCGATCCGGCGATGCCTGCCGGCCGCGCCACCCGATCACACGGACTCACCCCTGTCCACAAAGTGCCGTCCGGGCAAGCCCGATCATGCTCCGGCTAATCACCGGCGCCGAGCCAGCTAGACCACTCGGCTTCGGCCCATATCGCGCACTGCATAATTGCGGCCTGCGACTCGTCCGATAGAGGGACGCCGACCGGACGGCTACGGCGGTAAGTCGCCGCGTCACATGGCCTGACCTGGGAAGTCTCACATGCGTGGTACGCAAAGTCTCTCAGTGGCCGGGGGCTATGTGTGACACAGCCACTCGCCGCCGCTGCTGCCCAAGTTCGTCGATCAACCGGGCGCCGGACCACCAGAACGCTCACCCGATAGCGGTGAGTGTCAACTCGAGATCAGCCGATGAAGGTCCCGCTTTGCGTTGATGCGACGTGCTGAACACGCTGAGTGGATCTCCCCCGACCTCGTCGGTACTCACGGAGGTAGTTCCCGTAGTGCTTGATTACGAGCTCGGAGATCCCTCGACCTTCGCAGTCGAGCCTCCACAACCTGATCAGATCGATCTCGGTTGACATCATTTTTCTCACCTTTCGGCGCTTCCAACGCCCTAGCTCCAACAGGTTTTCGTCTGGGTCTAGGTGTCTGAACCGCATTGGGTGAGGGTCACCCCGGCTCGGGGGGACGCCCAATGACATCTAAAACCCCTGGTAAACAGGGGTTTTGGAGCGGACGACCGGGATCGAACCGGCGACCTCAACCTTGGCAAGGTTGCGCTCTACCAACTGAGCCACGTCCGCGAGACCGCTGTGAGCGGCGTATGGGAATCAGCATGATAGCGCCCCCGCCGCGATATCGAACAACCTTCGCCTCGATCGAATCCGCGATCCGGCTCGTACCGTCGGCGGCTGGTCGGGCGACACCCGGTCGGTCGGGGCGACCAGCCGTCTCCACCGATGTGGCATCATGCGGACCCCAGCGACAGATGGAGCCGACATGGCCGAACACAACGTGCCGATCCCACCAGCCGGACCGATCACCGACCGACACCGTGTCGACGCATCGAGCGTCACCAAGGAGCTGATCTTCCACCGACTCCTGTTGCCGGCCGCGCAACACCACGCCGACCGACCATGCACGACGGACACCGCGACCGGGGTGACACACACCTACCAGGAGCACCTCGACGAGGTGGCGCGAGCGATCGGCGGGCTCCGACATCTCGGGGTCGGGCGGGGCGACCGGTTCGCGCTCATGATGGCGAACTCGCCCGAGTACCTCGTGCTGTTCCACGCCGCGCTACTCGGCGGCGGCGTCGTCAACCCCCTCAACCTCCGGTTCGCGCCGAAGGAACTCGCCTACGTGCTCCAGGACTCGGGCAGCACCGTCTGTTTCGTCGATGAGCACTTCGCGCCGATCATCGATCAGGTCAAGGACGAGTCCGGGCTCCAGCACGTGATCCTCGTCGGTAAGGGCGATGGGCCACACACGATGCGCTACTCCGACCTGCTCACTTCCGTGTCGCCCGTGATCCCCGACGAGGGCGACGAGTCCGATCCCGTCGTCCTGATGTACACCGGCGGAACGACCGGCCTCCCCAAGGGCGTGTTGTCGAACCAGCGCGGCCAGATCATGAACGCCTACCACTGCCTGATGACACTGCCGTACCGCCGCGACTCGTCGTTCCTGCTCCAGACTCCGATGTTCCATGCGGCGTCGACGCTCACCATGACGTCATTGCCGACCGCTGGCGGCCACATCGCGACCGTCCCGATGTTCGAACCGATCGCGGTGATGCGAGCGATCCGCGAGCACCAACCGACGTTCACCGTGATGGTGCCGACGATGATTGGGATGACCCTGTCACATCCCGAATTCTCCCCGGACGCGCTCGCACCGCTCACCGACATCGGATATGGCGCCTCGCCGATGCCGCAGGCACTGCTCGAGAAGCTGACTCAGCTCTACCCCGAGTTGAACCTCTGGCAGGTGTACGGGATGACCGAGGCCTCACCGGTCTTGACGGTCCTGCGACCCGATGACCACCGCACAGGCGGAACACTGCTGCGATCGGCGGGGTCGGCGGTTCCCGGCGTCGAGTTGTCGATCCGCGACGTGGACGGCACCGAACTCCCCTCCGGCGTTCCCGGCGAGGTGTGCGCCCGCGGCGCCAACTTCATGATCGGGTACTGGAACAAGCCCGAGGCCACCGCGGACGCCTTCGCGGGCGGTTGGTACCACTCCGGCGATGCCGGCTACCTCGATGACGACGGCTACCTGTACCTCGTCGACCGCGTGAAGGACATGATCGTGACCGGCGGCGAGAACGTGTACTCCGCCGAAGTCGAGAACGCGATCGCCAGCCATCCCGCGGTTCTCCAGGTGGCCGTGATCGGAGTGCCCAGCGACGACTGGGGTGAGGCGGTCCACGCCATCGTCGTGCTACGCGACGGCGAGGAGGCGACCGATGTCGAGATCATCGACCACGCACGCGAGTACATCGCGGGCTACAAGGTGCCCAAGGCGGTCACGTTCCGCTCCGACCCACTCCCGCTGTCCGGCGCGATGAAGGTGCTCAAGCGGGAGCTCCGGGCGCCCTACTGGAAAGGCCACGACCGCAACGTCGGCTGATCGCCGGCGCGACTCGTCCTCGGTGCTCGCCGGCACAGGCGGTCACCGTTGCGGATCGGAGACTGCCTCGTCGTCGGGAGCGGCAGCATCACCGGCATCACCGGCATCACCGAGGATCATGTCGGCAGCCGGAGCGACCTCATCATCGACGTCGCCGTCCTCGGGATCTCCCGCGTCGGACTCCCGGGCATCATCGTGCTCGTTGGCCGTGCGCTGAGGGATCGGGTCGACCGCGTCCAACGTCATGGCCGTGACATCGGTCGGAGTCGAATCGCCGCCGTCGTCGGGGCCGATCGTCGAGGCCTCGTCGTCGGTGGAAATCGAAGCAACGTGTTCGTCGGAGACGCCGGGTCCGAGGTCGCTGAACGAGGTGACCGGGTGCTCGGACTGCTCGAATTCCTCATCGATCCCCGGAGGCCCGGCCACCGGATCCAAGGGGCGGGCGCCCTCGGGACGGACCTCGTCGAGCATGCGACGCTGCGTCGACCGGTCCTTCTTCTTCCAGTCGCTGTCCCCCATCCGCTCCAGCGGCGCCAAGACCTCGAGATCCGTGCGGGTCTGACGCACGATCCAGACGCCGATGAAGGTCAGCACGACGCCGATCACCGCCAGCCCGATCACCATGGCATAGACCAGCCGGCTCGACCCCGGATCGCCCGCACCGACGAGCACAACACTGGGCGAGGTGGCGACGAGAAGAGGGGCGACAACGACGGACACGGCGTTTCCGATTGTGCCAGCTCGCACTGGCTGCAGCACGGATCACCTCTGGTGCGTCGGACACCAGACAGTGGTCCGTCCACCGATCGTCTGACGTTCGAGTGGGGTGCCGTCGCGCTCGCACGGCGGACACGACGCCCGAACCGGAGGGCTCAACACACCACTCGTGCTCCCTCCCCTCGCCAGCATCACCGACAGTCGCCGCCGGATCACCGCCGCGAGTCGATCCATCTCCTCCGGCGTCAACGAGCCGACCGGACGCCGTGGATCGAGTTCCGACCACCAGAGCACCTCGTCGACGCAGAGGTTGCCGAGGCCCGCCACGACGTGCTGGTCGAGCAACGCGGACTTCAGCGCCCCGCGTCGCCCGGACAGCGCCGACCTCAGGCGACGCGGGGTCACCTCTGAGTAGTCGATTCCCAGGTCCCCGAGGTCCGGGTCGATCGAGACATGCCCCAGGCGCCGAGGATCGTTGAACCGCAGCGCCGGCGCACCGGAGCGTCCTTCCGGGGTGGCGAACACCGCGAGGCGGTCCCAGGAGGGGTCGTCGCGTCCCGACGCGTACGCCAACCGTTCGATCGGTGCGACGCCGTCGACCACCAGTCGGCCGGTCATCCCGAAGTGCAGACCGATCGTGGTGCGGTCGGTGTCGAGTAGCACGACCTTTCCGCGGCGGCGCGCTCCCTCGAATCGAGCACCGATCAGCGTGTCGACGAATCCTGCCTCGACGACCCGATCGTCGACGACAGCGTCCACGATCGTCCGACCGACGAGCGGCTCACAGGCGCGCCGCCAGATCTCGGCTTCGAGTCCCTCCGGCACGGTCAGGAGGTCGACGAAATCGACTTCCCAGCGTTGCCGAGGAACCGCTCGAGCGGCTCGGCCAGCTGGTCGCTGTTGATCAGAAACGCATCGTGGCCATGCGGCGAATCGATCTCGACGTACTCGCTCGGAACGCCGTTGGCGGCGACGGCCTCGTGAATCTGGTGCTGTTGATAGGCGGGATAGAGCATGTCACTCCAGATCCCGACGGCCATTGTGGGGGCCACCACCCGCAGCATCGCCCGTTCGAGCGACCCTCTCCCCCGAGCGACATCGTGCAGATCCATCGCCTTGCCGATCGCAAGGTAGCTGTTCGTGTCGAAGCGACGCGCCAACTTGACCCCGTGGTACTCCAGGTAACGCTCGACCTCGAATCGCTGCCACATACCGAGGGTGTCGCCGACTGCCGCCTTGTCCGCGAGTTCCCGCCCGAAGCGATCGGTGAACACGTTGTCGCTTCGGAACGTCACCTGTGCGACCATTCGGGCGATTTCCAGACCCTCGGTCGGACCATCGCCAGGATCGGCGTCGTAGTAGTCACCGCCACGCCACTTGGGGTCGAGGCGGATCGCTCGTCGGCCGATCGCTCCCCACGCGATCTGTTGCGCCGTCGCCTGCATGCAGGTGGCAACCGCGACCAGCGAGCCCACGCGACGCGGATACATGACCGCCCACTCCAGCGCTTGCATGCCTCCCATCGAGCCCCCGATCACCGAGAGCCATCGGGCGACGCCCAGAAACTGCCCCAACTGCGCCTGGGCGCGGACCATGTCGCGGATCGTGACCACCGGGAAGCGCGAGCCATAGGGCAATCCATCGACGGGGTGCGGGGAGGCTGGTCCGGTCGAGCCCTGGCAACCACCCAGCACGTTGGCGCACACGACGAAGTACTTGTCGGTGTCGATCGGCTTGCCCGGCCCGACTGTGTCGTCCCACCAACCCGGAGCGGGATGGCCGCGTCCGGACGGTCCAGCAGCGTGGCTGTCGCCGGTCCAGGCGTGACAGAGCAGGATGGCGTTCGAGCTGTCGGCATCGAGCCTCCCCCAGGTCTCGTAGGCGACGACGACATCCGACAGAGCGACGCCACTGTCGAGCGCGAACCGCCGGTCACGGGCGAACGTGAAGAACTTCCGGTGCCCCGGCTCGTCACCGGGCAACCAGGCGCCGGTCACCGGGAGGGGCTGGGAAGTCGTCATCGGATCAGAGGGGTCGACGCGATCCACGTCGTAGCCGCTCGGCGCATGGTAGCAACGCTGATCGGCCGGCTCCCCGAAGGTATCCGCCGTCGATGCCGCCCCACACCTCCACATCACCCCTCAGCGATGAGCCAGACCACCACATCCGGACGGTTCGCTCATCGCAAACTCGAACCACCCCTCAGCGATGAGCCAGACCACCACATCCGGACGGTTCGCTCATCGCTCCGGTGATGGTCGCGTCAGGCGACCGTCCCGATGACCGGCTGCGCGAGCGCCATGCGCTGCTCGTAGCCGGTCTCGTACGGCATGAACCCGTTGCGGTCCGGATACATCAGCTGCACCATCTCGAACGGCTCGCCCCGGTACCAGGCGGTCGCCGTCGAGAAGTACGGCCCCCACGGCCCGAGGTCGACCGGCGCGAACAGGCATCGCAGCTCGTTGTCGAGCAGTCCGATGATCTCGACTCCGATCGGGATCTCGGTCCCACCACGGCATGCATCAGCCACGAGAGTGAGCAGCCCGTTGGCGGCAACCGGGGTGAGGCCGAAGACGACGACCTCAGGGAACCCGACCGCCTCCGGGAGCCCGATCGAGTAGGCGTAGCCGGGCGTGGGCGGTTCGGTCTCGGCGTCGGGAGCGACCGGCTCGAGCGCCCAACCGTTCGTCTCGATCATCCACTCGATCTTCTCGGCGTGCGGGATGTGGAAGTCCGGCAGTTCCATTCGATCAGTGTGGCAGGCGCCGCCCAACCGGCCCACGTGTCAGCCGAGGTTCTCGATCTCGAAGGGTGCCAACTCGTCGGCAGGCTCGAAGCCGAGCACGCGACCGTGGAAGTACAGATCGGACTCGAACCATCGCACGATCGAGTCCGCCGACCGGAAGCCGTGGCCCTCGCCGTCGAACGTCTGATAGGCGACCGGCAGCCCGTTGGAGCGCAATGCCTCCACGATCCGCTCAGAGTGCGCCGGTGGCACCACCGTGTCGTCGCTTCCCTGCAGCACGAGCATGGGAGCCGACAGGCGTTCCGGGAAGTTGATCGGCGAGCGACGGGCGTACTCGGCCGCTGCCTCCGGCCACGGCCCGATCAGTCCGAACGCGTACTGCGACTCGAACTTGTGGTCGTCGGTGATCAGCGCCGACATGTCAGTGACGCCGAACAGGTTCGTGCCGGCGGCGAAGACGTCGTGGTTCGCGATCGCCAGCAGCACGAGCGTGCCACCCGAGCTTCCCCCTTCGATCACGAGCCGTTCCCTGTCCACGTCTCCGCGGTCCGCGAGGAAGTGCGCCGCCGCCACGGCGTCGTCGACGTCGAGCACACACCAGTTGCCGAGCAGCTTGCGGCGATACGTGCGTCCGTATCGGGTGCTGCCCCGGTAGTCGACGTCGACCACTGCGACCCCGCGGCTGGTCCAGAACCGATGACCTCGACCGGGCACCAGACGTCGCTGCGCCGACCCGGTCGGCCCACCGTGGACGAAGACCATCAACGGTGGCCGCTCACCGCTGGCGAGCTCGACGTCAGGGTGTGCCGGCGCGTAGTACACGCCGTGAGCGACGTCACCGCCACTCGTCGGGAACGTGATCACCTCGGGCTCCGGGAGAAACCCGTGATCGAAGCCGAGGTCGTGCCCGGGGCGCAGAATCTCGATGGAGTCGCCACGGACGCGGACCACTTCGTTGCTGGCGGTGTACGAGCTGCCGACGAATGTGAACGAACCGTCCACCCGCCTCAGGGAGCCGATCGTCGTGTACGGCAGCTCCACATCCGGGCCGACGTCGAAGACGAGCCGGTCACCGTTGCGGTCGCCGCGAACGTGCGCGCCCTCGGCATGACCAGCGCCTCCGAACACCCAGTGCGGTCCGACGATCTCGAACGGCCCAACGACCTCCGGCGAAAGTTCTCCGGTCGTCGGATCGACCCGGTACAAATTCCACCATTCGTCGCGATCGGTCACGATCGCGAGCGTGCCGTCGCTCCACCAGAGTGGCTCCTGCAGCGCCTCGTCGCCGCTCCCGACGAGCTTGCGAGCGTTGCTCACCGACGCACCCTCGAGGTCAGCGATCCACAGTTCGGTCGCGTCCCACGGCATGTTCGGGTGCATCCACTGGATCCACACGATCGAGCGTCCGTCGGGGGACACGCGCGGCGCCGCGTAGAAGTCGGCGCCTGTGGCGACCACCTGGGACCGCAGCGAGCCGTCGGTGGCCACCGCCACGATCTCGTTGACGGGCTCGGCGACACCGTGCCGTTCCTGCACGCAGATGTACCACTCGCCGTCCGGCGTCGGCCGACCGTCGGCGTACCTCAGCCCTCGAGGCACGTCCGGTTCCACGGTCAGCAGCACCGGCTCACCTCCTGGCTCCATGCGACGCAGACGCTGATCGCCGAACTCGGCGTAGTACGCAACACCGCCAGCAGCCCACCAGGCGGCGCCGCCGTACTCGTGCACGCTCGTGCGGACGTTCGTCTCGGGCGGGGTCACGTCCTGCGCCGCTCCATCACGCCAACGTACGAGCGTGGTGCGTCCGCCGTTGTCGGGGCGTGACTCGGCCCACCAGACGTCATCGCCGTCCGGGATCACCTCGCTGATTCCCACCGACCCTGCCACCAACGACCGAGCGGTGATCGGCGACGGCCAAGTTCCTGCCGGCAGCTTTGCCATCCGCGCAGGTTACGCCGGCGCGGACGGTCCGCGCTCTTGGTCGTTTGCCGCTTGATCGAGAGTCCCGCCGAATTCGTGTGAGTGACAACGCGTCCGGTGCGTCGTTGCTCACACAACGCCAGGACGAGCTCCTGGTGCCCGTCACTCCGCTAGATCAGGCTGAACGAGTCGAGGTCGAGGGCCTGGCGAAGGTGGCGTTGGGCCATCGCTCCGAACATGGCCTCGCTGCGGTCGTTGAGCGTGACGATCTGTGACGCCATCGCCGCCACGGTCAACCCGGCAAACGCATCGCGTCGGTACTGCTGCCACACCCACGACTCATCGAGGGAGACGCCGTACGCACCGAGCGCCTCGAGGTACAACGCGACGAGCTCACGCTCGTGAGCGCGCCGCTCGGGCGGAAGGAGCCCTGCGCCGATGAAGTACGACAGGTCGGTGATCGGGCTGCCGTGCGCGGGGGTCTGCCAGTCGACGACCGTCACGGGCGGGCCGCCCTCAGGCGTGGCGAACAGCATGTTGTCGAGGCGGTAGTCGCCGTGGGTGATCGCCTTGGGACCGGTTCGACCGCCCCGCCAGGCCGAGATCACTCCCCCGAATCGCTCGGCCAGCTCGAACTCGTCCGCGCTCAGGTGCGAGCGGTACGTGCCCGCAAAGCCGGGGAAGAACATCTGCCACATCATCGCCAGACCCGCGCCCGCCTCGTCGCCGGCGTCACCCTTGTCGCGCTCGATCCACTCGACGTCGTAGAGCGTGGGGTCGTCCCAGCGCGGGCCGTGCAGTCTGGCGAGCTCGCGCACGGCGTCCCGGGCCTGTTCGAAACTGCACCCGGTGAGCTGGTCCCCCTGCGTGGCGGGCGCCATGTCCTCGAGCACCAGCACGAACGCATTGGTCGCCGGGGTCCACTCGCCGTACAGGCACGCCGGCACCCGCATGTCGACCGTGGAGGCGAGCTCGGTGTAGAAGCGGGTCTCGCGTTCGTAGTGCCGGAGCATCGCCGCCGTGGTCAGGCTCGCCTCGTCGGTGGCGGGCAGCTTCACCACGACCGAGCGGGGCAGTGCCGCCTCGGCGTCGGGCATGGCGACCCGCACGTTGACTCCGATGTGCCCATCACCGATGCGCTGCCGGGTGATCGGGCCGACTTCTCCACCGAGCACCGACGAGAGCCATTCGGAGGTGACCTCTTCTGCGCGCATGGCGCGGCACGGTAGTGCTCGGCGACCGGTACCGTCGTGCCCGAGATGTACGGGTTTCTCCTGCGTCCGAAGTGGATCGCGTTCCATCTGCTCGTGTTCGGGTCGATCGCGTTGATGATCTGGCTCGCGTTCTGGCAGCTCGATCGTCTCGACCAACGACGGGCATTCAACGACCTCGTCACCGAACAGGTCGAGCGGCCACCTGCCTCATTCGACGAGCTGCTGTCCGAGGCAGAAGCCGACCCCGAGTCGGTCGAGTGGCGTCAGACCATTGCGTCGGGCACCTACCTGACCGACCAGATCATCTGGTTCAACCGGTCACAGGACGGCATCGCAGGTGACAACGTGCTCAGCGCGCTCGTCACCGACAGCGGCACCACGGTGATCGTCAATCGAGGGTTCGTCCCACTCGGTGCCGACGTGCCGCCTCCACCGTCGGCCGAGACCGAGATCCTCGCGAGAATTCGCGTGCCCCCGGGACGCCAGCGAGGCGAGCTGACCGACGCCGACAGCGCCGGGGAACCGCTGGTGGAGGTTCGACGCATCGACCTCGAGCAGCTCGCGGCACAGCTTCCCGGCGACGTTGCTCCGATCTATCTCGATCTCGTCGACGCGATTCCTGCGCCCGGTCCCAACGATCCGCTGCCGGTCCCGGCACCGACCCTCAACGAGGGTCCGCACCTGTCCTATGCGGCCCAATGGTTCATCTTCGCCGTGTGCGTATTGGTCGGTTGGGTGCTCGCGGTTCGACGCTCGATCCGGTCGCACCGCCGCGAACAGCTCACGGCCGCAGCAGCCGAGCCAGTGCCGTTGGATTCCGACCTGCCAGACGTCGCCGCACCTTCCAGCTCGACGACCGGAACAGACGCACCATCACCGCGCTGACCTCCCGGGGCGGCGTGTCCACCCTCAAGTAGGCGCTCCAGGCGGCACTCGGGAGTTCGAAGAATGCGTCGAAGAACGCGCGCACGTCGTCGTCGTCGAGATCGAGGAGCACCTCGAGGCCGTAGTCGTGCAGCACCCGCGTCCGGCGCATGGCCGACGGCCACACAGCCTCGGCGATCGGCGCCGTCTCTGCCACACCCTCCCCGCCGATCAGGACGTCCGCGATCGCCTGGGCGACCCGAGGGGCAGCCCGGATGGACGCGGCCACCGAGAACCCCGTGGCCGCGTGCACGTATCCGGCGGCGGCGCCGAACGCGACCACCGGCTGCTCGGGGCCTGGGCGTGACCCGCCCAACGGGATGCGCACGTACTCCGTGCGGACTGCATCGGCAAGGACGCTGTCGGGGTGACGGCCGAGTCGGGCGGCAAGCCGTGGCAGCAATGCGATCGGCTCGATCGCCGGTCTGGCGGCGAGCACCGTCTCCTCGACCAGCCACCCGTCCTGGATCGGCAGCGAGTAGCAGAAGGTGGTCACCCCGTGCGGGCCGACACTCGATGGCACGCCATCCGGCGCGATCACCTTCCGGAAGTCCATGAACGTCGGTTGGCCGAGGTCGCCCGTCGGAGGCTCGGCCAGCACCACCCCGAGTGCGGTCTGCCATGCCGGAGGCTGCGCTGCACCCTGGCAGGCGAACCTTGCGGGCCAGCCGGTCGCGTCGATCACGACGCGGGCGGCGATTGCCGCACCGTCGTCGAGTTCGACGCGGTGTCGCGTGTCACCGGGCGAAGCGACTCGAACATCGGTGACGCGGACCGTGCGGTGCGTCACCCCGTCGCGCAGCTCGTCTCGCAAGCCGCGCGTTGTCGAACGTCGCGTAGGCCCGCCCCAGGCGATGGGCCTGCGAGCCGTACGCCCACACGTCGTCACTCGACGTGGCGATGACGGCCTCGGTATCGACGAGTGGGACACCGAACGCGTCGATCAGGTCGTCGACCCAGCTGCTGTACGTCGCCGACCAGGCGGCGTCATCGCCGACGAGCACCACGTCGATCCCGACACGTCGGCAGGCCCGGGCAAGCGCACTTCCGGCGGGGCCGTCTCCGATGACGACGACGTCGGCTCGGTCGTCACTCACCGAGGACCCCGTCACTGCCGTTCGAGTTCGGCCATGCGACGGAACTGCTCGACGACGTCCGGCGTGGCGTGACCAGGGTCGAGCGTGCGGTACACGGTCTCCACGTTGACGGCGATCCGACCGAATTCGCCCCACTCGCCGAATCGTTCGTCGAGGCCGAGCTCGCGGCCAATGTCGCGAGCTGCGTCGAACGCGTCCATTCCGGCCGAATGGCGCGCTGTCGCTGCTTCGTCGACAAACGCGAGGTAGTCGCGCACCGCAACGATCCCGCCGTTGTCGGTCAACGGTCCGTGGCCGGGCACGACCACCTCCAGATCGAGACCGAGCATCAGGTCGCATGCGGCGATCCAGTTCGACAGCGGACCGGCCCACACGATCGGCGTGCCGCCGATGAACAAGATGTCTCCGGTGTACACCGTTCGAGCGTCGGGCACGTGGACGATCGTGTCGCCAGCGGTGTGGGCCGGGCCGACTTCGAACAACTCCACGCGCCGGCCCCCGACGTCGAGGTCGAGCCGGCCATCGAAGGTACGCGTGGGTGGGACCAACTCGATGCCGTCGAAGTTGAAGTCGCCGAAGAAGGATCGGAACAGCTCGCCCACCTCGCCCGGCGCCTGGTTGAGCGCGGCGAGCATCGACGGCGGAACGTCGGCCATCTCGCGGGCCGCAGCCGCGGACGCCACGATGTCGACCTCTGGTCGCCGCCTGGTGACCTCGGCATTGCCGTAGCAGTGGTCGCCGTTGGCGTGCGTGTTGACCACGGTGTCGACCGGCGCTGTGGCCGTCGCGGCGACCATCGAATCGAGCATCGCCGAGGTCAGGTCGAGGTCGAACAGGGTGTCGACGAGCAACGACTCGCCGTCGCCGACGATCAATCCAGCGTTGCTCCACCCCCATCCCCCGTCGGGCTGCAAGTACGCGAAACAGCCGTCGTCGAGTTCGTGCAACCCGTGCGTGTAGTCGGAGGTCGTCACCATCGGATCATCTTGACACGGCCGGCGCACCGGTCCGGAGCCTCCACGTGGGCTCCTCGACCCACCACCGACCCCCACCGATGAGCCAAACACCCGCATCCGGCGGTCTCGCTCATCGCTCGGGGGAATCGAGCCAGCGGGAACTCAGACGTTCGGCGAGCATCGTCGTCGGCAGGTGCGTGTTGACGTCCGGAATCGACGGAAACACCGAGGCATCGCACACGTACGCCCCCTCGTAACCGATCAGGCGACCGTCGCCGTCGACCACGGTGCCCATCGCGCAGCTGCTCGCCGCATGGACGTAGTCACCGACCGCGCTCCGGACCCACCGCTCGATCGACGCATCATCGCGCAGCGTGGCGCTGGTCGTGCCGAATGCGTCGATGAACACCTCGTCCACCACCTCCTGGAACGGCGGTGCCGCCACGAGATCCAGCGCCACGCGCACGCCTGCCACGAGAGCCTCGACATCTCGAGGGTCATCGAGCAGCGCAAAGTCCACCTGGGGCTCCACGGTCGCGTCGTCCGATGCCAGACGCACGGTGCCCGCCCGCCCACGTGGCCGCATCAGGGCAACCATCAGCAGACCGAAACCAGAACCGTCCGGACCGAGATGATTCATCGGGAGGAATTGCCAGGGACCGCGTTGCAGCAACGCTCCGAGCGCCAGACCGCCGGCGTGCTCGCGATGGCCTTCGCGCAGTTGCAGGGTCAGCGGCGCCGACGGGTGGTCCTGCAGCCCCACCCCGACTCCGGGAGTATCGACGTTCGACCGCAGCAGGACCGCCGGCGAGTGAATCGCCCCAGCAGCGAGAACCACCTGATCGGCACCGATCACCTCCCCGTCGACAAGGCGCACGCCGATCGCCCGTCGTCCCTCGAAGACGATCCGATCGACCGGCGAGTCCGAGCGCACGACGAGGTTCTCGCGGTCGAGCACCGGCCAGAGCGAAGCTTCCGCCGACGTGACCCGGCGACCGTTCCGACGGGTCAGTCGAGCCCGCTCGGCATCAGGCGCCGCCGCGAGGAGGGCACGATCGATCACACCCAGGTCGACGTCGGCGACCTCCTCTTCCGGCAGGGACAGCGACTGCCATGCGGCGTCGACGTCATCCCAGCCCCACGACCGGTACAGCTCCGGATCACCGCGCAGAGCCACCATGGCGTTCACCGCCGACGAACCGCCCACTCCGCGACCTCGCCGATACGGGCTGGTCGCTCCCCCGGTGCTCCTGGTTGCCATCAACAACGGATAGGTCCGACCGGGAACCTCCAGTGCCGCCAGGAAGTCGGGGCCTCCGATCGGGCCATCGAGGTCGTCGGTCGTGAGCTCCGGTCCGGCCTCGAGCAGGACGACCCGCCGATCGGGATCGCCCGACAAACGGCTCGCGAGCACGCAGCCGGCCGAACCCGCACCGACGACGATCCACGTACCCGGACCCGGCTGGTCGGCTGACACCACGATCGGAGCGTACGACAGATCGTTCAAGATGGCGTCTGCAGACACCGATAACGAAGGTGGTATGGACGATACGACCGACACCTTGACGAGGCCGGGGTTCCCACCTCCACCGCCGGCCGCACCGTCGGCTGCGCCTGCACCCTGGCCGGGCCAGATCAGCCAGGCAGCGCCCACACTTCCGACGGTGACCCCCCAGGTGCCGCGCCCGGCGACCACGGCGACCAGTCCGTTCGACGACGGAGCGTTCACCGCACCGGCGTTGAAGGCGATGAAGCAGCCCAAGCGCTCGGGCGGCTTCCGGCGCGGCCTGAGCTGGTTGCTGCTCCTCGCCGCGCTCGGCGGACTCGCATACGCCGGGGTGACGTACGGACCCGACTTGATCGACCGTGCGACGGGCGCCGACGCGCTGGATGGACCGGCGGCACCACGGGTGTACCCGATGCCCACCGCCGCGCCGAGCGTTGTGCGAAGTGCGTCCTTCACCGTCAGTGAACCCGATCGATTCGGTGGCACCCAGAACTACGAGGTGACCGCCGACTTCGAATCGGGTGTGACCCACGTCGTCATCCCCCGCACCGACACACCCGACCTCGAAATCCTGACACTGTGGGATCAGTCGTTCATTCGTCGCATCGACGAACCGACGTGGTACACGCTGCCGCGCGGCGACTTCCCCGTCGACTTCTCGCTCGGGCGGGGACGATGGGTCCGCACGCTCGACGAACTGCTCCCGCCGGCGGTCCGCCAGTACACAACCATCGTGGACGCCGCCGAATCGTCGGTGGACAGCGCGCCGGCCCGCCACCTCCTGGTCGACGTCGACCCGCTGCGGCTCGTGCAGGCTCAGACCGCTGCCTCGACCCCAACCGCCGACGGCACACCACCCCCGCCGGCACCCCTGCCGCCGGGCATCACCCTGCAACCAGGACTCGACGGCAGTGAACCTCTCACCATGGAGATCTGGGTCGACGACAGCGGCATCGTCCGGAAGTCCGTGATGCCGGCACCACTGGGCGGCGAGACGATCACGGTCACGTCCGTGTCCCCGGAGGCATGGTCGCCGATGTTCCCGACGCCCGACATGGTCCAACCGCTCACCGCACAGGTGCTCTTCCGCCTCGGCCTCTGAGGTGACCGATCCGAGAGCGTTCAGCCCGGAACTCAGTGGCCGCTGAGGATGTTCTTGGCCAACGCGATCGTGACGGCGGCCGTCAGCAGCCCACCGCCATAGAGCAACGAGCGAGTGCGGCCCGCTCCGCCTGATCGCGCCACCTCGAAGCCGACCAGGGCGATGAACAACGCGAGCACCCATCGCGCGACATCGAGTTCGGCGGTCGACGGCCACAACACCACCGGGATCGTGGTGAGTACTGCAACGACCATCGCTCCGATGACCTGAGCAACGACGACTTCCGCGTCGCTTCGGCGAACTCGCCCCTGCGCCACGATCCGTGCCGACACCCGAAACGCGAACGCGTGCGCAAGCGCCAATCCGACGGTCGTCCCCCAGACGAGCCCCAGGGCGCGGACGTGGCTGTCGGACTCGTTCTCGGCAACTGCAGTCAGCGCCGCAAGCAGGCAGACCGCGACGTATAGCGCCATCACCCACGCTTCCTTGCGGAGTTCGAGGTGATGGTCGTCAGCGTTCACGGCGGCCAGGCTAGATCGGCGACCCGTTCACCCCGGGCATGTCGCGGGCGTCGAGCGTGGGCCGTCACGGCGGCCGTCAATCCGGACATTTTGTACAATCGCCGAAAGCCCCGCGGGCGCGATCCGTAGGGTCGGGCCAGTGGCCGACCGGCATCGACTGACCATCCGCTCCATCGATCCGGACCCGCGCGGGGCCTCGATCCGGTCCGCCGCGGCCCATCTCGGCATCCCGCTTCCTGACCCGGTCGAAGTCGCAGACGTCATTCACGTCTCCGGTGCCCTCGACGGCGATCAACGCACACGGCTTGCCGCGGCAGTCGCCGATTCGCTGCTGCAACATGCGAGCTGGGATTCTCCTCTCTCCGACGGCATCGAAATCACGTTCCTCCCCGGCGTCACCGACACCGCCGCCGATGCCGTGCTGCACGCGGCAGACCAACTCGAGATCGCACTCAGCGCCGCCGCGACCGCGCGTCGGATCGAGTTCGGCCCGAACGTCGACGCGGACGTTGCTGACGAAGTCGTACGCCGGGTCGTCGCCAACCCGGTGATCGAACGATGGGGACATGGACTTGTCGAGCCACCCCACCTCGACGACGCCCCTGGACACGCCGACGCCGAGCTGATCACGATTCGGGGCCGTGACGACGACGGCCTCCTGGCGCTCAACGTCGAACGCTCGCTGTACCTCGATCTCGAGGAACTCAGAGTCATCCGTGATGAATACGAACGGCTGGGACGCGACATCACCGACGTCGAGATCGAGACACTCGCGCAGACGTGGAGCGAACACTGCGCGCACAAGACATTCCGGGCCATCGTCGACACCATCGGCGGCCCCGACGGCCCGGCCGAGGTCACCCCGCTGCTCGCCCAACTGCGGGCATGTACGGACGCGATCGACGCGCCGTTCGTGCGGTCGGCGTTCGTGGGCAACGCCGGCGTGATCGAGTTCACCGAGGGCACCACGATTGCCCTCAAAGCCGAGACCCACAACCATCCATCGGCCGTCGAGCCGTTCGGCGGTGCGAACACCGGGGTCGGCGGCGTCATTCGCGACGTACTCGGCATCGCCCACCGGCCGATCGCGGTCACGGACATCCTGTGCTTCGGCCCCGATGACCTTCCACTCGCCGACCTTCCCGACGGGGCGCTGCATCCTCGGCGGATTCGCGAGGGCGTGATCGACGGTGTTGCCGACTACGGCAACAAGATCGGTCTCCCCACCGTCGCCGGGGCCGTTCTGTACGACCCGGCCTACACGACCAACCCCCTCGTGTTCGCCGGTTGCATCGGCACCGCGCCGAGCCGGGCGATCCACGACGGCCCGTTCCCCGGCGACCGCGTGGTCGTGCTCGGCGGAGCCACCGGCCGAGACGGCATCCGCGGCGCCACGTTCTCGTCGGCCACGATGGACGCAACGACCGGTGAGGTCGCGGGCGCCAGCGTCCAGATCGGCGACCCGATCGTCGAGAAGCTCCTGATCGATGCACTGATCGGCGCAGAGGACCTCTACTCGGCGATCACCGATTGCGGTGCAGGCGGTCTCTCATCGGCGATCGGTGAGATGGCCGAAGGGGTCGGCGCCGATGTCGACCTCGACCTCGTTCCGCGCAAGTACCCAGGCCTCGATCCCTGGGAGGTCTGGCTCTCCGAAGCACAGGAACGCATGGTGATCGCCGTGCCGCCAGCGCACCTGGCCGAAATGCAGGCACGCTGCGACCGTGTCGGCGTCAAGCTCGCCGACGTCGGCAGCTTCACCGGCGACGGACAGTTGGTCGTGCGCCACCTCGGCCACGTCGTCGTCGACCTCGACACCGCGTTCCTGCACGACGGTCGCCCGCAACGACGGATGCCGGCGGAGCTCCCGACGCCGAACCGCCACGACCTCACCGGACGCAGTGTGGCCGACCCTGCGGCCACGATCCTCGCGCTGCTCGCGCATCCGAACATCGCCTCGAAGGCCGACACGATCCACCGCTACGACCACGAGATCCTCGGCGCCACCGTCGTGCGACCACTCGTCGGGGCCGCCGGCGACGGGCCCGCCGATGGTGTGGTGCTCGCGGGCCCACAAGCGCGTGAGGGCATCGCCATCGGGATCGGCGTCAACCCGTGGTACGGGCTCCACGACCCAGAGGCAATGGCGTTCGCGGTCATCGACGAGGCGATCCGCAACGTCGTCGCCGTCGGCGCCGACCCTGACCGCGTCGCACTGCTCGACAACTTCTCCTGGGGCGATCCTCGACGGCCATCGACCCTCGGCGAGTTGGTCGCCGCCGTCGAGGGTTGCTGCGCCGCCGCCCGGATGTACAACGCTCCGTTCGTGTCGGGCAAGGACTCGTTGAACAACGAGTACGTCGGTGCCGACGGCCAACGCCACGCGGTGCCACCCACGCTGGTCATCACGGCGGTTGCTCATGTCCCCGACGCCGACCACTGCGTGACCCCCGACCTGGCAGAACCCGGAAACACGCTGCTCGTGATCGGCGAGACCGATACCGAATTCGCCGGGTCACACCTCGACCTGCTCCACGGCGCGCCACCCAACGCCGGGGTCGCCCCGGCGCCTGATCCCGACGCACCCGAGACGTACCGCCACCTGCACGCCGCCATGCGCGCAGGCCTGGTGATGTCCTGCCATGACGTCAGCGAGGGCGGCCTCGCCGTCGCAGTCGCGGAGATGTGCATCGCCGGCCGCCTCGGCGCCTACCTCGACACGCTGCCCCACGATGACCTCGTCACATCGCTCTTCAGCGAGTCGTCCAGCCGTCTGGTCGTCGAAGTGCGACCGAGGAGTGTCGACGCGTTCACCAAGATCATGGGCCGATCGGCAACTCCGATCGGCGTGGTCACCGACGACTCGATGCTCTCCATCGCCGGACTCGAGCCGATCCCGGTCGGTCACCTTGCCGACGCCTTCAACAGCGCGGGTGCACGATGAGCAAGGTCCAGGCCATCGTGATCGCCGGGCCCGGCACCAACCGCGACCACGACGTCGAACACGCACTCGAACTCGCCGGCGCCGACACGCGGATCGTGCTCGCATCCGAACTCGTCGCTCAGCCCTCGCTCCTCGACCGCGCAGGACTCGCCGTCGTCGCCGGCGGCTTCAGCTACGCCGACTCGCTCGGAGCCGGCCGCATGTTGGCGCTCGACTTGGCGCTCGGCGTGGGTGACGCGCTGCGGAGCTTCGTCGATGACGGTCGGCCGCTGATCGGGATCTGCAACGGCTTCCAGGTCCTCACCGCTGCCGGATTGCTCCCCGGCGCCCTCGGCCACAATGCCCAAGGTCGCTTCGACTGCCGCTGGGTCGTGCTCGACGCGGTCCCCAGCAGCGTGTCGGTGTGGACCACCGGCCTCGGCGACCCCATCCACTGCCCGATCGCGCACGGCGAGGGGCGCTACGTACACCCCGACCCGGACGGCCTGGCCGCAGCGGGGCAGGTCGCGCTCCGCTATCGCAGTACGAACCCGAACGGTTCGGTCGCCGACATCGCGGGCGTGTGCGACCCGTCGGGCGTCGTTCTCGGCCTGATGCCCCACCCGGAGAACCACATCGTGCGACGCCAGCACCCGAGACACTCACGCGGCGGCGGGGGCGATGCCCATCTCGGGCTGCGCCTCTTCGACAACGGCATCCGACACGCGAAAGGGCTGTGACACCGATGTCACCGGCCCTGCCCGATCCGCTCCCCGAGCCACTGCTCGACATCGCGCTGCCACTACCCGATCCGCGCGTCGGCAAAGTTCGCGTCTCGTACTCGCTCCCCGACCGCAGGCGACTCTTCGTCACCACCGACCGGCTGTCGGCATTCGACCGGGTCATCGCCGGCGTGCCCTACAAGGGCCAAGTGTTGAACCAACTGTCGTGGTGGTGGTTCGAACACACTCGCGACATCGTCGCCAATCATGCGCTGTCCACACCGGACCCGAACGTGTTGATCGCCACGGAGGCGGCCCCGTTGACCGTCGAAGTGATCGTGCGTGGCTACATCACCGGTGTCACCGACACCGCTCTGTGGACGAGGTATGCCGCCGGCGAGCGGACGATCTACGGGCACCGGTTCCCCGACGGGCTCAGGAAGAACACACCACTCGTCGCACCGATCGTGACACCGACCACCAAGGGCGCCGACGGAGCGCACGACGAACCGCTGTCATCGACAGATGTCGTCGCCGGCGGGCACGTTGCCGCGTCCGTGTGGAGCCAGGTGGAAGCGGCGGCGATCGAGTTGTTCCGGCGTGGCAGCGAACGCGGGCACGCCGCCGGACTGATCCTCGCCGACACGAAGTTCGAGTTCGGCGTCGACGGCGACGGCGAACTGCTGCTGATCGACGAGGTGCTCACTCCCGACTCCTCGCGCTGGTGGGTCGAGGAGAGCTACGACGAGCGGCTCGCGGCCGGCATCGAACCCGAAAGCCTCGACAAAGAGGTCGTCCGAAGGGCGCTGGCGGCGGCCGGGTACGCCGGCGACGGACCGGTTCCTGAACTGCCCGCCGAGGTGTGGAGCGCCAGCGCGCGGCGCTACATCGATGCGTTCGAACGCCTCACCGGCGTCACCTTCGTGCCGGGCGCATACCCTCTCGCACCACGGATCAACGCCGCACTGGCGGGACTGGACATCGACTGACATGGGCATCCCCATCGCACACACACCTCTGCGCTCCGACAGCGACATGACTGGGGGCGACGACACACCGAAGGACGAATGCGGTGTACTCGGCGTTTCGACGCCGCACGGTGAAGGCATCGCCCAGCTCGCGTTCTTCGGATTGTTCGCTCTCCAGCACCGGGGCCAGGAAGCCGCCGGAATCGCGGTCAGCGACGGCAAACGGGCACGCGTCCACAAGGAAGCAGGCCTCGTGGCCAATGTGTTCACGCCCGAGGCGCTGGCACCGTTGACCGGCTATCACGCGATCGGCCACACCCGGTACTCCACGACCGGGTCGAACGCCGAACGCAACATCCAGCCGTTCCTGGTCGAGACGATGCACGGGCCGCTCGCATTGGCCCACAACGGCAACCTCGTCAACGCCCCTGCGCTGCGCGACGAGCTGTTGAGCCGAGGGTTCGGGTTGACTGCCACCAGCGATTCCGAGGTCATGACGCTGATGCTCGCGGCAGCGGGTGGCCAGACCTGGGAGGAGCGGATCGAGCGGACGCTGCCGGCCTGGAAGGGCGCGTTCTCGCTCGTGCTGCTCGCCGCCGACCACGTCATCGCCGTCCGCGACCCGTGGGGCTTCCGACCGTTGTCCGTCGGGCGCCTTCCTCACGGAGGCCACGCAGTGGCGTCCGAGACATGTGCGTTGTCGACGCTCGGGTGTGTCGACATCGACGAGGTCCGTCCCGGCGAGATGGTCACGCTGCGCGGCTCCGAGTTGCATCGCTCGCAAGTCCTGGCACCGCAGCCCCGAAGCGCCCGCTGCACGTTCGAGTTCGTCTACTTCTCACGGCCCGACTCGGTGTGGGACGGACACAACGTCCACCATGTGCGACAGCGGCTCGGTCTGCGGCTCGCCCAGGAGGCCCCGGCGGATGCCGACGTCGTCATCCCGGTTCCCGACTCCTCGATCCCCGCCGCGATCGGCTACTCGAACGAGAGCGGCATCCCGTTCAACGACGGGTTGATCAAGAACCGATACATCGGGCGAACATTCATCGAGCCGACTCAGGACATCCGCGAACGAGGCGTCGCGTTGAAGTTCAACGCGCTGAGCGAGAATCTCGACGGCAAGCGGGTCGTGATGATCGACGACTCACTCGTGCGAGGGACCACGGCTGGTCCACTCGTGAAGCTGGTTCGTGACGCCGGGGCAACCGAGGTGCACGTGCGCATCACCTGCCCCCCGATCACGCACGCCTGCCATTTCGGAGTCGACATGGGACACGACGGCGACCTGATCGCTGGGCGCATGACCGTCGAGGAGATGCGCGAGCACATCGGCGCCGACAGTCTGGCGTTCCTGACCCTCAACGGAATGATGCTGGCTGTGGCCGAGCGCGAGAGCGGCGACGACGACGGCTACTGCAACGGCTGCTTCACCGGCGCCTACCCGATCCACGTCGGCGACGCCCAGGCCAAGCTCTCCTTCGAAGGCGTCCTCGCATGAATCCTTCGGCCCATTTCGTGAACACGACGCGCACCTGCACCGCAACGTGTTCACGAGATCGACGGGAGCAGCGCGGGGCGGGGGCCTGATGCGGGTCCTGGTGATCGGCGGAGGCGGGCGCGAGCAGGCGATCGCCTGGGCCTGCCGCTACCACGGCCACGACGTCCGACTGGCCGGCGATCTCGGCGATGCGTCGCCGGACGACACCGATCTGGTGTTCCCCGGGCCCGAGGCGGCGCTCGTCGCCGGCGTGGCCGACGAGTGCGCACGTCGCGGCATCCCCTGTTTCGGGCCCACCGCCGAACTGGCCCGGCTGGAGTCCTCGAAGACGTTCGCACGCGAACTGGCCACATCGCTCGGGATCCCGGGGCCTCGGTTCGCCTCGTTCGACGACCACGACACGGCGATCGCCTGGTGGCGCGATCTCGACCGGCCGGTGGTGGTCAAACTCGACGGTCTCGCAGCCGGGAAGGGCGTGACCGTTCCCAACGATGAGACAGCGACGATCGAGGCGATCCGCGCGACGACCGGACCGTTCCTGCTCGAGGAACGTCTGACCGGCCCCGAGTGCTCACTCCTGGCACTGTGCGACGGGGTTCGTGCCGTCGCTCTCCCCTTGGCGCAGGACCACAAACGACTCGGCGAGGGCGACACCGGACCGAACACGGGAGGGATGGGGGCCTACGCCCCGGCACCGGTCCCCCACGATGCCGACGACCTGGTCGCCCAGTTCGTCCAGCCGGTCCTCGACCATTTCGCCGCGGCCGGAACGCCGTATGTCGGCGTCATCTTCGCGGGTCTGATGCTGACCGCCGATGGCCCTCGACTGATCGAGTACAACGTCCGACTCGGTGATCCAGAGGCACAAGCCGTGCTCCCACTGGTCGAGACCGACATCGCGGAGCTCGCCCTGCTCGCCACCACAGGCGCCGTCGACGAGCTGCCGGTCATCGTGCGCTCCCAGGCAGCGGTGACCGTCGTGGCTGCAGCTGCGGGCTACCCCGAGGCTCCGATCGCCGGCGCGGTGATCACCGACGAGATGGCGAGCGGAGTGATCGGGCCGGATGGCACCACGACGCTGCGCTTCGATGCAGGCGTCGACGCAGACGGTCGGGTTGCCGGCGGGCGCGTGCTCGCGGTCACCGGGATCGGCTTCGATCTCGCTGAAGCGCGGGCGGCCGCCTACGAACACATCGAACGCATCCAGTTCGACGGGATGCAGGTCCGGCGCGACATCGGGTGGCGGGCACTCGGCGCCGAACTGACGTCGTACGCTGCCGCCGGGGTCGACATCGACGAGGGCACGCGGGCGGTCAGCGAGATGAAGGCGGCCGTCGAGGCGACCCACGACAACGGCGTGCTCAAGGGTGTCGGTTCCTTCGGCGGCGTGTTCTCGGCCAAGGCGATCCTCGACCTCGACGATCCGGTCCTGGTCGCATCGACCGACGGCGTCGGCACCAAGGTCGAACTCGCCGCACGGCTCGGGATGGTGCGCGGCGTCGGGATGGACATCGTCAATCACTGCATCGATGACGTGCTCGTCCAATCGGCGCGGCCGTTGTTCTTCCTCGACTACATCGCGGCCAGCGTGCTCGACGCGGACATGGTCGCCGAGGTGGTGCGCGGCATGGCGGACGCCTGCCGGGCTGCGGGATGCGCGCTCCTCGGAGGCGAGACCGCAGAGATGCCCGGCGTCTACCAACCCGGAGCCTTCGACATCGCCGGCACGCTGGTCGGTGTCGCCGAACGCTCGCAGTTGCTCCCCCGGCCCGACGTGGCCGTCGGGGACGTGCTGGTCGGCGTCGGTTCGAGCGGCCCCCACACCAACGGCTACTCCCTGCTGCGCAAGGTCTTCGACTGGATCCCGATGGACGTCGTGCCCGACGGGTTCGAGCGATCGCTCGGCGAGACCCTGCTCGAACCGCACCGTTCGTATCTGGACGTGCTCCGGCCGGCCCTCGACTCGGGCACCGTCAAAGCCCTCGCCCACATCACCGGGGGTGGGCTGCCCGAGAACCTCCCGCGGGTGCTGCCCGATGACGTCGACGCCGTCGTGCAGCTCGGCTCGTGGCCGGTGCCGGCGCTCTTCCGACTCGCCCGAGAACTGACCCCACAGATGTCGACCGACGAGCTGTACCGCACACTCAACATGGGCATCGGCATGGTCGTCGTCTGCTCGCCCGACGACGTCGACGCGCTCCAGTCGACGATCGACGAGCCGACCTGGATCATCGGCGCACTCATCCCCGGTTCCGGCCAGGTCCAGCTCGCCTGAGCGCAACCCGTCGGCACGGTGTCACATCTGGTGTCTGACACCAGGTGGAACACTCGGGGTGACGGAACCTGGGCGGATGGGCTCCTGATGGAGTTCCTCGCCGACGACTGGTTGCCCCCGACGCCTTGAATTTTCGTTCACCCTGCGGAGCGGCAGCCGTCCGCGTCGCTAAGTTCGACCCATGGGCACCCTCGCCGACGGCGACGACCGACCGGTCCGACCGACACGGCTGGTCGTGCTCGTCTCCGGTTCCGGTTCGAACCTGCAAGCGATCATCGATGCCTGCGCCGACGACCGGTTGCCGGCCGAGGTGGTCGCCGTCGTGTCGAACAAGCCTGACGTCTTTGCCCTCCAGCGCGCCGACGCCGCCGGTGTGCCCGCCGTGCACGTCGGTGTCCACCCGGGCGAAGAGCGCTCCGACTACGACGCACGACTCGCCGACGTGGTCGCGGGGTTCGACCCGGATCTGGTCGTGCTCGCTGGCTGGATGCGCCTCCTCACCATGAGCTTCCTCGGATGGTTTCCGCAGCGCGTCGTCAACCTGCATCCGGCGCTCCCCGGCGAACTCCCCGGCACCGGCGCAATCGAGCGAGCGTGGCAGGAGGCCGTGGACGGCTCCCGCACCCAGACCGGTGTGATGGTCCATCTCGTTCCCGACGAGGGCGTCGACGACGGACCGGTGCTCGGCACGACGACGATCTCGATCGACGTCGGGGCAGGCTTCGATGCCTTCGCCGCCCTCGTGCACCGGAGCGAACACGCACTTCTCGTCGACACGCTCACCCAACTGTGCTCATCTGCACCCGACCGCACGGAGGTCTCCGCATGACTCGCACGAACCCCAACGACGACTTCTTCGATCGCTTCGAAGCCCTGACCTTCGACGACGTCGTCGTCGTGCCCGGCTACTCCGAGACGTTGCCGGATGCCGTCGACACGAGCGCGACATTCGCACGCGACATCGAGCTCGCCGTGCCGCTGGTGTCGGCCGCCATGGACAAGGTGACCGAAGGGCGGATGGCTGTCGCCATGGCGCGTCATGGCGGGATCGGCGTGATCCACCGCAACATGTCGATCGCCGATCAGGCCGCCGAAGTCCAGAAGGTCAAACGTTCGCAATCCGGCATGATCACCGACCCGGTCACCTTGCCACCGACTGCCTTGCTGCAGGACGCCGAAGACCTGATGCACCGGTTCAAGTTCTCCGGGGTGCCGATCACCGACCCGGACGGCCGCCTGGTCGGCATCCTCACCAACCGCGACATCCGATTCTGCGAGGGGTCGGACTTCGAACGACCCGTCACCGAATTCATGACGGCAGACGGTCTCGTCACTGCGGAGGTCGGCACGTCGCTCGACCAGGCCAAGGCGATCCTCCAGCAACACCGCATCGAAAAGCTGCCGCTGGTCGACGCCGAAGGACGCCTGGCCGGGTTGATCACCGTCAAGGACATCCAGAAGCGCCTGGACTTCCCGAACGCGTCCCGTGACTCGGGCGGCCGGTTGCGGTGCGCCGCGGCCGTGGGCGTCGGCGCCGACTTGGAGGACCGGGTCGAGGCGCTGGTGAACATGGGTGTGGACGCCGTCTCGATCGACACCGCCCACGGTCATTCGGCCAACGTGGTCAAGGCGATCCAGCGAATCAAGGGGTCCTGGCCCGACCTCGCGGTCACCGCCGGCAATGTGGTCACCGAAGACGGCGTCGAGTCGCTGGCGAGCGCTGGCGCAGACGCCGTCAAGGTCGGCGTGGGGGCCGGTTCGATCTGCACGACCCGCGTCGTGTCGGGCGCGGGGATGCCGCAGCTGTCGGCGATCTGGTTCGCGTCGAGGCGGCGGCCGCGAGCTCGGAGTACCCATCATCGCCGACGGCGGCATCACGTTCTCGGGTGACATCGTCAAGGCGATCGTGGCCGGTGCATCGACCGTGATGCTCGGATCACTGCTGGCCGGCACCGAGGAGAGCCCCGGCGAGATGGAGCTGTTCGAAGGACGCCGCTACAAGAGCTACCGCGGGATGGGCTCGATGGGTGCCATGACCGGCGACAGCCAGGATCGCTACGCGACCGGCCAGTCATCCGGCGGCACAACAGCAGTCGGTGCCGGATCGAACAAGCTGGTACCCGAAGGGATCGAAGGTCGGGTGCCCTATGCCGGCCCGCTGGGTGAGGTGGCCTATCAACTCGTCGGTGGCCTCCGCTCCGGAATGGGTTATGCCGGGGCCGCGACCCTCGACGCGCTGCGGGGCGCCCGCTTCATGCGCGTGACCACGGCGGGCCGCGACGAGAGTCACCCGCACGACGTGACGATCACGAAGGAAGCACCCAACTACCAGCGTTCCTGACGCGTCGAGGCGGCCACGCAGGGTTCGCCGTCGGCCTGCCGGGCCGAACGAGTTTCAGCCCGGCAGTGCTCGCCGGCGGTGGCGTCACCATGCGATCTGCAGTCGATTGGCGAGTGCGGCGAAGTCGATCGGTCGCAACACCGATCGAGCAAGGCCGACCGTGGCGTCGAATGCCTCGGGCGGTGCCGCCAGACGCATGCCGGCGAACAGCTCGGTGCGGTCGTCGATGTTCATCGCCGGCAGCATGAACGCCAGGCTCCGCGCCATCTCGTCGGGCGGGATCGAGCCGACGATCGCGCCGTGCATCGCGGCGATCTCTTCGACGCCGACCAGGTCTGGGAGCAGTTGCATCACCGCTCGCTCCTCGAGGTCGATGTGTTCGAGGTAGGAGCTGGTGAATCGGGCGAGGTCGAGGTGGAGGAGCTGGAGCATACGTCGCTGGTCGCCGGTCGCCGGGTCGATGGCTGCACCGGCGAGCTCGGTGACCGATGCGAACATCGCCTCGAGGCGCTCGTGGTCGGTGTTGATCTCGTTCGCCAACTGCGGTAGAAGGCGTTCGAGCACGGGATCGATGACCGCGTCCTCGTGATGGGCGTGCGATTCGAGGACGGCGGCGACCGACGTGATGTGGTCGGCGAGAGCCGCTCGATCGCAACGGTCCGACGGGTCGATGCTGCCGGCGCTCGACGTGACGGCGAACAGCTCGGCGCGGATGCCCTTGTGGATGTCGCGGTAGAGGTCGACCGCCGGGATCCGGTAGTCCGGGTCGACGGCGGCGACGTCGGAAGTGTCGGGGCTGATGATGGTCATGGGTTCCTTTCCGTCGACTCGACCGTCGAGCCGACACCGGCCATCGTGAACGCTTCGCCGGCCGCCCGTTCCTGAACTCCCCGTATGCAGATCGTGAGAGTTTCCTCACGTATCCTCAAGGCTCGATCAGGAGGCTGCGGTGGCGTTCGCAACGGAGTTGGTGACGATCTTGGAGACCGGCGCCGGCCTGGTCGTGGGCACGGTGTCGGCCGACGGTGGGCCTCGGGCCGACCGGGCCTGGGCAGCGTCGGTGGTCGATGCCGACAGCCGCCGGCTGCGCTTCGTGATGAGCGCCGACGACCCGGCGGTCGTCGAGAACCTGCAGTCCGGCGCGGTGTCGTTGACCGGCGCCGAGGCGAGCACCTACCAGTCGGTGCAACTCAAGGGGCGACCGGTGGTGGTCGAGTCGCCGACGGCCGCCGACGTCGAACTCGCCCGGCTTCAGAGCGAAACGTTCTTCGAGGCCGTGCATCGAACCGACGGCAACCCGGTGGAGGCGTTGCGCCGGATACTGCCCCACCGGATGGTGGCGGTGGAGATGATCGTCGAGGAGACCTTCGACCAGACCCCCGGACCGTCGGCGGGGTCCGCGCTCCCGGGAGCCCCCGGTGGCTGATCTGAACCTTCCCGACATCGAGCGGTGCTTCGGTGGCGCGATCCCGGCGGTCCTCGCGACCGCATCCGCCGACGGGCTCCCGAACGTCACCTACATCTCGCGTGCGCACCGGGTAGACGACGAGCGGGTGGCGCTGTCGAACCAGTTCATGTCGAAGACGTCGCGCAATCTCGCCGACAACCCCCGAGCCAGTCTGCTGCTGATGGACCCGCTGACCCACGACGAGTTCCGCCTGTCGTTGGTGTACGAACGCACGGAACGGCGGGGGCCTGTCTTCGACCGGTTGCGGGCCGACATCGAGGCGCTGGCCGTGCTGGAGAACATGCAGGACGTGTACCGGTTGCGCGCCGCCGACGTGTTCAGGGTCGTGGCGATCGAGCAGAACCGACCGAATCCGTCGGGCGTCATGCCGAGCGATGTCCCGCTCGCGCGTCGCCCGTCGCCAGAACTGAGTGGCCTGGCCGAGCTCGCCAAGTGCATCGCTCGGGCCGGTGATCTCGACGCGATCGTCGACACCGCCCTCGTCGGCCTCGAACGGCTGCTGGGCTATCGCCACACCGTGCTGCTGCTGCTCGACGAGGGAGGCACACAGCTGTACGCAATCGGGAGCCATGGCTTCGACGCCGAAGGAGTGGGGGCCGAAGTGACCCTCGGGAAGGGGCAGATCGGTCTCGCCGCCGAGCGGTGTGAGCCGCTGCGCATCGGGGGCCTGCACCAGATGAAGAAGTACGCCCGCACGATCCGACGGGAGTACGAGCAGCAGGGCGTCGGGCCGGGCCGCGACGTGCCGGTTGCGGAGATCGAGGGCGTACAGAGCCGGATCGTGGTACCGGCGATGGCACGAGGAGAACTGGTCGGGGTGCTCGTGGCGGAGAGCCGCCATCCAGTGGCGTTCGACGCCGCAGACGAGCAGGTGTTGGGCGTCGTCGCGTCGCTGCTGGCCAGTACGATCGAGCACGTCCGGGCGGTCGAGCGTGATGATCCCGACGAGGTCACTCCGGTTTCGTCGTCAGATCCGTCGGCGGCCCCCGTCGGTACCGGCCGTGAGCTGGCAGTTCGGTTCTTCCCCGTCGACGGCAGCGTGTTCGTCGACGGTGACTACCTGATCAAGGGCGTGGCAGGCCGGATCCTGTGGTCGCTGCTCCGGTCGTACGCCGCGGACGGCCGGGTCGACTTCACCAACCGTGAGCTGCGCCTCGACGCCAGCCTCGACCTTCCCGGGTTCAAGGACAATCTGGAGAGCCGGTTGATCCTGTTGAAGCGCCGCCTCGACGAACGTGAGGTGCCGATCCGCCTCGAGAAGACGGGCCGTGGCCGGTTCCGCCTCGATGTGTCGGCGCGTCCTCGTCTCGAATCCGTCGACTGAGGTCGAGGCATCCTGATGCCGGGACGATCAGGACGAGGTCATCGCTGCGACGACCTCGATCATCGCTTCACCGGTGTTGCCGGCCAGGAACCGGTCGCAGTACGGCAGCGCTGCGGACATTCCACCCGTGCTCGGCTCGAATCCGGCGGCGGCGGCCCGCGGATTCACCCACACGACACGATGGGCGAGCAGCGAGAGACGCCGCATGTTGCGCTCGAGCTGCGCTGGATCGTCGGCGTCCCATCCGTCGGAGCAGATCAGGACCACAGCGCCTCGCACGGTCGTGTTCCACGTTCGGTGGTGCAGGAGGGTCTGCAGGCTCGTGGCGAGTCGGGTCCCCGAGAACCGGTCGGTCACGGTGTCGGTCACCTGGGCAATGGCCGCCGAGGGTGTGCGGTGGCGAACGGCAGGGGTGATCCGGCTGAGGCGCGTGGCGAAGGCGAAGATCTCGGCGCGGTGCTGGATGGCGAGCGCCCGGGTGAGGTGGAGGTAGGCACGCGCGTAATGCTCCATGGAGCCACTGACGTCGAGCAGCACGACGACGTTGCGTGGTTGGCGCTGTGGCGTCGAGTGCAACAGGGTGATGACGTCGCCGCCCGTGTGCATCGATCGCCGCAGGCTCCGGCGCATCGCGATCGCACCGCTCGAACGGGTGGTCTTGCGGCGACGGGTTCGTCGTTGCGGCCATTGGTCGATGGCGGATTCGAGGAGCGCTCCCACCCGCTCCAGTTCCATCTCGTCGAGCAGATCGAACGGGCGCTGCATCTCCGAGTCGGTGGGTGATGGCCGAAGCTCGGGGATCGCCAGATCGTCGAGGTCGTCGGTGTCGTCGGTGGTGGTGTCGAAGCTCACCGACGGCAAGGTGGCCCACGGCAACCCGCCCGATGCCGTCGAGTCGTCGGCGAGCTGGCGCCGCATCGGCACGAGCACCTCGTCGTCACGTTGCGACGGCGCCGGTTCCTGACCGCGGCGCTCGGACCGCAGCATTCCCGCTTCGGTGTCGAAGACGGCATCGAAGACGGCATCGAACCGTTCGAGTTGTGGCTGGCGGCTCACGAAGCTGAGTCGACAGACCCAGTAGAGGTCCGACAGCGTCAACGGTCCGGCGACCTCGAGTGCCGTCGTGCACCGTTCGAGCGCGGAAAACGACACGTCGACACCGGCACGGCGGAGCCGCTCCGCGAAGGTCGCGGCGAAGATCGCCCGGTCGACTCCGGCGAACAGCGCGTTGGTCGTCACCGTCGCTTGAGCACCAGCCTGAGGACGATCAGCACCGCGATCACGGCCGCGATCGGGATCAATCGCTTGTACACCGAGTTCCCGGCGTACTCCATCAGGTCGAGGGCCTCCGCCTGCTGCGGACGCGGCCGGGCGGGTGCCGCAGTCGGGGCGGCGGCACCGGGCGCAGCGGCACTCTCGGCGGCGACCAGGTCGATGACGGCCTCGCCGAGCAGCTCCTGCTCGATGCAGTCGACGAACTGGTCGATCAGCTTGCCGGACACCTCGGCGATCATCCCCTTGCCGAACTGTGCGACCTTGCCGGAGATCTTCAAGTCGGTGGTGATCGACACCTTGGTGCCGTCGCCGTCGCTGGTCATGTCCGCGGTGATCTTGGCCGAGGCGTTGCCGGAACCGCGTGAATCTCGTCCCGACGCGGAGATCTCGACGTGGCGGGCGGCTTCGTCACGTTGCACGAAGACGGCGTTGCCCGAGTAGTCGGCGGTGACGGGTCCGACCTTGATCTTGATCTTGCCCTTGTACTCGTCGGCGTCGTGATCGGTCAGCGTTGCCCCGGGAAGGCACGGTGTGATCAGCGGAATGTCGGTGAGCACCTCCCAGGCGCGGTCGATGGGCACGCTGACTCTGAACTCGTTCTCGAGCTTCATGATGTTCCTCCTGTTGGGATGCTTGCGGTCGGGTCGGTGGCCGACCCGAGGGTTGCTCTGACGGTGTCGACGTCGTCGGGTGTCTTCGCGAGCGCACCGATGGTTGCTCGGGCGACATCCAGGTCCAGCTCCGTCACGCCGAGCGCGTGCAGCGCGCTGACCCAGTCGATCGCCTCGGCGAGGCCCGGCGGCTTGTCGAGTTCGAGGGTGCGGGCGCTCGACACGAACGCCGTGGCTGCGTCGATCAGGGCCGTGTCGGCGCCCGGCACGCGTCGCCGCACGATTGCCGCGGCGCGCTCGACGGCCGGATACTCGATCCAGTGGTAGTAGCAGCGGCGCTTGAGGGCGTCGTGCAACTCGCGGCTGCGGTTCGACGTGAGGATCACGATCGGCGGGCGGCTCGCCGTGAACGTGCCGATCTCGGGCACCGTCACCGACGATTCGCCGAGGAACTCGAGCAGCAGTGCTTCGAACTCGTCGTCGGAGCGGTCGATCTCGTCGATCAGCAGCACCGGAGGCACGTCGCCGACGTGGCGCACCGCGGCGAGCAGCGGGCGGTCGAGGAGGTACTCCTCGCTGAACAGGTCGGTCTTGGAGATGTTCTCCGCGGTCACCTCGGCGAGGCGGATCGACAACATCTGGCGCGGATAGTTCCACTCGTACAGCGCTTCGGCGGCAGTGATGCCTTCGTAGCACTGGAGCCGGATCAACGGTGTCCCCAGGGCCTCGGCGAGCGCCTTCGCGGCGGTGGTCTTGCCGACGCCGGGTTCGCCTTCGAGCAGGAGTGGTTGTCCGAGTCGCATCGCGAGGAACAGCGCCATCGACAGTCCCTCGTCGACGAGGTAGTCGACGGCGTCCAGCTGCGCACGCAGGTCGGTGAGGGACTGGTCCGACATCAGGTCGACTCCAGCAAGCGCTCGTAGTCGGCCCACGTGTCGACGTCGATCGGCACCGGGCCGTCGATGACGGCCTCGGTGACCGGATACCGGCCGGATTCGAGGAGCTTCCACACGGCCTTGTCGCCGTGGAGCTCGGCGAGGTCGGCGAAGGTCGAACGGGCGAACCAGAACGGGTGACCGCGGCCGTTGTCGTATCGGCACACGGCGAGCGCAGCCTCGTCGGATTCCGCTGCCGCTCGCAGCGCGTCGACCGACGCCGGCTCGATGCCGGGCTGGTCGCCGAGGAGCAGCACGAGTGCTTCGGAACGCTGGTCGATCGCGGCCAGCGCGGCGACGATCGACGACGAACAACCCGTCGTGAAGTGCACGTTGTCGACGACGTCGCAGCCCGACAGGTCGACCGTCGAACGGACGTCGTCGCCCGCGCCGCCGAGGGCGACGACGAGTTGGTCGAACCGGCAACGGCGAGCCATGTCGAGGGTTGCATCGAGCAGGGTGCGACCGTGGAAGTCGAGGAGCTGTTTCGGTCTGCCCAGCCGGCTCGATCCGCCGGCCGCGAGCACCAGCCCGGTCGTGAAGCGGCGCACTATCCGACGCCGAGCTCCTCGGCGTACCGGGTTCGGCAGCCGGGGTTGCAGAACCAGTGGTCGATGCCGTCGTGGTGCAGATGCGCCGTGTCGTCGCCGATCGTGACGGTCATGCCGCACACCGGATCGATGGCGGTGTCGGGCCGTTGCAGCGCCACCTCGGACTTGGGCGCCTCGAGACCGTCGACGCGGATCGCCCGGACGACGTCGGCGAGGATCGACACGGCGATCTCCTCGGCGGTGCGAGCACCGATGTCCAGGCCGACCGGGCTGTGCACGACCCGGCGCTCGTCCGGGTTCAAGTCGAGCGACTCGATGACGGCAGCCCCGCGGGTCCGGCTCGCCACGAGCCCGATGAACCCGACTCCGGCGTCGAGCGCCGAACGGATCGCCTGCTCCTCGCCGCGGCCATGACTGGCGATGATCACCGCCGTTGCATCGTCGACCGTGTCGGCGTCGTGATCGACCGAGAAGCCCAGTGGCGTGCCGAACTGCACCAGCGCATCGGCGATGGGGGTGGTGCCGACCACGGCGATCCGGGCAGCGGGCAACTTGGGTTCGAGGAACACCTCGATGGCGCCCCCGGACAAGCAGGGGTTGACCACGGTGACGGCGCCCGGCGTGTCGGGGAACGTCTCGCTGCCGTCGGGCAGGATGCGCAGCAACACCGTGTCGCCGTGTTCCAAGGCGTCGAGGGCGGCCACGCGTACCGACTCCTCGGCACACTGGCCGCCGACGAACCCCTCGATCGAGCCGTCGGGCAGCACGAGTGCGGCGTCACCAGGCCGCGCCGAAGTGGGACACTGCGCCCGCACCACCGTTGCCTGCACGAACCGCCGCCGCTGGGCGATCAGCTCGCCGGCGCGGGCGGAGATCTGCTGTGCCATGGAGATCATCGGATCGCCAGCCTTCCCATCAGATGGGAGGCGTGTGGTTGCCCTGCATCGTCTCCCACACACGACTCGGGGTCAGTGGCATGTCGGCGTGCCGGATTCCGTAGGGCTTGAGTGCGTCGACGACGGCATTGACGATCGCCGGGGGCGAACCCACGGTGGCCGACTCACCGACGCCCTTGGCTCCGATGGGGTGGTGCGGCGACGGCGTGACGGTGTGACCCGTCTCCCAGTTGGGGACCTCCATCGCCGTCGGGATCAGGTAGTCCATCAGTGAGCCGGCGAGACAGTTCCCTGCCTCGTCGAAGGAGATCATCTCCATGAGGGCCATGCCCACGCCGTCGGTGAGGCCGCCGTGCACCTGGCCTTCGATGATCATCGGGTTGATCTGCGTGCCGCAGTCGTCGACGGCAATGAACCGCCGAACCGTGACCTGGGCGGTGCCGGGGTCGATGTCGACCACGCAGATGTACGCACCGAACGGATAGGTCAGGTTGTCCGGGTTGTAGCAGATCTGCGCTTCGAGTCCGCCTTCGACGCCCTCGGGGAGGTCGCCGGCGCCGTGCGCCTTCATCGCGACGTCCTGGATGGTGACCGACTTCTCGGGGTCGCCCTTCACGCGGAACGTCCCCGCCTCGTAGTCGATGTCGGCGACCGACACCTCGAGCATCCCCGACGCGATGATCTGCGCCTTGTCGCGCACCTTCCGCGCAACGAGCGCCGCCGCAGCTCCGGACACCGGCGTCGAGCGCGAGCCGTAGGTGCCGAGACCGAACGGCGTGTTGTCGGTGTCTCCGTGCACGACCTCGATGTCGTCCGGCGGGATCCCGATCTCCTCGGCGATGATCTGCGCAAACGTCGTCTCGTGCCCCTGTCCCTGGGTCTTGACCGACAGCCTGACGACCGCTTTGCCGGTCGGGTGGATCCGGAGTTCGCAACCGTCGGCCATGCCGAGGCCGAGGATGTCCATGTCCTTGCGGGGTCCGGCACCGACCGCTTCGGTGAAGAACGAGATGCCGATACCCATCAGCTCGCCGCGTTCGCGCTTGTCGGCCTGCTCCTTGCGGAGTTCGTCGTACCCGGCCATCGCCATGGCCTTGCGCATGGTGGGCTCGTAGTTGCCGGAGTCGTAGATCCACCCGGTTTTCGTCTCGTACGGGAACTGGTCGGGTTGGATGAAGTTCTTCAGGCGCAACTCGGCGGGATCCATGTCGAGCTCGTGGGCGAGCACGTCGACCATGCGCTCGACGAGGTACACCGCCTCGGTGATCCGGAACGAGCACGCGTAGGCGACACCGCCAGGCGCCTTGTTCGTGTAGACGGCCGTCATGTGGGCGTAGGCGGCTTCGAGGTCGTAGCTGCCGGTGAACACACCGAAGAATCCGGCCGGGTACTTGGTCGGGGCGGCGACCCCGTTGAAGGCGCCGTGGTCGGCGAGCACGTGTGTGCGGATGGCGCGGATCTTGCCGTCCTTCGACGCCGCGATCTCGCCGCGCATGACGTAGTCGCGGGCAAAGCCGGTGCTCACCAGGTTTTCCGTACGATCCTCCATCCACTTCACCGGCTTGCCGATGACGAGTGAGGCGACGATCGCGCAGACGTATCCCGGGTAGATCGGCACCTTGTTGCCGAAGCCACCTCCGATGTCGGGGGCGATGATCCGGATCTTGTGCTCGGGCAGCCCGGCCACGAGCGCGTACACGGTGCGGTGGGCGTGGGGTGCCTGCGTGGTGCTCCAGAGTGTGAGCTTGCCGGACACCCGCTCGTAGTCGGCGACGCAACCGCAGGTCTCCATCGGAGCGGGGTGCACACGCGGGTACACGATGTCCTCGCTGACGACCACGTCGGCGTCGGCGAAGACGGCCTCGGTGGCGTCCTTGTCGCCGGTCTCCCAGTCGAAACAGTGGTTGTTCGTCTTGCCCTCGAGGTCGTCGCGGATGATCGGCGCGTCGGGCTCGAGCGCCGTGCGGACGTCGATCACCGGGTCGAGATCGTCGTACTCGACGTCGATGAGTTCGAGCGCGTCGCGCGCGGAATACCGGTCCTCGGCGACGACGAACGCGACCTCCTGGTGCTGGAAGCGCACCTTGTCGGTGGCGAGCACGGCTTGGACGTCGTTCGACAGCGTCGGCATCCACGCGAGGTTCTGCTCGGCGAGGTCGGCGCCGGTGATGACCGCGACGACCTTGGGGTGCGCTTCCGCAGCACTCTTGTCGATGCTGACGATGCGGGCATGGGCGAGGGGCGATCGCAGGATCGCGAGGTGCAGCATGCCCGGGAGCTGCACGTCGTCGCAGTACTGGCCCATTCCTCGAACGAACCGGGGGTCCTCCTTGCGGAGCATGCGGCCGAAGCCGACCGGCTTGTGATCGTTGAGGTTGTTGTCCGGCGTCGGTACGGCGTTGGTGTCGACGTCGTCGGTGATGGTCATGATGCGCTCCCGGTGGGGCTGAGTGTGACGGCTTGTTCGCGTTCCTTGGCGGCGGCCCACTGGATCGAGCGGACGATGGTGGCGTAGCCGGTGCAGCGGCAGATCTGGCCGCTGATCGCTTCGCGGATCTCGTCGTCGGTGGGATCGGGGTTGCGGTCGATGAGGGCTCGGGCGGTCATCATCATCCCCGGTGTGCAGAATCCGCACTGCAGGCCGTGGCACTGGATGAAGCCCTCCTGCACGGGGTCGAGTTCCCCGTCGACCTCGAGGCCCTCGACGGTGCGCACTTCGTGCCCGCCGGCCATGGCGGCGAGCGTGGTGCAACTCTTCACGGGCTCGCCGTCGACCCACACCACGCAGGTGCCGCAGTTGCTGGTGTCGCACCCCCAATGGGTGCCGGTCATGCCGAGGTGATCGCGTAGATAGTGCACGAGCAGTGTGCGCGGTTCGATGTCACTCGTGACCTCGTCGCCGTTGATGTTCATCGTGACGTCCATGTCATGGTCCTTTCGTGCCTGCTCAGGCGGTGGCGCGTTCGACGGCCTTGCGGAGCGAACGGATCGTGAGTTCCTTCGCGAGGTGGGTCTTGTAGGCGACGGTTCCCCGCGTGTCCTCGGCGGGTGAACAGTTGTCGGCGGCGATCTGCCCGACGAGTGCGTACAGCTCCTCCGACGGCGGTTGGCCGCGCAGCGCCGCGGAGATCGGTTCGATGTTGGTGAGATTGGGACCGACGGCGCACAGGCCCACGCGGCCGTCCGCGATCACGTCGCCGTTCATGGTGACCGCGGCGCCCGCGGACGCGACGGCCCAGTCGCCGGCTCGCCGCTCCACCTTGTGGTAGGCGCTCGAGGAGTTCGGTCGGATGGGGATCCGGACCTCGGTGAGCATCTCGCCGTCGCCGACCGCGGTCTCGTACGGGCCGCGGTGGAAGTCGTGCATCGACACGACGCGTTCGCCCGATCCGCTCCGGATCACGCACTGTGCCTCGACGGCGTCGCAGACGGCCGACAGGTCCTCGGACGGGTCGGCCTGGCAGAGCGAGCCGCCGAGGGTGCCGCGGTTGCGGACCACGGGGTCGGCGATGACCTTCTCGGCGTCGCGGAAGATCGGGAGCACGCGTGCGAGTTCGTCGCTCTCGAGCAGCTCCCGATGGCGGGTGAGCGCACCGATGCGGACCTCGTTGTCGGTGAAGCGGATGTACGACAGTTCGGTGCCGAGGTCGTTGATGTCGATCAGATACTCCGGGTTGGCGAGCCTCAGCTTCATCATCGGCAGCAGACTGTGGCCGCCTGCAACGATCCGTGCCTCGCTCCCCAAGCCGTTCCATCAGCGCAATCGCGTGGTCGACGCTCGTCGCCCGTTCGTACTCGAACGGTGCTGGTACCTGCATGGTGCCCCCTTCGTGTGTTGCCCCCTACTGCACTCTGGCCGTTCGGCCTCTCCGAGTCAACGCCGACTTCAGCGAATGGTTAACTTCCCATGCTGATGACGCCGACGCAGCTCCGCACGTTCGCTGCCGTCGCTCGCCACGGCACCTCGAAGGCTGCTGCGGCCGAGCTCGGCGTGACCGAGGCCGCCGTGTCGGGACACGTTGGCGCCCTGCGCAAGGAGCTCGGTGACGAGTTGTTCCGTCGCTCGGCTGCAGGGCTGAGTTTCACTCCGGGAGGGCTGCGCTTGGCGTCGCGGGCCGTCGAACTGCTCGGTCTCCAGGACCAGACCCGGCGCGAGGTTCGCGCGGCCGCCGACGGTCAACGCATCCTACGGATCGCGGTGTCGTCGTTGTTCGGGGAATACGCAGCTCCGGGACTGATCGAGTTGTTCTCCACCCGCGCCGACGACCTCGAGGTGGAGATGAGCGTCTGTGCTCCCGTCGACTTCGATCGTCTGCTGGTGGCGCGAGCGATCGACGTCGCGATCGGTCCCACCTTGCGCCAACAACGCGAGGGCATCACGAGCAAGGAATTCCTCCGGTACCAGATCGCGGCGGTCGTCGGCGTCGAGCACCCGCTTGCCACGACCGGTTCGAGGGATCTCTCGGCGCACACGTGGCTGCTGGGGCCGTCGGCGGTCGACCCGTCGAGCAGCGCCTCGCGGATGCTGAAGCGTCTCGGCGTCGCCGAGCAGCGTCAGCGGATCTTCCAGAACCACGCTGCCGCTCTCGCCGAGGCGAGGGGCGGGCACGGCATCGCATTGTGTCCGATGCACATGCTGGCAGCGGAGCTCGGCGACGGCCGCCTGGTCCGGGTCCAGGCACCCGGCTCGATGGTCGACGGCGTCTATGCGACCTACGTGCTCCGCCAGCAGACACCGAATCCGCTGGCGAGCGAGCTGGTGCGGTTCATCTCGACACCGAGGGCGACCCAGGCGATGCTTACAGGGAGCGGCACGAACGTCCGCCGCTTCCGCCCGCGCGTGCACGTCACACTGTGGAGCTGACGTCGACAGTCGACGCCTCGGGTGCCGTCATGGCTGGCCTCGATCGCCGCACCGACGATGCGATCGTTGACCTGGCGGGATCGGTGTTGCGCCGCGACCCGAAGTCGCGCGGTCGACGGCCTCGAAAACGCCCCGCCAGCGCTTGCTCGCCTGTTCACCGGCGCCAACCCGGGCGAGGTGACGGTCGGGCACCGAGCCGAGCGAGAGAGCGCCGAGAACGGCGCGGGTGCTGCCTATGCGGGCTTGCAGGCGATGACGAACTGTTGGTCGTTGCAGAACCGATAGATGCCGTGACGGTCCTTCAGGGTCTCGACGGACTCCATCACCTGCGGGCGCAGCACATCGGCGCCGACGTTCTCCAGCGCCGGCACCGCAGGGCCGACGCTCGAGATCGCTCGCCAGGCTGTGTCGGCGTCCGGCCACTCGACGGTCGATGTGCGGCCGCCCCGTTCGAGCACCTCGAAGCCCGTCGATTCGAGCATCGCCTCGGCAATGCCGGGGCGGGCGATGTCGTTGGTGCGGCGCATGCCCTCCATGTGCGTCTGCGGTGCGTTCAGCGCGAAGGCGATGAAGCACGCGCGCAGGTCGAGATGCCCCTTGCCCCAGAAGCTGATCCCGATGCGGCCGCCGGGCTTGAGCACTCGATGCGCCTCGGCGAGCGCGCCCTCGCACCCGCCCCACACCCCGTTGATCGACGTGACCGCGTCGAAGGACTCGTCGGCCCACGGCAGCTCGAACATGTTGCCCACTCGAAGATCGGCATCGGGGGCGCGGTCGCGGGCGATCTCGACGAGTGGCGCTGCCGCGTCGATCCCGGCGGCGGCGGCGCCCATCTCGGCGGCGTAGCGGACGGCGAGCCCCGAGCCGCAGGCGATGTCGAGCATCGATGTGCCCTCGTCGACGCCGACGCGTCGGAAGATCGCGTGGATCACGTCGACCGCATAGTGCTCGAAGAGGCACGCCCAGTCGCGTGACCGTCGGCCCCAGGCGCTGCCGGCCACCTCCCAGTCGTGGCCCTCCGGTGTGTCGGCCGGATGGTCCTTGCTCGTCGTGTCGTGGGTCGTGTCGTTCATGGTCATGGGTTCCATCGTGACGATGTCGGCCCGCCAGGTCTTGGAGACCGGGTGGAGATGCATCTCCCGGTCGTCTCCACGTCGTCTCCAAGCATCGGTTCGGGCGTTCCGTCACGGTGGTGACCGACAACCACCGACCCGGTACGGGGCACCGATCCCGTCCCGCCACGAAGGAGCAACCACCATGACCATCATCGAAACCAGCACCGAAACCCCCGCCGTCGACAACGGCGTCAACGTCGAAGCACTGCTCGGCGCTCGGGACCACATGACCGAGATGCCGGAGCTGGCGCAGTTCACCTGGCGAGCCGACTGCGAGTGGGTCAACGGCACCCACAGCCGCACGACCGTCGAGAAGTTCAGCGGCGCCGGCGGCGAGCAGACCCACCGCCAGCCGTACTCGGCCGACACCGACCACCCGGAGCTCTTCGCCTCCGCCGACAACGGCCCGACCCCGCCGGAGATGTTGCTGATCGGCCTGGCCGGCTGCCTGACCGCCGGTGTCGCGTCGGTGGCCACCCACCGCGGCGTCCAGCTCCGATCGGTCAAGGCGACCGTGGAGGCGAACATGGACCTTGCCGGGATCCTGGGCATCGACAGCGACGTCCGCAACGGGTTCTCCGCGATCCGGGTGCAGTACGACATCGACGCCGACGCCACCAAGGCCGAGCTCGAGGGCATCGTCGCCCAGTCGCAGAAGCGGTCGGCAGCATTCGACGTCATCGCCAACCCGACCTCGATCGTCGTCTCGGTCAACTGAAGGGCCACCTGATCGGCTGGCAGCGAGAACCGGAGTGGGTCCGATGACTGCACCACGAACCACCGATGTCGTCGTGATCGGCGGCGGGCAGGCGGGCTTGGCGATGAGCCACTGCCTGACCCGTCGATCCGTCGATCACGTCGTGCTCGAACGCGGCGAGACCGCCAACTCGTGGAGGACGCAACGTTGGGACTCACTCCGGTTGCTCACACCCAACTGGCTGAGCCGCCTCCCCGGCTGGGCCTACCGGGGCGACGACCCCGACGGCTACATGACCGCCCGCGAGGTGGCCGCCCAACTGGACGACTACCGGCGCTCGTTCGACGCGCCGGTCCGGCACAGCACCAGCGTCACGAACATCGAGTCGTGCGACACGTCGCACCTGGTCGCCACCGACGACGGCGAGTGGCGGGCCCGCGCGGTGGTGCTCGCCACCGGTGCCTGCAGCGATCCGCACATCCCGCCGATTGCGGACGGCATGCCCGCTCACCTCGACCACGTGTCGCCGATCCACTACCGCAACCCCGATCAGCTCGCCGACGGTGGCGTCCTGGTCGTCGGGGCGTCGGCGTCCGGACTGCAGATCGCCGACGAACTCAGCCGTGTGGGCCGGGAGGTCACCCTGGCCGTCGGCGACCACGTCCGCCTGCCGCGCACCTACCGCGGCATGGACATCCACTGGTGGATGGATGCGATCGGCCAGCTCGACGAGCGGTACGACGAGGTTCCCGACATCCGCCGTGCCCGACGGCTGCCGTCGCTGCAGCTGATCGGCACACCGGAACGGCGCAACCTCGACCTCAACGCCGTGGCCGCCAACGGTGCTCGGCTCGTCGGCCGCCTCGTCGGGTGCAGCGGACACCGGGCGCAGTTCTCCGGTTCGTTCGCCAACATGTGCGCGTCGGCCGACCTCAAGCAGGGCCGGCTGCTCGACCAGTGCGACGAACACGCGACCACCCATGGCCTCGACGGCGAACTCGGCGAGCCGACGCGACCGGCCCCGACGACGGTGGGGGTGCCGGTGCTGGAGGCCGACCTGCGCCCGATCGGCACCGTCGTGTGGGCCACCGGGTTCCGGCCGAGATATCCGTGGCTCGATCCACGCCTGCTCGATCGGAAAGGGGCACTCCTGCACGATGGCGGTGTCCTTCCGGTGCCGGGCCTGTACGTGCTCGGGCTGCCGTTCCTGCGGCGCCGCAAGTCGAGTTTCCTCGACGGGGTCGGGCCCGATGCCGACGACCTCGCGACCCATCTGGTCGGCCATCTCGCGACCACCGCCAGCCGGGTGTGACCCGGCGCCGGCGCGCCCGGCGCGCCCGAACGTGGCAAGCTCGTACGACAGGTCGGTGAACGGGTGCCGTTCGCCGGCGGGGGGCGTGCGGATGATCATCGAATTCAACGACTGCGAACTCGACCTCGACCGTGTCGTGTTGCGGCGGGGTGGGGTCGACGTACCGGTCGAGCCGCAGGTGTTCGACGTCCTGCAGCTCCTCGCCGAGCGTCGCGGCGAGGTGGTGCGAAAGGAGGAGCTCCTCGACGAGATCTGGGGCGATCGGTTCGTCAGCGAGTCGGCGTTGACGTCCCGTCTGAAATCGGCGCGCCGAGCCGTCGGTGACGACGGCACCCGCCAGGCGGTGATCCGCACCGTGCACGGCAAGGGCTACGAGTTCGTCGCCGACGCCAGGGTGGTCGACGGGCGAACCGATGTACACGACGAGGTCGACGACGAGGGCGCAGTCCTTGCCGAGCCATCGCACGAACTGCCGATCGCCCTGCAGCGGCTGATCGGCCGTGACGAGTTCCTGGCTGCGTTGATCGAGGAACTCGGCGAGAGCCGGCTGATCACGCTCGTGGGGAGCGCCGGTGTCGGCAAGACGTCCCTCGGGCTGGAGCTGGCCCGGGCGGTCGCCCCCCACTACGCCGACGGCGTCTTCGTCGTCGAGCTGGTGACGGTCGACGACCGCGACGCGGCATTCGCCTCTCTTGCCGGAGCGCTGGGGGTCAACACGGGGCTCGGCCTGTCGATCGAGGATGCGATCGTCGACGTGCTCCGCGCCCGCAGCACCCTGCTGCTACTCGACAACTGCGAGCACCTCGTGGAGCCGATCGCAGAGCTGGTGGAGCGGATCCTTCGCTCGGCGCCGCGTGTCTCGATCGTGGCCACCAGCCGTGAACCGTTGGCGGTGATGGGCGAACACGTGCGTCCGGTCGCGCCCCTGTCGGTCGACGACCTCGATGCGACACCGTTCGCCGACCTCGCGAACGTTCCGGCGGTGGCGCTGTTCCTCGAGCGGGCACAGGCGGCCGATCCGGGCTTCGAGCTGACGGAGCAGAATGCGCCCGCCGTGGTCGAGATCTGTCAGCGGCTCGACGGCATCCCCCTCGCGCTCGAACTGGCTGCTTCGCGGGCGCGGGCGATCGACGTCACCGAGATCGCCAGCCGGCTCGACGAGCGCTTCCGGCTCCTCAAGGGGGTTCGGCGGGGGGCCGACCCTCGCCATCGCACGCTGCAGGATGCGATCGGATGGTCGTACGAACTGCTCGACGACGACGAGAAGCGGGTCTTCGCGTCGCTGGCGGTGTTCTCCGGGCAGTTCGATCTGGCGGCCGCCGAGTCGATCTCCGACGGTGACGACGACGTGCTCGACGTGCTCACGCGGCTCGCCGAGCGGTCGATGCTGGCGGTGCGGCGTTCACCCGGCGGTGGGACGCGCTACGAGATGCTCGAGACGCTGCGGGAGTATGGCCGGAGCCGCCTCGAGGACGAGCGGAGCGTGACGCTGTACGCCACACACGCACGGCAGTTCGCCGGTGCCGCCGCAGCGATCGAGGCGGGCCTGAACTCGTCCGACGAAGGAGCCGCGGTGGCTCGTGCAGATGCGTCGTTCGCCGATCTCCGCGCCGCACAGCGATTCTCGGTGGAGATCGGTGACGTCGACACGGCGTTCGGTCTCGCATGCGCAATGCGTGAGTACGGGATGCGCACGCTCCACTACGAGGTGTTCACCTGGGCCGATGCGATGTCGGAGATGCCAGGTGGTTCCGAGCATCCGGCGTACCCGGTGGTGCTCGGCGTTCGTGCCTACGGCGCCTTCTGCCGGGGTGAGTTCGTTCGGTCGTTGGAGCTGGCCGGCGCCGCCAAGGAGGCCGAGCGGGCGCTCGGCGTGGAGCCGGTCGGGCTGGCCGAACGGGTGAGGGCGAACGTGTACTACGCGATCGACGAGCTGGACCGCGGGGTCGCGGAGAATGCCGACCTGATCGAACTGGCCGACGCCTCGGGAAACGACTCGCGGCGCGCCCATGCCTACTACATGGCCTCGGTCGCCGCGAGCTCCTGCGGCGACTACGACGAAGGGCACAGGCTCAGCCAACTCGCGCGGCGGGCGGCGGAACGCACCGGCGGGGTGACCGACCTGGCGGGTTCGTGGGTGGCCGAGGGATTCTCGATCCACGGCGACGACGCTCGGGCCCTGAGCGCGTTCTCGCATGGCGACCGTCTGGCGCGGTCGGTCGGCAACCGCTGGATGAGTGCGTTCGCCCGGACCGAAATCGGTGCACTGCGGGTGTCGCACGGCGATCTCGAACCGGGCTGCGAGGAGCTCGCCGAGCAGGTCGACGTCTGGTATCGCACGGGCGAGTGGGCACAGCAATGGCATACCCTGATGCGCTGCGTGATCGCGCTCGACAGGATCGGCCAGCCGGCGGTGGCCGCCGAGGTGCTCGGCGCGATCGAGGCACACAGCGCCATCGGAGCGCCGCCATTGATGGTGACGCTACGCGACCTGGTGGTTGCCACCCGCGAGTCGATCGAATCGCAGCTGGGCGCCGACGAGGCCGCAGCCCGACGCGCGGCCGGCGCGGCACTCCCGGTCGCCACCGCCGTCGAGCGCACCCGCGTCGCACTCCGCCGCCTCCCCCAGGCAACCTGAGCGGCGAACAGCGCCGAGTCGAAAGCGCTCTTGCATCCGACGATTCCATGGTCAAGACTTCGTCAAGGCGACGAGGGGGGCGGTCGATGCGGCGACGGGGATGGACGATGTGGGCGGCGCTCGCCGGGCTGTGCACGGTGGCTGCCGTCGTGGCCGTGTCGCCGAGCGAAGCCGCCCGCGAGGTGCACCTCACCGCCGCCGGCGACTACGGGGCGAGCCCCGACACGGACAGCGTCCTCGCCGAGATCGAACGACGCGATCCTGACGCGCACTTGGCGCTCGGCGACCTCGCCTACGGGTACTCCCCCACGCCGTATCACTGGTGCGACTACGTCAAGCAGCGAGTGGGCGAAGGATTCCCGTTCCAGTTGGTCTCCGGTAACCACGAGAGCGAGGACAACAACAACGGCGACATCAACGATTTCAGCGCCTGTCTGCCCAACCAGGTCCCCGGGACCAGCGGAATCTACGGGCGCGAGTACGCCATGGACTTCCCAACCGGGTCGCCACTGGTCCGAGTCATCCAGGCAAGTCCGAACCTGACGTTCGAGGGCACGCGCTGGACCTACAGCCGTGGTGACGCCCACTGGAGTTGGCTCGAACGGACCATCGACGAAGGCCGGGCCCTCGGTGCGCAGTGGATCATCGTCACATCGCATTACCCGTGCCTGACGGTCGGTACCAACGGTTGCCCGTCCAACGACGATTTCTACGAGCTGCTCATCGACAAGCGGGTCGATCTCGTACTGCACGGTCACGAGCACTCGTACGCGCGAACCCACCAGCTGAGGGCGGGGACCACCGGCTGCCCGTCGCTGCAGCCGCGTACGACGAACAGTGCCTGCATCATCGACACCGATGACGCGTTCCGTGCCGGCGCCGGCACGGTGTTCGCCACCGTTGGCACCGGTGGCATCGCATTGCGCGACGTCAGCGCGACCGACAGCGAGGCCGGCTACTTCGCTGCGTGGTCCGGCTCGAACGCCCGGCCCAGCCACGGACTCCTCGACCTCTCGATCACGGCGGATGCGCTCTCCGCCAACTTCGTGGCCACGTCCGGGACGTTCAGCGACACGTTCACCATCGCGCCGGGAGTGGCGCCGTCTCCCACCACCACCAACACCACCGTGCCGACCACCACGTCCAGCTCGACGTCGACCACGACCTCGACCACGACGACCGCACCACCCATCACAACGACGAGCACGACCGCCGCACCCGCCTCGACGACCTCCAGCACGACGACGTCCACCACGACCGCGACCACCGCAACCACCGTGCCGGCCGCGCCGATCATCGCCGCTGACGGATTCGAACGTTCGTCCGGTACTGGCTGGGGCGCGGCAGACGTCGGTGGTGCCTGGACCGTGTCGAACTCGGCCGCCTTCGACGTCGCAGCCGGCGCCGGCCACGTCTCCAACCCATCCGGCGTGAGTCGACGAGCTGAGCTCCGCTCGGTCTCGACCACGGACGCCGATCTCCGCGTGACCCTGTCGAGCGACAAGCTCGGCACGGGGAGCGGCCTGTACGTCTCGACGATCCCCCGATCGGTGCCGGGCGGCGGCGAGTACCGAGCCGTGCTGCGGACCCGCTCCAACGGTCTCCCCACACTGCGACTCGATCGCGGCTCCACCGTGATCTCACCGGAGATCGCTCTCACCGGCGTCGGCGCCGGCCCCGATCGTCGCCTCGATCTCCGCGTCCAGGCCGTCGGGACGAATCCGACCACGGTGAGAGCCAAGGTGTGGGAACACGGCACCCCCGAGCCGACGAACTGGTTGCGTTCGGTCACCGACGCAACCATCGCCATGCAGCAGCCAGGCGCGGTCGGCTTCTACACCTACCTGTCGAGCTCGGCCTCCAACGGCCCGATCACCACCTCGATCCACGACCTCACCGTCAACGCCCCCTGACGCAACCGGCCACCACCGGGCGATCCGGTGCGGTCGATCGCGGCGCTCGACCCGTGACCAAACTCGAAACACGGCCGGCTCCGGGAACGCCGGACGTGGCGGACCGGTTGCGACCGGGCGATGCTTCTGACTCGGATCGTCCGACAACGACAACCGGCCACCGACGAAGGGATGCCCTCATGATCGGCCACGACCCCACCCGCACCTACCGAGCTGCGGTGATCGGCGCCGGGTCCGGCGGACTCACCCTCGCCATCGGGTTGGCAGGTTTCGACCACGACGTCGTGTTGATCGAAGGGGGCAGGGTCGGCGGAGACTGCACGAACGTCGGATGCATTCCCTCGAAAGCTCTCCTGCACGCCGCTCGCGCCGGGATCGACGACCCACTCGCCTGGACGCGAGCGAAACGCGACGACCTCGCCCGACGCGAGGACGAGGAGATGGCCGACGACCAGCGCATCCACCTCGTACGCGGCTGGGCATCGCTCACCACGTCCCGCGGCCCCCACGTCGTGCAGGTCGATGACGGCACGACGACGCAGTTCGTGCGTGCCGACCACATCGTGATCGCCGCCGGGTCGCGGCCGGTCACCTTCGACATCGACGGTCTCGACGCCGACCGGGTCGTCACGAACGAGGAGTTGTTCGAACTGGCCACTCCACCGGCCACGCTGCTGATCGTCGGCGGCGGAGCGATCCCCATCGAGATGGCGACCGCCTTCGCGGCTCTCGGATCCCGGGTTCACATCGTCGAACGCCAGGATCGAGTGCTCGCGTCGGAGGACCCACTGATCACCGAGGTGATCGAGCGATCGCTCCGAGCACAGGGCATCGAAGCACACCTGGGAAGCACGGTGGAACGCTTCGACGGCACCACCGCGCACCTGGCGAACGGCTCCACGATCGAGGACATCGATCGCGTCCTGATGGCCGTCGGCCGACGGCCGCGACTCGACCGGCTCGGACTCGAACGAGCCGGCGTCGACGCAACGCCCTCAGGGATCACGGTCGACGATTGGGGACGTACGTCGGTCGGCGGAATCTGGGCGGTCGGCGACATCACCGGCGGAACCCTCACGACCCACGGCGCCGGAGCGATCGGACGCCGTGCGGTGAGGGCGATCGCACTCCCGGTGGTGCCAAGACTCGGTCGTGTCGGAGCGATCCCGAACGCGACCTACGGTGAGCCCGAGGTCGCTTCGGTCGGGATGTCGCTCGACACCATCCAGGCGATTCCTGCATCTTCGCGTCGACGCATCGTGGTCGATCACGCCGATGTCGACCGCGGCTACACCGACGACATCTCCGACGGTCGCCTCGTCCTCGACGTCGAGCGCTTCACCGGACGGATCCTGCGCGCCGCGATCGTCGGGCCGGGCGCCACCGACCTGATCGGGATGTTCACGATGGCCATCGACAACGGCATCAGCCTGCGCAAGCTGTTCGGGACCGTACACCCGTACCCCTCGCACGCCGAGATCATCCGTCAGGCCGCTGACGACTTCGCCCTGTCGACGCTGTCGAACCTCCCCCGCGACTGGACGGCCATGGTCCGTGGCCGGATCACCCGTCGGATCCGCCGCTGACGCGGGCCGGCCCGGTCTCAGATGTCGAGGTGCGAGTGGTCCGGCTCGACCACATCGTGGCCGGCGTCGATCCACGCACGGACACCGCCGACGAGGTCACCGACGTCGGTGAAGCCGAGATCGAGCAGGCTCGACGCCGCCAACGACGAGCTGTAGCCGCCGTTGCACACCAGGACGAGCGGCTGGCCGAATGACGTCACCGCGGGATGGCGGTACCCGTTGGCGGGATCCAGATGCCACTCGACCACGGTGCGCGGCACGTGCAGCGAGCCGGCGATGACCCCGAATCGGCTGCGATCGGTCGGCGTACGGGTGTCGATCACGGTGGGAGCAGCGTCGCCTCCGAGGCGCTCGGCCAGCTCGTCGGGCGTCACGCGCGCGATGCGGGACCGGGCCTCGAACACCTTGTCGTGAATCGTGATGCGATCACTCCGCCGGTACAGCACGAGCGACACACCGTCGATCGTGAAGTGGCCCATCTTGTCGAGGTCGAAGCGGCGCGCCGTGTCCGCGATGTCGTCCGACATCAGCGCGATGTGACCGCCGCGTTCGACGTGCTGCGCCGCACAGTGCACGACCGCGACCGCCCCATCTCGTGCGTCGACGGGCTCGACGATCACCAACGGGTACCGGCGGGGCAGCTGGATACTCGGCCAGTCGCCGGCCGCCACGTCGAGCGCCGCTCCTCGCCGGCGCACCTCCGACGCCACCGCCGAATGGCCGTCACCGAGTGCGAGTACCACGTCCTTTCGCGAGATCTCCGCCAGCAGCGAATCCAGGGGCGACACCCGTCGAAGCCTACGAAACACACCGAGCCGTGCGGCCGACCGAGAGTCCGGACGCCGTTCCGGCCGTGAGCGCTCAGGCCAGCTTCTCGACGAACGCTTCGAGCTGGCGCAGGTTGCGGCACTCGTAGACGCCGTCGGTGTGCGTGCCGTATTCACCGACGATCGAATCACCGGTGTTCCAGTAGCTGCGCGGCTCGGGGTTGAGCCAATACACGTGACGCGCCTTCTGGGCGATCTCCTTGACCACCCACGACTGGCTCGCGTGGTAGTTGTTGCGAGCGTCGCCGAGCAGCAACACCGTCGACTTCGGGCCCACGTCCTTGCCGTAACGCTCCCAGAACACCTCGAAGGCATGGCCGTAGTCGGAGTGCCCGTCGACCCACACCACGTCGGCCTCGGTGTTGACCCGGTGAATCGCCTCGGTGATGTCCTCGGTGGCCTTGAAGTAGTCGGTGACCTCGTCGATGCCGTCGATGAACACGAAGGAACGGACCTTCGAGAACTGGTTCTGGATCGCATACACCAGCATCAGCGTGAACCGAGCGAACGCCGCCACCGAGCCGGAAATGTCGGCCACCACGATCAGCTCGGGCTTCGCCGGGCGCGGGTACTTGAACTTCGGCTCCGCGGGCACACCGCCATAGCTGAGCGAATGGCGCACCGTGTTGCGGAAGTCGAGCGGACCCTTTCGGCCGTGGCGGCGCTTACGAGCGAGCCGGGCAGCGAGCTTGCGTGTCAGCGGATACAGCGACTTCTTGAGCGCCTGCATCTCGTCACGCGAGGCGTGCATGAACTCGACGTCCTCGGGCAGCGGCTTGCGCAGCGTCTTCGCCATCGCCTCGGCACCACGGTCGGCGACCAGTCGCCGCCGGATCTCGGCTTCGATCTCGCCCTTGAACTTCTCGATGCGGTCCTCGAACTCCTCCTTCTCGAGGCGCTCCTCCAGCGGCGTCAGGTCGCCGTCGGCTTCCTGACGGGCCTGATCCATCATCTTGTCGAGCATGCCGTCGAGGTCGAGGTTCCGCAGTGTGCGGTACAGGTAGTACGTGCCGCCGACGGGGCGGCCCGGCTCCATGCCGGCGAACCGCTGCACCGACTGCTTGGCCATCGCTCGCATCATGCCCTGGTCGCCGTTCATCAACGCCGACATCAGCATCTGGGCGATCTCCTCGGGCGTGAGGCTGTCGAGCCCGCCCGCGCCACCCTGACCCTCTTGCTTCTGCTGCTCCTGAAGCTCGCGCCACAGTTCGTCGATGTCGGTGTCGTCGTCACCACCCTCGACGAGCTTGTACTCGGGTCCACGCAAGCTGAAGTACACCTCGAAGACCGTCTCGAAGCTGCGCCAGTGGGCGTGGTTCTTGATCAGCGTGGCTCCGAGCGCGTACTTGAACGCCTCGCGATCCTCGATCGGAATGTGCTGGACGGCTTCCATCGCGTCGAGGTTCTCCGTCAGGCTGACGGGAAGCCCGGCGTTGCGCAGTTCGACGACGAAGCCGTTGAGAAGATCGAGCATCAGACGGTCAGACGATCACTCGTCGACGGAGAGTTCCTTCGCCGCCTTGGCGATGTCGGTCTGGTACTTGAGCAGCACGTTGAGCGTGTCCTTGGCTGTCTGCTCGTCGATGTTGTCGATGTTGAGCAACATGAGCGTGCGCGCCCAGTCGAGGGTCTCCGACACGCTCGGCGCCTTCTTGAGGTCGAGCTGACGGATCGAGCGAACGATGCGGGCGACCTGATCAGCGAGATGCTCGGTGATGTCGGGCACCTTGGCGAGCACGATCTCCTTCTCGCGGTCGAGCTGCGGGTAGTCGACGTGCAGGTAGAGACAGCGCCGCTTGAGCGCCTCGGACAGCTCGCGAGTGTTGTTCGACGTCAGGAACACCAGCGGGATCTGCGTCGCCGTGATCGTGCCGAGCTCGGGGATCGAGACCTGGTAGTCGGAGAGGATCTCGAGCAGCAGGGCCTCGGTCTCGACCTCGACGCGGTCGACCTCGTCGATCAGGAGCACCACCGGATCGGTGGCCGTGATCGCTTCGAGCAGCGGTCGGGTCAGCAAGAACTCGTCGGAGAAGATGTCGTCCTTGATCTCGGTCCAGTCGTGACCTTCTTGAGCGGAGCTGTCGCCGCGCTCGGTCTGGATGCGCAGGAGCTGCTTCTTGTAGTTCCACTCGTAGAGAGCTTTGCTCTCGTCGAGACCCTCGTAGCACTGCAATCGGATGAGGCGAGCGTCGGTGATCTCGGCGATCGACTTCGCCAGCTGGGTCTTGCCCGTACCGGCGGGGCCCTCGACCAGCACCGGCTTCGACAGCCGGTCCGCGAGATAGGCGACACCGGCGATGCCCTCGTCGGCCAGGTAGTTCACGTCGCGCAGGGCGTCGCGCACCGATTGCACACTCTCGAAGCGGTTGGTCGTGCTACCGGGCGCCCCGGCATCCGTGGTCGTCATGGGGACGACGCTACCCGCCCTCTTGACCCGTGGGTCAATTGGGATCGCCTACGGTGGCGTCGCATGCCGGGAACGTCGTTCGATCGTGTTGCGGACATCTACGACCGCACCCGTGGCGGAGAGCGTCGAGGGAATCACTTCGCCGACGACCTGCGACCGTGGATCGTCGGGCCTCGGGTGGTCGAACTCGGGATCGGCACCGGCGTGATCGCCCGCGGGTTGCTGCGGCACGGGATCGATGTCGTCGGATTCGATCTGAGCGAGGCGATGATGAAGGCGGCGATCCACCGCGTGGGGAATCGGGTGGCCATCGCCGACGTCGACCGGCTCCCGTTGCCCGACGACAGCGTCGACACGGCGTATTTCGTCTGGGTGCTGCAGTTGGTGCAGGATCCCGCTGTCACCCTCTCCGAGGCGGCGCGCGTCGTCCGTCCGGGTGGGCGAGTCGTCGCGATCACCTCCGGACCCGAATACGGCCCGGGCGACGACATCGCCCCGATCGTCGACGCCCTCGCACCGCTGCGCCAGATGCGACTGGATCACAACACCGTCGCCGCGGACAGCCACCGAGACCTCGACCTGATCCACGACGGCTTCACCACGTGGGACGAATTCGAGACCGCACCGTCGACCGAGGCCGACGCCGTCGAACAGCGGATCTACTCGTCGCTCTTCGACGTCGACGACGCAACCTGGGCGGACGTCGTCGAACCGGTGATCGCGAGGTTGCGGGCGCTCCCCGACGGCGACCGCCCCCGCCGGCGACGCAACCGCCACCCCCTCCTCGTCTGGACGATTCCATCGGTGCCGCGAGGTGATCGGCTGCAGCACTAGCGTTCGCTCGGATGAGTGGGCTGCTGCGGAGCAACGTCGTCGTTGCCAGCGGCACGGCGCTCTCCCGCGTCACCGGGCTGTTGCGCATCGTCGTGCTCGGCTACGTCCTCGGGCAGACCGCACTCACCGACGCATACCTGATCGCCAACGAGACCCCGAACATCGTCTACGACCTTCTGCTCGGCGGCCTGCTGTCGGCGACGTTGGTCCCGTTGTTCTCGACGTTCGTCGAGCAGGAGGACGACGAGGCAACCAACGTGGTCCTGACGGTGTCGGTGGTGTTGATGGGCGCACTCACGGCGGTCGCCGTGATCGCTGCACCCCTGATCTTCGGGCTCTACTCGGTCAACGTCGCCGACGGGGTCGATCCCGGCGTGTACCGCTCCGTGGGCACCACCCTGGCCCGGATCTTCCTGATCCAGATCCTCTTCTACGGGCTCACCGGGCTGGCCAACGTGTTCCTCAACAGCCGCCGCCGGTTCTTCGCTGCGGCGTGGAGCCCGATCCTGCCGAACCTGGTGATCATCGCCTTCCTGCTGTCGCTGCCGAACCCCGGATCGGCTGACTGGCAACTCGGAGAGGTGCTGACCGACGACCGTTTGCGCTGGACCCTCGGTCTCGGCGCCACCCTCGGCATCGCCTCGATGGCGATCGTGCTGTTGCCGGCGATGGCTCGCACCGGCTTCAGGTTCCGGCCGATCTTCGACTTCCGGCACCCCGCCGTGCGCAAGCTGCTGTCGCTGTCGTTCTGGACGATCGGGTTCGTCGTCGCCAACCAGGTCGCCCTCCTGGTCGTCCGCAACCTCGCCGAGCCGGGCTCGAGCGACGCCAGCGCGTACATCAATGCCTTCACGTTCTTCGTCCTCCCCCACGGACTCCTCGCGGTCTCGATCGCGACCACGTTCCAGCCCGAGATGTCGCGATCCGTCGCCCGCCGAGACCGCACCGGCTTCGTCGACCAGGCGTCACTCGGGCTGCGAATGACGGCGCTGTTCACGATCCCTGCCGGAGTCGGCATCTTCGTGCTCCGCCAGCCGATCATCGGCGCCCTGCTGCAGCGCGGCGAGTTCAGCGCCCAGGACGCCGACGCTGCGCAGCGGGCGCTGGCCGGACTGGCACTCGGTCTCGGCGCGTTCTCGATCTACATGTTCCTCCTGCGCGGCTTCTACGCACACAAGGACACCAAGACGCCGTTCAAGATCAACGTGGTCGAGAACACGATCAACATCGTGCTGGCGTTCGTCCTCGTCGATCGGTACGGCGTGCTCGGGCTCGGGCTCGCGTTCGCCCTTGCGTACGTGATCTCGTCGCTGTGGTCGATGCAGATCCTCAGCTACAAGGTACCCGGGTTCGCCGTCCGACCGCTGCTGGCCAGCATCGCCCGGATGCTTCTCGCTGCCGTGTTGATGGCTGAGGCCGTGTGGCTGGTCACTCAGCAGGTCGGCGGCAACGCCGGTGTCGACGCGGTCATCCGGATCGCAGTGGGCGCCGTGGTCGGATCGGCCGTGTATCTCGGCGTGCTCGTGCTGCTGCAGGCGCCCGAACTCGATGCCGTCCGCCGCCGCCTGCCCCGCCGCGCCGGCTGACACCCGACAACCCTGTCGTTTGCGCACAGATGTGGGTGGGACGGGTCACCCGAATCCGCACGCAAACGTGGGTTGTCACGTGGGGAGGACGACGAGGTCGTCGCGGTGGACGACCTCGTGATTGACGCCGTCGGGGAGGTCGCCCGTACGGAACCCGACCACCTTGTCGGCGACATCGGCGTCGAGCGCCGCCAGACCCCGAGCAAACGCCCGGCCGTCCGGCCCGACGATGTCGACGGTGTCACCCTCGCTGAACGCTCCGCGCACGGCCACCACACCAGCGGGAAGCAGGCTGTTCGGCCGGTCGGTCAGCGCGCGTTCGGCCCCGGCGTCGACTTCGACGGTGCCCATCACCTCGGATGCGAACGCAATCCACAGCTTGCGCGCCGACAACGTGCGTTGGTGCGCCTCGAACGTCGTGCCGACCAGCTCCGCCGACACGGCGCCCGCAAGCACATCGGGACGAGCCGCGCGTGCGATCACGCTGCGCAATCCCGACCACGACGCCATCCGCGCAGCGGTGAGCTTCGAGGCCATGCCACCACTCCCCCGGCCGCTGCCGCCGGCCTCGGCTCGAACTGCCAACAGCGGATCACCGACACGCACCAGCGGGATCAGGGTGGCTGACGGGTCACGCCTCGGGTCTGCGGTGTACACGCCGTCCATGTCGGTGAGCAACACCAGCACGTCGGCATTGATGCTGTTCGCCAGCAGTGCGGCCAACCGGTCGTTGTCGCCGTAGCGCAGTTCGTCGTTCGCGATCGCGTCGTTCTCGTTGACCACCGGGACACAGCCCAGCTCCAGCAACCGCTCGATGGTGCTTCGGGCGTGGAGGTACTGAGTGCGGTCGACGAAGTCGTGCGGGTCGAGCAAGACCTGTGCGCCCACGAGACCGTGGCGAGCCAGCTCTCGGTTGTAGGCCTCGACCAGCCGGCTCTGTCCGGCCGCCGAGATCGCTTGGAGTGTCTGGATGTCCGTCGGTCGCGCCGCCAGGCCGAGTGCGGCCACGCCGAGCGCAACCGCTCCGGACGACACCACGATGACCTCATGGCCGTCGCCGCGCAATACTGCGACCTCGTCAGAGAGCTTCGCGACCGCGGCGGTGTCGAGGGCACCACGGTCGTCGGTGATCGACGCGGTTCCGATCTTGGCTACCACACGCATGACTGGCCTCAGAGGTCCGGCGAGTACTCGAAGCTGAACTCGCCGATCCAGATGATGTCGCCCTCACGAGCGCCTGCCTTGGACAACATCTTCGGCACGCCCAGCCGCTCGAGCCGATAGTCGATGTACGACAGCGCTTCGGGGGTGGTGACGTCATTGAGGGCGACGACCCGCTCGACGTCACGCCCGATCAGACGGAACTCGCCGTCAGCGACCCGTTCGACGGCGGCACCACTGGCCTCGGGCCGCAGCACGACGACGCCCTCTTCCCATTCGATGCCCTGGCGGACGTCATGCACCTCTCGAGCGAGTTGGCCGACCACCTCGGACACGCCCTGACCGGTGACCGCCGACATGATCGCTCCGTCCCACCCCAGCGCTGCGAGTTCGTCGGGCTGGACGACATCGGCTTTGGTGCCGACGACGACCCTCGGTCGTTCCAGCAGCTCGGGGCGATAGGCGCCCAGCTCGTGCAACAAGATGCGCTCCTGCTCCTGCGGGCTGACGCCGTCCATCGATGCGAGGTCGAGCAGCAGGCACAGCACCCGCGCCCGTTCGATGTGTCGGAGGAAACGGTGGCCGAGACCCTTGCCCTCACTCGCACCTTCGATGAGCCCCGGGATGTCGGCGACGACGAACTCGGTTGCGTCGTCGACACGGACGACACCGAGATTCGGTTCGAGGGTGGTGAACGGATAGTCGGCGATCTTCGGCTTCGCGGCGGAGATCACGCTGATGAACGTCGACTTGCCGGCGTTCGGGAAACCGACGAGTGCGACGTCGGCCATCAGCCGGAGCTCGAGTTTCAGCCACCGCTGCTCGCCATGTTCGCCCTGCTCGGCGAAGCTCGGCGCCCGCCGCTTGTTCGAGAGGAACTTGGCGTTGCCGCGACCGCCCCGCCCACCTGCAGCTGCGAGCCAGCGGTCGCCATGGTTGACCAGCTCGGCGAGCATGTCGCCCGAATACATGTCGAACACGACGGTGCCCATCGGCACGGTGATGTCGAGCGACTCGCCGCGACGCCCGTGCATGTCCTTGCCCTTGCCATGCACACCGTCGTTGGCTCGGCGGTGCGGATGGTCACGGAACGCGAGCAGCGACGACACGTTGTGATCGGCGACCAGCCAGACGTCACCGCCGTTGCCGCCGTCACCACCGTTGGGCCCACCCATCGCCTCGGGACCTTCGCGGCGGAAGCTGATGCAGCCCGCGCCGCCGTCACCACCGCGAACGTTCAGCTGGCACTCGTCGACGAACTGCGACATTTCTTCGAGGCTAACGCCACCGACGCGACGCCATCTCCTATCGTTTTCCCATGGCCGATCTCCCGTACCCGGATTCGGCCGACGAACGCGCCGAACGGTGGGCCGCCACGATGACCGGACACGGCACCGACGACGTGGTGGTCGCCCACGCCGACTCCGCCGCCACCGTCGGCGACGCGTTCGTGCGGACCCGCGAGGCCAGAGAGGACCACGACGCCGCCACGCTCGCGACCAACGCCACCCAGGCTCACGGTGCCGGCAATCGTGCCGTCGAGGAGGAACCCGATCCGTTCCGAACCTGCTTCGAACGCGACCGCGACCGCATCCTTCACGACTCGGCGTTTCGGCGCCTGGCCGGAAAGACCCAGGTGTTCGTGTTCCCGGACGACCATCAACGCACCCGGATGACCCATGCCCTCGAGGTCGCCCAGGTGGCGCGCTCGATCGCCGAGTCGTTGAGCCTCAACGTGCCGCTCGTCGAGGCCATGGCGATCGGGCACGACTGCGGACACGGGCCGGGCGGCCATGCCAGCGAGGACGCCCTGTCGCCGTACCTCGACGGTGGATTCGACCACGCTCCTTGGGGCGCCGACGTCACACTGCAGCCGTTGAACCTGTGCGCCGAGACGCTCGACGGGATCCGCAACCACTCGTGGAGCCTGCCGGCGCCGCGTACGCCGGAGGGCGAGGTGGTGTCGTGGGCCGACCGGATCGCCTACGTGTGCCACGACTTCGAAGACGCCGAGGCCGCCGGGATCGTCACCGCGGACATGCTGCCCGAGATCGTCGCCGAACGCTGCGGGCGCGACCGGTCCCGTCAGCTCGGTACCTTCGTGCGAGCGATGGTGGCCGCCACCACTGCGACGGGGCGCATCGGCATGCTGCCCGACATCGCCGAAGCCCTCGCCGAGTTCCGTCGCTTCAACTACGAGTACGTGTACCTGCGACCCGCCAGCCAGCAGCAGGCCGCCGCAGTCGTCTCGCTGCTGCGGGCCCTGGTCGAGCACTACGCCGACCGCCCCCATGCGATCCCGCATCAGACCGTCGCTGCGGCGCTCGGAGAACGCGCGGACTACGTCGACGCCGGCGGCCCGGAAGCCCTCCGAGCAGCGGTCGCGTACGTGGCAGGCATGACCGACCGGTTCGCTTGCCAACAGGGTCTCGCCCACCTGTCGTGGGATCCCGCCAAGCTGCCTCGCGGCATCGGCGTCTCGGGCATCGGTGCCTGACGCGGCGCCACCCGAACGACGACCGGCCGGAGTCGAGCGTCAGAGAGCGAACGGCGAGTGGGTGCCGAGGTACATCGCCCGGATGCCCAAACCCATGATGAAAAGGCTCCCGAAGCCATAGAGCAGGTACACCTTGTCCTTCACGAACGGGCTCCCGCGGTAGCTGTACAGGATGCCGACGGCGACGATGCAGCTGAACCCGTAGAGGGCGTGGAACTGGTCGAGTTCGAGCCCATAGCGGTCCAGCATGACGACCCCGACGATCGCGATCACGAACGCCGACAGTTGTGCGACGATCACCGCCCACCACAGGGGCCGCACCCGCAACGCCGGGACCAGGTGCGCGACCAACGCCCACACACCGACCGCCGCGTTCGACAACACGAGGAACCAGGCAAGGTAGCGATGGACGTCGTAGAGCTCCACGAATCGGCCGAGGACTCGCCGCTCGTCAGATGCCGCAGTCGCCGCCGCCGAGGATGGCGGTGACGGTGGCGTCGTCGGTCACGCCGGTGAGGAATCCGCGCAGGCTGTCGTTGACGAAGAAGAACGGCGGCGTGAAGTCGTCTTCGGGATTGATGGTCGCCGCCGGGTACGCAGCCCGGACGTCGACGACCCGCGAGCCGATCTTCACGCCGCGGGTGGTCTGCAGACCGACCGGCGCTGCCCCGATCTCGCTCTGTGCCCCGTACCCGTAGCCGAAGAAGTGCCGGCGCCCCTGGACGACGTCGGACACGTCTCCGAACAGCAGCGTGAGCACACCCCAGGACACCTGACGCAGTTCGTCACCGGAGCAGAGCCCGATCGTGAGCGGGTCGATCCATCCCGTGTCGTTGCTCGGCGGTCCGAGGTAGGAGTTGATGTAGTCGACGACCCCGTCCGGGTCGGCGCCGAAGCCGGCCGTGCCGATGCCGTCACCACTGAGCAGCAGCTCGGTCACCGCCGGATCGGTCACCGTGGTGCTCGGTGCGATCGTCGTGGTCGTGGTCGTCGTCGTACTGGTCGTCGTGCTGGTGGTCGACGTCGTGGTGGTGCTGGTGGTCGACGTCGACGAGGTCGCTGGGAGCAGCGTGAAGGCGGTGGTCGATGCGGTGTCGTCGCCAGAACCGCCGCATGCGGCAAGCGCGAGTCCACCGACGACCAACAGAGCCAATGAGCGCCGAATCATGACCGACATCATGACCGAGTCTGCCCGACCGAGGGCGGATCCCGACGTCACCCCGTCGACCCGACCACCGCGCCCCGCCCCAGCGATGAGCCAAACCGCCGTATCCGGCCATGTCGCTCATCGCAGCCCGTCCAAGTTCCCCAGCGATGAGCCAAACCGCCGTATCCGGCCACCTCGCTCATCGCTGTCGGTGTGGGTTCGGATCGGTCAGGTGTCGGGGAAGATCCAGCCGGACCGCACCGGCGGCTGACCGTCGTGCTCGATGAACCATTCGGTCCCGAACGACATCGCGAACACGTCGTCGGGCATCTGCAGGAAGAACGAGGTGTCCTCGATCTGGCTGCGATGACAGCGCATCGCTTCCCTCTTCGCGGCGAGGTGCGCCGACACGTCGATCGCCAAGGTGAGTTCGGCCTCGGGCGTCCCCATCGGGTTGCCGTCGTCGGCGGGTCCGTTGGGATCGAACTCGTCCTGCTCGCCGTCGGGGTCCCCGATCGCGTCGCCGGCCTCTCTGGCCGCCTCGATCATCCGTACGAACGCATCACGATTCATCGTCGCTTCCAGCACCCGCACGCCCGGCACGAGCTGCGACGCGGCCAGTCCGACCCGGTGGACCGCGATGTGGTCGGGATGTCCGTAGTTGCCGTGCCAGTCGTAGATGGTCAGCACGTCCGCCGACTCCTCGTGCAGGACCTCGGCGAGGCGAACGCCGGCCTCGGCGGAGTCGGCGAGGTGGAAGCTGTTCGGGTCGTCGTTCTGCTCCCAACCGGTCATGCCGGAGTCGGTGTAGCCGAGCCAGACCACTCGAGCGATGCCGAGCACACGCGCCGACGCCTCGGTTTCTGCTCTCCGACGCTCCACCAGAGTTTCGTTCGACCCGAGATCCTCGGGCACTTCGCCGTGATCTCCGTTGGTCGCGACGACCAACACGACACGATGCCCCTCAGCTGCTGCGCGAGCGATCGTGCCACCGGTGCTGATCACCTCGTCGTCGGGATGAGCGTGGAAGCAGACCAGCGTCGCCATCGGTGGTCAGCCGGCCTGGCGGATGGCGCCCGCGTCGGCCCATGCCTCGATCGTCTCGGCGGCGACGCCCCACGCCTCGAACACCTCGCGCGTGTGCGCACCGGCGTGTGCGGGCGGGCTGGCGACCTCGGCAGGTGTACGACTGAACCGAGGAGCCGGAGCGGGCTGCATGGTGCCGGCCACGTCGATGAACGTTTGTCGTTCGGCGTTGTGGGGATGCTCGGCGGCTTCGCTCATCGTCAAGACCGGAGCGAAACAGACGTCGGTCGCCTCCATCAGCTCGCACCACTCGGCGCGGGTCTTCTGGGCGAACACCTCGGTCAACCGGCGCTTCAGTGCGGGCCACTCCGCCTTGTCCATCTGCTTGGCGAACTGCTCGTCGCCATCCAGTTCCGTCAGGCGCATCAGCTCGGCGTAGAACTGCGGCTCGATCGATCCGAGCGAGATGTACTCGCCATCGCTGCAGCGATACACGTCGTAGAAGTGAGCGCCGGTGTCGAGCAGGTTCGTGCCGCGAGCGTTCTCGTCGAACATTCCGATCGACTTGAACGCCCAGAACATCGACATCAGCACCGCCGCGCCGTCGACCATCGCCGTATCGACGACCTGGCCAGTACCGCTGCGCTGTGCTTCCAGCAGGGCGCAGACGACGCCGTAGGCGAGGAACATGCCACCACCACCGAAGTCGCCCACCATGTTCAGGGGTGGCACCGGTGCTTCGCCGGCGCGGCCGAAGTGTGCAAGTGCGCCGGCGAGCGCGATGTAGTTGATGTCGTGGCCGGCGGCCAGGGCGTACGGACCGTCCTGACCCCAACCGGTCATCCGACCGAACACCAGCTTCGGGTTGCGCTCCAGGCAGACGTCCGGCCCGACACCGAGGCGCTCCATCACGCCCGGACGGAACCCCTCGATGAGGGCATCGGCCGATTCGACCAGCGTCAGCAGCGCCTCGACACCATCGGGATGCTTGAGATCGATCGCGATGTTCTTGCGACCGCGCAACAGCACGTCGAAATGGGGACCGTCGGGAAGGGGTCCACGGACCGCTCCGGCGCGCTCGACACGCACGACTTCGGCCCCCATGTCGGCGAGCAGCATCGCCGCGAACGGACCAGGGCCGATGCCCGCGATCTCGATGATCTTGTAGCCGCTCAGCGGTCCAGCCATTGGTTGTCAGCTCCGGTTCGTGAGTGAGTGGATGATCGTGCTGGCTCGTACGTGGCCGCCGACGGCCTCGGCGAGCACTGGCCACAGCGGGGCGGGGTGATCGTGCCCCATGTCGGCCAGGAGGAGATACCGCGATCCGGGAACGAGTTCCGCCGTGCGTTCGCCGCCCTCGGGGGTGATCAGGGTGTCGTCGCGGCCGTGGATGACCAGCATCGGGACATCGAGCGTCGACAGACCGTCGCTGCGATCCCCCGACGCGTAGATCGCGGCGAGTTGGCGCGTCGCTCCCTCGGGGTAGAAGCAACGGTCGTACTGGGCTGCAGCGAGCTCGAGCAACCAGTCGGGGTCGTCGTACTTCTTCGACGCCCAGATTCTCGAGTTCAGCGATGCAGCGATGAACCCGTCGCGGTCGGGCGGCGGCGGGGCCAGCAGCGCATCGCGCGCCTCGGGTGTGGGCCGTCCGACCCGGGGGTCGCCGGGGCTGCTCATCACCGAGGTGACGCTGGCAACCCGTTCGGGATGTTCGATGGCCATCGTCTGCACGATCATTCCGCCCATCGAGTTGCCGACGAGGTGGGCGCGTTCGATCCCGAGATGGTCGAGCAGTCCGATGCCATCGGCGGCCATGTCCGAGAGCGTGTACGGCACCGACGGGAGCGCCTCACCCCGCAGTGAGGCCGAGAGCACCGCGCCCGGTGAGACGCGTTGGCCGTCGAGCTTCGTCGACAGCCCGACGTCGCGGTTGTCGAACTGGATCACGAACAGGCCCTGCGCGACGAGCTGTTCGACGTACCCGCGCGGCCAGGAGATCAGCTGGCTCGTGTATCCGTTGACGACCAACAGCGGTGGATTCGTCGGATCGCCGGAGGTGAGGTACTCGAGTTCGATTCCGCTCGGAAGGACGGCGCGTGGCATCGCAAGGAGTGTTGCAGAGCGATTCGGTCCAACGACAAACGGAGCACTTCGCTACCGTTGCGCGGTGGCATCGACACGACGGGTGCACGCGCCCGGGAGGGTGAACCTGATCGGCGATCACACCGACTACACGGGCGGTCTGGTGTTTCCGATGGCGATCGATCGCGGGACCACGATCGAGTTCGAGCCCGGCGGCACCACGATCGAGCTGCGCTCCGACGCTGACACCGACCCGGTCCACATCGAGCTCCCGATCGCGGGAGATCCCTCGACGGTGTCTCCACGCTGGGGCACCTACGTCGCCGCGATGGCCCGCGAGTTGGGCTCGAGGAACGGCCTTCGGGGGCGGGTCGCCTCGACGATTCCGGCCGGCGCCGGGCTCTCGTCGAGCGCCGCTCTCGAGTGCGCAATCGGACTCGCCCTCGGCTTCGACGGCACACCGGTCGAACTCGCGCAGGCGGCACAACGCGCCGAGCATTCGGCCACCGGTGTTCCGACGGGCATCATGGACCAGCTGTGCATCTCCGCAGCGACCGAAGGCCACGCGACGATGATCGACTGCGACACGCTCGCGGTCTCGCACATCGCCGTCCCCGAGGATCTCGACATCGTGGTGACGTTCGTCGCCCACCGCACCCTGGTCGGCTCGGCGTACGGCGAACGTGTGGCGGAGTGCCAGGCGGCAGCAGCCGTGCTCGGCCCGCTGCGAACCAGCACGCTCGATGCCGTCGAATCAGCGGACCTCGGCGACGTCGTCCGACGACGGGCGCGCCATGTCGTCACCGAGAATCAACGGGTGCGCGGCTTCGCATCGGCGCTCGATCACCGCGACTACGCCACCGCCGGGCGGTTGATGGTCGAGAGCCACCACAGCCTGGCGGCGGACTTCGAGACGTCGACACCGACGATGGATCTGGCCGTCGAGCGGTTGACTGAAGCGCCCGGGGTATTCGGCGCCCGCATGACAGGCGGCGGGTTCGGCGGTTGCGTCGTTGCGATCTGCGAACCTGGCGCACTCACCGATGGGTGGATCGTCCGGGCGAGTGCCGGTGCCCATCTGGAGTGAGGCGACTCATCCCCGGTGCAGCACGGCCGACAATCGATCGATCGCGGCCGGCGTGCGTGCACCCCACCAGAACAGATCTTGGCCATCGACCCTGACGACCTCCGCGCCGGCGATCTCCGCGCTGAGTTCGTCGACGTGGTCGTCGGTGAAGGCGTAGGGCTCACTCGGCACCAGCACCAGGTCCGGATGCCGTCGCCCGATCTCGTCGAGTTCCACGGTCGGGTACGGATCCGGCGCATCGGCTGTCACGAGGTCGATGCCGAGCAGGTCGAGCAGCGATGCCCCGTAGGTGCCGATCCCGATCGACATCCACGGTCGCCGCCAGATCGGCACGAACGCCGTCCGACGCACACCAACACAGCGGAGCACACGTGCGCGGTGCGCCGTACACATCTCGTACGTGTCCCGCGCGGCGTCGACGAGGGAGGTCAAGTCGCCCACCAGCTCGATCGCGTCGTCGACGGATCGGACGTCGCTGACCACGACGTCAAGCCCGCCGGCGACGAGCGCATCGTGGTCCTCGACGCGGTTCTCTTCACGGTCCATCACCACGACGTCGGGCGCCAGTCCGATGATCGCTTCGATGTCCGGGTTCTTCGTTCCGCCGACGTGGCGCAGGTCGGGCTGTTCACAGAATCTGGTGCAGGCGACCACGTCGGCGCCGAGCGCCAGCAGCGTCTCGGTGCTCGACGGTACGAGGCTGACGATTCGCACGCTCACCACTTCACGTCACGATCCGAGCAACCGCTGCTTCTGACGGTCGAACTCCTCCGGCGTCAGGGTGCCACGCAGCAGCATCGACTCGAGCTTCTCGAGTTGGCCCGCAACGTCGACGACACCGTCAGGACCCCGCCCGCGCAGTTCGCGCGCTTCCATCTCGGCGTGAATCACCCGTTGGACCCGATCGGGTTGACGGATGTCGGTGAACGTCTGCTGCCCGGTCTCGCCACCGGATTCGATGAGGAGATCGCCCGCGCCGACCAGGCGCTCCCAGACGCTCTGGCGGAAATGGACCGTGTTGACGCGATCGATGGGAATTTCGATCCCGCGTTTGGTCAGCAACCCGGACCGGAAGATCACCCGTCGATTGGTGATGACGAAGTGGGTGGTGAGCCATCGTCCGTAGCGGCTGACCAACCAGATCGCGCAGATCGCGATCGCCACGAGCGTTGTCCAACCAGCTGCGGTGCGAACCGTCGAGTCGGCCTCCGTGGCCACCAACGTGACGATTCCGGCGACGATCGCAGCGACGATGGCGAAGATCGGCCCGGCCAGGAACCACCAGTGAGGGTGCAGGTCGACGCTGACCGTCTCGTTGTCGTTCAGCAGTCGGCTCGGGAAGGCCATGGGCTCAGTCAGCGTCCCCCAGCGGAACGGGGCTCAGCCGAACGTGAAGCACCTCGATCGCGTAACCGTCCATCTCGACGACCTCGAATTCGCCCAGTTCGGTGTGCACTCGTTCACCCTGCGCAGGGATCTCGTCGAGCGCGTCGATCACGTAGCCGGCGACGGTCTGCCAGTCACCCTCGGGGAGCGCCACGCCGGTGCATTCCTCGAACAGGTCGACGCGCATCGTTCCCGGGATCCTCCACCCTCCGTCCGGTAGCGGCTCGGCATCGCCGAGGCGACGGTCGGACTCGTCGTCGAAGTCGCCGATCAGTTCCTCGATGACATCTTCCAACGTGACGAGCCCCAGCACCATGCCGTGTTCGTCGACGACGAGCGAGATGTGCTGGCGTCTCGTACGCATCTCGAGCAGCAAGTCCTCCAGGCCGTGATGCTCGGGCGTCACCATGATCGATCGTGTCAACGTGCCGACGTGTGTCGTCGACCAGGTCCCGTTGGCCAGGCGAAGCACATCTTTCACGTGCACGAAACCGCGCACGTGATCGAGGTCACCCTCGTGCACGACCACGCGGGTTCGTCCTGTCCGGTGCGCTTCGGCGGCCAAGGTGTCTGCGGTCACCTCGGCACCGACTGCGACGATGTCGCGGCGAACCGTCATCGCATCTGCTGCGGTCAGGCCCGACAGTTCGAGGGATCGGGCGAGCAGCTCGTGTTCCTCTGCCGCGATACCGCCGTGGCCCGCCGACTCTTCGATCAGGAGCAGCAGATCGCTCGGCGAGTGTGCCATCGCTCGTTCGTCCTGCGGTTCCACCCCGACTGCCTTGACGGTGACGTTGGCCAGTCCGTTGAGGAAGCGGATCAGCGGACGCAGCACCGTCACGAAGAGCCGGAACGGGCGAGCGAGCAGCAGCGCTGACTTCTCCGGATGGGCGATCGCCCACGACTTGGGGGCCATCTCGGCCACCACCATGTGCAGGAACACCACGATCGACAGACCGATCGAGAACGCGATGATGTGCCGTGTCGTGTCGGACAGTCTGACCGTTTCGCCGAGTACGCCTTCGATGACTCCGGCGACGGCCGGCTCGGCGACGGCACCAAGTCCGAGTGAGCACATCGTGATACCGAGCTGGGCGCCGGCGAGCATGAGCGTGATCTCGCGGAGCCCGGCCAATGCATGACGCGCCCGACGATCGCCCTCGGCAGCAAGCTGCTCGATACGCGACCGGCGCGAGGCCAGCAACGCGAACTCGGCGGCGACGAAGAAGGCGTTCAGCGCCAGCAGGACGACAGCGGCTCCGATGCCGGCCCAGTTGACCTGGATCCCCTCGGTGGCGGCGAGCATCACCGCTCACCTCCTCGATCGTCGCCGCCACGTGGGATGTCGGCATCGTCTGGATCATCGGACGTCGCTTCGTCGAGCGCTTCGGGATCGACCCGGAGCTCGACACGTTCGATTGCGAAACCGTCGACCTCGAGCACCTGGACCCTGACACCGTCGACCGTGAAGAAGTCACCGGCCTCGGGAATCCGCTCGAGCCGATCGAGGACGAGGCCGGCGACCGTGTCGTACTCGCCGTCGGGGAGGTCGAACCCGGTGATTCGTTCGATCTCGTCGGGCCGCGACGATGCGGCCACCGACCACACTCCGGGCTCCGTCTCGACGTGATCGCCAGGTGCGCTGGGGTCGTACTCGTCCTCGATGTCACCGACCAGTTCTTCGACGACGTCCTCGAGCGTGACGACCCCGGCGGGCCCACCGTACTCGTCGATCACGATGGCCATTTCCGTCGAGCGAGACCGCAACTCGGCCAACACCACGTTGAGGCCGGCAGCCTCTGGAACCGCGAGGATCTCGTGAAACAGCTGGGAGACCTGCGTGATGTCGTAGTCCGACCGCCCGACGCCGAGCAGGTCCTTGGCGTGGACGATTCCCTGTACCTGACCGTCGACGTCGACGACCGGGAAACGCGAGTGCGTCGACGCCATGAGGTCGCGCAGGTCGGCTGCGGTTGCGTCGACGTCGATCGTGACGACCCGATTCCACGGGACCATCGCATCGGACGCTTCCAGCTCACCGAAATCGATCGCGCGCTCCAACAGGGCGGCCTGGCTGGCGGTGAGGTGACCACTCTCGGCGGACGAATCGACGATCAGGTCGAGCTCCTCGGTCGACACCGCTCCGCGCAGCTCCTCCACGGGCTCGACGCCGATCGTGCGGAGGAGACGGTTGGCAGCGCCATCGAAGAGCCGGATGATCGGGCCCGCGATTCGCAGGAACAACCACATCGACGGCGCCAGTGCCCGCGCGACCGGTTCCGGTTTCGCAATCGCCAGGTTCTTCGGGGCCAACTCGCCGAAGACCATCTGGGCCATCGTGGCGAACACCAGAGCCAGCGTGATCGAGATCCCGAAGGTGGCCGACTCCGGCACACCGACGGCGACGAGCGCCGGTTCGATCACCGAGGCAATGGCAGGTTCCGCGATGAAACCCACCAGCAGCGTGGTGACGGTGATGCCCAGCTGCGCGCCCGACAGCATGAAACTCAGGCGTTTGTGGACGTCGATCGCGCGCTTCGACCGACGATCGCCCTCCACGGCCTGCTCGAGGAACCTGCTGCGGCGGGCAGCGACGAACGCGAACTCGACGGCGACGAAGTATCCGTTGGCCGCGATCAGCGCAACGACGCCGAGCAGCCCGAGAGCAGTCAGCACGGCGTCAACTTCGTTTTCGGTCGGCAGACATGGGTGGTCAGATGTTATCGACCGTCATCGCTCGCCGCGGCGACACATGCCAGCGCTCGCCGAGGCCGTCCTCCTCTACCATCGGTCGATCGGCACGAGCCGATGTCGAGTGCGAACGGGGGTGGATGGCGTGGAAGCAACCGAGTCGGGCCAGCTCCCGGCGAGGCGGGCCCTGTTTGCGCTCGTGTTCGTCGATGCAGTCGCCGAGTACTCGGCGTGGATCGCTGTCCTGGTCGTCGCGTTCGACCGGGGTGGGTCGTCGGCGGCCGGGATCGCCGTGATCGCGCAGCTCGCTCCGGCGGCCCTGTTCGCTCCGGTCGTCGCTGCTGCGGGTGACCGTTTCGCCCGGCAACGCGTGCTGGCGACCGCCTTGACGATCGAAGCGTTGACAGCGGGCGGTATCGCACTCGCGCTGGCGAGCGATGCGCCGATCTGGGTGGTATTCGCTCTCGCATCCGTGTTCACCGTTGCCACGATCGCGACACCGGCGACGGTCGCCAGCCTGCTGGTCCACCATGCCCGCACTCCGACCGATCTGATGAAGTGGAACATCACCCGATCGTCGGTCAGAGCCGCCGGGAGCCTGTGCGGGCCGCTGCTCACCGCGCTGGTGCTCGCCGTCGCAGCCCCGGAAGCCGTCTTCGTCGGCCTGTTCGTGATCTGCCTCGCGACCGCGGTGCTGGCCACCTCCAGCCTTCCCGACGACGATCGCCTGCCGTCTGGACTGTCGATCGTCACGGTGATGGGCGACTCGTGGCGGGGCGTCGTCTACGTGGCGCAACACGCCTCTCCCCGGCGGGTGGTCGTCTTCATCGGGTTCACCCAGATGTTCATCGGCGCGCTCGATCTCGTCTTCGTCGCCGTGGCTTTCGATCAGCTCGACAGCGACGGCAGCGCGGTCGCGCTCATCGGGGTCGCCTTCGCAGCCGGAACCCTCGTCGCGGCTGCGGTGGCCGGCCGCCAGGCAGCGTGGCCACTGAGCGCTCTCATCACCCTCGGTTCGGTCCTGCTCACCGTGCCGCTGCTCGTCATCGGCGCAACGAACGTCTTGGTCGTCGTGTTGGCACTGGCGGTAGTCCTCGGCGCCGGGAACGGCTACATCGAGATCGGCGCGCAGACCTTGCTGCAGCGGTCCTGCGCGGAAGACATGACCAGCCGAGCCTTCGGCGCGCTCGATTCGACCGTGATGATCGCGGCATCGATCGGAGCGGTGGTCGCCGGCCGTCTCCTCGACGAGCGGGACCTCACCACGGTCGTCGTCTCACTCGCGCTCGTCGGCGCCGGAGCATTGCTCGTCGGGTCGCTGCGGCTGCGCACGATCGAAGGGTCCATTCACACCGGGGACCCTGCGCTGGTGTCGTGCCTCCGATCGGTCTCGTTCCTCGAGCCACTCCCGCAGCCGACGCTCGAACGACTCACCCGCACGTCCGAACGACGAACGGTCTCCGCCGGTACGACCATGGTCACCGAGGGCCGACTCGGAGACGAGTTCTTCGTGATGATCTCCGGGGCAGCCGAGGTCCGCGTCGGCGAGACCGTCGTCGGACGGCTGCAGGCGCCCGCCTCGTTCGGCGAGGTCGCGTTGCTCCACGACAACGTGCGCACGGCCACCGTCACCACGACCGAACCCTGCGTCTTCGCGGTCATCCGTCAACCCGACTTCCTCGATGCGATCAGGCGCACTGCCACGAGTCACCGCAGCGCGCTCGACGTCGCCGACAACTACCACCGTCCAGCGAACCCCGATTGAGTTCGCCGACTATGGTGACACGGATGTCCACCTTCCACGAGTTCGAGATGACCTCGATCACCGGCGACCAGGTGTCGTTCGATCAGTTCGAGGGCCAGATCTGTCTGATCGTCAACGTCGCCAGCGCTTGAGGCCTCACGCCTCAGTACGCAGGTCTGCGTGCACTCCATGAAGACAACGACGACATCACCGTTCTCGGTTTCCCGTGCAACCAGTTCGGCGCCCAGGAGCCCGGCTCCGACGAAGAGATTCTCGAGTTCGTCACCTCCAAGTACGACGTCACGTTCCCGATGTTCCACAAGATCGAGGTCAACGGCGACGGTGCGGCACCGCTGTACAGCTGGCTCAAGAGCCAACAGCCCGGCGACGGCGACAGCGCCGAGATCACCTGGAACTTCGAAAAGTTCCTCGTCGACGGTTCCGGGAACGTGCTCGAGCGGTTCTCGCCCATCACGACACCCGAGCAGGTCGCCGAGGCCATCGAGAACTACCGCTGAACCGACGAGCCGACAGCCTGGCGGTTGCGGTTGCGGAGTGGTGACGTGACGATCGACTTCACCCCGAATTCCCGGCCGACGATCGGCGTCGAGATGGAGTTGCATCTCGTCGACGCCGTCACGGGAGAGCTCGCGTCGGCATCGAACGAGATCCTCGCCGAGATGGGCGCCCACCATCCTGGCGGCGAACACCCCAAGGCCAAGCACGAGTTGTTCCAGAGCACCATCGAGATCATCACCGGCGTGTGCGAGAACCCCGCCCAGGCAGCCGAGGACCTGCACGAGACACTCGCCGAGTTGCGAGCGGCGGCCGAGCGACGAGGTCTCACGCTCGTGAGCGCCGGGACGCATCCGTTCGGACTGGCCCGAGAGCAGGTCGTCAGCCCTCAGCAGCGCTATCTCGATCTCGTCGAGGATCTCCAGTGGCCAGCTCGCCGGATGCTGATCTGCGGGATGCACGTACATGTCGGTGTCGCCGACGGAAGCAGAGCAATCCGGATCATCCGCGAGCTCATGCGTCACCACCCGCTGTTGCTGGCGCTGTCGTCGTCGAGTCCGTACTTCGAGAGCGAGGACTCAGGGCTGGCCTCGGCGCGCACCAAGCTCTTCGAGGTGCTTCCGACCGCTGGTCTCCCGCCACCGTTGGCCGACTGGTCCGATTTCGAGTCGTTCATGTCGACGCTGCTCGAATCCGGGTGCATCTCCTCGATCCGGGAGGTCTGGTGGGACCTGCGGCCACATCCCGACTTCGGCACCGTCGAGTTCCGGATGTGCGATGCCACACCGACGGTACGCGAGACCGTCGCGCTGGCGGCGCTCGCGCAAACCCTGGTGGAGTGGGCGAATCGACGCATCGACGACGGCTCGCTGCCGGCGCCTCCTCGGGAATGGACGATCCGCGAGAACCGGTGGCTCGCTGCTCGCTACGGGATGCACGCTGAGCTGATCGTCGAACACCCCGGCAGCGGTCACCCCGAACGCATTCCGGTGCGCACGCTCGTGACCGAACTGCTCGACGAGCTGCGACCAGTCGCCGGCGACCTCGGCACACTCGATCAGCTCGCCGACCTGGAGCGGATGCTCGAGGTCGGGTCCGGCGCGCAGCGCCAGCGGCGTGTCGTGGAGGCCGGCGGTACGCTCGCCGACGTGGTCCAGTACCTCGCCGCCGAACTCGCCACCGACTCGATGACCAGCGTGCGTCCGGCGCGATGACCGAACTCGCGGCCGCACGTGGCCCTGCTCGACCTCGTGCGATCGACCGGTGGCTGGACGAACACGGCAGCGGCCTGATCGCGTTGCGTCGCAACCTGCACGCCCACCCCGAACTGAGCGGCGAGGAACGGGCGACCACCGACCTCGTCCACGAGCGTCTCGAACTCGCCGGGCTCGACGCTCGTCGTTTGACCGTCGGGACCGGTCTCGTGTGCGACATCACCCCCGACGACACGACCTCAGCGGCGAACCGGCCAAGCGGGATCCTCGCATTGCGCGCGGACCTCGACGCGCTGGCGATGGCGGACGAGAAGGACGTGCCCTACCGCAGTCAGGTCGACGGCGTGTCGCACGCCTGCGGCCACGACGTCCACACCGCGATCGTGCTCGGCACCGCGCTCTACTTCGCTCATCATCGTGACGAGCTGCCGGGACCCGTTCGCTTCATCTTCCAACCAGCAGAGGAACGCGTGCCCGGCGGGGCGCTCGACGTGCTCACCGATGACGGGCTCGGTGGCGTCGCCGGCATCGTCGGTCTGCACTGTGAGCCGAAGCTCGACGTGGGTCTGATCGGACTCAGGACCGGCGCGATCTCCTCGGCCGCCGACATGGCCGTGATCGCACTCTCGGGTCCGGGCGGCCACACCGCTCGTCCTGAGCTGACCGTCGACCTGGTGACGCTTGCCGCCCGCATCATCGCGGACCTGCCAGGCCGTGTTGCTGCTCGCGTGGCACACATCGACCAGGACCACGCCGAGCTCGTCAAGGTCGTCTTCGGCTCGGTCCACGCCGGCGATGCCGCCAACGTGATTCCGACGCACGGCCTCCTGAAGGCGTCGATCCGTACGCCGTCGTTGCCGGTCTGGGACGAACTGCCCGACGTCTTCGAGCACGAGCTCCGCTCCATCGTCGCCGGCTCGGGCGCCGAGATCGACCTCGACTACACCCACGGCGTCCCTCCGGTGGTGAACGACGCCGAGATCACCGGCATCGTCGGCGATGCCGCCACGGTCGCGTTCGGCGATCACGCGATCGTGTCGGTCCAACAGAGTTGGGGTGGCGACGACTTCGCATGGTTCACGCGTGAAGTTCCGGGCACCTACGTCCGCCTCGGCGTGCGCTCTCCGCAGGGGCCCACACTTGATCTACATGCCGGCCACTTCGACGTGGACGAACGTGCGATCTCGATCGGTGTGCGCTTGCTCGCGGCAACCGTCGGACGGTTCTTCGAGAACGGGTCCGCCGCCGGTTCGTGAGCGACACGACCTGGATCTTCGGGTACGGCTCGCTGGTCTCGCCGACGTCGATGGCCACCACGATCGGCCGTGATGTCGCATCCCACCACGTCGCCATCGCCCACCTCGACGGCTACGGACGTCGGTGGAACTACGGTTCGCTTCATCTCCGAGGTGACTGGACACACGAAGGACTCATCATCACGCAGGGGTTGGTGGTCTCGCTCGGCCTGGTCGCCTCCGACGCAGAGAGCTGCAACGGGGTGATCGTTCGGGTCACCGCGGACGAACTGGCGATGCTCGACTGGCGTGAGCGCGACTACGAACGAACCGACGTCACCGACAGGATCAGGTTGGAGAGCGACACGCGCGCCGAGCGGGTGATGACCTATGTTCCCCGGACACGTGCGATCGAGCGCTACGAGGCAGCTCGTGACGTGGGGCGCGCCGGGATCCGGCAGTCGTACTGGGCACTCGTCGCGGCGGCGTTCGGCGACCTCGGCGGCGATCACCTCGATCGCTACGAGTCGACGCCGGCCCCCGATGTGCCCGTCGTCGACATGTCGCTGTCGATGCTCGACCCGTAACCGATTCAGTCGGTGGGGTCGGCGGTGGGTGGGAGGTCGAGGAGCTGTACCCAGAGGTCGTCGACCTGCCTGGTCAGCGACTCGAGGTCGCCCCCGTTGTCGATCACGTGCGTCGCGGTCGAGAGGCGTTCCTCGCGGCTCAGTTGACTGCTGATCCTCGCCCGAGCATCTCCTTCGTCCATCCCCCGCTGCCCGACGAGCCGCTCGACGGCGACGTCGACGGGAATGTCGACCACGATGGTGGCGGCGAGCCCCGCGCGCGGGTTCTCACCGAGCAGCGGGAAGTCGAGCACGACCACGCGGTCGGTCGCGCGGTGCTCGTCGATCTGGCGCTCGATCTCCGACTGCATCGCCGGATGGACGATGCCGTTGAGATCCTTCAGTGCCGCCTCGTCGTTGAAGACGATCTTGGCGACGGCTCCACGATCGAGTGCCCCGTCGGCGAGCAGGATGTCCGGGCCGAAGCGCTCGGCCATGGAGTCGAGCACCGGACTGCCCGGCGACTGGAGGTCGCGGGCGATCTGGTCAGCGTCGACGATGGCTGCGCCGCGTTCGGCGAGCATCGCTGACACGGTCGACTTGCCGGCGCCGATGCCGCCGGTCAACCCGACCAGGATCACCCTTCGGTGTCTTCCTCCACGGCGGGCGACTCAGCGGCCTCGGCTGCGGGTGTCTCGGCTGCGGGTGTCTCGGCCGCAGGTACCTCGGCGGCAGGTACCTCGGCGTCGACAGCGGGTGCGCCAGCGGCAGCCTCGGCTGCGCCTTCGCCACCTTCGCCGTAGTACTCGGACCAGGCAGCTTCGGCCTCGGCCGACGTTTCACCCTGAACCCAGTTACCGGCCGAGTCGACCTCGAAGTGCTCGCGGTACTCGGCAGCGAGCTCGCCACCTTCGGCGGCCTGCTTGATCGACAGGCTGATACGACGACGGGCGAGGTCGAGATCGATGATCTTGACCCACAGCTCTTCGCCTGGCGTCACGACCTGCTCGGGGCTGTCGACGTGGTGCGCTGACATCTCCGAGATGTGCACGAGCCCCTCGATCCCTTCGCCGACCTGGACGAACGCGCCGAACTGGACGAGCTTGGTGACTCGGCCGTAGACGAGCTGGTCGACCTGGTGGCCTTCGGCGAACTCCTGCCACGGATCCTGCTGGGTGGCCTTCAGCGAGAGGCTGATGCGCTCGCGGCTGAAGTCGACGTCGAGGACCTGCACCTTGACCGGGTCGCCGACGGTGACGACGGAGCCCGGGTGGTCGACGTGCTTCCACGACAGCTCGCTGACGTGGATGAGTCCGTCCATGCCGCCGAGGTCGACGAAGGCGCCGAAGCTGACGACCGAGGAGATGGTGCCCTCTCGGACCTCGCCGACCTTGAGGTTGTTGAGGAACTGGTCGCGGGTCTCCTTCTGGTTCTCTTCCAAGTAGGCGCGACGGGACAGGACCACGTTGTTGCGGTTCTTGTCGAGTTCGATGATCTTGCAGTGCACGGTCTCGCCGATGTACGGAGCGAGGTCACGCACACGGCGGAGTTCGACGAGCGATGCCGGCAGGAAGCCGCGCAGGCCGATGTCGACGATGAGGCCGCCCTTGACGACCTCGATGACCGGGCCGGAGACCACCTCGTCGGCTTCCTTCTTGGCCTCGATGTCACCCCATGCACGTTCGTACTGCGCCCGCTTCTTCGACAGCAGCAGGCGGCCTTCCTTGTCCTCCTTGGTGAGGACCAGTGCTTCGACCTGCTCGCCGAGCGACACGACCTCGGACGGGTCGACATCGTTGCGGATGCTCAGCTCGCGAGACAGGATCACGCCTTCGGACTTGTAGCCGATGTCGAGGAGGACTTCGTCCTTGTCGATCTTGACCACGGTGCCGTTGACGATCTGGCCGTCTTCGACGGTGACCATGGTGCCGTCGATCGCATCGGCGAACGACATGCCGAGGTCGTCGGAGACGATCTCGCGGGGGGTGTACGTGCCCTCGTCGTCGAAGGTTCCCATCTGGTTGGCGGGAGACTCGGAGGTGGTTGCGGTGTCGGACAAGGGACGAACTGCTTTCGAAACGGACGTGAATAGATGGACAGGCGCGCCACGGATTGCGACGCAGCCGACCAGGCTACCACCGCGATCCGGCATCGACTTCCCCGAATCGTGCTGCGCAGCGCTGTCAGACCCGACGGCCCAGATGGGCGGTGACGAGGAACTCCGGAGACTCCGTCGTCGGGGGGTCGGATCCGTAGGCGCCGGGCTCGACGCTGGAGATCGAGTCGACGACGAAGCGGTGCGCGGTGAGCAGCAGCCGGAGTTCGCGCGGGGTGTAGCAGCCGGTCCACAGGTCGACCGATCTCGCCTCGCCCGTCTCTGAGCGGATCTCGGTCACCTCGTGCGAGACGCCGGTCGATGCATCGAAGGCGGCGTCGTCGTGGTATCTGACGGCGAAGTAGGCATTGAACGCGCTCAGTGCCAGCCGCCCACCCGCCGTCAGCGCTCGAGCCATGCCGGCGACGACGGCGTCGTCCTCGCCGTCGGCCGTCATCATCCCGAAGGCGCCCTGGCACAGACAGATCACCGCGTCGAACTCGGCGTCGAACGTCATCGACCGTGCATCGGCACGCTCGAACGTCGCCCGCGACGTGACGGCGGACCGGGCCGCGGCATCGTGTTCGTCGCCGGGGGGTGACGCGGCGGAGGCGAGATCGATGAAGCGTTGGCTGATGTCGATGCCGTGCACCTCGATCCCCCGACCGGCGAGTTCGTGTGCATGGCGGCCCGTACCGCAGCCGACGTCGAGTACCCGCTCCCCTGGACGAAGGCCGAGCGAGGCGACGATGTGGTCGACCTCCTGCACCGTGCCCTTGGTGTGTGCATACCGGTCGTACGCCGAGCCGAGATGATCGGCGAGGTCCTCGAACCAGTGATCGCGGTCGGTCACGGCACCGCCGCTCAACGTTCGGGAGCGTCGTGGGGGAGATCGTCCGCGTAGCTCTGTTCGAGGAAGTCGCGAGTCGCAACGTCGTTCGAGGCGACGAGTCCCTGTGCGGCGCGCCCCGTGGCGACCACGGCGCGGAGGCTGTCGATGAGGTTGTTGCCGTTGAGATCGGGGACCGCGACGCGGCGATCGTCGAGGACGCGCACGAACCCTGGCGGCCCGCCGCGCGGCGACACGTCGAGCCCACCATCGGCACCGTCGGTTCCGATCAGCACGAACGGCGACCGGTACAGATCGGTCAACTCGTCGAGCGACGTCACGATCGAATCGATCGGGACGTCGTCAGGACCTCCTGGCACGTTCAGCCCTTCGCCGACGCCCACGTCTCACCCCACGACACGTTGACCTCCAGCGGCACGTCGAGGTCGGCTGCGTCGCGCATGAGCCCGACGACCAGGTCGCCGACGACGTCGTGCTCGTCGTCGGGCACTTCGACGATCACCTCGTCGTGCACCTGGAGCACGACGCGGCTGTCGTACTCCCCTGCCACGAGCGCCTCGTCGATGTGCACGAGGGCCACCTTGAAGATGTCGGCGGCGAGGCCCTGGATCCCAGCATTCATCGCCTGGCGTTCGCCGGCCTGACGGACCCGGAAGTTCGAGTTCATCAGCTCGGGAATCGGGCGACGACGCCCGAACAGTGTCTCGGTGTAGCCACGCTCGCGTGCTTCGATCACCGTTCGGTCCATGTATGCCTTCACGTTCGGGAAGGCGACGAAGTAGGCGTCGAGAATGACGGCGGCCTCCTCGGTCGCGATGTTCAGCCGCTGGCCGAGACCGTAGGCCTCCATGCCGTAGGCGAGCCCGTACGACACCATCTTCGCCTTCGACCGTTGCTCGACGGTCACAGAGGCCGGGTCGACGCCGAACACTCGTGCTGCGGTCGCATTGTGGATGTCCTGACCGCTGGTGAACGCGTCGATCAGTCCTGGGTCCTTGGCGAGGTGAGCGATGCAGCGCAGCTCGATCTGGTTGTAGTCGGCGACGAGCAGTGTGGTTCCGGGTGCGGGGACGAACGCCCGCCTGAACTGGCGACCTTCCTCGGTGCGCACCGGGATGTTGTGGAGGTTCGGCTGGTCCGACGACAGCCGGCCCGTCCGGGCGACGGTCTGGTTGAACGTGGCGTGGATCCGGCCGTCGTCGGCGACCTCGGCCAACAAACCCTCGCCGTAGGTGCTCCGGAGCTTCTCGACTTCCCGATAGCGCATCAGCGGTCCGAGGAACTCGGGCCACTGGTCCTTGATCTTCTCGAGCGTCGCCGCATCGGTCGAGTAGCCGGTCTTGGTCTTCTTCCCCGGCGACAGGCCGCGTTCGTCGTAGAGGATCTCACGGAGTTGTTTGGGCGAGTTGAGGTTCAGGTCCTCTCGGCCTGCGACCTCGCGCAGTTGACCCTGCAACGTCTGGACCTCGTCGGACAGGCGCTGGCCGAGCGCGCGCAACTCGTCGACGTCGACGCCGATTCCGACGTGTTCCATCTTGGCGAGCACCAGCACGAGCGGGTTCTCGATGGTTCGGTACAGCTCGGCCATCCCCTGGGCCTCCATGCTCGCGACGATCGGCTCGGCGAGCGCGTTGACGGCGAGAGCGTCGCGAGCGGCGAGCTCGGCGTCACCGAGCGACGTCCCGTCGAGATCCAGCTGGCCGCTGCCGGCCGCGTCGTCGGAAGGACGGGCGAACTTCGTGTACTTCTCGATCAGGTCCGGCAGCGTGTAGCGCGCTTCGGCCGGATCGATCAGATAGGCGGCGATCGCGGTGTCGAGCGTGAGCCCCCGCACCTCGATGTCGAACTCGAGCAGCGACCTCATCAGCGGTTTGACGTTGTGTCCGCGCAGGTTGACGTGAGCCCCGAGTGCCGTGCGGACCGCGTCGTCGGCGAGCACGTCGGCGGGAATCCACAGCACCTCGGCCACCGACGCGTCGACGACCACGGCAATCCCGGCGAGCGGGCTCCGTCCCGGCTCCCCCACCCAGGTGGCGGCGATGTCGAGCGCTTCTGCCGACGCGAGCGCCGCTGCCGCGTCGGTCGGCGACGCCGCCGTCGTCACCTCGGCGACGATCTCCGCTCGCTGCTCGACCGGCCCCAGGTCGACCGAGGAACCCATCGCCGACAGCGCCTCGTCGAGCCGGCCGGCGAGCGTGCGGAACTCGAGAAAGTCGAAGAGCCGCTTGAGCTCGCCGGCATTCGGGGTGACGCCCAGGTCGTCGATGTCGAGGTCAGCGATCGGGGCGTCGTGACGCAGTTGCATCAGTTCGAGGTTCTTCCGCGCCCGGTCTTCGTGCTCGGCGAGGTTCGACCTGAGCTTCGGTGTCTGCTCGCCGACGTGTTCGAAGATCCCGTCGAGGCCGCCGTAGGTGTTGATCAGCTTGGCGGCTGTCTTCTCCCCCACGCCGGGAACGCCGGGCAGGTTGTCGCTGTTGTCGCCGCGCAGCGCCGCGTACTGCACGTACGACGACGGCACAACGCCGGTTCGTTCCTCGATGCCCGCCTCGTCGTAGAGCGCGTAGTCGCTGACGCCGCGCTTGTTGTAGAGCACCCTGACATCGGGGTCGCGCACCAGCTGGTAGCTGTCGCGGTCACCGGTGACGATGATCACCTGATGGCCGGCATCGACCAGACGATCGGTGACCGTGGCGATGATGTCATCGGCCTCCCAACCGGACAGGTCGATCGCCGTGATCCCGACCGCATCGAGCACCTCGCGTACCAGGCCCATCTGTTGGCGCAGGATGTCGGGGGCGGCTTCCCGCTGTGCCTTGTAGAGAGGCTCCGCCTCGTGCCGGAACGTCGGCTCGGGACGGTCGAATGCAACGAGCACACCGTCGGGCGTGTGGTCCTTGAGCACGTTGATCAGCATGGACGTGAAGCCGAACACCGCGTTGGTGACCTGCCCGCTGGCGGTGGCCATGTCGGTCGGGAGCGCGAAGAACGCGCGGTACGTGAGCGAGTTGCCGTCGACGACGAGATAGGTGCCCATCGCCGGACCTCAGTCGGCGCCGGGTCGAAGTGAGCCGTCGAGAATGCGGTCGGCGACGTCGCGCATCCGGGTCCGTTCGCTCATCGCGGTGCGTTGGATGAAGCTGAAGGCATCGGTCTCGCTCAGACCCAACTCGTCGATCAACACTCCTTTGGCTCGGTCGATGACCTTTCGGGATTCCAACTGCTCCCCCAGCGCATCGATCTCGCCGGTGAGCGAACGCAGCTCGCGGAAGCGCCCCATCGCGACCTCGATCGCCGGAATCAGATCGCTCTTCTGGAACGGCTTCACCAGGAACGCCAACGCTCCCGCGTCACGGGCCTCTTCGACGACCTCGCGCTGACTGAACGCCGTCAGCATGAGCACGCCACAGATCTTCTCGCCGTTGATGATCCGCGCTGCTTCCAGGCCGTCCATCCCTGGCATCTTGATGTCGAGGATCGCCAGGTCGGGTTGCAGCCCACGCACGAGTTCGATCGCCTGGTCGCCTCGGCCGGTCTCACCGATGACCTCGTAGCCCTCCTCTTCGAGGGTCTCGCGCAGGTCCATGCGAATGATGGCCTCGTCCTCGGCGATCACGACACGCAATGGCATGCCCCCTATCTAGCAGGTGTCGTCCAGGTTCGACTCGTGAGGCATCCACCTCGTGCCACGCACCGGGCGTGCGTCTCAGCCGAACGCGGCCATCATCGCCTTGCTGATCGGGCGACTGAGTTCTCGCAGACGAGCACATCCGTCGACACCGATCGCGTCGTAGGGTGCGGCGGCGAGTTCGTCGGTACGGGCCTCGATCCAGTCCCGACGGTCCCGTCCCAGATCCGTGAACGCCAGATCGGGGTCGAGCCAACCCCGTTCGCGGAGACGCTCCTCGGCGGCCAACCAGTCGTCGCCGGTGCGCTGACGGGTCGCCCGCAGGATGTCGGCGGAAGCATCACCAGCGGCAGCGTGGGTGACCAATGCCTCGCAACCGTCGAGTCCTTCGACTGCCAGCGCGACGATGTGACCGTCGCCCCGGTACTCGCGCAGCAACGTTTGCGCGTGCCACAGACGCAGGTGCGGCTCGTCCGGCCAGGGAAGCGACGCGTGTCCGGCGAACAGCGGGCGACCCTCCGGTCGTTCGCACGCAGCCGTCGCCGCCGCATCGCGCGAGCTCGGCGGCCTCAGCGAGTTCCGGTGTGTCGACGAACGCTCCTGCGTGAGCGCGGATCATCCGGTCGGCGCCACGGAATCGTGCCGCCAGCACCTCCGACGGCGTCACCGACTGCCAGACGCCGTCCAGGCTCCGACGCACCAGGTCGGGGTCGAAATTGAAGAACGTGGCGATGACCACCTCGGCGTTCACCGCCCCCATCGGCGCCGACCGCGAGGCGAAGTACCCTGTCATCCGGTCGACGAGGCCGATCGCCCGATACTCCTCGCGGGCCTGAGCTGCGAAGTAGATCGCACCATGGATCGGCTCCAGCGTGCGCCAGGTCTTGCGTGCGATCAGCGGATCCATGCGGCGAGCTTCGCAGAGCCACCCCGGACCACCACGACCGAATCAGCCGCCGTCGAGCTCACATGCGATCGAGCAGTTCGTCCTGACGCCGTTCGAGCGAGGCAATCTCTTCGACGACTTTGGCTCGGTGCTTCGCGTGGGCGTCGACGTGGCGCCGCGCATCGCGGGCGTCGAAGGACGCTCCGGCGGTCTCCGCCACGAGCGCGCGGATCTCCTGATCGTCGGCGTCGTCACCGAGGTAGATCATCTGCTCGTCGATCACCGCGAGCTCGGCACGCAGGGTCTTCAGTCGCGTCGCCACCTGCGACAGTCGACGTTCGATCAGCCAGTTGCCCATGCAACTGCCAACGCTACAGCGGTGGCCGGCGGCGTTCGTTGAGCCCCGGCACCGGGCTGGTCGCTCGATTGTGACCTGCCCGCCGGATCGGTCAGGATCTGACGATGGCCCGCTTGAGCGAGATCGGTGAACAGGACGGCTGGCGGTGCTGGCTCTGCGACCGACCGGTCGACCCGGACATGTCGGTGAACGACCCGCGCGGCCCGAGCATCGACAGCCGGACCACCGAGCGCAGGGCCAAGGCGAAGGGTTCCGGCCGGGGCAAGGGGACGGGGACCGGCCGGGAACGCCTCGCTCACCGGTCATGCAACACCGGCAAGGGAAGCACCAGACCCGTCGTCGAGTGGCCTGACGATCTCCTCATCGCCGACCCGGCGGTGATTCTCGCCGCCGTCGATCGAGCCCAACGCAAGGGTGGGCGAGAGATCATGGGCCACTGCTCGGCCGAAGACGACGCCGTTGCAGCCGCGGCGTGGCTCGTCGACAGGATCTCCCGACTCGAACCGTCACTGGACGTGCGCGCCGACGTCGAATCCGGAGGCGGTCAGTTCATGGTGGTCCTGCACTCGGCACGGTGACGTGGTGGCCACCGGTGACCGACGTCGCATCGACCACGCGCTCGATGCGTGGAACACTCTGACGTCATTCAGCTGACAGAACCGGGGGTTCGACATGGTGGCAGGGGTACAGCAACGACTCGACGATCGCGGCGACGACCTCGCGATCATCGACGAATTCGGCGAGTGGACGTGGCGGCAGTACAACGAGCGAGTCAACCGCTTGATTCACGGTCTGCGCGGACTGGGGCTGGGGCTCGGCGACACGATGTGCGTCGTCGGCAACAATCGCCATGAATGGCTCGAGGCGTTCGCTGCGGCGAGCAACATGGGTCTCGTCGTCGTTCCCGTCAACTGGCACTTCTCGGCCGAAGAGATCGCGTATGTGCTCGAGAACTCCGACGCCACCGTGGTCGTCGGCGACGCCGACTTCGCCGAGACCGTGAGCGAGGCCGTCGATGCTGCCGGCACCAGGGTGCGCATCGCGTACGGCGGGCCGATCGACGGTTTCACCGACATCGAGGAGGTGATCGCGGCGGGTTCGCCTGACGAGCCGGCGGATCAGGTCTCGGGCAAGTCGATGCTGTACACCTCCGGCACCAGCGGACGCCCGAAGGGTGTGCAGTCGACGCTGCAGCAGGTGGGTGGCGATCCCGCCGAGAACCTCGGCAAGCTCGAACTCCTGCTGAGTCTGTATCGCCTGACCGATCTCGACGGCAAGGTGGTGCTCTGCAACGCACCGCTGTATCACGGGGGGCCGCTCGCGATCTGCGGAGTTCCGTTCTTCCTCGGTGCCACGATCGTCCTGCGACGCAAGTGGAGCGGCGAGGAGACGCTGCGCCTGATCGATCAGTACGGGGTCAACGTCTACTACGCCGTGCCGACACACTTCACTCGGATGCTGAAGCTGCCCGAGGAGACCCGAGCGTCGTTCTCCGGGGCGAGCCTCGACTACGTGATGCACACGGCGGCGCCGTGCCCGCCAGGCGTGAAGCAACAGATGATCGACTGGTGGGGCCCGGTGCTGATGGAGCTGTACGGGGCGAGCGAAGCCGGTGGCGTCGGCACCATCGTCGACTCCCACGAGTGGCTGGAGAAGCCGGGCACCGTCGGCAAGGCAACGGCGGTCGCCGAGCTGATGATCATCGGCGAGGACGGCGAGCAGCTCGGCCCGAACGAAGTCGGCCAGATCTACGTCAGGAGTCTGATGGGCATCGACTTCACCTATCTCGGCGACGAGGAGAAGTCGAACAAGGCACACCTCGAGCCGGGTGTCTTCTCGTTCGGCGATGTCGGCTACGTCGACGACGACGGATACCTCTTCCTGTCCGACCGCAAGATCGACATGATCATCTCCGGCGGGGTCAACATCTATCCGGCGGAGATCGAGTCGGTGATCACGACGCACCCGGCGGTTGCCGACTGCGGCGTGTTCGGCGTCCCCAACGACGAATTCGGCGAGGAGGTCAAAGCTGCCGTCGAACTGATCCCGGGCGCCGACGAAGCCGAGGTCGAAGCCGACCTCCGACGGATGTGCCGCGAGCGCCTCGCCGGGTACATGTGCCCACGCAGCTACGACTTCGGCGACCTGCCGCGCACCGCGACCGGGAAGCTCCCCAAGCGTGAACTCCGCGCCAAGTACTGGGAGGGCACTGGCCGTTCGATCTGACGGGTACGCGGGTCCGACCCCTGGACGTACCGGAACGACGAGCGACGTGCAACGGGTGCCCCGGGTCGGACTCGAACCGACACTTGACGGTGTTTGAGACCGTTGCCTCTGCCAATTGGGCTACCGGGGCCGTGTGCGACGGCGAGACTAGCGGGCTTACCCGCCGGTAGCTCTTCGGCCCAGAGCGATCGGTCTAGCCTGCCGACAATGCTCGCTTTCACCTTCCCGGGCCAGGGGTCGCAGCGACCTGGCATGGGGCTCCCCTGGCGCGATCACGAGAGTTGGGAACTGATCGACGAGGCCAGCGACATCGCCGGCCGAGACATCGGCGCCCTGCTCTGCGACGCCGACGCCGACGAACTCAGAGACACCCGCAACGCCCAGCTCACCACGTTCGTGTCGAGCCTGATGGTGCTGGACGCAGTGGAGCGACTGGGTATCGCCCCGAGCTATTGCGCCGGCCACAGCCTCGGCGAGTACACCGCCCTCACCGCCACCGGCGCGCTCGGATTCGACGACGGGATCCGGCTCGTCTGCGAGCGCAGCGCGGCGATGCACGACGCCGGCCTCGCGCAGCCGGGCACGATGGCCGCGGTGCTCGGCCTCGACGACGATCAGGTCGACGTCGCGTGCTCGGCGCGCCGACGCCGACGTGTGGGTGGCCAACTACAACGCTCCCGGCCAGGTCGTGATCGCAGGGTCACCCGATGGTGTCGAGGCCGCGACGAAGCACGCAAAGGACCTGGGTGCGAAGAAGGTCATGGCGCTGCAGGTCGCCGGCGCGTTCCACACCCCGTTCATGACCGCTGCGCGTGACCGCCTCCGAGCTGCGCTCGCCGACGCCGATCCACGCGACAGCGACGTACCCGTCGTGTCGAACGTCGATGCGCTGCTGCACGACCAGGCGGCCGACTGGGCGAGCCTGCTGTCGGCACAGCTGTCGAGCCCGGTGCGATGGAAGCACTCGCTGCTCACGCTCGCCGACAACGGCGTGACCGACTTCGCAGAACTCGGCCCCGGCTCGGTGCTGACCGGCATGGCGAAACGCACCGTGTCGGCAAGCCGCACGATCTCGGTTGCCACACCGGAAGACCTCGACAAGTTGCTCGAATGGGTCGGAGCCGGCACGACGACCGGTCCGCGCCAGCAGGAGGGCGAGCACCTCTTCGCCGTCGAGCGGCTCGTGGTCAGCCCGGCAGCCGGCATCTTCACCCCCGTCGGCGGGCTGAGCGAAGGCTCCAACATCGACGTGGGCACGGTCGTCGGTCACGTCGGCGACGTCGAGGTCCGCTCACCGTTCGGCGGTGTCCTGCAGAGCTTCATCGCACTCGACACCGAGCGCGTCACCACTCGCCAGCCGATCGCCTGGCTGCGCACCGAGCAGTGATGGGCCGGGTCTGACCATGCCGACAGTCCCGACGGGCGTCCGAGGCGCAGCGATCACGGGGTGGGGCACCGCGCTTCCCGACCAGGTCGTGACCAACCACGACCTGGAGCGAACGCTCGACACCAACCACGACTGGATCGTCGAACGGACCGGCATCCGCGAGCGCCGGGTCGGCGGCACCACCGCCGGACTGTCGATCGAAGCCGGGCACCAGGCGCTCGAACGAGCCGGCCTGCAACCCGGCGACATCGACGCATTGATCTTGGCCACGACGACCCCGGACCGAGCGGTGCCGGGCACGTCGTCGACGGTGCAGCACGCGCTCGGATTGACCTGCGGCGCCTACGACCTGAACGCGGCGTGCTCCGGCTGGGTGTACGGGCTCGTCAACGCTCACGGACTGATCGCACTCGGCGCCGAAAAGGTGCTGGTGATCGGCACCGACACCTTGGCGAGGATCACCGATTGGGACGACCGCAACACGGCCATCCTGTTTGCCGACGGGTCGGGGGCTGCCGTCCTCGAAGCCGTGGAGGGCAGCGGCCAACTCCTCGGATGGGACCTGGCAGCCGATGGGAGCGCCGAAGGCGCCCTGTACGCCGAGGTCGGCGGCAAGCTCCAGATGGAGGGCCGCGAGGTGTTCCGGCGAGCGGTTCGGATCATGGTCGACTCTGCGACCGCCTCGATGGAGGCCGCCGGCGTCACCGCTGACGATCTCGCGCTCGTCGTGCCGCATCAAGCCAACATCCGGATCATCTCCGCATCGCTGGAACGGCTCGGAGTCGACTTCGATCGAGCCTCGATCGTGCTCGACCGCACCGGCAACACCTCAGCTGCGTCCATCCCGCTTGCGCTCGCTGACGCCCTCGACCGCGGCCGGGTGTGCCAAGGTGATCTCGTGTTGTTCGTCGGATTCGGTGCAGGGATGACGGCCGCCAGCGCCGTGGTCCGATGGAGCGCCCCGGTGCCGACGTCTCCCGTCGGAGCCGGGTCATGAGTCGGGTCGTCCTGGTCACCGGCGGCGCCCGCGGCATCGGTCTGGCATGTGCTGAACGCTTCGCCGCGCAGGGCGAACGCGTCGCGGTGACCTACAACTCGTCGCCGCCTCCCGACGGGTTCTTCGGCGTGCGGTGCGACGTCACCTCAGCCGACGACGTCGACGCAGCGTTCACCGCGGTCGAAGAACACTTCGGCGACCCGGTGGAGATCCTGGTGTCGAACGCCGGGATCACACGTGACGGCTTGCTGCTGCGCATGTCGGAGGACGACTTCGCCTCGGTGATCGACGCCAACCTGACCGCCGCCTACCGCGTCGTCAAGCGGGCCAGCCGCTCCATGTTGAAGGCGCGCCGCGGTCGCATCGTGCTGATGTCCTCCGTCGTCGGGCTGCTCGGCTCGGCCGGTCAGGCCAACTACGCCGCGTCCAAAGCCGGGCTCGTCGGCTTCGCCCGATCGATCGCCCGAGAACTCGGCTCCCGATCGATCACCGTCAACGTCGTCGCTCCGGGTCCGGTGGCAACCGACATGACGGCCGCCCTCGGCGACGATCGTCTGGCCGAGCTCACCGCGATGGTGCCGCTGCAACGCGTCGCCCAGCCGGAAGAGATCGCCGGCGTGGTGGCCTTCCTCGCATCCGACGACGCCGCCTACATCACCGGTGCTGTGATACCCGTCGACGGTGGCCTCGGCATGGGACACTGAACGGCCGCCACATGTAACGATTGGTGTCTGACACCAATCGTTACATCATCGGATCAGCCGATCCGGTGTGCCACACTGCAACATCCACCGACAAGGAGATCACCGTGGACCCAGAACTGTTTGCCCGCTTCCGCAAGTGCGCCGTCGAGGTGCTGTCCGTCGAGGAGAGCGCTGTCGTGCCCGAGGCCAACTTCGGCGACGATCTCGATGCTGACAGCCTCGACCTCGTCGAGCTGGTGATGGCACTCGAAGAGGAGTTCGACGTCTCCGTGCCCGAAGAAGAACTCGAAGGTGTCGAGACCGTCCAGCAGGCCTACGACATCGTCGCCGCAAAGCTGTGACCGGCGGCGGCCGTCGGGTCGCGGTCACGGGTCTCGGCGTCGTCGCCCCCACCGGAATCGGGCGCACGGCGTTCTGGAACGGCCTGCTCGGTCCCGGCATCACCTCCGGACAGTCGATCACGATCGACGGCTGGGATCCCACCCCGTATTTCGACAACCCGAAGCAGGCGCGACGCACCGACCGCGTCGAGCAGTTCGCCGTCGCCGCCGCTGCTGAGGCATTCGAACAGGCCGGCGATGTCGACGCGATCGGCGTCGATCCGGCTCGATTCGGCACGATCTTCGCGACCGGGGTCGGTGGGCTCCACACGATCGAAGAGCAGGTCCAGGTGCGCCTGGAGAAGGGGGAACGCCGGGTTTCGCCGTTCCTCGTGCCGATGATGATGGCCAACGCCTCGGGAGCGTCGATCTCGATGCGCTACGGACTCCAAGGTCCCGCTGAGACGATCTGCACGGCGTGTGCCGCCGGGTCACACGCCATCGCGTACGCCGCGCGCCTCATCCGCTGGGGAGTCATCGATGCAGCCGCCACCGGCGGCAGCGAAGCGGCGGCGACCGCGACTGCGCTCGCCGGCTTCGGCAACATGACCGCGCTGACCAACGCCGGGATCAGCCGTCCGTTCGACGCCGAACGCGATGGATTCGTCCTCGGTGAGGGCGCTGCCGTGCTCATCCTCGAGGAGTGGTCGCACGCCGTCGGTCGCGGTGCGACGATTCTCGGAGAGATCCTCGGAGGAGCGAGCACCGCCGACGCCCATCACATCACCGCGCCGGCACCCGGAGGTGTCGGCGCGATCGCATGCATGCGGCTCGCCCTGGCCGAGTCGGGTCTCGAGCCGGGTGATGTCAAGCAGGTGAACGCACACGGCACCTCGACCCCGCTGAACGACGCAGCCGAAGCAGCCGCGATCACCGAGGTGTTCGGGCCACACAACGTCCCGGTCGTGTCGACCAAAGGCGTCACCGGGCACGCGCTCGGCGCGGCGGGAGCCCTCGAGGCGGCCGCGGCACTGCTCTCGATCGAGCATCGACTGATCCCACCGACGGCCAACACCACGGCGCCGAGCGACGACATGGACATCGACCTCGTCGTCGGTGAACCCCGTCCGTGGGAACCAGGACCGGTGATCTCGAACAACTTCGGCTTCGGCGGCCACAACGGCTCCGTCGTCGTTGCCCCACCGGCCGACTGACGATCACCCCCTCACACGTCGGCGAGCACGAAGAGCAGATCACACTGGCAGGCGATCTCGCCGCCGACGAGCGCTCGACCCGAGCCCTTTCCGGCACGCGCCGACATGCGCCCCAGCTCGACTTCCAGGACGAGTTCGTCCCCCGGCACCACCTGTCGACGGAATCGCGCACCGTCGAGCCCGCCGAAGAGCGGCAGTTTGCCGGCGAACTTCGGGTCGGCGAGCACCGCAGCAGCACCCACCTGTGCGATCGCCTCGCACATCAGGACACCCGGAAGCGTCGGGCGTCCCGGAAAATGCCCGGTGAAGAAGTACTCGTCACCGGTGAGCTTCCAGCGGCCCGATGCCGACACTCCCGGCACGATCGAGATCATCTCGTCGACGAAGAGGAACGGAGGCCGGTGGGGCAGCAGCTCGTCGGGGCGGGGCAGGGCGGTCGCTTCGGGTGTCGACATCAGCGGCTCCAGTCGGGTCGTCGTCGGGCGTGGGCGTGGTAGTGATCGGGGATCGAGCGCAGCGTGTCATCGATCCAGAACGGGCCGGCGTCACGGGCTTCCATCACGGCGTCGAGCTGGTCGTGGAGGGCGCGGCGGATCTCGGGTGACGGCATCGGATCGTGTTGGCGCCACACCACCATCGGGACGCCGCACGAGTCGCACTCGGCGATCCAACACAGTTCGTCGCTGTGGAACCACTCGGTGAACGGTGTCGCTTCACAGAGTTCGCAGGTCGACGTGCCGTCCACGCCTGGCACGGTACGCGAATGAGGGGCCGGCCAGGAGGACCGGCCCCTCATCCGAAGGGGAGACTGCATGACCGGGATGTCCCGGTCAGTTGTTCAGTGGGTGATCAGGCGGGGCAGGAAGCCACGAAAGCGTCGAGACCTGCTGCAACGGTCGGGGGCAGGAGCACGCCGTCGATGGCGTGGATCACGCCGTTGCTGGCCGGAACGTCCGGGATGATCACGTTCACGGTCTCGTTGAGCACAACACCGTCGGTCAGATCGACAGTGATCTCCTCGGTCTGCACGGTGGCGACCGGGCCATCCGTCAGGTCGGTCGAGAGCACCTCGCCGGAAACGACGTGATAGGTGAGGATGGCGCTCAACGTATCAACGTTCTCCTCGAGGAGGAGGCAGTCGACGAGGCCCTCGGGCAATGCGGCGAACGCATCATCGGTCGGCGCGAACACCGTGAACGGACCCTCGCTCGACAGGGTGTCGACGAGGTCAGCAGCGGTGACCGCAGCGACGAGCGTCTCGAACGAGCCGTTGGCGACGGCGACGTCGACGATCGTGCCGGGCTCGTCAGCCATGTCGTCGGCGGGCGCATCAGTGGCGGCGGGTGCTGCCGTCGTCGCTGCGGTGTCGGCATCATTCGAGTCGCTGCCGCAGGCGGACAGCACGACGAGGCCGGTGACGGCGGCGACGGCGGCGAGGCGGGTGGAGGACTTGCGCATGGGGGTGGTTCCTTTTCGTGGGTCTGAGTGGAGGTGTTCTGTTCACGCCGCTTCGAGCGGAGTAACAGGTCTACGAGGCCGTCTCAGATCCGGATGACAATTGAGTACGAATAGTTGCTCCACCCGGGAACCGGGCTCGGAGAACGCCTGCTGTCAGTCGGAGCCGGGACGTCGTGCCGACTCGCGGTCGGGGTTGCCGGAGTAGCCCGGCGGGTACGTCGCAGCGAGCTCCTCGGCAGACGGCGTGCGCTTGCGATACGCATCGGCGGGCAACAGGTCGACGAGCGCAGCCATGATCCGCTTGGTGTCGGCCTCCAGCGAACGACCGACCAGACGAACGGGTTCGCCCACGCGGATCCGTACCGTCGGCGGATCGGTCAGGTTGAGCACGTTGGGGAGCCGACTCGAGCGCGGCCACACCTGCTCGGTGCCCCACATGCCGACCGGGATCACCGGCGCACCGGTCATCTGCGCGAGCCGGGCCGCACCCCATCGGCCCTTCGGCTTCTTGAAGAACGCCGGTCCACGCGGGATGGTGCCCTCCGGCATCATCGTGACCATCTCGCCGCCGTCGAGGGCAGCGGCGGCGGCCGCAAGCGGCTCGTCCGAGCCAGTCCCCCGGTCGACGCGGATCCCACCCATCGCGGCGGCGATCGGTCCGACGATCGGTGCGTCGAACACCTCCTTCTTGCCCAAGAAGCGCGCCGGGCGACCGGACTCGGCGATCGTCAGCGACATCGCAGCGACATCGAAGTAGCTCCGGTGATTCCCGACGAGAATCGCCGCGCCTGAGGACGGAATGTTCTCGACGCCGTCGATGTCGAATCGCGCGTACGGATACGCAGCCGGACGTGCGAACCGCAGTGCGACCTGCTGCAACTCGAGACCGATCACAGGGATCTTGAGCACGCCGGGCGAGACGTCGAGGTTCAGCGTCGGCCACCGACGCGCTGCGGCGACCAGCACCATCCGGGGGTCGGGGTTGACCACGATCGGGTGGCCGACGGCCGCGAGCATCGGCGTGTCGTAGACACTGTCGGAGTAGGCGTAGCTCTCGGCGAGATCGACGTCGTGACGATCGGCCCACTCGGTGATGGCGGCGAGTTTGCCGGCCGACCACACGAACGGTCCGTCGAGCGTGCCGTCGTAGGTTCCATCGGGGTCGACGCCGTAGCGCGTCGCGACGACGTCGTCGAGACCGAGCCGTTCGGCGAACGGCTTCACGAGGTCGTACGGCGTCGTGGTGGCCAACACGATCGGCCGGCCCGCCTGGCGGTGCGCAGCGAAGGCCGTTTCGGCGAACGGCTGGACCATGGCACACAGATCGTCGGCAACCGTCTCGGCCGCCTCGGCGACCGCAGCCTGCGACCGCCCGGCCGCCAGCGAGACCGCCTGACGAGCCAGCACCATCGAGGGCAGCGTCTCTCCGATCGCATTGAAGAGCCCGAACAGCAGCCGCTCCCCCGGCACCGGGTTCGGGCCCGTCAGCCCGGCCAGACGCATCGCACCGGCGAACACTTCCCCCGAGGCACCCGACAGCAAGGTGCGATCGAGATCGAAGAAGGCAGCGCCCGATGAAGTCACGGAACGAGACTAGGCGACGACCCTCCCGGTGGGCACCGAGTCCGGAAAACGGGAAAGACCCGGACGGGGGATCCGGGTCTCTCAACCTGGGAATGTCCTCCGGTTGGGGGAACCGGATGGTGGACTTCCCTTCGAGTGGAACATGGGGGGTGTTCGCACTGCGATCTGCTTGTGAAAGTATGCACGTGAACAAACGATCGTGCAAGTAGAACAAAGAGATACTTGGTATCGTCGCCAGAGATGGACGTCCGGCAGCTCGCAACGCTCGTGGCGATCGCCGATCACGGCACCTTCTCTGCGGCGGCACGAGCCCTCTACACCGTGCAGTCGAACGTCTCGAGTCACATCGCGCGCCTGGAGAAGGAACTCGGGGTCACGCTCGTCGACCGAGCACAGGGCGGCCTGACCGACGACGGTGCCCGGGTGGTCGAGCGGGCCCGCCGGGTGCTCAACGAGATCGACGACATCGCGGCCGACATGTCGAGCCGTCACGCCGAGGTGTCGGGCCAGACCCGCATCGGCGTCATCGGCACCACGGCACGTTGGCTGATCCCGACCTTTCTCGGCGAACTCAGCGACGCGACATCCGAACGTGCGAGCGATCGTCCAGGAGGGCGCCACGTCGTCGCTCGTCCCCAACGTCCTCACGGGGCAGCTCAACGGCGCAATCGTCCACCTGCCCGTCGACGAGCCCGAGCTGGTCATCGAGCCGCTGTTCGCCGAGGATCTCCTGCTGCTCGCCGCGGACGGTCATCCGCTCGCCGAGCGCGACGAGATCCCGCTCGCCGACCTCGACGAGGTCCCCTTGCTGCTCCCCCCGCCCGGCGCCGCCCTGCGACGCGTCCTCGAACGGGCAGCCGCCAACGCCGACATCACCCTTCGAGCGCAGGCCGAGGTCGACGGAGTCCGCCTGCTCGCTTCGCTGGCCTTCGCCGGGTTCGGTGCCGCCATCGTGCCGGCGACCGCGGTCCCGGACTGGCTCGAGGGGACGTTCCACCGCATCACGGTCCCCGAGCTTCCCCGGCGCGTCGTTGCGTTCGCGCGACGTCGTCGCCCTGCGGCGAGTGCCCCGACGATGGCCGTGCTCGAGATCCTCCGATCGGTGACCAAGGCCCACGGCGCACTGCAGCACGGCATCCACATCGACACTGCTGCGATCCCGGTCAATCGCTGATCCCGGGTCGCCTCCACGGGCCACCGGTCGCCCAGGCACGGATCGCTTCGGCGTCGCGTTACTGTCCGCACCGATGAACGGTGTCGCTCCGACTCAGCTCTCGCTCACCCGGCTCACCCCCAGCGACGTCCGCGTCACGATTCGCGACCTCGATGGACGCCAGGTGGTGTGGGCCGAGTTCGAAACCGACGACGAGCCGACCCGGCTGAACAGCACGACCTCGGAACAGTTCGTCGCCGCCGCCGAAGCGGCCCGGAGTCGGCGTATCCCGTTGGTGCTCGTGCTGGCAACCTCCGGTGCGGACATCAACGAAGGCGTGCCGGCACTCCACGCGTGGGGCCGGGTGGCAGCGGCGTTGACCGCCTGTTCCGGCGTGGTGCCCACCGCAGTGATCGTGTCGGGACCCGCCGTCTCGGGACCCGCGCTCTTGCTCGGGATCGCTGACCTCACGGTGATGACCGAGAGCAGCTATGCGTTCGTGAACGGCCCGACGATGGTCGAGGAGTTCACCGGAGTATCGATCGGCGTCGACGAACTCGGCGGCGCGGCCCACCATGCCCGGTACACCGGCGTCGCAACTGCGGTCGTCGCTGACCGAGTCGCCGCGGTCGACATGGTCAGCGAACTGCTGTCGTACCTCCCCGATCACGTCGACTCCGAGCCACCACTGACGCCCACCGACGATCCACCAGATCGACCGTGTCCCGAGGCCGGCAACCTGATCCCCCCGTCGTCCACCGGGAGTTATGACGTTCGCAAGGTGGCTGCCGCCATCGTCGACGATGGCTCGATGCTCGAACTGCGCGATCGATGGGCGGCCAATGTCGTGACGGCGTTCGCCACGATCGGTGGGAGACCCGTCGGCATCGTGGCCAATCAACCGATGATCCTCGCCGGCACGCTCGACATTCCGGCCTCGCAGAAGGCGGCTCGATTCGTTGCCCTGTGCGACGCCTTCAACCTGCCGATCATCACCCTCGTCGACACCCCCGGGTTCTACCCGGGAAAAGATCTCGAATGGCGCGGGATGATCCGCCACGGAGCACAGCTCGTCTACGCATACGCCCGCGCCACCGTGCCCCGGATCTGCGTCATCCTGCGCAAGAGCTACGGCGGCGCGTACATCGTGATGGACTCCAAGACGATGGGCAACGACTTGTGCCTGGCCTGGCCATGGGCCGAACTCGCCGTGATGGGCGCCGGCCAGGCCGCCGCGATCCTCCAGCGACGGGCAACGCCCGAGGAACGCGCCGCGTTCGAACTCGACTACACCGAACGTCTACTCAATCCGTACGTGGCCGCCGAACGTGGACTCGTCGACGCCGTGATCGACCCGGCCGACACACGCTCCGAGATCTCCGCCGCCCTCGAGGTGCTCCAGGACAAGCGAGAGGCGCTCGGCGGACGCAAGCACGGCAACAGCCCGCTCTGACCCTCCTGGGATCGCGACGTGACGGCGCGTCGACTTCGTTGCGGGGCCGCGGACCATTCGGCACTAACGTGACAGCGCGGCCGGGGAGGAACCTCCGATCGCCTGACCCCTGAGTTCGCGCCACGAGAGGAAGCCACGTGCCCGACACCATCACCATCACCGACGACCGAACCGGCAAGACCGTCACCGTTCCCATCGAAGGAGGGGTCTTTCCCTCGTCGGCGCTTCGCGATCTCGACCCGTCGCTGTACTGCTATGACCCCGCGTTCTTGTCGACCGCGTCGTGCAAGTCCGCCATCACCTACCTCGACGGCGACGCCGGCATCCTGCGCTACGGGGGCTACCCGATCGAACAGCTCGCCGAGCACTCGAGCTACCTCGAGGTCGCCTACCTGCTGCTGAACGGCGAACTGCCCACCAAGGAACAGCTCGAACTCTGGGTGCACGACGTGACCCACCACACGTTCATCCACGAGAACATGCGCAAGCGTTTCGTCGACGGGTTCCACTACAACGCGCACCCGATGGGCATGTTCACCTCGGCCGTCGCCGCACTCGGCACGTTCTACGAAGGCGCCAAGGACATCGACGACCCCTCGCAGCGTGACCGCCAGATTCTCCGCCTCATCGCGAAGGCACCCACCATCGCCGCGATGTGCTACCGCTTCTCGGTCGGTCTGCCGTTCAACGCTCCGAGCAACGACCTGTCGTACCCGGCCAACTTCCTCAACATGATGTGGAAGATCGGCGACTACGAGGTGGATCCGGTACTCGAGCGAGCGATGGAGGTGCTGTTCATCCTCCACGCCGACCACGAGCAGAACTGCGGAACCACGGCAATGCGCGTGATCGGGTCGAGCCACGCCGATCCCTATTCGTCGGCAGCAGGCGCCGCGGCAGCGTTGTACGGCCCGCTCCATGGCGGCGCCAACGAGGCGGTCGTGCGGATGCTCACCGAGATCGGCTCGGTCGACAACGTTCCTGCGTTCGTCGACGCGGTCAAGGCCGGCGAAGGTCGCCTGATGGGCTTCGGTCACCGCGTCTACAAGAACTACGACCCGCGGGCCCGCATCATCAAGCAGGCCGCGTACGACGTGTTCGAGGTGACCGGCAAGAATCCGCTGCTCGACATCGCACTGAAACTCGAGGACGTCGCGCTGTCCGATTCGTACTTCATCGACCGCAAGCTCTACCCGAACGTCGACTTCTACTCGGGTCTGATCTACCAGGCGATGGGGTTCCCGGTCGAGATGTTCACCGTGCTGTTCGCGATCCCGCGCATGTCGGGCTGGCTGGCGCACTGGCAGGAACTCCTCAACGACCCAGCGCAGAAGATCTCCCGACCGCGCCAGTGGTACGACGGCCCCGACGAGCGCAACTACGTCCCCATCGTCAACCGCTGATCGCACCGGGGGTCAGGACCCCCGGATCGCTCTCAGATGGCGTCGATGGCGGCGTTGAAAGTCGGGCTTGGGCGCATCACGGCGATGGCCTTGGCGGCATCGGGGGCGTAGTACCCGCCGATGTCGGCGGGGTGACCCTGTACGCCGAGCAGTTCGTCGACGATCGTCTGCTCGTTGGCAGACAGCTCGGCGGCGATCGGCGCGAACCGTGCCGCCAGCTCGGCGTCGTCGGTTTGTGCGGCCAGCGCCTGCGCCCAGTAGAGCGCGATGTAGAAATGGCTGCCGCGGTTGTCGATCTGGCCGAGACGCCGCGCCGGCGACTTGCCGTTCTCGAGTAGCTGGCCCGTCGCCGTGTCGAGCGTGTCGGCGAGGATCTGGGCCCGAGCGTTTCCGGTGACGTTGGCGAGGTGCTCGAACGAGACGGCCAGCGCCAGGAACTCGCCGAGCGAGTCCCAGCGGAGATAGTTCTCCTTGACCAGCTGCTGCACATGCTTGGGTGCTGACCCGCCGGCGCCGGTCTCGAACAGGCCACCACCGTTGAGCAACGGCACGATCGAGAGCATCTTGGCGCTCGTGCCCAGCTCGAGGATCGGAAAGAGGTCGGTCAGGTAGTCACGCAGCACGTTGCCGGTGACCGAGATCGTGTCGAGGCCCTGCCGGGCCCGGTCGATCGAGAACTGGGTGGCGGTCGCTGGGGCGAGGATCTCGATCTCGACGCCGGCGAGTTCGTGGTCGCCCAGGTACTGGTTCACCTTGGCGATCAGCTGGGCGTCGTGGGCGCGGGTCGAGTCGAGCCAGAACACCGCCGGCGCGCCCGTTGCCCGAGCCCGATCGACGGCGAGGCGCACCCAGTCGCGGATCGGCTCGTCCTTGACCTGACACATCCGGAAGATGTCGCCGGTCTGGACGCTCTGCTCCATCAACGTCGCGCCGGATGCGGCGTCGACGACGCGGATCGTGCCGGCGGCGGGCGCTTCGAACGTCTTGTCGTGACTGCCGTACTCCTCGGCCTTCTGCGCCATCAAGCCGACGTTGGGGACGCTCCCCATCGTGGACGGATCGAAGGCGCCGTTCACGATGCAGTCCTCGATGACGGTCTGGTACACGCCGGCATAGCTGCTGTCGGGGATGACCGCCTTGGCATCCTGCTGCTCGCCGTCTGCGTTCCACATCTGCCCCGACGTACGGATCATGGCGGGCATCGACGCGTCGACGATCACGTCGCTCGGCACGTGGAGGTTGGTGATGCCCTTGTCGGAGTCGACCATCGCCACGGCGGGGCCGTTCTCGTAGGCCGCTGCAATGTCGGCCTCGATCGCTGCGCGCTGGTCGGCTGGGAGCGTCTCGACAGCGCTCAGCACGCTGGCCCAACCGTTGCGCGGGTCGCCGCCAGCTGCGGCGATGACGTCGCCGTGCTTGGCGAAGACGTCGGCGAAGAAGACCTCGACGGCGTGACCGAAGATGATCGGGTCGGAGACCTTCATCATCGTGGCCTTGAGGTGGATCGAGAACAGCACGCCCTGTTGCTTGGCGTCGCTGATCTGCTCGGCGAGAAAGGAGCGCAGCGCGGCGACGTCCATTGCGGTCGAGTCGATCACTTCGCCGGCGAGCACCGGCACCGACTCCTTGAGTACGGTGATGGCGCCGTCGGAGCCGACGTGCTCGATGCGGACCGCACCGTCGGCGGCGACCGTGACCGACTGTTCGTTCGAGCGGAAGTCGCGATCGCCCATCGTGGCGACATGGGTCTTCGAGTCGGTCGACCAGGCCCCCATCGAGTGCGGATGCGACTTGGCGTAGTCCTTGACCGCTTTGGGAGCGCGACGGTCGGAGTTCCCCTGACGAAGCACCGGGTTCACCGCTGAGCCCATCACCGTGCCGTAGCGGTCGCGCACCTCGACCTCCTCGGGCGTCGAGGGCTCGTCGGGGTAGTTCGGGATGTCGTAGCCCTTCGCCTGGAGCTCGGCGATCGCTGCCTTCATCTGCGGTACGGAAGCGGAGATGTTGGGCAGCTTGATGATGTTCGCTTCCGGGGTCAACGCCAAGTCCCCCAGTTCGGCGAGCGCGTCGCCGATGCGCTGCTCGTCGGTCAACCGTTCGGGGAAGGTGGCGATGATGCGCCCGGCGAGCGAGATGTCACGGGTCTCGACGTCGACTCCGGCGACACCGGCGAACGCCTCGATGATCGGCAGGAACGAGTACGTCGCCAACGCCGGGGCCTCGTCGGTGAAGGTGTAGATGATGGTGGACGTGTTCTCGCTCATGGGAGGTACCTGCTCGCTGGGGGTCGACTTGTCTACAACTTGTCTGCACTGTAGCAACGCCGCTCCCATGCCGCACAGGAACGGTCGCCACCCAAGCGTCCGGCCACCCTCGGTGCTCCCCGGCCCCGTCCCCGGGAGGACCGGTGCCGCGAAGAACGGGCTCCACCGAAGCGTTCGGGCCCGCAGCCTCTAATGTCGATGGAGATGGACTTCGACTGGACCCCCGAGCAGATCGCCCTTCGAGACCATGCTCGCAAAGTGGCAACCGAGGCGGTCGAACGGTACGGACGCCACAACGACTCGTGGATCAACGGCTTCTCGAAGGACTTCGCGAAGGAGATGGCCGCGCACGGGTGGATCGGCATGACGTGGCCGACCGAGTTCGGCGGCGGAGGCCAGCCTGCGATCAACCGCTTGATCGTCGGCGAGGAGTTGATCGCCGCCGGAGCTCCGATCGCCGCGATGTGGTTCGCCGATCGGCAGATGGGTCCGACCCTGATCCACTACGGCACCGCCGACCAGCAGGCCGAGTTCCTGCCCGGAATCCTGTCGGGCGAGACCACGTGGTGCATCGGCATGTCCGAGCCCGATTCCGGCTCCGACCTCGCGTCGCTCACCACCAGCGCCGTTCGCGATGGCGACGACTTCGTGATCAACGGCCAGAAGATCTGGACCAGCTTCGGTGAACTCGCCGACTACTGCTATCTGATCTGCCGCACCGACGCCGAGGGCCCACCTCACAAGGGCATCAGCGAAGTGATCGTCCCGATGGACACCCCGGGCATCGAGGTCCGTCCGATCACCGACATGACCACGAATCGCCACTTCTGCGAAGTGTGGTTCAGCGACGTCCGGGTGCCGGTTGCCAACCTCGTTGGCGTCGAGGGCAACGCCTTCAAGCAGACCATGGCGCAACTCGAACACGAACGAGGCGGCATCGATCGCCTCGTGTCGAACCAGGCCCTGTACCTGCTCGCACTCGAACGCGCCGACCGCAGCGACCCACGCGTGCGCCAGGAGATCGCAGCGATCGAGTCGCGATATCGCATCGGACGGATCCTGGTGACGCGCGAAGTGTTGCGCCAGGCGCCGGCGGGGTTCTCGGCGGCGACCAAGTGCTTCTGTACCGAGCATGAGATCAGGGTGGCCGAGTTCGTGGCCGCGACGTTCGGTGCCGATGCCATGGTCTGGGACGAGGTGACCCGGGGCCTCGTCTACGCCCCCGGCTACACGATCATGGGCGGCACGTCGAACATCATGCGCAACATCCTCGGCGAGCGGGTTCTCGGGCTGCCTCGCGAACCACGCTGACCCGGCCCGGCAGCGGTCGCGATACCACGCGACCCTCGGGGTTGTACGCTCCGGTGATGAACATCGACGCAGCGTGCCGCGAGACCACGCTGAGTGCTGATCGGGCGGGCGATGGCGCAGCGAGCTGAATTCCTCGACTACGACGTCGGCGGCACGACCCTCGGCGCACTGCGTTGGACCGGGCTCATCGGCGCCCCGACCGTGGTCGCCGTCCACGGCATCACCTCGAACGCCTGGGCCTGGGATCCCTTGGCCCATCATCTCGCCGGCGCCGCCGATCTCGTCGCCGTCGACCTACGCGGCCGCGGACGGAGCTACGAGGCGCCAGGGCCCTACGGCATCGAACGACACGCGGCAGACATCGCGTCGATCATCGAGCAGTTGGGCGGGCCGCTGCTGTTGCTCGGTCACTCGATGGGCGCGTTCGTGGTCGAGATGGTCGCGGAACTGCGTCCCGAACTGGTGACCGACATCCTGCTCGTCGACGGAGGCACCCCACTGGCACCTCCGGTCGACGGTGACGTCGACGCGGCCCTCGACCGCATGTTCGGTCCCGGCATCGAGCGGATTCTCACCCTCTGGCCGGACCGGGTGTCCTACCACGCGATGTGGGCGGGCCATCCGGCGTTCAGCGAGGGCATCAGCCCTGACCTCGAACGCAATCTGCTCGCCGACCTGATCGAGGTCGACGGAGGGTTCCGGGCGGCGGTCGACGAAGCGGCCGTGCGCGCCGACGGACGCGACATGCTGACGGACGCCCGAGTGCGCACGCTGCTCGATCGGCGTCAGCAGGCGACCACGATCATCCGAGCCGAGTTCGGCATCCTGGGCGGTCCTCCCCCGTTCATCACCGACGACGTCCGCGCCCGATATGAGCGTCATCGCTGGGTCGAGGCACACGGGCTCAACCACTACACGGTGATCAACAGCGCCGCTGGGGCCGCACTCGTGGCGCAGTCGTTGCGCGACATCTTGCTCGACTGATCGGTCCCGACCGTCGAACGGTGCGTCGCGTTCATCTACGTTGCAGCGATGGAGCACGTGCAGTTCGGCAGAACCGGCCTGAAGGTGTCGCGGCTGTGCCTCGGCACGATGACGTTCGGCTACCAGAGCGACGACGACACATCGTTCGCTGTGATGGACACAGCAGCAGAGGCGGGCATCACCTTCTTCGACACAGCCGACGTCTACCCCAACGGGGCGCCGCCCGAACGCTTCGGGCGCACCGAGGAGCTGATCGGCACCTGGATGAAGGGAAAGCGCGATCGGTTCATCGTGGCCACCAAGTGCCATTTCCCGACCGGGCCGATGCCATGGGATGCGGGCAACAGCCGCCAGAACATCATGCGCGCCGTCGAGGACTCCCTGCGCCGGTTGCGCACCGACCACATCGACCTCTACCAGGTGCACTCGTGGGATCCGGTCACGCCGATCGACGAAACGTTGCAGGCGATGGACGACCTCGTGCACTCGGGCAAGGTGCGCTACATCGGCTGTTCGAACACGCTCGCCTATCAACTCGCGCGGTCGATCGGGCGCAGCGAAGTCCTGCGTGTCAGCCGGTTCGAGAGCGTGCAACCCCGCTACAACCTCCTCTTCCGCGAGAACGAGCGCGAGTTGTTCCCGCTCTGCGCCGACGAACGAATCGCCGTGATCCCGTACAACCCGCTCGCCGGCGGTCTGCTCACGGGCAAGCACCGCCCCGGCGCGCCGACGGAGGGAACCCGATTCACCCTCGGCCATGCGGGCATGCGCTACCAGGAGCGCTATTGGCAAGACGCAATGTTCGCCACCGTTGCCGACTTCCAACAGATCGCCGAGGACGCCGGCATCCCGATGGCCACGCTGGCGATCCGTTGGGTACTGGCCAACCCGGTGATCACTGCGCCGATCATCGGAGCGTCACGGCCCGAACAGTTGGCCGCATCGGTTGCAGCACTCGACGCCGCACTCGACGACGACCTTCGGCGCCGGCTCGACTACCTCACGCACGAATACCGATTCGGCGATCACGCCCGCTGAACGTCACGGCGGGTCCGGCACGGCGTGACGCCGGCCAGGGTTGCTACGGTGCCGACGAACGATTCGACGACCGGGGGGCGACATGTACGAGACGATCGTGGTGGGAACCGATGGTTCCGCCACTGCAGGCAAGGCGGTCGAACACGCTGTGTCGCTGGCGGCAGCGACGGGCGCTCGGCTCCACATCGGGATGGCCACCCCGTCGATTCCGATGGTGGTGGCTCCCGACATGGTGATCGCCTCGGCGGAATGGAACGACGCGACCAACCATGCGACGCAGGCTGCGCTCGAGTCGGCGGCCGCGCTCGCTTCGGACGCCGGCGTCGAGGTGACGACGCATCAGCTGTCCGGAGAACCGGCCGACGCATTGCTGTCGTTGTGCGACGACCTCGACGCCGATCTGCTGGTGGTCGGCAGCCGCGGGATGCAGGGAGCGCGACGGTTCCTGCTCGGCAGCGTGTCGAGTCGCTGTGCTCACCACGCCAACCGTTCGGTCCTGATCGTCCACACCGACTGAGGCCGCCGTGACGACCCCGCTTCCCGACGCAACCGAACTCGCCACCCTCGTCCGGTCTGGACAAGCGTCGCCCGCCGAACTGGTCGACGATGCCATCGCGCGAGTCGAACGACTCGACCCGACGATCAACGCAGTCATCCACGAACGGTTCGAAGCCGCCCGTGCCGAGGCACGCGCCGTGCTGCCGGACGGACCATTCCGAGGAGTCCCGTTCCTCGTGAAGGACCTCGGGTGCGAGATGGCAGGCGAGCCGCACACGCTCGGCAACCGTGTGCTCAAGGAGGCCGGCGTTCGCGCAACACAGGACTCGTACCTCTATGAATCGATTCGTGGTGCGGGATTCGTCACGCTCGGGCGCACGAACACCCCCGAGCTCGGCGGCACGATCACCACCGAACCCGAGGCTTTCGGCCCGAGCCGTAACCCCTGGAATCCCGACCACTCCACCGGCGGCTCGTCGGGCGGCTCCGCCGCTGCGGTCGCTGCAGGGATGGTCCCGATCGCGCATGCGAGCGACGGCGGCGGATCGATCCGGGTGCCGGCGAGCGAATGCGGCCTGGTCGGCCTCAAGCCGAGCCGGGGCCGCATCTCACAGGGCCCGAAGACCGGTGAGGGGTGGGCGGGCGCCACCACCGACGGTGTGGTGTCGCGTTCGGTGCGCGACACCGCCGCGATGCTCGACGTGATGTCCGGGCGCCACACCGGCGACCCCTACGTCGCCGTCCCGCCCACGCGCCCCTTCGCCGACGAGGTGGGCGTCGACCCCGGTCGCCTGCGCATCGGGCTCGCCCCGTCGCATGCCGGCGTGCAGACCGATCCCGAGTGCGTCGCCGCAGTCGAGGCGACCGGCTCGCTGCTCGAATCGCTCGGCCACGACGTCGAGGTCGCCCAGCCCGACGCGTTCTTCGACGAGGAGTTCTCACGCCACTTCGTCACCATCGTGGCGGTGGCGACCGCGGTCGACTTCGTCAACATGGGCCAGGCGATCGGCCGCCCGATCGTCGAGGAAGACGTCGAGGCGAGCAACTGGGTCATGGGGTCGATCGGACAGGCCGTCTCCGGCGCTGACTACATCACCTCGGTCAATTGGGTGCATGCCTGGTCGCGACGGCTCCAGGCCTGGTGGGACGACTTCGACGTGCTCGTCAGCCCGGTGATCGCCGTGCCACCACCGCCGATCGGATGGCTGAGCGATCCGGAACTCGGGACCGAACGGCTCACGAGCATCCTCCAGTTCACCGCCCAGTTCAACGTCAGCGGCCAGCCGGCGGTCTCGCTCCCGCTGCACTGGAGCGAGAGCGACCTTCCGGTCGGGGTGCAGTTCGGCGGACCGATCGACGACGAAGCACTGCTGATCCGGCTGGCTGCCCAGCTGGAGACCGCTGCACCCTGGTCCGAGCGACTTCCGCCGCTGTACGGCTGACGATGGTCGGGCGGGCGGCTGCCGCCCACCGAGGTCTCGATCCACCAAGATGACGTCATGACGCTGCGCGTGATGACGTGGAACCTGTGGTGGCGTTTCGGACCGTGGCAATCACGACACCACGCCATCGTGGAGACGATCCGCGCGGCCGACCCGGACGTGTTGTGCCTGCAGGAAGCGTGGGCAGCGACGGACGGGAGCTCGATGGTGGCGCTTCTCGCGGAGGAGTTCGGCTTCCACGGCGTGAGCACCACACCGATCGGTCGAGCCGACGTCGGATTCGCGAACGTCGTGCTGTCGCGATGGCCGGTCGTCCAGCTGGCCGACCAGGCACTGCCGGGCGCCGACGGGTCACCGAGCCATCGTCGGGTGGTCGCGGCCACGGTGGCGACGCCATGGGGTGCCTGGCCGATCGCGTCGACGCATCTCGACCATCGGTTCGACGACTCGTTGGCGCGTCAGGCGCAGTGCCGCCGCCTGCTCGAACTTGCGTCGGCGTGGCGCGGGGACCCGACGCAGGACCTGCCCGTGATCGTCGGCGCCGATCTGAACGCTGTGTCCGACAGTGCCGAGGTCCGCTTGTTGACCGGACGCGACCCGGGCGTCGACGGGATCGTGTTCTCCGATGCCTGGGAGCAGGTCGGCGACGGGCCGGGTCCGACGTGGCGACGGGAGAACCCCTACTCGGTCGACACCGCATGGCCGAACCGTCGCATCGACTACGTGCTGGTGTCGTGGCCGCGCCCCAAACCGATCGGCAACCCGATGTCGGCGACGCTCGTCGGCCGCGGGCCGGTCGACGTCGACGGCAGCGAGGTGTGGCCGAGCGACCACGCCGCCGTGGTGGTCGACATCACGACATCTCCCTGACGCCACGTCACGACCCGATGCGCCGTCTGCGCCGACTCGCCGCTCTCGCTCGCGAGTCCGCCTGACCGCCGTCGCTCGACGATACGGGAACGCCAGGGCGGACACGGGCCACTTCCGTCCGGTCCGATCCCGACGACACCACGCTGCAATGCTCGCTCGATGACCACCGCCGAGCGTGCAGCAGGCGCCACGCTGCGTCCGGCCAATCCGCTGTCGGTCAGCGCGTACAGGAACCTGTGGTTCAACAATGTCGCGTTCTTCCTGGTCACCAATGCCCAGCGGTTCGTGTTCGGATGGCTGGTGCTCGACGGCCTGTCGCGCAGCGAGAGCGTCCAGGGTCTCGTCGTGTTCACACTCGGTCTCCCGGCAGCGCTCCTCGTCTTGCAGGCCGGCGCGTGGGCCGACCGCTGGGACCGCCGCAAGATGCTGATCATCACCCAGGTCGCCGGCGGCACGGTGATGGCCGCCACGGCGATCATCGTGGGAACGGGAGCCGTCAACCTCGCCTGGGTGATCCTGTCGACGCTGCTGGCCGGTTCCGCCGCAGCAATCGGCTCGCCGGTCAGGTCGGCGCTGATCCCGATGCTGGTCGCGAGGGACCAGCTCTTCGGAGCGATCGCGCTGAACGCGATCGCGATCACGCTCTCGATGATCCTCGGGCCGGTCCTGGCGAAGCTCGTCGGCGACCAGTTCGGGTTCGAGGGCGCGTTCTGGTTCCAGGCGATCCTGATGTTCGTGGGCGTGCTGTTCCTGCTCCGACTCGAGGTGCCAGCCGCACGACGAGGTCCGCGAACGCCGTTCCGTCCTCGACGAGACTCGCACCGCACTGCGCCACGTGCTCGACGACCCCCACCTGAAGACGCTCTTCGGACTGCTCTTGACGGCAAGCCTGACCATCAACCCGTCGATCATGGTGACGCTCCAGGCCCACGTGAAAGGCGAACTCGGCCAGGATGCGGGCCAGGCCGCACTGCCACTCGCCCTGATGGGGATCGGTATCGCAATCACGTCGTTCGTCGTGATGCGCAAGGGCGACATGAAGAACAAGGGCGCGATCTTCCAGCGGGCGATGATGTGCGGGACGGCGATCACGTTCCTCATCGGGCGCACCACCGCGTTCTGGCAGGTCCTGGTGCTCTCGTTCGTGATGGGCCTCGCCGGCGGATTCTTCATCAACATGAACCAGGGGTTGGTCCAGGCCAATACGCCGCAGTCCTTGATGGGACGGGTGATGGGGCTGTACACGCTGGTGAACATCGGGCTGATGCCCTTCGGCGCCTTGGTGCTCGGCATCGTCGCGTCGAAGATCGGGACCGGCAATGCGATCAGCGTCGCAGCGGCGATCGGCTTCGCCGTGGTTGCGACGACCTACGTGCGGAACGCGGAACTCCGGCGCCTGGGCTGAGAAGATCGCTGGGTCCTAGGAGATGCGGGCCAGCAGCTCCGTGGACCAGGTTGCGTAACCGTCGGGGCCGTGCATGTCGCGACCCTCGGTGATCTCGGCGACCTCGGCGAGCAGCGGCTTCGCCCGCTCGGGCTCACCGCGATCGACGAGCGCACGCGCCCACTCGTATCGGTAGTGCGCTCCGTACGGGACTGCTCGGGCCCGATCGGCGATCGCGATCGCGTCGCGAAAGTGACCGTCGGCGACGTCGAACCAGCCGAGGTGATCGGCCACACAGGCCAGACCGATGTCGCTCGCGTCGGCGATGCTCGTCCCCGTGTAGTTCATGAGTCCCGCGAACGGACTGAGCGTCCGGTACAGGAACTCACTCGTCTCGGTGTCGAGGTTGGCATACGGCGCAAGCCTGGCGAGCCCGGAGAGAGTGACGGGATACTCCAAGTCGATCGGGACACGCACGCACCGGTCGGCGGTGAGCCATTGCACCTGTTCGCGCAACTCGTCCTTGCGCCCGGCGAAATAGCATGCTCCGGCCAACGCGATCCGCCAGACCGGCTGGGTCGGCTGCGACTCGACGAGCCCTTCGAGCAGCGGTAGCAGTTCGGCGCCTCGCCCTTGCGCACGGCGGATGTTGTAGATGATCCCGCCATAGGTGGCGATCGCCTGCGATTGGAGCGCATGCTGGTTTCCGTACTCGAGCAGCTCGGTCACCTCGCGCTCGGCACGTTCGATCTCACCGACGTGAACCGCAAGGAACGCCGACGTCGTCATCGCGCGAAAGATCGCTCCGGACAACCTGGCCCCGGTTGCCATCGCCGTGAACTGCTCGAGGTACGCGAGTGCTGCATCGGTGTCGCCCTCGACCGCGGCAAACGAGCTGAGGTTGTCGAGCGCCGCCATGTACTCAGCGGTTCCCGGTTCTGCGTGCACGATCGTCTCGCGTGCATACTCGGCGACCTCGCGAGCGTTCGGCTTCGACGCATCGAGGAAGGCCCAGCTCCGAGCGAGCACACGAGACATGCTGCGAGCGTCGCCGAGCTGACGGGACATCTCCAGCGCCTCGATGCCGGCGGCGACCCGCTCCTCGCGGTGCGGGGTCCAGTACAGCCGAGCCGCGAGCATTCCGAGGAGCATCGCCCGCTCGACCGACGGCCCGTCGTCGAGTTCGGCGAGCGCCTCCCGGATCAAGTCGACCATCGCGGTGTCGACCTTTCCGGATGGCGGTGGCGCGTTCATCGCGTCCATCGCGATGGCTGCCGACGCGAGGCGCACCGGATCGCCCAGCCGGCGAGCCGTCGCCGCCCCCGCGAACGCGGCTTCTCGGTAGGCCTCATCTCCGGCGTCGCGAAGCGTGCCCGCCCGCGCGATCTCGATGTCGGCCCGGATCGCCAGTTCGGGCTCGGCGACCAGTTCCAACGCGCCGAGCGCTCGTTCGTACGACCGCGCTGCAGCTTCGAACGCGAGATCGCCCACCGCCCGTTCCGCGGCACGCACGCAGTGTTCGACAGCGATCATCGGATCGCCTGCCATGGCACCTTCGGCGAAGTGGTGCGCGAGCTGGTCGACGTAGTCGTCGTGGCTGCCGCGGCGTGCCGCGATCGCCTCCCCCACCTTCCAGTGCAACCGCACCCGCCGGTTCGTCGAGAGCTCCTCGTAGAGCGTCGAGCGAACCAGCGCGTGCGAGAACGCATAGCGCCCGTAGGTACCGGCCACCTCTCGGATCACCGACGCTCGAACGGCGTCGTCGAGCGCATCGAACAGCTCGTCTCCGGATGGTCCTCCGGCACCCTCGACCGTGGTGATGTCGAACTCGGGCCCGATCACCGCGGCGATGGTCAGCGTGTCGTTGACGGTGCTCGAGAGAGCCGACAACCGGCGGCCGATGACCTCGCGGATCCCCTCGGGGATGCCAACCTCGTCGAGCGAGTAGTCGCTCACCCAATGACCGTCGCGCTGCACGATGTAGCCGGACTCGGCGAGGTGACGGATCATCTCGCTCAAGAAGAACGGGTTCCCCTCCGTCTCGCGGTGGACTGCCCTGGCCAGCTCGAGTCCTGGCGCGTCGAGATCGTGTCCGGCGGCCAACTCCATGAAGGTGGTGATCTCGTCGAGACCGAGTCCGAGCAGGTCGACCCGCTCGACGCAGGGCTCTCTGCGGAGGTCCGCCAAGACGTCAGCGAGTGGATGGGATCTGTCGAGGTCGGTGTCTCGATACGTCCCGAGGATCAACAAGCGGATGGGCTCGCCCCTCCTGAGCAGGTAGCGCAGCAGGAGCAGCGACGGCTTGTCGGCCCAGTGGATGTCATCGAGCACCAGGACCACCGAGTCGGATCCCGCGATTGCCGAGAAGGCCGCTCCGACGGCTTCGAACAGACGGTGGCGCTCGGCATCCGGGTCGCCGACGGGCTGAATGGTGAGACCCGGAATCCGTTTGCTCAGCTCAGGGACGAGCAGTGACAGCTCTGCCGCGAACGGTCCGAGATCACTGTGCAGACGCTCGTCGGTGATCGATGCGACGAACAGCCGCAACGCTTCGGCAAACGGCTGGTACGGCACGTCGAGTTCCTGATCACAGCGGCCCCACAGCACGACACCTCCGTCGTCGTGGGCCGTGCGAACGAACTCGGTGACCAGCCGGGTCTTCCCGACGCCCGGCTCGCCGGAGATCAACACCGCCTGGCACCGCTCCTCGATCGCCTCCTTCCAGGCAGTTCGGAGCGCCTCGAGGGGCTCCGAGCGACCAGCGAAGGCGAACGAGGGGTTGGTGTCGACGAACCCCGGCAACGGCACGGTCGCCGAGTCGACGTCGTCGGAGCGCCATTCGACCTCGGACACGGCGATCGGCGCCGGGAGACCCTTGAGTTCGCGGACTCCCTGCGACATGATCGGGTGATCGGCCCGGGTGCCGGCGAGTATCCCCACGATGTCGCTGATCAGGATCTGATCGGCCCCGGCCGCCGAGCACAGCCGCGACGCCTCGACCACGGGCGTGCCGAACCAGTCGTCGTTCTCGAACGTGGCGTCGCCGGCGCTCACACCGATGCGGATGTGCAGGTCCTGGCCGACCGCCCGGCGGTTGCGACGGTGGACAGCTCGCTGCATCTCGACCGCCCCGTGCAAGGCGTCGGCGGCCCCTGCGTACGAGGCCATCACCGCATCGCCGATCGTCTTGACGAGCGTCCCGTTCGTGGCCTGGATCGCGTCGCTCAGGTCCTCGAAGTGCAGCCGACGGAGCTCGTCGGCGGCGTGGTCACCGATCGCCGAGTTGATCTCGGTCGAGCCGACGACGTCGGTGAAGAGGACGGTCACCAATCCCGATTCGTTCAACTCGACCCCCCGGCTCGCTTTCGCGCATCCTAGTGACACGACCTGGACCGTCGTGAACGTTCGGCCGTCGAGGACCTCGCCACCACGACCTCCGCTGGATGATCACCAACGATCGGGAAGGACACCGATCCGATCGAACTGGGCGCCGAGCACGACGCCCAGCTCGCGATGCTCTCCCGCGGCGAGTTCAATTCCGGGTCGGCCGTGAGCGAAGCGGTAGTTGCAGATGACCGCGACGTCGCCGACATTCCAGTCGATCGGCGTGCCGACGGCGTCGTAGACATCGACGAACTGCTGGAGCTCGTCGCGGGTGAACGCCGTGCCGTCGCCGAAGGTGAGGTCGAGCGGCCGGTCCCCGTAGGGAAGGTGCTGCACGAGTGGCCAGGTGTCGAACCACATGCCATGGTCGGCGACGCTGGAGTAGAGCACATTGCGGTCGAGACCCGCGAAGTACTCGAACGCTGGAGCGAGGTAACGGGTCCGCAACATGCCGGCGGGCCCCCATTCGGTTTCGAGACCGGCTGCATGGGCCCGCTCGACCGCAACGGCGGGATCGTCGGTGTCGAACGACTGCTGCCAGTGGTTGTAGACGCCGTATTCGACCCGACCTGCGAATGCTCGACGATCGGTGAGGTTGCGGTGGTAGGCGAGGCCGAGCCGCTGCAGCTTCTGCCCGAACGGCGAGGCAAGCAGGGTGTTGGTTGCCGCGACGCTGTCGGACACGAACGTCCGACCGCGGCCGGCCGGAAGCGCGTGGAGACCGAGGAACCCGATCGCTGCGGTGCTCCGCCCGACGTAGGCCATCTCGTGGTGGTAGTGCAGCCAGGCGCCGAGGGGTGCGCCGACCTCGTACACGTTCGGGGCGATGCGCCGTCGCGGGTTCGCTCCCCCCTCGTACTCCATCTCCTCGCTCAGGACGAGCTTGGCCACCGATCGCATCGCCGATGGATCGATCAGGCCGGTGTTGGTCACGAGCACGAACCCGGTCTCGTCGAACGTGGCCTGCATCCGGCGGGCAAGTTCGCCATCCGGCGAGAGGGCGTCGTCGTCGACGGCGAGTCCGGCACAGTCGATGATGTATCGATCACGCGACAACCACGGCGTGCCCGTCCAGAACCGTGGCTCGATCACGCCGGGCAACGGCGCGTCCGACGGCTCGCGGGTGGTGTGCGGTACTTCCAGCAGTGTCATCGGTGATCTCTCGATAAATCCGATCGGATTGGTCGGGTATCGTACACGCCCGGCTCCCCGAACCCCCACCCGATTCGCGTCGTTCACCGAGCGATCCCTCGCCCCGCCATGGCGTCGAGCCGGGGGCCGAGCGGCGGTCTTTGGACCCTGTCGGGTCGCCGCCGATCGGAGGAAGGTCAAAGGGCAGGAAGTTGCGTGCCTCGCCTCGCCTGCGATGCGGGACACCGTCTCACCTGCGAGATGAACCGCTCGGCCCGAGATGGGCCGAACTCGAGAGCGAGGTGTGAGATGCAGACCTCTGGAAACCGCTGGATCCGACTCGCCGCGACGGCGGCCGTGATCGTCGGGTCGGGACTCGTCTCCTCGGCAGCAGCGTCAGCCGAGGAACCGGGCGCCGCCGACCCCCCGAGCGACAGTCCCGTGTTGGAGAGCCCGGCCACGTTCGACGACACCGTGGTGATCGAACTGCTGGTCGAGGCCTCCCCCGAGCTTCATGGTCCCGGATCCGATCCACCGTTGGACGACGCCCAAGCCCCGGCCGACGAGCCGACACCCAGCGAGGCGGATGGGACCGCCGCCACCGAGGCCGAGATGGACGCGCCGCTGCTGACCGACCGAGACCCGGTCGTCGACAGAGTCGTCGCGCCGGCCGACGGTCACGAGGAAGCGAGTGAGCCGGAGGAACCCCAACACGGTGCTGGTAGCGATACCCACGAGGGCGGCGGCAGCGACGGGCACGAAGGCGGCAGCAGCGACAGCCACGAAGGCGGCAGCAGCGATACGCACGGGGGCGGCGGCAGCGACAGCCACGAAGGCGGCAGCAGCGATACGCACGGGGGCGGCAGCAGCGACAGCCACGAAGGCGGCAGCAGCGATACGCACGGGGGCGGCGGCAGCGACAGCCACGAGGGCGGCAGCCAAACAGGCAATCCGTACCGAATGACGTTCGCCGTGCTCTGGTACACCGCCGCTGGTGATCCCATCGTCGAACTGTTGCCAGCATGGCGAACGGCGTTCGAACTGGCGGCCAACAGCACGACCGGGTCCGGCAAGCCGACAACGGCCATCTGCACGTACCCCGACAGCAGCACTGAACTCGTGTGCACGTTCTCGAATCGTGGCGGCCACGCCGCCATCGACGATGGCATGGTGGTTCCGGCCCGGCCAACGGCGAGGTACACCGTGATCGTGTCCGATGCACCGGACGGATGGGACGTCGTCAATGCGAACGGCGGGCCGTACTCCGCTCGGGACCTCTGCCCGCGAGGAGGCGACGGCCACAGCGGCGGCAGCCATCTTGCCGAAGGCACCGATGAGAGCGGACACGATGGCGGTGCCGGCGACCACGTGTTCTACTGCGAACACACGGTCGAGATGCACCAACTCGCCATCGTGGTTCCGCCGACCGACCAGGAGAGCCAACCTCCCTCGGCACCGGCAGAGCCGGCGCCGGTGCTTCCGGAAGCGTCCACCCCGGCACCTGCTGCGGTCGTTGTGGCGTCGGCGACGCCCAGGACCCTTCCTGCGACCGGCACCTCGATGTCGCTGATCCTGACCATCGGCGGCTTGCTGATCGCAGGTGGCGCGGCACTCACCGCCGCAACGCGTGTTCGAGCCGTCGGCGATGGCGTCGACCACTGACGCCCGGCGAAACGAGCGAGCAACATAAGCTCCACGCGTTCCCATGACCCAGTACGCCACCTACCCATCGCTCGCCGACCGCGGTGTCTTCCTCACGGGCGGCGCGTCGGGGATCGGCAGCGCAATGGTCGAAGAATTCGCTCGGCAAGGGTCCCGGGTGTTCTTCGTCGACAGGGACGTCGACGCCGCAGCGGCAACGGTGACCCGCTGCGTCGACCGGGGGGCCACACATGCACCTCGGTTCGCGGACGTCGACCTGTTGGACATCTCGGCGCTGCAGCAGGCCTGCGCGTTCGCGATCGAAACGATGGGCGGTATCGACGTGCTCGTCAACAATGCCGCCAGCGACGATCGACACGACTGGCGCGACATGACACCCGAATACTTCGACGATCGGATCAACACGAATCTGCGTCACTACTTCTTCGCCATCCAGGCGCTTGCGCCGCAGATGATCGAGACCGGACAGCGGCTCGATCATCAACATCGGCTCCAGCAGCTACCTGATGCAGGAGGACATGTTTCCCGGCTATGCGATCGCAAAGTCAGCTGTCGAAGGCATCACGCGCACGATGGCCCGCACGTTCGGCCCCCACGGCGTGCGGGTGAACACGGTGATGCCGGGCTGGGTGGCGACGGAACGACAGCTCGCGAAGTGGTGGACACCGGAGGGAGAAGCCCAGACGATGCGGGATCAGGCCATCAAACGACGGATCACCCCCGTCGAGTTCGCGCAGATGGTCCTCTTCCTCGCCGCCGACGACGGTGCGGCATGCACCGCACAACACTTCCTGGTCGACGGCGGTCGATTCTGACCGATCGGGTACGCCCCACGTCCACGGTGCGCAGACGCGGCAGTGGCGGTCGCTGGTTCGGTCTCGCCACCCGACGACCTGACTCAGACCCTCGGCGACGCCGTCGATCTTGTCAGGCCAGGCCCCGCTCCCGCCCCGTCGCTGTTGCGCCAACGTTCATCGGTCCTTCGAGCACGGACCGACGTTGCTTGATGTTGTTGAGGATGGCGACGGTTCCTTCGGTCATGCCGAGGCCCTCGGTGGTCGGCCACGTAGCGATCTCGGCCTTGGCGAAGTCCACCCACCTGATCATCAGGTCGAAGAGCTCCAGTTGGAAGGTGGCGAAGAGCACGGACAGGTGGGTCCGCTGCGGGAACGGATGCTGGCCGTCGAGGTAGCCCGTGTTGATCGTGGCGACCTGCTCGTACATGCGGGCCGCATCTTCGGCCATCGCCTCGAGCGCTGCCAGCAGATCATCGATCGTGCCGTTCTCGGCGAAGAGCAGCCTGAGCAGGGCTTCGGCTTCGAGTGTCGGAGGCTGGGGCAGGCTGGACATCCACTCGGTGAGCGCGTCACGCCCCTCGTCGGTGATCGTGTAGACCGTGCGGCTCCGCTGGCCGACCGACTCCGTGTACGCGGTCGCGAGCCCGCGATCGACGAGCTTCTTCGGCTCGGAGTACAGCAGGCGCTCGGACTTGGGCCAGGCGAAGCGCAAGCTCCGCGTTGCTTGTTGGGTGAGTTCGTAGCCGGTCCATGGCCGGATCGCCAACAGCCCCAGGACCGCATACGAAGAAGTGGTCAGACGTGCAGACACCCTCTTGACTTTACTGCGTTCTGCAGTAAAGTTGCTACTGCAATCTGCAGCACTTACGGGTTCGATCCGTTCGAACTCGGGGAGGGGGAAGTGACATGGAAGTGTCGGACTACATCGGATTCGTTGCCTCGGAGGGCGAGCAGTTCGCCTCGGCCGCCGACCAGGGCGACTTGAACGTCGAGATTGCACCCTGCCCCGGCTGGGGCATGCGCGAGCTCGTCCGTCACCTCGGCATGATCCACCTGTGGGCGGCAGCAAACGTGGCGTTTCCCGAGTCGGACTGGCTGGACGTGAGCGACCTGCCCGACCTGGTCCGGTACTGGCCGGAACTCACCGGGGAATCCGGGAAGTATCCGGACGACGCCGAGCTGGTCACCTGGTACCGCGACACCCTTGCCAACCTGGTCGGGGTCCTGGAGTCGGCACCGGCAGACGTGGCCGCCTTCACCTTCCTTCCGGCGCCGACGCCGCTGACGATGTGGGCGCGCCGACAGGCCAGCGAAATCGCGATCCACCGATTCGATGCCGAGCACGCGCGTGGCATCACCTCCCACTTCGACCCCGCGTTCGCCACCGACATGCTCGACGAACTCCTGTCAGGGTTCGCCCCGCGACCCGGCCGCGACATCGCCGTGGACGGCACACGGATGCTCCACGTCAACGCTTCGGACGTCGACGAACACTGGTACCTGACGATCAGCCCGCAGGGCTTCGAGACGTCCCGACGTGGTGACGGCGCCGAACTCACCGTCACCGGAACCGCCGCCGAGCTCTATCTCGCGATGTGGAACCGCACACCCGACTCGACCGTGCACCTCGCCGGCGACACCAGCCTGATGGACCTGTGGCACACCAACTGCCGCGTCCGGTGGTCGTAGCCCCGCCCCGCCGGGGACTCGTCTCCGCTGCCGTCGACGCCCTCTCCCAACCAACAACAAGGAGCAACTCACATGACCGACATCAAGACTCCCGTCGACAACGGCGTGAACACCGACGCGCTGCTCGGCGCGCGCGAGGCGTTGACCGGCGCCCCGGAGGCTGCCGAGTTCACCTGGACGGCGCACTGTTCGTGGGTCGACGGGACGTTCAGTCAGACCACCGTCGATGGGTTCTCCGGCCTCGGACAGGAGCACCATCACAAGACGCCCTATTCGTTCGACGCTGATCACCCCGAATGCTTCGCGTCCGAAGATCGGGGAGCGACACCTCCCGAAATTCTGCTCGCCGCGCTGGCGAGTTGCCTGACGGCCGGTGTTGCGTCGGTCGCTCAGCACCGAGAGATCCAGCTCCGCTCGGTCGTCGCAACGGTCGAGGGCAAGATGAACGTGCTCGGCATCCTCGGTGCCGATCCCGACATCCGCAACGGGTTCAGCGACATCACGGTGCGATTCGACATCGACGCAGATGCTTCCGCGGAAGACGTCGAGGCACTCGTGGCACAGTCCCAGAAGCGATCCGCGGTCTACGACATCGTCACGAACCCAACCCGCGTCGCGGTCGAGGTCGGCTGAGCTGCCGATGACCAAGTCGGCGACGCACGTCCCGACCGTCATCATCGGCGCCGGACATGCCGGCCTCGCCATGAGTCGTCGCCTGACCGAGCGTTCGATCGAGCACGTGGTACTCGAACGCGGTGCAGTGGCGAACTCATGGCGCACCGAACGGTGGGACTCGCTACGACTGCTGACGCCGAACTGGCAATGCCGGCTCCCCGGCATGAGCTATTCGGGCGAGGACCCGAACGGCTTCATGACGATGCCGGACGTCGCCGACTTCATCACGACGTACGCGGCAACGATCTCCGCACCCGTGTGCACCGACACCACGGTCACGCGCGTCAGCGCGCACGGCGGCGGCTACCTCGTCGAGACCGACCGCGAGCACTGGGCCTGCGACAGCGTCGTGATCGCGAGCGGAGGTTCGAACATCGCCAACGTGCCCGGTGCTGCCGCCGATGCGCCGGCGGCAATCGCGCAGATGACGACGATGTCGTATCGCTCCCCGACTGTCCTCGATGAACGGGCGGTCCTCGTCGTCGGAGCCTCCGCAACCGGTGTCCAGCTCGCGGACGAGATCAGCCGCTCGGGTCGACCGGTCACGATCTCGGTGGGCGAGCACGTGCGGATGCCGCGGCGGTACCGCGGACGCGATGTCTTCTGGTGGATGCATCAGACTGGAATCCTCGACGAAGGCCTCGACGACGTCGACGATCTCGTTCGCGCCCGACACCTTCCGTCCCCGCAGCTGATCGGAACCCCCGAACATCGTTCGATCGACCTCAACACGCTGACCGATCGTGGCGTCGAGATCGTCGGGCGACTGGGCCTGATCAGCGATGGGGTCGCCAGATTCTCGGGCTCGCTCGCCAATGTCTGCAAGATGGCGGACCTCAAGATGAACCGGTTGCTGGAGCGTTTCGACGAGTGGGCCCAGACCATGAACATCGCCGACCTCGATCCACCCACTCGCTTCGAGGCAACTCGGGTGCCGTCGGCCGCTCGCCTGGACATCGACCTGGTCGAGGATGACATCGGCACGATCATCTGGGCAACGGGCTTCCGCCCCGACTACTCCTGGCTCGACGTCCCCGTGCTCGACCACAAGGGACGGATTCGTCACGACGGTGGTGCCACCGACGCTCCTGGGCTCTACGTGACGGGCCTCAACCTGCTCCGTCGGCGCCGTTCGAGCTACATCAGTGGCGCTGAACGCGACTCGAAGGAGCTCAGCGCTCTCGTCGAACGCCATTTGCACCGGCGCGCGACGAACCGCGTCGGCCACGCGTCGCTCGACACCCGAGGCCGTTGACACCAGGCGAACGACCGTCGGCCAGGTCGCCCGACGCCCCCATCGCGGCACACCGGGTCGGGGTCGGGGTCAGCCGTCGCCGGCCGAGCCGGGCCAGCGAAACACCACGTTGGTGTCCGACCACTGGGGCTCGTGCGAATCGAGGTACGCGGCGAGCTCGTGGTCGCGGTCCTCGGTCAGGCACAGCCGACGGCGGGCCGACGGAACCCGGGAGGCGACGTCAGCGGTCGCTCTGGCGAGCGGCGGCCGAGGCACGTCCCACCGTTCGGCGTCGAGATCGAGTCCGGCGAGCACCTCGGCGAGGTCGTCTGCGGTCGGTCCGGTCGGGCGTTCCAGCCCCCAGAAGTGATGCCACGCGTCGTTCCACGCCGACAGAGGGTGGCGCGGCGGCAACACCAGAACAACAGCGAGGCGCGCGTGGTCGGTCAGAGCGAGCAGGAACGGCTCGATGTCGGCGACGTTGTACGCGACGTGGTGGCAGACGACGACATCGGCCGCAGGTGTGACGGCTGCAACCCCCGGCCAACGGCCTTCGATGGTCATCGACCTCGCCCCGACCATCGCAGCTGCCCGTATGAACTCGGCCAGCATCGCCGGGCTCTGGTCGACGCCGATCACCCACTCGGCGGGCGGGACGAGGGACATCGCCGCGCGCCCGCCACCGCACCCAACGTCGAGCACCGATCCGCCGGTGGACGGGAGCACCGAACATGCGATCTCGGCAGCGCGAGCAGTTCGGTCGAGGGTGTCGTCGACCACGAACATCGCCGTGTCGTGCTTCCAGGGTGACACGGGTGCCTGCGCGAGGATCTCCTCGGGGATCACCCACTGTTCGAGCTGTTCGGCCCACCGGGCAGCCGCCTCGGTGACGGTCGTCTCGTTGAGCATTGGCTCGCGGCCAGCCGCCGAACCGGGGTCCGTGGGCGGGAAGGACACGCCCTGACGCTAGTTGGCAAGCGGCACCCCACTCGGAACCGACGTTGAAGCGGGTGTGTGTGCAGCTTCGTCATCGGGGTCGGTCACAGAGCCACCCGAGCAAGTGCGGGCGTGGTGCAACAGGCAATCGGTCTCGGGTCACGATCATGACCGAATTCAGCTGTTGCGTGGGGTGAGGATGTTGGCGTCATAGGCGTGAGCGACCGCTGCCGCCCGGTCGGCGACGCCGAGCTTGTCGTAGAGCGCTTTGATGCGGGCGATCGCCTCGACACCGTCGACGTCGGGCATGCGGAGATCCATGAGCGTCGCCGACGGTCGCAGCGCAAGGGCAGCAGCGACGGCGTCGACTCCATTGCCGGCTTCGCCGGCGATGGCGATGTCGTCCTCGGCAGAAACGAAATCAGGAACAACGCGAGCGCACCCGTAAGGACCGATGCGACACGGGTCGCCCACATCGGTCCAGTGTGCGTTGGGTCGGGTGGTCCAGCTCCGTGCTTCGCTGCGGGTGTGGAACGGTCGGTGATCGGTGCATCCGTCATGTCCTCGATGGTGCCGATCGAGCCGTCGCTCCACATCGACCGTCAGGTGGCTTGTTCGATCAACCGATCGGTCGATCGTCGAGCTTCGCTTCGGAGGTTGCGGACTCATCCTCGCTCAGTCCAGAAGGCGAAGTTGCCGATCTCTGACGGGACGAGCGCGACGCGGGCCGACTGGCACCTACCCGGCTGGCTCGATCACCGACAGCCGCTCATCGACATCGAAGGAGACGCGGCACTCACCCAACCCGGATCGAGAGGGGCGTTCCCGGACGTCTGGGTCAGCTTGCCCCGCTGGGCTCGACCTCCACGAGTTCGATGTCGATGCGTTCGTCGACGACACGCGACTGATCAGCGAGGCACAGGCCTCTGAGACCCTCGACGCAGGCCGCAACGATTGCCGCGAACACGAGGATGCCGAACCAATTCGTCAACGCAGGCAGGGGCGCCCAGAACACCATGATCAGGAAGATCGCAGCACCCACCCCCCAACGCACGCCGGGGCCGCCGACGAATGCCGGTGCGATGAATCGGCGAATCGACCTCGCGATGGCTGACGGGCCGGCGATGACCGCCCCCAGGATGATGATCAGGCCGATCCACGTGATGTTCCATCCGATGTCGCGGAGGAGTTGCGATCCGATCTTCCACACCGCCTCCGCAGCGGGGCGATTGCTCTCCTTCTTCACCGCACTGTCGAGCAGGCGGCTGCCGCCGAATCGGAGCCCGGCGAGGATGAGCAGCCCGACGATCAGGATCGACAGCCCTGCCGTTCGTGTGGCGACCCGACGCCACCCATCGGCGAGGAAGATGGCCCCGGCATAGATGCCGATCACGACGAAGAACAGCAGCCATGATGCCCATTGGACGAAGGTGACCGCGGTCTGGAGACTGTCGAGTTTCGAGGACTGGATGATGGTGATCTGACCGGCATCGGCTGGGATCCGATCGACGACGGCGCCCGGCAGCCCGAGGTCGGCGGCCAATTGCACCACCACTTGACGAACGTCGAGTGTGATGTTCCCGTCGGTGGACGAGAGCGCTTCGACTCTCGTGTCGTCCTCGAGGATGTTGACGATCGTCTGGTGGGTGATGCGGTTGGCGTCGGACCAGATGGCGGCAACCTGGTCGGTGGACAGGAGCCGATCGACCGCATCGGTCGCCGGGTTGCGCAACGCCGACGCGAGCGCGCCCGAGAGTCCGCTGAGGTCTCCCGGCAGCAGGTCACCGAGCTGGGCGGCGACATCGACGTTGGTATAGAGCTGATCGACCACATACACCGAAATCGCCTCCCGAATGGTGGGCTCGGCGAGCAGCTGGTCGGATGCATCGACCCAGTTGTCGGTGTTGAGGGCAGCGCGGTCGACCCACACGTTGGCCGCCGTGACCAGCATGATCACCGCGGCCAGTACGATCAGGAGGTGGACGGCCACCGAATGCGGCCTGGCCGATTCGCCCTCGTCGGTCGTCCGGCTGACCGTGATGTCGACTTCTTCTGGGAGTTCGGTGTTCATGACGGATCCCTTCGTTCGGCCCGCGCCATTCGGCGCGGCTGTCCCATCATGGTCGCTCGGATGCCGTCGGTTCGACATCATCCACCTCGGGTGAAGTTTCTTTGGGGGCGGGACAGCGATCAACCCGTCGCCGGAGCCAGCGAAGGCGGTCACGCGCCGGCGCACAACAACGCCGCACATGAAGGAGGGTCCGACGTCCTGCCACTCGTTGCCACTCCGACGAGTACGAAAGCGTCCCCGCCGAAATCGGAATGACGACCGCGACCAGCAGCCCTGCCGGGTGCTCGGTCAGAGCAACGTGACCAAGATGAAGGCCGGGTAGCCGAGGAACAACACGACGGCGTCGTGACGATCGAGTTGGTCATGGCGGACAGCGAGCAGGATCGCGATTGCCATCAGCGCCAGCATTGCGATGACTGGCGCATGGAGGAGCGCTCTGTCGTTGATCGAGATCGGTGCGACGAGCGCACCCGCGCCGAGGCTCATCGTCATGTTGTAGGCGTACGAGCCGACGACTCCCGCGATGACCGCTTCGGTGACGGCGTGCCGGCTCGCGGACCACGCGAGTACGACCAACTCGAATGCGGTTGCGAACCCGACGACGGTCAGCCCCAGTCGAGTCTGGGTCTGTTCGATGTCGGTGATCTGTCGGACACCTTCGACGAGCACGATCGAGCCCGCCGTCAGCGCCGCCAATCCCACGACGACCCACACGAGGTCGATGCCGACGCGTCCGCCATCATCGAGCTCCTCGTCCAACTCGCCCGCCTCACCCAGGGCCGGAGGTCGGCGCTCACTGATCCAGATCGCTCCGACGAACGCGAGGTAGGCCGCAACGAGCACGATCCCCTCGACCCGTCCAACTTCGCCGTCCCACATCAAGCCGGCTGCGAGGAGTCCCGCCACGAGTCCACCGATCGCGTACCGGCGCACCTGCGGACCGAACGGAATCGTCACCATCCACGCTCCGGCCCCCAAGGCCACGGTGACGATGGCAGCGTTCGCGCCGATCACGTCCCCGAACGCCACCCCATCGACTCCGCGGGCCGATGCCGTGACCACGGTGGCGAGCTCTTCGGGTTCAGCCCCGGCGAGCAGTACCGCCAGCGCGAACGCTGTGACACCGAGCCGTTTCGACGCGTCGGCCAAGTGCTCCGCAAACCGCTCTGCGCCCCACACGATGGCCGCCGTCCCGGCTGCCATCGCCGCCAGCCAGAGAAGCGTCGACATCCTGGCGTGTCTAACCGTTGCTACGTTGGCACGCCAACCTGACTGCAGACGGCAGTGGACACGGCAATCGCGCACAACAAACGCCGGGCAGAGCCGCGCGGAGTTCGCGCTCCGCGTTCCGATCGAGGGAGGTGGACACCTGAGCGAGTACCACCCTTGTCGGGCGCGCACAGTCTCGGTCAAGACGCGATGAAGCCCCGGTCGGATTGCTCCACGCCAGTCCTTCAACGGTGGACGCGACGAGACTCGGACCCGGGACCTCTACCGTGGAGCCGGCAGCGGCCGCTGGTCGCAAGGCTCACCGGACCCTGTAGACGAAGTACTGCACCTTGATCGTGTCGCCGTAGTCGGGGTGATGCGGGAGGTACGGCATCGGCTCGGTGCCGAAGGTCCGCGCCCACAGCCCGTCGTTCTCCAGCTCACGGAGCCGCGCGCCGTAGTTCTGATCGCGCATGATGTCGTCACGCTGGGAGAACACGATGTGTCCGCCGCTGCGCACGAGACGACACAGTTCCCGCAGGATCTGGTTCGTGCTGAAATAGGTCAGCGCTCCGATGAAGTTCACCGCATCGAATTCGTGGTCCGCGAACGGCAGCGGGAACACCTGCATGTCGACGTGTTCGACGAGTTCGTACGCGCCTGTTCGTTCGGCGAGAGCGAGCAGCCGCGTCGAGATGTCGATGCCGGTGATGTGCTGGTAGCCGAGCCTCATGAGTGCGACCCCGGTGAGTCCTGAACCACATGCGGCGTCGAGGATCCGGCTCTCGAGCGGCACGTAGTTCTTCAGGATCGCGGCGGCCGTCTGCGGGCCGACGTAGCCCCATTCCTCGAAGGTCGCGTCATAGTCTCCGGTCTCGGCGAACGTGTCGTAGCCCTGCTCCACGGCCGCACTGTCGGTGGACGCGTCATCACCCCAGATGTCCGGGATGTCGGTGATGCCGTCCGCTGCCACGATCTCTCCCTTGGTTCGCGCCTGATGAAACAGTCACCGTATCGAGAGGCGAGCGGGTACGAGTCGGAACGGATGCCCCACAGCCATCACCCCGCCCAGGCAGGAGCTCGGTGAAGTATCAGACTGCATGGCAGCTGCCCGCTACGGGTGCAGCACGTGGGCGGTGTCGGGGCGAGTGCGGTTTTCCAGCATCTCAACGTAGACGTCGCCGACCGCATCGACGCCCGTGCCGTGTTGGATCTCGATCCAGTCGGTCACCCGTTCGGTGAACGGGCCCCAGGCCGAGTCGAGCTTGGCCTCGATCACACCAGGACCCCACTCCTCGCGGCGCTTCTCGATCTGGGTCGGGGCGAAGAACATCGTCTGCGCAGGCCCTGGCATCGGATCGACACTTCCCAACCGGTTCTCCCAGTGGGTGAGTCCGACGATCGCAGAATGTGTGAGGTCGTCGCCGTAGTGCTCGTGCACCGACCGCACAACTGCTGCGTTACCGCTCATGTCGACGAACGCCGTCGGCCCGGAGGGGAGCGAGGCGATGTCGTCGTAGGTGACGACCCGGTCGTAACAGCCGAGCCCCTCGACGAACGCGACATTGCCCGGTGACGTGAGGCCGACGACCGTCACTCCCTCGCGGCCACTCAGGAGGTGCGCCGTTCCGAACGCAGTCTTGCTCGATGCGCTCGCGAGCACCACCGTCGACGCACCGAAGAACTCGTTGTCGGCCAGGAAGTCGTCGATCAGGAACGACGTGAAGAACAAGGGCCGGTACAGCATCTGCTCGGATTCCAGGTCGGCGCGATGGCCAGGCGTGCCGGAGCATCGCTCGTAGTTGTTGTAGACCGGCGGCAGGGAAGCGCGGTGAGCGGCGCCATCGGTCAGCGATCCAGTCGACACGTGCGTAGGCACGATCACCAGCTCGGTCGACATCGGCAGGTAGCCGAACAGGCGCTCACCCTCGCTGACACCATCGCATCGGGATTCGACGACATCGGCGAAGCCCCAGACCGGCACACGACCCCAGTTCACATCGTCGCCCGAATCCGGTGCAGGGAAGAACGTCCAGTAGCCGATCATGTCGCCGGCCGCCGCGTATGTGATGTTGTTCGCCGTGAACCCGAACGCGTCCACCCTCAGTCGCACCTCTCCGTCGTCGAGCGGAGCAGGGACGAACTCAACGACGCGGGTCGTGCGGTAGTCGTCTCGGTCAACGAGGAAATGCCAATCGCTCATGGTGAGACCGTACTGCTCATCGATCGGGAAGAACTCCATCGCCAGTCCGGCCAGACTCCATCGGAGACGCTCCGGCTCGTCAACGACATCGCCCACACGAGGCGACGGCGCGGAACGTGGGATCACCCCATCCCAGGCACTCGTCGCATCGCTCGTACCCACCGAGGCGTCCAGAGCACCTCATACGACTCGGTGACCATCGTCCCGCCGTCGGACGGTTCGAACCGGTACTGCCATCGGGTTGACGGCCCGGCCCCAACAACACAGCTCGCGCCGCACTCCGACCCAAGCCGAGCCTGCATGATCCGAACGAGGGGCCCGCTCAGTCGACGTTGACCTCCACCACGACCTTGCCGAGGGCGCGGCCCTCGCCCACGTAGCGCAGTGCTTCGGGCACCTCCTCGAGAGCGAACGTGCGGTCGATGTGGATCCCGACATGTCCGGCGACGCAGAGTGCGGCAAGCGGCTCGAAATGCGCCGGCCCCTCGCGCACCGCCAGCACGCCGATCCGTCGACCCGTGAGCCGACCGACGATCGCGCCGGCCGTGACGACTCGAATCAGTGTCGGCACCGAACCGCCGACACAGCGATACCGGCCACCGCAAGCGAGCGCCCTCCGGTAGGCGAACACCGAGCGATGGGCGACGAGATCGAGGATCCTGTCGTACGGCTCGGCGCAGCGGGTGAAGTCGTCGCGTCGATAGTCGAGCACCTCGTCGGCGCCCAGCGACCTCATGAAGTCGAGTTTGCCGGCGTTGTCAACAGCGGTCACGTGGGCATCCGCCCGCTTCGCCAGCTGGATCGCGAACGAGCCTGAGCCACCGCCCGCCCCGTTGATGAGGACCCGCATCCCTGGCGTTACATCGGCGGTTCCCTGCAGTGCGATCGCTGCCGATTGGGGGATCGTCGACGCCTCGCTGAACGTCAGTTGCTCCGGCTTGGGGGCGAGGGCCGATTCGGGCGCAACGGCGTACTCGGCGAAGCCGCCTTTCAGCCCGAGGTTGTCGCCGTACACCTCGTCACCTGGTCGGAACCGGGTGACGTCGGCGCCGACGGCCTCGATTCGCCCGGCGATGTCCGAGCCGAGCGTCGAGCGAGGCGGCGTTCGAAGTCCTCCGATGCGGGCGTAGAACGGCGAGCCGCGAAGGCATTCCCAGTCGCTCAGGTTGAGCGACGTCGAGGTAACCCGCACGAGCACCTGGTCGGCGCTCGGCACCGGCTTCGGCACGTGGTCGACCCGAAGCAACTCGGGCGGGCCGTAGCGGTCGTAGACGACGGCCCTCATATCGGGTCTCGATCGGATCGGCGCACGGCCTGCCGGTCGATGTTCTCGGACTCGTTCACGCCGTCGAGTCTCGCGGATTCATCCCCACGCCGAGCACTGCACTCTCGCCGGGCCGGACAGGCCGATCCTCGCCGCACTCCGGCCCAAGTCTCGCGTCGCGTCATCCCGCCCCCTGGATCACACGGTGAGCTCACTACCGAAGCGCGTCGGCGAAGTTCTGGTGGTTGTCGGACCACCATTGCCGCCGGCGGTCGAACCGCTCCTGGCCGCCCATGTTGTTCCACATCTCGATGAAGGCGACCTCGCCGGCTTCGACTCGGCGGCGGACGAACTCGCCACCACGCGCGATCGAATCGGACAGACACGCGAGCACGTCGGCTCGACCCGACTCGTCGCAGCCGTATGCGTCGCACACGACGCGCAGTCGCATGGATTTGTCGTTCGACGCCCAACCCAGGCGTGATGCATTGGAGTCGTCATCGATCGGCACGCACATCCGAGCGAACGCAGCGAGATCGAACTCTCGCCGTCCCGGAGCGGCGAAGTCGAAATCGAGGAGCGCCACGGCGCGCCCGTCTCGGAACACGACGTTCTCCAAGCAGACGTCGTTGTGGCACATCACTGGACCACCGTAGGGGTCGGCAAGTTCGCTGCTCCACGACGCACCATCGAGCGACAGCTCCATCGATGCGTCGTGAAGTCCTCGAATCAGCACGGCGACCGACGCCAACGCTTCTTCGGTCTGTGCCCACGACGGGTATGGCGCAAGCGGAACATCACCCGGCACGAACCGCAGACGTTCGCGACCGTCGGGATCGATCGACACCGGTTGAGAAGCACCGCGGAATCCGCGTGCCCGGATTCCTCTCAGGAACGTGTGAATCGAGGCCGAGTGTTGATTCGAGGGACGCAACACGTAGGCACCCGACCGGGCCACAGCGCCGGCATTCGCGACACCACCCCGAAGGATTTCCTCGCCGTCCACATTCACGATCTTCTCATGGCGGGCCGATGTGGATGTCGATGTCTCGATCGCATCGAGAGACGAACCCAAGTCGCGATTCATCGCGTCAGCGGGCTTGTCGTGAACCGGTGTGCGGGACAGTCTGTGTGAACGAACGTCTGCGTCGGCCGAGCAATGTCAGCTGAGTTCTCGAACCCTGACAGTGTCGACGTGCTGTTGGAACGTCGCGAGCCTGCCATCGGTAACGGTCCACACGTGGGCCATCTTCACCACGGCAGGCTCTCCGGAGACCTTGTGCTTCCAGCTGTAGTTGCCGAGAGCCACGACGGTGTCACCCTCAGCGACGATCTGGTCCGGAACTGCGGCGAATTCATCGCCGATCTCTCCGAGCCTCATGAACACTCCCTCAAGCACTGCTTGGGGGCCGACGTACGTCCCGGCGAGCGGGAATCCGTCGGCTTCAGCCCACTGGATGTCGTCCGCCATAGCGCCCAGGACGGCCGGTACGTCACCCGATGCGAAGTTCGCGTAGACACCTTCCACGATCTCCTTGTTCGTAGCCATCTCGACCCCCTTCTCGGTCGGCACCTTGCCGAGCAGCAAAGTATGACAGGTTCACGCTGGCAGCCAGACCGGTGCCATCTCCGGCAACGCTCACCGTCCCCGAAGAGCCGGTCGAGGGCACTCGACGACGCCCACCCCGTCACCCGATCGAGCCGCGGGAACACGCGCTGCACCGCGGCCCAACCCGAGCAACCCGATCATCACGACCCAGACGCGACGAAGCCCCGGCCGGATTGCTCCTCACCAGGGCTTCAGGGGTGGGCACGACGGGACTCGAACCCGGGACCTCTACCGTGTCATGGTCTTGGCACTCGGGAACCAAACGTACAGTCAGGGTCGCTTCCGACCGCCGCCAGCAGCCCGAGCTCGCGCGGATGTGAACCTGCCGAACCGTGATGATGCGTGGACCCGCAAGATTCTGGCAGGCCACAGTTCGCCGGATACCGCTCGGGTGTGGGCGTGCCGCGGCTCGCGATTCTCGATCGGGTCAACTTGCGAAACCGGCCGGATGCAAGCATAATGCAAGCGTGCCGAACGTGCTGATTCGAGACCTTCCCCCCGAAGTCCACGCGAGCCTCCAGCGCCGCGCCGAAGCCGCCGGCCAGTCGCTCCAGCAGTATCTGACGACCGAACTCTCGCGCGTCGCGCAATCACCGACAATCGCCGAGGTCCTCGAGCGGATCGCCGAACGGTCCGGGGGACGAGTCGGACTGCAGACCGCCGTCGACGATCTCCACGATGAACGTGCTCGCCGGTGATCGTCGTCGACGCGTCCGTCATCGCCAACGTGGTCGGTGACGACGAAGCTGCCGGACAACTGGCCCGCGCCCGGCTTGCGGCCGCCTCGGCTGTATCGGTGCCTGACCTCGTGGATGTCGAAACGGTCTCCGTGCTTCGGCGAAGATGGTTGGCCGGCGATCTCTCCGACGAGCGATTCCGGGGCGCTGTCGACGATCTCTTGGCGTTGCCGATCACCAGATTCCCGGTCGGGCCATTCATGGTGCGAGCGTTCGAACTGCGAGCCAACATCACCGCCTACGACGCCTGCTACGTCGCGCTCGCCGAGGCACTCGACTGTCCCCTGATCACCGCCGACGGGCGGCTGGCGAACGCCCCGTTGACGACCTGCACGACCGAAGTTCTTCAGCTCTGACACAGCCCGCCGACGCCCCCGTGTGATGTGCGTCGAAGTCGAGCGATCCGACCGCTCACAACGCCGGTACGCGGGCCATCGGTCGATCGAATCGGGTGGTCGAAGTGAGCGACTGTGTCTACGTGCGCCGCGGTAGTCACGGCGCCTTACGGGGCCAAACCCAGACGCGACGAAGCCCCGGCCGGATTGCTCCTCACCAGGGCTTCAGGGGTGGGCACGACGGGACTCGAACCCGGGACCTCTACCGTGTCATGGTAGCGCTCTAACCAACTGAGCTACGCGCCCTCGACCCCGAAACGGGGGCGATGCGAAGCAGGAGCATAGCGCCCAGGCGATCAGACCGACCATCCCGGACTCACTACTGCGTCGCGGTCGCCGCGCGCCGACGGCGAAGGCGAACCCGGCGGACGATCACCAGCGCAACGACGACGGCGATGACGATCCGCCGGGTGGTCGTCGACATGTCGGCGAGGTAGTCGAACATGCCACCGCCGGCGACCACGAACAGTACGACACCAGGGATGATGCCGACGCCGGTACCGATCAGGAAGTTCGTGGTGCTCACCTTGCTGACGCCGAGCAACCAGTCGGCCGGTGGGAGCTGGCCGAACACGAGGCGCAACAGAATCACCGGCCAGACTCCACCCTCGGCCAACTGCCGGTCATAGCGATGCATGCCAGCCGGGATGCGGGCCTGCACCCAGTCCTTGGCGAACCATCGGGCGAAGACGAAGGCGAGATAGCTCGCGCCCATGTTGCCGATCCAGGAGAGCACGATCGCCAGCGGGTCGGGCCACACGATTCCCGCCGGCACCATGTAGACGAACCCGGGAACGCCCAACGGCTGGGTGAGCCACATCACCAGCACGAAGATGATCGGCCCGACGACCCCGGTGTCCGTCAGCAGGTCCTCGACGTTGCCGTCCTCGGTCAGCCACGCCCATCCACCGAGCAGCACGACCAGCCCGACGGCGACCATCAGGACGCCGAACGCAATCAGCCTGCGATGCATGGTGGGTGACGCTACGGCACAACGGAGGGCGCGAGCACAGCGGTACGTTGCACTTCGTGAGCGCTGCCTCGTCCTCCAGGGACCCGCTCCCTCTGATCAACGTTGCGGCGTTGCTCGACCCGACATCGGGAACGGACGAACTCGCCGAGGTCGCGGAAGCGATCGACCATGCATGCCGATCGGTCGGCTTCTTCTCGATCGTCGGGCACGGCATCCCTGCCGACCTGCAGCGGCAACTCGAAACTGCATCGCACTCGTTCTTCGCACGTCCAGACGCCGAGAAGAGCGAGATTGCGATGATCGCGGCCGGGGCGGCTTGGCGGGGCTGGTTCCCTCTCGGTGGCGAACTCACCTCCGGGACACCCGACCGCAAGGAGGGGATCTACTTCGGCAGTGAGCACCCGGTGGACCATCCGCGGGTTGCTGCGTCGGTTGCGTTGCACGGCCGAAACCAGTTCCCCGCAGGCAACCACGAACTGCGCGTCGCCGTGCTCGCGTGGCTCGACGCACTACGCCCGGTGGCCGACGCCGTGATGCGCGGGATCGCACTCGGCCTCGGACTCCGGGCCGACTGGTTCGAGCAGCACCTCACGGGCGACCCGACGATCCTGTTCCGCGTCTTCCACTACCCGCCCAACGATGCCGACACCGCATCCGATCCAGAGTCCTGGGGGGTCGGCGAACACACCGACTACGGACTGCTCACGCTGCTCGCCCAAGACCATCTCGGCGGACTCCAGGTACGAGCGGTCGACGGAACCTGGATCCACGTCGATCCGGTGCCTGGCGCGATCGTGTGCAACCTGGGCGACATGCTCGAACGGCTGACAGGCGGCCGGTACCGCTCGACACCCCACCGTGTCCGCAACACATCGGGTCGCAGCCGCCTGTCGTTCCCCTACTTCTTCGATCCGTCGTGGGAAGCGACCGTGCCAACGCTGCCGCTCGATGCTTCCCCACTGCCGACATCAGGACGCTGGGATGGTGCCGACGTCACCGCCTGGCAGGGAACGTACGGCGATTACCTCACGGCCAAGGTTGCCAGGGTCTTCCCCGACCTGTTCCCGTCGGTACGTCCGCAACGCTGAGCGTTCGGCGCCAATCAGGGCACCGGAGGCTCGGCGACCGCCACGACGGAACCATCATCAGCAACACCCACACCCTCCTGCATCGGCACCGGAGGCTCCGCAACCGCCACGACGGAACCATCATCAGCAACACCCACACCCTCCTGCATCGGCACCGGAGGCTCCCCAACCGCCACGACGGAACCATCATCAGCAACACCCACACCCTCCTGCATCGGCACCGGAGGCTCCGCAACCGCCACGACGGAACCATCATCAGCAACACCCACACCCTGGTCGAGCGCAGGGGCGACGCCGAGATCGGCCGCCGACGGCGTCGACAGTGCATGTGCGAGCTGTTGGACCGAGACCATGAGCTCCCACTCCGCACCACCGATGGCGACGGCAAGCTCGGGCTCAGGGACCGCGTCGAGGGGTCTGGTCTCAGCACGCACGACCAGAGCATCATCGGCGAGTGCGTCGTCGACGCTGGACATTGCCGGCACCGACGTCGCGTCAACAGCCTCGATCACCGGCGCGACGTCGCTCGAACCCTGCGCGTATGCGCCCGCCGGAGCAGGATCGATGGCAACGGATCCGGTGGCGACGATCGACAACGCACCGAGCGCGAACATGGCAAGCAGCGCCCTGCGCTGCGCTCGCGTGGCCCCCATCCGGTCGAGGAGGTCGTCGAGCACGCGCTGCTCGCTGACGCCCAGGTGGTCGGCGATCGCACAGATGTCGTCGCTGCGCAAGGTGATGGACGGTTCGCGTTGCTGGCCCCGTAGCTCGCGGACCAGGACCAAGTAGCTGTGTAGGAGCGATTCACGGTCGCCGTCGCGGAAGGTGGCGTGAACGGGCCCCGCGACCAAGTCGCCGGCGGTGATCACCAGCGGTGTGCGGAGGAACGCTGCAGCGGTGGGCATGAATCGGTCACCTTCTCGACGGTCGTCTCCAACACTCATCGGCGTGAGACCCGAGAACCTGAGCGATGAAGAAGACCGGGGCCAGATCTGTCGGCGGCGCCCGCGGCCCACCGATTCGCTGATCGACAGGGAGATCTCGGCGTCGCGTTGAGCCTTGGGCCGGCGACGCGCCTTCGAGTCAGCGGAATCTCAACGAGATGTCGTTGGCCATCAACCTGCCGGCCCGGGTGAGCACCACGCGATCGCCATCGGTCGGATGGGCGATCACCATGCCCTCGAGCAGCGCGAGGGTCTCAGCCGGGAATGCATCGCTCGGCACACCGTCGCGGGTCCGCAAGGCGAGTTGGAGCGCCTCGAATCGGCGCGTGTCGGCGTCGAGGGTCTCCGACGATGCTTCGACCGAGCTGCCGGACCGGACAGCGTCGATGTACCGATCAGGGGTCCGCAGGTTCCACCACCGACGCCCCGCTTCGTGCGAGTGTGCGGCACAGCCGAAGCCCCGGTAATCGTCCTGATTCCAGTAGAGGAAGTTGTGGCGCGACTCATGCCCCGGCCGCGCCCAGTTCGACACCTCGTAGTTCGCAAGGCCGGCAGCGACCAGCAGGTCGTCGACGAGTTCGTACTTGTCGGCCTGGTCGTCGTCGTCGGGATGCCGATCGGGTTGCGCAGCAAGCGGCGTGCCCGCCTCGACCGTGAGCCCGTAGGCCGAGATGTGTGGAGGGTCGAATTCCAGGGCCGAGTGCACGGTCGCCCGCCAGTCGTCGACCGTCTCCCCCACGGCTCCGTAGATGAGATCGAGATTGAACGACGGCATCGCCGCGGCCGCGATCGCCTCGACGGCACGCGCCACGTTCTCGCGGTCGTGCGTCCGGCCGAGGGCCGCGAGCACGTGCGCCGACATCGACTGCACACCCAAGCTCACCCGATTGACTCCCGCGCTCCGATAGGACCGGAGCATGTCCACGGTCACGTCGTCGGGGTTGCACTCGACGGTGATCTCGGCATCCACCTGTGTCGGAATCGCTGCGATGACGGTCGCCAGGGCGTCGGCGGCAACCAGCGTCGGGGTCCCCCCACCGACGAAGATCGTGGAGGCGGTCGGCATCCCCTCGGCCACGGCTCGGTCGATCTCGGTCCGCAGCGCCCGCAGATAGGCGTCGATCAGATGGCCGCGATCGGTCCAGGTGGCGAACGCGCAGTACTCGCACTTCGAGGCGCAGAACGGGATGTGGACGTACACCCCGAAGCGCCCAGCGTGATCAGCCATCTCCCCAGTCAACCCCGGCCGGAGCCGGCTCGAGCATTGTCGTGAGCAATCGCGGTCCGAGCGCGTACGCGCTCGCGAAACGATCGGTTCGTCGAATCTCAGCCGGCCGGGACGAACAGCAGGTCGAGTGCAGCGAGGCGCTCGGCGACCTGGTCGACCGGAACGTCGAGCATGGCAGCGATCGAGCGAGTGTCGTCGCCCCGAACGGTGATCACGCGTCCGTTGAAGTCCTGGCGTTGCACCTGGATCAACTTGAGGTACCGAGCGAGCATCTCGAACGGCGACCCTTTGAGCTGCACCAGTTTCGCCACGTCGATGGCGAGCTTCTTGTTGACCGGTGAGGCGATCGCAGCCGCTGCTTGGGTGCCGGTGACCTCGCGGGGCAGCAATTGCTCGACCGGGACGGCGTAGAACTGCGAGAGGCGGTCGAGCCGCGGCACCGACAGTGCCCGCTCGCCACGCTCGTACGCGCCGAGCACCGACGCCTTGAACTCCTGGTTCGACTGCGCCTCGACCTCCTGGAGTGACAACCGCTTCTGTTTGCGGATCACTCTCAGTCGTTCACCCACCTGCTGGCTGTACGCCGAAGGAGCATCGTCATCGATCATGGTCATCTCGGTTCCCGCCTTACTGTTCGATTCATCGGTGGCGCCCGCCTGCCGATCCCTACCGTTACCCCTGGGTAACTCGGCCAGCATAGACGGTCAGCGTTCGGTTGCCACGCAGAGTGTGGACACGGCCACCGCAGCGGTCTCCGTGCGCAGGATCGTCGGTCCGAGATCGACCCGGTCGTGGGCGGCCGCGAGCTCCGCGTCGCTCCACCCCCCTTCGGGCCCGACGGCAACCGAGACGTCCTCCGACGACAACGGACGGCCGCCGGGTTCGGCCACCACGAACTCGGTGAGCACGTCGACGGCCACGACCGGCGCGTCGATCGAGAGGCGGAACACCCTGCGACTCTGGCGCAACGCCTCGTCGGCGATGCGCTGGAGCCGGGCGAGCTGATGCCCGACTCGATCGGGCTTCCATCGCACGACCGAGTGCTCGGCGTGCAGCAGCACCAATCGGTCGATGCCGAGTTCGGTCACCTTCTGGACCATCCAGTCGAGCCGATCACCTTTGGGGATGGCCGCAGCCACCGTGATCGATCGACTGGGCGCCGGTTCGACCACGACCGAGGAGGTCGGATCGAGTCGCAGCGTGTTGCCGTCCCTGACCGCGGTGGCCAGGCACCACCGTCCCTCACCGTCGGTGACGCTGACAGCCTCGCCGTCTCGCAGTCGAAGCACGCGTCGCAGATGGTGCTCCGTGGCGTCGTCGATCGACACCACGCCGTTGTCGCCGAGCAGCTCGGCGTCGACGAGAACATGGGTGCTCGTCGAGCGAAGCGCCGACCGGTGCGGGCCATCCAACATCCGACGCCGTCAGGAGAACGCCGACTTGATCCGCGAGAACAGGCCTTCCTTGCCGTTGCCGACGACCTCGCCGCGCCCTTCGGCGTAGCGAGTCAGCAGGTCGACTTCGCCGTCGGTCAGCTTGGTGGGGATGTCGACGCGCACTCGGGCTCGCAGGTCACCGCGGCCCCGGCCACGCAGGTGCGGAACGCCTCGCTGGCGCAGTACGAACTCGCGGCCGGGTTGGGTGCCGGGCGGAACGATCAGGTGCTCGGTGCCGTCAAGCGTCTCGAGGTCGATCTGGGTGCCGAGTGCCGCTTGGGCGATCGAGATCGGCACCTCGGTGACCAGATCGTGATCGTCACGGACGAACCGCTCGTGCGGTGCGACGCGCAGATGAACGTAGAGGTCGCCGGTGCCCCCGCCTCGTGGGCCGACCGCACCGCGTCCGCTGAGCCGCAACGTGGATCCAGAGTCGACGCCCGCCGGGACGTCGACCTGGTAGCTCTTGTCGGAGGTGACGCGGCCCTCACCTCGACACGTTTCGCACGGCGTCGTGACGATCTGACCGAGGCCGCCACACCGACCGCAGGGGCTCGCGGTGACCATCTGACCGAGCAGGCTCTGGCGGACACGTTGGACCTGGCCGCTCCCACCGCAGTCGCTGCAGGTCACCGGTCTGCGTGCCCTCGCCCGCTCCGGAACCGTCGCATTCGCCGCAACGGACGGGGAGCTTCAGCGACACATCGATCTCGTCACCGAACACCGCCTGCTCGAACGAGATGTCGGCGATCACCTCGATGTCCTGACCTCGGGGCGGACCCGAGGGGCCACGGGTGCGTCCCCCTCCGAAGGGGCTTCCGCCACCTCCGCCGAAGAACGTCTCGAAGATGTCGCCGAGACCGCCGCCGAACAGATCCTCGGCCGACGGGCCCCCGCTGGCGCCGCCCACTCCGGCCTCGCCGTAGCGGTCGTACCGGGCGCGTTGCTGATCGTCGGACAGCACTTGATACGCCTGAGCGACCTTCTTGAACTGTTCGGCCGCTGCAGCATCGTCGGGGTTCGCATCGGGATGGAACTCGCGGGCTCGCTGACGGTACGCCTTCTTGATCTCGTCGGCGGTGGCGGTCCGCGACACACCGAGGAGTTCGTAGTAGTCAGCCATGGGAGGCCCCATCATGCCGTGACTTCGACACGCGGACTCAGCCTTCTTCGATGCGGTGGCCGAGTTGCTCGCTGACGACCTCGACCGTGGCGAGCGCCTGCGGATAGTTCATCCGGGTCGGCCCGAGCACACCGACCGAGCCGAGATGCTCGCCGTCGACCACCACCGGGGCGACCACGACCGAGCAGGCCGACAGTGGTTCGACTCCGTGCTCGACACCGATGGCGACCGACATGCCACGGTTGACGATGTCGCTGACCAGGGTGACCACGACGAACTGCTGCTCGAGCGTCGCCAGTACCGACCGGACGACCTCGACCGCGTCGAATGCGTTGGCCACGGCCGCCGCTCCCCCGGTGAACACCTGCTCGGGCGTCGCCGAGGCGTGCAGCGCATCGAACGCGTCGCGGCACAGTCGGTCGACGGTCTCGTCGCCAGTGTCGGTGACGGCGGACACCGATCCGAGCACTCGACCCTCCAACGCCGCCGACAGGTGGGCGCTGGCGGCCGACAGCTTCAAGTCGTCGTCGCCCTCGACGAGTTCGATGGTCACGTTCTCGACTGCGCCGTTGGCGAAGACCACGATGACGGTGGCCGCGCTGGACGAGAGCGACACGAACTGGATACGCCGCACCGGTACCGCTTCGGCCCGCGGGCCCACGACGACGCCGGCGTTGTTGGTGAGCGTGGCGAGCAGGTTGGAGGTCTGGTGGAGCATCTCCTCGAGCCGCCCGTGGGCTGCGGAGAAGAACTCACCGACCTGACGGGTCGTTTCCTTGTCGAGGCGGCCCGGCCGCGTGAGGTGGTCGACGAAGTAGCGGTATCCCTTGTCGGTGGGAATCCGCCCGGCCGACGTGTGGGGCTGCACCAGGTAGCCCTCGTGTTCGAGGTGGGCCATCTCGTTGCGCACCGTCGCCGAGGACACGTTGACCGTCGGCGCTTCGGCGATGTGACCCGAGCCGACGGGTTGGGCGGTCGCGATGTACTCCTGCACCACTGCACTCAAGATGGCGGTCTTGCGGTCGTCCAGCATCTGGCACTCGAGTCTACCGACTGCCAGCCACCCCGTGCCGCACGGTCCTCCCGGGGACGGGGCCGGGGAGGACCGTCATGGGAGGGACTTGAGGCGACGGAGGGCTTCGTCGCGTTCGACCTTGTGGTCGAGCATGGGTTCGACCGGGTCGGGCACCCAGCGGGCGACGTACTCGCCGTCGGGGTCGTAGCGCTCCTGCTGCAGGTGCGGGTTGAACACCCGGAAGTAGGGGGCCGCATCGGTGCCCGTACCGGCCGCCCACTGCCACCCGTGATTGTTCGATGCGAGATCGCCGTCGATCAGGTGCTGCATGAACCATCGTGCACCCCACTGCCATGGCAGGTGCAGGTCCTTCACCAGGAAGCTCGCCACGATCATCCGCACCCGGTTGTGCATCCAACCTGTCGCTGCGAGCTGCTTCATCCCGGCATCGACGATCCCGAACCCGGTCTCCCCCACCGCCCAGCGGTCGAAGCGCTTCCGGGCCGCCGCGTCCGTGTCGACCGGCATCGCGTCCATCTTCGAGTTGAGGTTCTCCCATGCGGTGCGCGGCTGTTGGAACAGCACGTCGGCGTAGAACTCGCGCCACGCCAACTCGCTGGAGAACACGGTGTGCCCCGTGGACCCCGCACCCGAGGCGTCGAGGTCGGCGAGCAGTTGCCGCGGATGGATCGTGCCCCACTTGAGGGCAGGCGACAACTTGCTGGTGCCCGCGACGGCAGGGAGATCGCGCCGATCCGGGTACTCGTCGACACCGTCGGGCAGGAAACCTTCCCAGAGGTCATGGGCCGCGCTCTCCCCCGCTGTTGGAAGTTCGATACCGGGATCGGGTCGATCCCCCAGCAGGTCCGACTCGATGCCGGCGGCACCTGCACCGATCAAACAGATGTCGTCGCCCGGTGCGTCGAGCGGGAGGTCCCAGCCGATGCGACGCCAGACCTTCGAGAACGGGGTGAACACCGCATACGGCGTTCCATCGTCCTTGGTCACGCTGCCGGGCGCTACCGCGTACGGCGACCCGACACCCTTCAGATGCCGACCGTCGCGCTCCAACGCGGCCTTCACGTCGCCGTCACGTCGACGTCCGTACGGCGAGTAGTCACGGGCGACGGTCACGGTGTCGGCCCCCGTCTCTGCGGCCAGTGCAGGGATCGCTGCGACCGGATCGTCGTACCGGATCACCAGCCCGGTGCCGCTGTGCTCCCGGATCGAGGCATCCAGCGATCGCAACGCGTCATGGAGATACGCCAATCTCGGCGCGCCCGACGAGGCGAACGTCGGGTCGACCACGAAGACCGGCACGACCTCGGCGCCATCTGCGCCGGCCGCGAGCAATGCCGGATTGTCGGCGAGGCGCAGGTCGCGCCGAAACCACATGATCGATCGTCGAGTCACGGTGCACGTTGTACCCGCGATCCGGACGATCGACCCGATCGGGTGACGTTCGATCAGCCGGAGAGACCCTCAACCGTCAGCGACGGCCGCCACGTCGAGGAGATGGTCAGCGAGATCGGCGGGTGGCATCTCGTCGGCGGAGTCCGAGTGCTCGACATCGACTGGCGCCACGAGGTCGTATCCGGTGCGACTCCGGCCGCTGCATTCGAAACGGCTGTCGACCACCGCTGCTGGACCGTACTGTCCAGCGGTCACGCCTTGGTGATCGTGTCGCCCCGTGACACCGCTCCCGGGACCACGACAATGGCGCAGACGCCACGAAGGCGCAGGTCATCCCGGGAGTTGACCCAGCGAGCAGCGTCGATGCCGTATCGGTCGGCGAACTTGGCACAACCCGTGTGTGGTTTCGTCGTCACTTCGATGGTCGCGGTGCCAACCGTCAGCCGGGTCCCGGCCGGGCAGTTCGCTGCTGACAGGTCGAAATCGACGATCAACTGGTCGCCGGCGAGCGGCCACCGCTCGCGGTCTGCCCCGGCGACCGCCTCGAGCGCTCGGGCGGACATGACGTTGAGTTCGGCCAGTGGATCGGCCGGACCTCCGGCCGGCTTCGAACTGCCCCGCTCGAGGTAGTTGTCGCCGACGAGACCGACCCCTGGTTGCAGCTCGCCGACGTCGAGCACGAGCCGCTCCCCCGTCGCCGGCCGGGCCACGACGAGTTCGATCGTACCGCTCTGCGAAGGTGCCGCAGCGACGTCATCGACGAGCGCATCGAGTTGGTCGGTCGTCATCGTGGTGGCCGTCATGCCCTCAGTATGGTCTCCCACTGGAGGTCGACGATGACGAGTCTGGAGTGGTTCGGGTGCGCGACGTACCGGATGCGGACCGGCGGGCTGACCGTGATGCTCGACGCATACATCGACCGGGCCGCAGACGCCGCCGGTCCCGGCGCTCGGACGGAGGACATCACCGACTGCGACTGGATCGTGATCGGTCATTCGCACCTCGACCATCTCTACGGCGCCGAGCGGGTCATGGCGCAGACCGACGCAACGCTCATCGGCAGTTACGAGACGATCCGGGTGATGACCGAGGCGGGTGTGGCACCCGAGCGGATGATCTGTGTGGCCGGCGGAGAGACGATCGCTCTGTCGGACGACGTCCGCGTGTCGGTGTATCCGAGTCAGCACAGCAGCGTGTGGTCGCACGGCTCGATGGGTCAGCCCGGCGAGGTGTGCCTCGGAGACCTGGGCGTGACGTGGCACGAGCAGCAGGAGCGCATGCGGGGCCTTTCCGAGTACCTCGGCACCGCCCTGTCCGAAGAGTCGACCACCCATCTCCTTGCGTCGATGGGGTCCGACAGTCAGCGAGGCGATGGCGGCGCGCTGCTGTTCCACTTCGCCACGCCCGACGGCACCCTGCTCTACCAGGACACGTCGGGCCACTGGACCGGCATCCTCGACGGGCTCCGTCCGGATGTCGCGATCCTGGCGGCGGCCGGCCGGGGCAACATCGACGGCGAACCGATCCAGGGGTCGCTGCTCGACTTCCTCCGGATCCAGGTCGAGGCCCTGCAGCCCACGACCACCACGCTGTGCCATCACGACAACTGGCTCCCGGGCTTCTCCGTGCCGACCGAGATGGAGCCGATACGCGAACTGTTCGCCGGCCTGCCCAGCGATCTGCTCGAACTGGGTTACGTCCAACCGAAGACAGTGCTCTGACCGCAGCCGCGTCGGACCAGCTCCGGGTCAGGCCGTCAGATCGCGGTGCCGGACGGCGACCTCCAGCACCAACGCCTGGCGCCGCCGAGGAGCCTTCTCGGGAGCGCGCGATCGCGTGTGGCCTCCTCGATGTCGGTGAACGGAAACGTCCATGTCTGCCCCGAGTGTTCTGCCACCGCCGGCGACGATTCCACCGGCAGTGACGAACGGCCCGTGCACGCTGCGCGGCGACATGGACATGATCGACTCAGAGCCCACTGTGAGCGGGCGAGAGAGGAGGAGCCATGCGCGCGCTGGTCGTCTACGAATCGATGTTCGGAAACACTCACGCCGTCGCCGAACACATCGCGGAAGGTCTCGAAACCGTCGCCGAGACGAGGGTCGTCTCGGTCCACGACGCAACGCCGGAGCTGGTTGCCGCCGCTGACATCGTCGTCGTCGGCGGTCCAACGCACGTCCACGGCATGTCGAGCAAACGGAGCCGTGCCGGCGCCGAGGAGATGGCGTCGAAGGACGACGACCTCGATCTCGATCCCGATGCATTCGGCGAGGGTCTGCGCGACTGGTTCGACGACGTCGTCGCCGACGATGCGGGCTCGGGCCGTCTCGCAGCCGCATTCGACACCCGCGTCCACGCGTCGGCGCTGCTGACCGGCCAGGCATCGAACGGAATCGCAAAGCGGCTCCGCAAGCACGGCTTCGAGCTCCTGGTCGACGGCGAGAGCTTCTTCGTGAACAAATCGAACCACCTCGAGCCTGGCGAAGCCGATCGGGCAACCGCCTGGGGTCGTTCCCTGGCGGCAGCGGCTCACGCCGCCCGCTGACCTGGCGTTTGCCGCGCCCAATTCGGGCGATCGTTCCACAGACGTTCGATCCGGTACAGCGGCGCGAACGCGACCAGGAAGAGCGGGAACGGGAATCCGATCAACATGAACGCCAGGATCCCGAGGTGCATCAGCCAGGCCGACAGCACCCAGGCCGTCCGGATGCGGCCGCCGAGCAGCGCCACGGGTGCTGCCAGCTCGATCACGATCGTGGCTGCCGCGGCGAACGGCCACATCCGGTCGAGGCCGCACCCCCCACCCGGCGAACGGTGACGGCGAGCCGCCGAGGAGGTCGAGCCGAGCTGCGGCGTACGCGACGTGGTTGCGGAGCGTGTCGCCGAACACCCACTCCAGTCCCCCGTACCGCAACTTGGCGACGCCCGCGATCACATACGTGATCACCAGGACCAGCGAGGTGAGGGCGATCGGCCATCCATAGGTGGTCGACTCGAGGTTGATCTGGTCGGTGGCCTCACCTCGTCGTCGGGCGTCGATCGACCAGACATCGGCGGACGGTGCGAGCGCAACGATCACAAGGTACAGCACCATCAGGTTCTCGAAGTGCAGCAGCTGGCCCCACGACCCTCGATACGACCCGAGCGCCAACATGCCGAGCGCGAACAGCGGCCCGACGATTCGGAAACGCCAACCGATGACGAATCCGATCCCGGCGAGGGCCGTCCCGACGACCACCGCGTCGACGACGACGCCCGAGACCGGACCATCGAGCAACATGGCCAGGCCCACCCCATCGAACCCGTTGCGACGATCACCCAGCTGGAGAAAGACGGGCAGACGGACGAGGAGGTAGACGAGCGCGAACACCCCGGTCAGGATCCGCAGCATCGCAAGTCGCTCCGGTGGGGCGACGGCGTCGATGATCGGCAGCGATCGTTGCGCTGCGCGGCGCTCGAGTACCTCGGTCACGACGGCACCTCGCACGACGCGTGGACCGTACGGTCGAGCAGGCTCGGGGCACCTTCCACCTGTGCGACCACGTCGTGACGCTCGGTGACCACCTCGATCGCGACGCTGGTGGTGACGGGCAGGCCGCTCCATGCGGCCGCCCGCTGCGCGATCTCGTCGCACCGCTGCTCGGCCCGTCCGTTGCGGATCGCGTCGCGGAGTTCGCCGGCCACGATCAGCGGGTCGTCGCTGTCGCCGATCACCCCGAGCGTCAGCGTCGATGAATTCCCGTTCCGGTCCACCGCCTGCGCCGTGGCGAAGGTGACGGTCTCACCCCGCGCCCGCGAGTACATCGGATACGTCGACAGCGGAAACCCGTCGTGGTCGAGCACGACCGGTGCCACGAGCGCGCCGACAAGACCGGCCGTGATCAGGATCCTCGCTCGACGACCCATCCCTCCAGCATCGCGCCCACGTGGATCTCCGACACCCCGCACTCCGAGCGATCGACGACTTCGGGATCGGCCAGGTGCGCTCACCTGGCCTCACGTGAACCACCCGTATGAGCGATGACCAACAACCGCGACGCCGTCACTCACACGGATTCCTGTGGCGATCAGGCGGTGGGGGTGAGTTCAGGCGTTTCGGTACGGACGCCGGCGCGCCAGTACAGACGGGCGATCCCCACGCAGACCAGGCTGATCACGCTGCTGTAGGCGAGCGCCCACTCCGGCGAGACGTTGTCGGCGATCACTCCCGTGATCGGGCCTCCGATCGGGGTCGAGCCCAAGAACGCAACCGCCTGCAGCGCGAGCAGGCGGCTGCGCATGTCGGGTGGGCACTCCTGCTGCGTGATCGCGTTGGCGCCGGTGATGAATGCGGCACCACCAAGTCCGAACGGCACGCACCACGCATACGCGACCCAGAGGTTCGGCGCCCAGGCAAGGCCGAACCCCGCGAGCGCCATCACCACGATCGCCCCGAAGAACCATCGCATCGTCACCACGTGTTGCCGAGCCGTCAGCAGCGACCCGCTCAACGACCCGACCGACATCACGGCGAGGAGGAACCCGTAGGCGTTCTCGTCACCCCACCGCACGTCGGCCAGCTTCGGGAACACCGTTGCCTGGTTGAAGGCCACCATCGAGACGATCACGAGCAGCGAATAGATGATCAGCAGGTCGCGGTGCCCGACAACGAAACGCAGCGCCTCGCGGATCGGTTTGCCCCCTTTGGGGCGCCGAGCGGTCGGGAACATCTCGTCGCGACGAATCGCCACCAGCGAGAAGATGATGGCGAAGAAGGTGACACCGTTGAGGATGAAGCACCACGCCGTGCCGATCGTGGCGACGAGCACCCCGGCGAGGGCGGGGCCGAAGATGCGCGAACCGGTCATCACGGCCGTGTTCAACGACGTGGCGTTGGGAATGTCGATCGTCGGGACCAGCTCGGTCACGAGGCCTCGACGCGCCGGGTTGTCGAACGCGTTGACAACACCGAGGAGCAACGACAATCCGTAGACCACCGGCAAGTTGGCCCATCCGGCGAGATCGATCGCGCCCAACATCAACGCCTGCGCTGCCAGGGCGCTCTGGGTGACGATGGCCATCGTCCGACGGTCACGTCCGTCGGCGATCACGCCGGCCCAGGCACCGAGCACGAGCATCGGCAGCATCTGCAACGCGAGCGTGATGCCGACGGTGGTCGCCTCGCCGGTGATGCGATAGACGAGCAACGACATCGCCGTCATCTGCAGCCAGGTTCCGACGTTGGACACCGCAAGCCCCGAGAAGAACAACCGAGCGTTGTAGTACTTCAGCGAACGGAACGTCGACGACATCGGTGAACCATCGTTACCGCCCGGCGACGCGATCGCACGACCGAACGCTCCGGTGCCGTCCGCCCGTGTGCGAACCTCTGCCGGACCACGACAACGACCGAGAGGGACCTCACCATGCGACTGCCTGCGTCACGAACGATCCGGTTCGCCACCTGCCTCACCGCCGGCGCGGCACTGACGCTCGCCGCCTGCGGCAGCGATGACGGAGGCGGCGGTAGCACCGACGCGTTCTGCGAGCAGATCACCGCACTCGCCGACTCCGACGCCGACACCACCGAGGAGCAGGACCTCTCTGAGCTCCAAGCAGTCGCTGACGCTGCGCCGAGCGAGATCTCCGACGAGATGGAGCAACTGATCGAAGGCTTCGAGAAGCTGCAGGCGTTCGACGCCGCCGCGGCATCGGAGGAAGAGACGGCCGACTTCATCGCACTCGCAGCCGACTTCGACGAAGCGAGCACCAAGATCGAAGCGTTCACGTTGGAGAACTGCCCCGACCTGCCGGCCGACTTCTTCAGCACCGAGTGAGCGGGACATCTGGGGGCCGACCCCCACGTGGAGCACTCAGTCGTCGAGCTTGAGGGCGTTGATGAAGACGTCGCCGGGCACTTCGACCCTGCCGATCGACTTCATCTTCTTCTTGCCCTCCTTCTGTTTCTCGAGCAGCTTTCGCTTGCGGGTGATGTCGCCGCCGTAGCACTTGGCCAGCACGTCCTTGCGCTTCGCCTTCACCGTCTCGCGAGCGATCACCTTGCCGCCGATCGCGGCCTGGATCGGCACGTCGAACATCTGACGCGGGATCAACTCCTTGAGCTTCTCGCACATCCGCGCCCCGTACTGGTAGGCGGTGTCGCGGTGAACGATCATCGAGAACGCGTCGGCAGGCAACCCGTTGAGCAGCAGATCGACCTTGACGAGGTGCGACGGTCGATACCCCGACAACTCGTAGTCGAGGCTTGCGTATCCCTTCGTGCGTGACTTCATCTGGTCGAAGAAGTCGACGACCACCTCAGCGAGGGGCACGTCATACACAAGCTCGACCCGCTCGGGCGAGAGATATTCCATCTTCTTCATCTCGCCGCGCCGGGTCTGGCACAGGTCCATCAACGTGCCGGTGTACTCGGTCGGCGTGATGATCGACAGTTTGAAGAAGGGTTCCTCGATCTCGGCGATCTTCTGCGCCTCGGGCATGTCGGCGGGATTGTCGACTGCTTCGGTCGTGCCGTCGGTGCGGGTCAGTCGATACTCCACGCTCGGCGCCGTTGCGATCAGGGCCAACCCGAACTCGCGCTCGAGGCGTTCCTTCACGATCTCCATGTGCAACAGACCGAGAAAACCGCACCGGAAGCCGAAACCGAGCGCACCCGAGGACTCGGGCGTATACGTGATCGAGGCATCGTTGAGCTTCAGCTTCTCCAGCGACTCGCGCAGGTTCTCGAAGTCGTCGCCGTCGATCGGGAAGAGCCCGGAGAACACCATCGGTTTCGGGTCGCGATAGCCGGGGAGCACCTCGACCGACCCACCCGATGCAGTGGTGACCGTTTCGCCGGACCGAGCGTCGGCGACGTCCTTGATCCCGGCGATCAGATAGCCGACTTCACCGGGGCCCAGTTGGTCGACCGGTGTCGGCACCGGCTTGCGCACCCCGATCTCGATCGCTTCGTGGTTGGCACCGGCCTGCATGAACGTGAGCTTGGAGCCCGAGGTCATCGTGCCCTGCATCACTCGGATACTCGACACCACACCGCGGTACTGGTCGAACTGCGAGTCGAAGATCAAACCCTGCAGCGGAGCATTCGGGTCACCGGCGGGCGACGGGATCCGTTCGATGACCGCGTCGAGCAGATCGGGGACGCCGTCGCCGGTCTTGGCCGACATGCGGATGATCTCGTCGGCAGGAATCCCGAGGATCGTTTCGATCTCCCCCGCGTACCGGTCCGGGTCGGCGGCAGGAAGGTCGATCTTGTTCAGCGCGGCAACGATCTCGAGATCGTGCTCCAACGCCAGGTAGCAGTTGGCGAGCGTCTGGGCCTCGATGCCCTGAGCCGCATCGACGACGAGGACGACGCCTTCGCAGGCGGCAAGGCTCCGACTGACCTCGTAGCCGAAGTCGACGTGGCCGGGCGTGTCGATGAGGTGGAACGTGTGCCCTTTCCACTCGACCCGGACGTTCTGGGCCTTGATCGTGATGCCGCGCTCGCGTTCGAGGTCCATCGAGTCGAGGTACTGCGAGCGCATGTCGCGAGCATCGACGGCGCCGGTGATCTCGAGGATGCGATCGGACAGCGTCGACTTGCCGTGATCGATGTGCGCGATGATCGAGAAGTTGCGGATGCGAGCCAGATCCATGTCCGACCCAACGCTATCTGGGCACGTTGCCGGTCAGGATGGCCTCCCGATAGAGTCCCAGGGCTGTTCAGCGCGGGCATCGGGCCCCGCTGCGCAGACCAGTCGACGCAGCACACACTGCAAGAGAGCCAAGAGAGCAAGGTTTCACGGCCATGGCCAACATCAAGAGCCAGAAGAAGCGCAACATCACCAACGCCAAGCGTCACGAGCGCAACAAGGCGACCAAGGCGGAGCTCAAGACCCGCACCAAGCGCGTCGAGGCCACACTCGGCACCGACGACAACGACGAAGCCGTGCGCGCCGCCGTGAAGCGCATCGACTCCGCCGCCTCGAAGGGCATCATCCACAAGAACGCTGCCGCTCGCAAGAAGAGCCGCATGATGAAGAAGGTCAACGCCGCAAGCTGAACTCCCGATCAGTCCGACACCTGCCTGGATGGGCGCGCCGAGCGCGACATTCCAGGCATTTTTCGGTTTTCGGGTGGGCGGCTCGGATCAGCGACGGAGCTTGGAGAGGCGCGCGACGAGCACCTCCATCACCAACTCGGGTTCGAGATCCTTGGCGCCGCGAAGGTCGAGATCGGCCTGCGCCAGCAGTTCGATCGCTCGGCGCGTCGACGATGGACCGAGTCGTCGATAGTTCGCGAGCGCCTTCTTCGCCGGATAGGGCGACTTGATGCCGGTTGCCGCCATCGCATCCTGTTCGGATCGTGCGTCGGCGCCATCGAGCTTGGCGATGTTCGAGTAGTGACTGTGCATGATCGCCATGATCTGCAACGGGTGACGATCGCCGGCATGCATCATGCGGCCGAGCAGCGTGAGCGCCTTGGTGGTGTCACCGGCGTCGACGGCATCGGTGAAGTCCCACGGAGGAACTCCTCCGGCATCGCCGAGGAACGGTTCGATCTCCACCCACGTCAAGACGTCGTCAGCCCCGTACGTGCTCTTCAGCGTGGCGAGAATCCCGTCGAGTCGCCCGGCATCTTCGCCGAGCCAGGCCCCGAGCTGCGCTGCGGCCTCGGGCTTGATTCGCAGCCCGGCCTCCTTGATGTGATCGGCGATCCATCCCTGGCGATCCTTCGGCCGCGACGGAGGCGAGGTGTTGGTCACCGTTCCCACCGTCTTGACCGCGTCGCCGAGCTTCTTCGGGACGCTCGCGCCGTTGACGACGATCACGAGGTCGGATGAGTCGAGGGGGTTGGCGAGGTAGGCGATCAGCGGGGCCAACTCGTCGGAGGTGAACCGATCGACGCCGCGAGCCACCACGACGCGCTTGTCGGTGAGGAACGACGGTGTTTGGGCCGCGTCGACGACCAGGCGGAGTTCGTACTCGTCGTCGTCGAACTCGTCGACCATCATCGCTCGATCGCCGTCCCCGACGAGGTCGTCGACCAGTTCGTGTACTGCGGTCCGCAGCACCGACGCGTCGTTGCCGCTGAGGAGATGGGTCGCCATGGAGACCTCGATTCTTATCGCGTCCCGGGACGGGGGCGACAAACCAGCCACGCGACGGTCACCGCGACGACACCCCAGCCGATCCACGGCCAGGGCGGATCGGGCTCGAGCCGCGCTCCGAGGCGCGCCACCGAGTCGACCCATCGAGTGCCGAACCGAGAGGGGATCATCAGAACGGGCGCCAGTGGCGGGATCGACCCCGCGATCAGCCCGGCCGGCAACCCGTAGAGCATCACGAACCCGGCGACCGGCACCGCCAGCAGATTGGCGACGACGCTGACGAGCGGCAACCTCCCGAACACCGCGACGCTGGGGACCACCACGCCGAGCTGTGCGCCCAGCGTGATCCCCACCGGCAGCGCGAGCGGCCCGAACACGGCCAGGCGCTGCGCCAGCCACGGACCGACCGTGCAGACCCCGGCGGTCGCGCCGACCGACAGCCAGAACCCGATCGACCAGACCAGCAGCGGATCGATGAGCACCAGCGCGGTCACCGCCAACGCCAGGATGCGCACGGGGCTGCGTTCGCGTCCGCTCGCGTAAGCCGTCGCTGACAGCCCGGCCATCACGCCGGCGCGCAGGATCGATGGTTCGAACCTGGTGAGCGCCACGAACCAGGCGATGACGGCAACGGTCAACGCCCACCGCGGAAGCGGGCGCATCCGCACCAGCAGGGGCCCACACGCCGCCAAGACGAACGCCACGTTCTGTCCCGAGACGGCGGTCAGGTGCGACAACCCGCTGGCCCGGAATCGTTCGATCATGTCGCGCGGCTGGTCGCGGTCGTCACCGATCACGAGCCCCCGGTACAGCGCACCATCGGGTTCGGGCAGCTCGTCGGCAGCCCGTTCGATCGCCGCCCGCACTCGGTTGGACGCCCGCGCGACCGGCCCTCCAGCGTCGACATCGCTGGCCCAGGCCAGGTCGAATTCACCGACGACGTGCTGCCAGGCCACCCGTCGCACGCGGTCCCCGTCGAGCTGGCGCCGGTCGCCGTTGACCAACACCCGTTCGCCTCCTCGCCATGACCGGACACGCTGCTGCTGCGCCCGCCCGCGCGACCACAGTTCGAAACGCTCGTCGTCGACCTCGACGATGACACGGGTGCTCGATGGGTACGGCTGCGGGTCGTCGATCACCCGAACCCACCCCTCGAAGGGTCCCAGCGTGTCCGGCCTCAGCCCGGCCCAGCTGTGCTGCGAGCGCACCGCGCCGCCGAGTGAGAGTACGACGACGAGCACCACCAGCGCCGGCCTGCGCGCCTCCGCCCAGAGCGCCGAGCCGACGGCGAGACCCAGGCCGACGGCGACAGCCATCGACCCTGTTCGCACGGCGCAGGCGACAACCACGGCCAGCGCGACGATGCCCCCGTCGGCGATGGTTGCGGAGGTCACGTCGCTTCGCCACCAACGACGGCCGTCGGTGCCATAACCTGGGGAGTTCGTGACCTCGTTCACCCCCATTCCACCAGGGGCCCGGCCGGAGCCGTCGGCACCCCGACTGGGCGCACCGCTCGTCGAGGGACCCCGCTGGTATCGCACGCGCATCCGCACGTGGGGGCCACTGGCGGCCTTGATCGTCCCGACGATCGTGGGTGGGATCGCCTACTTCTCGTTGCGGCTCTTCGACACGGCGTGGAGTGGAGCGGTCGGCTTGATCGGCGGTGTGTTCGCAGCACCGGCACTGCTCGCCGCTGGAGCACCGTTCGGCGACCGAGAGCTGTACCCGCTGGCGATCGTGGCGTCCGGGCTGTTGTGGCTACTCGTCGGACTCCTCGCGGCACGACGCGCCACGCGCAACCCGATGGCGACGTGGGGCGACTTCTGGCGCCACTATGCATGGATGTGCGCCGGGGTCTGGGCCGGAGCGGGCATCGCTCTCGCCGTGGCGGCGTTGTCGATCTCCGACTCACTGTTCTGACGCTTACGTCAAGCCTCACGTCGCGACCAGGTCGCGCAACGCGTCGAGCTTGGCCGGACCGATGCCGGGAACGCGGTCGAGATCATCCACACCCAGGAACGGGCCGTTGCGCTCGCGCTCGGTGACGATGGCGGTTGCGGTGGCTGGGCCGACGCCCGGAAGCGTTTCGAGTTCAGCCGCTGTCGCGGTGTTGACGTTGACCGGCGCACCCGGTGGGCCCGGTCCATCCGGGATCGGCACGGCCGTGAGCGATGGCGGCACGTCCTCGCCGACTTCGGGCACGTACACCTTCACACCGTCGACGACGACGCCGGCGAGATTCAACGCATTCCAGTCGGCGGTCTCGGTCGGCCCGCCCGCGGCCACGACGGCATCGCGGACACGGGCGCCGGCTCCCAACTCGTACACGCCCGGCTCGGCCACCGCTCCCGCCACATGGACCACGACCAGCGCAGCGGTGGTCGGTGGGATCGCTGCGGGCACCGACTCGCTCGGCGCCCCGCTCGTGGTGGTCGCCCGCGGCAGCGAGGCCTCGGTCGGAGGCGGCGGCGTGCGGACCAACCAGATCGCACCGGCACAGACCACGACCGTCGCCACCGACGCGGCAATGAGTCGTCCGATGCCGAACCAGTCGACCCAGGCTCGGGCTCGTTCGGTCGGCGAACGAGGCGGCACGGGCCGTGGCAGGGGTTCCAACGATCGACCTCCTCGCACTGGCGCAGACGGCGCCGTACCACCAGGAGGGAGTCGGTGCTCGAAACGCTACCCGCTCCCCCCGCCCCGACCCGCCGCTCGCCACCCCCACTCCCCGTGCGATGAGCCAAAAGCGCGCATACGGACGGTTCGCTCATCGCAAACGCTGCCCGATCCGAACCGATGAGCCAAAGGCGCCGATGCGGACAGCTCGCTCATCGCAAACGGGGCGGGCTGGTGGGATGGCGGGCGCGGTCGGGCGGTCAGCGTGGCGAGCCGGACGAGGCCGCGCGCCAGAACGCCCGGTAGCTCGGGTACTCGATCGCCTCGGTCACCCAGCCGGAGCGAACCAGCTCGGCGTGCAGTCGAGGCAGGTTACGCCACGGCACGCCCATGTCGACGTGGTGAGCCAGGTGCCATCCCGTGTTGTACGGCACCATCCAGTACCGGGCGACCCACGACTGGTGGATCACGTGCGTCGTGAGGCGGCGATCCTTCGAACGGACCATGCCCCCGTGTTCGGCGATCGAGCGGAGCCGGTTCGACACCTTCCACAGCGTCGACCAGGCGAGGATCCACACGACGTACGCAAGCGGCCGCATGAACACGATCGACGCACCCAGCATCACCACGTGCACCGCAAGGATGTAGCGGGCCTCGACCCGACCGTGCCGCAGCGAGAACCAGAGACCGCGGAAGTTCTTGTAGGCGCTGTTGCCGGTGGCGTCGCGACGCAGCTTGCGACGCCACGAGTCGCGAGGGATCGGATATCCGGCGTAGAGCGAGAGGTCGGGTTCGTCCGGACCCATCTCGTCGCGGTGGTGCGTGAAGTGAGCCCGCCGATACGCCAGCATCGCCTGGTAGGTCGGATAGGCCAGGATCCATCGGCCGACACCATCGTTCATCCGACGGTTCGTGAACAGCAGCCGATGGGCGGCCTCGTGAGCGAGGATGTTCAGGCACACATGCCCTCGGGCCATCAGGACGAACGCAACCAGATACGACCACCAAGTGTTGATCCAGGCTGCAGCGACGACCACGCCGAACGACTGCAGCACTGCGCCGAGCACGGTGATCGCGTTGCGGGCGTTGGAGAAGTGCCGGAGCTCACCTCGCAGCGGCTGCCTCGGCTTGGCCCGCTCGTTGAGGCGGTCGGTCGGCAAGACGTCGGGAAGCACCGACGGATCCGGCACCATCGATCCCGGCACGAGCGGCACGAGCGGTACGACGCGGGCCGGCGATTCCACGATCGAGGTCATGACCGAATGTTACACTCTCCGTTCGTGGCGAACAATGCGCGTATTGATCCTGGGGCGTCGACCTCGTTGCTCGAACCGCTGAACGCCCGCTCGATCGTGCTGTCGGTGCTGCTCGGCTCGCACCCACCACGCATGCCCGTCGGCCGCCTCCTCGAGTTCACCTCGCTGTTCGACCTCGCCGACGGCACGGTGCGCACGGCCCTGTCTCGCATGGTGGCCGCGGGCGAGCTCGTCAACGACGACGGTACCTACCGGCTCGCCGGTCGGCTCGTCGAACGCCAGGCTCAGCAGGAAGCGGGACGCCAGCACCCCCCGAGCGGCTGGGACGGCACCTGGTGGACCGTGGCGGTGATGACGAGCCGGCGAAGCATGGCCGAACGGCGGCACTTCCGTGGCCGGGCGGTCGGCAGCGCGGTTGGGTGAACTCCGCCCCGATCTGTGGCTGCGACCCGCCAATGTCGCCATCTCGGCCGACCTCCCCGACACACTGATCACCCGCGGACCGGTGGTCCGCGGCGACGAACACGAACTCGTCCGCCAGCTCTGGGATCTCGACGACCTGGGCATCAGGTCGGAACTGCACCGGAAGTCGCTCGACGACACCGCCGTCCGACTCGAGGCCGTGGACGATCGCTCGCTCGCCGACGCCTTCATCGCGCTCGCGGCGGCGCTGCACTTCCTCCGAATCGAGCCACAACTGCCCTCCGAACTCGCTCCGAACGTGGCCGCCGACCAGGTCCGAACACGGTACGCCGAGGTGCTCGACGTGTTCCAGGCCCGCCTGGCCGACTTCTTCGGTCGACGCGGCGGCCGTACGGGGGATCCGGTCAGTACAGGCGTGCGGTGAGCTGGCGACGGTAGTCGGCGGTACGAGGGTCCTGCGGACCCATCAGCTCGAGCAGATCGACGTACTTCTGGCGGGCCTCGTCGTCGGTCTTGACCTGATCGAGCAGTGCCGTGAGTTGTTCGTCGTAGTCGTCGTCCGGTGCCTCACCGACCCGCGCGAGCGCAGCGACGTGGCGGGTCCGGTCCGACTCGGGGATCCGGCCGAGCAGTGCGAGCGCTTCGTCGTTGTTGCCGTCGGCGATCAACAGCTCGGCGAGCGCCACGATCGCATCCTCGTTGGCCGGCTCCATCGACAACGCAAGGCGCAAGCTGCCCTCGTCGCCGGCCGCGATCAGCTCCGCGACCGCCTGCTGTTCCTCGGTGGGCTGCAGCGAGTCGACGAAGCGCTGCACCTCGTGTTCGGGGTAGGCGCCGACGAACCCGTCGACGACGGCACCGCCCTTGAGGGCGTAGACGGCCGGGATGGACTGCGCCTGGAAGGCCTGAGCGATCCCCGGGTTCTCGTCGACGTTGACCTTTGCGAGCACGACCTTGCCTTCGGTGGCGTCGATCACCTTCTCGATGATCGGTCCGAGTGTCTTGCATGGGCCGCACCAGGGCGCCCACAGGTCGACGACGACCGCCACCTCCTGCGACTTGTCGATGACTTCGGTTTGGAACGTGGCGTCGGTGACGTCGATGGCTGCCATGACCTCAACGCTACCGGCCGACCATGATGGCGAACGGGGGCGACAGCGTGACTACCCTCGGACCCAGATGACTGGAGACGTGACGACATGAGCGACATCCCCGGGATCGACATCGGTCCGGTCACGGCATGGTTGGAAGCGAACGTCGACGGTGCGATCGGTCCGTTCCGTTTCGACGTCATCGCCGGCGGCCACTCCAACCTGACGTTTCGCGTCACCGGAGCAAGCGGACCGCGTCTCGTGCTGCGTCGACCGCCGCTCGGCCACGTGCTCGCGAGCGCACACGACATGGGCCGTGAGCACCGGATCCTCTCGGCGCTGCAGGGCACTGCCGTTCCGGTTCCGCCGGTCGAGGGGTTCTGCGACGACCTCGACGTCAACGGCGCACCGTTCTATGTGATGCGCTTCGTCGATGGCCACGTGTTGCGCGATCGCGAGACCGCCGAGCGCACGCTCTCGGAGGCGGCGCGGGCGAATGCCAGCCGGTCGATCGTCGACACGATGGCCGCCATCCACTCGGTCGATCTCGAGGCCGTCGGACTCGACCAACTCGGGCGTCACGAGGGCTACATCGAACGCCAGCTCAAGCGCTGGTACGGGCAGTGGAACCAGGGCAGGACCAGGGAGTTGGCGGCGGTCGACCGCGTCTACGAGGGGCTGCTGGCGCGCATCCCCGAACAGGGTCCGGCCAGGCTCGTTCACGGCGACTACCGGCTCGACAACTCGATGGTCGACGACGACGGCAACGTCATCGCCGTGCTCGACTGGGAGATCTGCACGCTCGGCGACCCGCTCGCCGACGTCGGCCTGCTGCAGGTGTACTGGAACGGCCCGAACGACGACGCCGGAGCGTGGAGCGGCACGTCGACGACCGCGCCGGGTTTCTGGGATCGCGCCCAGCTCGCCGAGCGCTACGCGGAGGTGTCCGGTCGCGACATCTCGCAGCTCGACTTCTACGTGGCCTTCGCCTTCTGGAAGTTGGCGTGCATCATCGAGGGCGTCTACTCGCGATACCTGGGCGGAGCACTCGGTGACCGCCCGCCCGAGGAGCTCGCACCGTTCAAGCTGCAGGTCGAGCAGGCTGCTGCATCTGCGGAGAAGTACCTGGGTGCGCTGGCGTGATCGACCCGCAGGGCGCGTACGAGTGGCTGGTCGACGAGCCGATGCTGCACGAGCCCGTTCTCGTGGTCATGCTCACGGGCTGGATCGACGCCGCTGGTGCCGCTGCCGCTGCGCTCGATGCCCTCTCGCAGGAGTGCGAGACGAGCCCGATCCTGCGCTTCGACGACGACACGTTCATCGACTTCCGTGCCCGCCGGCCGGTGATGGAACTGCGTGACGGCATCAACACCGACCTTGTCTGGTCGACGATCGAGCTACGCGCAGGTCGCTCGTCGTCCGGGCGCGACGTGTTGGTGCTGACCGGTCCCGAGCCCGACATGGCGTGGCATCGTTTCGCGCGAGCGATCAGCGACATCTCGGTCGAACTCGGCGTCACCAAGATGGTGGCGTTCGGCGCCTATCCGTTCGCTGCTCCTCACACCCGCACACCACGGCTGTCGTGCTCGTCGCCGTCGACCGATGTGCTGGCGAGCGTGACGTTCGCGCGGAGCTCGGTCGACGTCCCGGCGGGAATGGCTGCCGCACTCGAGCACGCGCTGCATGCCCGACGGATACCGACGCTCGGCATCTGGGTGCAGGTTCCGCACTACGTCGTCTCGATGCCGTACCCCGCTGCGTCGGTGGCGCTGCTCGACGGTCTGACGGAGGTGACCGGCATCGAGGTGGCCGCCGCCGACCTGCGTGCGGAGGTCGGGCGCCAACGCGACCGAATCGACGCGAGCATCGACGGCAACTCCGAGCACCTCGGCATGTTGCGCCAGCTCGAAGAGCTCTACGACGCCTCGATCGACGGGGAGACCACCCCGGGGCCGGAGATGGAGCTGCGTTCCGGCGACGAACTCGCCGACGAGATCCAGGCCTTCCTCCGCGACCAGGACTGAGTACGGCGCCGGGGGTTGCCATCCCCGAATCCCGTGCCCGCCCCCGCGTAGTGTCTCGAACGTCGAGACGAGAGGAGACGTCGATGAGCGGAGCAGACACGCCACAGGGGCCAGGCTGGTGGCAGGCAAGTGACGGCAAGTGGTATCCGCCCGATCAGGTGTCGGGACAACAGCCGCCGGTTCCGCCAGCTCCGACGGCTCCTCTGACCTCGCCGGCTCCAGCTCCGTCGCCGGGTGCCGGTGCGTCGGACCCGAATGCCCAGGCCGGGTTCTTCACGCGTCTTTTCGACGTGTCGATGAAGAGCTTCATCACGCCCAGCATCATCAAGGTGCTGTTCATCGTCGGGATCATTGCGATCTCGCTGTTCAGCCTGCTGATCCTGATCGCGGGTGCTCAGAGCGACGGCGGCCAGGTGCTCATCCTCCTCGCACCGGTGTACTGGTTCTTCGGCGTGCTGTACCTGCGTGTCATCCTCGAGGTGATCGTGGTGCTGTTCCGCATCGAGGAGAACACCCGCAGCAGCCGCTGAGCGGGCATCCGAGCGACTACCGTCGACCACCATGAAAGTCGACGGCAACATCGGAATGGAGCTGCGCAGCGTCGCGCAGAACGCACGAGAGGTCGAAGCCGCCGGGTACTCCGGTGCCTGGACGGCGGAGACGTCGCACGATCCGTTTCTGCCGTTGCTCCTCGCGGCCGAGCACACCGAACGACTCGAGATCGGCACCTCGATCGCCGTGGCGTTCGCTCGCAGTCCGATGACCCTCGCCAACACGGCATGGGATCTGCAGGCGTACTCGCAAGGTCGCTTCATCCTCGGCCTCGGCAGCCAGATCAAGCCGCACATCACCAAGCGCTTCTCGATGGAGTGGAGCCACCCCGCTCGCGCGCATGCGCGAGATGGTGCTCGCGATGCGGGCGATCTGGAACACGTGGCTCACCGGCGAGAAGCTCGACTTCCGCGGCGAGTTCTACACCCACACCCTGATGACGCCGTTCTTCACACCGCCGGCATCCGACCTCGAGGGCTTCGGCCCGCCGAAGGTGTTCCTCGCCGGCGTCGGCGAGCTGATGACCGAGGTCGCCGGCGAGGTCTGCGACGGCTTCCTGTGCCACGGCTTCACCACCGAGAAGTACCTGCGCGAGGTGACGATCCCGGCGCTCGAGCGAGGCAGGGCGAAGGCCGGCAAGACGATGGAGGGCTTCGAGATCATGGGTCCGTCGTTCGTCGTCACCGGCAACAACGACGAGGAGCTCGAAGCCGCTGCGACGGGCACTCGCCAGCAGATCGCCTTCTACGGGTCGACCCCCGCCTACCGCAACGTTCTCGAGATCCATGGATGGGGCGGACTCCAGGACGAGCTCAACGCACTGTCGAAGCAGGGTGAGTGGGCCAAGATGGGCACCCTGATCGACGATGAGATCCTCAACACGTTCGCCGTCGTCGGAACGCCGGAGGACATCGCTCCCGAACTCTCTCAGCGCTACGGCGACGTCATCCAGCGCATCAGCTTCTACGCGCCGTACGCCAGCGACCCCGATCGATGGGCCGCCGTGATGGCCGCCCTCCAAGCCGCCTGACCGCTACGTCGTCCGCGATGTGCCTGGCACATCGTGGACGTCAGTGGGCGTGGGCGACGCTGCCGGCGCGGCGGCGGAAGCGACCGCCGAACACGTAGGCCACGATGAAGAACGACGCCGAGGTCAACACGATCGTGGGGCCCGATGCGACGTCGAGGTGATAGCTGGCGTTCATCCCGACGAACCCGCTGACTGCGCCGATCACCCCGGACAGCGCCAGCATCTTGCCGAAGCTGTCGGTGAGCATGCGTGCCACGACCGCCGGCACCACCAGTGTCGCCGCGATCAGCGTCACACCCATCACGTTCATCGTCGCCAGCACCGTGGCCGACAGCACGATCATCAACAACGCGTCGATCCAGGCGGTGCGCACACCGGTCGCCGCGGCCACCTGCGTGTCGAACGTCGTGAACAGCAGCGGGCGGTAGAAGAAGAACACGACCGCCGCCGTTGCCAACGCGACACCGACGATCAACCAGACATCGGAGGTGGTGACACCGAGCACGTTGCCGAACAGCAACGCGTCCGCGTTCCGTCCCGGCGATCCGTACAGCTGAACCAACGCGAGCCCGAGCGCGAACGAGGCCGTGGTGACCACCCCGATCGCGGCATCGGAGCCGATCGGACGCCGCCGCACGATGCCACCGACCGCCAACGCCGTGACGACACCCCAGATGCCGGCGCCGAGGAACAGGTTGACTCCGGCCAGACCGGCGACGGCGTAGCCCCCGAAGATCGAGTGCGACAGGCCGTGGCCGATGTAGCTCATGTTGCGCAGCACGACGTAGCACCCCACCACACCACACAGCGCACCGGCGATGGTTGCCACGTAGATGCCGTTGCGGAAGAACTCGAACTCGAACGGTCGGAGCAGCTCGTCCCAACTCATGCCGTCCCTCCCCCGCCGCCGAGGCTCCGACGCCGCAACGGGGTGACGTTGCCGTCGAGCGGTGCGTCGACGACGACACGCATGCCCCCGTGTTCGAGCACCTCCATCGGCGAACCGTAGGTCCGCTCGAGCACGTCGGGAACCAGCACCTCGTCGGGACGGCCGGCGCCGATCACCGAGCGGTTCAGACACACCACGGTCGGCAGGTGGGCGGCGATGCCGTTGAGGTCGTGCGTGGTCAGCACGATCGTGAGCCCGTCGGCGTTCAGTTCGTCGAGCAGATGGAGGACGTCGTGGCGAGTCCGCACGTCGAGCCCGGACGTCGGCTCGTCGAGGAAGATCACCTGGGCATTGGTGAACAGCGCCCGGGCCAAGAACACCCGTTGCTGCTGGCCGCCCGACAGCTCCCGGATGTGACGGCCACCCAGATCGTGCAGCCCGAGCCGATCGAGCACCTCGGCGATCTGAGAGCGCTCTGCGCGGGTGATCCACGGCATCCGGATGCCACGCGCCCTCGCCATCCCCACGCATTCGGCGACCGTCACCGGGAAGTTCCAGTCGATCGTCTCCACCTGCGGCACGAGCCCGACCGCCAGCCCCGGAGCTCGCCGAACGCTGCCCGACACCGGGGCAACCGTGCCGAGCATCGCCTTGAGCAGCGTCGACTTTCCTGAGCCCGAGGGCCCGACGATGCCGACGAGGTCACCGGGTTCGATCGTGAGATCGACATCGATCAGCACGGGCGCGCCGCCGTCGTAGTTGACCGTCAGGTCGTCGACGACGACCAGACCCCCGAGCAACTCCTCGCTGCTCCTCACCGGCGTCTCATGTGCGGATCACTGGGGATACTCGGCGTTGTCCTTGGCCACGTTGCGGACCTCGAAGTCGCGCAGGGCCGTGGCATCGCCCCCGAGCGCCTCGGTCATCGTGATGAAGTTGAACTTCATCAGACCGAGCCACGAGTGGTCCGTGTCACCCGGAGCGTCGGGGAGATCGTCGTCGCGTAGATCATCGACGTACACGGCGCCGGTCTCCGCGGCGATCTGTTCGAGGATCGGCGACGGGAACACCTCCGATCCGAAGATCGCCGGCACCTCCTCGGCCTCGATCTGCTCGATCAGGTTGACGACATCAGCCGGCGTGGGATCGCCGAAGTCGGCCGGCTGGACCGCCCCGATCACGTTCCAGCCGTAGGTGTCGGCGAAGTAGGCGTAGGCGTCGTGGTAGGTGACGAGCTTGCGCTGGTCTTCGGGGATCGTGTCGAACGCTTCGCGGATGGCGGCGTCGAACTCGTCGACCAGGATCACGAACTCGTCGTAGTTGGCGTCGAACTGTTCGGTGCACTCCGGCAACTCGGCGGCCATCGTCTCTCGAATGATGTCGGCGTACACCTTGACCAGGGTCGGGTCGGTCCACAGGTGCGGGTTCGGCTTGCCGCCGTCCTCGGGGAACGAGAAGTCGTACTTGTACTGCTCGGGCGTGACCGTGAGGTCGCCGAGTTCGATGATCTTCACGCCGTCGTCGACGTTGGCCTCGGCGAGCGCCTTGGTGGGCTCCTCGAGCTGCAAGCCGTTGATGAACACCACGTCGGCGGTGGTCATCAACTCGGCTGCCGAGGGCGGAGGCTCGAAGGTGTGCGAGTTCGTCCCTTCGGGCACGATGCCGACGATCTCGGCGCAATCGCCGATCACGTTCGCGGCGATCGAGGTGATCGGCGCAACCGTGGTGACGACCTGGAACTCGGAGGTCGAGGCATCGCCAGCCTCTGCGCCGTCGGATTCGGCGTCGCCGGACATCGTCGCTACCGCAGGCAGCGAGGACGAGTGCGACCGCGGCGGCGCTCGCGATCAGGCGGCTACGGGGGGAATGCAACTTCATGCGATGGCACTGTAGTTGCGACCTGTTCGCAAGTACAGTCGTGCTCGAAATTCTCGCTGAGCAGGGATTTCGAGCACTGTCGAGCGCTCGTCCGAGGCGGTGAGTAGGGTCGCCCGAATGGCCGACGACCGCTGGAACGACACGCTGCTCGTCACGGGGCGCCTCGACGCCGACCGCGCCGCGCAGATCGAGCGGGCCGCCGAGGCGGGCGGCTGCGGTCCTGCTCGCGATCGAGCCCGACGACGACATCGCCGCGTCGATCGCCGGTGTCGCCGTCGCGTCCGATCTGCCGCGCACGGAGTGGTTCGTCACCCTGGCCGACGACGATGCCGCCCGCCGCCTCGACACCGAGGTGCCGATCACGTCGGCCCTTCGCACGTTGGCGCCGATCGACGGCGGCGTGACCATCGCCGCCACCACGAGTGTCCGGTTCGCTCACCATCCGACCATCGCGGTTCGTCACCTCGGCGCCGGGCGGATCGTCACCACCGGCATCGGCGACCTCGAAGCGCTGCGTCGGCACCCGACCCTCGCCCCGTTCGTCGCCCGGCTCCTCTCACCCGCATCACCGACGCGCACCACCGACTTCGGCGTCGGCGTGGTCGGCTACGGACCGTTCGGCGCCATGGGGTACCTGCACGGCCTCGCAGCCACCGAGACCGACGGGCTCGCACTCGTCGCCGCGGCCGACTCCGTCAGCGAACGTCTCGTCGCCGCCCGAGCCGACTTCCCCGACCTCGTCGGCCACGACTCGGCCGATGCCCTCGCCGCCGATCCGGACGGTCGACATCGCGATCATCGCCACACCACCGGTGCTCCACGCCGAACTGGCCCTGACGCTCCTCCGCGCCGGCAAGCACGTCGTGATCGAGAAGCCGATGTGCCTGCGTCGAGACGATGCCGACGCCATCATCGCCACCGCCGCCGAGCACGATCGAGTGGTCACCGTGCACCAGAGCCGACGGTGGGACCGCGACTGGCTCGCACTGCGCCACCTGGTCGACAACGGCGAGATCGGTGACGTGTTCAACGCCGAGACCTTCGTCGGCGGATTCGAGCACCCGTGCCGCGCCTGGCACTCCGAGGAGTCGATCTCGGGCGGGGCGATCTACGACTGGGGCTCCCACCACGTCGACTGGATCCTGCAGCTCTACGGATCGTCGCCGTGCACGGGTGCTCTGCAGCAGCCACACCCGCGTGTGGCACGACACGACCAACGTCGATCAGCTGAGCCTGTGGATGCAGTGGGACGACGGCCGCGAAGCGACGTTCCGCCAGAGCGACGTGTGCGCGATCCGCCGCCCGAAGTTCCACATCGAGGGCACCCGCGGCACGATCGAGGGCCACTACCGGCCGCTGGTCGACGATCGCATCGTTCCCGGCCGCGGCCACGTCGCCGACGTGTCGCACCACGCCGAGGCCCCGGTCGACCTCACCGTTGCCACCTACGACGACATGCTCGGCGTGCGGACGTCCACGGCGGCACCGGCGCCGAGCCCGGGCTGGGGATTCCACCGCAACCTCGCCGATCACCTGCTGCTCGGCGAACCGCTCGCAGTGCGTCCCGAGGAGTCACGTGACGTCGTCGCGGTCCTCGAGGCCGGCCACCGCTCGGGCGCGAACGGTGGCGAGCTGATCGAGATCGGGTGATGGCCGACGCGACGCTCGCGTCGGCATCGGAGTGATCGGTGCCCGATCGATGGTGGCGACTCGTGCCGTGATGCCGGCGGTCGACGCCTCCGATCTGGCACAGCTCGTCGCGGTGTCGTCGCTCGGCGGTCCGGTACCCGAACCGTGGAACCATCTCGCGGCCGACACCTACGACGACGTCATCGATCACCCCGACGTCGACGCGGTCTACATCCCGCTGCCGAACGGAATGCACCGCGAGTGGGTCGAACGGGCGGCCGACGCCGGCAAGCACGTCCTGTGCGAGAAGCCGATCGCCCCACGGTCGTCGACGCCGCTGCGATGGCCGCCGCGTGCGAGGCCGCCGGCGTGATCCTCGCCGAAGCGTGGATGACCCCGTTCGACGCGCGCTGGCGAGCCGCACTCGATGCCGTCCTGGCCGGTCGGTTGGGACCGTGCTCGACATCGATTCCTCGTTCACCTTCACGATCGGCGCCGACGCAAGCGACAACTACCGCTGGTCGCCCGACCAGGGCGGTGGCGCACTGCTCGACGTGGGCATCTACTGCCTGGGCCGATCGTCGAGGTGTGGGGCGCTGATCCCGACATGGTCGACGCCACGGCGCTGTGGCACACGACCGGCGTCGACGCCCGCACCGAGGCGACGCTGTCGTGGGCCGACGGACGCGAGGCCCGGATCCGTTGTTCGTTCGTCGACCCCGAAGAGCAGCGCATCGAGGTGGTCGGCGACGACGGCCTCATTGATCATCGACGCCGACGCGCACACCGGCGGGGCCCGAGCCCAGAACTTCGTCGTGGCCGGATCGGACGGACGGGTCGAAACTTCGTTCGGTGACCTCGTCCGATCCGTACCTCGGTATGGTCGACGCATTCGCCCGCGCCGATTCGCGGCGACGAACCCTGGCCACGCACCATGACCTCGACCCTCGAACTGCTCACCCTGATCGAGCGGATCGCGAGCGCGAGCCGGTGAGCGAGCGAGGTGGCGGGCATCGAGCCCCGCCACGAGTGGCACGCACTGGCGTCGGGGGTCGAACTCCACGCCGTGCACTGGGACCCGCCTGCGTCCGACGGGCCCACGGTGAGGATCCCGTGCCGTTCCTCCTGGTCCACGGACTGGCGTCGAACGCCACGGCTCTGGGACGGCGTCGCTCACCACCTCGCACTGGCTCGGCCATGAGGTCGTTGCCGTCGATCAGCGCGGCCACGGACGCTCGTCGAAGCCCGACGACGGCTACGAGATGGCGACGGTCGCCGACGATCTTCGTCTGCTGATCGACGAACTCGGATGGACACGCCCGGCCATCGCCGGCCAGTCGTGGGGCGGCAACGTCGTCCTCGAACTCGCATGGGCTCATCCCGACGATCGTGTCGATGCTCGCCTGCGTCGACGGCGGCTTCATCGACCTCCAGGGTCGCTTCCCCGACTGGAACGACGCGGCCACCGTGCTCGCTCCACCACGTCTTGCCGGCACCCCGTTGGTCGACATCACACGTTGGCTCGAGACGTCAGCCGCCGACTGGCCGGAGACCGGACGTCAGGGAACCCTCGCCAACTTCGAGGTTCGAGACGACGGCACGATCGCCCCGTGGCTCACCTTCGACCGTCACCTCACCGTGCTCCGCGGCCTCTGGGAGCACCAGCCGTCGAGCCGCTATCCCGACGTGCAGGTGCCGACACTCCTGATCGGCGCCGACACCGGCGACGTCGCCTGGAGTGCGTCGAAGCACGACGCGGTCGATCACGCGATCGCGGCGCTTCCACGCGGGCGTGCCGTCTGGTTCAGCCCGGCCCACCACGACGTGCACGCGCAACAGCCCGACGCGGTCGGCGAACTGCTCCATCGGGCTGCGACCGACCCCACCTTCTTCCCAACCACGGAGACCCACCGATGACCGACACCCACGCGACGACCCCTCGGATTCTCGCGATCATGGGTTCCGGCGAAACGGCGCCGACCATGAACGCGCCGCACCGTGCGATCTTCGAACGGCTCGGTCCCGACGTCGACGCCGTCCTGCTCGACACCCCCTTCGGATTCCAGGAGAACGCCCCGATCCTCGCGTCGAAGGCGATCGAGTACTTCCGCGACGCCATCGGTCGCCGGGTCGAGGCAGCCGGTCTCACGCGCACCGACTCCGGTGACACGGTCGCCATCGAGCGAGGCGTGGCCAAGGTCCGCTCGGCCGACTGGTTGTTCGCCGGACCGGGTAGCCCGACGTTCGCACTCGACCAGTGGCGCAACACACCGGTGCCCGCCGCCCTCGCCGACAAGCTCCGATCGGGCGGGGCGGTGGTGTTCTCGTCGGCCGCTGCACTGACGTTGGGCAGGGCGACCGTCCCTGTGTACGAGATCTACAAGGTCGGTGTCGACCCGTACTGGATGGACGGCTTGGACGTGCTCGCCGAGGTCGGCCTGAACGTGGCGGTCATCCCGCACTACGACAACGCCGAGGGCGGCAACCACGACACCCGGTTCTGCTACCTGGGCGAGCGGCGGCTGGCGATGCTCGAGCCCGAACTCCCGGACGGATGTTTCGTCCTCGGCATCGATGAGCACACCGGCGTGGTGATGGACCTCGACGCCGACACCGCGCAGATCGTGGGCAAGGGCGCGGTGACGGTGCGCCGCAACGGCGAGTCGTTCCGCTTCGAAGCCGGCAACACCATCCCCATCGACAGCCTCCGCGAAGGAGTCAACCGCCCCAGCACCAGCACGCCGGAGGCCGACCCCGGTCAGACTTCGGGCCGCGGCGAAAGCGACCGGGACACAGGGGCAACTGTCGACGCACCCGTCGATTCCCTCGCCGCGGCTGCCACGCTCCACGAGGCCGAGTTCGAGGCTGCCCTCGGCGCTCGCGACGCCGACGGCGCCGTCGCCGCGATCCTGCAGCTCGAGACAGCGATCGTCGACTGGTCGCGTGACACCCTCCAGTCCGATGACATCGATCGCGCCCGAGCCGCGCTTCGTTCGATGATCGTGCGTCTCGGCGCTGCCGCCACCGAGGGCGTACGTGACGTCCGCCAGGTCCTCGGCCCGGTCGTCGAGGCCGCGCTCGCCGCCCGCGTGGTCGCTCGATCCGAGAAGGCGTTCGCCGTATCGGACGCGATCCGCGACGAACTCGCCAACGCCGGGATCGAGGTTCGTGACACACCCGACGGAGCGGAGTGGCTGGTCGCCGATGGCTGACGCCGCGATTCGCCTGACGAACGTCTCGAAGTCGTTCGACGGCGCGTCGGGCGCGGCGGTCGAGAACCTGTCGCTCGACATCGAGAGCGGCAGCATCATGGCCCTTCTCGGACCATCGGGTTGCGGCAAGACGACGACGCTGCGGATGATCAACCGGCTGATCGAGCCGACGTCGGGTTCGATCGAGATCAACGGGGTCGACGTGATGAGCCAGTCGCCGCAGGAGCTGCGGCGCGGCATCGGCTACGTCATCCAGCAGGTCGGCCTCTTCCCCCATCGAACGATCGCGAGCAACATCGCGACCGTGCCGAAGATGCTCGGCTGGGACAAGTCGCGCAGCGCCGAGCGAGTCGAAGAGCTGACCACGCTGGTCGGTCTCGACCACGAGATGCTCGACCGCTACCCCGACGAGCTGTCGGGGGGCCAACAGCAACGTGTCGGTGTCGCCCGCGCCCTGGCGGCCGACCCACCGGTGCTGCTGATGGACGAACCGTTCGGAGCCGTCGATCCGATCGTGCGCGGGCGACTCCAGGACGAACTGCTCGCCCTGCAGAAGGCGGTCAGCAAGACGATCGTCCTGGTGACGCACGACGTCGACGAGGCGTTGCGGGTCGCCGATCGCATCGCCCTGATGAACGTCGGCGGCGTGATCGAGCAGCTGGCCACACCCGACGAGCTGATGCGGGCGCCTGCCAACGACTTCGTGAGGAGCTTCGTCGGCGAGGATCGAGGGCTCCGGCGGCTGGCGTTGAACACGGTCTCGGCGCTTCGCTTCCATCAGGGTCCTGTCGTGTCGGTCGACGCCACGTTCGACGAGGCCGAGCAGGCCATGGCCATCGAGGGCAGCGACTGGCTGGGGATCACGGTCGACGACCGCTTCGCTGGGTGGACGAGGGCTGCCGACGTCCGGGCAGCTCGCTCCGACGGCACCGCGTTGCGCGACGTCGAGCGTTTCGAACCGATCGCCCAGGTCGAGCCGACGAGCACACTGCGTGCCGCCATGGAACTGATCATGTCGTCGAATTCGTCCGTGGCAGTCATCAACGACAACGGACGGTTCGGCGGCGTGATCACCCTGGAGGACATCCGCCGAGCGCTCTCCAGCGCCGACATCGAAACGGCCGACGGCACGGCGTGAGTTCCGGATCGAGCCCCTCGTTGATCGCCGAGGCGACCAACCCGATCATCCGCTGGGAGTGGGTGGTCGAGGAGTGGGACCAGATCTGGGACGCCATCGTCGAGCACATGGTCTTGACCATGTTGGCGATGGCCTTGGGGCTGTTCGTGTCGGCGATCCTCGCAGCGACCGCACTCCGCTTCCGCTGGACGATGACACCGATCACGGCCACGACCAGCCTGATCTACACCCTGCCGAGCGTGGCGTTGTTCGCGCTGCTCGCGCCGGTGTTCGGCAACCTGTCGCGTTGGACCGCGGTCCTGCCGCTCGCGGCCTACACGCTGTTGATCCTGGTCACCAACATCGTGGCCGGATTCCGAGCGGTACCGGCGTCGGTGCGTGACGCCGCCGACGGGATGGGGATGAGCCCGATGCGCCGAGTGTGGTCCGTCGAGCTGCCGCTCGCCGTGCCGTACATCCTGACCGGGATCCGGATCGCCGCCGTGTCGACCGTCGGTCTGGTGACCGTCGCTGCGATCATCGGCCAGGGCGGTCTGGGTCGACTGATCTTCAGCGGGCTTCGCCGCGCGTTCTGGACGCCGATGACCGTCGGCGCCTCGCTGTCGATCGCCCTCGCGTTGATCCTCGATGCGTTGATCATCCTGGTCGGGCTGTGGTTGGTTCCGTGGCAGCGACGGCGCAAGGCGGCATCGAGATGATCGGTGTGGCGGCCACTGCGAGGCCGACGCAGACCGCGGTCCCGCGGGACATCGGGTTCTTCGAATGGTTCTTCGACCCCGACACGTGGACCGGCCCCGACGGGATCCTGGCATCTCTGCTCGACACGGTGATCCTCTGCGCTGCCGTGACGCTCGTCGCCGTGGCCGTCTCCGTCCCGACCGCCGCCCTCCTTGCGCATCTTCGGCGTGCCGAGGTGTCGAGCACCTGGCTCGTCAGCATCAGTCGCGCCGTGCCGACCTTCGCAATTGCTGCACTGCTCGTGCCCTGGTCGTTGGAGCGCGGCTGGGGGTTCGAGCCGTGGCCGATCTTCATCGCCCTGTTCCTGCTGGCCGTGGTGCCGATCTACCTGAACACCTACACGGCGATCCGCCAGCAACCCGAGGGCACCGTCGAAGCCGCCCGAGCGCTCGGATACAGCGAACGGTCGATCCTGACGAAGGTCGAGTTGGCGCTGGCGTCGTCGCTGATCCTCGCCGGGATCCGCGTGGCCGCGATCCAGGTGGTCGCGACCGAACCGATCAGGGCGTTCCTCGGAGGTGACGGTCTGGGACGCTATGTTCGTGATGGGTTCGGGCAGAACAACAACACGCTCGTCATCGGTGGGATCGTCCTCATCGGTGGGCTCGCCGCCCTCACGGGATTGACATTCGTGGCGCTGGAAAGACTCGTGCTGCCGAACGGCGTTCGCCGACTCGCTCGACAACAAGGAGACACAACACCATGACCACCCCCAACCACCGCCGCCGCTTCGTGCGCATGCTGGCCCCCCTCGCGGTGCTCGGACTCGTCACCGCCGCCTGCGGAAGCGACGACGACTCGTCGTCCAGTGACACCGAACCGACATCGACGGATGCGGCGGTCGGCAGTACCGAACCGGCCACCTCGGACATGACCGACGGCGAAATGACCGACGGCCCGACGATCCAGGTCCGCGGCCAGGACTTCAGCGAGGCGATCACGATCGCCGAGGTGTACGGCCAGTATCTCGAGGCCAAGGGCTACCCGGTCGAGATCCTCACCCCCGCGGGCTTCCGCACCGAGGCGCTCGACGGCCTCCAGAACGGCGACTTCAATCTGATCATCGACTACATCGGTGGCACCCAGGCTGCCGTGGCGCCCGACGCTGCTGCGACCGGTGACGCGGACGAGATCGTCACCAACATCACCGAACCGCTCGCGGCACTCGGCGCAACGCTGCTCGACTACTCCCCCGCTGTCGATGGCGACGCCTTCGTCGTCCGCGGCGACTCCGAAGCGTCGACGATCTCCGACGTCGCCGGCCTCGACTACGTCCTCGGTGGGTCGTCACAGTGTCCTGAGCGTCCGCAGTGCCTGATCGGGCTCGAGGATCCCGACATCTACGGGATCACGTTCGCCGACTTCGTCACCCTCGAGTTCGGTCCGTTGCTCGGTGAAGCGCTCTCGAACAACGAGGTCGACGCCGTCATCTGGAACACCACCGCCCCACAGATCACCGAACAGGGCTTCAAGGTGCTCGACGACGACCAGGGTCTGTTCCCGGCACAGAACATCGCTCCGATCATCTCCGCCGAGGTGCTCGACGCCTACGGCGAGCAGTTGGCCACCGACCTCAACGAGCTCAGCGCGATGATCACCACCGAGGATCTGCTCGCCTGGAACACCGAGACCGACATCGAATTCCGCGAATCCGACGAAGTCGCGACCGAATGGCTGGAGTCGAAGGGCCTCCTCTGACTTGGGTCGAGCGGGGTCAGACCCCCGTCGACACACCGAGGAGGAAGGCGCGCACGTTGTCGCCGATCGCGGCGACGTCGTAGCCACCCTCCTGCAACACGACCGTTGGCAGGGCGAGCTGGGCAACCAGCTCGCCCTGTGCGCGGAAGCCCTCGGTGGTCACTGCGAGGTCAGAGATCGGATCGTTGTGGAACGTGTCGACGCCGAGTGACACGATGACCATGCTCGGCCCGAACGCAGCGATGGCATCGCCGGCCCGACCCAGCGACTCGAGATACGCGTCGTCGTCGGTGCCGGCGGGCAATGGCACGTTGAGCGTCGTTCCGGCGCCGCCACCCGCACCGGTCTCGTCGGCGAAGCCAGAGAGATACGGATACGCCCGCGCCGGGTCGCCGTGCAGCGACACGTACTGGACGTCGTCGCGCCGATAGAAGATCTGCTGCGTGCCGTTGCCGTGGTGGTAATCGACGTCGAGCACCGTGACCCTCGATCCGGTGGTCGATGCGACGTGATGCGCCGAGATCGCAGCGTTGTTGAAGAAGCAGTAGCCGCCGTAGAGCCCGGTCGGCGCATGGTGACCGGGCGGACGGCACAGTCCGTAGACGCTCCGCTCGCCGCCGAGCGCCGCCGCAGTTGCGCTGAGGGCGACGTCGACCGCCGACCGAGCCGCATCGAACGTCCCCTCGGTGATCGGCGTCGTCGTCTCGAAACACCAGCGACCGAGTTCGTGGTCAACAACCGAACGTTCGGGGAAGGGGCCGATGCCGTCGAGGAGGCCTGGCAGGGCGAAGACGTCGGGCACCACATCGTGGGTGCCCGGGTGGTTGACCTGGTAGTCGGCCCACGCGTGCTCGAGGAAGTGGACGAGACCGGCGTCGTGCACCGCGACGATCGGTCCAGTCCCCCACTCGCCGGCTTCGACCAGTGTGAAGCGGTCGTCGGCTGCCAGCGAGTCGCGTATTGCGTCAGCGCGGCCGGGATGTTCGAACGGCGGCTGCAGCCCGGACGACTCGATCTCGGCCAGCGGTGAGTGGCCGTGATGACGGTCTGACGCGACGACCCGCATCGCTCAGAGCACACCCGCGCGACGTAGCGCGTCGGTCCGCAACGGTTCGACGACAACGGCGGCGAGTGCGACCTCGATCGCGGTTCCGCGAGCTCGATCGGTACACAGCCCAGTCGATGGTGCCTTGGGCCCACCGCTCGAGCCCTCGCATCCACGACACGAAGATGTGCCACGCGAGGCGGTCGACGTTGCAGTCGGCCACGAGGAGACCGGCGGCCTGTGCCTTGGCCAGGTCGGTTTCGATCGCGGCGACGATGCGCTCGCCGACGCCGCCCATGCGCGGTGAGTTGGGCACCGATCGCAGCGTGGCCAGCACCGGACGCCACACGTGCTTGCGAGCGTCGATGGTCTCGTCGAGCGCCGCGAACAGCACGCGCGTCCCGTCGATCGGATCGGCCGCGGGCTGCTCATCGAGTTCGAGTTCGAGCTCGTCGAGGCCGCTGCTGACGAACGCGACCAACACGCCGTCGCGGTCGGTGAACTGGTTGTAGAGCGTCGCGACGGCAACGCCGGCGCGATCGGCCAGCTTGCGCATGGTCAATCCGTCGAGCCCGTCGACGGCGACGATCTCGCCGACCGCGTGCAGGATCTCGGCCCGCGTGCGCTGCTGTCTCGACTCCCACCCCTGGCTCATCGTGCCCGCGAGCCTACGGCGCCGACCGAAGCCGTCAGGCGCTCGGACGCCGGGTTTGACTCCGTCAGGCATGCGTGGTCAGATCGCCACATGACCCGACTCGGCTACCAGATCCCCAACTTCACCTATCCCGGTGTCGGCCCGGCCGATCTCTTCGACGCGGTGGCCTATCAGGCGAAGGAAGCTGACACCTCGGGCTTCGACACCGTGTTGGTGATGGATCACTTCTACCAGCTCCCGATGTTGGGAGATCCCGACCAGTTCATGCTCGAGTGCTACTCGCTGCTGGCCGCACTCGCCCGTGAGACGAAGAACGTTCGCCTCAGCGCCCTGGTCACCGGCAACACGTACCGCAATCCGGCGGTCCTCGCGAAGACGGTGACGACGCTCGACATCGTGTCGGAGGGCCGCGCTCAACTCGGCATCGGCGCCGGGTGGTTCGAGCTGGAGCACGATGCCTTCGGCATCGAGTTCGGCACCTTCACCGACCGCTTCGAGAAGCTGGAAGAGGCGTTGCAGATCATCATCCCGATGCTGCGCGGCGAGCGTCCGTCGCTCGACGGTCAGCGGTACACCGCGAAGGACGCGATCAACGAGCCCCCTCCGGTCGGCCGGATTCCCGTGATGATCGGGGGCGGCGGCGAGAAGAAGACGCTGCGGATGGTCGCCCAGTACGCCGACGAGTCGAACATCATCTGCCCGCCGACCGACCTCCAACGCAAGCTCGATGCGCTCGCCGGCCACTGTGAACAGCTCGGTCGAGATCGCTCGGAGATCACGGTGTCGTGGCAGAAGACGGCGTGCATCGCTCCGACCACCAAGGAAGCGATGTCGGATCTCGTCGCCTACTTCCAGCGGCGCGGCCTCGACCTGACGTCGATGTCCGAGGACGAGCAGGCGGTGTGGCTCGGCAACTTCATCTGGGGCGACCCCGACAGCGTCGGCGAACAGTTCGCCGCCCAGCTCCAGCCCGGCGTCGACGGCTTCACGATCAACATGCCCGCCAACGGCCACGTCGAAGGTCGCGTGGAACTCCTCGGCGAGACCCTGGCCCCCCTGATCAAGTAACGATTGGTGTCAGCCACCAATCGTTACACATCACTCGGTGAGGGCGAGCTCCTCGTTGAGATACTCGTCGCGGCACTTGGCGCGCTGCAGCTTGCCGCTCGACGTCTTGGGGAGCGTCCCCGGCGCCACGAGCATCACGTCCCGAGGCGGCAGACCGCACACCTCCAGGGTGCGATGGTGGATCCGCTCACGGATCTCCTCGAGGTCACCTGACGTGTCGCTCACGCGGACCTCGGCAACGACGACCACGCTCTCCTTGCCCTTGTAGCCCTCCATGCCGAACGCAATGACGTTGCCGGCGCGAACGCCGTCGAGCGGGCCGACCGCTCGCTCGATGTCCTCGGGGAACACATTGCGTCCCCCGACGATGATCACGTCCTTGATACGCCCGCACAGCACCAGTTCACCGTCGAGGATGTAGGCGAGGTCGCCCGTGCAGAGCCACCCGTCGTGGAACAGGGCGGCGGTGGCGTCAGGGCGCTTGTAGTAACCGGGAGTCACCGACGTGCCACGAAGCAACAGCTCGCCGACGTGGCGCTCGGGCAGCTCGTCGAACGTCTCGGGGTCGACGACCTTCATCTCGAGGCCTGGCACCGGCTTGCCGAGCAGCGGGAGTTGACGTGCGGTGAGGCCGAGTTCGTCTTCGTCGTGGATCTCGACCGGCTTGGCGACCCGTTGGGTCTCGAGCACGATGCGATCGACCGTGTCCGTGACGAGCCCGCGTCGACGCGGCGGGAACGTTCCTCCGATGGCGACCTCAGCCATGCCGAACGCCGGGAACATCCCACCAGCGGTGAATCCGAAACGTGAGGCCTCGGCAACGAACGCATCGACCGCCTTCGGGTCGACCGGCTCGGCGCCGGACAACGCCACGGTCAGGCGTGAGAGGTCCAGGTCCTTCATCCGCTTGAGCGCTCGCGTGGCGAGCACCCACGAGAAGTTCGGCCCAGCAGTGGCCGTGGCGCCGTAGTCGGACAGCCACTGCATCCAGTTGCCGGGGTGTGCGAGAAAGTCCTGCGGGGCCGCCTGGACCAGGTCGACGCCTTTCGTCATCGGCAGTGCAAGGAATCCGACGAGACCCATGTCGTGGTACAGCGGAAGCCAGGACACCATCGCGTCATCGCTGTTCAGTTCAGCCGCCTCTGCGCAGGCGTCGATGTTCGCGCTGAGCACGCGATCGGGGATCATCACACCCTTCGGCTCACTCGTCGATCCGCTGGTGTACTGGAGGATCACGAGCCGTTCGGGGTCATCGGCCGGGATCTCCAGGGCGTCACCGGACGGTACGTTCGGTGCGCCCGGCATGATCGCCTTCATCGGCAAGCTCGGCGGGTCGCCCTCAGCGGCGACGTAGAAGTCGGCCAACAGGTCGTCGATCAGCAGCATCTTGGCGTCACCGTGGCGGATTCGACCCCGGGTGCTGTCGATGAACACGTCGAGCGAGCCCATCCGCATCGGCAGCGGGAGCACCATCGACGCGAGTCCGGCCATCCAGCATCCCCGGATGATCGTGATCAACTCGCGGCTCGTCGGCCCGAGGATCGCGACGTGGTCGCCGGGAACCAGACCACGTGCCTGGAAGGCCGCAGCGACCGCCCGGGCGTCGTCGTGGATTTCGCGCCAGCTCACCTGCTGCGGGCCGGCATCGGCAGCCATCGACGCACCGACGAAGGTGACGCCGGTGCCCGAATCGGCCGCCAGTTCCAGCCGCTCGATCGTCGACAGCGAGGTTGTGTCGCTCATCCGGCCCACGCTAGTGGTTCCGCCCGAACCGTGGCGGAACGCCGCATGTACCGATTGGTGTCAGACACCAATCGGTACATGTCATTGCTGGCTGCCTCCGAGACGATCGGGCAGGTGCGTCGATCGTCCGCCGCGCACCTTCACGTCGACCGGGTCGCACACATGACAGCCGTACTCGACGTGGATGCCCTGGATCGACATCTGGCTGCCGCGTGACTTCTCGAGGATGACCTGGGGCCGGTGGTACATGTCGTCGCCACCGCAGGTCGGACATCGCGGGCGAGGATCGCGCGTCCACTCGATCCTGCACGCCGCGCACGTCAGTCGGATCTGGCCGTCGTCGAGCGGTGATCCCCTCACCTCGTCGTCGGTGCCGCACGACGGACACACGATCTCCAGCGCCATGCGTGCACCCTAGGAGATGATCCCGGACGCGACGAGGGGACGCACGGCTGCAGCCATCCGTCCCCTCGTTCGTGGTTCGCGCGTCGACACGACGTGCCGGGCACATCGTGTCGATCAGATCAGGTCAGAGGAGACCCTGCTCGGTGAGGTATGCCTCGGCCACGTCGCGGGGATCTTCGCCGTCCTGGGAAACCTGGCGCTGCAACTCGGCGGACGTGTCGTTGTCGAGACCGGCGAGGATGGTGTCCGCGAGCGCCTCGAAGGCCTCTGGGGCCTGCTGGTACACGCTGTCGGGCATCGTCAGCGACACGTTGTAGAGAATGTGGACACCCGGGTCGTCGACGACGTCGAGGCCCAGGGCCGGGATGCGGCCATCGGTCGTGTAGATCTCACCGAAGGTGCAGTTGCCGCTCGCGGTCTCGTCGAAGATCACGCCGGTCTCGAGGATCTGCTCCTGGCCGGCTGGGATCGTGAGCCCGGTGGCCTGCTCGAGCAACACGAGGCCGTCCTCGCGGTTCGGGTACTCGGTCTCCATGCACACCGTGGCGTCGGGGTTGTCGTTGACGTACTCCATCATGCCCTGCAGGTCGAGGCCGGCGGCCGGCGAATCACCAGCGGTGGCGAAGCCGTAGGTGTTGTTGAAGGGCGCGACACCGATCCAACGGACGTCGTTCTCCGCGAGATCCTTCGCGCAGACGCCGTTCGTCAGTTCCACCGGATCGAAGCTGGGGTCGGGCAAGGCGAGGTGGTTCGTCCAGCCGGTGCCGTTGTACTCGAAGTACATGTCGATCTGGTTCGAAAGCATCGCATCACGGTTGACCACCGTGCCGCCGAGGTTCGTCGAGTCGGTGACGTTGGCGCCGCCGGCTTCGAGGGCCACGATGGCGAGCTGGCCGAGCACGAACTGCTCGACGAAGTCCTTCGAGCCGACGTTGAGGTCGAGGCCACTGAAGTCGAGCTCGGTCAGCGATGCGACCGAGTCGTCCTCGTCGTTGGCCGTCTCGCACTCGGCGGTCGCCATGTCGTCGCCGCCGTCGGAGGCGTCTGTGCCGTCGGACGCCTCGGTGCTGGCCGCAGCGTCGTCTCCCCCGTCGCTGCTGTCGTCGTCGCTCCCGCAGGCGCCTGCCACGAGGGCGACGGCGGCGAGTCCAGCGGCGAACCGCATCGTCTGTCGCTTGAATGTCATGTTGGTGTCTTCTCCTTGTTGGTGTTCACGAGGTGTTCGGTGTTCGATCGGGTGCGCGCCGAAGCAGCGCTCGAGTGGAAACGAGTCACAAACCCCTGGGCCGGAGCGTCTTCTCGATCAGCGCAGCGATCCAGTCGACCGACAACGCGACGAGTGCAGTCATGACTGCACCCGTGATCAGTACCAGGTCTCGGCTGAGCTTCAAGCCGGCACTGATGGTGACTCCCAGCCCTCCCCCACCGATCAGGTAGGCGAGTGCAGCCATTCCGACCGTGATCACGAGCGCGGTGCGCACACCGGCGAGGATCACGGGGATGGCGAGCGGGAGTTCGATCTGTCGAAGAGCCTGGCCTTTGGTGAGGCCCATGCCGCGGCCGGCTTCGATGACGTTCTTGTCGACCTGTTCGAGGCCGACCATCGTGTTGCGCAGGACGGGCAGCAGCGTGAACAGCGAGAGCGCCCAGATGGTGGTCCATGGCCCGCGTCCGAGCCAGGCGAAGGCGAGCACGAGCAGGCCGAAGGCCGGGATGGCCTGACCCGACGTGGCCACGGCGAGGATCGGCGATCCGATGCGCTTGTACGTGGGGCGGGTGAGCAGGATGCCGAGCGGTACGGCCATCACGATGGTGAACAACGTCGACCACATCGTGATCGACAGGTGCTGTTCGAGCTGGGGTCGAAGATTTGCGTTCCAGTCAAGCGCACGCTCGTCCTGGAAGATCTTGTCAGCGCTCTGGACGTACGAGTAGAGGACGATGGAACCGACGATCACGATGATCGGGGTGATGAAGAGCCCGGCGTTCGTCTTGATCAACCGCACCCCGGGTGGCAGCTGGTAGCCGGACTTGACCCTCAGCTCGTCGTCGGGCACGAAGGCGTGGATCTCGTCGACTTCTGCGACCTCGGTCGGGACGTCGTGCAATTGGGATGTCATCAGTTGTCCGCCCCCGATCCGTTGGATTCGTTGAGCACCGCTTCCTGAACGGCGAGCTGCTCGTAGTGCTTCTTGGCCTGGCCCCGCAGACGCTTGAGCACGTCGGCGAGCCGCTCGATGTCGAGGATGCCCTGGCATCGACCCTTGCCGTCGACGACGACGGCCTGCCCGGCGTTCGACAGCAGCATCTCTTCGAGGGCGTCGTGGAGCGTGGCATTGGGCTCGACGGTCGCCATCACGGACGCACCGGCCTGCGAAAGCGGCGTGTTGGTGTCGGCGAGGTGGTGGGCGTTGACCCAACGGATGGGGCGCTGCTCGCTGTCGAGCACGAGCATCCACTTCTCAGGCGATGCGTCGTAGAGGCGTTGGGCATCGGCACGGTCGGTGTCGACGCTCACGATCGGCCAGTCCTCCGACAGCTGCAGGTCGCGGACTCGTTCGAAGTTCAGGCCCTTCAGGGTCGAACCTGATCCGATGAAGTCGCTGACGAAGTCGTCGACCGGGTAGGCGAGGATCCGCTCGGGGGTGTCGAACTGGCGGATCACCGACTGCTCGCCGAGGATGGCGATCCGATCGCCCATCTTGATCGCCTCGTCGATGTCGTGGGTGACGAACACGATCGTCTTCTTCAGTTCGCCCTGCAGCCGAAGGAACTCGTTCTGCAGGCGATCGCGGGTGATTGGGTCGATGGCACCGAACGGCTCGTCCATCAACAGCACGTCGGGATCGCCGCCGAGCGCTCGGGCCACACCCACGCGCTGGGCCTGGCCACCGGAGAGTTCCTTCGGGTAGCGCTCGCGGTACTGGTTCGGGTCGAGTCCGGTGATCTCGAGCAGCTCGTCGACTCGAGCGGCGATCTTGGCCTTGTCCCAGCCGAGCAGCTTCGGCACGGTGGCGATGTTCTGGGCGATGGTCTGGTGCGGGAACAGACCGATCTGCTGGATGACGTAGCCGATCTGGCGACGCAGCTGGTCGGCGTTGACCGTCGTGACGTCCTCGCCGTCGAAGATGATCCGACCCGACGTGGGCTCGATCATCCGGTTGATCAGCCGCAACGTGGTGCTCTTGCCGCACCCCGAGGGGCCGACCAGAACGAGGATCTCACCCTTGGGGATGCTGAGGTCGAGGTCGGCAACCGCCGGGGTGTCCGATCCCGGGTAGATCTTGCCGACGCCCTGGAGTTCGATCATCGGATGTGGTGCGTCGTCGTTCAGCGCGGCCGTCGCCTGCGGCGTGGACGAGGAGTTGTCGGTGACGCTCATGAGCGAAGTCCTTTCGACGTCGTCAGTCGACGCAGCAGTGTGAAGAAGAGATCCGCGACGAGCGCCAGGCCGATGGTGAACACCACGCCGGTCCACATCCGCTCGACAGACGTGACATCGGGGAACCGCTGCAGACCGTCGTTGATGTAGCGCCCGAGGCCAGTGCCACCGACGAGCGGAGCGATTGCCGCAATGCCGATGTTGAGCAGCGTCGCGACCCGGATGCCGGTGAGGATGATCGGCCAGGCGAGCGGGAGTTCGATCTTGAGCAACCGCTGGCTGGCGTTGAGCCCCATCCCCTTGGCCGATTCGATGACCGCCCGGTCGACGTCTTCGAGTCCGATGATCGTGTTGCGCAGGATCGGCAGGATCGAATACATGGTGAGCGCGATGATCGGGCCGCGGTCGCCGATGCCGATGCTCGGGATCGAGATGAAGATCGCGAACAGGGCGAGCGACGGGATCGTCAGCATGATCGAGGCAAAGCCGAGGATCAGGCCACGCAGCACGCGAATGCGGTGGACGAGAATCCCGAGGACCACCGAGATGACCACGGCGAAGAGCATCGACATCGCCACGAGCTGCACGTGTTCGACGACGCGCTCGAAGATCGGTGACCATCCTTCGGCGTCGGACATCCACGTCCACCAGCTCTGGTAGGCGTCGGGGTTGAACACGAGCGCGGGGAGTCCGGCGATGCCGCTGAAGAGCACGTCGAATCCCTCGAGCAAATCGTTGTTGGCTGCGGTGTCGGCGATGAAGAGCCACCAACCGAGCAGGAGCAGGAACAGCGCGATCGCGATCCCGCGGGCGGGAATGCGGCGGTGTGGCCGCACACCTTCCGGCTGCGGCGTGGTCGGAGCGGACAGCTCTTCGAGGACATCGCTCATGCTGCGGCATACCCCTTTCGTGCGGGCGCCAACAGGTTCCATGGGTGCTGCGATGTCGGTGCTCGGATGTCTTCCTCTCGCGGCCGTCTTGGGAGGCCTCGTTCGCGGAGACGGGCGCGAGCGGTTACTCGCGACCTCGTTGATGCGTGACCCCGACCATAGCGATCACCCCACCGATGACAACTCGATCCGGTGTGCGGGAGGTCCGGAGCGTGCCGCCTGGGACGTCGGGAACCGGCCGGTACCGAAGCTCGACCGTTGACGACGCCGAGCGCGCAGCACGAGCTTCACAGCACCTCTGACGTGGCGTTTCTCGACCCGACGGCAGCATCCCGCCCGCAGGATCGAGCGGCTTGGTCGTCGAACGAGGCCGTCGACTCCGCGACACAGAGCCACAGCGAAGAAATCCGGCCCACGATTTGACCGATCTCGCCCAGCCACCGTCACCACACCCCACCACCCCACCGATGAGCGAAACCACCACATACGCGCCATTCGCTCATCGCAACCCCAACCACCACCCCACCGATGAGCGAAACCACCACATACGCGCCATTCGCTCATCGCAACCCCAACCACCACCCCACCGATGAGCGAAACCACCACATACGCGCCGATCGCTCATCGCAACGTCGGCGAACCGGGTCGGGTCAGAGGCAGGAACGGACGGCGTCGTTGAGCGCGATGGTGCGCGGGTCGCCGGCGATGCCGCCGGCCATCTGGTTCATGACGTAGCCGTAGCCGACCTTGGCCTCGGGATCGGCATAGCCGAGCGAACCACCCGCGCCGGCGTGGCCGAACGACGACGGCGACAGCATCGGGGCCAACTCGCCGTCGAGCATGAAGCCCATGCCGAATCTCGTGGGCAGCACGAGACACGCATCGGGCCCGTGGACGGCCTCCGCACTCGCGGTCGCCACACGGTCGTCGTCGATCAGCCGGATCCCGTCGACTTCGCTGACCGTGGCGGCGTACATCCTGGCCAGGCTGCGCGCCGTCGTGATCCCGTTGGCGGCCGGCATCTCGGTCGCATGCACCGCCCGAGTGTTGAACGGGTCGGCAGGGCCGGCCAGCATCACGCCGCTCATGAACAACGCGTTGAAGCCCATGGTTCCGGGACCGGCGATCTGCATCATGAGGGCGAACGCTTCCGGGTCGGTCGGAGGGGGCGCCTGTTCGAGGCGTGCCACGCGTGGCTCCTCGGACTCGGGGAGACCGATCCAGAAGTCGAGGCCGAGTGGACCAGCGACCTCCTCGGCGAAGTACTGCCCGATGCGGCGACCGTCGACCCGACGCACGAGTTCACCGGCCAACCACCCGTAGGTGACCGCGTGATAGCCGTGCCTGGTTCCGGGCTCCCAGAGCGGACGCTGGTCGGCGAGCGCGTCGACGATCGGCGTCACCGCCATCAGATCGTCGAACGACAACGACGCATCGACGTACGGCAGACCTGCCTGATGGCTCATCATCTGGCCGACCGTGATGTGTTCCTTGCCGTTGGCGCCGAACTCCGGCCAGTAGGAGGCAACGGGATCGTCGTAGGAGATCAACCCCGACTCGACGAGACGCCGCGACGCAGATCGCTGCTGCGCCCTTGGTCGTGGAGAACACGAGCTGCAAGGTGTCCTCGGACCAATCGCGGCCGGTCTGCTTGTCGGCCGTGCCCGCCCAGATGTCGACCTTGCCGTTGCCATCGACGTACAGCGAGAACGCGGCACCGACTTCGCCGTATTCGGTGAAGTTCCGTTCGAAGGCGTCGGCGACTGCGCCGAACCCATCTGCCACTGTGCCGTTGATCTGGGTCATTCACTGGACGGTAGTGATCTGCCGGTTGCCTAGGCTGGTCCGCCGGTATGAGCGACGCGACCAATCCCCCCACCGCCGGCAGCGACACACCCCCGAACCGCTACGACGCAGCACTCGCACAGGACATCGAGTTGCGGTGGCAGGACTGGTGGGACGAGCACCACACGTTCGAGACGCCGAACACCGCTGGCCCGCTCGCCGACGCCGAGCTGGCCGCCGAGCGCGGCGAGAAGCTGTTCGTGCTCGACATGTTCCCGTACCCGTCCGGTAGCGGGTTGCACGTCGGTCATCCACTCGGGTTCATCGGCACCGACGTGTACGCCCGCTTCAAGCGCATGACCGGCCACAACGTGCTCCACGCCATGGGCTTCGACGCGTTCGGGCTCCCCGCAGAGCAGTTCGCCGTCGAGACCGGCCAGCATCCTGCGATCACGACCGCCGAGAACGTGGCCACCTATCGACGACAGTTGCGCCGGCTCGGCCTGGCCCATGATCCGCGTCGGAGCGTGTCGACCACCGACCCCGAGTTCTACCGATGGACCCAGTGGATCTTCAGCCAGGTCTTCAACGCCTGGTACGACGACCAGCTCGACCGAGCCCGTCCGATCGACGAACTGCTCGCCGAATTCGAGTCCGGCACCCGGCCGACGCCCGACGGCCGCCCGTGGGCGGAACTCACCGACGGTGAGCGCGGCGACATCGTCGACGATCACCGTCTCGCGTACGTGAGCGAGGCCCCGGTCAACTGGTGTCCTGGCCTCGGCACCGTCGTCGCCAACGAGGAGGTCACCGCGGACGGCCGCAGCGACCGCGGCAACTTCCCGGTGTTCAAGCGCAACATGCGCCAGTGGATGATGCGCATCACCGCCTACGCCGACCGGCTGATCGACGACCTCGACCTGCTCGACTGGACCGACGCCATCAAGACGATGCAGCGCAACTGGATCGGTCGCAGCCACGGCGCCGAGGTCCACTTCCCCTCCGCCGCCGGTGACATCACCGTGTTCACCACCCGGCCCGACACGCTCTTCGGCGCGTCGTTCATGGTCCTCTCGCCGGAGCATCCGTTCGTCGACGAACTCACAACGCCCGAACACGCAGACGCGGTTGGCGCCTACCGCGAGCAGGCCGGCAGGAAGAAGGACTTCGAACGCCAGGACGAGACCCGGGAGAAGACCGGCGTCTTCACCGGTTCGTATGCGACGAATCCGGTCAACGGCGAGCAGATCCCGGTGTGGATCGCCGACTACGTCCTCATGGGGTACGGCACCGGCGCGATCATGGCGGTGCCATGCGGTGACCAACGCGACTTCGAGTTCGCGAAGAAGTTCGGCCTGCCGATCCCGGCGATCCAGCAGCCGCCCGCCGCGTGGTTCGAGGCGCAGGGCATCGAACCGACGCTCGACACCGCGCAGTGGCCGATCGCCTACGTCGGCGATGCACCGTACGTGCAGTCGGCGAACGACGAACTCGACCTGAACGGCGTCGACAACAAGGCCGACGGCATCGAGCAGATGAACGCCTGGCTCGAGGCGCACGACGCGGGCACCGCGACGATCAACTACAAGCTGCGTGACTGGCTGTTCAGCCGCCAGCGCTACTGGGGCGAGCCGTTCCCCGTCGTCTACGACGTCGACGGCCGCCCGCACACGCTGCCCGACGACATGCTGCCGGTCCTGCTCCCCGAGACCGAGTCGTTCTCGCCGCGCACGTTCGACGCCGACGACGAGTTCTCGAACCCCGAGAGCCCACTCGACCGGCTCGGCGACTGGGTCGAGGTCGAACTCGATCTCGGCGACGGCCCGCAGGTGTACCGCCGCGACACCAACGTGATGCCGCAGTGGGCGGGCTCGTGCTGGTACGAGATGCGCTATCTCGACCCCACGAACGAGAACCGCTTCGTCGATCGTGAAGTCGAGGAGTACTGGATGGGCCCGCGCACCGACGTCCGTCCCGACCATCCCGGCGGCGTCGACCTGTACGTCGGCGGTGTCGAGCACGCCGTGCTGCACCTGCTCTACTCGCGCTTCTGGCACAAGGTGCTGTACGACCTCGGCCACGTCAGCTCGAAGGAGCCGTACGCCCGCTTGTTCAACCAGGGGTACGTGCAGGCGGCCGCCTACAAGGACGACCGCGAGATCTACGTCGACGCCACAAGGATCGAAGGCGACGCCAAGGCCGGCTTCACCTACGAAGGAAAGCCGGTCACCCGCGAGTGGGGCAAGATGGGCAAGAGCCTCAAGAACGCCGTCTCACCCGACGACATGTACGAGCAGTACGGCGCCGACACGCTGCGTCTCTACGAGATGGCGACCGGCCCGCTCGACGCTTCGCGTCCGTGGGAGACCCGAGACGTGGTGGGCATGTACCGGTTCCTCCAGCGCCTGTGGCGCAACATGGTCGACGAGGAGACCGCCGAGTGCACGGTGGTCGACGTGACCGCCGACGACGACACCCGCAAGCTGCTGCACCGAACGATCGACACCGTGCGCACGGAGATGGACGCGCTGCGCTTCAACACTGCGATCGCGAAGCTGATCGAGCTGAACAACGCCGTCACGAAGCTCGACGCCACACCCCGCGAGGTTGCCGAGCCGATGGTGATCATGCTGTCGCCACTGGTACCGCACATCGCCGAGGAGCTGTGGCGCGCGCTCGGCCACGACGACACGATCACCTACGTCGCGTTCCCCGAGGCCGACCCGGCGCTGCTGGTCGACGACATGATCGAAGTGCCGGTGCAGATCAACGGCAAGGTTCGCGGTCGCATCGACGTGGCCGCCGACGCGTCGCCGGACGTGATCGAAGCGACCGCGCTCGCCGACGACAAGATCGCCGCGATCGTCGGCGGGGCGACCCCGAAGAAGGTCATCGTGGTTCCCGGCCGCATGGTCAACATCGTCCTCTGAGCTGCCAACCCAGCGCAGGAGGGTCGAAGGACCCCTTGCCTTTTCCTCGTGTTGGCGCGACCATGATCTCGGGTCCGATGAGGTGCCCAACAGGGATCCAGAACGAGGCCGGGCAACCGGTTCCGTTGACTGATCCAAGCCTTTCCCCGCAAACGGGAGCGCACCTCACCGGGCCCGATTTCGCGCCTGCACCGCTCGGCGATCCGTCGATCTGCTGCCGTGCAGCCGATCGCGACCCTCAGCGCACCCGCGCTCGTTCAACGCTGCACCGGTGCCCTCGTCCCGCAACACACGACTGCTCACGCTGTCGTGCGCGATCATCACGTGACATGGTTCATCTCGTTGTGCGATGGTTCATCTCATCAACTACTCAGAGGAGCAGCTCATGGCCCATGTGTTCATTTGTCAAGACGTCGTCGACTACGAGACCTGGCGTCCCCATTTCGACGCTCACCAGCCGTGGCGGGCCGAGGCGGGCATCACCGACGTCGCCGTGCGGAGAACCATGCATCGCTCACGGCGTTCGAACGGCCGACGATGCTGGTCGTCGCCAGCACCAACGACAAGATGGACATCGACGTCTCGTACACGTTCACCAGCGTCGGCGGAGGCACCAAGGTGACCGTGTCGAGCGATCTCAGACCCAAGGGCTTCCTCTCGGTCCTCGCACCACTACTCCGCGTTGCGATGCGTCGTGACCTGGCGAAGAAGCACGCCCGGAAGATGCGCGCCCGGGTACGCGGCGTCTGATACGACGTGCGAAGCGATGACGTGGCGTGACGAGCAAGCCAAACGGACCAGGCTGAGAATTCTGGACACCGTGGTCGACCTGCTGGCCGAGGGGCACCCGGCGGCGCTGTCGATCCCGCAGGTCAGCCGCAGCTCGGGCATCTCCGTCGCGACGATCTACCGGTACTTCGGCACGAAGGAACAGCTGCTGGACGCCGCAGCACTGGAAGGAACCACCGCAACGGAGGAGATCGTTCGGGAACGCGACCCCGACCCGGAGGACCTCGCACCGTTTCTCCGGCTGGTCTACGAGGACTTCGAGCGAATCGAGCCGAAAATTCGCGCACAGTTGACCAGTCGCGTCGGACAGGAGCTGCGAACGCGGCGGAGATCGAGAGGGCTCTCGGCGGTGCTGGGCATGCTCGAGCGCCACGGCTTCGACACCGACGACCCCACCACGCAACGGCTCGCCCGCATCGTGGCGATCCTCAGCTCCTCGCCGGTCTACCTCGACCAGGTCGGCACCCCGCGCGATCAGGTGCTCGCCGACATCGCGTGGGCGGTCCGAACGCTGACTCGTTCCGTCCGCGAACAGACCGAGGACACCTCGAGGCCGCCCAGCCCAACTCCGTGACACCCTGTCGGTCGCCCGACACCGCCGCGCTGCACGCCGCCGAACGCACCTCGCATAGGGTGAGGATCACGTTCGCACGCCCGACGCCGTGATCAACCTCGACGACGCCATCGGCGGGCCACATGGAGGGGGAACTCGATGAGCATCGAACAGGACACCGCCACACACGGCACAGGTCAACCACCGGTCAGGGACTGGACGACCGACTACGACATCTTGGATCCCGACTACGTCGCCGATCCGTACCCGGTGTGGGACGACCTGCGTGGGCAGTGTCCGATCGCCCACTCGGAACGGTGGGGTGGCTCGTGGTTGCCCACTCGCTATGACGACGTCCAGCGCTTTGCCCAGGATCACGCACACTTCTCGTCGAGCGACGTCGCGGTGCTCACCTTCACCCCGGAGGAACGTCCGCCGCGGCCGATCGAGATTCCGGTGCCGCCGATCGATCAGGATCAGCCGGTGCACACCTGGAGCCGGCGGCTCCTGCTGCCGTGGTTCTCCCACAGCCGGGTCGCCGAGTACGAGCCGTACACCAAGGACCTGTGCAACCGATTGATCGACGGGTTCATCGAGTCAGGCTCGGCTGACGCGGCCGGCGACTACGCCCGACAGATCCCCGTCCGCGTGATCGCACTCCTCCTCGGCGTACCCGAGGAGATGTCGGACACCTTCACCGGCTGGGTGCAGGACGTGTTGGAGTACGCCCACGACGAGAAGCGCAGCGGCGCCGCCACCGACGCCCTCACCGAGTACCTGGTCGCACGGCTTGAGGAGCGCCGTACCGACCCCGGCGACGATCTCATCAGCGCGTTGTTGCAGGCCGACGTCGACGGTGAACCCGTCGACGACTTGATGATCCTCGGGATGGCCGCTCTCACGTTGATCGCCGGCGTGGACACGACCTGGTCGTCGATCGGCTCCGCCATGCTGCACCTGGCGACGCATCCCGACGACGTCCGCCGCTTGATCGACGAGCCCGAGCTGATGCCGCTCGCGATCGAAGAACTCCTGCGGGCCTACTCGCCTGTCACGATGGCGCGTATCGCCACCGAGGACATCGAGGTTGGCGGCTGCCCGATCAAGGCGGGAGACAAGGTGCTGATGAACTTTCCGGGGGCCAACCGCGACCCGGACGTCTTCGAACACCCCGACGAGGTGATCCTCGACCGGGCCCACAACCGCCATGTCGCCTTCGGCGCCGGAATCCACCGGTGCGCCGGCTCAAACCTGGCACGCATGGAGTTGCGGGTCGCGATCCAGACCTGGATCGAGCGGATCCCCGAGTTCCGACTGGCAGAGGGCGGCGAGGTCACGTGGGCCGGTGGACAGGTGCGTGGTCCGCGCCAGGTCCCCGTCGTCTTCTGACCTGGTTCCCGCCGGCGCCGACGGCGTGGCGGATGCGCCGACCGAACCCGAACGGGATCCGGTCGGCGCCTGGACCGGATCGCGCCGCCCGACGCCTCGCGAGACGCATCCGTCTGGCACACTGTTCCAAACCTCGATCGCAAGGCAGGGACATGAGCAACGACACCTCGACATCCGATGCAGGACCTGTGACGCCTCCGGTCACCGATTGGGCGAGCGACTACGACATCTTCGACCCGCAGTACGTCGCGGACCCGTACCCGATCTGGGCAGAACTGAGAACGACCTGCCCGATGGCGCACACCGAGCGCTGGGGCGGGTCGTGGCTGCCGACGCGCTACGAGGACGTGTACGCGATCGCTCACGACATCGTGAAGTTCCCGTCCGGCAACGGCATCAGCGTCGTGCCGATGATGCCGGTCGGCAACGAGAACGAGGAAGGCCACATCCCTGCCCCCGTTCTGACCTCGGGCGTTCCGCCGATCAGCGCCGACCCGCCGCTGCACACCTGGACCCGACGCCTCGTGCTCCCGACGATGAGCCCAGCCAGGGTGGCCGAGTACGAGGTGTTCACCCGCGAGCTCTGCCGACGCCTCGTCGACGAGGTGATCGAGCGTGGCGAGGGTGACGCGGCGGCGGGGTACGCCCAGCAGATCCCTGTCCGTGTGATCGGCCACATCCTCGGCGTGCCCGAGGACATGGCGGGGACCTTCACCGAATGGGTGCGCGATGTGCTCGAGTTCGCCCACGATCCCGAGCGACGTCGCCGCGGCATCGTGGGCATCATCCAGTACCTCGACGCCGCGATCGGCGAACGCGAAGCCAACCCGACCGACGACTTCATCAGCGAACTGATCCAGTCCGAGCACGACGGCGAGCCGATCACACGTGATGTCGTGATGGGCATGTGTGCGCTGCTGCTGATCGCCGGGATCGACACCACGTGGTCGTCGATCGGCTCGACGATGTGGCACCTCGCAACGCACCCCAACGATCGGCGCCGACTCGTCGACGAACCCGAACTGATGCCGACAGCAATCGAGGAGTTCCTGCGGGCGTACGCTCCGGTCACGATGGCGCGTCGCCTGGTCGAGGACGTCGAGTACAAGGGCTGCCCGATCAAGGCCGAGGAGCGCATCTTGATGAACTTCCCCGCCGCCAACCGCGACCCCGAGGTGTTCGAACGCCCCGACGAGGTCATCCTCGACCGACAGCACAACCGTCATCTCGCGTTCGGCGCGGGCATCCATCGCTGCGCCGGATCGAACCTCGCTCGCATGGAGCTGCGCGTCGCCGTCGAGGAATGGCTCCGCAGGATCCCGGAATTCGAGGTCGTCGACCCGTCGCTCGTCACGTGGGCGGGCGGCCAGGTCCGCGGCCCGCGTTCGATCCCCGTCCGCGTGCGCTGACGCCGCTGCGTGACACCATCTCCGCGTCAGCCGTCGGTAGTCTCCACCCGGTGTCCGGCCGCACCACCACGCTGTTGCTCGCTGGTGCACTCGTCGCGCTGAGCGCATGCAGCGGACAGGCCGACGGAAGCGAACTCGGAGCACCATCCGCGACCGACACGACGACGACGACCGAACCGGTGGTCACGACCACCGTGCCGCCGCCCACGACCACCGAGCCACCGCTCGATGTCTACGACCCGTTGTGCGTGGTCAAGGTCGCACCGGGTGAGTCGCTCAGTCTGATCGCCGATCGCTTCGACGACGACACCGTGCGCGTCGACACCATCCGCGCCGAGAACGACCTCGGCGGCGACACGATCCAACCGGACCAACTGCTCGACGTCTGCGTCGACAACGGTCTCGACGACCGGACCGGCGAGGCACGCGAACCGAACCAGGCGCTCGTCGCCGAGGCCACGAGGGCCAACGTCGAACTGCAACAGGCCAAGCTCAACGAACTGTTCGCCGGCTTCGGTATGGCCGAGCTGGCCATCGACGGCGTGTCCGGCTCGGTGACCCGCCAGCGTCTGTGTGCGGCCCGAATGGGACTCGGGCTGCCGCCATCGACCGCCGACATGGCTGCGGGAAGCGAGGAGGAGCAGATCATGATGGCGGCGACCCAGCTCAACATTCCGCTCTACGCACCCGTCGAGGCGGAACGCTGGACACTGATCGACCAGACCTGCCAGGTGATGTTCGTCGGCGCCGGCGGCGATCAGCTGCAGTTCATCTTCCCGACCTCGACTGGCCAGCCGGGTTTCGAGACGCGACTGCAGGACGCGTCGAAGGTGTACCGCTACGACCCGGCCTTCGACAACGACGGCTGGCACGACAGCACCGAGTTCCCCGCACCCGAGGACAACCCGATCAACGGCAACATGTACAAGCCCCTCTACTTCGACGGTGGCCTGGCGATCCACGGCGCAAACAACGTGCCGACAAGTCCGCAGAGCAAGGGATGCGCCCGACTGCGGCTCGAGAACCAGAACCAGCTCATCGAGTGGCTGGGCATCAGCGATGTGACGCGGCCGATCGGTGGATCGCAGTTCAACCTCACCGTCCGCATCGTGGGCGAGTACCTCCCCCCTGCTTGATCGGCGCACTCGGGACTCCAGCCGCATCCGGGGCCCAGGAGAGAAGGGGCCATCGGACCCTTGCGAGTCGCGGCCGATCCTGAGATCGTGACCGCATGAGCGATCAGGACGATGTGCGATCTGCCCGCGACGTCGACGTGGACGCAGAGCGGTTTCTCGATGAGGTCGAGGAGATTGACGGCGGTGTGACCAGCGCGGTCGACCTTCCACCGGACGGCTCGATTCCCGACATCATCGACCAGCACACCACGGTGCCCGACGACGACGAGGTCTGAGCCTCCACCTGTCGAGGCGAGTGGCGCTGGGCGCTCGAGGTGAACGGCGCGTCGTTCCGGTTCTCGGTCGACGCCGACGCCTGGACGAAGGCGAAGGACGGTGTCGACGAACGCACGCTGCTGTCGGTCACGTTGTTCGAGATGGGGCCGGTATCGACTCCGGCCGATCCGACGACGAGCGTCGGGGTGTCGTGATGTCGCTCGTCGACAAGCTGTCGGCCGACGCCCTGGCGCTCGTCGCGACGGTCCTTCCGCTGCGTTGGAATGATCCCGACGCCAACACGATCGCCGACCTCGAGCTCGCACGCGTGCTCGACGAACTGTCGGAGATCGCCGACCCGGTCGAGCAGCGCGAGGCCATCCGGTTCGTTCTCATGGCGTTGAGTTGGCATGCCGCGTCGGCGACGTGGGCAGCATCCGACCGGCTCCAACGTGCCGCCCCGCACCTCGAGCGTGACTCGGTCGCCTGGGCACTCATCGACGCCGTATCGGAGTCGTTCAAGTTGAAGCTGGGAGAGTTCTGATGGCTGCGGTCGAACCAATGTCGAACGCCGTGGTGACGGCCAGCACGCTGCAGGCGTTCGCTGACGCCCTGCCGGCGTGGATGGATCAACGAAACAACGTCGCGCTCGGCCAGCTCGTCGAGCAGTTGATGCCGGTCATCGACCGGCATGCCTCCGAGGTCGTTGCCCGCACGATCGAGCAGATGATCCCGCTCGTCGACCAGCGGGCCGCCGACATCGCCGACGCCATGTCGTTGCCGCAGCTCGTCGAAGCTGCCCGCGCCGGCTCCACCTCCGAGGTCGTCCGCGACCGTGAGGGCCGCATCCGACGCATCGAAACCAAGTACGACTGATGAGCGGCAACTGGTTCGCCGTTGCGCGTCGTCGTCTCCGACTACGGCTTGTCGACGCGACCGTCGGCCGGGCCGCCACACCCGGCGGCAACCGCCGGCCCCGGAACCCCCTTGGGTGTCTGCGTCACACCAGGCTGAACCGGAGCTTGACCGTTGAAGTCCTCGAGCCCCGAGAACGCGCAGTGCGACGGGTTCACGACCGCATTGCCGACGCGGTCCGCCGGTCCCGCACCGGCCTGCAGCGGCGTCCCTCGGCCGTGACCGGTCACTTCACCGGCGAACGCCGAGCAACCCCCATTGGTCTCGGTCCCCGTCACCGGCTCGCTGAGCCGACCCATTCACTGTGCGCTCTACGCCGTTAGCTGTCAACCGGGCCAACCGTCACACCCCCTCGTCATGATCGACAGGGTGACCGACGACCCGACCCCCGAAGACCTCGAGCAGCTCGCCCGATCGGTCACCATGTCGGGTGTGCTCGGCGATCGTGACCGCCTCGATGTCGTCGCGGCGCTTCGCCGGCTTTCCGAGATCGACAAGGCGACACGTCGGCACCCGTCGGCCGGGCGGTGACGTCGGACTACGTTGGCGCCATGTCGGATGAGCCGTTGACCAACGCGGCGGTGGAGTTCATTCGTCTCCGGTCCGCCTCCATGAACACAGCCGAGCCTTCACCTACCGAGATCAGTGAATCCGTCAGCTCCGACTTCGTGTACGACGCCCGCAACAGTCTCGGGGTCGACTTCGGACCGTCCGAGTGGCCCGTGTTCTTGGGTTCGATCTGGCACGTCGGCGCTGGGCGACCGAAGTTCTCAGAGCCGCAGGTGATAGCGGTTCGTGGTCAACGGTGCGCGGCAATCACCGCCTCGATCGAGTACGGGAACGACACCTTCACCGAGTACTTGCACTGCATTGTGTTGGACCCTGAACTCCAACGGCTGCAACGGATCGTCTCGTTCAACGTCGACGCCGTCGACGCAGCCTTGGACGAACTCGATCGGTTGCACGCCGAGATCGACGACTGACCGACCCACCCTCGTAGTGGACATTCTCCGGGACGAGCGCCGCATCGTGCTGACGGGTCGCCGCCTACGTTGACGCCATGTCGGACGAGACGTTGACCAACGCTGCGGTGGAGTGGATCAAGTTCATGATCGATGTGGTGAACCTGAGCGATCGTCCCGCCGAGGACTTCGGCTCATCGGCTGCGGTCAGCGATGCCGTCTTTGTGGATCGTCGTACTGGCGGCATGAACTACGGCACGATCGAGGGTGTCTCGGGCATCAGGGATTGGCTCGCATCGACATGGGATGTGGGCTCGGGTCGGCCTCGGTGGTCGATGCCTGATGTCGTCGATGTTCGGGGTGAGCGCTGCGCCGCTGTCGTTTTCGTGCTCGACTACGGCAACGACATGTTCATCGACGGCATCTTCTGCCTGCGACTAGACCGAGACCTGCAACGAGCGCTCCGGGCAGTCCAATTCGATGTCGATGCTGTTGGCGATGCCGTCGCATTGCTCGACGACTGGCACGCCGAGATCGACGACTGACCGAGGCACCCTCGTAACGAACGTTCGCCGGTTGTTCCCGCAATTATTGCGGCATCTGACGTGCCATTAGTCCCTTGCACTCGCCTCTGACCGCAGCGAGCCTGACTGCGTGGGGGGATCCGCTCTCACGAGATGACCGAGGAGGAACACCACAATGCGCAAAGGACTCATCGCAACGGCCGTCGCCGTCCTCGCCGTCCTGGCGAGCTCAGCCACGGTCGCTGCCACACCCAAGGACCCTGTGAACACGAATCCGAACTCACTCGTGTTTCCAATCACGTGTGAGGGCTACAACAACAACGAGCCCTTCCTCGTTTGGGCACCGAACGGGACACAGCATCTCGAGAAGGGACATCTGAATCTCGTCGGACAACCTCTTGGTGTCGACATCCCTGTCGGTGTCCAGAAGAAGGCTCCGGGCAACAAGACCACCGAGTGCGTGGGGCCGCTAGGGGATCCCGGTCAACATCTTGGTGACCGGCAAGCCCGCCGGCTGACTGATCCAAGACATCGACGCGCTGCGCCGGCTCGCCGCGATCGAGCGGGCGAAGCGTCGGCACCCGCGGGCGGTCCTACGATCGGTCGACGATGAGCCGGCGAATCCCGTTCAACCGCGTCGACAGGCTCCGCGCCGACGTCGAAGAACCAACCCCCAAACTAACCCCCGGACCGATTCCGCCTGAGAACGACGAAACCCCAGCGCCGAGGTTTAGGGCCTCTACGCTGGGGTTTCGACTTGTGGAGCTAAGGAGAATCGAACTCCTGACCTCTTCCATGCCATGCTGGCCTGGCAGTCCGAAGCAGTGTCCGTCATCGTCCGCGAACGGCCGTTGAGGTGGACAACATGGGTCCAGGCGTCCGCTGTTGTACGTGCAGATACGTGGACGTAACCCACTCTGTAACCCACTCTGTAACCCACTCTCCCACCATCCTCGACGCCATGCCAGGCAAGCGACGAGGCAACCACGAGGGCAGCGTCTACCAAGAAGGCGCCCGCAGCGGCGACACAACCGGTCGCTGGATCGCGCAAGTCATCGTCGACGGCAAGAAGCGACGAGCAATCGCCGACACCGAAGCCAAGGCCAAACAACGACTGCGTCAGATGCAGTCCCAGATCGAACACGGCACCCGCACCACCGACGGCAACCACACAAAGACACCCGCATGCTCGCCAACCACTACCGCCACCAAATCCGACCAACCATCGACGCCGCCCTCATCCTCGACGACGTCTTGAACCCACGAGAGACCTGAAGATTCGGGCGCCCCGGATGTCCAGCGGGCTCGGCCTATCGCTAGCGGCGACGTTGGCGACCGCTCTGTGAGGACAGCGTCGGCGGATGCGCGTCATTGAAAGGTGGATCCGGTGTCCAGGTCGGTGCCCCTACGCGTGTGCCGTCCGATGAATTCCCCACCCGAATCGCCGACACAGCCCTCTGGATGCAGCTCAATGAGCACCGCCGACTGCAGCTCATCTCAAGAGTTAGCGTGCACCCGATGGGCAGGAAGCTTGGCGCCGATCCGATCGAACTCGCCTACCAGAACTGGCTTGGCCGACATTGGGACGAGGCCGCGGGCGGCATGGCGATCGTCACTTCTGTGATGCGGGTTCAGCAGATCTTTGCCGGCCAGGTCGAGGCGGTGCTCAAGCCGTTTGGTCTTACGTTTGCCCGCTACGAGGTTCTCATGCTCCTCGACTTCAGCCGATCCGGCCAGCTACCACTCGGCAAGATCGGTGAACGTCTACAGGTGCACCCAGCAAGCGTGACGAACGCTGTTGACCGACTCGAGCTGGACGGACTGGTGACCCGAACACCCAACCCCAGCGACGGTCGCAGCACGCTTGCGAGTATCTCCCGGGCAGGCCGTGAGCTAGCCGCGTCGGCCTCGGCGGCACTCAACGACCACGTCTTCACAAACGTCGCTCTCACCGCATCCGAACAGAGTGAGGCATTTCAACTGCTCGCACTCATCCGGCACGCGGCAGATGACTACATATGAGTCCCAAGAGCCCGGCGCGCGACATCATTGCATTTGATTGGACATCAAACTAAGTTCAGTGCATGTCCCGGAAACGTTGGCGAGACGCATTCGATAACTCCAAGCTGCGGGCGGGTCGATTCACCACGATGTCCGGCATCCCGCTCGAGCCGGTGTACGGCCCGGACGACAGCGAGTTCCCCGGCGTCTACCCGTACACGCGTGGTCCGTATGCGTCGATGTACCGATCGCGTCTGTGGACGATGCGCATGTTCGCCGGGTTCGGCACGGCGGAGGACACGAACTGGAGATTCAAGGAGATCATCAAGTCCGGCGGCGACGGGCTGTCGACAGCGTTCGACATGCCGACGCTGCTCGGCCTCGACTCCGACGATCCGATGTCGCTCGGCGAAGTGGGGCGCTGCGGTGTCGCCATCGACTCGCTCGCCGACATGGAGGACCTCTACGCCGGCATCGACCTCGGCGAGATCACCACGTCGATGACGATCAACAGCCCAGCGGCGCCGATCTTCGCAATGTTCGTCGCCCAAGCCGAGAAGGCCGGCGTACACCGCAGCCGCCTCGGCGGGACGCTGCAGAACGACATCTTGAAGGAGTACCAGGCACAGAAGGAGTTCGTGTTCCCGCCGCGCCAGTCGATGCGCCTCGTGCGCGACACGATCTCGTTCACGGCTGCCGAGATGCCGCGCTGGCACTCGATCTCGATCTCCGGCTACCACATCCGTGAGGCCGGCTCGACCGCAGCCGAGGAGCTGGCGTTCACGCTGGCCAACGGGTTCGCCTACGTCGAGCTCGCGCTGCAGGCAGGGCTACCGATCGACTCGTTCGCTCCGCGGTTGAGCTTCTTCTTCAACGCCCACATCGACTTCTTCGAGGAGATCGCCAAGTTGCGCGCAGCGCGTCGGATCTGGGCGCGCTGGATGAAGGAACGCTACGGCGCCCAGCTCGAGCGGTCGATGCAGCTGCGTTTCCACACTCAGACCGCCGGTGTGTCGCTGACCGCCCAGCAGCCCGAGGTCAACATCGTCCGCACGGCGATCGAGGCCCTCGCCGGAGTGCTCGGCGGCACCCAGTCGCTGCACACCAACTCGATGGACGAGGCACTCGCGCTGCCGACCGAGAAGGCCGCACGGATCGCGTTGCGGACCCAGCAGGTGATCGCCCACGAGACCAACGTGACCCACGTCGCCGATCCGCTCGGCGGTTCGTACTTCGTCGAGGAACTGACCGACGAGATGGAACGCCAGGCCGAAGAGATCTTCGCCACGCTCGACGAATTCGGCGACGGCTCGTTGCTCGACGGCGTGATCAAGGGCATCGACGAGAACTGGTTCCAGGGCCGCATCGCCGATTCCGCCTACGAACTCGAGCGCGCGTTCAACGCCGGCGAACGGGTCATCGTCGGTGTGTCGGGGTTCAAGGAAGGCAACGACGACGACGACCTCGACATCCTGCGCATCTCGAACGAGGACGAACGCGCCAGCGCAAGCGTCTCGACGCGGTTCGCCACGACCGGGACCAGAACGCCGTCGACGCCGTGCTCACCAGACTCCGCGCCGAAGCAGAAGACCCCGAGATCAACCTGATGCCCACGCTGATCGAGGCATCCCAGGCCTACGCCACGCTCGGCGAGATGATGGGCGCCATGGCCGACGTATTCGGCCGCCACACCGAAGTCCCCGTGATCTGATGCGGTGCGGCGCCTCGCACCGCACCGCATCAGTTCCTGAGCCAGACAACACGAGGAGTATGAGTGTCGAATGCCACAGTTGAATCAAAGTCGATGATCGAGAGGGTCGGCGTGGTTGGCGCTGGACTCATGGGATCCGGGATCGCCGAAGTCTGCGCTCGTGCCGGGCTCGACGTGCTGGTTGGTGAGACGAACGCGACCGCAGCCGAGGCCGGACGGAGTCGCCTCGTGAGTTCACTCGATCGTGGACTGGCATCGGGAAAGCTCACCGAAGCCGAGCGCGACCGGGCAATCGGAAACATCTCCTTCACGACCGACCTCGGCGACTTCGCCGATCGACAGCTGGTGGTGGAGGCGGTTGTCGAAGACGAGCAGACCAAGACCGAGGTCTTCAGCACCCTCGACAAGGTGGTTGCGGATCCAGGGGCCGTCCTCGCCAGCAACACCTCGTCGATCCCGATCATGAAGCTCGGCATCGCTACGCAGCGACCGGAGCAGGTCGTCGGCATCCACTTCTTCAATCCGGTTCCAGTACTGAAGTTGGTGGAGTTGGTCACCAGTCTGATGACGGCGCCGCTCACGGTCGACACGGCCAAGCAGTTCGCCGAGGAGACACTCCACAAGCGCGTGATCCATAGTCAGGACCGCGCCGGCTTCGTTGTCAATGCGCTGCTCATCCCCTACCTGCTCTCAGCCATAAGGATGATGGAGTCGGGGTTCGCCACTGCGGAAGACATCGATGTCGGGATGGTTGAGGGCTGCAATCACCCCATGGGTCCGCTTCACCTAACTGATCTCATTGGACTCGACACGACCCTGGCCGTCGCCGAGAGCCTCTACGCCGAATTCAAGGAGCCACTGCATGCGCCACCACCCCTGTTATCGAGAATGGTCGAGGCCGGTCTGCTCGGGCGGAAGACGGGGCGAGGGTTCTACGAGTACGCACCGCGCAAGGAGGCGTGATGGCGGGTGAACGGATCCTGGTTGCGAAAGTTGGCCTCGACGGACACGACCGCGGCGTCAAGGTCGTGGCCCGAATACTGCGCGACGCTGGCTTTGAAGTGATCTACACAGGGCTGTTCCAGACCCCCGACACGGTCGCTGCCGCTGCCGTCGACGAAGACGTCGACCTCATCGGCTTGTCGATGCTTTCTGGGGCACGCATGACACTTGCCCCGCTCGTCGTCCAACGGGTGCGGGAACGCGGAGCGGACATACCAGTTGTCGTCGGCGGCATCGTGCCCACTGCCGACATCCAACATCTCCAGGATGAGGGCGTCGCAGCGGTGATCACTCCTGGTGCAAGCGCCGACGACGTCGCCGCAACGATCCGCAGAACGCTAGATCGGTACGCCCGAGCATGAACCAGACGATCAACCTCACCGACGAACAGCAGCAGTTCCGCTCCTCCGTCCGTCAGTTCGCCGCTGACAAGATCGCGCCGCTCGCAGCGGATGCAGACCGTAGCGCTGAGTTCTCGTGGTCAGCGTTCGACGCACTCAGATCGATGGAACTGACTGCGGTGTCTTACCCAATCGAGTACGGCGGAAGTGGCGCATCCCTTGTCGAGCAGGCGATCGTCGCAGAGGAGTTGGCCCGGGTCGACGCATCGACGAGCTTGATGTTCATGATCTCCAAGCTCGGCATGTTGCCGGTGCTCAATTTCGGCTCCGAGGAATTGAAGCAGCACTACGTCACGCGAGTCGCCGCCGGCGAGTCCCAGGCGAGCTACGGACTGTCGGAGGCCGACGCGGGATCCGACGTCGCCGCGATGACGACTCGCCCGCCCGGCGCGACGGCGATCATTGGATCCTCGACGGCGCCAAGACGTGGATCACCAACGCCGGCATCTCCGATCTGTACACCGTGTTCGCACGGACCTCCGACGATCGCCACACCGGCATGACCGCCTTCCTCGTCGAGGCAGGCTGGGGTGTTCAGGTGGACAAGCTTGAACAGAAGCTCGGCATCAGGAGTTCACCGACCGGTGTCATCCGGTTCGACGACGTCCGCGTGCCCGATTCGCATCGGCTCGGCGCTGTCGGCGAGGGCTTCTCCATCGCGATGCACACGCTGGACCGCAGTCGGCCAACGGTCGGCGCACAGGCGGTCGGGATCGCACAGGGCGTGGTCGATTTCGCGATCGGCTATCTCGATGAACGCACCACCTTCGGACGACCGCTGTCCACGAACCAGGGTCTGCAGTGGATGGTGGCAGACGCTGCCATGCAGATCGAGGCTGCCAGAGGACTCGTCTACAAGGCGTGCGCGATGGCCGATGAGGGCGACCCGGACGGCCTGCTGTCGATGACCGGGGCGATGGCAAAGTGCTTCGCGTCGGACGTTGCCATGAAGGTGACGGTCGATTGCGTCCAGTTCCTCGGGGGCTATGGCTACACCAACGACTTTCCCCTCGAGCGGATGATGCGCGACGCCAAGATCACTCAGATCTACGAAGGAACCAACCAGATCCAGCGAATCGTCATCGCCAAGCACCTCTTGGGTCGATGAAGGCCAACGGACAAGTGACGCAGCCCCACGGTCGCTGACCGGCGGACTCCGCGGCAGATTCGCTCGGCGCTGCCGGAATGTCTATCGGTTGACCGTCGCGGCTGGTGTGGAAGGCGAGCCGCTGCGTCCAAGCGAATTGTCTCGCCGTTGAGGTATTCATGCTCCACCAACAGGCAGACGAGCGACGCCGAAACTGGCTCGGTCGTCCGACGCGGGGTGGATGCACGACCGAGGCAATGAGCCCATCGCGAATGTCCTCGCGGATGGTTCCGAACAATGGGGTCTCCATGAGGCCAGGAGCGATCACGTTCACCGTGTATCCGCAGGTTGCCGAGATCACGCGCGCCACAAACGTCATTGCTCCGACGCCCGCCTTCGAGGCGGAGTACGCCGCCTGTCCAACCTGGCCTTCGAAGGCGGCGAGAGATGACGTGTTGACCGCGACGCCGGCGGACTCCTCGCCCGGGGCGCACGGTGGGACGGCTGCCGCGAACTGACTCATGCAGTTGTAGGTCCCCACCAGGTTGATGTCGATCACACGTCGGAATGCATCGAGATCACCGGCGCGTACCGTGCCATCGCGGTGACTGGTCGCCACTCGCTCGTTGCTGCCGATGCCCGCACAGTTCACGAGAATCCGGAATCGCCCAACTCTCGTGCCGCCTCAACCGCTCGCACTGCGTCGTCGACCGAAGTCACGTCGCCGACCACGTGGTGAACAGCGCTTCGGGGGAGCGCATCTCCTTCGCAGATCGAGCACGACGACCATGGCTCCACGATCGACAAGCGTGTCCACTGTGGCCGCACCGAGTCCGGAGGTGCCCCCAGTGACAATCGCAACCGTGCCGTCGATCTGCATCGTCGCCTCCTTCGCCCTCGTCGACCGCCTGATAGGCGGTAACCAACGCATGGTAGGTTACGGTTTGCACCCGGACCCAAGCGAGGACACGCATGAGCACGACGCCCGACCCCCGCCCTCGAGTTCAAGCCGATCGTCGCACCATTGCGGGCCAATCGTGCCCGTCATGCCAATGGACCACTCTCGGAACGATCGGGCGCTGCGCCGAGTGCGGGGCGACACTCCAAGCAGCGACGTTCGGACCCGGCGGCACTCTTTGGTCGTCGACCGTCGTTCGAGTTCCCGTCCCGGGCCGGACCCCGCCATACGCCGTCGGTTACGTCGACCTCGACGCCGGCCCGCGTGTGCTCTGCCACCTCACTGCCGATGATCGACCACCGGTCGGTGCTCGAGTGGCCATCTGCGGCTCAACTGCCGAGGGCGACGTCCTCGTGGAGGTCGCATCGTGAACGCTGCTATCACCGGGGTGGGCACTTCGTTCTTCGGCAAGCAGCAGGACCTACACCCCAACGAGTTGATTTGGCGGGCCGTCGCCGAGGCCTTGGAGGACGCCGACCATCCGAGGATCGACGCCATCTATTTGGGCACGGTCTTCGGTGCGCCCGGCGTCGCACAACGAGCGTTGCACCAGATGGGTCTGACTGGAATGCCGATCATCACGGTGGAGAACGCCTGTGCGAGTGGCACCACGGCATTCCACGAGGCAGCCAAGATCGTCGAACTCGGCCGGTCGAAACGTTCTGGCCGTCGGCGTCGAGAAGATGACCGACAACTTCGCCGGCGCCATCCATCCAGAGTCGACCGATCCGGAGGGGCGCTCGGGTCTCGCCCTCCCCAGCTTGTACGCCCTCGCAGCGACCCGGTACCAGGCAATCCACGGCCTCACCGACGAAGACTTGGCGCTCGTGTCGGTCAAGAACCACGGCCACGCTGTGCACAACGATCGAGCTCAGCATCGGACCCCGCACACCATCGAAGAAGTGCTTTCCTCTCGGATGATTGCCGACCCACTCACGCTGCTTCAGTGCTGCCCGATCGCCGATGGCGCAGCCGCAGCGGTGCCTGTCGGCAACGAAGGCAGCCCCCCGAGAGATCGTCGTCCGCTCTTCGGTACTCGGGTCCGGTGGGCTGTGGGACAACCGTAGCGCAAACGTCTGGGGATTTGATCTTGTGAGTGCAACTGCCCGTCAGGCCTACGAGGATGCCGGCCTCGGACCTGAGGAGGTCGACGTCATCGAATGCCACGACGCGTTCACCATCGGCGAGATCGTCACGACGGAAGCACTCGGTCTCGCAGCGGAGGGACACGGCGCAACCCTCCTGCGTGCAGGGCACACCACCATCGGCGGACCTCAGCCAGTCAACCCGTCGGGCGGACTGTTGCTCGGCGAGGTCACCCGCTCGGCGCCACCGGACTCGCGCAGGTGGCCGAAATCGTGTGGCAACTCCGAGGCGACGCCGGCGCCCGCCAGGTCGAAGATGCAAGAATCGGCCTCGTCGAAACCATGGGCGGCGGAGTCGCCGGCATCGACGGCAACGCCTGCGTCGTTGCGCTGCTCGAACGCACCTGAGCGTCAGCCCGTCGACCGGCGGACTGCCCCTGGAGGAACACCGTGCAGATCTGTTCTGCGATGGCAGTGGCAGGCAGCGGACCGTCCGGGCGATACCAGTGCGTCATCCAGTTGAGCGAACCCACAAGCGTGAGCGTCGCGATGCGTGGATCGACGTAGGGCGCGAAGTCACCGTCGACCACCCCCTTCTCCACGATCTTCACGATCGTTGCGAGGTACTCGCGATCCATCGCCGACCACTCTGCTGAGTGGCTACGCCCAGCGATCTCCTGCAGGTACACCGACGCATAGACGAACGTCTCGTCGAGCGTATGAGCGTGCGCATGGGCGACCCGACGGATCTTCTCTGCAGCAGGGAGGTCGAGCGTGGCGATCTCTCGGATCTGCTCGAGAATGTGCGCAGCGGGCTCTCGAACAACTGCGAAGAGGAGCTCTTCCTTCGAGTCGATGTAGTGGTACAGACTCCCCTTCCAGATGCCGACAGCGCCAGCGATGTCCTCCAGCGAGGTAGAGGCATACCCCTTCTCCTGAAAAAGCTTGGCTGCCGCTTCGACGATTTCGTTCCAACGACTCGGTCGGGGCATGGCTCCTGATGTCTTCTGAGAGGGGTTCCGGGGGTGATTGGCCGTTCGGGTTCCGACGCCGGCGACACCATAGTTCCAACGTACGAGGGACCCGCCGCAGTGCGACGGGTCCCTCCAAGAGTGGCAATCTGTCTGCGGTCGTGCCGACCGCACCGGTACCTCAGGTCGTAGCGAAGACGTCGGAGCCGCTGGTGAAGTCGTACTTGAAGTGCGGCTCCCCCTTAACGGTGCCATCGTTCAGCACGATGTGGGTCTCAGGTGCGGCGAAACCGAGGAAGTCCTCCACCGTGAGGTAGCTAATGATGTCGCTCGCCGGATCCGGCGCCTCGTGGTTTTGCAGCAGGATGTTCGAGTCGGACTCGAAGATGCCACGCGACTCGAAGCCCTCCGGGCAGTCGCTGAACGGCGTGTGGAACGAGCCCGCGGCCTCATACGAGAACATGCCGTTATCGACCCGGTTGGTGCCTTCGCGGTAGCCGAACCAGCCTTTGGTGGTGTAGGCCATGGCGCGGCAGATGTGGAAATGCGACGGAAAGTCGGGGGCGCCCGGGTCCATCTTGAAGGCGAACGCGACGGTGTTGGTCGGCTGGTGAACGGTCAGCACCTTGAAGTACGAACCTTCGGCGACCTCGAACCATTCGAGATCGTTCGCCTGAATGTCGGCGGTGACCCGCTCAAGCTTGTCGAGACCCAGTGGCATGTTGTAACCCCCATGTAGTTGAAGTGTGGTGGAGTGTGACTAGAAACACCATGATAACCCAACGACCGGTCGGTGTCGATACCAATGTTCCGGATCCCTGGTTGACAACGTCGAAACGCCTGAGTTGAATACCCACCGTCCGTTTGGTTATCGCCATTGGGGGTGGCGTCGATCGGTTTGGGACTCCGGGCACACCCCTGCGCGAGCGTCGATCGGCTCCGAGTACGTCAACCAGAGAGGGAACGAGATGAGACTGACCGACAAGGTCGCCCTGGTCACCGGCGCAGCGCAGGGGATCGGCGAGGCGACGGCAAAGCGATTCGCACGCGAAGGCGCCGTGGTCGTCTGCGCCGACATTCAGAGCAGCGTCCAGACGACCGTCGACAAGATCGCCGCCGACGGAGGTACCGCCAGCGCCGTCGTGATGGACACGACGAAGGCAGACGACTGGACGCGAACGGTCCAATCGGCACTCAACGAGTTCGGCCGCATCGACTTGTTAGCGAACATTGCCGGCGTCGTTGCGCTCGATGGTCCGGACACGATCGTTGGGCTCACCGAGGAGCGATGGGACCACGTCGTGGGCGTCGACCTGAAGGGAGTTTGGCTCGGCATGCGCGAGGTCATTCCCGTCATGATCGAACAAGGCGGCGGCCGCATCTGCAACGTCGCATCGATGGCAGCGCTGCGCGGCCTACCGAACTTGGCCGCCTACTCGGCGGCCAAGGGCGGGGTCGCAGCCCTGACCCGACAGGCCGCAATCGAGTACGCCGAACACAACGTGCTCGTCAATGCCGTTGCACCAGGGACGATTGACACGCCGATCCTCGCGGGTGTTCAACCGGAGCACCTCGCAGATTTCGCCGCCGCGCATGCGATCAATCGCCTCGGTCGACCCGAGGAGATCGCGGCCATGATGGTCCACTTCTTCTCCGACGACGGCGACTTCCTGACCGGTCAGCTCTACCCGGTCTGTGGAGGATGGTCGGTCAAGTGACCCCCCGGGGCAACTGACGCCTACGGGCGTCAGTTGCCCGACACACGCCGATCGTGCCCCGCCCAGTAGGGCTCGCGCAGCACCTTGCGCTGCAACTTCCCCACAGGGCTTTTCGGCAGTGGCTCGGTACGGAACTCGACACGAGTCGGCTTCTTGTACGAGCCGAGACGCTCAGCGCAGAGCTGCATGATCTCGGCCTCGGTCACCTCGGCGCCTTCGTCGACCACGCAGAGTGCCATCGGCGTCTCACCCCAACGATCGTCGGGAGCGGAGATCACTGCCACCTCGACGACCGCCGGGTGGTCCTGAATGGCGTTCTCCAGCTCAGCCGGCCAGATGTTGAAGCCGCCAGAGATGATCATGTCGTCCTTGCGGTCGAGGACGTAAAGATACGCGTTCTCGTCGAGTCGCCCGATGTCGCCCGTCAGCACGAACCCATCTGTCGTCATCCGCTCGGCGGTCGCCTCCTCGTTCTCCCAGAACCCGAACATCTGGCCGTCGCAACGGATCGCGATCTCGCCCTCCTCGCCCAGGGGCAACTCCCGCATGGGGTCCTCGGGATCGCGGATCTGGAGGTAGGCGAACGGGAGCGCGTGTCCGGCCGAACGTAACGGATTCGACCCTTCGACCTCGGAAAACCACTCCGACGGACCCATCATGCACACCGGGAGTGCCTCGGTCTGGCCGTAGCCTTGGAACAGCACCATCCCGAACACTTCTCGTCCCAGCAGCGCCGTTTCGTCGTTGATCGGTGCGCCGCCGATCTGGATGACCTTTAGCTTCGACCAGTCACGCCCCGACGCATCGGCATCGCGCGCGAGGGAACTGAGCATCGCCGGAACGAGGAACATGTAGGCGACACCCTCGGACTCCATGACATCGAGGGTCTCGCCTGGATCGAAGTGGTCGAGCAGAATGTTGATGCCGCCCGACAACCACGTGGGCGTGTAGAGATACCCAGAGCCGTGAGAAATCGGACCGACGTGCAGGCAGGGGTCACCGACCTGCATCGGAGGGAAGTTGTAGAACCAGTCACGCCCGGCCGCGAGCCACGACCGGTGGGTGTAGGCGACGCCCTTCGGACGGCCCGTCGTGCCACCCGTGTGCCGGATGATGTACCAGTCATCGGGATCGATCGGTACCTGGGGATCCACGTCGGACTGTGAAGCAAGCCACTGCTCGTAGCCGCTGTCACGAACGATCACGTGCTCCAGATCCGGCAGGATGTCGATCAACCCGGCCACGTCGACGGCGTAGTTCTCCGAGACGACGAGGGCGCGACACGCCGTGTGACCGAGCATGTGCTGGTGGCTCTCGTAGGAGTTTCGGGCGTACAGCGGGACGCGGACGAGTCCGGCGATACCAGCACCCGCGAACAGATCCTGCGCTTCGATCGAGTTGTCCTCGAGTACGCCGACGCGATCGCCAGGCTTGAGCCCGAGTGCGAGCAGCCCGTTCGCCAGGCGCACACCACGGTCCCAGGCCTGTGCATAGGTCAGTCTCCTGTCGCCGTGAACCACTGCGGTCCGGCCCGCGTTGAAACGGGCCGACTGCCTCATCAATCCGGTGACATCCATGTCGCTTCTCCTCGTGTTGCGGTGGTCGTTTGGCCCGGGCGTCGCTTCGTTCAGCCGGTCAGCGAGACCGGAAGCCCAACGAGCCCTCGCGACAGCATCGTGGCGTGCCAGTCCAGCTCGTCGCGACCCACCGCGAGCTGCATGTCGGGGAACCGCTCGACGAGGGATGCGATCGCCAACTGGCCCTCAAGCCGGGCCAGCGGGGCACCGAGGCAGTAATGGATCCCGACACCGAAACCGAGATGGTTCGTGGGCCGTCGGCCGACGTCGAGGACGTCGGGTGAGTCGTACACTTCGGGATCGCGGTTCGCCGCAAGATTGATGAGGAATACGCGCTCCCCGGGGCTGAGCGTGCGACCGTCGATGGTGTGTTCGTCTTTCACCAGCCGAACGGTTGCGCGCGCGCCGGACCGTCGTAGCGCAGGAGTTCGTCGATCGCTGGGACGATCAAGTCCGGGTCCTTGCGAAGTCGTGTGAATTCATCGTGGTTGCTCAGCAGCGCCAACATCCCGTTGCCGATCAGATTCGTCGTCGTCTCGTGGCCGCCGAAGAGCAAAAGGGTGCACGTCGCTACCAACTCGTCGCGGGACAGCGCATCGCCGTCCTCGTGCTCCAGCAGCACGCTGATCAGGTTGTCACCTGGACGTCGTTCGTACTGACCGATCAGATCGACGAGGTAGTCGCGCAGTTCGATCATGCCGAGCGCTGCGGTCTCGAATCGATCGTCCTCGCCGTATGCGCCGAAAACGAGCGCTGTGATCTTGTCGGACCACTCCTTGAACATGTCGCGATCAGCGGGCGGTACGCCGAGCATCTGCGCGATCACCACTGCGGGCAGTGGATACGCGAACTGACGAATGAGGTCGACGTCGCCATCGAGTTCAGACACCAGTTCGTCGATCGTCTGGCTGATCTCGTCGAGGCGCGCTCGCACGACCGTCGGCGTGAAGGCGCGGGCGACCAGCCTGCGCAGACGCGTGTGCTCCGGCGGGTCCTTGAAGACGAGCCAATCCTTGAGCACCTGAAAGGTTGCATCGACGTTGTCCGAATCTGCGGCTGTCTGGACGGCAGATGCGAAGGGGGTGATGCGTTCGGCGGTGAGCACCGTGCTTCTCAGCGCTGTGCCGATATCGCTGTGACGTGTGAGCACCCAGGCCCGGTGCCGATCGTTCCAGTAGACGGGATCGTGCTCTCGCAACCTGGCGAAGTAGGCGTGAGGATCGCGAACGGCGTCTTTGCAGACCAGGTTCTGATCGAAGTCCGCGCTGGGCTGCTGCATGGTGATTGCTCCGTGATTCATACGAGGGTCATCCCTCCGTCGACGGTAAGGATCTGACCGGTGATGTAGCTGGCGTCGTCGCCCACGAGGAACGCGACGGCCCCGGCGATGTCATCGGTCGTGGCGGTCCGTCTCAAGGGGATGGCGCGCACTGCCGACTCCATGACTTGCTCGACGGGACTTCCGGATGCCGCGGCCGCCCGGCCGAGCGTTCCGTCGATCATGTCGGTCGGGGTGAGGCCCGGCGCAACACAGTTCACCCGGATTCCGAAGCGGGCGAGTTCGATGGCCTGCTGCTCGGTCAACCGCTCTACGGCGGCCTTCGAAGCGCAGTAGGCGCCGTAGCGGCGAAGAGCCCGATGGCCCGCCGTGGACGAGAGGTAGACGAGGCACCGGCGCGGGGCCTGGCTGTCGATCAGCACGCGGGCACGAGCACGGCGCCGAGACGGTGCAGCGATGTCACATTCACGGCAATCGTCTCGTCCCACAGCGAAGCCGGGGTCGCGTGGGCAACGTGGGCGTTCGCCTCACCGGCAGACCCGTGGTTGTTGACCACGGCGGCCAGTGGACCCAATGCGGTAGCGGTTTCCAGGATCGCTTGCGCCGTGTCGGGATCGCAGACGTCGCCTGCTACTGACGCCGCTTGACCGCCCGCCGCCGCAATCTCCTCAACGACCGACGCCGCGCCGAACCAGCCGTCGACAACTTCCTGTTCGCGGCCGGGCAGACGGATCGGCACTGCGTTCGTGCACCACGACGGCATAACCCATGGCACTCAGTCGGCAGCAGATCGCTCGTCCGATTCCGCGGGCTCGTCCAGCGCCGGTGACCACGGCGACGGGCACCGGTGCTTCGCCGTTGGACACGTCATTGCTTGTGGCACTCCGTGTCACGTCGCTCACTTCCGTCTTCGCTCGTCGATTATTCGCTTCACTACGGTCGGAGGATTCCCGCAAGCCGCGGGAACCCTCCGACCGGACGTGTCAGTCGATTTGGTAGAACTGCCGAGGCGTTGGTTCGATCTCGCCTTCGGCCGGCAGGTTGTCGGACGTGACCAGGACGGACGTGGCGAAGATCGGGTCTCCACCACCCGGAGCAGGTTCGCCTCCCAGCATCGCTGCAGCAATCTGACACGCCGCCTCGCCGCCATACTCGTGTCCGTCGGCCACCGTCGCCTTGAACGGACCACCCAGCGGATGGCCTTCTGTACTCCTCGGGGTCACCGTTCATCGAGTACGACGATTGCGTCGCTGTCGGCTGCTTCGACCGCCGTGGCGGCACCCACGCCCAATGAACCAAAGCCGCCGATGACCGCAACGACGTCTGGGTCGGCTTGGAGCGCTGCCTCGGTCGCAGTCTGTGCGGCCTCGGCGGTGAAGCCGAGTGCATCACCGACGATGCTCAGCTCGATGTCCGGGAACTCGGCAAAGACTTCCTGGATGCCTTCCTCACGGCTCTGCAACGCCGGGTTGTTGGCATTGACCAGCACTACCGATCCTGCACCGCCGATCTGTTCGGCGACGTATCGAGCAATGATCCGGCCGTCCTCCACTTGGTTCGCATCAAGGGCGACGACTCCAGTCGGATTGCCGGCACCCCAGGTCACGAACGGTACGCCGGCATCGACGAACCGTGCGATCGTCGACTCCTGGCCGGTCATGTCGATGCCGATGTTGAAGACAGCCTGCTTGCCGGCCGCCTCCCAACCGTCGAGAATCGCCGGGAGCTTCGTGGGGTCACCACCGACGTCTTGGAAATCGACAGTGGCGCCATTGGCGACGAGGCATTCCTCGAGCGGGCGTGACCAACGCTCGGCTCCGGGCACCGGCGCGAGGTTGGCAATACCGACCTCAGCGCCATCGAGATTGGCGAGGTCGCCGCTGATCTCGACAATCGTTGCTCCCTCCGGAACCCCGCCCGCTGCCGTGTCGGCACCCTCGGTGCTCTCCGGAGCATCGGTGCTCTCCGGAGCATCGGTGGCTGCGGGCGCTTCGGTGGCCCCAGTCGTTTCCTCCGTGGCGTCGGTCGACTCGACCTCGGGCGAACCGCCGTCGTCATCGCTGCCGCATGCGGCGAGCACAAGCGCCAGTGCAAGTGCGCTGGCGCCGAGTCGATTTCGGAATGGTGCTTTCATGTTCTCCCCCTGATGGTGGTTGTAGCTGTTGTTGATGATGAACGGGTATGAACCTGAACTCGAACGTTCGTCCGGTCGTTAGGTTGACGCTGCAGCACGACGCGCCACACCGGCAAAGGTCAGAGCTGCGATCAAGATGACTCCGTTGGCGATCGTCTGCGCATAGCCGGGAACACCGAGGATGATCAGCCCCGAGAACGTCACGGTCATCAGTGCCACCCCGATGACGGTGCCGAGAATGTGGAAACTCGCCCTCGCGCAGCGACACGGCGCCGAGGAAACAGGCCGTGAACGCCTGAAGGAGATAGGAGGACTGGTTGCCGACCAGTGTCACCGCCGAGCCGGTTCGCCCAGCGGCCAACACGACACCGGCCAGCGCTGCCACGACGGCACAGATGACGAAGGCGGCCATCCGGTAACGCCGCACATTGATCCCCGCAACTCGCGACGCCCTCGGCGTTCCCGCCGACGGCGTCCATCCGTCGACCACCCTCGGTGTGGTTGAGAAAGACCCACAGCACGAAGAGCACCGCCGCAGCAGCCAGGGCGATTGAAGGGATACTCAATCCAACGAGGTTGAACTCGAAGGTCTTTCCGAAGGGTTCGACGACCCAACTCCACGACGACGGTGCCTTCCACCCCAGCACGGTGCCCTGCGCAGCATCAGTCACCCCCTTCGGCAAAGGAACGGAGCGCCCGTCGGTGAGCTTCACGAGATAGCCGTCGATGATCCCCGCCATGCCGAGCGTGGCGATGAACGCGGTAACCCCGAACTGCGCCACGATCACACCGTTGAGGAGCCCAACGACGAGACCGAAGAGCAACGCTGCACACAATGCGAAGATCGCATTGGCCTGCCAAGAGCTGCCCAGAATGGCTCCACCGCCGACGTCGGTGAACGGGATCGTCGGCCAGGTGAACACATAGCTGCCTTGTGCGAACTGAGCGAACATCGCCCCGCCGAGAGTCATGGTGGCAGCGATCGACAGGTCGAACTCGCCGAGCAGGAGAACAACCGTCAGCCCGCCGGCCAAGATCGCAAGGACGGCGGACTGACGCAGCACCAACGAAAGGTTGGCGCCGGTCAGAAAACGTTGGTCACCGAGGATGATTTCCGACAGCACAGTGAAGAGAATCAGCAGTGCGCCAAGGAACACGAGTGTGCCGTACGTCGATGCGAACAGCAGGAGCCGACGGCCGCGATCGGGCAGATCAGCCTCTCGCCGAGGGGGTCCAGACGACAACGCCTCGGTTTCCAGTTCGCCCTCGAGCGTGTCACTCACCTAACTCTCCCCCCAAACCAAACATGGATGGGACTACCTCGGCCCCCGATGGCGTCAGTGTGACAGAGAGCCAGCACCAAGGTCAACAGTTGTCTACATCCTGTGTTCCATCAGCATTACTTGCCAACCGACCATTCGTTCAGTTATAACTGACATCTGGGTGGATAATGACTCCGCCGGGGCCAGGGGAAACGTGGGGGGCGTAGTGCATGAGAACGTGATCGAGGTCGCCGACCTCTGCAAACAGTTCCCTGGCGTCCGTGCACTCGACAACGCCTCCTTAGTGGTCCACGCCGGCGAGGTCCACGGGCTCGTCGGCGAGAACGGCGCCGGAAAGTCGACCCTGATCAAGATTCTTGCCGGAGCCCAGCCGAGGGATTCCGGCACGATCAAGGTCGACGGACGTGAAGTCGCGGTGGCCAGCGAGGCCGAAGCCGACGCACTCGGTCTCCACTTCATCCATCAGGACGTCGCCCTCGTCCCACGCCTCACCGTTGCCGAGAACGTTTTCCTCGGAAAGCCGCTCCCCCGCCGCGGCCCATTCGTATCGATGCGCGCCGCGATGCACGCAGGCCACGGAGGTGCTGCGGGACTTCGTCAATGTTGATCCCAGCGCCACCTTGTCCTCGTTGAGCGTGGCCGAACGGTGGATGGTCGGAATCGCCCGGGCTTGTTCAGGTGATGCCCGACTCGTCGTCATGGACGAGCCGACCGTTGCACTTTCGGATGCGGAGGTCGAGCGAGTTTTCGACGCCGTCGAGCGGTTGCGTTCACGTGGCATTGCGGTGCTGTTCGTCTCGCATCGTCTCGGTGAGATCCTCAGGATCGCCGACAACGTGACCGTAATGAAGGACGGGCGTACGGTCGCCAGGCACGAGATCTCATCCCTCGACCGCTCGTCACTCGTGTCGGCGATCATCGGCCGCGAAGCCGGGGAGATAGATCCGCTCGACGAGCCGGCATCTCCACACGACAACGTCGTGCTCGAGGCGTGGGGGCTCACTGGCGGCCCCCTGCGTGACATCAACTTTGAGCTTCGCGCCGGCGAGATCCTCGGGATCGGAGGGCTGGTCGGATCCGGACGCTCGTCGCTTCTGCTCACTCTGTTCGGACATTACCGGCCGACCGCAGGCGAGCTGCCGGTGAATGGCAGGCCAGTGCGCTTCAAGTCGCCCGCCGATGCGATACGCGCAGGTCTCGCTCTGATCCCAGAAGACCGCCGAGGTTTGGGTCTCATTCCGCGGCGCAGCGTGCGCGAGAACGTTGTGCTCACACATCTTCGAGACTTCCGCCGCCACTCGGCACTTCCAGCACCGCACCGCCGCCGCGAGACAGATCGCACACTGAAAGAGATCTCTCGCTTGCAGATCGCAACAACCGGGCCGGCACAGGTGATCTCCACACTCTCGGGCGGCAACCAACAGAAGGCTTTGCTGTCACGTTGGCTCGTGGGCAGAGCTACACGGGTGCTTCTCCTCGACGAGCCCACCAAAGGCGTAGACGTCGGCGCAAAGACCGAAATCCTGCGCCTGGTAAGCGAACTGGCGTCGGAGGGAACCGCTGTGATCATCGCCTCGTCCGACCTCGAGGAGGTGGCAGCGATCGCCCACCGCGTCGTCGTCCTCCGCGAAGGACACATCGTCGGCAACCTCGATCGACCAGTCAGCGAGGCCGACATTCTCCACCTCTGCTACGAGACGGCCGCAGCACCTACCCCCACTGGAGCATCTACATGACCGAGCAGACAGACGCACCACGCTGGACGGTCGACCGAGACGATTCGGTGACGGTGATCCGCTACCACGGAGGCGAACGTCGAACACTCCGGAATTCCCGGCGCAGCCCAATTCGAGGCGCTCGTAGCCGAACGCTCCGCCCGTCCCGAGCCACCCGTGCTCGTCGTGGTCGTCGACGTGCTTCACGCCGAACTCGAGGAAGTCCGCCAGATGTCCGACGGTCGACCGATCGCCGACTGGGCGCCATGGGTCGGAGCCATCGCCGGCCTCGAGAACTACCCGAGCGCAACGATCGTGGCCGTCGAGCGCCAGGCGACGTGCGGCGGCCTTGAACTCTCACTGGCCGCCGACCTGCCGCGTGGCCAGCCCGGACGCACGCTTGGGAGTCCTGGAGACTCGAATGGGCATTCTGCCTGGGGCCGGAGGGACACAACGTCTCCCAGAGCTGATCGGGTTCGGCAATACCTCACTGCTCGTCTTGACCGGCGAGCCCGTGTCGGGCCGGGAGGCGCACCGAATGGGACTCGTGCAACTTCTCGACGACGAACCGGTTGCACGGGCGACCGCTCTCGCCGAGCACCTTGCCGACATCGGACCGACCCGTGCTCCGCGCTGCAAAGGGCGCCATCGCCGCAGGCCGGGTTCGCAGTGACAACGGGTTTCGGGCCGAGGGGCGGAGCGTTCCTCTCGGTCGTGGGCACCGAAGACTCCAAGCAACGCATCGACCAGTGGCTCGAGGCCCAGAGCGAGGGCCATAACCCGGCCCTCGATGAAACTTCGCTGCCGTAGCTCGCTACGGCGCGTTCGGCACGACGTGCCGATCACACACGGCTACCCATCCTGGGTGCCGCTGAGAATGGGGGACCATGGAAAACTCAGATGAGAAGAATTGGCGCATTGAGCGTCTGCGGAGCGCTCGTGCTCGCTGCTTGCGGGAGTGACGACGACAGCAGTTCACCGGCCACGGACGCCCCCGAGGCCAGCGCTTCAGGTTCGACCGACGACGCCGGTTCGACCGACGACGCCGGTTCGACCGACGACGCCGGCACGGCGGACTACAGCGTGTTCGACGGCATCACCCTCGGCATTGTGTCGCTCGCACCAGGCCTCGAGCCGGTCGATCGCATCCAAGGCGGAGTAGAGGAATGCGTCTCCTCGAACGGCGGCACCGTGCAAGTGTTCGATGCGAAGGGCGGCGCAGAGGCCGTCATTGCGTTCGAGCAGGCCAACGCTGCAGGCGTCGACGCCATCTACAACGTCGCGAACGATGCGAGTGGCGGCGGTCTCGACACCGCACTCGCTGCCGCAGGTGACGCCGGACGACCGGTGGTGACCGCCTGGGGCGGCCAGCCGCGCCGGCACGTACGCCATCACCGGCCTCGACTTCCAGAGTGCGGCACGCGTCGGCCAGTACGTCATCGATCGTCTAGCGGCCGAGAACGATGGCGCGGCAACCGGCAAGGTGCTCGTGGTCAACGCTCGTGTGACACCGAGTCTGCGTCAGCGGGCCGACGCCTTCACGGCGATGGTCGGCCCTGACACGGAGTTCCCCGACATCGAGGTCGAGGAGATCGAAGTCGATGTCGCGAACGCACTCTCTGATGCTCAGGCGAAGGTCGAGCAGGCTCTCCAGGCCGATCCCGACATCGACGCCGTGTACGCCTCGTTCGACACGATCGGCGAGGGCGCTGCGACTGCGGTCAACGCTGCCGGCGGCGACCAGTTCGTGGTCTCGTTCAACGGTGACTCGACTGCACTGGACATGATCCGAGCCGGCGGCAGCTTTGCTGCCACTGCAGCCAACGACCTGGAAGGCACTGCGACCATCGCGTGTGACCTGTTCGCCATCGTGCTCTCCGGCGACACACCCGGCGCGACGACCTACTGGATGGACAGCCCGCTTGTGACTCAGCAAAACGTTCCGGAGTCGGGCTTCGTGGCAGGCTCAGGATCTTTCCAGCTGTACCAGCCATAGTCTGCACACCTTGTCGGCAACATCGTCTAACGCCACGCCGCTCGACGGTTTGCCCGATCACGATGACATCGCTCGCGGAGCCTTCGGGCTCCGCCAGCGTGTCGCGATCGTGACCGGTGCGTCTTCCGGCCTCGGCGCACATTTCGCTTCTGTTCTGGCGCGGGCCGGCGCCTCCGTTGTGCTCACGGCGAGACGCGAGGACCGCCTCCGCGAACTCGCCGACGAACTTCCGGGATCCCTCGTGATCGCCGCCGATATATCGTCGGAGTCCGACCGAGAGCGCATCGTCCGCGAGACCATCGACTCGCACGGGCGCGTCGACATCCTGGTGAACAACGCAGGGATCGGCACCGCTGTAGCTGTTGAAGACGAGACCACCGAACAGTTTCGGATGGCAATGGAGGTCAACGTCACCGCTCCGTGGCACATGGCCAAGCTCTGCGCCCCCAGCATGATTACCACCGGACGCGGAGCAATCGTGAACATCGCCTCGATCCTCGGCTTCGTCGGATCGACGCCCATCAAGCAGTCTCACTACTGCGCCAGCAAGGCCGCCATGATCAACCTGACTCGTGAATTGGCGCTGCAGTGGGCCCGTAAGGGCATCCGCGTGAACGCTCTGTGCCCCGGTTGGTTCCCGTCCCCGAAATGACCGACGGGATGGACACCGACCCAGGCAGCCAACGCTTCATCACCACAAACACACCCCGATTCCGCGCATGGGCGAACTTAGCAGCGAGCTAGACGGACCGCTGCTCCTTCTGGCGAGCGACGCCGGATCATTCATGACCGGTCACAGCTTGATTGTTGACGGCGGCTGGACCGCACGCTGACGACGCCAGTAAGGCGCCCACTGCAGCACGATTTTCCTGCCCCGACGCCGACGAACTCCTCGCGCCCACGAGGCAGTGATCGACCAAACCTCGGTCGCAACGCAGCGGAATGGTCGACTCGGCGCTGTCGCCTCGACGAAGCCGGCGAGCTGACGACATGGCCTCGCGTCGATCTGGGACGCCGAGCTCAACCGAGCGAACAGTTGTCGGCAGCACGACCTCGTAGCGAAGGCTCTGGTTGCCTGCCTCCATCCGAACCTGCAAACACAACCAACGTCAGGTCGCACCTCCGCCCACGCCTTGGCGCTCCTAACGCACTGCATGTAGCCCACCCCGTCTTGCTCTACCGATGCGATGACCAGTCGCTCAGGTCTCTGACCTGGGGTCTTCCGTGGAGCTAAGGAGGATCGAACTCCTGACCTCTTCCATGCCATACCGCATCGGCCGTCCGAACCGGTGTCCGTCGTTGTCCGTCATCGCTTATGGGGGCGAAGATACTGGTCCAGGCGTCCGCTGTTGTACGTGGAGATACGTAGACGTAACCCACTCTCCCACCATCCTCGACGCCATGCCAGGCAAGGGACGTGGCAACCACGAAGGCAGCGTCTACCAAGAAGGCGCCCGGAGCAACGACGGAACCGGCCGCTGGATCGCGCAAGTCATCGTCGACGGCAAGAAGCGGCGGGCGATTGCGGACTCCGAGGCGAAGGCCAAGCAACGTCTGCGTCAAATGCAGTCCCAGATCGAACACGGCACCCGCATCACCGACGGCAACCTCACCGTCCAACAAGTCCTCGACCAATGGACCGCCAAAGCGCTCCCGAACCGCAACCTGCAACAACCCACCCTCGAAGTACACCGCTGGGCCCGCGAGATCCTCATCGAAGACATCGGCGGCAAACGCGCCCGCAACCTGCTGCCCGACGACGTCGAAGCCGCCTTCCAACGACGAGCCGACGCCGGACTCTCCCGCAACTCGCTCATCAAACTCCGATCCACACTCTCCCAAGCACTCACCTGGGCCCAACGCCGCGGACTCGTCGCCACCAACGTCGCCCAAATCGTCGAACTCCCAGCCGATGCCCGAGGCCCACAACCTGGCCGGTCGATGACCGCCGACCAAGCCCGGGCGTTCCTGCATGCGGCCCGCGGGACCTGGCTGGAGGCGATGTGGATGACGATGCTTCACCTCGGGCTACGACCCGGCGAAGCAGCCGCTCTCTCCTGGGACGACATCGACACCGACCACCACATCGTCCACGTCCGCAAAGGACGCAAACGCAACCGCGGCACCATCACCATCGGCACCACCAAAACCACCGGATCCGTCCGCTCCCTCAACGCACCCGCCACCGTCATCGACGCCCTCCGACGCCGACGTCACGACCAACAGGCGGAGAAGGAGCTCGCCGCGAACCTGTGGAACAACCCCGACGACCTCGTGTTCACCAACGCAGTCGGCTCCCCAACCGACCCACCCAAAGTCCGCATCGAATTCAACAACATCATCGCCACCGCCAACCTCGGCGAGGGATGGACCCCGAACATGCTCCGCCACAGCGCCGCCTCACTCATGTCCGACGCCGGCATCCCCCTCGAACGCATCGCGGACCAGCTCGGACACAGAGACACCCGCATGCTCGCCAACCACTACCGCCACCAAGTCCGACCCACCATCGATGCCGCTCTCGTTCTCGGCGATGTCCTCAACCCGTCCAGTTGACAATGTCTACACGTGTACGTAGGGTTTGATGGTGCAGCGCAGGCCTCACCCGATGAAGGAGATCGAAAAGGCGCTTCGAGAAGCCGAAGACGCAGGTCTGATCGTGAGTGACTGAATCGACACCACATGGAAACTCACAACTTCATGCTGATCCTCGACGGCCAGATCGACGAAGCAACCAGCGACCTGCTCTTCGAAGCCGGGCTCGACGACGCTGCGATCACCGCATTCGACGGACACCCCGCCCTCGATGCCGACCGCGAGGCCCCCACCCTGCTCGACGCCATCACCTCTGCCGTCACCCAAGCCGAATCCGTCGCTGACATCCACGTCGTACGCGTCGAGGGCGAAGAACTCGTTTCACAAGCCGACATCGCCGAACGCACCGGCCGCAGCCGCCAAGCCGTGAACCACTGGATCAAACGCGACGCCGACACCTCCGGGTTCCCCGCTCCCGCCTACGGCACCTCGACCAGATCGCCGCTGTGGCGTTGGGCCGACGTGCAAGCCTGGCTCGAACCCGATGACCGAACCGACGATCGCGGCCGTGTCATCGCCCTCGTCAACGCAACACTCCTCGCCCGCCACAACCTCCACGACGACAACGAACGCCGGCTCGTACGGACGCTGCTGGCGGCGAGCTGAAGATCACCGCGCTCGAGGGTGAACCGATCGGTGGGTTCGATGCAACAACGACTCAACGATGAGTCGCGAACGTGTTCAACGATGGTCTTTGGCCCTGATCGGGCTGTTCATGCTGCCCACGGCGATCCAGGCCACCTTCGCTCCCGAATCGTGGTTCGAGGATTTCCCGCTCGGCCGCAGTTGGGTTGCGGCGGAGGGTGGGGTCTACGACGAGCACCTGGTCCGTGATGTCGGCGTGCTGTTCCTCGCACTGATCGTCGTGACGGCGTGGTCCGTCTGGCGTCGCGAGGCGATGACGATCGTCGCAGTCGCTTGGTTGGTCCAGGGCGTCTTTCACCTCGCCTATCACGTCGGTCATCTCGACGGGCTCGACACCGTCGATCAGGTGGGGTTGGTCGGATCGCTCGTGTCGATCCCCATCCTGGCTGCGCTGTTGCTGTGGGCAGGGCTGCGGCCCCGGATGGCGAGCTGAGGGTTGGGAGTCCGCGTCGACAATGTCCTCCTGGTGGTGATCTGCACCGCCGCGGTCGCCGCTGCAGCGACGATCGCGTGGCGCGGCCGCAGCCTTCCGGTCGCGGCTCTGCGGGACTCGCCGACGAGACCCTCGTCCGCCGCGTTCGACGCGCTCCGCACGTTGGCGTGTGTGTTGACGGCGGGCTTCGTGGCCGGTCTGCTGGTCGTCGGGTTCGGTGGACGACTCGTGATGCGCGTGTTGGCGGCGACGTCCGGCGCTGGCGCCCAGGGTCGGTTCACTGACGCCGGGGAGCGGGTCGGCGAGATCACACTCGGAGGGTCGATCGGCTTCTTCATCTTCGCGGGCCTGCTCATCCCACTTGCCTCGTCGATCGTGTTCATCCCACTGCGCCGGATCCTTCCGCGGCCAGCATGGGTCTCGGGCTCGCTGTTCGGTCTGCTCCTGCTCGCAACATTCGGTGTGAGCGATCCGCTGTCGCCGGACAACGTCGACTTCGTGATCCTGTCCCCGACGTGGCTCGCCGTCACGTTGGTGTGCCTGACGGCGCTGCTGTTCGGCGTGACGTTCAGTGCGATCGTCGCCAGTCTCGACGCGACACTGGTACCGCTCGATCAGCTCAGATCCGATGCGCCACTCCGCCGCAAGCTTCCGAATCTCTCACTCGTGTGGTTGCTCATTGCGCTGCCACTCGCGGTCCCCGCCACCGTGTACGTCGTCGGTCGAGCCATCCTGCACGGCCGGCTGGCGCCGACCGTCGAGAGCTCCCCGCTGCGCCTCGCGGGACACGCAGTCGTGGTGATCGGCGCGATCGCTGCGGTGAGTGCCGTCTACGCTGCGCTCGCCGACATCGTGTGATCGACATGGACGAGCCCCGCCCACTCCCCCGCCCGCCGTGGCGTGACCAGCCGGGCCACCTCCGTCGCATCTTCACGACCCCGCACGTGGTCCTCGACGACCTCAGCGACCGGTACGGGCCTGTCTGCGGTCTCGGTGCCGGCCCGGCCCGCATGGCGATCGTCGGCGACCCGACAGCCCTTCGGCAACTGTTCGCGATGCCCAACACCTCGTTCCGGTGGAACCACAAGTTCAACGTGTTGGGTTTCGTCGTCGGGAAGCAGTCGATGATCGTGTCCGACGGCGACGATCACCGCCGGCGTCGCTCGTCGGTCCAGTCGGCGCTTCAGTCGACGCCGACTCAACGGCTGGATCCCGATGATCCTCGAGCAGACCGACGCGGCGATCGACCGCCTAGCGGATGGCACCGATCCGGGGACGGTCGTTGACATGTATCCCGTCGGCCGAGCACTCGTCCTGCGCATCGTGGTGCGATCACTGTTCGGCGAACGCATGAGCCAGCGCTGCGACGAGATCGGTGATCTCTTTCAGCGCCCGCAGGACTATCTCGAGTCGCCAGCGATCCGGCAGCTCCCTCATCCGTTCCCCCGCACGGAGCGGGCGCGGGTCCGCGCCGACCGGGACGCCGCTCGACGAGATCATCGACGCGGAGATCGCGGACCGGCGGGCGAACCCGTCCGGTGATCCGCTCGACATCCTCGAAACACTCGTGGCCGACGGAACGCTCGACGATGCCGAGATCCGCGATCAGGTGGCGACGCTGATCGGGGCGGGCTACGACACGACGTCGGCCTCCCTTGCGTGGATGCTCATCCGGGCGACGCTCGTGCCGGGGCTGTGGGATCGTCTTCGCGCCGAGGCCGATCGAGTGCTCGGCCCGCCGGCGACGACGGTCGCGACGCCCGACGCAAGCACCCTCGCTGACCTCGACCTCGCGAACCGGGTGATCCGCGAGACTCTCCGGTTGCACCCTGCGGGCGTGTTGAGCCCCCGAGAGGCGGCCGTCGACGTGACCGTCGGCGGTTGCCTCATCCCGAAGGGCACGTTGATCCTGTGGTCAGCGCACCTCGCAGGACGCAACGCCGAGGCCTGGCCGAACCCTCTGGCATTCGATCCCGATCGCTTCGTCGACCTGGACGACGACCGACGAGCGCTGCCGACATGGCCTGGGTGCCGTTCGGCCGGGGCGCGCAACTGCATCGGGTTCGCGCTCGCTCAGATGGAACTCACCTTGATCATCTCCCGACTCGCCCAGCGCCTCGACCTCGCGCCGGCATCCGACGTAGTCCCCGCCCCGGTGGGCATGGTCGTCAACCGGCCGACCGGTGGCGCACCAATGCACGTCGGACCTCGACGTGGCGGCGGCGCAGCCGCCTCAACCGGGAGTGGTCATGGCACGGTCGGTCCACGGGTCGCTGACCAGCTCGCCGGGATCTACCCGGAGCGGTGCGTGCTGTCGGGTGTCGAGACCACCCAGCGGTCCGACTTGCCGCAACAGAGTGGGGTGGTCAGCGCTGGTTGCTCGGCGTTCCGGGTTTCGCGCTCGTCGCCGGTCGGCTGCCGGGCCATGGGCACTGCCCGGTAGCGCTGCCCGTCAGCGAACGCATCTGGAAGATGTGGCGGATCCGCGATCTGGCGGCGATGTCGACGCTGACCGCCGGTGCCACATTCACCGGCATTGGTGTCGTGGCCGGAGCGACGGGGCTCGCTGTGTTCGGCCTGCTGGTCACGATCGCGGCGATCGCTTACCGGACAGCGAGCACACCACAACTTCTGGTTCACGTGCACGCTCCGTCCAGCAGACTCGACGATCGCCGTCGAGCCCACCCATCAACGCTTCGATGACGAACGCGGATGTTGTTCATTCGAACGGGGCGATGATCGAACCGGCCGGCCGCACGGGCGAACCGCCGACGCCGTTGCGGCTCGTCATCGATGTCAATGCCGCAAGTGTCGAGGATCCATGCGGAGGCCTCTTCTGCGCCCTCCGGGGATGCCTCATAAAGCGGAGCCAGGCGCAGCTTCTGCGGCGGCCTCGTCGTCGGCCTGCGTGATCGCCTCGGAGAACTCCAGAGTCGTCGCGACGGTCTCGCGTCGACGTCGCCTCGAACCGAGTCGTCCACGAACTCAGTCGATGCGCTGAGCTCCACGAGCAGCCGCCGCGACATTCTCGAAGGTTCCCTGCTGGTCCGCGAACTCTGCCTCCTCATCGCTCACCGCGAAGAGCTCGTCCACCTCACCGACGACAGCACACCACTCGTCCAGACTCCCGATGCCGACCTCGACCGTGACGGTGTCGGTGACGTAGAGCGCCTCGTGGACGCCATCGCCGACCTGGAGACAGAGATCGTGGCTGCCCGGCTCGAGATAGATGGTTCCCCGAGGTCTGCGCCTTGCCGAAGTGAACGTGGTCGCCGTCCTTGGCGATCGCTTCGCCCGCTTCGACGCAGCCAGCGTCGGCGATGACGTGGAAGTGACCAGCACGCCGGCATTCACCTCCCCCGCTTCCTCGATCGTGATGCGCTGCGCCACCATCTCGACGGCAACACCACCGGCGATGGTGGCACCGTCAGGCGGGGCGCGGAGAACTCGGCCGTCGCCTCGGAGTCGGCGCCATCGGAGCCGCAGGCGGCGAGACCCACGACCGAGAGTGCAATGCCGACGATGACGAAGTGCTTGTTCATCGAACTCCCCTTCACGTGGATGTTTGACCGATCTGTTCCACCTCCGCCCCTCGTGCGGTTCACGACCGCGCCGTGAACCGGGGCCGGCCCTCGATGGAACTCAAGATGCCGAGAGCCGAGGTGTCGGGATGTACCAGGTGTGGATCGATCAGGACTTGTGCACCGGTGACGGGCTGTGCACGGATCACTGCCCCGACGTCTTCGTCCTGCTCGAGGACGGCATCTCCTACGTGCGTGATCCGGTGTCGATGGTCGTCGGCAACGATCCTGGCGGCAGCGGCAGCACGGTAGAGGTACCCCCCAAGCTCGAACAGCAGACGGTCGACGCCGCCCTCGCATGCCCCGGCGAGTGCATCTTCATCGAGGTGAGCGGATCATGCGCCCCGACCGATGGTGCCACCGACGATGAGCACGATGGAGGCGACGAGCACCCAGGAGGCATCGAGCTCCCACGCCCGGGCGACTCGTTCGACGATCCACACGTCGGGGACGAGTGACGCTGCGAGCACCCATGCCATCACGAACGTCGCTGCCCCCTCCACAGCAGTGTCCGGGCGACGTCGGGTCCACCACACCTCGACGGCGATTCCTGCAGCGACCAACGCCGCGAACGCCGATGCAGGTGGCAACGGCGTCCGCTCGGCGAAGAGGACCCGGTCGGCGACGAGCAGCATGATCGTCGCCACGAACAGCGCCGGCACGAGGATCGCAAGGCGATGGGTGAGGCGGGCCCGCGCGTTCGTCGGCGACGATCGCAGCATCGAGTTTGCGTCGTCGTCAAGTCCAGCGCGACGGCGGCTGCGAGCGCCCCCGCACCGATGCCGAACAGGTCAGGAGCGCGAGCGCTGCGCCAACTGGCGACGATGGCCACCAGGATCAGCCCGGTGGTGACCACCACGAGCGGGCGCAACGGGGTGGCTCTGAACGTCGGTCGCCATGATTCGGTGACGACCTGGGCAGCGGATCATGATGCCTCACAGTGGGGACACGACGAGTTGGGCAATGACGGCAGCGATTGCGACTGCGGCACCGCCGGCGACGAGGCGGGCACGAGGACGGCTCCGCAACGCGAGCCCGCAGAAGAGCGCGACGATCCCCAACAAGTACACGTCGTGAAGGACGACGGTGGGAGCGTGAACCTCTTCGCGACCGGCAAACTCCATCGGTTGCACCTGGATGAGCGCCGTCGTGTAGACGGCATCGTCATTCCACAGCCAATACACGCCACCGGCAAAGAACAGCAGCACCATCCCGAACACGATCGCAGGACCCGACCGTCGTACAGCTCGGCCGATCGCTACGGCGGCGGCCCCGACCACCGCGACGCTGAGCACCGGCTGGGCCAATTCGAAGATCGAGTGCACGGCCGAGTTGGTCCAGGAGCGGCCGTGACCGAGTTGCAGACCGCCTTCGACGCGGCTGACGACACCGATCACCGCCATCAACGAGACGACCATCCCCACAGGCACCACCAGACTGACGAGGCGGGCCCACGTGCGTGCATCACCGTCCAGTGGAGCCTCCTCGGCAAGCGGCGGCCGACGGTGCGACCGATCGCGATTTCCCGAACGCACCCCTGCCACGAACACACCCAACGTCATGGGATACACCGAGAGCGGGACGAGCGACTGGTACTTCTGCGACGACCAGTCCTGCTGTTCGCGGGCGTACGTGACTGCGAGCGTCACGGAGAGAACGAATCCGGTCCAGATCGACACTCGCCGGAGCATCCGCAACGATTCGATCCACGCGAGCTCGAAGACCGCGCTGCGCCCGGCGACCGGCGCCTCGGACATCAGCGGCTCGAAGTCGATCGTCACGTCCGAACTCCGTCCTCGGTCGCAACGAGCAGGTAACCGTCGTCCAGCGTCGGTTCCACCACCTTCGCTCCGGGCGGTGGCGTCCCGATGTTGCGGATGTCGCCGTCGCCGGTGACCCACGATCTCAGCGCTCCAGCATCGGGGTTGTCGCTGATCCAGACCCGGTCGGTCGCTCGGCGAGCGAGGTCTTTCGGCGCACCGTCGAAGAGCAGTCGACCGCGGTCGAGCACGAGCACACGTTGACAGAATGCGGCGACCTCGTCGGTCTGATGGGTCGACAACAGAACGGTTGCAGCACGCTGGCCGACCTCGGAGAGCACGGTCCGCATGCGGAGTCGTTGGTCGGGGTCGAGGCCCGCCGACGGCTCGTCGAGCACCAGCAGGTCGGGGTGGCCGAGGAGCGATGCCGCCAGCGCGACTCGCCGCTGCATCCCGCCCGACAGCGTCCGGATTCGGCGGTGCATCTCGTCGGTGAGTCCCACGTCGTTCAGGACTCGCCGAACCTCGTCACGTCGAGTCGGGCGGTCGGTGATCTCCTTGAGCACGGCGACGTAGTCGACGAGGTCGTACGCCGTGAAGTTGCGGTACAGGCCAGCTTCCTGCGGAGATAGCCGAGCCGGCGTCGGATCGCGAGCCGTTCGTCCGCCACAGCCGGATCCAGGCCGAACACCCGGATCGTGCCACTGTCCTGGCCCAGCACGGTGGCGAGCATGCGCAACAACGTGCTCTTGCCCGCGCCGTTCGGACCGAGCAGACCGATCACACCGCGCCCGCCCGACCAGTCGAGATCGTCGACCGCCGGGGTCGACCCGTACCGCTTCGTCAACGATCTCAGCTCGATCACTGCGTCGGCGCTCATTGCGACCTCCACCGGGAAGTTCGTTGCGACGCACGAACGCGACGGCAGCCGAACAAGCGGTCACGGCGATCAGAGCAATCTGCACCGATCGCTGCTCAGCCCCGAGATCGGCCACATCGAGCGGGATACCTCGTGGTCTCGACCCCCACGACCAGGCCGACACCGCCATCGCCCACGCCCCGATCAGCACCAGTGCGACCCGACTCGGATCGATCCATGTCGAGATCGCCACGACCAGTGAGGTCAACGCGAGGCCCGGCAGCAACCAGACGGCCACGTCGCCGAGGCCGACCGGGACGAAGACACTCGAGACCGCTACCGCCACGAGTGCCGCGCCGCACGACAGCATCGCCCGCAGGAACGGAAGCCGGCCCGACGCGAGCGGCGTGGCCCGGGCGAGTTGGCCGGCGGGGTCGATCCCGGTCTGGAACGCCAGCACGGCACCGAGCACGGGCGCCAGCGGCGCCAACATCACGAACAGCGGCAACGAAGCTCTCGGCGCGACTGCCGACAATCGCAACGCTGACGATCACACCGAACGCGACCCCGAGCGTGGCGAGCAGCAGCAGCGGGCTGGACGTCGACACCTGGAGTGCCGTCGTCGACGAACGCAGGGGACGCCTCGTGACATCGATGCGATCGGCGATCTGTGCCCAGGTCTCGTCAACACCCACCCTCCGCGCCGGTGATGTGTGCGCCTGCGTCAACGCCGACCGGCACCGGTCGCATGCGAGGAGATGCGCTTCCACCGACGCCCGAGCGAACGTCGGGATCGCATGGTTCGCATACCGTTCGAGTTCGTGGTCGCTCACGTGCCACTCGTCGAGCGCCGTCATGTCAATGCCTCCCGCATCTCTCGCTTCGCCCGCATCATCCGCGTCTTCACCGTGCCGGACGGAATGCCCAGCAGCCGACCCGCCTCCTGGCAGGTCAGCCCATCGAGCAGCGTTGCCTGCACCACCATCCGCAGCTCCGGCGACAGTCGCCCGAGCGCAAGTCCGACGTCACCGTGCTCGACGGCCACGAGCAGCTCGTCCTCGGCCGACAGCAGCTCCGGCGATCGTTGCGCCATCAGCCGCTCGCGCAGCGACTTGCGTGGCCGCATCACGTGCAGGAGCCGCCTGATCCCGATGCCCCAGATCCACGCCGCGACCGGGCCCGTTGCTCGGTAGCCGTCGGCCGACCCCGACCGCGACGAACGTGTCCTGCACCGCCTCTTCCACCAGCGAACGATCCGAACACCGGTAGGCGAGGCGGATCGAGAGCCACGGTTCGTGACGCGCGTACAACTCTTGGAGCGCGCCGCGGTCTCGGTCGACGACGGCTGCAACCAGCTCGACGTCGCTGCGTCCGTCTGGACGGCCCCGTGACATGCCCAACTGTGCCACTGACTGCGGGTGCTGGTTCACCAATTCTGCTCCGGGCAGTCACGTGGCGTCGGTGAGGCCGAGCCCGCCCTCGTCGGGCACCTCGTAGAACCAGTCGTCAGCAGCAACGATCGACGCTGCGTCGTCATGGTCGTGGGGCTCGCCACCCTGCAGTCCCGTGCACGCACTCGACAGCCAGACCGGCAACGCGAGAACCACAGCCAATGCTCGGCTCATGCGCGAGCGACGGAACGTCGGCGGACAGCCAGCTGGGCCAGCGCGAGCAGGCACCCGAGGGCGATCAGCAAGAACGCCAGTACGACCGACGCGAAGCCGACGAACCACGCATCGATTCCGATGGCGGCACCGATGATGACCGCAGCGATGATGACGGGTCCGGCGATCACGAACTTCCACCAGGCTCGCGTGTACATCGACCACTCCGACCGTCCGATTCGGTGCTGTTCACTCATGTCTGTTCGTACCGATGAACCCGCTGATCGGTTCACGGGAACACTCAGGCAGCATGATCCTCTTCACGATCGACAACTCGATCCAACTGGCCCGCTGCGGCAGTAGAGACCGAGGGCTGCGCAGAGCACTCGTACCAGCACCCCGAGCCGGAGCGTGTCCGCACACTGGTGCCGCACCGGGGAGAGGCGCACGCTGAGGACGTGGACCTCATCTGGATGGCGATTCGAGCCGGATGGCGGCGTGCGCGTGTGTCCTCGATCATTCTCGCGCTGCTGATCGGTATCACGGGTGGGTTCGCGACCGCGGCCGCATCGGCCGCACGGCAGGTCGACTCGGCGTTCCAGTCCTTGCTGCATCGGGTCGACGCACCCGACCTGGTCGTGATCCCACAGTGCCGCACGCAAGCACTCACTGGCTGCGACGGGCCGCTCGGGGACGACGCCGCTCAGTTCGCACGACTCTCGACCATCGACGCCGTCGAGCGGGCGAGGACCGCAGAGGTCGTGAGGCCGCATCTGCTCGGCATGGACGGTTCGCTGCTGTTGGCGACGGACGACAATCCGACCGGATGCTTCGACGGCGACCGATCGCCTGCTCTGATCGCGGCAGTCGCCGGCACCCCGGGTGATCAGACGGTTCCGTTCCAGCTGCTCGGAGAGATGTTGGCGCCGAACTCGGAGGAGGTCGTTCTGACTCGCGCAACGGCACGGCGCGTCGGTCTCGAGATGGGCGACGAACTGGTGCTGGCCGGTTGGTGCACCGGTGACGGTGAAGCCGTCGAACTCGATCAGCCGATCCGGCTGACGGTGTCGGGGGTGTCGATCGGCCCGCTGGACGTCGAGCCACCGGGCACCGGAATCAGCGTCGAGCCTGCCTACGTCGACGCCGGCGTGTTCGACCGACTCGTTGCGGCGGGCGCCGAGTTGTCGCTGAGCTCGGTCGTCTGGCTTGCCGACGGATCCACCGAGGCGACCACGCGAAGCATCGACGGCTTCGACGGCCTGATCGACGTCGACGAACGGGCTGCGGACATCGACAGGGCGCTCGACACCGACGCTCGGGCGCTGTGGATCATGGCACTGGCCGGGCTCGTAATCGGACTGCTCGTACTGGCACCCGTCATCCATCGCAGCATCTCCGCCGGCGCCGGCGACGGCGCTGCACTCGCCGGTCTCGGTGCAAGTCGACTCCAACGCGCGGTCCACGTAGCCGCTCGCATCACGGCGGTGTGCGCCGTCGGCCTGCTCCTGGCGGTGCTGCTGGCGCCGTGGATCCAACCGCTACTGCCGTTGGGTCTCGGCGCCGCGATCATCTCGGATCGCACGGCAGGGTGGGATCCGGCAGCGTCGGCCGCCAGCCTCGCCGTACTCTCGATCGCGCTCGTTGTCGTCATCGCCGCGTCGACCTGGCACTCGTTGCGACCTGACCTGGTCCGGACGTCTCCTGCGACAGTCGAGTCACGACGCCCGCCGAAGTCCGTTCATCTCCGGCCGGCCGCCCAGACCGGGTTCCTGTCCGCGGTGGGTCGCCCGGCGGGTCGCTGTCTTGCGACGCCGTGGCCCGGCATCGTCTCGCTCGCCCTCGCCGTTGCCGTCAGCGTCGCCGGATTCACCTACGTGGCCGGGTTGCGACACTTCGAGTCGACACCTCGACTCACGGGATGGAACTGGGACGTGTTCGTCGACATCGAAGGGAGTCCCGCGGAGCGATCGGCAGTGTTCGAACGCATCGCGTCGCTCGACGCCGTCGAGGCAGCAACTGCAGGTACCGGCTTTCCACCGGCTCTGCTCTCGATCCCCGGCGCCGACTTCCAGGTCTGGCCCTGGTCCTTCGCCACGGGCATCGACGCGATCACCCCGACGATGGTGGCCGGACGAGCCCCCCAGGGCCCGGACGAGATCGCGATCGACGCGGTGTTCACGGAGTTCACCGGCAAGTCGATCGGAGACACGGTCGCGTTGTCCCGACCGACGCTGAGTGCTCAGTTGGCAGAGCAACTCGGGCACGAAGACATCGGCATCGACGTGCCGGATGCGACACCCATCACCTCCACCTTCGAGATCACCGGACTGGCGGTGTTCCCCAACGATCGGACCAACCGGTTCCCGCAGACGTCGTTCACGCTCGACGGGTTGGAAGAGTTCGTCACGCCGAGCGACGGCGAGGTCACCGAAGCCCGCCGCCTGCTGCCGTCCGACCTGCCCGAGGAGTTGCGAGAGGAGATCGAGTTCCACCTCGCTGACCTCAGCCTCGATGATCGCGTCGCGTACATCCGCGCTTCCGGCGACGTCGCCGCTCTGGCGGGTCGCATCGAAGCCGCCGAAGGTGTGGCCGGGGTCTTCGCGCCGACGAGCAGTGACGTACTCACCCTCCTGAACGGGCTCAACGTCTCCGACAACGATCGCGTCCCGACGGCACTCGCGGTGATGGGCCTGCTCGCCGCGATCACCCTCGGCGCCTACCAACTCGCGACGGGCATGCTGGCACGACGGTCCGAGTTGGCCGTTCTGCCGCGCGATCGGCATGTCGGGCACCGACGTCAGGTCCTCGTACTTCGGCCAGTCGATCACCACCATGGCCATGGTCGCACTGATTGCCGTTCCCGTCGGTCTCGTCGGAGGGCAGTGGGCATGGACGCAGTACGCCCGCGATCTCGAGGTCGTCGAGGAACCGGTCGTCCCAACATCAGTGCTCGCCATCGGAGGTCTCGTCGCACTCGCAGAATGCGTGATCGCGGCCGCGACCGTCGGCTGGCTCGTCATCCGTCGACCCGCCGCCCGACAACTCCGTGTCGAGTAGCTGCGACTCCGTTCACTCACTTCGTTTCGCAACGATGAACCCGCCACTCGGTTCACCGGAACACTCAGCATGCCAACGGCGCGCTCTTCGGCAGGAGTTCCTTGCCCTGCGGCACGCTCCGCGAGAAGCTGATCATCGATCGGAGGCGCGATGAACGTCGAGAGAAACAAGTCAGTGGTCCACCGTCTGTTCGACGAGATCTGGAACGGACGACAGTTCGAGGCGATCGACGAGCTGTATGCGCCCGACTACGTCGCCGACTACCGCCCGTACGCACCTCTGCGAGTGGGGCGCGACTCGATTCGCGACATGGTCGAGCGCGCATGGACGACGATGCCCGACTTCCACGAAGAACTGCTCGGGATGGTCGCCGAGGGCGATGTGGTAGCGGTACATCTCCGCATCTCAGGTACCCAGCTCGGTCATTGGGGTCCGTTACCGCCCACGGGCAAGCGCCTCGAATTCGAGGAGATGCTCATGCTCACGTTCAACGACGCGGGCCAGGTGGTCCACCAGCGCGGCATCGTCGACAATCTGGCGGGCCTGCGCCAGGCTGGCGTGATGCCGACACCCGAGCAGTAGGACAACGCGGAAGCGCCATGGCCCACGGGACGACGACGATCGAACAGACCACGACACTGACGAGTCCACCATCGCTGGTGTTTGCCGTCGTCATGTCACCCGAGACCGCACCGTTGATCGACCCAGCCGTGCGGGAGTGGCGAGCGGACTCGCGGCCGATCGGAGTTGGCACGCGCTTCAGCATCCGCGGCCGGCTGGGATGGGTGCCGATTCGCCGCGACGAGCGAGGTGGTCGTGTGGGAGCCGACGACCGTCGGCGAGTTCCGGAGCATCACTCCGACGTGGCCGTTCCGGATGACCGCACGACACCGATTCGAGGAAGTCGCCGATGGCGGAACTGAGTACACCTGGTCGATCTCCTTCCACGAGGTCAACGTCGTTGCGCTGCCACTGATCAACGTCGCTTCCCGGATGTTCCGACGCGCTCTGGCTGCACAAGCCGAGATGCTCACCGCCCATCTCGCCGATCGATCCGACAGCGAGCCGTTGCCTCGACTCTGAGGGGCACACGAACGGCGGAGCTTCAATCACACCCTTCGCCACGCCCCCACGTGGCCACCCAGCTCTCGTTGCCTGTCGACGCCACTGCCGCGAGGTCACGAGGAAGCTCCTGGGACCACTGCTCGACACCGGACCGCAGCGCCCGGGCATCGAGACGGGCCTGATCGTTCCCGACCATCACCGGAGTCCCCGAGATCACACGTGCTCCGGCAATCCACGCATGGCCGCCCGGTTGATCACCCCCGGCGTGCGGCACCGACCACCGCTGTTCTGCTGTCGACAGGTCCCACACGACGAACTCGGAGCCCAATCGCCCGGCGAGTTCTCCTCCACTCAGCGCGTACGACTCCACACTCGCGGGGTCCGCGGTGTACCTAGGTTCACCATAGACTTAGGTCCTATCCGGGACTCGGCTCACGGGCATGCGAGTTGATACGACACCGGGCAAGCAGCGAGTCACAATCGGCCCGCCCGGTGGTCCCACCGAAACGATGCCGAGCTCTTTCAAGATCGCGATCACCGACATGGATCCCTACGACATCGAGATCTCCGTCGAATGGACCCCGTCCGAGGGGAAGTTCACGGCGCGACAGGAAGTCTTCACCGCTCACCCCGACGGCGAGTCCGTCACCGTCGGCAGAATCGGCCGAGTCTCGGTTCGCGAGGCCGTCCGCACCGACCTCGAGGTCGTTGCGCTCGGCAGCGGCGGCTGGCCTGGCCTGGTCCCCAAGCACAGCGACGAGGATCCTGTAGCCGTGGACGCTCTCGTCTACCTGCTCGCGGTCGCGCTCGACAGCCCGAAGCCCTCCGCCACCGTCGCTCTCGCTCGCGGGTTGGCCCCCTCCAGCGGCCCCAAGCGCGTCGCCGAAGCCCGAAAGCGGGGACTCATCCCCGAGACGGAACCGGGCAAGGTGTCAGCCGTTAGGTAGCAAGCTCGCGAGGAGCCGCCGGGCGCCGAGCAGTGGGGTGATTATGCGGTGGGGCGATCGAGCCAAGAGGTCCAACACTTCGCCGGATATCTGGAGTTTGTTGTGATGGTGTTGGTCATGGTCCTTCGCAGGAAAGGTTGCGTTCGCCGGTGAGGCAGCTGTCTTGGCCTTGGCCGCCGTAAAGGCGGTCGTAGCCGTCGCCGCCGGCGAGGGCGTCGTTGCCGTTCTGTCCGAAGAGCCGGTCGTTGCCGACACCACCGAAGAGCCGATCGTTGCCCGCACCGCCGAAGATGTAGTCGTTGCCGCCGAGTACGTCGGGGCCTGTGGCGGTGCCACCGGACACGATGTCGTCACCGTTGCCTCCGGACACACGGTCGTTGCCTGCGAGCCCGTAGACCTCGTCATCGCCATTCTGGCCGGCGAGAGTGTCGTTGCCCTCGTTGCCAAAGATCTTGTCGTTGCCGTCGCCGCCGAAGATGCGATCGTTGCCTTCGTTGCCGATGAGAGTGTCGTCACCGCCGCGGCCGCTGATGGTGTCATTGCCGCCGAGCCCAGTGAGCCGGTTGGAGCCGTTGTCGCCAATGATCGTGTCACTCGCGGCGGTGCCGGTGACGTTCTCGATGCTGTCGAGGGCGTACACGAGCCCGGCGCCTCTGGCGGTGCCGTTGTTGAGGTTGACCCTCACACCGCCGGGTTGTGTGGCGAACACGAGAGTGTCCGTGCCAGCTCCGGCGAGGATGGTGTCGTTTCCGCCACCGCCATCGATCACGTCATCTCCGGCGAACCCGCAGATGACCTCGTCGGCTGGTGTGCCGATCAGCGTGTCGGCGCTGTTGGTGCCGACCACGTCGCAGAGGTCGTCGTCGGTGATCGTGCCCATCCCGATCGCGTCTGCGAGCACCGCTCCGTCAGGGTTCGACAGCTCGATGGTGAACGACTCGTCGGGTTCTGCCAGCAGGTCGCGGGTCACCACGACCTCCACGGGCACGCTGGTTTCACCAGCCGCGACGGTGACCGTTGTATCAACAGCGGTGAAGTCGTCGCCCGCAACGGCGGAGCCGTCGAGCGTGCGGACGTCAACGCTCACCGGGTCTCCCGACGGTTCGGACAACTCCACGGTGAACGCCAACACGGTGGTCGGTCCCGCAGGGTTGCCCTCCACCACCGCTGCGTCACTGACCGACACCGTCGGCAGCAGCGGCGGCCCGATCCGGGCGACGAACGGTTCACAGGGACTCCTGCCACCGTCGTCGTCGGCGACCGTTACACAACCGTTGAACGTTCCCGCGGCGTCATAAACGTGCGTGGCCTGGGCGGGTGAAAGGACGCCGAAGATGGTCTTGAGCGGTGTGCCATCACCCCAGTCCACCTCCAGATCGAACGTGTCGAGGCTGCCAGGTGCATCGGTGAAGTCGACGATCAGCGTCGCCGCCGTGCCGGCGTTGCCCACCACGTCGGCAACTGGGGTCCACACGGACGGCGCGACGTTAGAAACGGTTACCGAAACGGTGTCGCTCGAGCATTGATCCGCCACGGGGGCCGGATCACACACGTCCACGCTGAAGGCGTACACCCCGTTGTCGAGAGCGGTGAAGATCGGCTCGGCCGCTGTCTGGTCATCCAGCCCGACGACGGGTGTCCACGCGTAGGTCACGTCACCTGGCGCGTCGTTGCTCACGATGGTCGTCAATTTGGTGCCGGAACCCTCAACGATCACCGAGGAGACGGCCCCCGCCGTGACGGTCGGGATCGCATCATCGTCTCGGATCGTGCCCAGCGCCTCACTACACGCCGACACCACACCCGGGCTGGTCGCCGACGTCAACCGAACGGTTAACGACTCGTCGGTCTCGACGCGTTCGTCACCGACGACGTTCAACGACAACGTCGCAGCGTTGGTACCGGCAAACAGGGTGAACGATCCGCTACCCCCGATGACATCGGCGTCGCTACCCGACCCCACAACAGCAGTCCCGCTGTCAGCCGTGAACGTCACCACCACATCCGACATCAACGATTCCGACAACGTAATCGGCATCACGATCTGACCGGGAGAGGGCGCATCACCCTCAACCACGACAGCATCGCTCAGACACAACTCGACCGGATCCGGCGTCGGTACAGCGGCACCCACACCTTCCACCCGGAAGACAACGTTCCTCTCGGCAAGGGCGAACGTTCCGAAGGACGGCACAAACAGATCGCCGCTACCGTCGACGGCGATTCGGCGTGTGGCGGCGGTGCCGCCGGTGCAGATCACGCCCGGCGGCGTGAAGGAATTCGTGCAGTCCGGGCTCTCCAGACCAGCGGCGAAGAGATCGGCAATACCCAAGACCTCGTACTGTTTGGGACCGCCCTTGCTGGAGTCATCCATCGGAACACCGTCGGGACCCGGAGGCGGTACCTTCACCACACCCCATGTGGTCGACGGATTGTCGGACCGGTTGATGCTCGTGTTGATGAACACGTTGTTCGCTGCATCCACCACGATCGTCCCAGTTGTCCTGGCGACCACCGCACCGCGTTCGAAGGACCGAGTTGCCGGGTCGTAGGGGCCAAGCGGCAGTTCATCAGTATTGAACCGCCAGACATCACCGGCGGTCGTCGAGAACGAGACAAACAGATCACCCGACGGCCCCGCTGCGATGTCGCTCAGGCCGACAGCCGGCACCACGAGTTCCGGAACGACCGAACCGTCCGGCTCTCTGACGAGATCACCCCCAGCGTCAAAACGGACCCGGTAGACGCCGTTGTCGGTCGAGCTCGTGCGAATGAAATACACGCCATCGGGCAACACAGCGATCGATGGCTCGCCGCCGTTGTCCGTTGGGATTTGGTCCACCACCAGATCCAACCCAGGGTCGATCACATCGATGCCGCCACTGGTGCCCGACCTGTACACGTAGACACGCCCGCGATCGTCGACGGACACGTCGGTCATGAAGGCGCCCACCAAGTATTCGTACACGGGCTGCGAATCCTGCATCGACCCCCGCAAGAACTTCAGCACGCGCCGAGCGTTATCGATGACCCACAAGTTCCCGTCACGGTCGACGTCGACGGCTCGCTGGCCGTGCAAGCTCTCTCCGACTGCCCCGGGGTCGTTACCGCCCGCAGCGATCGTGACATCACCCGTTGCCGCGCCCACGCCCCCCGAGAGCGCAAACACCGGCAACGTCGCAGCGAACAAGGCCCCAGCCACCAGCGGCACACCCCTCCTTCGACGCCCACTACCCCGATACCGCCTGACCTGTTTGCCGCTCACCGTGCTACCCCCGTACAGTCCCCGACTCAACACCTGCGCGAATCGACACTAAGAGTGCCCGTAGCAGCTGTCAACCGACCCGTGACGTGCCTGCAGACTGAGGGTGCACACGCCGACCCGGAGCGTGAGAATCGGTTCCGATACGCATACGACTTGACGAAATCGTGACGGGACAATCCCCGTTGAACCAGCCCGATAACGGCCCATACCGGGCGATGCTTCTATGTCGTGTCAAGGTGCAATTCGGGGTGCTCGAGCAGCCGCCAGACGCGTCGTGCGATGAAGCGTTTGAGGCATCTGGTGGCTTCTCGTTCGGTCTTGCCTTCGCTGGTGCGTCGCGCCATGTAGTCCTTGGTTTCCGGGCAGCAGCGTTGGCGGGTGACGGCAACGAAGTAGAGCGCTCGATTGAGTTGGCGATCGCCGCCGCGGTTGAGCCGGTGCCGGTCTTGGTTCTGGCCGGAGGTGACCTCGACGGGAGCGGTGCCGCCGAGTCGGGCGTACGCGGCTTCGCTGTGGCAGCGGCCCGGGTGTGACCAGGCCAGGTAGAACGCGGCAGCCGTTACGTAGCCGACACAGCGTTCGGCAAGCAGCTGCGGGGCGGCTCGGTCAATGAGTATTTTCATCGCTGCGTCGTGTTCGCCGATCTCGGCTTCGAGATGCTGCACCCGTCGGGCGAGCGCGCGCATCGCGTTGCGGGTGCAACGCTCGTCGATCGGCCGCTTCGCGCTGTCGCGGAATCGTGAGCAGCGGATCACGATCTTGTTGGTTCGCAGACCGCGTAACTCGGAGCGGAGTTGTTCATCTGCGGTCACGATGAACGCCTTCAGCTCGTTGACCGCAGCAGTGCGGGCCCGGACCGCCGCTGCTCGCGCGACGGTGTGAACCCGGATGGCTTCTCGGATTCCGTCGTTGGCGCGGGGCTGGTTGAGCTTGTCACGGCCCAACGCTTCGCGAGCGGCGCGGATCGCGTCGAGGGCGTCGGACTTGGCACCGTCCTTGGTTGCTTTGCGCATCGGTCGGTCGAACTCGATGACGAGTTCGTCGAGACGTTGCAGCGCCATGGTGAGCCCGCGGCCGTAGCTCGCGGTGCCCTCGATCACCCAGGCTCGTTCGGACTCCTCGGTGCGAGCGTCGGCCCACGCAATGGCATCTTGGTAACCGTCGCGGGTGGCTGGGAAGCGGTTGGTGGTGATCACCCCCGCCGGTCGTGAATCGAGGGCAGCGACGGTGATCCAGTCGCGGTCGGGGTCGACGCCGATGACATGGTCGACAAGTTCTGCCAGCATGATGATGGAACCTCCAATATGTGTGGTTTCGGTCGGTGCCGGCCTGGAGGAACCCTTGCTATGTCAGGACTGTGATGGGTCACACCCGACTTGGGTGGACAGGCTTCTGATCAGGACAACAGCAGGCCAGGCCGGCATCGGCAACCACGACGGACATATCGCTGGAAGTGCACCCCACCTCGGCGGAGGCAAGCTCGATAAGGGGTCACATCGTGGTCACCGACACCAACCCTGACCGATCCACAGGACCGGCGTCTACAGAGTCACAGCTCGATAATTGCTCAGCCTGACTCGCAGCCCACCCCATTCTTGTCGCCGTCGAATCGGTGTGGGTCGGGCGGCAGGACCGTGAAGCGTCGGTGCGGGATGTCGCCCAAGTCGAGGTCGGGTGGCGGGGGTGGGATGCACACGGTCGGGTAAGAGGGGTGACAGTTCCCGGCTGGTGGCAGCGGTGGCGGAACTACGGCGACAGGCGGCGACGTGACTGGCGGTCCAGGCGGTGGCGTCTCGGGCCAGGGTGCGATTGTCTGGTCGGGGCAGCGTTCGGTCAACAGGTTGCGGATGCGGCCGAACTCGGACTGGTCCATCGACAAACCCCAACGGGCCTTGATCGACACCCAGTCCGTCCACCAGACCCGGCAACCCGTCGCTCGCGTACCGGCGCAACCACACATGCACCGTCTGGCGCGACACCCCATTCCGCCGAGCAACATCGACCACGGTCGCACCGTCGTTGACCACCTCGAGCACCGCCTGCAAGCGCTGTTCCACAACACCCAACTCCACAAGCACCACGGGACCCCCTCGATCGAGACGATCACCAGCGACCGCCAAACGAGAAGGCTGGCCCGCAAACCAGCAGCGAAGTGTCAAGCAGCTACCGGAGCCAGTGTCGCCCGGCTACCGGAACCAGTCCCGAAACTGTCGCCCACCAACCGCAGCCACGGTGTCCATCATGAACCGGGACCGCACAGGGAATATCGGATCGGACTGCTACCGAAGTGCTATCGGCCCGAAAACGCCGAAACCCCAGATCGGACTTTCTAGGGTCTGACCTGGGGTTTTTCGTGGAGCTAAGGAGAATCGAACTCCTGACCTCTTCCATGCCATGGAAGCGCTCTACCAACTGAGCTATAGCCCCAGACCTGCCCGAACGGGACGGCGTACGTTATCAACCGCTGGCGCCGCATCACAACGACGCAGAGCGCCGGATCGCTCAGCGGCGCAAGAACGGTGAGTCGCCGGGTGTGCGCTCGTCGTGCGCTCGGCGCCACGCCGCGAAGGCGTTGAGAATGTGGAGTGGCGACCCGTGGATCTCGGTGAAAGCACCGTTGACCGACCGGGTGTCGAAGTACGCGGCATCGACGTTGTCGGCGAACAGCCTCGTGGCGCAGGTGAACCCCATCGACTCGAGTCGAGCGAACTCCGCCTCGAAATCCTCGACGAGCACGCCGCTGTGGTGGAACCCGAACTGCCCGGGCGCAAACATGTCTCGGTAGATCGATGGCGTGTCATCGTGCTGCACGATGAATTGGATCATCGTGTCGCCGAGATAGCCGAACGCATACGACACGTCGGCCTCGTGCTCTGTCCCCCGGTAGTCGAACGAATCGGCTCGGTGATGATGGGTCACGACGAACGGACCAGCGCCGAAGACCCGGTCCCACTCGTTGATCGCCACGTCGAGATCGTCGACGAGGAAGGCCTGTTGGAAGAAGTCGTACCGGCCGAGCGTCATACCGAAGTGTGACCCATGGACGCCTCATCGATCGAGTCCGGTGGATGCCGTCCGGCCGATCTGATCCGGGCGACGGAGTTCGGTCAGTCGACGTCGGCAGCTGGCGAGTCCCACACCACCCGCGGAGCGTCCATGTAGAGCCGCTCGATCTCGTAGAACTCCCGCACCGTGTCGAGGAACACGTGGACCACGACGTCGCCGTAGTCGATCAGCGTCCACTGCTGCTCGCGCACGCCCTCGGTTCGCACCGGCACCCGTCCCAGCTCGGCTTTGACCTTCGCCTCGACGTCTTCGACGACGGCACGCACCTGGCGCGGGTTGGAGGCACTGGCGATCACGAAGTAGCCGGTGATCGACAACAGCGAACCGACATCGAGCACGATGACGTCGGTTGCCTTCAGGCCCGACGCTGCCCGAGCGGCACACAGCGCCACCGCATCGCTCGAATCCTTCTCGCTCGCCGCGTCCGTGTCAGACATGCCGGTCATCCATCGACCGCGACCGTATCGGGCACATCGCTCGTCGAGGTCGGCGCGGTGACCGGCGGAGCATCGTGGGAGCGTTCGAGTTCAGCTTCGAGATACGACATCCCCAAGATCACCTCGGCATCGACTCCGATGATCACGGTCTCGGCGACGCTCACCTCCACCTCGCCGAAGAGCGCCTCGCCGACGAAAGCCGAGTTCCTCGAGCTGACGCTCGCTGGCGACCTCGATGAGTGTGATCGGCGGAACCCCCGTCGGTGTCGTGTCGACCGACGGCACGTTGCCGCTGAGGAACAGGAGTCGACCGATCACCTCGATGGCGACGTCCGACGACGAACCGTAGAGACCGTCCGCTTCGGCCAACTCATCATCGGTGTAGTTGGCGACGACCCTGACCTTGAGACCCGTGTTTGGCGTGGACACGAGTCCCGGCGACACCTGGGCGAACACCAGGTTTGCGTCACGTCGATCGATCAGGACGACGTCCGCCTGTGTCGGATTCTCGACTTCCGCCACATCGATGAGGAGGTCGCGCACCGACACCTCGCCCTGCCACAGGCGGGCCACGAGCTCTTCGACCGTTTCCGGAGCGATCGGACGTCCGAGAGCATCGAGCGGAACCGGTTCGGGTGGAATCGACGCCGGCGCCGTCTGCGCGAGCGCCTCCCAGACCGCCACATCGTTCTCGTGCGAGATGTCGACCTCTGCGTCGTCGTCGATCGCCACGAGAATCGAGACCAACTCCGGAACGGTGAACGTCTGCGGACCCGCGACCGAGATCGTGCCCCCATTGTCGGTGTCGACCACGTCGCTCGGAAGCACCAGCTGCAGCACATCGTTGTTGGGCAGCAACGCCTCGAGGCCTGCGACGTCGACCACGTCGGCGCGTTGCACGGAGATCGCCAACATGCCCTCGACCGAGGTCACGAGACCGTCGACGTCTGTCGCGTCGAAGGATTCGTCGAGGGGACGACGCTGCGGACCGAACCCTGCGGTCACGTCCGCGTTCACCGGAACGGTGACGATGCTCCCGCCCTGCCCCTCAGGCAGCAGTGTCATCACGACAACCGAGGCGAGCTGCCCCTGCTCGTCGGTGACAGCGAGCAGAGCGTTGGGTGTCGCGGGGAACTCCACCCTCGGCCGGATGTCGACGCCGACCGCCTCGCCCTCCTGAGAGTTCGACAAGGTGACGACCCCGACCCCGAACATCACCGCCGCGACGACGAGGAGCAGCATCGCCGTGGCGGCACCGACGATCGTTCGACGGGTGCGTCGCTTGGCGATCGCCGTCACGCCGACGCCCCGTAGAGTCCACGCGCGCGGATCACGTCGAGCACGGGCTGCGTCACCAGGTAATCCAGCGGCCGTCCGTCGGTGAACCGAGCACGCAGATCGGTGCTCGACACCTCGAGACGAGGCACCTCGACGCGAATCCAGCCGATGTCCGCGTCGACGTCGACGGGCTCACCCGGGCGGTCGACGACGACGAGCTGGGACCGGTCGACGACCTCCTGCCATCGGGTCCAGGTCCGCAGGCCGGCAGCAGCGTCATCGCCGATGATCGTGAAGAACTCCGCAGCCGGAAACTCCTCCGCAAGCACGGCCAGCGTGTCTGCGGTGTAGCTCGGTCCACCGTGATCGATCTCGTGGCGACCGGGAACCAGGCCGGGCACGTCTCGAACCGCTGCCTCCACCATCGCCAACCGATCGGGCGCCGGCGTGATCGTGCGGCTGCCCTCCTTCTGCCAGGGCACGTTGGCCACCATCATCACCACCACGTCGAGGTCGAGTGCGTGACGAACGTTGACCGCGGTGACCAGATGGCCGACATGCGGGGGGTCGAACGTGCCTCCGAAGAGCCCAACTCGACGCAACAGTGGATCGGTTTCGGGCACGATTCCCCGATTTTATGGGGTCCTGACCGAAATCGGACGCAACCGACCCGACACGGGGTTGACAGAGGTGTTACTGTACATCGCTCCCCCATATACCCCCGAGTACACGGTTTACGACGGCTTCTTTCGGGAAGTCCATCGTTGTCGGCGTCTGCCGCTCTTCGATCACCTCGTTGGACCGCACGTTCACGTGCGAAATCCGGCGACGCCTCGATCCGCATGGCCGATGCAGTGTGTCCGATGACACAGCCTGGCCCCGGAATCATCACGAACACGAACGGTTGTAGGAAACATCATGAACGACTCCATTGGTCTCTACTTGAACGACATCGGCAAGGTCCCCCTGTTGACCGCCGAAGACGAGCGTGAGCTGTCGCGCATCATCGAAGCCGGCCGGGAGGCCCAAGAGCAGCTCGATGCCGGCAAGCGTGGTGTCGCCCTCAAGCGCCAGGTTCGCGAAGCGGCCAAGGCCAAGGATCGTTTCATCCGTTCCAACCTGCGCCTCGTCGTCTCGATCGCCCGTCGCTACCCGCTGCCGCAGGGCATGGACCTGCTCGACCTCATCCAGGAGGGCAACCTCGGCCTCGAGCACGCGGTCGACAAGTTCGACTGGCGCCGTGGCTTCAAGTTCTCCACCTACGCCACGTTCTGGATCCGTCAGGCCATCGGTCGCGCACTCGACCAGAAGGCCAGCCTCATCCGCATCCCGGGTGACCGCTCCGCCAGCCTCCGCGCAGCGCTGCGTCAGGCCTCCGGCGACGGCGAAACCCTCGACCAGACCAACGCCGAACTGCACCGCCTCACGACGCCGGTCAGCCTCGACAAGACCGTCGGCGACGACGGCGATGCCACGCTGGGCGACCTGATGGCCAATGGCGACGGCACGCCGGAAGATCACGTGATGACCCTGGTCGACAGCGAGCTGCTCGACGAGCTGCTCGGCACGCTCGATTCTCGTGCGCGGTTCGCCGTCGAGTCCCGCTTCGGTCTCGTCGACGGTGAACGCAAGAGCTTCCGCGAAGTCGGCGAGCAGCTCGGCGTCACCGCCGAAGCCGCACGTCGCCTGGTGTCGCGTGCGGTCGCCGGCCTCCGCGACGACGCCGAACGAATCCTCGCCGTCTGACCGACGCGATGTGCCTGGCACATCGCGTGGGTGGCCGACAATCGAGCCGGAGCGGTCGGAGAAATCCGACCGCTCCGGTCGTTTTCGGCGCCGGTAGCCTTTCGGCATGCCTGACGCCCGTGGGACCTGGTCCCCTTCTTCCTGGCACGACCACCCGGTGGGCCAGCAGCCGGAGTGGCCCGACACGGGCGCACTCGAGCAGGCGCTGAAGCAGATCTCCTCGATGCCGCCGCTGGTGTTCGCCGGCGAGGCCCGATCGCTGCAGTCCGAACTGGCCCGCGTGGCCGCCGGCCGTGCGTTCCTGCTTCAGGCCGGCGACTGCGCAGAGAGCTTCGAAGAGTTCTCGGCCGACAACATCCGAGAGAAGCTTCGGGTCATCCTCCAGATGGCGGTCGTGCTCACCTACTCCGTGGGCGTCCCCATCGTGAAGGTCGGCCGCATGGCCGGCCAGTTCGCCAAGCCACGATCCTCCCCGACCGAAACCGTCGGCGACCTCGAGCTGCCCTCGTTCCGAGGCCACATCGTCAACGACGTCAACCCGTCCGAGGCGGCCCGGGTGCCGAATCCGGAGCGGCTCGTGCAGGCCTACCACCAGTCGGCGTCCACGCTGAACCTGCTTCGGGCATTCACGAAGGGCGGGTTCGCCGACTTGTCCCGAGTCCACGCATGGACTCAGGAGTTCGTCGCGTCCAGCCCCGCCGGGCAGCGCTACGAGAACGTCGCAGCCGAGATCGAGCGGGCGCTCGCGTTCATGCGCGCCTGCGGCATCGACACCGAGTCGAACCCGAACCTCGCCCAGGTCGACGTGTTCACGTCCCACGAGGCGTTGATCCTCGGCTACGAAGAGGCCCTGACCCGCCAGGACTCACTCACCGGCGGATGGTTCGACTGCTCGGCGCACATGTTGTGGATCGGCGAGCGGACCCGCGAGCTCGACGGCGCGCACATCGAGTTCCTCCGCGGCGTCGGCAACCCCATCGGCTGCAAGGTCGGACCGACCACCACGGCCGAGTACGTGCTCGAACTGTGCGAGGTGCTGAACCCGTCACGGATCCCCGGCCGGCTCACGCTGATCGTGCGGATGGGCGCCGACAAGATCGAGACCTCGCTTCGGCCGTTGCTGCGAGCCGTCACCGACGCCGGACATCCGGTGGTCTGGGCATCAGACCCGATGCACGCCAACACCTACACAGCGGCCAACGGCTTGAAGACACGCCACTTCGACGACGTGATCGCCGAGATCGGCGGATTCGTCCGAGCGCATCGCGCCGAGGGGACATGGCCGGGCGGCATCCACGTGGAGCTCACCGGCGAGAACGTCACCGAATGCCTCGGCGGCGGGGATGCCCTGTCCGACACCGACCTCGACCACCGTTACGAAACGATGTGCGACCCACGGCTGAACGCCCGCCAGAGCGTCGACCTCGCATTCCGGGTCGCCGAGTTGCTCCGTCAGTTCACCTGATCGAGCCGGGTCGACCGCAGTGACAGCCCTCGACCTCGCCGCGATCTGGCCCGTCCCCCACGTGTCCGCCGCCGTGCTTCGCGGCGGCCAGATCGTGACGACGATCGGGGACACCAAGCGAGAGCAGCGCCTCGCCTCGATCTCCAAGCCGATGACCGCTTGGGCGACGTTGGTGGCCGTCGAGGAAGGGGTCGTCGCACTCGACCAGCCGGTCGGTCAGCCGGGATGCACGTTGCGCCACCTCCTCGCGCACGCCGGCGGCTACGCCTTCGACGGCGACGACCCGATCGCGCGCCCCGAGGCGACGCGGATGTACTCGAACACCGGCATCAGCCTGGTCGCCCAGGCCGTCGAGGCCGCGACCGGGATGGCGTTTGCGGACTACCTCCGCGAAGCGGTGTTCGTGCCACTCGACATGCGGTCGAGCGTGCTGCGGGGCTCGGCCGCCCACGGGGTCCGCTCGAACCTGGCCGACACGTGCCGGTTCGTTGCCGAGGTGATGCGGCCGACGCTCATCGATGCGAGCACGGCCGCGGACGCCGAACGCATCCACTACCCCACGCTCGCAGGTATCGTGCCGGGCGTGGGTCGCTACGAGCAGTGCCCCTGGGGGCTGGGTTTCGAAGTGCGAGGCACGAAGGAACCGCACTGGACCGGGACCACCAATTCGCCGCGTACGTTCGGGCACTTCGGCGGGTCGGGCACCATGTTCTGGATCGACCCCGATCGCGACCTGGCGCTCGTTGCGCTCGCCGATCGCGACTTCGACCAATGGGCATCCGCCGCACTTCGAGCGTGGCCGGAATTGTCCGACGCCGTCATCGCCGAGTACGCCGACGGCGCGGGAGTGCCGGTGTGAGCAGGTTTCACCACGGCGACCGGATCCGCTACGCCACGACCGGCGAGGACGGGCTTCCGTTGGTTCGCTATGGCTTCATCGGTGGCGTGAGCGGAGACGACGGACCGATCGTGGTGTTGCTCGACGGCGAACTCGGTGGTGACGTCGTCGACGCCGACTGCGTCGAGCCCGTACACATCTGCAACGTGACGCTGACCCTCGGCGGGTCCGACCTGCTCGACGACCCGTCGCTGCGCCAGGGACTCGTCAACCTGTGGGCTGCCGAAGCCGAGAGCGCCGGCCTGCAGCTCGCCTCGTTGCACTGCATCGGCACCGGCGTCCGCGACTCGAGCGAGGGGTACGCCTTGGCGGAGCTGTCGAGCGGCGGCGAGCAGTACGTCCTCCGAGCGACACGCTGCATCAAGCAGTACGACGCCATCGTCGTCCACGCCGACCGCCCCAACCGCTGGGAAGTCCTCTAGCGCTTGCTCAGTACAAAATCCGAAAGGTGCGTTCGGCGGCTGGAACCTCGTCGATGACGGAGATACCGGTCACGCTCGATCGGGGCGGACCCTGGCGGCACCACGTGACCAACTCGTCGACACTCTCCCGCGGCCCCTCGGCCACGACCTCGACCGAGCCATCGGAGCGGTTTCGTACCGAGCCGCGCACTCCCAGACGCTGCGCTTCGCGCTGACAGCTGTCGCGGAAGAACACCCCCTGCACTCGACCCTCCACGACCACTCGAACCCGAACAACGCTCATCGCCGCAGACCGGCGGCAATCGGATCCACCAGAATCTCAGTCGTGGGGCATCTCATGGGGCTCGATCGATTCGACCACGGCGGCGTGCTCGGGGTGATCGTGCAGGATGTGGTCCTTGACCTCGTTGTGGTAGCTGAAGATCAGCTCGCAGTACGGACAGGCGTGGGTCGTTGATCCACTCATGACCAGATCATCCCTCGGAGCCGGGTCGGGTACCAGGGTCTTTCGGACCGCGATCCGGTCGTCGTCTGGAGCAGTAGGTTCGAGTGGTGATGGGACAGGTGATCGCCGCGCTCGACGTTGGTGGAACGTCGATCAAGACGGGTGCCATCCGGTTCGACGATGATGCGGCCGAACCGCGAATCGAGGTCGGGCCGGTTCTGCCCACCAACGCGAACGCGTCCGCCGACGTCGTGCTCGACTCGCTCGCCCGCGGTGCCGACGCAGCGCTCGACGTGGCGGGACGGGACGTGTCCGGACTCGCCATCGCGATCTGTGGCCCGTTCGACATCGACGCCGGTGTCTCGCGTGATGCGCGGCGTCCACAAGTTCGAGGACATCTTCGGTCTCGATCTCCGCGCGGCCTTGCGGGATCGGTCGACCGCATCGGGCCTGCCGATCCGATTCGCCCGCGACGCCGAGTCCGCCGGCACTGGCGAGTCCCTCGCTGGTGCCGGCGCCGGAATCGACCGCGTGTTGACGGTGACGGTCGGCACCGGGCTCGGCACGTGCCTCACCGATCATGCTCGGCCGGTCGAGTTCTTCGACGGTGTGGGTGTGGAACACCTGGCGATGCGAGAGACGCCGTGGGGAGGACGGGCCGACGACGTGCTGTCGGCGCATGGTCTCGCTGATCGGCTGGGGATCGACATGGTCGACGTGCGCTCGGCGGTCGACGACCCCGCGAACGCCAACGTCGTCAGCGATCACGGCGCCCGGTTGGGTGCGTTCTTCGCACCGGTCGTCGCCGAGTTCGATGCTCACCTGGTGGTGATCGGCGGCGGATTCTCCGGCGCATTCGACCGGTTCGGGCCCGCCCTCCAGTCCGCCATCGGTGCTGTCCCCGTTCGCCCCGCGGCGCTCGGCACCGCCGGCCCCCTCCTGGGCGCCGCCCATCTCACCTTCCGCACCTGAACCCCCGCTGCGCCGAACACGCCGCCGGTACCGCGCCGTCCGACCCCACCGATGAGCGAAACCACCGCATACGCGCCATTCGCTCATCGCAACCGCGGCCGATCCCCCACCGATGAGCGAAACCACCGCATACGCGCCGTTCGCTCATCGCACGGCGGTCGACGCGGGCGATTCGCGTCAGCGGGTGTCGCAGACTCGGAAGAGCTCGGCGCTGTGGCCCTCGGGGAGACCGTGCTCGACCGCGAGTTGTCGGAAGCGGGCACCGACGCGTTCCATCATGGCGTCGGGATCGACGTGCTGGCTGACGTGGCAACGCAACGCACGGAACTTGCGCTCGACCTGGTCGGTGATGTCGACGACGGCCAGGTCGGCATCGCCGCCCATGGGACCGGCTTGGATCCACACCTCCTGCACCTTCCAGTCCTCGACGTCCGCGCACGGCAAGCCCGGAAACGCGAACGGGTTGCGCGCATCCGGATAGACGGCGCACATCGTCGCCTCACCAGTCGCCGTGTGGTCGGGATGCGAGCCGTACGTCGAGGCGAGGTTGCGCAGCGGCGACTGGGTGATTACGACCTGCGGACGCACCTGGCGGATGATCAGGCTGATGTCGTGGCGCAGCTCCATCGTGACCTCGACGGTGCCGTCCATGAACCCGAGGAACCGGAGGTCGGTGACCCCGACCTCGGCGGCGGCCTTGGTCTGCTCTTCCCGCCGGATCGCCGCCATTTCCCGGCGCGGAATCGAGTGGTCGAACCCGCCGGCCTGGCCATCGGTGACGAGACAGTAGGTGACCTCGACGCCGGCATCGGTGAGCTCGGCCACGGTTCCCGCGGCACCGAAGTCGACGTCATCGGGGTGGGCGGTGACAACGAGGACTCGTTCGATCTCGGAGAACTGCAGCATCGGCCCAGTCAACGCCCGATCGCCTCAGTTCTCAACCTGTACCCCGTCGGTCCTCCCCGGCCCCGTTCCCCGCCCGGACCGCCCGGGGCCCAACACCGGCGACGCACACCGGCTCCCGTACAGTCGGATCCATGACGACGAGCGCGCCGTACGACGAGGTCAGCCTCGACGACTTCGACCTGTCCGACGCGGAGTTCTGGACGGCGCCCCGGTCGTTCCGGGAGGGTGCCTTCAAGGCGTTGCGCGACACGCCCGGGTTGGTGCACTTCGACGAACGTGTGATCCCCGACCTGCCGTTCCCGCCGGGGCCCGGCTACTGGGCACTGACCCGCCACGACGACATCTGGCACGTCAGCCGCAACCCGCAGTTGTTCTGCTCAGGCAAAGGCGCCAATATCGGCGATCAGCCCCAGGAGATGAACGAGTTCTTCGGCTCGATGATCAACATGGACGACCCGCGCCACTTCCGGCTGCGTTCGATCGTGTCGAAGGGATTCACGCCCAAGGAGATCACCGCCGTCGAGGACACCGTCCGCACCAAGGCCAACGAGGTGATCGACCGCTTGCTGGCCAACTTCCCGGACAAGACCTGCGACTTCGTCGAGAACGTCGCGGCGGCGCTCCCGCTCGAGATCATCTGCGACATGATGGGCATCCCCGCCGAGGACTACTCGCGGGTCTTCAAGTGGACCAACACGATCCTGGGTGCAGGCGATCCCGAGTTCACGTCGAGTTTCGATGAACTGATGGGCCAGTCGCTCGAGATGTTCATGTACGCCCAAGCGCTCGGCGAGGACCGCAAGGCGAACCCGCAGGACGACATCACCTCGATCATGATGGCCGCCGAGGTCGACGGCGAACAGCTGACACCGCAGGAGTTCGGCTCGTTCTTCATCCTGCTGGTTGTGGCCGGCAATGAGACGACCCGCAACGCGATCAGCCACGGGATGAAGGCCTTCACCGAGTTCCCCGACCAGCGCGACCTGCTGTACGGCGACTTCGACACCCACGCGAAGGGGGCGATGGAGGAGATCGTCCGGTGGGGCACTCCGGTGATCCACTTCCGCCGTACGGCCACCGAGGACACCGAGATCGCGGGCCAACCCATCAGGGCCGGCGAGAAAGTCGTGATGTGGTACAACTCGGGCAACCGAGACGAGCGAGTGTTCGACAACCCCTACACGTTCGACATCACCCGCGAACCCAACCCGGCGCAGATCGGATTCGGCGCCGGCGGCCCACATTTCTGCCTCGGCGCGAACCTCGCTCGCCGCGAGATGACGGTGATGTTCGACACGATCCGCCAGCGGGTGCCGTCGCTGCGGATCACCGGTGAGCCCGACTACCTCCAGAGCGGATTCATCAACGGCATCAAACGGCTGCAGTGTGCCTGGGACTGACGTGACGCCCGAACGTCGGGCCGACCTCGTCCGTCAACTCACGATCGCCGGTTGGTTGTTGCTCGGCGGCCCGATCGGATTCATTGCGTTCCAACTCGATCGGGTGCGTCGGGTGGGTGCGCAACCGTTCGCGAGCGTGTGGGAGCAGCGCATCGAGGTGCTCAGCTTCCTGATGCTGCCACCGAACCTGGCCGTGCTCGTACCCGTCGTGCTCGTGACCGCCGGCGCGACATGGCTGGCCGGAACCGACCGCGACCCGTGGCTGACGACGCTGCTTCGCCTCGGCGCGGGCCTTGCCATCTCCTTCGCTGTGATCGGTGTGGTCTCGATCGCCACCATCGTCGCCGCCGACGAGCCCGGCGATGCCAACGACGCCGGTGTATTCCTGCGCCTCGGCGGCGTCGCCATGGCCGCCGGACTCGCCATGATCTGCAGGATCGCCGACCGCCCCACCACCTGACACCCGGCGGGGCTCCCAGATCTCCTGCTCCCGAGCAGATCTCGGCGGGCCGAGTTCCGCCTTCCGGGACTCATGGCACCGAGCTTCGGATGGCCCGCAACGCTCCGACAGCCCGTGGCCATGGTGACGGCATGTGCCTTCCACACCATCTCGGTAGCGACCCCGGCAGGGCTCCCGGCGATCTGTGCGCGATGCGTCCCGCTTTCCGGCGCCATCCGCGCACAGATTGACGGTGAGCTGTGGCGGGCGACCGGGCCGCTTCCGCGAACGGCAACCGGGCGTGCCGGGCACCTGGTCTGCCGTAGCACCCAACGATCAGAACGCGAGATGTGCCGGAACCCGGCACAGTTCGCGCACTGATGGTCGGAGCGGGCACCGGGGTCCGGGCGGGGACGGGGGCCCGTCAGGCGCCAAGGTCGCCGCGGAGGAAGTGGGCGCGGCAGAGCAACTCGTACCGCACGGTGTCGCCGAACAGCGGGGCCTCGTTGGCGTTCGTGTCGCCGACCACCACGGTGTCGCCTTCGTACACGATGTCGCCGTTGACCACGCGGGCATTGTGCGTCGCTCGGGCTCCACACCAACAACGCGCCTCGACCTGCAGCGGCGTGTGCTCGTCGGCGATCTCCAGCATGCGCGCTGTGCCCTCGAACAACCTCCCACGGAAATCGGTGAGCAGCCCGAACGCGTAGACATCGACATCGAGTTCGTCGACCACACGCGCGAGCTGATCGCATTGCGTCGGCGTGTAGAACTGCGCTTCGTCGCAGATCAGATAGTGGATCGGCCAGTACCGGACCGCCAACGCATGCAGGTCCAGGTCCGGTGTGACCTCGATCGCCGGCGCAGCGACACCGAGGCGGCTCGTCACCTGGCGTCCTTCACGGTCGAGCGTGGTGAGCAGCAGCCCGTACAGCTGTCGATTCGTGAGGTTGTGGTGGATCTGCAGCGCCACGGTGCTCTTGCCCGAGCCCATGGTGCCGAAGCTGAAACGGAGGGACGCCATGTCGGTCGCCGACCCTATCCGCGTGCTTCTCAGCCTCCCGCCTCCGTCCCCGACGCCGGCGTCGTCGCGAACGGGTCGAATGACGGGTCGACTCGCGCCGGCCCATCGATGCCCCCGAGGGCAGGCGGATCCGTCGGCTCCCCCGGTTCACCCGGTTCGTCCGACCCGCTGCACGCCCCCAGGACGAGCACGACCATCGCGACCGCCAGCGCCACGCGCCTCACGAGACCACCTCGTCCGAGGGACAACGGCCGTACACGATCAACTGGTCCCCTTCCTGCAGATCGATGTCGACAGGCGGTTCGCCGAAGAACTCGGCACCACGGCGGACACCGAGCACCGTCAGGCCAGGCAGTGCGTGTGCCATGCCGCTCAGGCTTCGGGTCTCCTCGACGGCTGTCTCGAGACGCACCGCTTGAATCGCGAACTCCTCCGACAGCAACAGGAGGTTCTCCGGGCGCTCCGCAAGTGCGGGCGAGAGATGTCGGCGGACGTAGCGACGACCGATGCCGACCAGCCAGCGCGTCATGGGCTTGTTGGCCAGGGCCATCACGACCAGGAAGAGGCCGGACACGGTGACGAGAACGCGCAACGTGGTCGACCCGGGCCCAGGCGCGATCATCCCGAGCAGTACGGTCACCACGAGCGTCGGCGTGCCGAGGCTTCCGACGAGCATGGTGGTCCCGATGATCCGGCGCCGGACGGGCTGGTTGACGACGTTCTCGGCCTCAGTCGTCGTGAACCCGGCGCCACTGAATGCCGACCGGGCCTGAAAGGCAGCGGCTTCTGGCGGCACCCCCGTCGCGATCAGCGCACCGGTGGCCAGCTTGGTGAACGCGACCGTGATGACAGCGACGACCAGAAACGTGGCGACGGCGTACATGGCCCGATCATCGCGCACCGGGCGTCACATCTGGGGTCTGACGCCAGACGCAGACCCCAGACACAACAGGAACAAGGTCACAATCCGCGGGCCGTCCCGTTCGTGGCCGACGTCGGCCACTACGGTGGCACCTCGACAGGCCCGGCAACGGAGCCGGGGCGATGACCCTCCCGGGGGGAGACAACATGACGGACACGATCGACCGGTCAGCGGCCGACGACGACCACGTCCTCGACCATCTGATCATCCGATTCGCCGGCGACTCCGGCGACGGGATGCAGCTCACCGGCGACCGCTTCACGTCGGTGAGTGCGTCGTTCGGCAACGACCTCTCGACCCTGCCCGACTTCCCCGCGGAGATCCGTGCGCCGGCGGGCACCGTCAACGGCGTGTCGGCGTTCCAGGTCAACATCGCCGACCACAAGATCACCACGCCCGGCGACGAACCGAACGTACTGGTCGCGATGAACCCGGCGGCCCTGATGGCCGACCTCCACCGCCTCGAGCCGGGCGGCACCGTGATCGTCAACGAGGACGCCTTCGAGGAACGCAACCTCGACAAGGCGGGCTACAAGGTCAACCCCCTCGATGACGACACGCTCGCGAACTACCGAGTCCTGCGCGTGCCGATGTCGAGCCTCACCAAGGAGATCTGCGCGCCACTCGGGGTCAAGCCCCGCGATGCCGAGCGTTCCAAGAACTTCTTCGCGCTCGGACTCGTGTCGTTCATGTACACCCGGCCGGTCGAGCCGACCCTCGACTGGATCGAAGAGAAGTTCGGCGGCAACGAACAGGTCCAGGCCGCGAACAAGGCGGCGTTCCTCGCCGGCTTCAACTTCGGAGAGACCACTGAAGCGGTCGGCGTCCGCTTCGAGGTCAAGCCCGCCAAGCTGCCCGCCGGCGAGTACACCAGCATCACCGGCAACACCGCGCTCGCCTGGGGCATCGTTGCCGCTGGCCAGTTGGCCAAGTTGCCGATCACTCTGGGTTCGTACCCGATCACCCCGGCGTCCGACATCCTCCACGAACTCTCCAAGCACAAGCACTTCGGAATCCGCACCGTGCAGGCCGAGGACGAGATCGCAGCGATCGGCATGGCGCTCGGCGCGGCGTTCGCCGGGCATCTCGGCGTCACCACCACCAGCGGCCCCGGCGTCGCCCTGAAGAGCGAGACGACCTCCCTTGCGGTGTCGATCGAGCTGCCACTGCTGCTCGTCGACATCCAGCGTGGCGGTCCCTCGACCGGCCTGCCGACCAAGACCGAAGCGTCCGACCTCAACATCGCGCTCTACGGGCGTCACGGCGAGGCACCGCTTCCCGTGGTCGCCGCGTACACCCCGGCGCAGTGCTTCCATGCCGCCATCGAGGCAGTCCGCATCGCACTCAAGTACCGCACCCCGGTGATCCTGCTGTCCGACGGGTATCTCGCCAACGGCTCCGAGCCCTGGAACCTCCCCTCGGTCGACTCGCTGCCCGACATCTCGGTGCCGTTCACGACCGCACCGAACCACGTCGACGACGACGGCAACGAGGTGTTCTGGCCGTACCTGCGAGATGAGGACACCCTGGCGCGGCCGTGGGCGATCCCTGGCACGCCCGGACTGATGCACCGCGTCGGTGGCCTCGAGAAGAAGGACGGCACCGGCAACATCGACTACACGCCCGAGAACCACGAGCGCATGGTCCACCTCCGCGCCGACAAGATCGCGGCGATCGCCGCCGACATCCCACCGACGGAGATCAACGGTGACGCCGATGCCGACGTGCTGGTGCTCGGCTGGGGTTCCACGTGGGCGGCGATCGACGCTGCGATTCAACGCAGCCGTCGGGCCGGCAAGAAGCGTCGCGTCCGCGCACATCATGCACCTCAACCCGTTGCCGCCCGATCTCGGTGACCTCCTGCAACGCTTCCAGCGCGTGATCGTGCCCGAGTTGAACATGGGTCAGCTCACGGCGCTGATCCGCGGCAAGTACCTCGTCGATGCCCAGTGTCTCAGCAAGGTCCAGGGCATGCCCTTCAAGTCCCGCGAGATCGAAGCCGCCATCGACGAGGCACTCGCCTCGATCACCAACTCGAACGGAGCAACGTCATGAGCACCGCCCAGGTCGCCGTCACCACGAAGAAGGACTGGTCGAGCGACCAGGAGGTGCGTTGGTGCCCGGGCTGCGGCGACTACGGCATCCTGCTGGCCGTCCAGACCCTGATGCCGGATCTCGGCATCGCACCCGAGAACACCGTCTTCATCTCCGGCATCGGCTGTTCCAGTCGTTTCCCGTACTACATGAACACCTACGGGATGCACTCGATCCACGGCCGTGCGCCTGCCATCGCCACCGGTGTCGCCGTTGCGCGACCCGACCTCGACGTGTGGGTGATCACCGGCGACGGTGACGGCCTGTCGATCGGCGGCAACCATCTGATCCATGCGCTGCGGCGCAACGTGAATCTCAACATCTTGTTGTTCAACAACCGGATCTACGGACTCACCAAGGGTCAGTTCTCGCCGACGTCTCCTGTCGGCAAGGTGACCAAGTCGACACCGATGGGATCGATCGACCCGCCGTTCAACCCGCTCGCGGTCGCGCTCGGCGCCGAAGCCAGCTTCGTGGCCCGCACCCACGACCTCGACCGACAGCACATGATCGAAACCTTCCGAGCCGCGCACGCCCATCGCGGCGCGTCGTTCGTCGAGATCTACCAGAACTGCAACGTGTTCAACGACGGCCAGTTCAGCGAGGTGACCAGGAAACAGGCCCGCGACGAGATGATGATCAACCTCGTACACGGCGAGCCGGTCACGTTCGGGGCCGACCAGCAACGTGCTGTCGCGATGGGCGTCGACGGTCAGCTACGACTCGTCGAACGCGCCGACGTCGCCGCCGACGACATCCTGATCCATGACGAGCATCGCCACGACCCCTCGCTGGCCTTCGCGCTCGCCCGGCTGAGCCACGACGACCACTCACCCACACCGTTCGGCGTGTTCCGCAACATCGAACGACCCGAGTACAGCCACGCCGTCGCCGATCAGGTGATGGCCGCCAGCGAACGCAAGGGGCCGGGCGATCTCGAGGCGCTACTTCGGTCGAACGGCACCTGGACCGTCGACTGACCGACACGCGCGCAGGACGGTCAACGGCGCTCGACGGCCGCCGGGCTCATCCGATCGCGCGGTCGTCGTTGCGATCGAACACCACGTGGTGGTGGACCCGAAGGCTGACCACGTCACCGACCGCCACGCTCAGATCGGTCGGTGCCGCCACACCGACCCGGGCGCCGGCGACCGAACAGGAGATCCCGCCCGTGTCGAATCGAGCTGTCCGTTCGACGACCGCCGAGATGGTGCCCGCTCGGGCTGATCTCGATGTCCTCCGGGCGGACGCCGACGGTCACAGTGCGTCCCCGGTGCGGGGCGAGGTCGGGCGACCACGAACGGATCCGTACTGGCTCACCGCCGGCAGGATCCTCACGCAGCAGCCAGAAGCCGTCCTGATCATCGCTGACGGTCATCTCGAGCGTGGTCATCGGCCCGGTCGCGACGGCTGCGAGGAGCGTACGCGGTGACCGGCGAACCGTCGCCCTCTCACCGACTTGGACGAGCTGCCCGTCGTCGAGCACGACCACCGTCCCGGCCAAGGACTCGACGTCCTCGCAGTCGTTCGTCGCCATCAGCGTCGTGACGCCGTAGCCGGACTGCAGCACCGCCAGCTCTGCCCGCATCCGACGCCTGAGCCGGTCGTCGAGCGATGCGAATGGTTCGTCGAGCAGCAGCACCGTCGGCACCCGCACCAGCGCTCGGGCGATCTGCACCATCTGCTGCTCGCCCACCGACAGCGTCGCCGGCTCACGGTCCATCAGCGACTCGATGTGGAGCGCCCTGACCTCGGCGTCGACACGCCTGCGGATCTCCTCCCCCGTGAACCGCCGAACGTCGAGCGGAAACGAGACGTTGCGGCGCGCCGACAGGTGACCGATCAGCGCCGGCGACTGGAACACCATGCCGACGTCGCGGTCCCACGGCGCCGAACGGGTGACGTCACGGCCGTCGAGCACGACGCGTCCGTGGTCGATCCGATCGAGCCCGGCGATCGCTCGCAGCAGCGACGTCTTGCCGCTCCCCGACCCGCCGACGACGCCGACGAGGTGCGCCATCGGGGATCGACATCGACACGTCTCGCAGCCGGGTCGAGCATCCCGGCGCGGACCGTGACGTGGTCGAGATCGACGGTGGCCATCAGGGTGCCACCCCGAGGATCCATCCCTCCTCGTCGACGGCTGCCGCCCGGAGTCGCACCCGGAAGGTCGGGAGCGAAGTAGCGGTCGAGCCCGCCCGAGGCGTCGGTCTGCGACAACCACCTCACAGTAGCGCGGACTTGGGCAGCGTCACGCACGGAGTCGCTCGTGCTCGTCGATCGCGGAGCATCGACGGCCACACCTCCGCGATCACGATCGCTCCGCGGTCGAGGGTGGGCGCCCCGAGACTCGTCGTGAACGGCCAGACCTCGACTCGATCCGGGAACCGGCGGCGGAGGCGTTCCAGGCGAGCGATGCCGAGCAGGCTCTGGCTGCCCACCGCACCCGCCCCCAGGAGTTGCCACGACGAGAACGGCCGGTAACCCTGCCCGCGCAGGATCTGCTCGACGCCGCGGTACTCGGCGAGTGACCCTGAGCTGGCCGGCTTCGACGGGCGCAGGTGTTCGGACGCAGCCGACGGGGGGCACCCCCAGAACGGTGAGCGTGCATCCGCCAGTCGGTGATTGAGCGCCGCCGCCACCTCGAACCGGTTGTTGACGTTTCGGTCGTCGTCCAGGATGCGACTCCACGAGCAATTCCCACGTCGCCGACCACGGCGGTCCGGCCAGCCCGAGCGCCGCCGCGGTCCCGACCGGGTAACCGAGAGAGAAGTCGACGCCGAGCAGCGTTGTTGGGGTCGTCTCGGACTCGAACAGTTCGACGAGGAACGCATCGGCAGCTGCACGGGTCGGCAGGTTCGTGACCGACGATCTCGCCTTCGCCGGCGGACACGCCGATCCAGATCGAATCGCGACCGAGCTTCGGCGACGAGTTGGCGCTCCAGTCGACGACGACGATTCGGTCGAACACGGCCAACCCACCGCCCGGCCTAGGCGAGAACGTCGGCGACTGCAGCGAAGTGCAGGCTGGCCGCAATCACCGTCAGCAGATGCCACACCTCGTGATAGCCGAAGGTGGTCGGCCACGGATTCGGACGCCGCACGACCAGCACCGGGAATCCGACCGTGTAGGCGACACCGCCCGCCACGATCAGGGCGAACTGTGTGGTCGTGAGGCTGTCGATCAGGACCGGTGTCGCGATGATCGCAACCCAGCCCATCACGATGTACAGCGAATAGGAGACATACCGGGCGCCGTGGAAGAACGCGAGCTTGAGCAGCATGCCGACCGCAGCCAGCGAGCCGATGATCACCAGCATGGGGACCCCCCACGAAGGTGGCATCGCCACCAGGCACAACGGCACGTACGTGCCGGCGATCAGCAGGTAGATCATCGAGTGATCGAGGCGCTGCATGATCGCTCGCGCTCGTTCGGAGTGGGCCAGGCGGTGATACGACGCCGACGTACCGAAGAGCAGCAGCAGGGTGACCGAGTAGATCGCGGCGCCGACCGTGGCTGCCGCTCCCTGAGCGACTGCGATCAACGCGATCCCGGCAGGAATCGCGGCAAAGAACGCCCAGGAGTGCATCTTGCCGCGCCACACCGGCCTTGTCGCCAGGTACGGGCTCGGCACGACACTCATGTCCTCACCGTACCCCCACACTGCACCCATCGTCCCGCGGGACTCTCGGTTGCTCAGCTGAGGCGTTGCATCAGGGCGATGACGGCGTCGCCGTAGCGTTCGAGTTTGGCTGGCCCGACACCGGAAATTCGCCCGAGGTCACGCAACGTGGTCGGCGCCTGCCTGGCGATCGCCACCAGGGTCTTGTTGTCGAACACGACATAGGCGGGCTTGCCGTCGCGGAGCTCGTTGCGCAGGTCGCGCAGGGCGGAGAAGCGCTGCTGGCCGGCAGCGTCGAGCTCGGCGGCGGGATCGCCGGAACTCGGTGCCGAGCTGCGGGTACGGGTGACGACCGGTTGGGGCCGATGCGACGACACCACCCGCGCCTCGGAGGGTTCCGTGGTCAATTCGGCGACGAAGGGGCTCGGGTTCGGCCCCGTCGTGATGGTGGCGTGCATGCTCGTCCTGGTGACCGCTACGTGAAACAGCCGTCGCTCCTCTTCGACGTCGTCGGCCAGACGGTGCGGATACTGCTCGGCATCGGCGAGGTGGACCACCACGTAGGGCCATTCCTGGCCCTTGACGCGGTGCACCGTCGACAACAGCACGCCGCCGGGCGCGCGTCTGACGGCCAGCTGCTTGCGCATCCATCGCTCGAAACCCGTTGGATCGTCGTGCAGCGCCGCCAGGTGCGTGAGGGCGGTGAGGTCATCGCCCTGCGCCGAGCGGTTCATACCGCGCCGGTTGGCGTCGAGTGATGCAACCGAACCGGCCAGACCGATCTCGTCGATGAGGGTCAGCAACACGTCGGAGGTCGTCGCGCCCGAGGACACCATCTTCTGGAGACGTTTGCACGTCGGCGGCGAAGTCGATGACGCGTTCTGGCGTCGCGTTCGTTGTTGAGACGACCGGCGAGCTTGTTGAGGTCGACCACGGACGACTGTTCGCTGACCCAGTCCGTGATCCGCGGGTGGAACGATCGAGACGGCCGCCGAAGCGCCTCGCGGATGTCGTCAGGGGCAAACGAGCCGCCACGACCCGATGTGGCCAGCCGCATCCAGGCGAGCACGGTGCGTACGGCGGTGCGGTCGGCGAACTCGAGGCCGACCCCGCCTGCGATCGGCACCCCGGCCACCACCAACGCGACCTGCACCGGCGCAAGCAGAGCATTGACCCGCGTGAGCACTGCGATGTCGGACGGTGCCGCCCCGGTCGACAACGCCTGTTCGACGGCGGCGCGCGTCGCGCCGACCGCGTCGGCACCGGTGTCGATCGACCACCCATCGCTGTCGGTCGAGGCGGCGCGAATCGTCTTGGAGACCCGCCGCTGGTTGTGCCGGAGCAGCCGGTCGACGACATCGACCACACCAGCCGGACAGCGGTAGTTGACCTCCAGTGGATGCTCACCCGAGCCGGGAAACAACTCGGCGAAGTCGATCAGCCAGGCAGGATCGGCACCGTTGTAGCCGTAGATCGTCTGGTCGTCGTCGCCCACCCCGAACACCGCACCACCGGGAGCCGCCAGCAGCCGAATCATCAAGAGATGCGCCGGCGTGAGATCCTGGAACTCGTCGACGAGCATCACTCGGCACGCCCGCTGTGCAGCACGTCGAGCCGTCGGATCGCGAAGCAGTACGAGGAGCGCCCGGTAGATCTGGTCGTCGAAGTCGACGGCTCCCCGACGTTCGAGCATCTGGCGGTAGGCCGGCCAGGTGGCAGCGAGCCCGTCGACGTCGCCGTCGTATCTGCCCTCGACCTCTTCGGGCTCGACCAGGCCGAGGCGGATCACGGTCAGCGCCTCGATCCATGGTCCGATCGGGTCGCTGTTGCGGCGTCGTGGGAAGTCGACGAGGTCGCCGATGATGCGACGGACGTCGGGCTCGTCGATCGTTCGCCACGATTGCGTCTGCGGCGCGAACGGTGGCCGCCCGTTGACGATCGCCAGCGCAATGGCGTTCAGCGTGCGCACCTGCAAGCCGGGAAGGTCGCGTGTGCGCTCGACCATCTCCTCCTGGGCTCGCTTGTTGAACGCGACGAGGCTCACCGCGCTCGGAGGCAGATTCCATCGGGTGAGGAGGTGGCGGGCCCGTTCGGTGAGCACCCGGGTCTTGCCCGACCCTGCTGGTGCGATGATTCGGGCACCTCCGCCTGGATGGGTGACCGCCGCGAGTTGATCGGGAGCCAGGTCGGCCGTGGAAGAATTGGCCGACGACGCCGTTACCGGGCCGTGCTCGACGACCACGGCGTGGACGACGGGCACGCCGTGGATCGGGTCGATGTGCCGCACCGGTCCGCCATCGAGCCATACAACCGTGCCGTCGGCGAGCACCACGTCGCCGGCACCGCCGGGTTCGAGGGCCCGGACCCCAGCTGCCAGCGCCCGGTCGAGCCCGATCCACACCGGCCGGTCCGGGTCACGGGCATCGACGCTGTTCGTCCACACCAGATGGTGCAACTCTTCGAGATCGAACAAGAAGGTGGGACCGAGTTCGTACGGTGCCGCCTCGGTCATCAACATCGGCTCCCGCTCGAACGAGGCGCTGAGCTCGATCACCAACCGCGTCCCGGTGTGGTGGGCTCGCCGCAACCGTTCGAGAGCATGGCCGGGCGCCGAGAGAACCGCATCGTCGATCACGAGCCGTTCGGCGCCGGACCATGGCGCAGCGATGGCACCGCCGGGCTCGATCACCAGGTGGCGTCCGAGCCGGTCAGGGCCAGCACCGGCAATGGCGACACCTCGGTCGAATGGGGCGGCCACCGGGCGAGAAGTCGGCCGCGGTGACGTGTCAGGAGCGGGGCGGCGCGATGACACCGAACGGTTCGTCGGGACCGGCGCCGAGTCGAACATCGACAGGCCATCGACCGGGAGCGGTATCGAGTCGTCGGCGACGGGGACGTCCTGCTGGCCGCCGTCGTTCCAGCACTGTCGGACCTGTGCCGGCGTGTCGTGTTTCCCGTTGCAGTATGCGCACGCGATCGCCATCGGATCGACCTTACCGATCCGGACGCGGGTGCGCACACATGTTCGATCGCCGCTACAGTCGGGACACCGACGAGCGAAACAAGGGGACATGATGACGAAGGTCTCGATGATCGGCACGATCACCTGCCTCGAGGGCAAGGGCGACGAGATGGAGGCGGTCCTGGTCCGGATGGTCGAAGCGGCGCGCGACGAGCCCGGGGTCGAGATCTACTCGTACCATCGCGGCGCCGACGACATGTTCTCGTTCTTCGCGCTGATGGCCGATCAAGCGTCGACGGAGGGCCACGGACAGAGCGACGCCATCCAGGCTGCGATGGCCGACTTGATGCCGTTGATGGCGGCGCCCCCTTCGATGTCGCCGGCGAGGCCGATCGCCGCCATCGGCTTCGAAGTCTGAGCAGGGCTCTCTACCAGGCGATCTCGGGCAGGCCGTAGGTGACGCACAGCCCAGCACCGTTGACCGCGAGCAGCGCCACGATGATTCCGATCACCACGGCACGCCGCGACCGGGTGCGGCGAATCGGGCCGTTGATCGGCATGTACCACTCGGGCAGAAGCCCGGGTTCGGACGCACCACCGAAGGGTTCGGCGTCGTCGGCGATCGGCGCGTCCGGGTCGGCTGCCAACGCCTCGGCTTCGAGTTCCTCGTCGGAGATCACGGCCACGATGGCAACCTACTGCCGCGATCACCCCGGCGATGATGACTTCATGGCAACCGACCGCGAGCGGACGGCACCCGCCCCGATCAGCGCGCCGATCGCCCCCGAGGCCGATCCGTCAGCGCCCGGTGAACTCGGCGGGTCGGCGTTCGAGGAACGACGCCACCCCTTCGCGATGGTCGTCGCTCGTGAAACACGCTGCGAGCGCCGACGTGTGCCGCTCCATGTGCTCGTCGACGGGCGAGGTCAGGCCGTCGTGCACCAGCGACTTGATCAGGCCCAGGCTGTGTGGTGAACCGGCGGAGATCGTGTTCGCCAGTGTCATGGCTGCCGGCAGCAGGTCATCGCTGGGGACCACGTCGACGACGTAGCCGAGACCCAGGGCGGCGTCGGCATCGATCATCTCGCCGGTGTACAGCAGCTTGAGTGCCTGCTGCATCCCGATGATCCTGGGCAGGATCCAGGTGCCGGCGCCGGTGTCGGGCACGAGCCCGCGGTGCACGAAGTTCCAGGCGAAGCGAGCCTGCGTGCTGGCCAACCGGATGTCGCACTGCGACGAGAACTCCGCACCCATCCCGACCGCCGGGCCGTCGATCGCTCCGATCGTCGGCTTGCGTGCCTGCGCGATCGGCCACCACCTGTGAGTTTCCTCGGCGGAGCCCCGTAGGCCACGAGTCTCACCGGGGACCGTGGCGAGGTCGGCGAGGTCGGTGCCGGCACAGAACGCTCCCGGAACGCCCGTGATCACCAGCACGACCGTGTCGGGGTCGTCGTCGGCGCGCCCGACGGTCTCGATGAAGTCGCCGAGCATGGCGTAGGTCATCGCGTTGCGCTTCTCCGGTCGGTCGATCGTGACCACGCCGACCTTGCCCTCGACGTGGTACCGGATCAGTTCACGTTCGGCATCGACCATGCGTCGACGGTACTGCTCGCCCAAGGACCTCCCCGATTTGTGTGAGCGACGATCACCACATCCGATGTCTGCCCGCAACGAGAGCGGACCACGCCGACCTCAGCTGCAGCCGCTGGTACTGCCGCACGACGTGCAGACGTAGCAGCTGCCTGCACGCATCATCGAGACGCCGCACTGCATGCACATCGGTGCATCGCTGTGGCGGACCATGCCCGGCGCCGGCGTGTCGTCACGTCCGTCCACTGACGGTTCGGGGACCGCCGCGAACGACAACTGGCCGCTGACGTCCGACTTCGGGTCCGGTGCGAGGTCTGATCCCTGACTCGTCGTCGTGACAGCCTCCTCGACGCCTGGCAGCGTGGGCTGGAGACGCTCGTCGACGGAGAAGATGCCGAGCTCGGCGCGTTCGTCGTAGGTCATGTACTCGATCGCCAGGCGACGGAACAGGTAGTCCATGATCGACGAGGCGAAGCGGATGTCGGGGTCATCGGTCATGCCGGCGGGTTCGAAGCGCATGTTGGTGAACGCTTCGACGAACGCACGAAGCGGCACGCCGTACTGGAGTCCGTACGACACCGACTTGGCGAACGCATCCATCACACCGGCCATGGTCGAGCCCTGCTTCGACACGGTCAGGAAGATCTCGCCCGGCTGTCCGTCGTCGTACTCCCCGATCGTGGCGAAGCCCTTGCAGTCGGCCACCCGGAACTCGAACGTTCGACCGCGCCACGTTCGCGGCATCTTCTGGCGTATCGGATGGTGGACGATCCGTTCGATCACGTGGTTCATGCCCGCTTCGACAGCTGCGGATGCTGCGGGTCCGGTCGCAGCGTCACTCGAACGACCCTTCGTGGACGACAGGGGCTGGCCGAGCTTGCAGTTGTCGCGGTAGATCGCCACCGACTTCAGGCCCAACTTCCACGCCAGCATGTGCAATCCCTCGACGTCCTCGACGGTGACGTCCTCGGGCATGTTCGCTGTCTTGCTGATGCCACCGCTGAGGAAGGGCTGGACCGCTCCCATCATGCGGATGTGGCCCTCGTAGTGAATCGTGTTGTCGCCCATCGAGCAGGCGAACACCGGGAGATGGTCGGCGGCGAGATGCGGGGCGCCGAGCACCGACATGTGCTCGTCGATGTACGCGACGATGTCATCGACCTGCTCGGGTCCGTAGCCGAGGCGGCGCAGCGCCCGCGGGATCGTCTGATTGACGATCGACATGGTGCCGCCACCAACCAGTTTCTTGGTCTTGACGAGCGCCAGGTCGGGCTCGATGCCCGTCGTGTCGCAGTCCATGGCCAGGCCGATGGTCCCCGTCGGCGCGAGGACGGTGGCCTGGCTGTTGCGGACGCCGTGTCGGTTGGCGTCGCGAATCGCACGATCCCATGCATCAGCTGCGGCCTCGACGAGATCGTCGGGAAGGGCGTCGTCCTCGGCCAGCTGATCGTTGGCCACGCGGTGCATCTCGAGGACCCCGAGCATGGCCTCGGCGTCGTCGGCGAAACCTTCGAACGGGCCGACACGGGCGGCGGTGCGAGCACTTGCGGCGTAGGCGGTGGAGGTCATCAGCGACGTGATCGCCGCCGCCCAGGCACGGCCGTACTCAGAGTCGTACGGCAAGCCGAGTGCCATCAGCAGCGCACCGAGGTTGGCGTATCCGAGACCGAGCTGGCGCAGCGCCCGGGTGGTGGCACCGATCTTCTCGGTCGGGTAGTCGGCACGGCCGACGAGGATCTCCTGAGCAGTGAACACCGTGTCGACGGTGTGGGTGAACGCTCCGACGTCGAACCCACCGTCGTCCTGCAGGTACTCGAGCAGGTTGATCGACGCAAGATTGCACGCTGAGTTGTCGACGTGGAAATACTCGCTGCACGGGTTGCTGGCCGTGATCCGCCCGTGGTTCGGGGCGGTGTGCCAACGGTTGATCGTCGTGTCGAATTGCAGGCCCGGGTCGGCGCACTCCCAGGCCGCCTCGGCGATCTCGCGCCACAGCTGACGGGCCTTCACCGTGCGCACCACCTCGCCGGTGGTCACCGCGGTCAGGTTCCAGTCGGCGTCGTCGACGACGGCCTGCATGAACTCGTCGGTCACCCGGACCGAGTTGTTGGCGTTCTGGTACTGCACCGAGAACGAATCGGTGCCGTCGAGGCCCATGTCGAAGCCCGCCTCGGCGAGTACCCGCGCCTTGCGTTCCTCGATTGCCTTGGCCCACACGAACTGCTCGACGTCGGGGTGGTCGGCGTCGAGGATGACCATCTTCGCCGCTCGCCGGGTCTTGCCGCCGGACTTGATCGTGCCGGCCGAGGCGTCTGCACCGCGCATGAAGCTGACCGGCCCGGATGCGGTGCCACCCCCGTCGAGCGGTTCGAACGACGATCGGATGCGCGACAGATTGACCCCCGCACCCGAGCCGCCCTTGAAGATCAGACCCTCCTCGCGGTACCAGTTGAGGATCGAGGGCATCTCGTCCTCGACCGCCAGGATGAAGCAGGCGCTCGCCTGCTGTGGGACACCGCTCACGCCGATGTTGAACCAGACCGGGCTGTTGAACGCCGCCCGCTGCGTGACCAGGATGTACTTCAACTCGGCGCGGAACGCCTCGGCTTCGTCGCCGTCGAAGTAGCCGTCGGCGATGCCCCAGCCGGTGATCGTGTCGACGATCCGGTCGACGACCTGCTTGAGCGACCACTCACGCTCGGGCGTCCCGAGCGTGCCGCGGAAGTACTTCTGCGTGACGATGTTCGTGGCGTTCAGCGACCACGTGGTGGGGAACTCGACACCGAGCTGTTCGAATGCGACCGAACCATCGAGCCAGTTCGTGATCCTGGCATCACGTCGTTCCCAGACGATCTCGTCGTACGGATCGACGCCGGCAGAGGTGAACAGGCGACCGAGCCCGATCGTGCCGTCGTCGATGCGGTCCAATGCGAGCGACATGGGCGATCCTCCGAGGGTCGAGAGAGTTCCAAACTACAGCCGTGTCGTCGCCGCCCACACCAGCGCGGATCGCCGACTGGGTGTGACACACAGGTCGAGGGAGCTCCCCAAGCAGACGCCGTCCACGACCACGTGGGAGACCGGCACCCGCCTTCTTGTCCGTGCATCACACCACAGTCGGCATTGGGTGGGCACTCTAGGAACAACACCCTGTGGGGAGAAAGAGGACAACCATGTGAATTTCGGGAAACTGGGTGTGGACGCGAGGTGAACAACTCCGAGTTGTCCACACCCTCGCACCGAGTGACGGCTGGTCACCTCAACCGGCGGGGCCGACGGTGACCGGGATGCCGTTGAGCACCGACGTACCCGACAGCGGATCGAACGCGGCGTCGTCCGACAGCGTGTTGGAGTTCACGCCAGCGTGCTCGGCGGCAACTCGTAGCCGTGCACCGGCCAGGTCGTGGCCCCATCCGTGCGGCAGGCTGACCACTCCCGGCCGAATCGAATCGGTGACCTCGACGGGAGCCTGCACCGAACCGACGCGGGACGTCACCCGAGCAGCGCCACCGTCGACCAGGCCGAGGCCGGCGGCGTCGTCGGGATGGACCTGCAGCGTGCAGCGTGGCGTGCCCTCGACCAGGACGGGGACGTTGTGCATCCAGGAGTTGTTGCTGCGCAGGTGACGGCGCCCGACGAGCACGAGCCCGCGAGTGGCGAGTTCGTTCGCGCTCGTCGCGAAGCCGGTCGAGGTCGGCCATCAACGGCTCGGGAGCCAGCTCGATCCGACCGCTCGGCGTGCGCAACACGTCCGGTACCCTCGGCACGAGTGGGCCGAAGTCCCGCCCGTGAGGATTCGCCAGCAGGTCGTCGAGCGAGGTGCCGCCCGGATCGAGGCCGAACCCGTCTCCGAACGGCCCGGTGCGCAACATGAAGTCGAGCATCCTTTCGGGCCCGCGCCGCCCCGATGCATTCAGCTCGGAGAGCAGTTCGTCGGGGTCACGGCCGGCCACCGGCGAGTACTCGTCCTTCACTGCGCTGCGCACCAGCCCGGCGATCGCCAGGTCATCGGCAGCGGACGGATCGACGTCGACACCGAACCCCTGCGCGATCGCCGTGAGCTTGGCGATGATCTCCCACTCGTCGGGCTGTCCCTCGTCGAGCGGCAGGACAGGCGGCGAGTAGTTGGCAACGTTCCGCACGGCGAACTGCAACAGCAGCAGGTCGTAGTGACCACGCTGGAGCTGCGACGGCGGCGGCAGGATCACGTCGGCGTGACGCGTGGTCTCGTTCAGGTACAGGTCGATGCTGACCATGAAGTCGAGCTGGTCGAGCGCCCCTGCGAGCCGTTCGCTGTTGGGCGTCGACAGCACCGGATTGCCGGCGAGTGTGACCAGCGCCCGGATCTGACCGTCCCCGGGGGTCTCGATCTCCTCCGACAGCACACCGACCGGGTACTCCCCCATCACCTCGGGATGTCCGCTGACACGCGAGTGGCCTCGACCGACGCTGAACCCGCGGCCGAAACCGGGCTTGCCCCGCGTCGTCCCGCCGCCTGCGACGGGCGTCGGGAACATGGCGCCGCCGGGCCGGTCGAGGTTGCCGCTCAGGATGTTGACGACGTCGATCAGCCAGGACGCCGTCGAGCCGAATTCCGTGGTCGTGGTTCCGATGCGCCCGTACACGGCCGCTGACGGAGCGGCTGCGAGCTCGCGCGCCATCGAGCGAATCGTCGCGACGTCGACACCGGTGACGGGAGCGGCGAACTCGGCCGTGAACGGCTCGAGCGCTGCGGCGATCTCGCCGAGACCGGAGAGATGGCCCGCGAGGTGGTCTCCGGGGTCGGCCAGTCCTTCAGCGAGCATCGTGTTGGCGATCGCCGCGAGCAGCACCGCATCGGTGCCCGGCCGGATCGACACCCACTGATCGGCCTGCTCGGCCGTGCGCGAGAGGCGAGGATCGACGACGACCACCCTGCCGCCTCGCGCCTGGATCGCTTCGATGCGCCCGGGGAAGTCGGGAGCGGTGCACACACTGCCGTTCGACGCGTACGGGTTGGCACCGAGGATCACCAGATGGTCGGTTCGATCGAGGTCGGGAACGGGAATCGCCACCGGCGATCCGAACACGTAGCCGGACGCCACGTGGCGCGGCATCTGGTCGACGGTGGAGGCGCTGAACCGGTTTCGGGTACCCAGCCCGGTCAGCAACACCCGCGAGAACATCATCGCCGACAGGCTGTGTGCCGTCGGGTTGCCGACGTAGGCGGCGAGCGACTCACGCCCACTGCGTTCGATGACGTCGCCGAGACCGGCAGCGACGACCTGCCAGGCCTCCTCCCACGTGACCGCCACGTGCTCGCCGTCGCGTTTCACCATCGGCGCTCGCAGACGGTCGGGGTCCTCGTGCAGGTGCTTGAGCGTGGAGCCCTTGGGACAGATGTACCCCTTGGAGAACACGTCGAGCCGGTCGCCTCGGATCCGCTTCACCTCCTCGCCACCTCTGTCGTCGGGGCGCACGGTGATCTCGAGCCCGCAGCTGGCCTCGCAGAGCGGACAGGTACGGAATGCGGTTCGGGTCGACGCCGACGATGTCATGGTTGCATCGTCGCAGATGCCGTCGACACCCGACCCGGCTGGACGGAACGGGACGCCGGAACGGAGAGACGGCGAGTCGAGCGCGTCCGCGCCGGGCATCATGGGCCGATGCGCCGACTGCTCCCCGAGCCCGCCGACGAGATGACCGTGGATGATGCCTACGCCACTGCACTGGGGTCCCGCGGTGACGGGCCGTGGGTCGGGCTGTGCATGGTGGCGTCGATCGACGGCTCGATCGCCGTCGACGGAACCTCGGCGATGCTGTCCAGCCCGACGGACACAGCCGTTCTGGCCCGACTCCGGCAACTGGCCGACGTCATCGTGGTGGGTGCAGGTACCGTTCGCGACGAAGGCTACGCGAGGCCGACCAAACGGGGTCAACGCATCGGTGTGGTCACGCGGAGCGGTCGCCTCGATTTCACGAGCGACCTCTTCGCCTCCGGTGCGGCATTCGTGATCACGACCGCATCGGGCGCCGCCGACCTCCCGGCCGGGATCGACGTCCTTCGCGTCGGCGACGACCACATCGACCTCGCCGCCGCCCTCGACCGGATGCCCGACGTCGCCGGCCGGTCCGACTACGTCCAGGTCGAGGGCGGCGCGGCCCTCAACGGAGCGTTCTTCGACGCCGACCTGATCGACGAAATCAACGTCACCACCTCACCGGCCATGGTCGGCGGACCCGGCCCCCGTCTGGCGAGTGGAGCACCGCCTCATGTCCACCGGTTCGACGTCACCCAACTCGCAATCGACGACCAGTCGTTCGTCTACACCCGGTGGCTACGACGTCGTCACTGACTTCTCGAGGAGTGCGAGCTCACGGTGGAAGTCGGCCGCAGCGTCGAAGTCCTTGTACACGCTCGCGAAGCGCAGGTAGGCGACCTCGTCGACGATGCGGAGCTGGTCGAGCACCGCGAGGCCGACGTTGGCGCTCGTCACCGTTGACCCGAGCAATCGCATCGAATCCTCGACGACGGTGGCGATGGCTTCGAGTCGTTCGGGAGAGACGTTGCGGCCCTTGGTGGCGGCACTCAACCCGCCGATCAGCTTCTTGCGATCGAACGGTTCAGATCCTCCGTGCGACTTGACGACCGACAACGGTGCATGGTCGATGCGCTCGAACGTCGTGAAGCGCTGCGCACATCCGAGGCATTCCCGACGGCGGCGGATCGCCGTTCCCTCCTCGGCAACCCGAGAGTCGACGACCTTGGTGTCATCGGCTCGACAGACAGGACAGAACACGCCGACAGGATAGTGCGCGGCCGCCGCCACACCCCGGCAGGTGGGCGCAGCGGCGGCGCGCAGACTCAGGGCAGGCGGACCGCTTGGCCCACCTGGATGACCGTGCCGCTGTTGAGGTCGATGAGCGCATCGACGAAACGGCCCTGGCCGACCTCGCCCCGATACCGGTCGGCGATCGACCACAGCGTGTCACCCGGCTGTGCAACGTGGATGCGCACGATCGACGAATCGGGTCCGACGGGAGCGACCTCGGATGCCGATGCCCGCTGACCCCCGACATCGAACACCGCGCCGACGACCGACGCAGCAGCCAGAGCGAACAGCGCCACGATCATGACGGCGACCACGGCGACCACGGCGACCACGGCCCGGCGAGCCCCGTAGTTCACACGGTCGGCCTCGACGTGACCCCGGTGAGCGCGAGGTGACGCGCCAGCGGTGCAGCAACGGTTCTGGCCGGAGGCCCGGTTGGCGGGTCCGAGGGTGTTCCGGTTGGTGTGCCGGTTGGTGTGCCGGTTGGTGTACCGGTTGGCTGGTGAACTGGAGTGGAGGGTGGCGGTCATCGAGTGCTCCCTGGGTAGGTCGTGCGAGTGTTCTACGGACCGTTCGATCCGACACCGTTCGAGAAACATGTGTTCGTTCGAACGACTGTTCGCCAGTGAACCACCAGTGTGGGGGCGTTGTCAACCTCCGGTCCCGATTTTGTCGAACGCTTGTTCTCGGTACAGATGTTTGACCGCGAGGGCTTCGATCAGTACGATGTTCGCATGGCTCCCACGATCAGTACGCGTCAGCGAGACATTCTCGAGTTCATCGAACAACAGATCCGCGAGCGTGGCTATCCCCCATCGGTCCGCGAGATCGGTGATGCCGTGGGGCTCACGTCACCATCCACTGTCCACAGCCACCTCAACACGCTGCAACGGTTGGGGTACCTTCGCCGAGACCCGACCAAGCCGCGTGCGATCGAGGTCCGCTACGACGTCAACAGCGGTGCGATGATGGAGCGTCGACCGGTTCGGCACATTCCGCTCGTGGGGGATGTCGCTGCGGGCACCGACGTGCTGGCCGAGGAGAACGTCGAAGAGCTGCTCCCCGTTCCGGTCGACTTCACCGGCGACGGCGAACTGTTCATGCTGCGAGTTCGCGGCGACTCGATGATCGACCTCGGCATTCTCGACGGCGACTTCGTGGTCGCCACTCAGATCGCGAATCCGAACAACGGCGACATCGTCGTCGCCGGAATCCCCGGTGGCGAGGCGACGATCAAGACGTACAGCCGTTCCGGCGCCGAGGTCACCCTGACACCGGCCAACTCGACGATGGAGCCGATGCAGTTCACAGCCGAAGAGGTCGAGATCTACGGCAAGGTCGTCACGGTGATGCGCCGCTACTGATCCGTCGACGGCGGTGCCCACGGTGACGGCGGCGGTCCGTGCGGGTTCGGCTCGGGACGGACGGGAGCTGGTGGACGAGGCGCCGTGACGAGTGGCGGCCCCGCAGGCCCCGTCGCTCCGGTCGTCGGCGGCGGAACCGGGAAGCCGGGCGGACTCGACGGCCAGCCCTGCCCGTCAGGGGTCCAAGGCGCAGCAGCTGTTGGTGTCGCCGGCGGTCGGCGACTCCCCAGCACGAGGAAGAGCCCACCGAACACGAGCCCGAAGATCGCTGCTGCGACAGCTCCCCAGCGGAGCAGTGCCACGCCCTGATCGGGATGCCGTCCGACTGCGACGGCGAACGCATCACCACCGGCCGGCGCAACGGTGAGCAGGTGATCGCCCTCGGTCTCGATCTCCACTTCGCCGATCGAGGATCCGACGAATCCGTCGACGTCGTAGCTCACGTCGGCCCTCTCCTCGATGCCGACCACGTCTCCGTCCGGATCGCGCAACGTCAGCTCGACCACGGGAACATCGTCGGGATCACGGTCGTATCGCTTCGCGACATCGCACGCCCCTGCCAGTTCGTCGAACTCCCCGCTGGTCTCGACGTACAGCACGAACGTACCGGTCGACTCGAAGTCGAGGGTGGTGTCACACCCAACCGGAGCTCGAGCGAACCCGGCCACGTTGTCGGCCTCGCGGTCACCACCGGCGATCCACAGCGCCACGGCCGCGCCGACGAGCCCGACGACCAGGAGCACTCCCACGACGATCATCCACCGACGACGACCGGTGCGCTCGGTCATCGACCGCTCTGCACTGTCATGTCGGCTGGGTTCGTCATCAGGTTCACCGACGCGAAGCAGCGAGGCGGTCGGCGACCAACTGCACGCGATCATCTGGTTGTACCACGGCGACGCGGACGAAACGGGAACCGTCGGGTCCGTAGAACTCACCGGGGCTCACGAGCGCTCCCCCGTCGCGAGCCAGCCGCTCGGTGTAGTCCCAGCCGTCGCCGACCGGAATCCACAGGTAGAACGCTCCATCCGGCATCGGCACGGCCTCGCCCGACCAGCCCGACAACACCGACGCCAACAGCTCGAGGCGACCCCGGTACCGACGACGCTGGAGTTCGACATGGTCGTCGTCGTCGAGGGCGGCGATCGCAGCTGCCTGCGCGGGACCCGGCACCATCATGCCGACGTGTTTGCGGATCTCCTGCAGGTACCCGACGAGCTCGGCATCGCCGGCGTAGAAGCCGACGCGCAGCCCGGCCAGGTTCGAACGTTTCGACAACGAGTGGACGGCGACGACGCCGTCGAGGCCCGACTCGAGGATGGTGCGCCCCCGACCCGCCCAGGTGAACTCGACATAGCACTCGTCGGAGAACACCGGAACCCCGTGTGATCTGCCCCAGTCGGCGGCGGCGTCGAGATCATCGAGCGCTCCGGTCGGGTTCCCCGGGCTGTTCACCCACAGCAGCAGCGCCCGCTCGGCGTCGGCGTTGTCGATCGAATCGAGATCCATCCGCCCGTCGGGCAGTGACCGAACCGGCACGGGTCGGCACCCGGCCAGGATCGCCCCCATCTCGTAGCTCGGATAGGAGATGGCCGGATAGAGCACGGTGTCACGTGACGGCGTACGGAGCTGCATCCACTGCGGCAACGTGGCGACGAATTCCTTCGAGCCGATGGTCGCACCGATCTGGCCCGTCGGAACGGCGACGTCGAACCGGCGTCGGATCCAGCGCTGGGCGGCCTCACGGAAGGCGAGCGTGCCGATGCTCGGTGGATACGACCGCTCGGTTCCGCTCGACGACAGCGCCTCGATCACCCGATCGGGCGGCGGATCGAACGGGGTGCCGATCGACAGATCGACCGTGCCACCGGCGTGCGCCTCGGTGATCGGCGTCAGCCGGTTGAGCCGGTCGTACGGGTACGGCGGTGGGACGAAGCCGCTCATGTCGGTGCCCCGGAGGCGAACTCGGACAGCCGACCTGCGGAGGCATCTGACAGCCGCGCCCGGATCGTCCAGGCCTCCGGGCCGTCGGCCACCGAGACGACCTCGCCCTCGCGGTGAACCGCAGCGAGGATGTCACCGCGGTCGTACGGCACGACGAGTTCGTGGACGACCGTGAGCACGCGGAGACGGTCGGCGAGGGTGCGCAGGAACACGTCGATGCCTTCACCGGTGACCGCTGAGATCGCCACCGAGCCGGGATGGTCCTCGACCAACTGCTTGGCCACGCCCGGCGCGAGGTCGGCCTTGTTGAACACCAGCAGTTCGGGTACAGAGGTGGCGTCGATCTCGCCGAGGACCTCGCGCACCGCATCGATCTGCCCCTGCGGGTCGGGGGCACTCGCATCGACCACATGCACGAGGTACTCAGCGAGGGCGGCGACTTCGAGCGTGCCCTTGAACGACTCGACCAGACCGTGCGGGAGACGGCTGATGAACCCGACCGTGTCGGACAACAGGACCGGCTCGCCACCGGGCAACGAGAGTCGCCTGGTGGTGGGATCGAGCGTCGCGAAGAGACGGTCTTCGGCGAGGACGCCGGAGTCGGTGAGACGGTTCAACAGCGACGACTTGCCGGCATTGGTGTAGCCCACGATCGCAACCGATGCGAGTCCGCTGCGGCCCCGGCCCTTTCGCTGCAGTTCACGGGTGTCGGCGAGCGACTCGAGATCGCGTTCGAGCTTGTTGATGCGCCGCATGATGCGCCGACGGTCGACCTCGATCTTCGTCTCGCCACCACCGAACCGGGCTCCGACACCGCCGCGTTGCTGCGACAGCTTCGCATCGGCACCACGACGCAGCCGCGGGAGGCGATAGCGCAGCAGGGCGAGCTCGACCTGGGCCTTGCCTTCGAGGGTGTGGGCGTTCTGTCCGAAGATGTCGAGGATCACCGCCGTGCGATCGATCGCCGTGCGACCGAGCAGCTTCTCCAGGTTGAACTGTTGGGCTGGTGAGAGCTCGTTGTCGAACACGACGGTGTCGGCGTCGACGGCGAGGCACAGCTGCTTGAGCTCTTCGGCCTTGCCCTTGCCGATGTACCACGTGTGGTCCGGGCTGTCGCGGCGTTGGACCATCCGCTCGACCACGTCGGCGCCGGCGGTGTCGACGAGGAGGGCCAGTTCGTCGAGGCTCGCGTCGACGGCTTCGTCGGCCTCGCGTGGGTCCGCAACCGCCACCAGGACGATCTTCTCCCGGATCGTACGGTCGATCAGGGTTCCGGCGAGTGCCTCGTTGTAGGGGGTGTTGCTCACTCGACCTCGATCTCGATGTCGGGCCCGGTCAGGACCTCGATGGTGGCGACATGGGTGGCCGGACCGGTCAGCACGGCACGGTCCGGAGCATCCTCGGTGAAGCTGACGCTTGCGGTCCCTCCATCCATGTGGACGATGACCTCTCCGGCTCCGCGAGCCACGAGACCCCACGAACGGGCGGCATAGGCAGCAGCGCACGCACCGGTGCCGCATGCCTCGGTGATCCCGGCACCACGCTCGTGGACACGCATCGTGATCGCGTTCGACTCGGGGCCCGGCTCGACGATCTCGAGGTTCACCTGCGGCACTTGCCCACCCAGCAACGCGAGATCGACCACGGCGACTTCATCGACGCCGACGACGCTGTGCGGGTTCCCGAGGCTCAGGTGCGCGACCGGCCGATCGGGATGGCACCCCAGCGTCGACCAGCCGTCCGGTTCGTCGAGGCTCGAGACATCGCCCATCTCCACCCGCGCCATGATCGTCGCCGGATCGTCGGTCGCCTCGAGCACGACCAGTCGTTCGCCGGCGTCGGTCAGGATCAGCTGATCAGACAGATCGCCCCGAGTTGCGGCCAGCGCCTGCGCGAAGCAGCGGATGCCGTTGCCACTCATCTCCGCACGCGACCCGTCGGCGTTGTACAGCGTCATCCGCGCGGCGTACCCACTCGCCGATTCGGCGACGAGCAACCCGTCGGCGCCGATCCCTCTCCGTCGATCACACAGCCGACGCGCCAGCGCTGCTGGGTCCTGCACACCGAGGTCGAACGCGACGAGGAAGTCGTTGCCGAGGCCGTGGTGCTTGGTGAGGGTCAGCGTGGTCATGCGGAGAGAGCATCGATCACGACTGGCGTCGCCTCGGCAACGGCGTCGGTCTCGATGTCGATCCAGCGTACGCGTGGATCGCGACGGAACCATCGCTCCTGGCGGACGGCGAACTGGCGAGTGCGGGTCGTGATGATCTCGATCATCTCATCCTCGCTGATTCGGCCGGCCAGCATCTCCAGGGTTTCCTTGTAGCCGAGCGCCTGTGCCGCGGTTCTCGAGAACCCGTCGACGGCCAGAGCTCGCACCTCGGCGACCAGGCCCTCGTCGATCATCTGCTGCACCCGCTGCGTGATGCGGTCGGCGATCACCCCGCGTGGCCAACGCAGGCCGATCTGGACCACGTCGGACACCGGGTAGTCGTCGACGCCGGGGCCGAATGAGCTGAACGGCCGACCGCTCCCGAGCGTCACCTCGAGCGCTCGGAGGACGCGGCGCCGGTTGGTCGGCTCCATCTTCGCGGCGGCAGCCGGATCGAGGAGTCGCAACCGCTCGTACAGCGCTGCGGTGTCGGCCTCGGAGTCCAGTTCGGCCCGAATCGCGGGCCACTGTCCCGGGAGGTCGAAGTCGTCGATCACGACCCGGTGGTAGAGGCCGGTGCCACCGACGAGCACCGCCCGATGTCCCCTCGCTGCGATCTGCACGAGTGCCTCGGTGAAGGCGTCACGGAAGTCGGCGACCGTGAAATCCTGGGTCGGCTCGACCAGGTCGAGCAGGTGGTGCGGAACCTCGGCGCGTTCGGCCGCCGTCGGTTTGGCCGTGCCGATGTCCATCCCGCGGTAGACCTGCATGCTGTCGATCGAGACCAACTCCACGTCGCCGAGCGTTCGCGCGGCCGCCATGGCCACCGACGATTTCCCCGACGCAGTCGATCCGACGATCGCCACCCGTGCGGGAGTGCGCTCGATCAGAGCTGCTCGCCCTCGGCGATGCGCTGGTGATGGTGGATCACTTCGGCCACGATGAACCTGATGAACTTCTCGGTGAACACCGGGTCGAGCCCCGACTGCTCGGCCAACGCCCGAAGGCGTTCGATCTGGACGCGCTCGCGGTCTTCGTCGGCGGGAGGCAGATCGACGGTTGCCTTGTACCGACCGACCGCCTTGGTGATCTTGAATCGCTCGGCGAGCAGATGCACCAGCGCTGCGTCGATGTTGTCGATGCTGGCGCGATACTCGGCCAGCTGCGGATCGACGGTGCCCTCACTCATCGGTCCGACGCTACTTCGTCACACGGTGCCGGGCCTGATGTGACGCTGCCCACTCGGCCTCGCCGATCACAGGGCCGCGACGGGGATGCGGAGCCTGTGCGTCGGTTCGGAGATGAACTCGACGAACTGCCCCTCGAGGAAGTGCGGAGCGCCTCGCGTGATCTCCACGGTGGCGTAGCTCCCGGTCCGCAGCGGGCGCGGCGGCACGAAGTGGACGAGCTTGTTCTGACGAGTCCGGCCGCTCGTGACCGACGGATCACGCTTGCTCGGCCCCTCGACCAGGACCTCTTCGATGCGTCCGACGCGTGCCTCGTGTCGACGCAGCGCCGACCGCTCGACGACGAGCCGCAGCCGCTGGAAGCGCTCCGACGAAACGGCCGGCTCGACGAAGTCGGCAACCATGGCCGCTGCCTCGGTGCCCTCCCGCGGGGAGAAGATGAACGTGTAGGCGTAGTCGTACTCGGCTTCGGCGGCCACCGCGAGGGTGTGCTCGAAGTCGGCCTCCGTCTCGCCGGGGAAGCCGACGATGATGTCGGTCGACACGGCGAGGTCGTCGACAGTGCGCCGGGCCTCGGCCAGCCGGGCGAGGTAACGCTCGGCGGTGTAGCCGCGGTGCATCAGGGCGAGCACCCGATCACTGCCCGACTGCAACGGGTAGTGGAGGTGCTCGCAGACCGCCGGTGTCTCGGCCATCGCAGCGAACGTCTCGGGACGCATGTCCTTCGGATGCGGGCTGGTGTAGCGCACCCGCCGAATGCCCTCGATGGCGCCGACGTCGCGCAGCAGGTCCGCGAACAACGGACGAAGGCGGGCGGAGTCGTCGCCGGCCTGACGTGCAGCCACCTGGAGATCGCGGCCGTAGCTGTTGACGTTCTGACCGAGCAGCGTGACCTCGGTGACACCCTGGCTGCCCAGGTCGGCGACCTCGGCGAGGATCTCGTCGTACGGCCGACTGATCTCGGTGCCGCGAACGGCCGGCACGATGCAGAACGCGCAGTTGTTGTCGCAGCCGATTTGGATGGTCACCCAGGCGTTGTACGACGTCTCCCGCCGCGCCGGCAGCGCCGAGGGGAAGAGCGCTTGATCGTCGATGACGGCCTCGGTGAGGATCTCGGTGATCGGACGATCGGAGGTGCGGGCTTCCGCGAGGAGCTCGGCTGCCCGGTGCACGTTGTGGGTCCCCATCACCACATCGACGTGGCCGGCGCGCGTGGCAACCAGCTCCTGGTCCTTCTGGGCCAGGCAGCCCGAGACGACGATCTGTCGGCCCTCTCGTTGGCCCTTCCAGGTCTTGAGGTGTCCGAGGTTGCCGTAGAGCTTGTTGTCGGCGTTCTCGCGGATGCAGCACGTGTTCAGCACGACGACGTCCGCGTCCGCCTCGTCGTCGGCGCGCACCATCCCGTCGGCTTCGAGCAGACCCGAGATGCGTTCGGAGTCGTGCTCGTTCATCTGACACCCGTAGGTGCGCACGATGTAGCTGCGGGACATGGGAGACGAGGCTACTGGCATCGGAACACGCGGCTCTCGGTGGATTCTGGTCGCTATCGTTCCGCCCGTGCTTGCCATCCTCGTCCCCGAGAACAACGACCTCTACCGGATCCTCTACTTCGTCCACATCCTGTCGGCGATCGTCGCCTTCGGTCCGCTCTTCTTCTACCCGAAGCTGCAACGTGCCGGAGCGACCGCCGAGGTCGCCCGCTTGCACATGCGCCTCGTGTTCCCCGCACTCGTACTGCTCTGGGTCGCCGGCATGGGCATGGCCGGCGTCGGAAAGATCAGCCTCGCCGGCACACCGTTCGTCACGGCGACCATCCTGCTGTGGCTGATCGCGCTGGCGGTGAGCTGGTTCATGATCCGCCCGGCGCTCACCGACACCGGTGACGACACCCGCAAGATCATGGCGGCGGGCATCGGCATCACCCACCTGATCCTGGTGGTCTCGCTGTACCTGATGATCTTCAAGCCGGGCGGGTACGAGTTCAACTGATCTTCGTGCTCAGCCGCCCATGACGAGTCGCCCGTCGTCGTCGAGGCGGGCATACGGGTTGTGGGCGAGTTCCCACAAGTGGCCGTCGGGGTCGGCGACGTAGGACGAGTAGCCGCCCCAGAACGCCGTGTGCGGTTCGACCACCGATGCTGCGCCCGCGGTGATCCATTCGGCGAACACCCCATCGACCTCGTCGGTCGACGCGAGGTTCATCGCCAGCGTGACCCCACGGAACCCGGTTCCTTCCGGCGGAACCTTGGCGTCGTCGGCGAGCGCGGACCATTCGTAGAGGCCGAACACCGGGCCTTGCATCTCGAAGAACGTGATCGCCGGCATCGACGCGGGCGACTTCGTCCAGCCGAGCGACTCGTAGAACACCGTCGACTTCGCGAGGTCGGCAACGCCGAACGTGACGATCGAGATGCGATTGGGAACGGTCATGTGGTCCTCCTGGGGTGGCGTTCCATCATGACCGAACCCGTCCGCTGTGACTCAGCCGGAAATTGGCTAGCCGGACGGGCGAGGTGCTCGGCCGAGCTGCGATCAGGCGAGATCGATCGGGGCATCGTCGACTTCGGTGAACTCCTCGGCCAGTCGGCCACCTCGGGTTCGTCGGACTTCTTGAGACCCGACACGGTCAGCACCTTGTCGCTGATCTCCATCATCACCTCGGGGTTCTGCTTGAGATAGTCCTTCGCCTTCTCACGTCCCTGGCCGAGTTGTTCGCCTTCGTAGGTGAACCAGGCCCCCGACTTCTTGACGATGCCGAGGTCGACCGACATGTCGATCAACGAGCCCTCACGGCTGATGCCCTGGCCGTACATGATGTCGAACTCGGCCTGCCGGAACGGCGGCGACACCTTGTTCTTGACGACCTTGACCCGGGTCCGGTTGCCGACCACTTCGGCACCGTCCTTCAACGACTCGATACGGCGGATGTCGAGACGCACCGACGAGTAGAACTTCAGCGCACGGCCACCCGGAGTGGTCTCGGGGGAACCGAACATCACGCCGATCTTCTCGCGGAGTTGGTTGATGAAGATGGCGATCGTGCCGGTCTTGTGCAGATTGCCGGTGAGCTTGCGCAACGCCTGGCTCATCAGACGGGCCTGGAGGCCGACGTGGGTGTCGCCCATCTCGCCCTCGATCTCTGCGCGTGGGGTGAGCGCAGCCACCGAGTCGATCACCAGCACGTCGATCGCACCCGACCGAGTCAGCATGTCGGCGATCTCGAGGGCCTGCTCGCCGGTGTCGGGCTGGGAGATCAACAGTTGGTCGACGTCGACGCCGATCGCTCTGGCGTACACCGGGTCCATCGCGTGTTCGGCGTCGATGTAGGCACACACACCGCCGTTGCGCTGGGCCTCGGCCACGACGTGCATGGCGAGCGTGGACTTGCCGGACGACTCCGGACCGTAGATCTCGACCACGCGACCGCGTGGGAGGCCGCCGACACCGAGTGCAAGGTCGAGCGCCAGCGCGCCGGTCGGCACGACTTCGATGTCGAGGTTGGTGCGCTCGCCCATCTTCATGATGGCGCCCTTGCCGAACTGCTTGTCGATCTGGGCCAGCGCCATCTCGAGTGCCTTGTCGCGGTCGTTGCTCATGTTGTTCTCGCTTTCGTCGTGCGGCGGGCGGACCCGGTGCGGTTGGTGATGTGCACCGTAGAGAGGGGGTGTCACAGAGTTGATCGAACGCCGATCAAGAGGTGGTCGGGGGCGGCTGGCAGTTGCATCCGGTCGGCGGGGCAACCGAATGACAGCAGTGTAACCAACGAACAATCGTTCGGTCAAGCATCACGCGAACGAACGCCCGACGAACCCACCTCCCGTCGTTTGCGTGCAACTTCCGGTGGGGCGTCGCACCCGGAATGCCACGCAGACGAGACGACGCTCAGGTGCCGCGTGCCGAGTCCGAGTCCGAGTCCGAGTCCGACGTCCAGCGTCGCGGGTGACGTCTCCGACGATCTCGAAGTCCTCGGGCTCTGGCGGCCGCAGCAGGATGTCGATCGCCTGCCACATGCAATACGCCGGGCCATAAGTGAAGAAGGGCAACCCCATCGCCAGGACCGCCAGAACGATGAACATCGGCACGACGTTCACCTCCGGCCACGTCCACGCGACCATGCCGCCGAGGATCAACATCAGCGGTCCGAAGGTGATGATCGCCGTGACCGCCGCAGCACCGAGTTCGTAGCCGACGTCGTCGCGACGCCACCTGAGCCCGCACGACTGGCAGCACTCGGCCTTCTTGAACCATCCGATGAAGAAGGCGCCCCGTCCGCCGCACCACGCGCAGTGTCGAAACGCACCTCGAAGGAGCATGCGAAAGAGTCCCGGTCGCTTCACGATTCAAGGTTACGCGCGAGGATTTGTCAGACTCTCAAAATGCGCAGATCGATCGGGGGCCTCATGTTGATCGCGGCCGCCGCACTCGTCGCTGCTCTCCGTCGGCATCTGGTGGCTGCAGCGAGTCGCCTTCACCCCCTCGAACGACTCGAACGTGGCGCACTCGATCCTCGGCGACGACGAGATCCGAGGCCAGGTCGCCACGATCGTCGCGGGCGCGGATGCGCCGATTCTCGGCCAGTCCCCTGCCGAGCTTCGGGAGTTCATCGAACAGATCGCACGCATTCCGGAGGGTGCCGCGTTGATGAGCGAGTTCGTGAGCGATGCACACGGTCGACTGATCGGCTCGATCGACACCCGCGTCGTCATCACAGCGCAAGAGCAGGTGAACATCGTACGCAACGAACTCGTCGGCGAAGCCCCGCCGCTCACCCTGCCCGTTCAGCGGGTGGGGTCGATGGCATTCCTCGACGACTGGCTCGAATGGGTGGCACTGGGCACGTTCGGCCTCGGCGTCCTCGTTGCGGTCGCGGGAATCATCCTGCGTCCCGAACGGGGAGAGGGAACGTTTGCGCTCGGCGTGTTCTTCGCCGCCACGGCCGGATCGCTGTTGGTCTTCGGCTATCTCGTGCCGCTCCTGGTCCTGCCGGCGTTCTCCGACGACCCCTGGATGGGCGTGTTCCCGCGACTGGCCAACCACCACCGCAACCTGACGCTCCTGCTCGCCGTGGTCTGCCTGGTCGTCGCCGCCCTCATCGTGTTCGGCACGAGCAGCCGCCGCGAGCGACGCCAGCACTCGACCCCACTCAATGTGGGGCGGTACCGCGACGAACGCAGCTGGAGCCGCTGAGCCTCCCGACACCGGAGCGCACGTTTCTCGACGGATCTGGTCGCGACAGCCGAAACCGGACCCGCCGAGTTCAGCCCGACCCCGAACCCGAGTGTCCTGCGGAGTTCAGGAACCGGTCAGCTCGGCGAGTTGGCGCTGGTAGCTGGCGAGGTCGAAGTAGTCACGCCAGAGCGTGATCAGGCCGTCGTCGTCCACCTCGAACACGCCGGCGAGAGGGAGTTCGAGCCAACCGTCGCCGATCTGGAACCGGTCGATCCGTTCGTTGAAGACGACGTTGCCGGCTTCGTGCTGGCTCACGATCACCCAATCGACCTCGTTCGCGTTGCCGAGGAACATCTCCAGCGTGGCCGCCATCGCGTCGCGTCCGACGATCGGCTGCATCGGCATGTTCTCGTACGAGATCGCCGGCGACACCATGGCAGCCGCAGCGGCGACGTCCTTTCGTTCGATCGCTTGGATGAATGCGGTGACGATCTCGGACGGCGACATGGCCTCGATGGTAGCGATCCGGTCGCGCACCGCCGGTCTCCTGGACGCGAACGGGCTCGCGGCCGTTTGGCCGCCTCCGTCAGCGTCCCTACGATCATCTCGACGGTTCGAGACCCGAGGAGGGCATGCGATGTTCCAGTGGAGTGACGAACACGAGATGATCCGCGAAGCGGTCAAGCGCTTCGTCGACGACGAGATCCGCCCGCACGTCGACGACCTCGAACACGGCGACCTCCCTCCGTACGACATCCTCCGCAAGCTGTTCGCGACGTTCGGGATGGACGCCATGGCGCGAGAGAGCTTCAAGAAGGGCATCGAACGCGAGCGGGCGATCGAAGCCGGCGAGGACGTTCCGGAGCAGAAGTCCGGCGGTGACGGCGGTGGGGTGTCGCTGATCCCGATCATCGAGCTGTGTCGGGTCTGCCCCGGGATGGTCACGGCGATGGGCGTCTCGATGGGGCTGACGTCGGCGGCGATCATGTCGAAGGGCACGATCGCCCAGAAGGAGCGCTGGGCACTCGACCTGCTCACGATGGACAAGATCGGTGCGTGGGCGATCACCGAGCCTGGCAGCGGCTCCGACGCGTTCGGCTCGATGCGTTCGACCGCCCGCCGTGACGGCGACGAGTACGTCCTCAACGGCTCCAAGACCTTCATCACCAACGGCCCTTACGCCGACACGACCGTGTTCATCTGCAAGCTCGATGACGGCGAGACGCCACCCGACCAGCGCAAGGTGCTCTCGTTCGTGCTCGATCGGGGCATGCCGGGCTTCGAACAGTCCAAGCCGCTGCGCAAGATGGGCATGCACTCCTCGCCGACCGGCGAGTTGTTCCTCGACGACGTGCGTGTCGGCCGCGACCGTCTGATCGGCGAGACCGAGGACCTGCCGGCGGGCGGCCGCGACGGGGCGAAAGCGACGTTCCAGCAGGAGCGCTCGGGCGTGGCGGCGATGGCACTGGGCATCATCGAGGAGTGCCTGCAGTTGAGCGTGCAGTATGCGAAGGATCGCGTGCAGTTCGGCAAGCCGATCGGCGAGTTCCAGCTGATCCAGGACAAGCTCGCCCGGATGGAGGTTGCCCGACTGAACGTCCAGAACCTGGTGTTCCGCACGATGGAGATGGGCGCCGCCGGTCAGACGATGACCCTGGCCGAGGCCTCCGCGATGAAGCTGTATTCGGCTCGTGCCGCCACCGAGGTCGCATTGGAGGCGGTGCAACTGTTCGGCGGCAACGGCTACATGAGTGAGTTCCGCGTCGAACAGCTGGCCCGAGACGCCAAGGTGCTGCAGATCTACGCCGGCACCGACGAGATCCAGATCACCGCCATCGCCAAGGACCTGCTGCGCCGCTGACCGCGTGGGATGTGCGGTCGCTGGAGCAGCGTGCGACCCACGCCGCCACGTGTACGGTGCCGCCATGGCGCTCTCCGGGATCGACTCGGCAGTCGGCTTCTTGACCCGACGCTGCCCGACACCGACCGACCTCGAGATCATCACGCAGTACGGTGAGGAGTCCGGGGCGAGCGAGCAGTCGGACGCGGTGTGGTCGCTCGTCCAGGACGTGTACCGCAGCGGAATGCACCCGGGAATCCAGATCTGCATCCGCCAGGGCGGCGAGGTCGTACTGGACCGGGCGATCGGCCACGCTCGCGGTGTCGTCCCCGGACAGCGCTTCGATCGGGATCGGGCGGTGCCGCTCAGGCTCGACACGCCGGTCAACCTGTTCTCGGCGGCCAAGGCGGTCACCGGCATGGTGATGCACAAGTTGGAGGAACATGGCTCGCTCCGGCTCGACGACGAAGTGGCGGCGCACCTCCCCGGCTTCGAACAACACGGCAAGGAACGCATCACGATCCGACACGTCCTGACCCATCGCGCCGGGATCGCCGCGATGCCGGCCGAGGCGTTCGACCTCGACGTTCTCGGCGACCCCGACGCGATCGAGCGGATCGTCTGCGGTTTACGACCGACCACCCGTCCGGGCGCCCTACCCGAGTATCACGCGGTCACGGGCGGGCTCATCATGGAAGCCGTCACCCGACGTGCTGTCGGCCGCAGTCTCCGCGACGTACTCGCCGACCGAGATCAAGGCACCGCTGAGACTCGGCTGGTTGGACTACGGCGTTGCGCCCGACGACGTCGACCGCGTCGCTCAGAACGTCGAGACCGGCGCTCCGATCGGGCCCGTGACGAACCTCTTCATGAAGCGAGTACTCGGCAAGCCGTGGAGCGAGGTACTGCGCATGTCGAACGACCCTCGTTTCCTCGGTGCGGTCGTCCCCTCGGGCAACGTGATCGTCACCGCCCGCGACATCGCCGTCTTCTACCAGTGCATCATGGACGGCGGGACCTACGAGGGAACGAGGGTCTTCGACGAGGAGACCATCGAGCGGGCACTCGCGGCGCCACACGACGAAGTCGTGATCGACCGGATGCTCGGCCTGCCGATCCGCTACGGCAGCGGCTTCATGCTCGGCTCCGGATCGTTCAGCCCGTACGGCTGGAACCGCACGCAAGCGTTCGGCCACGTCGGATTGTCGAATCTCTTCACGTGGGCGGACCGAGAGCGAGCACTGGTCGTCGCGATCCTCACGACCGGCAAACCGGTCATCGGCCCACACCTGATCCCGCTCGTCAAGCTGCTGACCGGGATCAACCAACTGTTCCCGGCGCCGTGAGGAGTGCCGCAGGGGTCGGGCCTCTGGAACGATGCGGTGCTTCCCCTGGGATTCGAACCCAGAACCAATGGATTAAGAGTCCACTGCTCTGCCATTGAGCTAGAGAAGCTTGCGGCGAGAAAGGGTACCGAGCGATCGCTCGCCCGACACCCTCTCAGCGCCTGCGTATGGGGTGGCCAAGGGGACTTGAACCCCCAACCGCCAGGATCACAACCTGGTGCTCTACCTGTTGAGCTATGACCACCATGTGGGCGCACAGTCTGCCAGGTCGGACTGCGATCGCCACCAATGGATGGCCACGGTTTTCAGGGAGCGGGAACGAGGGCGACCTTGCCCGCGACCTTGCGGTCGGCGAGGTCGCGCAGCGCTCGAGCCGCCTCGTGCAGTGGGTACGCAACCGGCTCGACCGGTTCGAGTTCGCCGGCGGCGATCCGCTCGACGACCTCCGCGAGGAGTGCCCGATTGGCGTCACCGTTGCGGCCGACCCACGCACCCCAGTCAACCCCGGTGATGCGCCGATTTCGCAGGAGCACCTGGTTGGCCGGCAGCTTCGGGATGCCGGCGACGAAACCGATCACGAGATATTGACCGTTCTCGCCCAACGCTCGCAGCGCGACCTCACCCACCTCGCCGCCCACGGGGTCGTACACGAGGTCGACGCCGCCACGGTCGGCCCGATCGTCGAACGTCGCTGCGAACGCCTTGGCGGCATCCTTGATCGCCGCAGCGTCGAGCGTCGAGTTGTCGATCGTCGCCATGGCGCCGCGCGATTCGGCAAGGGCGCGCTTCTCGGGCGTCGAGGCTGCGGCGATGACCCGCAGTCCGAGCGCGGCGCCGATGTCGACCGCTGCGAGCCCGACCCCGCTTCCCGCGCCGATCACGAGCATCGTGTCGCCTGCGGACGCGCCAGCCCGAACCCGCAGCGCATACCACCCGGTGAGGTAGCTCTGCATGAACGTCGCGGCCTGGCCGTCGCTCAACGAGTCGGGGATCGCCACGAGCTGTCTCGGCGACACGACCACCTCGCTGGCAAAGCCGCCGAGGCCGACGTTGGCGAACACCCGCTCGCCGAGCGCCAGGCCGTCGACGTCGGCGCCGAGTTCGGTGATCCGTCCCACGACCTCTCCCCCGGGCACGAACGGCACCGGCGGCTTGATCTGGTATCGCCCCTCGACGAACAGGCCGTCGACGAAGTTCACCCCGGCCGCGGACACGGCAAGACGGACCTGTCCCGCGTGCAGCGGTTGCGGCTCGCGCTCGACGACGCGCAGATCCTCGATCGGTCCGAACGCTGCACACTCGATGACGGTGACGCTCACCTTGGCCGTCACCGCCGTCAGCCCTGCATCCGCTCGCGCCAGGCGTCGGGCTTGAGCCCGAGCTCCACCATGCGCTCCGCCGCCCAGATCGGCGGTTCGAAGTCGCCCCCCGCCTGCAAACGCTGCACCTGCTCGCCGTCCTCGGCCCACACATGGCACGTGTTCAGATTGAACCGCCACGCCATGTCCCGCTGTTCTGGTGTCGGCGCCTGGGGCATCGCCTCACCACGCTTGGCCTGCGATGCCCGCATCGACCACATGCACTGGATCGCCACCGGGGCCATCGCCTGCAGCAGAGCCGTCGTGTGCGTGCAACCGCGTGGTCCGCCGAAGAGCTCACGCACCTTGTGGGTGAAACCGCGAGCGATCGACAACCCGACGAGCTTGTCGTAGTGCGCCTCGATGCTCGGGCAGGACGCGCTCGGGTGCGTCTCGATCCCGACGGTCGCGCCGACGATCTCGAGCGTCGGGAACGCGATCTCGAGGTCGATCTGCATGTGATGGATCGTCATCGGATTCGGGTCGATGTCGATGTAGAGACCCGGCGGCTTCTGGTCGCGCACCGCTCCTCGGATCAGCAGGAGGTCGTCGCGCTTGCGGAACGCCCGCACCCGGTACTCGCGGTCGTGGAGGACTTCCATCGGCTGCCCGTCGTCACCGATGGGGTCGCTCGGCAGGATCGTGCTGGCGTCGAACAAGTCGTCCGTGCAAGCGATGTCGTCCGTGACGGTCGGGTCGGCCATCGGTGCAAGGTATCCCAGCCGATTCGGCGACGTCCGATCGGCCAGACTGCACGACGATGAGCCGCCTCGATGTCTCCCCATTGGCCGGAACGTACGTCGCCTTGGAACCGATGACGCCCCAGCACGTCGATGCGATCGCGTCCGCCAGCTCCGGCGACCGATCCACGTTCGGCTACACCCAGGTGCCCGATGGCCGCGACCAAGCCGCCGAGTACGTCACCTGGTTGCTCGACGACGCCGCCCACGACCGGGCGGCTCCGTTCGTGCAGCGCCGCGTCCGCGACGGCGTCGTCGTGGGCTGCACCCGGTTCCTGAACCCGGCATGGCCACTGGGGCGGACAGCACCCGACGAGGTCGAGATCGGCGGCACCTGGCTGTCGCCGTCCGCACAACGAACCCCGATCAACACCGAGGCGAAGCTGCTGCTGCTCACCCATGCCTTCGAGGCGTGGAACGTCCAACGCGTGGCGATCTGCACCGACGCCCGCAACGAACAGAGCCGCCAGGCCATCGAACGACTCGGCGCCCCGTTCGAAGGTGTGCTGCGACGCCACCGTCGATCGACACGAGCCGGCGAGGTCGACCGGCTGCGCGACACCGCCGCCTATGCGCTCACGGTCGACGACTGGCCAGCCGTTCGCAGAGCGCTCGCGCAGCGCCTCCGCGCCCGACCCGATCGAGGGACTACGCCGTGAGAGCCGATCCGCCCTAACGTCGCCTCCGGTGCCGCTCGCTCACAGTTCCGTCAAGTTCAGCCAGGCCGTGATCGTCGGCCTGGCTGCCGGGCTGCTCGGCGGGCTGTTCGGCGTCGGCGGGGGCCTGATCATCGTGCCAGGCTTGGTGAGCCTCGCAGGGATGGACCGACGGCTCGCTCACGGCACCTCGCTTGCCGCCACCCTGCCGATCGCAGCCGCCAGCTTGCTCACCTACGTCTCGCACGGCAACGTCGACTGGGTGGTGGCGTTCTTCCTCGCGATCGGCGCGATCGCAGGTGCGATCGTCGGCACGACACTGCTGCAGATCATCCCGAAGAACGTGCTGATCATCGTCTTCGTCATCACCGTGCTCGCCACGGCCACGCGCCTTGCGATCAGCACGGACTCGACCGGGCGTTCCGACCTCACCGTGGCGATGGCGTTGCTGCTGGTCGTGGTCGGCCTGCTCACCGGCACGCTGGCCGGGCTGCTGGGAATCGGTGGCGGCGTGATCATGGTGCCGGCGATGGTCGTCATCCTCGGCATGGTTCCGGTCGTCGCGAAGGGCACGTCGGTCGCCGTGATCGTCCCGACGGCGATCATGGGCACGATCCGCAACCGCAAGAAGGCGAACGCCGACATCAGAGTCGCAGCGGTCGTCGGCGGGTTCGGGGCGGTCAGCGCCATCATCGGCGGCACGATTTCCGATCGGATGAGCGACCACCTGTCGAACATCATGTTCGCACTGCTGCTGGTGTTCGTGGCGATCACCCAGTTGCTGTCGCTTCGGTCGACGCCGGCCGTCGAACAACCCGCCGCCTCTCTCCCTGCGAGCGACTGACGTGCTCGCCCTCGTCGTCGTCGCCCACCCGTCGACCGACAGCTACTGCCACGCCCTGGCCGCACGAGCCGAAGCGGGTCTGCTCGCCTCCGGCCACGAGGTGATCCTGTTCGACCTGTATGCCCTCGGGTTTCGGGCTGCGATGACGCCGGAGGAACGCGAGGCGTACCACGGCGACTCACCGATCCTCGACCCGCTGGTCCACGAGCACGCGGCGCTCGTCCAGCGCGCCGAAGCGATCGTGTTCGTCTATCCCACGTGGTGGAGCGGCCTCCCCGCGATCCTCAAGGGCTGGCTCGAGCGGGTGATGGTCCCCGGCGTCGGTTTCGTGCTCGACGAGCGCACCAACAAGGTGCGGCCGGGCCTCGGCCAGATGCGCCGCCTGGTCGGCATCTCCACGTACGGCTCGCCCCGCTCGTTCGTGCGGCTCGTGAACGACAACGGCCGACGCGTCATCACGCGTGCGCTGCGGATGAGCTGCGGGCTGCGGGTGCGCTCGTCGTGGCTCGGGTTGTATGCCGTCGACACCTCCACCCCGGCGCAGCGCCGGGAATTCCTCGCTCGGGTCGAACGTCGGATGGCGGAGCTGCGATGACCCGAGCGCTCGTGGTGTACTGCCACCCGTCGCCCGAGTCACTCGTCGCGGCCGTTCGTGACCGGGTCGTCGCCGGATTGACGGCGGCCGGTGCCGAGGTGCGCCTGACCGACCTGTACGCCGACGGCTTCGACCCGGAATTCAGTGCGACCGAGCGAGCAAACCACCTGGTGCCCGGCACCGATCCAGCGATCGCCTCCTACGCCGACGACCTGCAGTGGTGCGACGTGCTGGTGCTGGTCTACCCGACGTGGTGGTCCGGGCAGCCGGCGATGCTGAAGGGCTGGGTCGACAGGGTGTGGGTGAACGGTGTCGCCTGGACGTTGCCGGACGGAGCGAATCGACTCCGGCCGGGCCTGCACAACGTGCGGCGACTGGTCGCGGTGACCACGCACGGCTCGTCGAAGTTCGTCAACATGATCGAAGGCGAGAGCGGGAAACGGACGTTCACCCGCAGCCTCAGGACCATGTGCCATCCGCTCGCTCGGACCACATGGTTGGCGCTGTACGGCATCGACAACGCCTCCGATGCGGACCGCTCCACCTTTCTGGACCGCGTCGAGCGCCGGATGACCCGACTCGCCGGACGTCGACTCTCACCATTGCGATGAGCCAACCGGCCACATGTGGTCGTCTCGCTCATCGCTCGAACCGACTCCACCGCTGCGATGAGCCAGGCTGCCGTATTCGGTCGTCTCGCTCATCGCTGGAACGCCTCGGGCGGTGAACTCCCGCGCGGCGGCCCGCGGAACCGGTCAGTACGTGGCGACGGCGACGGCAACATCGGCGGCGACTGCGGCGTTGTGCTCGGCGAGCGCGAGGTTCGCCGGCACGCTCCGGCCCTCCGTGGCAGTCGCGATGCGACCCAACACGAACGGCGTGACCTCGGCGCCGACGATGCCAGCTTGCGCACACTCGGCAAGCGCATCGTCGAGCACATCGTCGAGCTCGGATGCATCGAGTTCGTCCGCCTCGGGGATCGGTACCGTCAGGAGCATTCCCGATGCGGTGCGGCTGCGGGCGGCGAAGATGCGGGCCACCTCGTCGGCCGATTCCACGCGATGCGGCACGGGCAGTCCGGACGAGCGCGTGTAGAACGCCGGGAACCAGTCGTGCCGCCATCCGAGCACGGGGGCGCCGGCAGTTTCGAGGAACTCCAGCGTTCGGGCAAGATCGAGGAACGCCTTGGCGCCGGCCGACACCGTGATCACCGGATGCGAGGCGATCGCATCGAGGTCGGCGGAGATGTCGCCGGTCAACTCACTGCCGCGGTGAACGCCGCCGATTCCGCCCGTTGCGAAAACGCTCACGCCCGCGGCTGCAGCGATCGCAACCGACGCCGACACGGTTGTGGCTCCGACGTCCCAGGACTGTCCGACGGCCACCGCGACGTCGCGCTCGGCAGCCTTGCGGGCCGGTCCCAGGATCCGTTCGTGTTCGTCGTCGGTCAGCCCCAACCGGACGACGCCGTCGATCACTGCGGTGACTGCGGGTGTCGCTCCAGCGGCTCGCACCGCCGCCGTGCACCGCTCGAGTGCCTCACGGTTGTGCGGCGACGGGAGCCCGAGGTGGGAGAAAATGGTCGACTCGAGGGCGACCACAGGACGTCGTTCGCCCATCGCGACACGGACTTCCTCGGAACACACCGGTGTCAGCACCCCACCAGGCTACGACGTCCGATCCCGGCCCGCCCCGCCACCCCGTCCACGGGGTTCGTCCGCCCGGCCGCCCGGTCATCGATGAGCGAAAGGCGCAGATGCGGTCGCTTCGCTCATCGCAACTCGGGTTCAACTCCCACCGATGAGCGAAAGGCGCAGATGCGGTCGCTTCGCTCATCGCAACTCGGGGGCTGCGATGGCGTGCCGGCCCGAGGTCAGAAGGCGCCGACGAACGCGCCGTCGGGATTGCCGTTGCTGACGACGCCGGGGTACTGCTCGATCGTGATCGCCAGCGCATCGACGGTGCCCTCGACGGTGAACGTCTCGATCTCGGGGTTCGGGCCGAAGATGCCGAGCGAGATCACGTCGCCGCCCTCGACGACGCCCCAGAGCTGGTACGTCTGGCCCTCGGGCAACGGCGGCAGATCTCGGGCGAGCACGTAGCCGTGACCGTCCTGGTCGATGATCGCGTCGGCAGACACATCGGACCCCTCGGCGACCAGTGTCGTCGTGAGCGAGTCGCGGTCGGCCTGAGCCGCTTCGACGGCGCTGGCCAGCGGCTCGTTCGGCGCATCAGCGTTGTCGGCGAGCCCGACCGCCACGAAGATGACCACCGCAGCCGCAGCCGCCGACATCAACCACGGCGCAACCGTCGAGATGCGACGGCGACGGGGATGCTCACCGAGCGACATCACCTTGGCGAGTTCGGGACCCGGTGGCGGTGCCGCTTCGCCGATCTCGTCGGTGATGCGACCCCACACGTCGTCGGGCGCATCCATTCCCGTGAAGGCGAGCATCGTGGCGACCTCGCGATGCGCCTGCACCTCTGCTGACGCCCGCGGGTTGACTTCCAGGTAGTCGTCGACTCGTCGCCGCTCGTCGGGATCGACGGCGTCGAGCGCATACGCACCGAGCAACTCGTCGAGCTCGTAGGTGTCACCGGTCGAACCGGTCATGTCGTCCATCGCTCCACCCATCTCAATCAGCACCCACAGTCACACCGGCCTGCACGAGTTCTCCCCGAAGGCGTTTGAGGCCGGAACGGATCCGACTCTTCACCGTGCCCTCGGGTTCACCCAGCCGGTCAGCCACTTCCTTGTACGTCAATCCGCCAAAGTACGCCAGCTCGATGGCCTCGCGCTCGCCCTGCTGCAAGGTTTCCATCGCCTCGCGCACGTGCCCTGCGAGCGCCATGTCCCACACCTCGTGAGCGACGTCGTAGCCGCCCACTGCCTGTTCACGCGCCTCTTTCTCCTCGCGGGTCCGTCGGGACACGTCGGATCGGATCATGTCGACCGAGCGGCCGTGCGTGTGCGCCAACAGGAAACTGCGCAACGTGCCGCGCTCGGGGTCGTAGCGGTTCGGCTCGTTCCAGAGCCTGACGAAGACCTCCTGCACCACTTCCTCAGCCCGAGCATGGTCGTTCAGGAGACGCTTGGCCAACCCGAAGGTCGCGCCGGCATGGCGGCGGTACGCCTCGGCCAGCGCGGCCTGCTGATACCGACCGATCGACACGACCAGCGCCGCGTCGGAAGCCTCGGTGTACTCGCGTTTCACATCATCTGTTCGTTGCAGGGTGTCCTCCCGGATGACGTCGAATCCAGATTATTTCGGGCTGGAGCGAAAACGAACCTGGTGACCGTCTCGACGTGATGGGTGTTCGGGAACAGGTCGAACACCTCGACCCGCTCGGGCACGTACCCGGCGTCGGCCAGCAGCACGACGTCACGGGCCAACGACACCGGATCGCAGCTCACCAGTACGAGCACGCCGGCCCCCGCTGCGGTGAGTGCTGCCACGCCGGGCTTGGCAAGACCCGGACGGGCCGGATCGGCCACGACGACGTCGACGGAGCGGGTCGGTCCGGCTCCGGCCGGCGGGGTCCACCCGGACACGTCGGCGCGCACCACGCTGGCGCCGCGGCCGGCCAGGTTGTGCTCTGCGTCGAGGCATCCCGACTTCGACGACTCGATCACCGTGACGTGTTCTGCTGACTCCATGGCCGCAACGGCGAACAAGCCCACGCCGCCGTAGGCATCGACAGCGTGGCGGGCCGTCGACAACTCAGGAGCGGCTCGTTTCACGGCGGCGACCAACAGTTCCGCGGCCTGCGGACCGGATTGGAAGAACGATCCGGCGGACACCCTCAATTCATGGCCGGCGACCTGTTCGGTCAGCCACGCCCGCTCGCCGATGTGCACCTTGGGCGGCACGCCGCGGATGCTCTTGCGGTACTTCTTGTCCCAGATCGCCGTGATCGCACCCGTCGCGACCGACGTGCGCAACGTCAGTTCGGCGCCCTCGTCGGCCTCGATCGACGGCAGCAGCCGTGACAGCTTCGATGCGGCGATCGGGCAACTGCTCACCTCGACGACGTCGTTCGAGTTCGCGGCCCGGTAGCCGACCGAGCCGTGGGGGCCGCCGACGACCCGGATCGTGGTGCGATAGCCGAACTGGCTCACGGCCCCACCGCGCTCGACGAGACCGTCGACCACCTCGGGTGCGAGACGTCCGATGCGACGCAACGACTCGCGAACGATCTCGACCTTGGCATCGAGTTGGGCGTCGGGCCGCAGATGCATCCAGTCGCAGCCACCGCACCCGTTGCGTCGATGCGAGCACGACGGCGAATCTCGCAGCGGCGACGGCTCGACGACGTCGACCACGCGCCCGCGGGCGAAGTCCTTCTTGGCCGATTCGATCTCGACCTCGACCACCTCACCGGGAAGTGCCCCTTCGACGAACACGACGCGCCCGTCGGCATCGCGGGCCATGGCGTCGCCGCCCGCGACGAGACGATCGGGTGTCAGCTGCACTCCCCCAGCGTACGGGTGCGACTGTTCGATCGATCCGCGGCTGCGCGACACTGGGATCATGAGCGCCGACACCGAGTGGTACTGGGACCTCAACCGCGAGATCGCCGTTCCGGCGGCCGAGCGTGGCGCCGGTGACCATGTCCTCGGCCCGTACCCGAGCCGCCACGAGGCCGAGAACTGGAAGGCGAAGGTCGAAGAACGCAACGAGAGCTGGGAGCAGGACGACGAGGCGTGGGAGCACGCCGACAAGTCGGACGACGACTGACGACGGGGGCGCAGCGAGCTAGGTTTCGCCCTCGATGAGTCGCCCCATCCAGATCGCCCCCTCCGTCCTGCCCGCCGACTTCTCCAAGCTCGGCGAGGAGGTTGCCGCACTCGAGGCCGCCGGGGTCGACCTGATCCAGTGGGACGTCATGGACGGCCAGTTCGTCCCGAACCTCACCTTCGGCCCCGACGTGATCGCGTCGGCCCGCAAGCACACCTCTCTCCCGTTCGAGGCCCACCTGATGGTGTACACGCCCGACGTGATGGCCGAGCAGTACATCCAGGCCGGCTGCTCGCGTCTGATCGTGCACGCCGAGGCCTGCACGCATCTCCACCGCACGCTCGGCAACATCAACGGCCTCGGCGCCAACGCAGCGGTTGCGCTCAACCCGGCGACCCCCGCATCGGCGATCGCCCACGTGCTCGACCTCGTCGACCTGGTGCTGGTCATGACGGTCAACCCTGGCTTCGGCGGCCAGGCGTACATCCCCACGATGGAGCCGAAGATCGCCGAGATCCGAGCGATGATCGACGACGCCGGATTCGCCGACAGCGTCGACCTCGAAGTCGATGGCGGCATCGGACCTCCGACGATCGCGGGGGCCGCTGCGGCCGGTGCGAACGTCCTGATCGCAGGAAGCGCCCTGTACAAGGACCCCGAAGGCCTCGAACACGCCGTCGCCGATCTCCGCCAGCGAGCCGAAGCCGCACGCGGGGTCTGACCGGCCCGGTCAGGCAGCCGGGCGGAACATTCCCCACATGTGGGGGCCGGTGGGCACGTCCCATTCGGAGCGCACGTCGAAACCGTGGCGGCGGTAGTACGCGACGTTCTCGACGGTTTCGGTCTCGAGGTAGCACGGGAGCCCCTCGGCGTCGGCTCGTTCGAACATCACGTTCATCGGCGCGGCTCCGACACCGCGACGCTGCCAGTCGGGGTGTGTTGCGAGCAACTGCAGGTACCAGTGCGGATCCGCAGGCGTGTGTTCCTCCATCAGCGAACCGAGGATCGAGAAGCGTTCCATCCGCTCCGGTGGCGGCTCGGGCGCCGGCGGGTCGACGGTGACGTCGATCTCGGGACGACCCGGGGGGATCCAGATCGCCACGCCTGCCCCGTCGTCGGTGCACCACACCTCGCCGAGACCGATCCAGCCGGTCATCGCCGGCCGGAACACCTCGCCACCCGGGGCGAAGAAGACGTCGTCCTCGGGGTACAGCCACCGCATCACGGGATCACCGGCGAACGCCCGCACCGCAGTGACGCTGATCGACTGTCGATCCTCGAGCGTCGCACGACGAACACGCATACGACGATCGTAGAGGTCCGCCGAGCGCGGTCACGTGCTCGGTCTCGGCCGCGAGCCGCGCACGGAACGGCCCGCCCGCGAGCAGGCATCAACTCCGGGACACCCCTTCTCTACGATCGGTGACGTGCCGATCTCTGCGACCCTCGTGGCCCCCGAACGGGCGCTCGCCGCACTGGCAGCCGCGATCGCCGACGCCAAGGGAGCCGATCCGCTCGCCCCGGTCACCGTTGCGGTTCCCACCAACACGTGCGGCGTGATGACCCGCCGCGCACTCGGGCGCCAGGGCGGCATCGCAGGCGTCGACATGGTCACGTTGAACCGGCTCGCCGAACTGATCGCCGGCCCACAACTTGCCTCGGCGGGAAGGTCACCGATGTCGACCCCGGTGATCGACCTCACCATCGCCGGAGTCCTCGCCGATGACCCGGGCCCCTTCGGCCCGGTGGCCACCCACCCGTCCACCGTCGTCGCCCTACGCGAACTCCACACCGAACTCCGCCTCGCCGACCCGACAGCAGTCGCGCGACTGCGCGACGAGTCCCTGCGCGGCCGCCAGGCCGCCCGGGTCAGCTCGGCGATCACCAGCGCCCTCGAAGCGCAGTGGTACGACGAAGCCGACCTGTACGCCACCGCAACGCGATCGGTCGAGCAGGCCGTCCCCGACGGGTTGCACGACCTGGTGCTGTACCTCCCACTGGAACTGCCCGGACGAGCGGTCGCCTTCGTCCGAGCGCTGGGCGCACGGATCGACGTCCGAGTCGTGTCTCAGCTCACCGGCGATCCAGCAGCCGACGCCGACACCCGCCTCCTCGTCGATGCGGTCGGCGCCACGGTGACCGCCGGCGACCTCGTCGACCACGGCGGGTCGGCTCACCCCGTCGCGGTCGTCTCGACCACCGACGCCGACGAGGAGGCGCGCGAGGCGACGCGGCTGGTCGTCCAGGCCGCCCGCAACGGCACACCGTTCGAACGCATCGCCGTGCTCTGGCCGGCTCAACGTCCGTATGCCCGTCTCGTCGAACACCACCTGACCGCTGCCGACATCCCCTGGAACGGCCGTCCGGGCACCACGCTCGCCGAACGCCTCGCGCCCCGCCTCGTCCTCGACCTCCTCGACGTCGATCGGCGCGGTCTGCGACGTCGCAGCCTGTTCGACATGCTGGCCGACCTCCCGTTGCGTGATGCCGACGGCGAGTACCTGCCCACCGCCACCTGGGAGCGCGTCAGCCGTCACGCCGGCGTGGCGAGAGACGACGACTGGGACCGCAGACTCGGCGCGCTGAGCGCCAGCGAGCGGTGGGGTACGTCGGCGGAGTCGCTGCGGTCGTTCGTCGCCGAACTCCGAACGCAGTTGGGCCACCCGGCAACGACGCGCACATGGGCCGAGTGGGCAACCTGGTGCTCGGAGCAGCTCGATGTACGACTCGGCCACCACACGATCGAACGGCTGGTCGAACCCGAGTACCGCGCCTACGAAGCCCTGACCGGGGCGCTCGACCGTCTCGGCCACCTCGACCCGGTCAGCGCGCCGGTCACCCGCCACCGCTTCCGGACCACACTCGAAGCCGAACTCGACGCCGTTCCGTCACGGCAGGGGCGTGTCGGCCAGGGCGTCACCGCTGCACCGCTCGCCGGCGCAGTCGGCCTCGACGTCGATGTCGCGATCGTCCTCGGGGCGGCCGAAGGGACCCTGCCACCGCGCCCCACGAGCGACCCGTTGCTGTCCGACGCCGACCGCGCCCTCGCCGGTCTCCCCACCGCCGACGCTCGCGCTGTGCGACTGCACCGGGTGCTGCTGTCCGCACTGGCCACCAGTGCGGTCACGCTCACTGCGCCCCGAGGAGACCTCCGCTCGACGTCGTCGGTCGAGCTGTCGCGGTGGATCGCGCCGTGGGCTGACCATCGCCGAACCGTGGCCTCGCATCATGCCGGCGTTGCGTCGGTGGTCTTCCCGGCCGGCGCCGCCGAACACCGGCTTCGCCATCGACTCCGGGCCGTCGCGGCCGGCCAGTCGCTCGCGGAGGATGCAGCCGACTCGAGCGATGACATCGTGCGGCGCGGCGTCCTGCTGATCGACGCTCGCCGCAATGACGGCCTCACCGAGTACGACGGTGACCTCTCGGCCACGAGGGTGCCCCTGCTCGACGACGTGGTCAGTCCCAGCCGGCTCGAAACGTGGACGGCATGCCCCCACGCCTACTTCGACCGCTACCTCCTCGACGTCGAGCCGGTCGAGGAACCCGGCGACGAGATCAGTATCACCGCCCACGATCGCGGAACCGCACACCACGCCGCCCTCGACCTGTTCCACCAGGCCGTGGTCGACGGCACGCTCCCCCAGCCGGGGCCCGAGGGATGGACCGGCGACCACCAGCAAGCGCTCGCTGCGTTCTTCGACGAGGTGTGCGAGCGAACGGAGCGCCGTGGCCGGACCGGTCGCCCGGCGTTCTGGGCCGACGAGCGAGCGCGCATGCTCGACGACCTGCTCACCTGGCTCCGCCACGACAGCGAACTCGTGATCGCACGGGGGTCGACGGTGCTCGCGTCCGAGATGCGGTTCGGCACCGACGACGACCGCGTCGATCGGGCTGCCCGACGGACGTCGGATCCGCTTGAAGGGTTCGATCGACCGGGTCGACCGCACTCGCGACGGCCGTCTCGTGGTCACCGACCACAAGTCGGGGGCAAGGACAAGTTCAAGGACCTCACCGCCGACGATCCCACCGTCGGCGGAACGCTGTTCCAGCTGCCGAGTTACGCCGCCGCCGCCCGTGCCCGGTTCGGCGACGCAACCACACCCGTCCACGCCGAGTACGGGCTGCTCCGCAAAGGCGACTACGCCCGGCCCGGCTTCGCAATGAGCGCCGACGTCGACGCCAGAGTGAGCGAGGCATTGGCGCTCGTCGTTGCCGGGATCGAGACCGGGTTCTTCCCCAACCGCCCGGAACGGCCGGGCTGGCGCTTCTTCATCGGCTGCCGGTACTGCGAGCCCGACGGTCTCGGTACCGCCGAGCGCTGGGCCGAATGGGAACGCAAACATCACGACCCCCGCCTGGCGCCGTGGTTCGGAACCGACGAGGCGACCTCGTGAACGGAACGACCGACCCGACCCGCGTGCGCTCCCGCCGGCACGTCGCCGCAACCGCCTGACGAGGCCGAACGCGAACGGATCCGCACCGACCTCGACGCCACGCTGTTCGTCGAGGCCGGGGCCGGCGCCGGCAAGACCAGCTCACTCGTTCACGCGCATCGTCAACCTCGTCCGTTCAGGCGTTCCGATCACCGGAATCGCCGCGATCACCTTCACCGAGAAGGCGGCCGCCGAACTCCGCAGCCGCACTCGTCAACGCCTCGAAGCCGACCCCGGCCCCGACACCGACGCAGCGCTCTCTCGTCTCGACCATGCGCCGATCGGAACGTTGCACTCGTTCGCCCGTCGCATCCTGTTCGACTTCCCCATCGAAGCGGGCCTGCCACCCGGCTTCACGGTGCTCGACGAACTCGAGAGCGGCCTCGCGTTCGAAGAGCAGTGGAACGACCTCCTCGACGACCTCCTCGACGACCCCGAGCCGGCCGCGGGTCTGATCGCCGGAGGCCGGGCATTCGTCGAGCTGTGCGAGTTCGACGGGTTCGGGGTCGACAAGGGCGCCCGCCGCATGGCCGAGGACTTCCGGTCGAACTGGGATCTGGTCCACGACCGCGTCGAGCTGTCCGACCCCGGCCCGCTCGATCTCGACGTCTCGGCGATCGTGCAGCTCGCTGCACGGATCGAGAGCACGCCGATTCCCCCCGACGACAAGCAGGTCGAGACCGTCGCCGAACTCGTGGCGCTCACCTCCGGCCTGCACAGCCAGAGCCTCCGCACGAGGCTCGAAGCTCTCTGGTCGCTCGACGACAAGTACGGCCACTGGGGCGAGCGCACGAGCTTTCCGGGCGCCAAGGGGAAGTGGACCAAGGCCTTCGGCCCCGGCGGTGCGGATGCGCTCGAAGCACTCCCGCGCCGACGAGATCGAACTCGGACGGATCGCCCACGAGGCCCTCGAGAGCGTCAAGCGGCACCGACGGCTGCTGCTCGGCGCCGTCATCGGCCGGTTCGTCCTCGATGGGGCAACCGAACGGGCGTCGTCGGGGCAACTCGAGTTCCACGACCTCCTCGTGCTCGCCCGACGTCTCCTCAGCGACCACGCCCACATCCGCCGACTCCTGCACGAACGGTACGAACGCGTGCTCCTCGACGAGTTCCAGGACACCGACCCGATCCAGCTCGAGATCGCCGTCCGTCTGACCGCCGATCCCGACGACCCGGCCCAGCTCGCCTCGACCGACTCCGCCGAGCACCGATCCTGGCGTGACCTGCGGCCCATCCCCGGCCGACTGTTCATCGTCGGCGACCCCAAGCAATCGATCTACCGATTCCGGCGAGCCGACATCTCCCAGTATCTGCGGGCAGCCGAGCAGGTCGGCGCCGACAACGTGCGGCTGTCGGCGAACTTCCGCTCGACCCGCGCCGTGATCGAATTCTCCAACGACGTGTTCGGCCGCTTGATCACCTACGAGGACGACACACAACCGGCGTTCCAGCACCTCGACCGCGTGCCGTCCGGCTCCGCGTCTCGATCACGGCACCGTGTCGTTGCTCGGGGTCGAGCGTCACGACGACCTCGTCGCGAATCAACGAAACGCCGAGATCGGCTCGGCCGACGCCCTCCGTCTCCGCGAAGCGACCGATGTCGCCGCCGCTGTATCGACGGCGCTGACCGACGGCTGGGCCGTGTTCGACGAGTCCATCGACGCACTACGCCCATGTCGCCCCGGTGACATCTGCATCCTGCTTCCGACCCGCATCTCGCTGCCGTCACTCGAAGCCGAGCTTCGCCACGCCGGACTCGCCTACCGGGCCGAGAACTCCTCGGTGGTCTACGCCACGACCGAGATCCGCCAGCTCCTGCTCGCGCTTCGTGCGGCCGACGACCCCACCGACACCCTGGCGCTCGTCGAGACGCTGCGCAGCCCGCTCTACGGCTGCAGCGACGTCGAGCTGTGGGAGTGGAAGTCCGGGGGCGGCACCTGGAACCTCTGGGCGGCGCCACCGACTGCTCTGGCGGACCATCCCGTGGCCGATTCGATCGGCCACATCAGGTCGGTCGCCGAACGGGTCGGGAACACGTCGGCCGCGGATCTGCTCGCAGCGGTGGCCGACGAACGCCGGGCGTTCGACCTCGCGCTCGCCGGACCCGACGCCCGCGACGTCTGGCGGCGACTTCGCTTCGTGATCGAACAGGCCAGGGCGTGGGCCGACGCCGGTGGCCACGGTGTCCGGCGCTATCTCCAGTGGGCCACGCTGCAGGCGTCGGAGAGCCGGGTCGCCGACACGATCCTGCCCGAGAACGACCACGATGCCGTTCGGGTGATGACGATCCATGCTGCCAAGGGCCTCGAGTTCCCGATCACGATCGTCGCCGGGCTCACCACAAAACCGCGCCGCGCCGTCACCAACGGTGTGGTGTGGGCCAACGACACGTGGATGCTCGCCGGTCGCGGTGACGACGGCGTCTTCGTGGCCCAGCAGCCGATCGACGAGCAGATGGGCGACGCCGAACGCCGTCGCCTGCTGTACGTCGCATGCACTCGCGCGGTCGATCACCTGGTCGTGTCGCTGCACCGTGGTGCACCGACCAAGAACAACGCCGACTATGACGACTGGGGGCCGCTGACCTCGGCCGAGCTGCTGTACACGGCGGGCGCCGCCGAGCCGTCGTCGGGCGCCGGAACCGCCGACGTCGAACTGCGACCCGTGTCCGCGGCGGCCACCGAGTCACACACCGTGGACTGGGCCGACCGCGGCGCCTGGGCAACTGAACGCACTCGGGTGTTCGCCGCTGCGTCTCGGCGCACAGGTATCGCCGCCACCCGGCTGTCGGAAGAACTGGCGGCAACGAGCGAGCGCGACGAGATCGACGACCCGGGCCTCGACAAGCGGCCGGTGAACGTCGAACTCCCACCGTGGCAGCGGGGCCGCTACGGCACGAGCATCGGCCGTGCCGTCCACGGGGTGCTGCAGTTCTGCGATCTGGCCACCGGCGCCGACATCCAGAATCTCGCCCGCGCCCAGTGTGCTGCCGAAGGCGTCATCGGACTCGAAACCCAGGTGGCCGCGCTCGCTCGGTCAGCGCTGTCCACCCCGATCGTGCAGAGCGTCGTCGCTGGTGCCCAGCACTGGCGCGAACTGTTCGTGGCAGCACCGATCGGTGATCGAGTGCTCGAGGGCTACGTCGACCTGCTGGTGCGGACTCCCGACGGGCTCGTGATCGTCGACTACAAGACCGACCAGTGGTCGGGGCCAGTCCAGTCATCCGAACGCATCGGGCGGTACCGACTGCAGCTCGCCGCCTACGGCGCGGCGCTCGCCGCCGCACTCGGCGAACCGATCATCGGCGGCGTCCTCGTGCGGTGCTCGCCGAACGACGACGCCGAGCAGATCGAGATCGACGACTGGGTCGACGCGATCGACGAGGTCGCACGGGCGGTCCGCTGACGGTCACTCCTCGGGCGGCGTCGACCCGACATCGGGGTCGCCGCGGCCGATGCGTCCGCACCCGCACGGCGCGGTGGTCCGGCACCGGCGTCACCGCAGCTCGGCCGAGTTGGAACACACCGCGAAAGGCGATGCCACCGAACAGACGCAGCAGCACCAGACCGAGCAGTACCGCGAACACGATCATCGTCGGCACGGCGAGTGTTGCCAGCAGGAGCCGTCGATCCTCGGTCATCAAGCTGAGGACGCCCGAGTCGACGCTGGTGCCATCGACGTGCAGCGTCCTGATGGGGTCGTCGAGGGTGGGACAGTCGACGGCGAGGTCATCGACACCGACCACGTCGTTGCCGCCGAAGGTGGGCTCCGGCGGCCTCACGGTCGATGCCAGCACCCCGTAGACAGGGTCGAGACCTGCCCCGACCAGGTACTGCTCGCCCTTGACGAGGAACCGGTAGTCCTCCCCGTACCGAACGTCGATCAGGCCGTTCACGGCCCAGGGATCCGCCGAGCCCGCACGGAGTTGGTCGATGCGGAACCGCACGACCTGAGTGACGTCGTCCTTGCCGATCATCGTGCCGGTGAACACCGCCGCAGCGGGATCGGGAACCGGACATCCAACAGGGACGGGGATCAACGAGCCGGTCTGGACCTCGGGTTCCGGTGGCGGGTTCTCCGGCGGAAGCGTCACCGGGACGGGATCGTCCGGCGGGGCCGCACCCACCGTGGTGCCGACGATCGAGATGACGATCGGCAACGCGCAGAGCAGGCCGAACCGGCCGACGCGTCGTTGCCGTGGTGTCATCTCCGCCAGGCTAACGAGCACGATCGCCGCCGAGCCGGCAGCCTGCGGCCGCCGCAGGCGCAGACCCGAGCCGATTCAGGTCAGTGGCCACCGCCGGATCGACCACTCGCGCTGCGATGCAGCCGTTCGGAGTGGACATTCAGCCCGACGAGTTCGGCGCTGATTCCCCGCTCGGAGAACTTCTCGACCACCGCGTCGAGGGCGACCACCGCAGAGGTGTCCCAGATCCGAGCGTTGCTCAAGTCGATCTCGACTCGGCTGACCTCGACGGCGTCGTAGTCGAACGAGTGCACCAGATCGTTCGTCGAGGCGAAGAACAGCTCACCGCTCACGTCGTAGAGCCGTTCGACGTTGTCCGGGTCGACCACGCTGGTGACGTTGACCACGTGTGAGACATGACGAACGAAGAACACCGCCGACAATGCCACGCCGGCGCCGACGCCGTAGGCGAGGTTGTGCGTGAGCACCGTGATGGCGACGGTCGCCAGCATCACGATCGTCTCGGTCCTCGGCATGACGCGGATCGTGTCGGGAGCGACGCTGTGCCAGTTGAACGTGCTCACCGACACCATCACCATCACGGCGACGAGCGCCCCCATGGGAATCTGGGCGACAAAGTCGCCGAGCGCGAGGATCAGGACGATCAGGAACACGCCCGAGGCCAGGGTCGACAGGCGGGTGCGCCCGCCGGTCTTGTAGTTGATCATCGATTGCCCGATCATGGCGCACCCGGCCATCCCGCCGAGGAAGCCCGTCGCCACGTTGGCGATGCCCTGGCCACGCGACTCGCGGTTCTTGTCGGAGTCGCTGTCGGTGAGGTCGTCGAGCAGTTGGGCGGTGAGCAGCGACTCGAGCAGGCCGACGAGGGCGAGCGTGATCGAGAACGGCAGGATCACCAGCAGCATGTCGAGGTTGAACGGCACATCGGGGAGCGACGGCAACGGAAGCGACCCGGGCAGGTCGCCCATGTCACCGACGGTCGGGAGTCGGAGGTCGAACACGATCGCCCCGACGGCCAGGAGCACGATGGCAACGAGCGGCGACGGCACCACCGTCGTCAGGCGAGGCAGGCCGTAGATGATCGCGAGACCGACGGCGATGAACAGCAGGTTCAGCCAGAACTGACTCGAGTCGGCGTCGTCACCGTTGAGCAGGATGTGAGGCACCTGGGCGAGGAAGATCAGGATCGCCAAGGCGTTCACGAACCCGGTCATCACCGTCCGCGGGATGAACCGCATGAGCTCGCCGACGCCGAGGTACCCGAGGCCCACCTGCAAGAAGCCGGCGAGCACCGTCGCGGCGAAGAGGTAGCCCACGCCGTACTCCTCCACCAGCGGCACGATCACGAGCGCCATTGCGCCCGTCGCGGCGGAGATCATCCCGGGGCGGCCACCCGAGAACGAGATGATGATCGCGATCGAAAACGATGCATACAGGCCGACCTTCGGGTCGACCCCGGCGATGATCGAGAACGAGATCGCCTCGGGAATCAGCGCGAGGGCGACGACGAGACCCGACAGCAGGTTCGTCCTCGGGTCGGTGAACCACTCGGAGCGGCCACCCGGCAGGAACCGGGCGCGCGGCGAAGAGATCGTGGAAATGGACATGGCACCTCGGGGAGATCGGCGTACGACGCCGATTCACTCACAGCGCTCAACGAGCGACGCTACGCCCACCCCACCCCGACGGCGCGGCCCGCGCCACAGGTCACACCTCCCGACGGAACCGGTCGAGCCCACTGACCTCCCCGTCGTCAGCGCCCTTCGAAGACGGGGTCGCGCTTCTCCATGAAGGCCTTGATCGCCTCGATGGTGTCCTTGGTACCGAAGTTGACGGTCTGCGACAGCCCTTCGTCGTCGAGCGCCTCTTCGAGCGTGACGTGCATCGAGTTGTTCAGCAACCGCTTCGACATTGCGAGCGCGATCGGCGGGCCACCTGCGAGCCGACTCGCCCAGTCGTCGACGAACGCGTCGAGTTCCTCTTCCGGCAGCACCCGATTGACGAGACCCATCTCGGCCGCCCGCGACGCATCGATGATCTCGGCGAGCAACGCGAGCTCCTTGGCCCGGTGCATGCCGACGAGTCGGGGCAGCAGCCACGAGCCACCGAAGTCGAGGCTGAGACCACGCTTGGCGAAGATCTCCGAGAAGCGTGCGTCCTCCGATGCCACGATCAGGTCGCACGACAGCGCCATGTTGAGCCCGGCGCCGACGGCGACGCCGCGCACCTTGGCCACCGTCGGTTGCGGAATGCGGTGCAGCGCAAGGCAGACATCGGTGATGTGACGCATCGCCGTGAGCTGGTGCGGCGGCGGCTCATCGCCGGAGCCGCCCTGCCAGAGGTCGGCTCCCGAGCAGAAGTTGCCGCCGGCCCCGGTGAGTACGACCGCCCGGTCGGCCGGGTTCGAACGCGATCGACCGGAACTCGTCGAGGAGTTCGTTCCACATGGCGGCGTCCGCCGCGTTCTTCTTCTCCGGCCGCCGAAGGGTGATCGTGACGACCCCGTCGGTGCGTTCAACGGTGATCGATTCGAGCTCGCGGGTGTCAGAGGCCATGTCGGGCGACGATACTGACCGACGTGGGACTCAACCCGTACCGGAAGTTCAGAGCGAAGCCAGCCGACTACGTGCTCGTCGCGTCAGCGCTGGTGGTCTCGCTCGGACTCCTGATCTGGGCCCTCGCCGGCTGACGTACGCGATGCACCAGGCACGTCGTGGACGTGTCACCGCTGTGGCGGCGGGGCGGTCAGAACGCGTCCGTGATCAGTTCGAGGTCGGTGCCGGTGATCGCCACGACGTCGAACCGTATGGATCGGGCGTGCACGTCGTGGGCGCGGAGCCACTCGACCGCGAGCTGACGGATCCGACGCTGTTTGGCGACGGTGACGGCCGCCGACGCAGGTCCGAAGTCGGACGAGCGTCGAGCCTTGACCTCGCTGAACACGTAGGTCGATCCGTCGATCACGATGAGATCGAGTTCGCCGGTCGTCGATCGCCAGTTCCGATCGACGACGTCGGCTCCGAGACGGCGATAGTGAGCGGCGGCCAGTTCTTCGCCCCACCGTCCTCGTGCGCGGTTGGACAGATCTCGTCGAGGGGATCGGTGTTCGGGCATCGCAGACCTCCGTCGTGTCGTCAGGAGGGGCCGGATGCCCGATCAAGGCGCCCAGGGGGCGCCGAACGGCTCGCACTCGGCGAGCCCGAGACCTCAGAAGTCGCGCTTCTCGCGGATCTTGGCGGCCTTGCCCTTGCGGTCGCGCAGGTAGTACAGCTTGGCCCGGCGGACGTCGCCACGCTTGACGACCTCGATCTTCTGCACGGTCGGCGTGTGCAACGGGAAGGTGCGCTCGACTCCCACGCCGTAGCTGAGCTTGCGGACCGTGTAGGTCTCCTGCAGCCCACCGCCCTGACGGCCGATGACATCACCCTGGAACACCTGGATGCGCTCCTTGCCGCCCTCGACGACGCGGACGTGCACCTTCAGCTCGTCACCCGCCTGGAAATCGGGGATGTCGTCGCGGATCGAGTCGTTGTCGATGAGGTCAGTGGCTTTCATGGCGTCTACCTGCGTTGTCTGGGCTGCGAGTCTGGATGCGAGCCGGATGGCCGATGCAATTTCTGTGCGCTGATCACGGACGCACGCTCGCGCCGATGGGGCCCGTCAATGATACGGGACGGCAGGGAACTCTTCCAACAGTCGCGTGTCATCTGTCGACAGCCCACCCCGTTGCTCGATCAGGTCGGGACGATCGCGAAGCGTCCGATGGAGCCGCTGGGCGCGGCGCCACCGTTCGATGCGGGCGTGGTCTCCGCTGCGCAGGATCTCGGGGACGTCCCACCCGCGGAACTCCGCCGGGCGGGTGAACTGCGGCTCCTCGAGCAGACCGGATTCGCCGAAGCTCTCGGTGATCGTGCTGACCGCGTTGCCCATCGCCCCGTCACGCAGCCGCGTGACGGCCTCGATCATCAGACAGGCCGCCACCTCGCCCCCGCTGAGCACCACGTCACCGACGCTCACCTCACCGTCGACGAGATGCTGACGCACCCGATGATCGACGCCCTCATACCTCCCGCACAGCAAGCTGAACCCTTCACCGGCGGCGAGTTCGGCAGCCATTGCCTGATCGAATCGCCGTCCACCAGGGCCGAGCAACAGCAACGGTCGGGGCGGGCCGACCGTTTCGACGGCCTCGAAGATCGGTTGCGCTCGCATCACCATGCCGGCTCCCCCGCCGAACGGCGCATCGTCGACGGTGCGGTGGACGTCGGTGGTCTGCTCACGAATGTCGTGACAGCGCAGATCGAGCAGGCCCTGGCCGCGGGCCTTGCCGAGCAGGCTCTCCGAGCAGAAGCCGTCGACGAGTCGGGGGAACAACGAAAAGACGTCGATCCGAAGGGCGTCAGGCGGTTCCCCGAGACCCGGACTGGGGGATCCAGGCATCACGAGTCCAGGTCGAAGAGACCGTCGGGGGTGTCGACGTGGATCGTGTCGGCGTCGATGGACACCACGAAGTTCGACGGGACGAGTGCACCCGTGTCGAGCTCGAGGAGGTCGGCAGCGGGGTTCGCGAGAACCGAGACGCACAGGCCACGGTCGGTGCCCTCGGCGTCGACGACTCGACGCCCGATCATCTCGTGCACCCACAATGCGTCCGGGTCCTCGATCGGACGACCCCGGAGCACCCGGTTCGCGTAGGTTTCGGCCGCCGTGCGGTCGGCGATCTGGGCGAACTTCACCACCCGCCGGCCGTTGGAGGCGATCCGTGACGACTCGACGACGAGTCGCTCTCCGTTCGCGAACAACTCGCTGCCCGGCGCCACGCGGACGTCGGAATCCGAGAGCAACTGGACGAACACGTCACCACGCAAGCCGTGCGCGCGGCGGATGTGACCGACTTCGAGCAAGCCGTCGTCGGTCAAGAGCTCAGCTCAGTCGTCGAGGAACTCGATGTCGATTTCGACATCGTCTTTGCTCGCAGCAGCACGAGTGACCGTGCGGATGCTCGATGCGGTGCGGCCCCGGCGGCCGATCACGCGTCCGAGCTCGCCTTCGCCGACCCGAACGTTGAGCGTCGGACGACGGCCCGAATCGTCGACCTCGACGGTGACGGAGTCGGGATCGTCGACGAGCGACTTGACGATGTGCGTCAGGACGGCAACGGCCGTCGGCGCCAATTCGTCGGACGGCTCGGCGGCGGTGTCGGTGTCGACGTCGCTCACTTGCTTGCCTTGGCGGCCTCGAACTGCTCGATGGCGCCCGAGATCTGGAGCAGCTTGGCGACCCGTTCGGTCGGCTGCGCACCCTCGGCGAGCCACTTCACGGCCTTGTCGTTGTCGACGGTGAGCACCGACGGGTCCTGGCGAGGATCGTAATGACCGAGGATCTCGATGAATCGGCCATCACGCGGCGAGCGGGCGTCGGCCGCGACGATGCGGTACTGGGGCTGCTTCTTCTTGCCGATGCGGGTGAGCCGCAACTTGACTGCCATGTGAAATCGATACTCCTGGGTGCAAATGAGAACGTTGCAAGGCTAGCGGCGGGCGCTGGAATCCCCTCGCCCGCCGACCGGACGTTCTGAGTGGATCAGCGGTTGGGAACGCCTGGCAGGCCGGGCATGTTCGGCATTCCCGGAAGCCCCGGGATGTCCATTCCACCGGTGGCGTTGGGATCGAGGAGCCCCGGAGGAAGGCCACGGCCCTTCGGGCCGGAACCCTTGCGGCCCTTCTTGCCCTTCTTTCCCTTGCCGGGCCGACCGCCACCGGGGCCGCCCATCCCCATCTTCTTCATCATCTTCTGCATCTCGCCGAACTGCTTGACCAGCCGGTTGACGTCGCCGACCTCCGTGCCCGAGCCGTTGGCGATGCGTTGTCGGCGGCTGCCGTTGATGATCACCGGTGTCGCTCGTTCCTCGGGGGTCATCGAGCGGATGATCGCTTCGATCGGCTTGAGGTCGTCGTCGTCGATCTTGGCGCCCTTGAGCTCCTTGGGCATGCCCGGCATCATCCCCATCAGGTTCCCGAGCGAGCCCATCTTCTTGATCTGCTGCATCTGTTCGAGGAAGTCGTCGAGGGTGAACTGCCCCTCCATCAGCTTCGCGGCGGCCTGCTCGGCCTGGTCGGCTTCGAAGGCCCGTTCAGCCTGCTCGATCAGCGTGAGCATGTCGCCCATGCCGAGGATGCGCCCGGCCATCCGGTCAGGGTGGAACTGCTCGAACTCGGTGAGCTTCTCGCCGGTCGAGGCGAACGCGATCGGACGACCGATGACCTCCTTGACCGACAGCGCTGCGCCACCGCGTGCGTCGCCGTCCATCTTCGACATGATGACGCCGTCGATCTGCAGCGTCTCATGGAACGCTTCAGCGGTCTGGACGGCGTCCTGACCGGTCATGGCATCGACGACGAGGAAGGTGTAGTCCGGCTCGACCGCTGCAGAGATCTGACGGACCTGCTCCATCATCTCGGCGTCGATCGACAAGCGACCGGCGGTATCGACGATCACCACGTCGCGGCCGAGGCGCTTCGCCTCTTCGAGACCCGCCGCCGAGGCCCGGACCGGGTCGGACGGATCGGAGAAGACGGGGACGTCGATCTGGCGCCCGAGCGTGCGCAACTGTTCGACGGCGGCCGGGCGCTGAAGATCGGCGCCGACGAGCAACGGCTGGCGACCCTGCCCCTTGAACCACGTCGCCAACTTGGCCGAGTTGGTGGTCTTGCCGGAGCCCTGCAGGCCGGCCATCAGCACCACCGTGGGCGGCTTGGAAGCGTAGGTGATCGTGAGTGTCTCGCCGCCGAGGGCCCGCGTCAGTTCGTCGTTGACGGCCTTGACCACCTGCTGGGCAGGGTCGAGGGCGGCCGAGCGAGTGGCGCCGATGGCGGTCTCGCGGATCCGGTTGCACACCGAACGGACGACGGTGACGTTGACGTCGGCTTCCAGGAGCGCGGTGCGGATCTCCTTCATCACCTCGTCGACGTCGGCCTCCGTCAGCCGGCCCTTGCCGCGGATCTTCTTGACGATGCCTTCGAGTCGGGTGGACAGGTTGTCGAACATCAGGCCCCCGAGGTTAGCGGCGGCTAGTTGCGCGGGACTTCGTTCCAGGGAACCGACTTGTCGACGCGGGGTTCGCCCGGGAGGCCGAGGACCTGTTCGCCGATGATGTTGCGGAGGATCTCCGACGTCCCACCCTCGATCGAGTTCGCTCGGACGCGCATGAACGAGTACCGGGTCCCGTGCGTGCCGCCGGTGATGTCGAGATCGCCGGGGCGCCGGAACGTGTAGTCGTAACCGATCAGCGCGTCCGCGCCCATCAGGTCGATGCAGAACTCGTAGAGCGGCTTGTTGAGCTCGGAGAAGGCCAGCTTCGCGATCGTCATCTCCGGGCCCGGGTTGCCGGCCTTCGCGTTCTCACCGGCACGGCGATTGGTCAGGCGGTTGACCTCGGCCTGGCACCACAGCTGCATCAGCCGGTCCTTGCGGGCGCCGTCCTGCTCGGAGGGGTCGAGGCTCTTCCAGATCTCGATGGCGTCGTTGGCAGCCGCGCCGCGGCGCGCCACCGACCCGCTTCCCGCACCGCTCCCGGTGCCGATCGCGTTGCGCTCGTTCATGAGCGTCGTGAGACTGGCGCGCCAGCCCTCGCCGACCTCACCGATCCGATGGGCGTCCGGAACGCGGACGTCGGTCATGTAGACCTCGTTGAACTCGGCCTCCCCGGTGATCTGTCGCAGCGGTCGCACCTCGACGCCGTCGGCATGCATGTCGAGCGCGAAGTACGTCATGCCCTTGTGCTTGGGGGCCTCGGGATCGGTGCGGGTCACGAGCATCCCGAAGTCGGCCAGGTGAGCCATCGTGTTCCACACCTTCTGGCCGTTGACGATCCACTCGTCGCCGTCGCGCTCGGCCTTGGTGGCGAGCCCGGCGAAGTCGGAGCCGGCGCCGGGCTCCGAGAACAGCTGGCACCAGATCTCCTCACCGGTGAACATCGGGCGCAGGAATCGTTCCTTGGTTTCGTGGCTGCCGTGGGTGACGATGGTCGGTCCGGCCAGCGCCATGAAGAAACTCACCGGCTCGGTCGGCTTCGCTCCTGCTTGCTTCATGCGGGCGTCGACGAGCTTGTTCAGCTCGGGACGCACGCCGAGCCCGCCGTAGCCCTTCGGGAAGTGAACCCAGGCGAGTCCGGCGTCGTAGCGGGCACCGCGGAACTCGACGTTGTCCATCCTGGTGGGGTCGTTCTCGGCGAGCAGTGCGTCGATGGCCTCGGTCACCTCGCGGATCTCGGGATCGGTGGCAGCAGCGTCGGGGCGCGATTCGAGCGTCGTCATCGCGTCAGTCTGTCAGGCGCCCAGCTCCGGCCCGAAGCCCGCAGGTCCCGCGGATCAGGGCTCGACGAGGGCCGAGACGAACTCGGCGGGATCGAATGGGATCAGATCCTCGATCGTCTCGCCGATGCCGACCAGCTTGATCGGGATACCGAGCTCGGTCTCGATGGCGAACACGATGCCGCCCTTGGCCGATCCGTCGAGCTTGGTCAACACCACGCCGGTCACGTTGGTGGCTTCCCCGAACTCGCGCGCTTGCGTCAAACCGTTCTGGCCGGTCGTTGCGTCGATCACCAGGAGCGTCTCGGTGACCCGACCGGCGCCCTTCTCGGCGACGCGGCGGACCTTCTTCAGCTCCTCCATCAGGTTCGACTTCGTGTGCAAGCGGCCCGCAGTGTCGGCCATCACGAGTTCGATGTTGCGCGAGGAGGCCCGTTCGACCCCGTCGAAGATCACGGCGCTCGGATCGCTGCCTTCAGCGCCCCGGACGATCTCGGCGCCGGATCGCTCGGCCCACGTGGTCAGCTGTTCGGCGGCGGCCGCACGAAACGTGTCGCCCGCAGCCATCAAGACGCTTCGGCCGTCGCGGATCTGCTGGTTGGACAGCTTGCCGATCGTGGTGGTCTTGCCGACACCGTTGACCCCGACGAACATCCACACGTTCGGGCTGCCGGGCTCACCGGGCTCGAAGGTCAGCGAACGATCGGACCCCTCGAGACGTGACACCATCTCGGCCTCGAGTTCATCGAGCAGCGCCTGTGGCTCCGTGATCTCCTTCGCGTCGACCTTGGCACGCAAACCGTCGAGCAGCTCGGTGGTGACGCCCACACCAACGTCGGCGCGCAACAGCGCCTCCTCCAGGTCCTCGAAGCTCTCTTCGGTGATGCCGCTGCGGCCGAGCACCCCGGCGAACGCGCCGGTGAACGCGAGCCGCGCCTTGGACAAGCGGTCACGCAGCGATGCCGGCTTGGCGGGTTCCGGTTCGGCCTCGACAGCCTCCTCGACCGGGGGCTCGGCGACGAGCACGTCCCCGTCTCCCGCTGGTTCGGGGGGCGGGGTCGTCGGTCGAGCGGGTCGCGCCGGCGGCGCGGACGTCGACGCGGCATTGCGGCGGCTCACGACGATGACGCCGACGCCGAAGGCGACGACCGCGACCGCCAGGATCAGGAACAGGATCTCGATACCCATCGTCCAACGACGCTACCGGCCGTGCCGCCGGGCTGTTCTCGCAGGACCGGGCTCGCGCGAGGTCAGCTGGCGGTGACGCGTTCGGTGACGACCTTGCTGGAGCCGCCTGGCTGCATGCTCACGCCCAGCAGGCAATCGCCAGCTTCCATCGTGCGCTTCTGGTGTGACACCACGATCAGCTGCGCGTCCTTGCGGAACTCTTGGATCAGGCCGAGGAAGCGGTGCAGGTTGACGTCGTCGAGGGCCGCCTCGACCTCGTCCATCACGTAGAACGGCGATGGCCGAGAGCGGAAGACCGCGAAGAGATACGCCAGCGCAGTGAGGCTGCGCTCGCCACCAGAGAGCAACGAGAGCTTCTTGACGTTCTTGCCGCTCGGCTTGGCCTCGACCTCGATACCGGTGTTGAGGAGGTCGTCGGGGACGGTGAGCTTGAGCTTGCCCACTCCGCCCGGGAACAACAGACCGAACAACTGCGTGAAGTTCTCGCTGACGTCAGCGAACGCCGACGCGAACACGTTCTGGATCTCGGTGTCGACCGCGGCGATGACCCGCGACAGTTCGCGGCGGGTCGAGCGAACGTCTTCGAGCTGCTCTTCGAGGAACGTGTGCCGAGCCTGCAACTCGTTGAACTCCTCCAGCGCCAGCGGGTTGATCGGCCCGAGAAGTCGGAGCTCACGTTCGAGTTCGCGCACACGGCCAGCGGGTGTGGCGCCGTCGGGGAGCACCGGCATCGGTGCCGCTTCGGCCACCGCCGGCTCGATGTCGAGGTCGCGCCGCAGTGTCTCGATCGCCGTCTCCAGGCGCAGCTTGGCTTCGGCCTCGCCCAGTTCCGCCTGCCGCGCCCGCTCGCGGGACGAGTCGAGCGCGTGCTTCCTTCTCGCCTGCGTTCGCGACGGTGCTGGTCGAGTTCGGTGGTGAGCCCACGCACCTCGTCGCTCTGCCGACGGCGCTGTTCGACCAGGTCGGTGTGCAACACCTCGATGATGTCGCGATGCGCCGCCACCCGTGCGGCGAGGCGGTCGATGGCGCCGATGTCCCGCTCGATCGTGAGCCGCTGCCCTTCCGCCGCGATGCGCGCCTCGGCGTCCGCCGCGAGACGGCGTTCGGTCTCGTCGAGCCGTCGCTCGAGGAGCTGCTGGCGTTCGTGGAGCCCGGCGTTGTGAACCTCGAGATCCTTTCGTCGCGAGGCGAGCGCAGCCGCACGAGCTTCGAGTTCGGCGCGCAGTTCCCCACGAGCCCGAGCGGCGTCCGCCTCGGCCTGTTCATCGGACTCGAGCGCCGGCAGCAGCGCGTCGAGCTCGCCGATGCGTTGCTCGTCGCGCACGATGTTGGCGGTGACGTCGTCGATCGACCGTTCGAGGTTCTCCAGTTCCGCCTCGACCTCACGATGCTCGCGCTGCGCCTGAGCAAGCCCCTCGGACGCAGCGCTGAAGCGGGCATCGTTGGCATCGAGGCGACGCACGAGCTCGGCTTCGGCCGAACGGGCGGTCTGCAACGCCGCGTTCGGATCCGGCGACCGCCTCGGTTGCGCTCCCGAGTGCATCGCGTGCCGCACGAGCCCGTTCCAGCGCATCATCGAGCGCCGCGGCGGTCGCACCGCTGCCAGCAGCACCGACCCTCCATCCGCTGAGACCGAGGCGGTCACCGGCCGCCGTGACGACGACCGCGTCGGGATGGCTCAACGCGGCATCGACGGCAGCGCCCAACTCATCGACCCGCACCGCCGAGCCGAGCAGCCCATCGAGCAGCGCGTCGACACCAGGGCGAGCGGAACGGGCGTGCGGACGAACGGCATCGCCGACATCCGGACGCGGCTGCCCCGCCGGGCGCGTGCCGAGTGCGATCACGGCGCCGGTCGTGTCGGAACTGCGCAGCGCGTCGAGCGCTCGGCGCCCTGCCGACGGGTCATCGACCACCACTGCGGTCAGCGACTCACCGAGCGCCGCCTCGACAGCGGGCTCCCACCCGGCATCGATCTCGATCAGGTCGAGCAGGGTCCCGAGCACCCCGTCGACACCGGCGAGACGTTCGGCTCCCGCACGAGCCCGAGCAGCGTCGAGTGCGAGCTCGAGCGCTTCCACCCGGGCCGTGCAACGCGAAGCTTCCTCAGCAGCATCGTTGCGCAACGACTGGCGCGCCTCGTGGCCGGCGACGGCCTCGGCGAGGGCCGTCTCGGCCAGTTCCACTTCGCCGACGAGCGGCTCTTCGATGGCTCCCGCCTCGTCGCATTCGGTCCGGAACCTCACCGCACGTTCCGCCGCCGCATCCCGCTTCGCTGCGAGCGACTCGAAGCGTTCGCGGAATCGACGAAGATCGCCCGTGGACCGTTCGAGCGACGAACGGACCGAGCGCAGCTCGCCGCGAACTTCGGCGGCAGCACTGGCCGCCTGCGAACCGGTCTGGTCGGAACCGACTGCCTCCATCATCTTCGAGCGTTCGATGCGGAAGCCTCTCCTCGTCGGCGAGCAGGGTCTCCGATGCCGGTTCGATCTCCGCGAGCGCCACCACGACGTCGTCGAGTTCGGCCCGAAATCGAGCTGCATCGGCCTCGAGGTTGGCAACCACGCCGGCGTCGAGCAGCTGGCCCTTGTCGCGCTCCAACGATCGGCGACGTTCGACCAGGACCGCGGAGAGCCCTCGCGCACGTTCACGGAGTTGCTCGACGTGCACCAGCCGGTCGCTGACGTCGCTCGCGCCACGAGCCGACAGCTGTGCCTCGATCGCCATCACCTGGGTGTCGAGCGCGGCGAGCGCCGACTTCAGCTCGGACTCGGCAGCGGCACTCTCGAGTCGAGTCGGCCGCGAGCGCTTCGAGCTTCGCCCGCCACGACGCGATCTCGCGACCCGACACGTACGTCTTGACCTCGGTGAGTTCGGTGATCAACGAACCATGACGCTCGGCGGCCTGTGCTTGACGCTCGAACGGGCGCAGTTGGCGACGAACCTCGCGCAGCAGGTCCTGGACGCGCAACAGATTGGCTTCGGTGGCGTCGAGTCGACGTTCCGCCTTCTCCTTGCGCTTGCGGAACTTGAGGACGCCGGCCGCCTCTTCGATGATCGCCCGGCGCTCCTCGGGTCGGGCGTTGAGCACAGCGTCGATCTGGCCCTGGCTGACGATCACGTGCTGCTGGCGGCCGACGCCGGCATCGGAGAGGAGTTCCTGGACGTCGAGCAGACGGCAGGGAACCCCGTTGATCGCATACTCGGAGTCCCCGGTGCGGAACAGCACGCGGGTCACGGTGACCTCGCTGAGCTCCACGCCCAGCGTGCCGTCGGAGTTGTCGATCGTGATGCTCACCTCGGCACGCCCGAGCGCCGGCCGGGACGCGGTGCCGGCGAAGATCACGTCGTCCATCTTCTGGGAGCGAACCGCCTTGGGGGCCTGCGCTCCGAGCACCCAGGCGACGGCGTCGACGACGTTGGACTTGCCCGACCCGTTGGGGCCGACGACGACGGTGACCCCGGGTTCGAGCACCATCGTGGTGCTGTCGGCGAACGACTTGAACCCCTTGAGGTTGAGACTCTTCAGGAACACAGCAGCAGCGAAGTTACCCCGCGAAGTGCCGGCAGCACCCGCACCCTCGCAGTTCAGCGGTCGAAGGCTGCACCCAATCCACGAAGGCCCAGTCGAGCTCGTCCGGAATCATCCGATCGAGTGGGCGGCGCAAGCTCAATGCCTCGAGAGGTCGACGCACGAGCCGGTCGAGTCTGGAAGCCGAGTCCCGACGTCCCGGTCGGTCACGACCACGTCGCCGGAGATCGCAACGTGGAACTCGGCGTTCGGGTCGGACACCGAGACGTCGAACCCGGCCGTCCCCGAGGCGCCGGCCGCGAGCGCCACCGCCGGCGAGAGCGCCGCGACGTAACGCAGGCTGGCGATCGCCTCGTCGGGTTCCACCTCCGGTGTCCGACCGAGCGGGACGGCGATGTCGCGTTCGTGGATCCACGAGTCCCACAGCGCGTGGTGCACCGACCGCGCCGACGCCGACGTGGCCGGGCGGCGCCTCGGCCTGCGCCGTCCAGTCGGCCGCATCCAGTTCGAGGAGCAGATCGGCAAGTGACTCCGACGACGCCGCGAACGTCTCGACGATCTCGTCGGTACTCAGCGTCGAAGCCTCGACCATCCGGGCAGGGGTGGCAACGGGTCGAACGCCGCGAGCATTTCCGTTGGCGCACCATCGATCCCGGACCGGATCGAGACCTCCCAGAAGGCGTTCGTCGAGGCGAGATGAACAGCGACGTCTCGCGCCGACCATCCGTCGCACCTGCTCGGACGCGCCCACTCGTCGTCGGTCAGGTGTTCGATCATCGTGAGGAAGCGTCGCCGCTGCCGGATCGTCGGCGCGGCCACCGCAGCAGGATCGCCGTCGAGCGTGAGGATCGGAGTCGGGCCGTAGCGAGGTGTGAGCCGCATATGCCCATGTTCGCAGCCCGAGCGTCGCCTGTCAGCGCTGACAGATCGGGCACCAGTGCGTTCCTCGCCCGCCGCTGACCGACCGGCGCACCCACCCGCGACCACAGCTCACGCAACGCTCTCCCCCACGTCCGTACACGCGATGTTCGTCCTGATACGAACCGGCTTCACCCATCAGGTCGACGTACTGAGCGTCGCCGAGTGTCGACCCACCTGAAGTCGATCGCCTCGGTCAGCACGTCCACGATCGAACGCTGCAGCGCGCGAGTCGACGGCGGTCGAGGCTCGATGCCGGCCGATCCGGCCGCAAGCGGGCCCGGTGCAGGATCTCGTCGGCGTAGATGTTGCCGATGCCGGCCACGACGTGCTGGTCCAGCAGCAGCGGCTTCAGCGCCCGCGAGGTCGTGCCGAACGCCGTGCGCAACACGGTGACGTCGAACGGTTCGGCGATCGGGTCGACGCCCAGTCGTGCCAGCTCGGGAACCTCGGTGTCGACGTGGTCGGGGTCGAACACCACCACCTCGCCGAAGGTTCGCGGGTCGACGAACCATGCCTCGCGACCGTCGTCGAGGTGCAGGACGACGTGGGTGTGCGGCGGTCGATCGGCACCGCCTGCAGCCAGGAGGACCTGACCGCTCATGCGGAGGTGAATCATGGCGGTGTCACCCGAGTCGAGCGGAAGCAGCAGGTACTTCCCGCGTCGGTCGGCCGCTTCGACGACGGCGTCGGTCAGCCCGGCGATGACCGCTTCGCGCGACGTCCGGCGGACCGAGCGGTCCCGCCCCACCTCGACGCGTTCGATCCGACGCCCCACCAGATGCCGCTGCAGTCCACGCCGGACGGTCTCGACTTCGGGGAGCTCAGGCATGACTGGTCGGGTTGCCGTCGCCGGTCAGCCCAGGGCGAGGCAGGCCTCGGTCGCCGCGAGCTGCTCGGCGGACTTCTTGGAGCGGCCGGTGCCCACCCCGACCACGTCGCCGTCGACGAGAACGGTGCGCGTGGAACGTCTTCGCGTGATCTGGCCCCTGCGACGACACCTCGTACACCGGCGCACCACGGCCGAGCCGGGCGCACAGTTCCTGCAACTCGGTCTTCTGGTCGAACTGGCCGATCTCGTCGGCCGAGTCGGGCATGCGCGGCACGACGAGCCGCTCGACCATTGCGTACGCAGCATCTGCACCGCCGTCGAGGTAGACAGCGCCGAGCACCGCCTCGAACGCATCGGACAGGATCGAAGGTTTGTCGGCGCCACCGGCAGCTGATTCGCCACGGCCGAGCAGCACGTGTTCGCCGAGCCCGATCTCCTGGGCGACCTCGGCGAGGGCGAGCGCGTTGACCACGCTCTTGCGCAGGTCGGTGAGCTGGCCCTCGGCGACCGGATACCGGTGATACACGACGTCAGCGATGACCCAGCCCAGCACTGCGTCACCGAGGAACTCGAGACGTTCGTTGCTGACCGCCCCGGGCGTCTCTGCGCACCAGGACCGATGGGCGAGCGACCGCTCGAGCAGGTTCCAGTCGACGAACTGGTACCCGATGCGCTCGGCCAGCCCGGCGAGACCGGGCGACGGCAGATCGCTGGCGGTCACGTCGTGATCATCCGGCCCTCAGCCCGCCGTGGCGCGTTCGTGGACGTAGTCGATCGCGTCGCGCACGGTCTTCAGATCTTCGAGATCCTCGTCGTCGATCCGAAAATCGGCGATCCGGTCACCGAGCTGCTCCTCGAGCGCCTCGACCAATTCGATGAGCGCCAGCGAGTCCGCATCGAGGTCGTCGACGAACGACTGCCCCTCGGTGATGGTCGACGGCTCGATCTCGAGGATGTCGGCGAGTCGGTCACGGACGATTTCGAAGATCTCGTCGCGTTCGAGTGGGGCGGAGTCTGCGGGCACGGGCGCCGAGTGTAGTTCTCGGACTGCTCAGCCCGCGTTGTCCGCGATCGCAGTGCGGATCTCACCGACCATGTCGTGCTCGACCATGTCGCGTGCGACACCGATGCCGTTGGCGACAGCCGTCTCGCCCGACGATCCGTGAGCGATGATGCAGACCCCGTCGACGCCAAGGAGGACCGCACCGCCATAGGTGTCCGGGCTGAGTGACTCGTACAGAGGGAGGAGCGCCGGCATGAGGGCGTCGGCGTGTGGCTTGTAGTGCTCCTCGGCGGAGAACGCTTCGAGGAGCGCCCTGATGACGACCTTCATGCCGCCTTCGAGCGTCTTCAGCACGACGTTGCCGGTGAACCCGTCGGTGACACACACGTCGAGTTCCGCACTCATGACGTCGCGACCCTCGACGTTGCCGACGAAGTTCAGGTGCGACGCGGCGCCGAGCAACTCGTAGGCCTCCTTGCGCAGCGTGTCGCCCTTGCCCGCTTCCTCGCCGATCGACAGCAGACCGACACGTGGTGTCTCGATGCCGAAGCGATGGCGGGCGTACACAGAGCCCATCAGCGCGAACTGCACCAGCCATTCCGCCTGCACCTCGGCGTTCGCTCCGGCGTCGAGCAGCACGGTGGGCGTCGAGCCCGGCACCGGGATCGGCGTTGCGATCGCCGGGCGTTTCACACCCGAGATACGGCCCATGCGCAGCAAGGCGGACGCCATGGTGGCACCCGTATTGCCAGCGGAGATCATGGCGCTGGCACGACCGTCGCGAACCGCTTCGGCGGCGCGGACGAGCGTGGAGTCCTTCTTGCGACGAACACCCTGTGCGGGGTCGTCGTGCATGCCGATGACCTCGGTCGCCTCGATCAGGTCGAGTACCGAGCCATCAGAGCCTGTTCGGCCGTCGAGATCCTCGGGCCCGACGAGCACAACGGGGATGCCGGACGCCGCAGCGCGGTGCGCTCCGGCCAGGATCGGTCCGGGAGCATTGTCGCCGCCCATGGCGTCGACGGCGACGGGGAGCATGCCGTTGCTCAGGGGATCAACCGACGTCGACGACGACGCGGTCGCGGTACCAGCCACACGACGGGCACACCACGTGCGGGGTCTTGGCGTTGCCGCAGCGAGGGCACAGGCTGCGCGCCGGCGCGTTCAGCTGCCAGGCACTCGCCCGACGGCTGCGGGTCTTCGACTTGGAGGTCTTCTTCTTCGGAACGGCCATCGTTCGCTTCCTGGTTCTCGGGGACGGTCATCGTGCGACCGGTTCTGGATCGGGGCCCGATTCGGACACACCGTGCCGCAACGGCCGCATCACGTTATCGGGGGGCAGCGCCATTGCCATCGAGATGGCGATCTCCCTGCGACGACAACGTCACTCGGCGTCGGGAACGAAGCCTTCGAGGGCCGCCCATCGTTCGTCGGTGACGGAGGTGTCACAGGTGCATTCCGTCGCATTCCGGTCGACGCCACAGACGGGACAGAGACCAGCGCAGTCGTCGCGACAGAGCCGCTCGGTGTCGAGTTCCAGGAGCACGGTCTCACGGACGAGCGGCGCGAGATCGAGCTGTCCGTCCTCGATCAGGTACGCGTCAGGATCGAGCGGTTCGATCTGGTAGAGCTCGTCGACGACGCCCACCGCAGTGCCGGACACGTCGACGAGGCACCGCCGGCACACCGTCGCCCAGTCGGCGCTGACCGTGCCGTCGACATCGATGCCGTCGTTGAGTGCGGTGAGTCGCAGTGCGACGTGGATGTCCCCGACAAGACGCTCGTGCTCGGCGTCGAGGGGTTCCCCTGCGACGTCCACCGAGACGTCTCGCACTGCCCCTGGCTGCCGGAGCAGCTCGACGGCATTGATCCGCAACGGGCGAACGGGGTCGGCCACGGGAGTTCGGACCTCGATCAGTGGTCCTGATCGAAGAACCCCTTGGTGGGGTCGTCTTCCTCGATCACGTTCGTCTCGTCGACGGCCCCGCCGATCGAGAGGCGCTGACGGCCCGCGCCGACCGTCTTCTGCAGCTTGTCGAGCAGAATCTCGAACGAGCCGAGCCGTTGGTCGAGGAAATCCTCGGTTTCGTGCTTCAGACGCCGCGAGTCTCCTTCTGCGGTCTCCATGACCTGGCGAGCACGCTGCTCCGCGGCGCGGACGACCTCGGTGCGCTGCACCATCCGCTCGGCGCGTACGCGGGCGGCTTCGAGGAGTTCGTCGGCCTCCCGCCGCGTCTTGGCCACGAACTCCTGGCGCTCCTTGAGCATCCAACGCGCCTGACGCAGCTCCTCAGGGAGACGGTGCAGCGACTCCTCGAGCAGCTCGATCATCTCGTCACGGTCGATGCGCGGCGACGACGACAACGGCATCGTGGGCGCGGTGGCGATGATGTCGATCGCCCGTCGCAGCAGCGTTTCGGCGTCGCCGACGAAGCCTCCGGGGACGCCGGGATCGGGGTACTCGTCGTCGATGTCGTCGTAGTCGTCGTGTTCGCCGTCGTCGTAGCTCATGATTGGCTCAGTTCTGTGCGCCGGCATTCACTCGGCGCAGTGCGTCGGCGACGTGCGCCGGGACGAGATGATCGATGGATCCACCGTACTTCGCGATCTCGCGCACGAAGCGGCTGCTGATGTACCCCAGTTCGGGGCGGCAGGGAAGATACACCGTGCGCACGCCGGTGACTGCGTGGTTGTTGTGCGCCATCTGCTGTTCGATCTCGAAGTCAGCGGCCGTGCGCAGCCCCTTGACGATGAAGTCGACGTCGGCACGCTCGGCCGCTTGCACCGCGAGGCCGGTCTGGGCGACGACGCTGACGTTGTCGAGGTGTGCGAGCGCGGCGGTCGCCATTTCGACACGATCGTCGATGGTGAACAGGCCCGACGGCTTCGCGTGGTTGTGCATGATCGCGACGACGACGGAGCCGAACAGTTCGTGGGCCTGCTCGATGACGTCGATGTGACCGAGATGGATCGGATCGAAGCTGCCCGGGTACAACACCCGCAGTGACGTGCTCATTGGGTGTCAGACCCTACTGCTACGTCGCCTGGCAGTTCGGCGACGGCGCGTTCGAGGTAGGTGACGCGGGTGCGGCCGTACTTCTTCTCGCGGATCACCGTCCAGCCCGCGGGGGCGGTGACGGTCGTTCCCGATTCGGCGACCACCAGGTCCGCGGTGACCCGACCGAGCAGCTCGTCCCACGAGTCGAAGTCGTAGGGCGGGTCGGCCAGAACGATGTCGGCATCGATCGTGCCCGCAACCGACATTGCGTCGGCGGCGAGCACCTTGGATCGGTCGCCCAGGTCGAGGGCGTCGAGGTTGTCGTTCAGGGCTCGCAGCGCAGCTCGATCTCGTTCGACGAACACGCAGAGGGCGGCGCCCCGCGACAGGGCCTCGATGCCGACGGCACCGCTGCCAGCGAAGAGGTCCGCGACCAGAGCGCCGTCGAGTACACCGGAACTGCCGAGCGAGTTGAAGATCGCTTCACGTACACGGTCGGTGGTCGGCCGCGTCGAGGTTCCGTCGGGGGTGACCAGCCGACGTCCTCCCAGTGCTCCCGCCACGACTCGCATCGTGGCGAGGATACGCACAGATGCCGATCGGTCGTCGCCGACCGGCAAGACTGGTCCCGTGCTCACGCCGACACCACAGATCACCTGCATCGACTGCGGCGGCCGTTGCTTCCTCTTGACGCACCCGCCCGAGGACGGGATCTGGGAACCCGGCGACGTGATCGCCTACCGCTGCGAGGACTGCCTCGACCGCTGGGACCTCGTGATGTCCGACGAGGACGACGAGGAGATGGCCCGCGGCGATCAGGCCGACATCTGACGTCGATGCTCAGCTCTTGGCGAGGAATGCTTCGTCGGACTCGCTGAACACGAGGGCGAGTTCGTCGGACAGCTCGGGGTGTCCGGCCAGTTCGGGGTCGGCGTCCACGATCTCGAAGGCGGCCTCGCGGGCGAGTTCCACCAGGTTGCGATCTCGGCGCAACGAAGCGAGCTTGAGGTCGCTGCGTCCCTTCTGCGACGTCGACATCAGCGTGCCCTCCCCTCGCAGGTCGAGGTCGATCTCTGCCAACTCGAACCCGTCGGTGGTCGCCACCAACGCTTCGACGCGGGGGTTCCCGACCGGATCGCCGGGCTCGTCGCGCTGCTGCGTCACGAGCCAGCACGTCGATGCGTGCGCGCCTCGCCCGACCCGACCACGGAGCTGGTGGAGCTGCGCGATGCCGAACCGATCGGCGTCGAGGATCACCATCACCGTCGCGTTCGGAACGTCGACACCGACCTCGATCACCGTGGTGGCGACGAGGACATCGAGATCGCCGGCGCGGAACGAGTCCATCGTCGCCTCCTTCTCCGCCGGTGCGAGCCGTCCGTGCAAGAGCCCCAGGCGCAGGCCCGAGAGTTCGTCGTGAGACAGCCGCTCGAAGGTCTCCTCCGCCGAAGCGACCTCGAGTTTCTCGCTCTCGCCGATCAACGGGCACACCACGTACGACTGGCGTCCGTCGGCGACCTGGGAGCGGACGTCGGCCCACACCTCGGCTTCGAGCAGCGGCCCATCCGCCCACTTGGTCGCGATCGGCGTGCGCCCGGGTGGGAGTTCGTCGAGCACGCTGACGTCGAGATCCCCGTACACGGTCATCGCTGCCGTGCGAGGGATCGGCGTCGCCGTCATCACCAGCATGTCGGGCACGGCGCCGCCGACCGTCTTGGCCCGCAGCGCAGCACGCTGCTCGACCCCGAAACGGTGCTGTTCATCCACCACGACCGCGCCGAGGCTCGCGAAGTCGACGGCGTCCTGGATCAGGGCATGGGTGCCGATCACGACGTCGACCGTTCCGTCCGCCAATCCGGAGAGCACGTCCTTGCGGTCGGACCCGGTCACGCGGTTGGTGAGCAGCTCCACCCGCAGCGGCCGATCACCGAAGAGGTTTCCCGGATCGGGCACACTCACTCCGTCGAGGAGCGACTTGACCCCCGAGGCGTGCTGCTCGGCGAGCACTTCCGTCGGTGCCATCAGCGCCGCCTGGTGGCCGCCCTGAACGGCCACCATCATCGTGTCGACCGCCACGACCGTCTTGCCCGAGCCGACGTCGCCCTGCAGCAGCCGGTGCATCGGATGCGGTGCGGCCATGTCGCGTTCGATGTCGGCGATCGCTCGGCTCTGGGCGCCGGTGAGCGGATACGGGAGCGCGTCGTGAAATCGTTGCACCAGATCGCCCGACAGGTCGTGGGCGATCCCACGCTGGTCACGCTCCATCGCCCGTTTGCGCAGCACCAGGACCAGTTGCACACGGAGGAGTTCGTCGAACGCCAGCCGTCGACGAGCCTGTTCCTTGTCGCGAATCGACTCCGGGAGGTGGATGTTGGACAGCGCGTCGAAGCGGGTGAGCATCCCGAGCCGCTTCACGATCTCGGTCGGCACCGGATCGGCGATGCCACGATCGCGGCACCGCCGGAGGGCCTCGTCGACCCAGCCGGCGATCTCCCACGTGTTGAGCTGGGCCTTTTCGCTCTGCGGGTAGATCGGCACGATCCGTCCCGTGCGGTCGCCGATCAGGTCGACGACCGGGTTCGCCATCTGCAGCCCGCCGCGGTACACGTCGGCCTTGCCGAACAGAGCGATCTGCAGCCCGTCACGCAGTTGACGCTCGCGCCACGGCTGGTTGAAGAACACCACGTCCATGCGACCGGAGCCGTCCCCGACGTTCACGTTGACCATCGTTCGCCGGTTGCGGGTCACCCGCTTGTTGACCGACCGCACGGTGGCGAGCACCAGCGCTTCCTCACCAGGGACCAGATCGGCGATCCGGGCCTCGTTCGACCGGTCGACCCAGCGGCGGGGATAGAAGGTGACGAGGTCGAGCAGGTTGTCGATCCCGACGGCGGCGAGCGCGGTGCGCTTCTTCTCACCGACCCCCTTCAGCCGGCCGACGTCGATCGCGGCGAGGTCGCGGAACGCCAGTGCGTTCACTCGACTCCGAAGAGGTAGGGGTAGAGGGGTTGGCCGCCATGGTGCACGTCGACGTGGATGTCACCGCGGTGATCGCTGAGCCATCCGACGATCTGTTCGGTCGCCGACTCGTCAGCGTCGGCACCAGTGATCACGGTGACCAATTCGGCCGAGTCACCCACGATTGCGTCGAGCAGCGCCATCGCTGCGCTCTCGACCGACGCAGCAACGGCGACGATGCCGTCACCGCGAACCAAACCGAGCCAGTCGCCCTCGGCGATCGACCCCGCTCCACTGGTGCTGTCGCGGACCGCTTGCGTGATCTCGCCGGTGATCACGGATGCCGCCGCGTCGGCCATCTGCGCCGCATTGTCGGTCGCCGAGGCGGCACTGTCGTACGCGATCAGTGCTGCGAGCGCCTCAGGCATCGACGTCGTCGGCACCACGACGACGGACTTGTCGATCAACGAGTCGAGCTGTTCGGCGACCGGGATGATGTTCTTGTTGTTCGGCAGGACGACGACCTGATCCGCGTTGACGCGCTGCACGGTCTCGAGCAGCTCCGCAGTCGACGGATTCATCGTCTGGCCACCGGTGACGACGCCCTGCACGCCGAGCTGAGCGAACAGGTCGACGAGGCCACTGCCCGAACAGACGGCAACAACCGCGGTGGTGACTGCGGGGAGCTCATCGGCCACCGGCGCGGCCAGGGCAGTCGACGCCAGCTCGGCTTCACGCTTCTCGTGCTCTTCGTCCACCTCCTCGAACAGATCGCTGACCCGAATCGACGTCGGCCGTCCGCCGAGATCGAGCGCGACTTCGATGGCTGCACCGATCTCGTTCGTGTGGACGTGGCAGTTCCACAGGCCCTCGCCGCCCACGACCACGATCGAGTCCCCGATGGCCCCCCAGTGCTCCTTGAACTCACGAATCCGCTCGTCGGGGAGATCGAGGAAGTACATCACCTCGTAGCGCTGCTCGCTGACGTCCAACTCGCCAGGAGCCTCCGAGTGTCGGTGCGCGACGATGTCGAAGGCGGCGCCGACCGCGCCGGCCGTGCCGTCGTCGGGCTCGGCGACCGGGAGCGGTTCGCCATCGACGACGTGGAGCACCGAGTCGAGCAGCAGGAGGAACCCGGCCCCGCCGGCATCGACGACGCCCGCGTCCTTCAGCACCTGGAGCTGCTCGGGGGTGTTGTCGAGCGCCAGCTTGCCTGCCGCCCGAGCCGCTCGCACCACCTCGACCAGCGATCCGCCGGCGTCGGCGGCCACCTTCGCCGCCTCCGCGCTCTCGCGGCAGACGGTCAGGATCGTGCCCTCGATCGGCTTGAGCACGGCGTCGTACGCGCCGGTGGCCGCTGCCTGCAACGCCTCGGCGAACTTGGCGCCCTGGACGTCGGCGTGTTCCTTGACCGTACCGGCGAACCCACGCATGATCTGGCTCAGGATGACGCCACTGTTGCCACGCGCTCCCATCAACGATCCATGGCTGATCGCATCACACGTGGCGCCGTGGTCGTCGTCCGCCGTGGTGTCCATCTCGGCGACGACTGCATCGAGGGTCCGCGCCATGTTGGTGCCCGTGTCACCGTCCGGCACCGGATAGACGTTGAGCCGGTTCAAGCCGTGGGCGTGGTCTCGCACCGTGTCTCGAAAGGTGCGGACCGTGTCGCGCAGCGCAGCGGTGTTCAACCGTTCCAGAGTGGGCACGGGCGTCGAGCTTACGAGAACGAGTCGCGATTGGCGCGGGGCACGGCCCGACGCCAGATCGGGGTCGTCGACCGAAGGTGACACCCAACGTGGGGTGAGCCGATCGAGTTGGTAGCATTTCATGGCTGTCCCGACGGACCCCGTCGTCAGTCGGGCACCACCAACGTGATCGAGCCGGGAATCCGGCAGCTCTGCAGGAGAATCCAATGGCATCGAAGTGTGAAGTGTGTGGCAAGGGCCCCTCGTGGGGCATGTCGGTGTCCCACTCGCATCGCCGCACCAAGCGGCGCTGGAATCCCAACATCCAGCGGATCCGCGCGAGCGTCAACGGTTCGGCCAAGCGCGTCAACGTCTGCACGGGCTGCATCAAGTCCGGCAAGATCGTCAAGGCCGGCTGAGCCCTCGTCATGCAGGGCGTCATCAAGGCCTACGACCCCGCCACGGGTGATGGACTCGTCATGTCCGACACCGACCTCAACGACTACGAGCTGGCAGCCGACGCGCTCGCCGGCTCGATCTTCCGCATGCTGCGCCAGGGCCAGCGTGTGGTGTTCGACCTCGACGAAGCCGGCTTCGCCACGCGTCTGCGTCTCGGCTCCGAGGTCGACATGGCGACGCCGGGAGGCTGATCTCACCTGGATTCCCGTTCGTCGACATCGTCGGCGCGACGAGATCGTGACCTTGTGCCCGGGGCTGTGTTTCGTCCTGTGCTGCCGGGCCATCTACGCTTGAGTTCGGAGATCGATGCTGTCGTCACGTGACGCACAGCCACGCACCACAACCCCCCGGAACTCGACGAGGAGTCACCAGATGAGCGGAACGACCACCAACCAGCGCCTGAAGGACTGGGTCACGGAATGGGCGGCGGTGATGCAGCCGGCCGACATCTATTGGTGTGATGGCTCGGCCGACGAGTACGAACGTCTCTGTCAAGAGCTCGTCGACTCGGGCACGTTCACCAAGCTCGACGAGGCCAAGCGGCCCAACAGCTATTGGGCGCATTCCGACCCTGGCGACGTCGCCCGCGTCGAGGACCGCACCTACATCTGCTCGGCGACCGAGGAAGAGGCCGGCCCCAACAACAACTGGCGTGACCCCGCCGAGATGCGCGCCGAGATGAAGCGGCTCTACGCGGGTGCGATGAAGGGTCGCACGATGTACGTCGTGCCGTTCTCGATGGGCCCGCTCGGCTCGCCGATCGCCCACATCGGCGTGCAGCTGACCGACTCGGCCTATGTGGCGGTCAACATGCGGATCATGACCCGGATGGGCCAGGGAGCGCTCGACGTGCTCGGCGACGACCAGTGGGTGCCCTGCCTGCACTCGGTCGGCGCACCGTTGGAGAACGGCGCACAGGACGTGCCGTGGCCGTGCGATGCCGAGAACAAGTACATCGTTCACTTCCCCGAGACCCGCGAGATCTGGTCGTATGGCTCGGGATACGGCGGCAACGCACTGCTCGGCAAGAAGTGCTTCGCCTTGCGCATCGCATCGGTGATGGCCCGCGACGACGGCTGGCTCGCCGAACACATGCTGATCCTCAAGCTCACCAACCCTGAAGGTGAGTCCAAGTACATCGCTGGCGCGTTCCCGTCTGCGTGCGGCAAGACCAACCTCGCGATGCTCGTGCCGACGATCCCCGGCTGGAAGGCCGAGACGATCGGCGACGACATCTGTTGGATGAAGTTCGGCGACGACGGTCGACTCTGGGCGATCAACCCGGAGGCCGGGTTCTTCGGCGTGGCGCCGGGCACCAGCTACAAGACCAACGCCAACGCGATGGACACGCTGTGGGGCAACTGCGTCTACACCAACACCGCGCTCACCGACGACGGCGACATCTGGTGGGAGGAGATGACCGACGCTCCCCCTGCCCGTGCCACCGATTGGAAGGGCAACGCTTGGAACCCCGAGGTCGACGCGCCGGCCGCACACCCGAACGCCCGATTCACCGCACCGGCGTCACAGTGCCCGTCGATCGCGTCGGAATGGGAGGACCCGGCGGGAGTGCCGATCTCGGCAATCCTCTTCGGCGGTCGCCGTCGCACGACGGTGCCCTTGGTGACCGAGGCCAACGACTGGGAGCACGGTGTGTTCCTCGGCTCGATCATGGCGTCGGAGAAGACAGCCGCTGCCGAAGGCACCCAGGGCGAGCTGCGCTTCGATCCGATGGCGATGCTGCCGTTCTGCGGTTACAACTACGCCGACTACTTCGCGCACTGGCTGGGCATGGAGAAGGCGACCGACCCGGACAAGCTGCCGAAGATCTTCTTCGTCAACTGGTTCCGTCGCGCCGACGACGGCCGGTTCCTGTGGCCGGGCTTCGGTGAGAACAGCCGTGTGCTCAAGTGGGTGTTCGAGCGGGTGAACGGCAATGCCGACTCGATCGACACGCCGATCGGCAAGCTGCCGACCAAGGACGCACTCGACCTCGACGGGCTCGAAATCGACGAGGCCGACCTCGACGCGATCCTGTCGGTGGACATCGACGGCTGGAAGTCGGCGATTCCGCAGATCCGCGAGCACTATGCCCGCTTCGGCGACAAGCTCCCCGCAGCGCTCAACGTCGAAGTCGACACTCTCGAAGCCAAACTCTCCGACGCCTGAGTCCCTGTACCGTTTGGTGTCTGACACCGAACGGTACAGGGGGCGCGAAACGGCCCGGTCTCCTCCACGGGAGACCGGGCCGTTCGTCGTTCAGTGGTGTTGCGTGATCAGGCGTCGACGGGGAGCACGCTGACCGTCTTGCGGCCCCTGCTCTGCCCGAACTCCACCCGACCGTCGACGAGGCTGAACAAGGTGTCGTCCTTGCCCTTGCCGACGTTCTTGCCAGGATGGAACTTGGTGCCGCGCTGACGCACGAGGATCGTGCCGGCGGTGATCTCGCTGCCGCCGAATGCCTTCACGCCGAGGCGCTGCGCATTGGAATCGCGACCGTTGCGGGTTGAGCCGCCACCTTTGGTCTTTGACATGAGTGTTCTCCGTTCGGATCGGGCGGGTGCCGGTCAGACCGTGATCGAGGTGATCTCGACCAGGTGGTACTTCTGGCGGTGGCCGTAGCGACGATGTTGGTTGGTGCGGCGCTTGAAGGTGTAGCCGTTGATCTTCGGGCCCTTGACCTGGCCGACGATCTTGCCGGTGACCGACGCGCTCTTGAGCTCGTCCGGGGTGGCGAGCACGGTGCTGCCATCGACCACCATGACGGGGGTCAGCGACACGTCGCTGCCCTCGTCGGCGTCGAGCAGTTCAACTCGTACCTGCTGGCCCGTGGCCACCTTTTCCTGCTTGCCGCCTGAGGCGATGACTGCGTACATAGCGTTGTCCGATGCTAGCGGCCAATCCGGCGGCCTCAACCCGTACGGGCCCGTCAATCGCGATCGGCGACCGCCTCGGACTCCCTGGCGGCCCCGGCGAAGATCCCTTTGGCCATCAGCGAGCTCTCCGCCCCTCGTCGGGCCCGGTAGACGACCGCGCGGCCAGCGTGGACGCCGGCGTCGTGTGGCGCAGCCCAGCCGGCCAGGTCGGCGAGATGGCAAGCCAAGCGGTGATCACCCGCGTCCGACAGCGCTGCTGCCCGGTCGATCAGCGCTGACGCTCCGCCGGCGAGATCGGCAAGCTCTGCGGCGAGCACCGCATCGGGCGACGGCTTCAGGCGGCTCGGAGCTCCGTCCCACCACCCGCCGAACTGGCGCCAGATGTTGCGCACGACGAATTCGGGCTCGTCGTACAGCGGACGCAGATACGGCTTGGCGAGAAGGTCGTCGGGCACCTGCACACTGTGGACGATCGTGTCGAGCACCTCGCCCGCGTTCATCATCTCGACGACCTCGGCGACGAGACGTTCGAGTGCACCGGCGATGTCACCGAGCACCCGAGCGATCCGCTCGCGGCCCTCGATCGGCAGGCCGTGCGCCGGGAGCAGCAGTTCGGGACCGTGCGCGATCATGTCGCGCAGCGCGGCCGCCCACTCGATGGGGAACCGTTGCACCTTCTGAGGGTTGCCGGCATTCGGGAAGTTCCAGATCACGAAGTCACCGACGAACGCCCACTTGCGGTCGGGTTCCCATCCCCACAGATGGTCGTCGGTCTCACCGCGGGCATGGTGGAGCTCGACGGAGCGGTCGCCGACCGTGATCGAGTCGTGGTCGTCGACGACGTGACTCGGCCACAGTGTGTCCGACGGGATGAACTCAGGCGTCTCACCCATGCCGAAGTCACCGCGCACGCCCCCGAACTGGCGGGCGTTGATGCGCACGTTCCAATCGTTGGTGTACTCGTAGCGTTCGAAGCGCGGGCCGACGTTGGCGTGGCCGACGACGGTCATGTCGCCGAATGCCTCGGCGAAGGCCGGGCTCCCACCGACGTGGTCCGCGTGGCCGTGGGTGTAGACGAGATGCGTGACCGGTGTCGAGGACCAGGCACGGATCGCCGATGCGACATCGGCGCCGGTTCTGGCGTGGGACGCATCGAACGCGACGAGCCCGTCTCCGGCGTCGAGTACGACGGAATGCGAGAAGCTCTCGACGACCGCGAGTCCGTCGGCGATCTCTGACAGCTCGTTGGTGATCCGGTTGATCGGTTCGTCGGCCACGCCCGAGTCGATCACTCGTGACGACAACGCAAGCAGATCAGCCATCCCCGCGACCTTAGGTGGTGATGCCTCACCGGCGTGGCGTCGGATGGTGCACGCGTCCGAGACGGGTGCACGCGTCCGAGAGGGTGCAGACGTGTCAGATCGTGCAGGCGTCGTCGGGCGGACCGGCGGCGCGGAATTCGACGGCGAGCGACTTCGAGAGTCGTCCCTTGGTGACCACTCGCATCGACTCGGCCATGCCGATCAACGTCGGGGTGATCAGAATCTGGAACCGTTCGTGGCGCAGTTTGCGGTAGGCCGCGGTGTTCTTTCCCTTGACGTTGGTGTCGACCGACACCTCAGCGACCTTGCCTCAACCGGTCGGCCGAATGAAATCGATCGACATGGTGCCGCCCTTGCGTTCGAGCAGCGCCCGGGCGTCGTCGGTGATCTCGATCTCCATCGTCACTCCAGCAGTCCGTAGTCGACCACGACGCCCCGACCCTCACAGTCGGGGCAGATCTCCGAATACTCGGTGAGCAGGCCCTCGCCGATCCGCTTGCGAGTCATCTCGACCAGACCGAGCTCGGTGATGTCGAACACCTGCGAGCGCGTCTTGTCGCGAGCCAATGCGTCACGGAACTTCTCGATCACCTTGGCCCGGTTCGCCTTGACCTCCATGTCGATGAAGTCGATGACGATGATCCCGCCGATGTCACGAAGCCGGAGCTGCTTCGCGATCTCCTCGGCCGCCTCCATGTTGTTGTGGAACACGGTCTCTTCGAGGTTCGACTTGCCGACGTTCTTGCCGGTGTTGACGTCGATCACCGTCAGCGCCTCGGTGTGCTCGATGATCAACGAGCCACCAGACGGCAGCCACACCTTGCGATCGAGCGCCTTGTGGACCTGCTCGTGGATGTGGTACTTCTCGAACACCGACAGGGCGCCCTCGGCAGTGCCGCCGTCGTAGTACTCGATCCGATCGGCGAGTTCGGGATTGAACGCGGCGACGTAGTCGCGGATCTCGCGGTACAGCCGCTCGTCATCGATCACGACGCCGCGGTAGTCGGCGTTGAACTCTTCGCGGATCACCCGCACCGCCAACTCGGGCTCCCGGTACAACAGCGCCGGACGCTGCGTCTTGGCCGCCTTGGCTGCGATCTCGTCCCACTGACGTAGCAGGATCGTCATGTCCGCGACCAGCTCGTCCTCGGTGGCGGTCTCAGCCGCCGTTCGCACGATCAGACCGTGCTCGTCGGGCTTGACACGGTCGAGGATGCCTCGAAGCCGCTTGCGGACGTCGTCGGGCAGCCGCTTGGAGATGCCGTAGGTCTTCGAGTTCGGGATCAACACCACGAACCGCCCGGGCAACGACACCTCCTGGGTGAGCCTGGCTCCCTTGTGGGCGATCGGATTCTTGGTGACCTGGCACGTGATCAGCTGCTTGTTCTTGAGGATGTCCTCGATCCGCGGGTCCTTGCCGCCCTCCTCGATGTCCTCGGGGTCGTACTGGACGTCGCCTCGGTACAACACCGCGTTCTTCGGGGTGGCGATGTCGACGAAGGCCGCCTCCATGCCGGGCAGGACGTTCTGGATCCGCCCCACGTAGACGTTGCCGTGGATCTGGCTGACGTCGTCGGCGGGGCGGCTCACGTAGTGCTCGATCAGGTTGCGACCCTCGAGGACGGCGACCTGGGTCATGCCGGAACGGACCTGAACGGCCATGAAGTACCGGCCGATCGGCTTTCCGTTGCGCTCGCGGCCGCGACGCTGTTCGAGCGTGGCGGCGTCGAGTTCGGACGACTCCGAACGACCCTTGCTGCGTCCACGACCACGTCGGCTCTTCTTGGCGCCGCCCGTCGACGACTCCTCGTCGGAACGACCTCTCACACGGTCGCTTCCCCCCTGGCCGGACCCCGACTTCGAACCGGATCGTCGCCGGCGTCGCTGGTCGCCGCCGGCGTTCTCCCCTGCGTCCGTCGGTGGCTTCGCGGGCCCGGGCGGTGGCGCCGTCGGAATCGGCATCGTGTCGCCGATGCGTGGTTTGCGAACCAGCGCCTTCTCGGCGGCCTCGGCCGACGGGCGGCCTTCGCTCATCGGTTCGGGCAGCTCGATGTCGTTGCGGTCATCGCTCGCATCCGCGCCCGCTTCGGCGCGCCCACTGCTGCCGCCCTGGCCGCTGCCGCGACGTCGTTGACCTCCCCGCGAACCGCGGCGACGCTTCGAACTGGACGAACTGGTGGACGCACCGGCCGGCGCGTCAGACGAGCTGGCGCTGGTGTCGCTGGTGTCGCTGGTGTCGCTGGTGTCGTTGGTCGAACGCTCGGAGTCGGCGTGATCCATGGGCGAAACGGTCCCTTCTGGGATGAGCAGCCGTGACGGCGCTCTGCATGGCTCGGGCCGCCCGCAAGCTGCAGCGGGCACGAGCCGATCGTGAACGTCGGATCCGCCGGTTGACGGAGCCGTTGCATGCGCTGGAGGCCAGCGCAACGAAGAACCCGACGGCCAGCACGACCGCCGGTGACCAGGCCGCGACGCGAACGGGGATCATCGGCACTGCGTCACCCGAACCGTCAGGTTCGTCGCTCGTGCTGGGGATTCGTCCGATGTCGTTGGCCACTGGGTGTCGAATTCTACGCCCCAGCAGCGCTCTCGGCGGGATGGGTCCGGAATTGGCCGACGGTGGGGCTCAGCGCATCCGACGCATGTGGACCGACTGCACCAGCCCGAGCAAGGCGAAGTACACGATCAGCCCCGATCCGCCGTACGAGATGAACGGCAGCGGCAACCCGGTGACCGGCATGATCTGCACGGTCATCGCGACGTTCTGGAAGGTCTGCCACAGCAGCATCGTGAAGACGCCGGCACACAGGTACGTGCCGAGCAGATCGCGCGACAAGTGCGCGATGCGCCAGATCCGTACCAGGGCGATCACGATCAGGCCGAGTACCACCGACGAGCCGACCAGGCCGAACTGTTCCCCGATCGCCGCGAACGGGAAGTCGGCCCACATCACCGGGATGTCGCGGCCGTTGGTGAGTGGACCCTGCAGCCAGCCCTTTCCCCACACTCCCCCGGTCCCGATCGCCCGCATGGCGTTCTCCGCCTGGTAGAGATCGTCGGCGTCGGCCGCGCCAGGATTGACCAGCGCCCGGATACGTGCCGCCTGGTAGCTGTTGACGAGCCGCCCGACGAACGCGGCGAGCACGGTCGCGACCGACAGGAAGGTGATCAGGGCGATGTAGCGCGCCTTGGCACCGGCGACGAGCAGCACCCCCATGGCCATCGACACCAACACCGAGGCCGAGCCGAGGTCGGGCTGGATGATCACCAGCACCGCCGGCGCACCCACGATCATCAGGCCACCCAGAAAGCGCGGGTACGAGACCTCCTCGCTGCGCTCCTCGGCCAGGTACGTCGCCAGCATCAGCAGGGTCGTGAACTTCGCCATCTCGGCGGGCTGGAAGTTGAACGGACCGAGGTCGAACGAGATGCGGTCCTCACCGGACGCCACACCGAGGAGGAACAGCAACGTCAGGATCACCACCGTGAGGCCATAGAGGAACCGGGCGCGGTCCTTCCACCACTCGTAGTCGACCGACATCACCACGAGCATCACGACCGTCGCGATGATCGCGAAGACGACCTGCCGGGTTGCGAACGCATACGGATCAGCCGAGATCCGTGTCCGCGACGCCGAGAACACGACGAAGAACCCGATGAGCGTCAGCGCGAACTGCACCGTCATCAGGACCCAGTCGATGTTGCGACTCGGGTCGGCGGGACTGGCGCCGATGTTGCCGAGACCCGAGTCTGGTCGGCGCGACAGGAACGAGGTGGCCACGAACGGTTACTCGATCGTGCGCACGTTCGAGAAGCGGCCGTCGTAGCAGCTCGTGTCGGCGAGCCGGCGCGGCTGGGCAGCAACCGTCGACGTGGGGTCCAGGGCATCGGACAACCGGACCGGGTCGGCCTGGGTGATGCCGGACATCTGCAGGAACATGCACTTGACGACCGGCGCTGCCGCTTGTGACCCGTACCCGGCTTTCTCGAGGTAGGCGCTCACGGTGTACGGCTTGGACGGATCGCGGCTGTAGGCGGCGAACGCGGACGAGTCGTTCCACGGATAGTTGCCGGCGCCCTGCGCCGTGCCCGTCTTGCCGGCGAGCGGGATCGCTCCAGGAGTCTGGCGGTACTCGTAGAAGAGATTCTCTCCGGTGGTCTTGTGGTAGTAGTCGCTCGTCGTGCCCGGCCCGGTGATCACGCGGGCCAGACCTCGATCGATCTCCTCCCACGACTCCGGCGCCAACGGAAGCTGACGGACGACCTCTCCGGCCACGTTCGGTTCCTCGGCCAGCTTGGCCTGGCTCAGGTCGACGTAGCCCTGGAGTTCCGAATCGGGAACTCCCGGTTGGTAGACGGCCTTGATGATCTCGGGCTTCATCACGTAGCCCTTGTTGGCGATCGTCGAGTATCCCATGGCGAGCTGGAGCGGCGACGCCGACAGCAGACCCTGGCCGATGGCGAGCTGCACGTTGTCGCCGGTGAAGTACCCGGAGGCCTCCGACTCGCTGATCACACCACGCTCGCCGTACTCGGCCTTCAGTTCCGCATCCGGCACGGTTCCGTCGAACGCATAGGGGAGGTCGATGCCGGGGTCCGAGCCGAACCCGAACTTGCGCACCTCCTCCTGGAGGACGGGCTGATAATCGTTCTCGGTCATGATCAGCTCGCCGATGCGATAGAAGAACGCATCCGACGAGACCGCCAGCGCGGTCTCGACGTCGACGGATCCGTACACACACGGACGACCGGTGCCGCTGCAGGTGGCGTTCCGATACACACAGCGCACGAGGCCGTCGTTGCACTTGTCCTCGGCGACCGACTCCATGCGGTACGAGCCTTCGTCGCGGTAGTAGTCGTTGTTCCCCATCAGCCCCGTGTCGAGCGCGGCGAAGGCGACGAAGGGCTTGAAGGTCGAGCCGAGGTTGTAGCGGCCCTGGATCGCGCGGTTGACCAGGATCGACTCGTCGGGGTCGATCGGGTCGCCGTTCTCGTCGACCGACGGGAAGATCTCGTCGAACTTGCCACCGCTGAGGTCGGACTTCGAACCAGCGGTTGTCGAACGTGGGGTAGCTCGCCAAGCGCGATGATCTGGCCGTTCTGGTAGTTCTGCACCACGACCGAGCCGGCGGGTGCCTTGTACGGAACCTCGCGCGGGTATTCGGGGAACACGAGCTGGGTGAAGTTCGTCTCCGGGTCGAGCGGGTTGATCGCCACCTGCCGCTGCCGGTCGCGGAACTTGGTCTCGAGCGCCTGTTCAGCGAACTGCTGCTGATCGAGGTCGATCGTGAGCTGGACGTCGTTGCCGTTGATCGGCGGGACGCGGCGCACCTCCCGCACGATGCGGCTGGCGTTGTCGACCTCGTAGGTGACATAGCCCCACGTACCGTGCAGTTCTTCCTCCATGCTCAGTTCGATTCCGAACTGACCGACGCGTTCGTTGAGGTAGTACCCCTTGCCCTGGTAGAAGTCCTTGGTCTCCGCGGTGATGCGTCCCATGTAGCCGACGACGTGGCTGGCGATCGGCGCATACGGATAGACCCGTCGGGACTGTTCGAGGATCTCGACGCCGGGAAGGTCCTCGACGCGTTCCTGGATGGCGATCGCGGTGCGTTCATCGATGTCCTCGGCGACCGGCATCGGCAGGAAGGGGCTGTACACCTGGCTCTGGAACCGCTCCTCCATCTCTTCGACGGGCACATCGACCCAACCGGACAGCCGACGGAAGATCTCGGCCCGATTGTCGCGCTGGCGGATCACTTCCCAGTCGACACCCACCGTGAGGACGCGGTCGTTGTCGGCGAGGATCCGCCCCTCGGCGTCGAAGATGCGACCGCGTTCGGGAAGCAGCGGAACCGTTCGCAGCTTCGTCGTGTCGACCTTGGCCTGCAGCGCCTCTTGCTCGACCGTCTGCAGGAACCAGATGCGAGCACCGACGAGCCCGAACAGCAGCATGCCGACGAGCGCGAGCACACCGAGACGAGCAGCGCGCTTGTCAGCGGCCATCCGGGGTCAGCCCGTCGTTCGACATCTCATTCATCATGACGCCCCGCATGTTACAAACGTGTTGCAGCAGTGACACGTCAGGGCACCGGACGACCGGGTGACAGGGATCACGCCGGGCGCACGCGGGTCACGATGCAGGGTCGCCGACCGGCTGCTTCCACTCGGGCCGGCGCATGCGCAGGCACCATCGTGCGAGCGGCACCAGCAACGGGCTCAGCAGCGCGGCGACGCCCGCCGTGACCGCGATCACCACCCCGAGCTGACGCTGGAAGGGCTCGGACTCGCCGATGAAGGCCCGCAGGAGCGGAATCATCGCGACGCCGACTGCGGTGCCCAGGGCGGTGAAGATCGCCTCGAGCCACCAGTGGGGATCGGCGGCGATCAATGCCAGGAGCCCGCCCACCGCACCCGCAACCGTCATGGCCGTGGCCGTCGAGCCGAGTGGCGTCCCTTCGGCCAGGTCGAACATCACACCCAGGGTGAAGCCCACGACGGCGCCGCGTTCACTGCCTCCTGCGACCCCGGCCGCAGCAGCCATCGCCATCATGATCTGGACGATCACGCCACCGACCTGGATCTCGACGAAGATCGTGCGCTGCAGAGCCAGCAGGATCAGACCGAGGGGGATCACCCGCACGAGCGGGCCCTGAACGAACGACGCGAACATCCGTGCTCACTGGTCGACTTCGGAGAGCGGCTTGTACAGCACGACTCGCACGAAGTTCAGCCGGGCCAGGTCGGCGTAGAGCTCGACATCGAGCAGCGGGCCACCCGACCCGGGTCGGTCGGCCCGGTTGACGACACGACCGACCGGGATTCCCGTCGGGGCCAGGCTCTCGGTCCCACCCGCCGTCTCGACGAGGTCACCGGCCACCAGCTCCGACAGCGACGGCGAGTCCTGGATGAACTTGATCTGCGGGAGCCGGAGGCGCCCGCGTCCTTCGAGTGCGCCGTACTCCTTCTCGATGACCTCCGCGAGGGTGGTCGTCGTGGTCGACGACGGATCGGCGGCAGCTTCCGTCGACGTGTCGGTCGGCGCCGACGACTCGGCAGCATCGCCGAGCACTTCGAGCAGGTTCGCGATCTCCGCAGCAGTGAGAGGGCGGCCCGTGAGCGGATCGATCACCGGTTGTCCATCCGGACCGAGGGCCACGCCCGGCAGGGTCGTGTCGGGAACCGGTGAGCCGTCGGGCAACGTGACGCCGGGAACGACCGGCCCGGACAATGGTGGAACGGTCGTCGACGTGGTCGTCGTCGTGCCCGCAGCCGCGATCTCGGACGGGCTGAGCCCTGACGGTGAGGTGTTGGTCGGAACCGCGTCGTCAGCGGCGGACGCCGAGGTGACCTTGACCGCGACCGTGTAGCGGCTGTCGGTGACCAGCATCACGCGGGCAGACGTGCGCGTGACCTGGGTGACCTTGCCGACGAGCCCAGCCTGGTTGACCACGGCCATGCCGACTTCGATGCCACTGGAGCTGCCCTTGTTGATCTCGATCACCTGATCGAGGTTGTTCGCTGCATACCCGACCACGCGGGCGACCTCGGTGTCGATTCCCGAGAGCGACGGGAGGCTGTAGAGCGCCTGCAGTTCCTTGCCCTCGATCACGGCTGCCTCGGCGGCGGCCTGAGTGCCGATCAACCGGTCGACCTGCTCCTGCAACGCCCGGTTCTCGCGCTCGAGATCGTCGTAGTTCGTGATGCCGTGCCACACACGCTCGATCGGATTCGTGACCACCCCGGTTGCGTTCTCGACCGGGCGCATCACCTGCGTGAACCCCTCACGAGCGGCATCGATCACCGGATTGCCGCGAAGGTCGAGCGTGAGCAGCAGCACCGTGGTCAGCAGCAACGCGAGGATGACTCGCTTGCGCCCGACGGAGTAGATGGCCATGGTGGTGACGAACGTCGTCGACGCCGAGGCGTCAGTCCTCGCCGCCCAGCGACATGAGTCCGCGGATCGCATCGATGTTCTCGAGGGCGCGGCCCGATCCGATCACGACGCTGTACAGCGGCTCGTCGGCGATCCGGATCGGCATCCCGGTCTCATGGGCAAGGCGTTGATCGAGTCCACCGAGGAGTGCACCACCACCGGTGATGGTGATGCCGTCCTCCATGATGTCGGCCGCCAACTCGGGCGGGGTCTTGTCGAGCGTGGTCTTCACGGCATCCACGATGGCAGAGATCGGCTCGGCGACGGCTTCACGGATCTGCTCGGTGGTGATCTCGATGGTGCGCGGCAGACCGGAGATCAGGTCGCGCCCGCGAATGTCCGCAGTGAGTTCTTCCTCCATCGGCCACGCCGACCCCATCTGGATCTTGATCTCCTCGGCGGTCCGATCACCGATGGCGAGCGAGAACTCCTTCTTCACGTACTGGAGCACGGCTTCGTCGAGTTCGTCACCGGCAACGCGAATCGACTGGGCCGTGACGATGCCACCGAGTGAGATGACCGCCACTTCGGTCGTGCCGCCACCGATGTCGACGATCATGTTCCCACTCGGCTCGTGCACGGGCAGGTCGGCGCCGATCGCGGCAGCCATCGGCTCTTCGATGATGTGGACCGGCTTGCGGGCCCCGGCGTACTCGGCAGCGTCCTGGACGGCGCGCTGCTCGACCCCGGTGATGCCCGACGGCACGCAGATCACCATGCGTGGCTTGCTCCACTTGGAGCCTGCCACCTTCTGGATGAAGTACCGCAGCATCTTTTCGCACACTTCGAAGTCGGCGATCACACCGTCTTTCAGCGGTCGGATCGCCTTGATGTGGTTGGGGGTGCGCCCCATCATCCGCTTCGCTTCCATCCCGACCGCGACGGGGCGACCGTCGTTGGCGTTGATCGCCACCACGGACGGCTCGTCGAGCACGACACCGTGGCCGCGCACGTAGATCAGGGTGTTCGCCGTGCCGAGGTCGATGGCGAGGTCACGCCCAAGGCTGAGCGGGTTGTTGCGGGCCATTGGCTGGCCACCTTTCGCGAGCTGTCACAAGATGCCAGGTCCGGCACTCCAACCGTGCCAGGAACCGGAATCTCAAAATGTTACAGATTGGGGAAGAAAATCCCGATCTCGCGCTCGGCGGATGCCAGCGAATCGCTGCCGTGCACCAGGTTCTCGGTGAACAGGATGCCGAGATCACCACGGATGGTGCCCGGTGCGGCCGTGCGCGGGTTCGTGGCGCCCATCATCGCACGTACGACCTCCCAGGTGTCCTCGGGGCCCTCGATCACCATCGCGACGACCGGGCCACGGCTCATGAACTCGACGAGCTCACCGTAGAACCCCTTGCCGACGTGCTCCTCGTAGTGGCGAGCGAGCGTGTCCGCGTCGAGCGTGCGGATGTCCATGGCGACGATGTCGAGGTTCTTGGCCTCGAATCGGGAAACGATCTCGCCGACGAGCTTGCGCTCCACGGCATCGGGCTTCAGCAGGACCAGTGTGCGATCAGACATGGCCACCGAACCTATCGCCGTTCCTTCGGTGGGAGCGCTCAGTTGGCGTAGCGCTGGAGGACGGGGCGGGCGGCGCCGGCGGTGTAGAGGCTCCCGGTGACGAGCACGGCATCGTCGCCGTCGGCGTACTCCATGGCCCGTTGACACGCGGCTTCGACGGTGTCGAACACGAAGACGTCGTCACAGCCGAGGCGACGAGCGGCGTCGGCGACGTCGGCGGCGGGCACGCCTCGCGGTGACGGCGCCGTGCAGGCGAAGACGACGTCGAACTCGTCGGCTCGCAGCGCCGCGAGCATCTCACCGGGGTCGCGCAAGGTGCCGACGACGAGAATCCGGCGGCCTTCGGGATCGAAGTCGTCGAAGAAGACCTCGGCGCACATGTCGGCGCCCGGGGGGTTGTGGGCGCCGTCGACGATCGTGAGGGGTTGGCGGCCGAGCACCTCGAACCGGCCCGGCATCACGGTCTCGGCAAAGCCCTCGAGGACGACGTCCTCGGGCAGTGGTGCCGCGAAGAACGTCTCGACGGCCACCAGCGCCACGGCGGCATTCGAACCCTGGTGCGTGCCGTGCAACGGCACATAGATGTCGGTGTAGATGGTTGTCGGCGTTCGGATGTCGACGAGCCGACCACCGACTGCGAGCCGATTGCCGACGATCTCGAAGTCGTCGTCAGCGACCAGCATGCTGCTACCTCCGGCCTCGGCGAAGATCGAGACGAGCTCGGGCCGGGTCTCGCCGACGACGGTCGCCGAGCGCGGTTTGATGATGCCGGCCTTCTCGCGGGCGATGTGTTCGAGCGTCGGCCCGGCGAACTCGGTGTGATCCATGCCGATGTTGGTCACGACGGCCACGGTGGCGTCGACGACGTTGGTGGCGTCCCATCGTCCGAGCAGGCCGACCTCGATCACCATGACGTCGACGGCGACGTCGGCGAACCAACGAAACGCCGCCGCGGTCACGATCTCGAAGTAACCCGGCCGACGTCCGACGATGCCTTCGAGGTCCGCGACGGCGGCGACCTGCTCGGCGAAGTCGTCATCGGAGATGGGTTCCAGGTTGCGACTGATGCGTTCGTTGACCCGTTCGAGGTGCGGGCTGGTATACGTGCCGACCGTGAGGCCACTCGCCACCAACAAGCGGGAGATCATCTGCGCGGTGGATCCCTTGCCGTTCGTCCCCGTCAGGTGGATCACCGGTGCAGCGTGCTGCGGGTCGCCCATCGCTGCGCACAGTGCGGCGATCGTCTCGGTCGACGGCGACGTGATGCGGCCGGTCTTCTCGTAGGTCGCGTGCTCGTCGAGATACGCGAGCGCGTCGTCGTAGGTCATCAACCGCTCAGGCTACGGCCGGTCGGCCGGCACGCTCAGGACGCCGCTTTGCGCTGGCGGCCGGACGCTCGCGGCACCAACGTGGGATTCACCTTCTCGGTCACTGTCGTCTCGTCGATGACGACCTTGCCGATGTCGGTGCGACCTGGCAGGTCGTACATCGTGTTGAGCAGCACCTCTTCGAGGATCGCGCGCAGCCCGCGTGCGCCGGTGCCGCGCAGAATCGCCTGATCGGCGATGGCCTCCAGGCCATCGGGCGTGAACTCGAGTTCGACGTCTTCGAAGCTGAAGACCTTCTCGTACTGCTTGACCAGGCTGTTCTTCGGCTCGACGAGGATCTGGACGAGCGCGTCCCGGTCGAGGCTGCCGACGGCGCCGATCATGGGTAGACGACCGATGAACTCGGGGATCATGCCGAACTTGACGAGGTCCTCGGGAAGCACCTGAGCGAACAGTTCGCCCGGATCACGGTCGATGGCCGACCGGACGGTGCCGTGGAAACCGACGCCCTTGTGGCCGATGCGAGACTCGATGATCTGTTCGAGCCCGGCGAATGCGCCACCGAGGATGAACAGCACGTTGGTCGTGTCGATCTGGATGAACTCCTGGTGTGGGTGCTTGCGGCCGCCCTGGGGCGGCACCGACGCCTGCGTACCTTCGAGGATCTTCAGCAGCGCCTGCTGGACACCCTCGCCGGACACGTCACGGGTGATCGACGGGTTCTCGCTCTTGCGGGCGACCTTGTCGATCTCGTCGATGTAGACGATGCCGGTCTCGGCACGCTTCACGTCGAAGTCTGCGGCCTGGATCAGCTTGAGCAGGATGTTCTCGACGTCCTCACCGACGTAGCCGGCCTCGGTGAGGGCCGTGGCGTCGGCGACGGCGAACGGCACGTTGAGCTGGCGGGCCAGGGTCTGGGCGAGATGTGTCTTGCCGCAGCCGGTGGGGCCGAGCAGCAGGATGTTCGACTTGGCGAGTTCGATCTCGTCACGACGACCGACCGTCGTCGCCTGATTCTGGTGCTGGATGCGCCGGTAGTGGTTGTAGACCGCGACCGACAGGATCTTCTTGGCCGAGTCCTGGCCGACGACGTAGTCGTCGAGGAACGAACGAACCTCACGCGGGTTCGGTAGGTTCTCGAAGGTGAGCTCAGCGGTCTCGGTGAGTTCCTCTTCGATGATCTCGTTGCACAGGTCGATGCACTCGTCGCAGATGTACACGCCCGGACCCGCGATGAGCTTCTTGACCTGCTTCTGGGACTTGCCGCAGAACGAGCACTTCAACAGTTCGCCGGTGTCGCCGAATTTCGCCACTTGTCGGTACCCCTTCGTGTCGTTGCTGCGCCGTGTGGTTGCGGACCGTCCCCGACGGGTCGCCCCTTCGGAGCCCGTCAGTCTGGCGCGTCCACCACATCGAGTCGTGGACCCACCCGACGGATCGGGCCGACCACGCCCCGATCAGCGGATGGGACCGGTGCGGTCCACCGCCTCACGAGACGAGATCACTCTGTCGATGATGCCATATTCCATCGCTTCGTCCGCTTCCATGACGAAATCGCGGTCGGTGTCGGCGTGGATCCGCTCGATCGGCTGGCCCGTGTGCTCGGCCAGGATGCCGTCGATCAGCTCACGCATCCGCATGATTTCGGCGGCCGCGAGTTCGAGATCGGTGACCTGGCCATAGCCCACTTGGCCGCTCGGTTGATGCAACAGCACCCTGCTGTGCGGAAGTGCCAGTCGCTTGCCCTTCGTGCCCGCCGCGAGCAGCACGGCGGCGGCCGACGCAGCCTGACCGAGGCAGATCGTGGCGATGTCGTTCTTGATGAACTGCATCGTGTCGTAGATCGCGAACAGCGCGGTGATGTCGCCACCGGGGCTGTTGATGTAGATGTTGATGTCCTTGTCGGGGTTCTCCGACTCGAGGTGGATCAGCTGCGCACAGAGCAGGCTGGCGATCTGGTCGTCGACCGGCGTCTGCAGGAAGATGATGTTGTCCTTCAGCATCCGGCTGTAGAGGTCGTAGGCACGCTCGCCACGGCTCGTCTGTTCGACGACGTTCGGAACGAGGTAGTTCACCGCATCGAGATTCATGACGTCTCCTCTTCGCTGTCGTTTTCGCTGTCGTCGTTTTCGCTGTCGTCGTTGCCGGCTCGATCGGCCCCCGACGTGTCGTCGGTGGCCGCCGCTGCGTCGGTGGCCGCGATCACCGCAGCGGCCGCGGTCTGCACGTCGGCTTCGCCGTGATCGTCGTCATCGTCATCGTGGGTGTGGCCGAGCAGGGTGTCGCGATCGATCGGGTTGCCGGCGGCGTCGACGAAGTCGATGTGGTGCAACAACCAGTCGAACGCCTTGGACTTGCGGATCTGCGCAGCGAGCTCGGGCACCGCTTCGTTCTGTTCGTACGCCTTGCGGATGTCCTTGGCCTTCTGGCCGTACTGCATCGCCATGCGGGCGTACTCGGCGTCGAAGTCGTGCGGCTCGACATCGATCGCTTCGGCCTCGGCGACTGCCCGCAGTGCGAGGTCGACCTTGACGGCCTCGACCGAAGCGCCTCGCATCGACTCGATGAACTCGTCGGGTTCCTGACCGGTGGCGGCGAGCCACTGTCCGAGATCGACGCCCTGTGCCTGGAACTGCTGCACGACGCCCTGCACCCGCTGGTTCAGGTCGGCGTCGACCATCGCCTCGGGCACCTCGACGTCGACCAACTCGGCGAGCGCGGCGTTCATTGCTTGGACGACGGCTTGCCGGGCCTCGCTGAGCTTCTGGTCGGCCTGCGACTCACGCAGGCTCGTGTTCCACTCGTCGACGGTGTCGAACTCGCCGATGTTCTCCGAAACCCAGTCGTCGGTGAGTTCGGGGACGACCGACACCTGGACGGCGCTGACCTTGACCACGAAGTCGGCCGGCTCATCGAGACCCTTCGGGGTGGACGTGAAGGAGATCTCGTCACCGGCGGACACCCCGGTGAGATGTTCGTCGAAGTCCTCGGTGACCCAACCCTGACCGAGTTCGTACCCCCAGTCCTCGGTGTTGAGTCCCGACAGCTCTTCGCCGTCACGGGTGGCAGCAAGATCCATCGTGAGGAAGTCGCCGGCCTCGGAGGGGCGATCGGCGTCGGCGAGCGACGCCGTGCGCTTGAGCTCGGCCTCGTGAACCGCGGCGAGGTCGGCGTCGGTCACCTCGAGCGACGGCAGCTCGACACGGAGGTCGCCGTAGCCCTCGAGGGTGATGGTCGGACGCACTTCGCAGGTGGCATCGAACTCGACGGGACCGGACTCGGTGCCGTCGGTGATCTCCACTTCCGGCGTGGCGATCAGGTCGACCTCGTGTTCCCGCACGGCCTTGGCGAGATACTGCGGCACGGCATCGCGCAGCGCCTGTTCGCGGGCGGCACCGATGCCGATACGGGCCTCGAGCACCTTGCGGGGCGCCTTGCCGGCACGGAATCCGGGCAGGTTCACCTCTTTGGCGATCAGCTTGAAGGCCCGGTCGATGTCGTGATCGAACTCCGCCTCTTCGACTTCGACGTACAGCTTGACTTTGTTGCCCTCGAGGGTCTCCACGGAACTCTTCACAGATGGGCGAGTGTATCGGTGGCCCCCGGAATCGGAACGAGGGCGCAGGCGACGTCCCACCGAGTCGCGCGTTCGCGTCCCGACCGGGCAGAATGGACGACGATGGAGTACTGGAAGCCGCACGCCCTCGCCACCCCGCACCCGAACCAGATCGATCTGCGGATGAACGACAAGGTCCGCACCATCGTCGAGATGCACGGCGTGCCCGTCGGCACCGAAGGCAAGGTCATCCTCGCCAACGGCTTCAACTGGCAGCGCTACCGCGTGCTGTTCGAGAACGGTGCCGAGATCGGCGATCTCGACAACCGCCAGATCGAACCGATCGGCAGGGCCGCGAAGCGCCTCGAGAAGGCCGCCAAGAAGAAGTAGTACTCGCTCGTTCGAGCATCGGCGGCGATCAGGTGGGATGCTCCCCCGGTGAGGCTGCCCCGAGAGATCGAGTTGGAACCCGACGCCCGGCTCGCGTTGGGCCAGATTCTCGGCATCATGTCCGACCAGGCGATGGCCGGCACGGTCGGCCGGTGGGACGTCGAACGACTGATGGAACTCGAGTTCCGTCTCGGCCTCACGCCGGGGAGCTCCGGAGTCGACGGGATCCCACACATGGCCGAGGATCTGACGACCGTCACGCTCGGGATCGACGACGCTGCGTTGTTGCTCGACGGGATGGCCTTCACCGAGATCGCCTCCGCCGATCTGCCGTGGATCGAGATGGTCCGCTGGACATCGGACTTCGTGACGAGCGAGCTCCGAAGCCACTGGACCCATGCCGAATGGCTGGAACTCACCGCCGGTTCCACCTGATTCCAGGGGTGGCAGATCCTCCCCCGCACGCACACGCTGTCCGACGGCTCGATACCGGCGAGACGCCGAGGCCGACGATGCTCGTCGAAGCAGTCCGATCACCGACCGCCTGACCCGGTCGAGGCTCAGCGTACGAGTCGGCTGCTCAGGTCGTGGCCGATCTGGTCGACGCGCCCCGGACCCATGATCGAGTCGAGGCCGCGGTGGCGCCCGTCGACGACCACGTCGACGAGCCCGTCGGCGACGCCGCGCCACTTGTCGATCGTTCGGCGCGGATTCGTCGTCGATGCCCGGTAGAGCACGACGGGCAGATCGATCGTGCCGATCCGGTGGCCGAGCGACTCGACCGGAAAATGGCCGACCGAGGTGCGCTTCTGCTCGTCCGGCAACGTTGCCCCCGAGTAGGCGAGCAGGCGGCGGCCGAGGCTGCCCGCCAGGCGGTGCGCTCGGCGCTGGACCATCAGCTGGAGTTCGTGGCCCACTTCGGGCAGCGCCCCTGGTCGCAGCATGGACTTGTACTTCCACCAACGGTTGGACCACAGGTGGCGCTCCTCACCGGGAAAGAACGTGTCGACCATTCCGACGAGCGTCACGTCCTGTCCACTGGCCATGAGCCGTCCGGCCAGTTCCGCAGCCACCACTCCCCCGACCGACCAGCCGACGATCGCGACGCTCGAACGCCCCGCGGCCAGTTCGATCGCACGGGGCAGGAACGCGTCGACGACCCCATCGACGGTGTTGACGACGGGCCGTCCGGGTTGTTCGACATAGGCGAGCGCGACGGCGCCGACCGAGTCGGGCAGGGATCGAGCGAGGTCTTGGTACCCGAAGACGTCATCCCACGCCGGCGTCATCAGCACGAGCGGGCCACCGGGCGAGCCCGGCTGGAACGTGACGACCGGAAACTCCTCCGTTGCGACAGCGGCCGTCGAGGCCGATGGGGTCCCATCCAGGAGGTCGGCCATCCCGGCGGGGGTTCGACCGGTCAACAACGTGGCGATCGGGATCGAGTGGCCGAGCGCGTCGCCGACGGCCACCACGATCGAGACGGCGGACAGCGAGTCTCCGCCGATGGCGAAGAAGTCCGTGTCCGCGCTGACGTCCTCTCGACCGAGCACGTCGCGCCATACGGCCACGACGACCTCCGACGTCGGGCCCGGAGCGCCGGCAATCGAGGGCCGTCCCGGTGCCGCAACCGCCAAGTGACCGGCCGCAACTCGATCAACCTTGCCGTTCGCCGTGCGCGGGAGGGCGTCGTGGAGCTGGAATCGGCGCGGGATCCATCCGGCCGGCAGCCGGCGAGAGAGGGCCTCGCGCAACGCTGTCTCGTCGATCACGTCGGCCTCGAGGTGCGCGACCAGCACTGGCGGTTCGCCGGCGGCCACGACGACAGCATCTCGGACCCCGTCGACTCGCTGGAGCTCGGCTTCGACCTCGCCGGGTTCCAGCCGAATGCCGCCGACGTTGAGCTGATCATCCGTTCTCCCGACGAACTCGGCGACGCCGTGCTCGAGACGGACGACGTCACCCGTGCGATACCAGCGCTTCCCATCCAGCTCGATGAACTTCTCGGGCTGCTCCCCTCCGAGGTACCCGGCAACGACGCCCGGGGACGAGATCAGCAGCTCACCGGCCGCTCCGGCGAGTGTCGCCACGAGGTCTGGGCCGACCGTCCGGACGGTCGTCCCGGGAATCGGGCGACCGATCAGCACGCGGTCGTCGTCGGCGGACAGGCGATGAGCAGTTGCCCAGACGCTGGCTTCGGTCGGTCCGTACTCGTTGACGAGGTCGACCGCGGGAAGCAGTTCGTGATGGCGACGAACGAGTGACAGCGCGCAGGCCTCGCCGGCGACGATCACCACATCGAGCCCGGCGAGCCGGTCGGCGGCGCGTTCGAGGAGCGCCCGGTACAAGCTCGGCACCATCAGGACGTGCGTGACACCGAGACGCATGATGACGGCGCCGAGGCGGTCGACGTCGCCCACCTCCTCGTCGTGCGGGAGCACCACGGTCCCGCCGGTGGTCAACGGCCACACGAGCCCGACCATCGAACTGTCGAACCCGATGCTCGACGTGACCAGGAACCGGTCGGGTGACCGGTCGTAGTGGACCGACCGGGCATCGTTGCTGGCAGCGAGGTTCCGGTGACTCACCTCCACCCCGCGCGGCACACCGGTCGAGCCGGAGGTGAAGATGACGTAGGCAGCGACGTCGAGTCCCACGGACGAGGCCCGCTCCGCAGCAGTTCTCGTCGGCTCGGCCGAGGCGACGGTCGGCGCCGCCACGTCGACCGTCGGCACGTCGATCATCGCCGCGACCGGCGACCAGGATCCGGCAACCACGAGCACGTCGATCTGCGCTGCCGCTGCGATACGCCTGAGCCGGTCGGCGGGTGCGGAGGGATCGAGCGGTACGTAGGCGGCGCCGGAGAGCTGGGCACCGAGCATCGCCACCACGAGATCGGTCGAGCGCTCCACCGCGACACCGACTCGACGAGGCGGCCCGTCAGATGCCTCCACGATCAGGTCCGCAACCACAGCTGATGAACGCACGAGATGGTCGTAGTCGAGCGATCGGCCGGAGGAGTCGACGACCGCCGGCGAGCCCGGCGACGTCTCGGCACGCCGAACGATCCGTTCGAGCACCGTGCGGTCGATCGGACCCAACTCGGTACCGGCGGCATCGTCGCCACCGAACCCAGCAGTCAACTCGGCGACCGACCGTCCGGTCCCCGACGCGCCGTCGAGCAGCACCGTGGCGAACATGTCGAGAAGCCGGCGCGCATCGTCCCGGCCGAGCACCGATCCTCGATACTCGAGACCGAGCTGGACCCGGTCGGGTCGCTCCTGAACGAAGAGCGTGAGGTCGGCGACCGCGGTTCCGGATGCAAGGATCCGGTGCTCAGCGGTCGCGCCGGGGAACGAAGCCGCCGCCAGTTGCTCGTAGGCCAGCATGCACGACACGTCGGGCGCGACGAGCCCGGCTGCTCGCGCGTCTCGGACGATGTCGGCGAACGGATACGAGCGGTGTTCGATCGTTGCGGCGATTCGCGACGAGGCGCTGCGCACCAGCGCGGTGAAACGATCGTTCGCCTGCACCTCGAAGGCCATCGGCAGCGTGTTCAGGTAGTAGCCGACCACGTCGTTGACGTCGGGACGGTCCTTGGTCGATGCGGTGATGCCGAACTCGATCCGTGTTGAACTCGTCGCTTGGGAGAGCACGACGGCCGTCGCGGCCATCGCGACCGCGAACGGCGTGTGCCCACGCGTCGCCAGATCGGACGGGCTGACGTCGAGTTGCTGCGAGAGATACCCGTCCGGTTCGGGCGGCGTCGGGGAACCGAACGCCAGGCGACCGACCGGCGGTCGCTGGCCGGCTTGTTCGAGCCAGAACGCCCGGGAACGATCCTGCTTGGTCCGTTGCCATGCTCCGTGCGAGGCGTAGCTGACTGCGACCTCCGGGAGCCGGCTCGACGCGTACCACTCGGCGATCTGGTCCCAGAGCAGGTCGAAGGTTCCCGCGTCGATGCTGATGTGATGCAGCCCGATGAGGATCGACACGTCGGAGGGCCCGGTGCGGGCAAGGTGCACACGGACCAGCGGTCCGCTGTCGAGATCGAACGGGATGCGCCGCTGCTCGTCAGCGAACCGGTCGAACTCCTCGGCAGATCGTCGGGCCGATGTCGACGATCTCGACGGCGGCATCGGTCGGGAGCGATCGCCGAGCGGCACCGTAGGACGTGTGGAGCGGCTCGTGTACCGACACCACTGCGCGGACGGCGTCGGCGAAACGGTCGACATCGAATGCTGCGAGCGCAGTCGAGCCCTGAGATGCACCGTCGCCGAACGACAGGTGGTACAGACGCGTGACGTTGTACCGGGTGTCGTTCGGGTTCATCCGGTGCTCGAACAGCATCGCCTCCTCGCCGGCCGAGAGCGGCAACGGGTGGGAGACCGGGGCGATTCGATCGCTGCGGTTCGAACCCGACTCGCCGGACAGCCCGGTGGACACGACAGCGGCGAGTTCACGGATGGTCCGTGCTCGAAAGACCGCTGCGTCGTGGAGGTCGGTGCCGTACTCGACATCGACGGCGGCGACCACTTCGAGCGCGTCGAGGGAGGCACCGCCGAGGTCGAAGAAGTCGTCGGTGACGCCGACGCCGTCGAGACCGAGCACGTCGCACCAGATCTCGCAGAGACGCGACTCGATCGGCGTCGCCGGGGCAACGGCGCCGACCCCGTGGCGGTGGAACCGCATCGGGGCAGGAAGCAGCGACGGGTCGGCCTTGGCGCTGGCCGCGAGGGGCATCTCGTCGACGCGGACGAACGCGACCGGAATGGCATGGTCCGGAAGGTGATCCCGCAGCTGCCGACGCAACTCGGCCGGGTCCCGATCGGTGCCGTCGATCGTCCGGTACCAGGCCGTGAGTACACCATTCGTCTTCGGTTCGTACCCCACCTCGGCGAGCAGCCTGGCGACCTCGGCCTCGTCGACGTCGTCGTCGAGTTCCTCCAGCGCCTCCTCGCGTGTCTTGTGACCGAGACGCACGTCCCAGCTGTACGGCTCGGCGTAGTTGTGGAAGCCCCGTTCACGACGGTGCACGCTGATGCCGGCGACGTTGATCAGACAGTTGGTCGAGCGGCCCGTGTCGGTCGGACGAACCCATGGCGCTCGATGCTCCAGGAAGGAATACAGCTCCGCCAAGTCCACGTCGACGTAGCGGTAGAAGTCGACGAACTCGATCTCGTCGAGCACGGAGATGTCGTCGAAGACCCGTTGCTCGGGCAACAACTCGGTCACGGCATCGGGCGTCTGGTGGTACACGCGCCGGGCCTCGAGCACGGTCTGGTCGATCGCGTCCGGATCGAAGTGACCCGACTCGAACTGGTGCGGGACCAGGCGCGTCTCGAAGAACTGGCCGCGTGAGAGCCCTGTCACGATCACGGGGATGCCGAGGGCTCGGGCCCGCGCGACAGCGATCGTGTAGATCGTCTTGTAGCAGCCTTGACACACGTTCGAGTACCGGTCGAGGCTGTCCCGGAAGATCTCGTTCATCGCCTCAGCAGTTGCGAACTCGTGGGTGATTCCGAGATCGGCGATGCTTCGCCGGACGTTCTCCTTGGCCCCCTCGGAGATGAAGCCGTTGTCGAGTGTCAACGCGTGGACCTTCCAACCCCGTTCGACCAGTTGGTAGAGGGCGTAGGTCGAGTCCTTGCCGCCCGAGAGCAGGTGCAGGCAGTCGATCTCACCAGTTCGCCGGCGACGGGCATCGGCGAGTCGCTCGTCGAGATCTGCTTCCGTGCGAAACCACTGATCGGTCTGCGGCGCGACGACCTCGAACACTCGACAGGAGTTGCACACACCCTCGACGTCGAGTTCGACACCCGGCGCGTCGACGCCGAGCCCGCATCGGATGCAGCGCTCGCTCTCGGTGATCGTCCCGAGACGGTCCGAGGCATGCCACAACCGCACGAGGGCCGACTCGACACCGTCGAGTCGGACCATCGCCGCTTCCACCTCCGCCGGTTCGAGCCGGATGCCGTTCACCTTGAGCTGATCGTCGATACGCCCGCCGTACACCGCGACTCCCGGGCGCTCGACCCGAGCGCGGTCACCCGTTCGATACCAGCGCTGGCCTCCTGCTTCGAGTTCCACGAACCGTTGCTGGCTCAGGTCGGGACGGTTGAGGTAGCGCTGGGCCATACCTGGTCGCCGGACGTACAGCTCACCCCACGATCCGGTCGGCGCCGGATGCTGATCCGCGTCGAGGATGCGGATCTCGCCGCCAGGACACGCATGGCCGATCGGCACGTCCACCCCGTGATCGACATCGGCCGACCACTCGTGGATCATGCAACCGACGACCGCCTCGGTCGGGCCGTACTCGTTGAAGATGCGAAGGCCTGGAGCGCACGCCTCGGCCATTCGCTGTGCCACGGGCCGACGGAATGCCTCGCCACCGACGACGACCGTACGAAGAGGGCGGGTGTCCGATGCAAGACGAACGAAGAGCTCGAGTTGCGACGGGGTCGCCTTGAGGAACGTGATCCGGTCGTCGGCGGCGATCTCACCGAGCGCAGTGATCGGTTCCTGGTCGAACACCACGACCAGCCCGCCGGTCAGGAACGACAGGAACAGACTCGTGATCGTGAGATCGAACACGAGTGCCGAATGGAGGGCGACGACCGGCGGACGCTGACTCGTGCCTCCGTCGCAGTATGCGTCGACGGCGAACCGGAGGTAGTCGGCGAGTCCACGATGGGAGATCGGAACACCTTTCGGCACACCGGTCGAGCCGGACGTGTACAGGATGTAGGCGCCGTCGTCGAGATCGACGTGAGGGAACGCGACGTCCTCGGCAAGGGCGTCGTCGGAGACCGGTTCGGGCAGCGCGTCGAGGATGACGAACAGATCGGCATCGGCGGCGATCAGATCGTGTCGCGCCGGTGGATCGTCGGGGGCGAGCATCACGAAGACGCCCCCAGATCGTAGGACCCCATGGATCGCCACGAGGACATCGATGCTGCGCTGCATCCGGAGCCCCACCGCACGCCCACGCGTCAGGCCCTTGCCGATCAGCCAGGCCGCGACCTCGTCGGCCCGGCGATCGAACTCCGATGCCGTGACACCGACGTCGCGGTGTTCGGCGACGACACGGTCGGGGTCGGCGCGCAGCAGGTCCCGTACGGCTCGGTGCACCGGGGCGGCCGGAGTCAGCTCTCCTGGATGTGGCGAGAGCAACGCCAGCTCATCGACCTCTTCGGCGTCGACCACGGCGTACGAGCCGATCCGGTCGTCGGGATGAGCGACGATCGAATGGAGGATGCGGCCGAAGTGTCGAGGGAGCCGCTCGCAGGCGTCGTCGGCGCTCAGCGAATCGTTGACGTCGAGTTCCCACTGCATGCTCGACCGGCCTTCGGCGCCCTCGTAGTCGAACACCTGCACCCGGAGCTGATGGGTCGGATCGACGTGACCGGACCGCATCCACTCCGACGTCGCCGGCATGCCGGCGAAGTCGCCGTATCGAGCCGTGAGCACGTTGACCACGACCTCGAAGGGCGTGTCGGGACTCTCACCGGGCTTGGCGCGTCGCAGCAGCGCCGTGACGGAGCGAAGCACACGGGCGAACATCTCGGCATGCGTCTCGGAGGTGTCGACCTCCACGGTGAGCGGGTACAGCTCCATCAGTGGTCCGACCACGCGTCGGGTCCGCTTCGAGGAACGATGGTGCACAGGTACGCCGACGACGACCGTCGAGCGACCATCGAGTCGATGCACCGCGATCGATGCGGCCATGACTCCCAGTCCCAGCAACCCGAGCTCGCGGCTGATCGACCGGTAGGGGCCGGCCATGGCCGCGTCGAGGCGAGCTCGTTCGTCCGCGCCGAAAGGAACGGGGCGACGGTCGACGCGCGTCGTCCGCGGACCTCGTGGCCCGTACAGCTCGATCGGCGGCTGCGGTCCGACCTCGTCGGCATCGGCCTGCCAGGCGGCGGCACGCTCTGCGGGCGTGTCGCTCCCGCCGGGATCGCGTGCCAGGTCCTCGACGACGTCGAAGAAGTCGCCCACGACCAGGTCGGTCGACGTCGGCCTCGTCGGATGTCGCGAGCTGCTCGTAGACGGCAACCGTCGCGGAGTACACGAGCGCCGAACCCGCCGCATCGGTGGCGACGTGGTGGAGGTCGAGCCACCAGGTCCAGTCGTCGGCTGCGTGGCGGATCAGCACCGAGTCGTAGACGCACGCCGATGGCGTCGATCGGCTCGGCGATTCGTTCATTGCTCCACGCGTCCAGGTCGGTTGCCGGGAGTTCGATGACCTCGGTCGGATCGGGGTGGGCGTTCGAGAATTCGCGCCCGTTCGCCGCCGGACTCGACGGTCATTCGGAGGGCATCGCTCGCCCTCACCACCGCGTCGAAAGCCCGGACGAGGCGATCGGCGTCGAGCGGACCGCTGATCCGGGTGCGCTTGCCCATGTTCGCCAGCGGAACGTCGGGGTGCAGCCGCTGGCTCGCCCAGATCAAACGCTGCGTTCGCGTCGAGCGCGGTGGACCCGACCGATCGCGGGCCGATGCGGACCGGCTGCGCAGCATCGCTCATGTCGAGCGGAGGAACTCCATCATCGCGTCCACGGTCTGGAAGTTCTCGAGGACGACGTCGGCCGGATCGATCGGCTTGCCGAGATGTCGTTCGATCCACTCGACGATCAGCACGACGCCCAGCGAATCGACCATTCCGGTGAGCAGCAGGTCGGTTGCGCCCTCGATCTCGCCGTCTTCGAGCGCGACATCGCTGGCGATGAACGCGAGGAGCGCGGCAGCGAAGTCGCCGTCCGGCACGCCTACGCCGTCACTCGGCGGATCGGTTGTCGATCTCGGAGGCGTTCACTGGCTCGTATCGCTTTCTCGGTGATGGTCGGACAGTGTGCCGGGTCGAGTGCCTCCGACGCACGGATCGGCCGAAGCATTCTCGCCGATCACGACGAGAGGAGCCCAGCCGAGGCGGTCCGGTCGATCTTGCCGGTGCTCGTGCGCGGCAGCGTCCGGCACCTCGAGCAACTCGGCCGGCACGGCATACCGAGGAAGGGTCCGGCGGAGCGCGATCAGCGATCGTTCGACGACCTCGCCGGCTCCGTGATCCGCCGAGATCACCAACAGCGCCACCAGCCGGTCGTCGTCCAGCGAACGGTCGACCACGACTGTGGCGGCCTCCACGCCCTCGACGTCGGCGAGGACGGCGTCGATCGCTTCGAGTTCGATCCGGTGGCCTCTGACCTTCACCTGGTTGTCGACTCGGCCGAGGAAGACGAGGTCACCATCGGCGTTCTCGACCACGAGATCGCCGGTCACGTACCAGCGCACCCCGTCGTCGTCGACCACGACCGACGCGGCGGTCAGGTCGGGACGACGCCAGTACCCGGTCATCATCGTGCTCGATGCGACGAGCAACACTCCGGGTTGGCCTGGCGCGACGGGTCGATCGGCCGCCACGGGCCCGTCGGCGGCCACGACTCGCAGGGCCGCGGCGTCCCAGGCGCGCCCGATCGGGACCGGTGCGTCGTCCGGTGGCGGATCGTCGAGGTGGTACCGCGTGCACTGGTTGACTTCGGCGGGCCCGTACACGTTGGACACCCGCGCCGACGGAATCAACCGCATCAGCTCGGCCAGCTGTCCCGGGGGGAACGCCTCACCACCGAACAGGATCCACCGCAGCGACGAGAGATCCTTCTCCGCCAGCGCTCCCCGACCGACCATCTGGACGAGCAGGTGCGGAACCGAGTACCAGACCGTCGCCCGCGCGGCTTCGACCATGGCCGCGACGCTCGCCGGGAAGCGCAGTACCGGATCGGGGACCACGATCACGGCGGCACCGACGATCGGAGCCGCGTAGAGCTCGAAGGTCGACTGGTCGAAGTGCAGCGGCGCGATGTTGACCATGCGGTCCCCAGCGACGAGTTCGTACTCCGCTGCGGCCGCAGTGGCGTACGCGAGTGCACTGTGGTTCGTGTGGACGATGCCCTTGGGGCGACCGGTCGAACCGGAGGTGTAGATGACGTACGCAGGGTCGTCCTCGGCGACGCCGGCCGGATCGGTCGGCGCCGTGTTCTCGATTTCGTCGGCGACGAGCACCGTGGCGTCGACGTCACCGATCGAATCGGGTGGCGAACTCGCCCGCGGGAGCAGCACGGCACGAGGGTCGAGCTGCTCGACGAGCGGCCCGAGCACCGCCGGCCGCGCATCGCTGACGAGTACGTCGACCCCAGCGTCACGGAGCACCGAGACCGCGAGGTCGGCCGGCGCCAAGGGATCGACCGGCACGACGACCGCCCCCGCGCGCAGCACGGCGTGAACCGCCGCGAATGCGTGTACCGACTTGGTCAGATGGAGACCGACCGGATCGCCGCTGCGCACCCCGACGGCGCCGAGCGCTCCGGCCATCCGAGCGACACGGTCGGCGTACTCACCCCAGGACCACGACGTCGTGCCATCGGTGAGGGCAGGGGCGTCGAGCGACACGCCGATGGCGGCAAGACGGTCTCGATCGACGAGACCAGCGAGAGTCGAGGGCGCATGCACGAGTTGACATTCGTAGCCGAGGTCGCCACCGTATGTGAACCCCGGCCACCGGACGCTCCGTCCGACCGTACGATTCTCACCGATGCTGACCGCCAACGGCCACCTCCTCGACACCTCGACCGCCCGGCTCGGCGAGTTCGAGCCGGCAAATCACCTCCTCGGCGATCCCGGAGCGCTCCGAGAACAGATGGAGGAGCGAGGCCATCTCTTCTTCCGTGGCCTGTTGCATCCCGACGTGGTGCTCGCTGCCCGCCACGAGATCCTCCAGAAGTACGCCATCCTCGGCGAGATCGACGACCGTCACCCGATCGACGATGCGATCGCCGGAGACGGGGCAGGGGTGCGCACGGCCAATCTTCGAGCGTTCTCCGAGAGTGTCCGCACCGGCACTCGATATCTCGCCGTCACCGACGCGCCGGAGGTCCTCGGCGTCCACGAGGCGCTGCTCGGAGGTGAGGTGCGCAGCTTCGACATGAGATGGCCGCGATTCGTCCGGCCGGGCGAAGGCTGCGGATTCCACTGTGATGGCCCCTACATGAACCGTGGGACCAGCCGGATCTTCTCCAGCTGGATCCCGCTCGGCCGCGTCGACCGCGACGAAGGGGCGCTCATTCTCCTCGAGAACAGCCACCGGTCCGAACGACTCCATGCCGGCTACCTCGCCGCGGACGCCGATCGTGACGGCCTCACCTGGCTCGACGCCGACCCGACCGTCGTCCAACGTGAGTATGGGGACCGCTGGTTGACCACCGACTTCCAACCGGGCGACGTGCTCTGCTTCGGCATGCACATGCTCCATGGCGCCCTCGACAACCAGTCGCCGATCGGACGATGCCGGCTGTCCTCGGACAGCCGGTACCAACGAGTCGACGAACCGGCAGACCCACGGTGGAACGGGTCCGACTTCGAGGGCCACGGCGGGCGCCGCGTGTTCTACCCCGGCCTCGGCCACTGGAACAACGACGACTTCCAGGACGAATGGAAGGACATCGACGAATTCGGTCGAATCCAGTTGCGTCAGGAGGCACCCAGGTGAGCGACCGGACACACGATGCGGAACTGCTCGCCGTCGCGCGAGCAATGGCGGATCTGAACCACCCGGTGAAGTCCGACGTGTCCGAGTGGGCTGCTCGCGAGTTGGCAACCCACGACCGCGTCGCGGCGGACCTGCACTCGAGCTTCGCCGCCGAGGACTGGAAGCGCTGCGCAGCGCGCGGCATCCTCGGCGTGATGGTCCCCGGCGAGCTCGGGGGATCCGGTGCCGACCTGGCCACGACACTGCTGACGTTGGAAGGACTCGGCCACGGATGCCGAGACAACGGGCTCGCGTTCGCGATCGGCAGCCAGATCCTCAGCACGCAGGAGACGATCGTGCGATTCGGTTCGGAGGAACAGCAACGCGAATGGATCCCGCAGCTGATCGGCGGTGACGTGTTGGGGGCGTTCGCCATGACCGAACCCGATTCCGGCTCTGACGCCTACAGCCTGGCGACGAGCGCAGTGCGGCGCGACGACGGGTCGTACGTACTGAACGGCCACAAGGCCTACCTGACACTCGGATCGCGGTGCGCATTCGTGATCGTGTTCGCCTCGACGCGGCCCGGAGCCGGGGCGTGGGGATTGTCGACGTTCCTGGTGCCGACCGACCTCGACGGGGTCGAGCGGGTCGGGAACGACGACAAGATGGGGATGCGCACGACACCGTTCGGCGACATCACCCTGACCGACGTCGTCGTGCCGGCGTCGGCGATGATCGGACGAGAGGGCGCCGGAGCTGCGATCTTCAACGCCGTCCTGCAAGTCGAACGCAGCTTCGTGTTCGCCACCCAGGTCGGAGCGATGCAGCGCCAGCTCGAGGCCAGCATCGTGTACGCATCGACCCGGGTGCAGGGTGGGCAGCCGATCGGGAACTTCCAGGCCGTCTCGCATCGCATCGCCGACATGAAACAGCGCCACGAGACGGCGCGCCTGATGCTGTATCGAGCGGCGATGGCGGCGGTGACCGGACGGGATCTGGCGATGTCGGCTGCGCTCGCCAAGCTGACAGCGAGCGAGGCTGGCCTCGACGCTGCGATGTCTGCATCGATCGTGCACGGCGCCAAGGGCTACGTGTCGAAGTTCGAGGTCGAACGCGACCTTCGCGACGCGATCGGTGGCCTGGTCTACTCGGGAACCTCCGACATCCAGCGCAACATCATCGCTCGCCTGCTCGGCCTCGGCTGACACAAGCGCGCGGTTCCGCACGGGATGGATCCCGCATTCGCGGACGTATCCCGCCGAGAATTGCGCACCACCTCGGCAACAGTTCAGCGCTTCGTCCAGCGATGGGCCACCGTGACGGCACCGTCGGTGATCACGGCTGACGACTCGTCCGGCATGGGCGACATCGAGGCCGGCAGGCGGCTCTGTTCGTGGACGACGAGCCGGGCGCCAGGGCGGAGCTGTCGCAGGGTGGCCGGAACCAGATCCGCCACGACTCGGATCGAGAGGAACATGAACACGACCGTGGCCTCGTGGAGATCGGTCGCCCGGCCATCGCCGAGCACGATCTCGACGCGGTCCGCAACGCCACGGTCGACCGCCCGCTGGCGCGCACGTTGCACGAGTTCGACCGACCGTTCGACGCCGAGCGCAGTGCAGCGCGCGTGTTCGGCGGCCGCAACCACCACCCGGCCGTCGCCGCACCCGATGTCGAGCAGACGATCGTCGGGGCCCGTCTGAGCGAAGTCCAGCAAGGGCCGAACGAGCGACTCTGGCGTCGACAGGAACGGTCCGAGACCGTCGTCGTGGCGTTGGACGACGCCGACGCGCTCCAGCACCAGCCGAACCGGTCGGACCAGCGAATACGCAGGCCACAGGGGCGAGGGAAGCTCGACCAGGCTCCAGTCTCCGGCGGACGGAGTGAACACTCGACGACTCCGGGAGCGCTCGGCCCGACTCCCCCACCGCAAACGAACCACCGTGGTCACGTCGCCCGTCGATGCCACGACGAGCTCGTCGGCGAACCGTCGCGCCGAGCGTTCCGCCCCGCGGGTCCAACGCTGCCAGGGCTCGAATCCATCCTGTTCGAGGACGCTCGCTGCCCGTCGGGCCATCGTGTAGTCCACAACGGCCAACTCGATGGTGTGGTTCTGGCGTGGTCCGATTCGAGGGGCAGCCGTGACGTTGCAGCCGACATGCCGGAGACGGTCGACGATCCGCGCTCGTTCGGCTTCGCACGAGCGCCCGATCTCCTCGCACGTACCGACCGCACGGGCTGCACGCATTCGATCGGCGTCACCCAGATCGGGATCTGTGAGCATCGTCGCTGCCGCTTCCCAAAGCCGACCGTGGTGGATCGCGTCGACGAACGGATCGATCATCGCGAGCTGCGGTTGCCCGGAAGCGGGGTGGTGGGCATCCCTGCGAGAGTACCGACATCGACGGTCCCGTAGCATCGGCGACCGTGGCACGACCTCGATCCCTCGCGAACACCCTGACCACCGATCGCCTCCGCGGGCTCCTCGATCGTGTGGTCAGCCCGGTCACATCGGCTGCGATGCGGTCGTACTACGGCAGCTACTACTACTCGAAACGATTCCACCCGCATCACGCCATGCTCCAGCGGGCGCTCGACGAGACCGTCGACTACATCACGTCCGACATGAGCGACGCGATGATCTGCAAGGACGCGTTCGACGTCCTGACGTTCGCCTCGAAGCGGGTCACCCTCGATGGACTCTTCCTCGAGTTCGGCGTCCGGTCGGGCGGCACGATCAACCACATCGCCCGGCGGCGCCCCCGCCAGGTGGTGCACGGCTTCGACTCGTTCGACGGGCTCCCCGAGCCTTGGAGCGGGTACACGCTCGACTCCGGCGCGTTCTCGGGCGAAGGCATCCCGGAGGTCGCCGACAACGTCGAGCTGCACGTCGGGTGGTTCGACGCCACCCTGCCACCGTTTCTCGAGGCTCACGAGGGCGACGTCGCGTTCGTCCACATCGACTCCGACATCTACAGCTCTGCGAAGACGATCCTCGACAACCTCACCCCCCGGATCCGGCCCGGGTCGATCATCGTGTTCAACGAGTACTTCAACTACCCGAACTGGAAACAGCACGAGTTCCGGGCGTTCGCCGAGTTCTGCGCAACCAACCGGGTCGGCTACCGGTACCTGTGCTGGGCAATGTACGAGGTGGCCGTCGAGATCGTCAGCATCGACGGTTCGACCGGCGCCTGACTCGCAAACGAAGCCGCGCGGCTATCGAGCGCGGACCGGCTCGACGTACTTGCGGTTGAAGATCTCGTAGGCCGGCCGGAGGAATCCGGGGTTGAGCTGGTCGATCGGTCGGGTCCCGAATCGGAACGGGATGCTGATGTTCGGCTCGAGCGCCTCGATCTCGTGCGACCAGAACGCAGGGATGAACAACACGTCGCCGGCGTCGAGAGTGCCCTCGAACCCGTTGGCCCGAGCGAACCTCGGATAGCTGGACGGGTCGGCGTCGTCCGACCGCCCCGGCAGGGTGCTCCATCGATCGGTCGCCGCGAACGGTGAGGTGAAGTAGAGGTTGGGGCGCTCGGTCGGCGGGAACATCAGCACCCGCTTCGACCCGGTCATCTGGAAGAGCAGGCCGGTCCACGCATCGTGGTGGAGGGGTGTCACGACCCCCTCGGACCCGATCCAGATGCCGCTGGCGGCCCGTTCGGGCTGACGGTCGGTGAGCGCAGCGAGACCGTCGGACATCGTGTCGATGATCCGACCGACCTCGCTGTCGAGATCGTTCACGCCGAACAGCCGGTACGTACAGGTATCCGGATGCGTCTGCTCGCGACCTTCGAACATGAAGTCGAGGAACTCGGAGAGCGTCATCTCTTCGCTTCCCGCCGGTTCGGCGCCGTAGTCGCCGACGTACAGGAAGTACGGCGAGTGAGATGCGTGAGACTTCACGGTGAAGCGCGTCGAGGTACGGGCGCCGAGTTCGCGCAACCCCTCGAGATCGGGAACGAGCGGGAGGTCGAGCCGTTCGACGAGACCCTCGATGATCACGGGTCGATCCCCCCGGATCAGGGCATCGAGGTCGACGTCGGCGGCAGTGACCCGTTCGATCCGAGTCCGCGAGCCACGGGGACGCCGGACCCTGAGTCCGGTGATCAAACGATGCACGGCCCAGATCGGAATCAACAGCGCCAACAGCCCGGTCAGGGCGACAGCTGTCACCATGGGAATCAGTGTTCTCGGCGGTCGGATCGGCACTCGCATCGGCCCTCTCTACTTCGGAGCGGCAGCCTACCGGGGGCCACGGATCCCAGATGTGCGAGGTGGTCTTCCGCGCAATGCGCAAGATGAGTCGTTGGATCGCCGGGAACGACCTAACCTCACGGCAGCCCCTCGGAGCCTCTCACGTGCGTCGCCTCACCCTCACCACCATCCTCGCCAGCCTGCTGATCGTGCTCGGCCTCGCCCCGGCGACGGTCTTTGCACACTCCGGCAAGCAGAGCTACCTGTACGTCTCGGTCTTCGACGACGGCATGACGGGCCGTGTCGAGATCCCGCTGGTCGACCTCGGCCCGGCCCTGGGCGTCGAGTTCTCCACGTCGACGAGCCGCGCTCGAAGCCGAGATCGTCACGTTCCGTCAGGAGATCGAGGACTACATCGTCGAGAACACCAGCCTCGGCACCGAAGGTGAACGCTGGGCGATCGAGTACGGCGAGATGTCCGTGCTCCCGACCGAGAACGGCCCGTATGTGGTGCTCGACTTCGTCGTCGACGAGGACTTCGATTCGGCGCCCAGGAGCTTCGTCGCCGAGTTCTCCGTGATCGTCGAGTCCAACCCCGAGCGCGACTCCTTGCTCCTCATCGAGGACGACTGGCAGAGCGCCACGTTCGACAACGGTTCCGGTCCGTTGCTCGGCTTCTCGGTCGGCCAGACCGAACAACTGGTCGAGCTGGAGAGCGCATCGACGCTCACGTCGATGGCGGCGATCCGCGGGATCGGTTCAGATGCGGTACGGGCCGGTGTCGATCTGCTCATGATCGCCGCCGCGGTTGCCAGCGTCTTCATCCTCGTGCCCTCGCGGCGGGACGAGTCCGAACCTCAGCCATTGCGCAGCGTCCTGCGTCGGACGGCCAAGGGAGCCGGTGTCTTCGCGGTTGCGGCGACGATCACGCTCTGGGCGTCGGGGCTCGGCATCGTGGCGCCCTCGGCGCGCACCGCTGGGCTGATCGTCGCGGCGACACTCGGGATCGTTGCCGTGTACCTGTCGGCGGCTCGATTCCGCCCGGGTGTGAGGACGTTCGCCACCGCCCTTCAGTCGGTCGCCGGCCTCGGTTTCGGAGTCGGTCTCGGCGCCACGTTCATCGCTCAGGACCTGGACAGGTCACGACCGGTCACCGGCCTCATCGCCTTCCAGTTCGGGGCGCTCGTCGCCGCGCTGCTCGTGGCCCTGTTCATCGGCACTCCCCTCCTCCTGCTGCGCCGCACGCGCTACGTCCCGGGCATCGTCATCGGGCTGTCGCTGGTGTTCCTCGGCTTCGGCGCGCTCTGGTTCGGCGAACTCGCCACGGACAGCACATGGCCGATCGAGCGAATCGCCAACCCGTTCCGGGTGTGGCCGCGCAACTTCTGGTTCGTGCTGCTCGCGGTTGCCGCAGCAGGTGGTGTTCGTGCGATCGAGCAGCGAGCCGGTCGGCTCCGCCCCGAGACAGCGGACGACGTCTCGACTCCAGAATCCACCGAGACACAAGGCGAGCCGGTTCACACATGACACGACCATCCCAACGTGCACGTTCCGGCGGGCACTCGAGCCGAGTTCGACTCTGGGGCCGACGGGGCGCGATCTCCGCCATCGTCGCCGGCATCGTCCTGTTGCTCACTCCGTCGGTGAGCATGGCCCACGAATTCGGGCCATTCGCGATCGATCGATACGCCGCGATTCGGGTAGCGCCCGACGAGGTCGAACTCGACTACGTCCTCAGTCTCGCCGAGACCCCGACCCAAGCCGACGGCGACGGGATCGAGGCCGATCCGGACGGCTACTGCGCGTCGTTGGCGGACGGGTTCGATCTCCTGCTCGACGGCACCGAGATCGTGCCGACGGGCCTCACGACGTCGACGCTGCGGGAAGACGGCGACGGCGGGCTGACGACGCTGCGCATCGTCTGCAGCTGGGTCACGCCGATTCCCCCGTCCGACGACCCGCGTACGCTGAGCTTCGAGGACACGAACTTCAGCGGTCGCGCCGGGTGGCGCGAGATCATCGTCGTGGGCGACCGCACGGAAGTAACCGGCGAGGTCACCGAGGACTCCCTCACGGAACGGCTGACCGACTATCCCGATCCCTCGGAGAACCCGGACACAGAGTCGGTGACCTTCGAGTTCGTGGCTTCCCCGGACGCCGATGACGCAACGCTGCCCACCACCGAGCCGGGAGAGGACGACAGCGGCGGTGGCGATGCGTTCTCGAATCTGATCTCCGATGCCGACGGTGGCATCGGAGCAATGCTGATCGCCCTCGGCTTCGCCGCATTCCTGGGAGCGCTGCACTCACTTGCTCCCGGCCACGGCAAGACGGTGATCGGGGCGTACCTCGTGGGCACGCAGGGGACCAAGTTCCAGGCCCTCATCCTCGCGATCGCCGTCGCTCTGTCGCACACGCTCGGCGTCCTGATCCTGGGGATCATCACCTACGCAGCCGGCGCTGCGTTCGCTCCCGAGCGGGTGTACCCATGGTTGCAGGGGCTGTCGGCGCTGATCGTGCTCGCCATCGGCGTGTGGCTGGTCTGGACTGCGGTCAGCGAGTGGCGCGAGCGAAACCGGTCGGTGGCTCGACCGGTTCACGTACACGGCGACCACGGAACCGACGAGATCGACACCGAGGTGCCCGTCCTCGCCCGCGCCGGCGTTGCGTTGGCCACGGGTTCGGCGCTGATCGCTGATCCGTCCACACTGCACGGCCACCAGCACGGGTTGGTCGAGCCGCACGATCACCCGCATCCGCACGACCACGACCACGACCACGACCACGATCACGATCACGACCACCCGCACGACCACCCGCATCCGCACGACCACGATCACGATCACGACCACGACCACGACCACGACCACGATCACGATCACGATCACGATCACGATCACGATCACCCGCATGATCACCCGCATCCGCACGATCACGACCACGACCACCGCATCCGCACGACCACGACCACGACCACGACCACCCGCACGACCACGATCACGATCACGATCACGACCACGGGTCAGGGTTCCACCGGCACGGGATCTTCCCGCACACTCACAGGTTCGATCTCGACGAGATGGACCTCAGCGGCAAGGTCAGCTGGAAGACGCTGGCGATGCTCGGGCTCTCGGGGGGCCTCGTCCCCTCGACGTCGGCGATCATCGTCCTGCTCGGCGCCATTCAGCTCAATCGCCTCGCCTTCGGCGGTGCGCTGATCCTGGCGTTCGGTATCGGCATGGCCATCGCACTGGTGAGCGTGGGCCTGGGGATGGTGGCACTGCGCGACCGTGCGTTCGGTGCCATGGATGGCAACTCGATCATTCGGACCGCCCGAATCTGGGTGGTGCCGATTGCGGCGATCGCCGTGTTCCTGATCGGCGTGTTCCTCGTGGTGCGAGCCGCCATCGAGATCAGCGGGCTCTGATCGAGCCGGCCTGTCGTTGGGCAAGGAGCATCGGTCGGATGTGGTGGCTGGCGCACGGTGAGCACGAGGTGCCGCTGTCGGTCGGGTGGCTGTCGCCGCACGAGCGCGAGCACCTCGTGTCGATCCGCTTCACGAAGCGTCGCAACGAGTACCTCACCCGCCGCTGGACCGCGAAGCAGGCCATCGCCACCGTGCTGGACATCGATCGCTCGCCGTCGTCGCTCACCCGAGTCGAGGTGCGGCATCGGCCCAACGGCGCACCCTATGTCCACCTCGACGGGCGGGCGGCGAAGCTCGATGTGTCGATGAGCGACCGCGCCGGGTGGGCCGTGTGCCTCGTCGGTCCACCGGGCAGTGCAGAGTCCGGAACGCTCGGAATCGACCTCGAGGTAGTCGAACCGCGCAGCGACGAGTTCGTCACCGACTTCTTCACCCCGTCAGAATTCGAGCACGTGCGAGGGCTGGCGGACCTCGACCAGCGGCACGAGGCGGCGAACCTGATCTGGTCGGCGAAGGAGGCCGCTCTCAAGGTCCAGCAGGTCGGGCTGCGCGTCGACACGAGGACGGTCGAGGTGCGACTCCGCGGCGAGCGCAGGCCGGACGGGTGGAACTCGATGATCGTGACCGGAGCAGATGGTCCGATGCCCGGGTGGTGGCGACGCGACGGTGTCTTCGTGCTGACGATCGCCTGCGACGTGCACCGTGAGCCGCCAGAGCTGCTGCCGACCGGCTCGAACCTTGCGGACGCGGTCCCGGTGCACTCCTGGGTCGATCGCCCGACCTGCTGACCTCCGGTCGGCGCGGCGACCGCTCAGGCGGTCATGCCGTGGCGCGCCATGCCCCGCTCGAGAGCATCGACCACGTACGGCCGCAGATCGGCGGCAGCGATGATGCGATCGACCGATCCGACCCGCAGGGCTCGCTCGATCGTGTGGATGCCGTCGAACTCGTCGGCGACCTCGCCGAGCTTCTCCGAGCGCACCTGCTCGGTGATCTTGCCCAGCTCGGTGCGCAGCCGTGCCGCGTCGGTGCCGCTGGCCGAGGCGGCAGCCTCGCGCGCCTCGCGGACCTGCGGGTCGCGCTCGGTGCGCTGCTTGACCTCGCGGGCGAACACGGTGGCTGCCGCCGGGGCACCGCCGATCACCGATGCGAACGAACCCTCGACGGCGGCGATCTCCATCTCCTCGTTGAGCGCCTTGCTGAACACCACGAACGCCCCACCGTGGTATCGAGAGACGACGACGAACACGATCGGACCGTCGAAGTTGGTGACCGCCCGTCCGATCTCGGCGCCGAATTCCAGCTGACGCCGTCGCATCGATTCGGGCGAGCCGTCGAAGCCGGACAAGTTGGCGAGGACGACCAGCGGTCGGTTACCGCTGGCGGCGTTGATCGCCCGAGCCGTCTTGCGTGACGAGTGCGGGAACAGCGTGCCGGAGGTCCATGCCGGCGGGCCGTCGGACGGCACGTACCCCTGCCGTCCGACGGTGTGCGACTCGATGCCGAGGAGGCTGACGGGGATCCCTCCGACCGTGGTGTCCCACACGATCGAGGTGTCACCATCGCGCAGATCCTTCCACCGTTCGAGCGGCGGGGAGTCACTGTCGGCGACTGCTCGCATGATCGAGCGCATGTCGAAGGGTTGCTTGCGCTCGGGGTTGAGCTCGGCGGAGAACACGTCGCCAACGGTGCTGAACGGGCAGTTCGCAAGCGCCGCATGAGGACTGGTGCGCACGTCGCGTTCGATCGGGTCGGCGGTGGGTCGGCGCCGTGGGAAGCGTTCGCCCGGTACGACGTACGTCAGCTCGTAGTGGCGCAGCAGAAGCGCACAGGCCTCGGCGAACGACGGTGCCCAGTACTGGGCTTGGCCGTTGGGACCCATCACCCGGTGGTAGCCGCCGATGCCGAAGTTGTCCTCCGCGCTGACCGCCCCGGAGAAGTCGAGGGCCTGTTTGCCGGTGAGGACCATCGTCGACGACGGGGTCATCACGAGGATGCCCTTGGTGTGGGTGAGCATCGTCGCTTCCGCGTTCCAGTACGGCTGGCCCCCGACGTTGATGCCGGTGACCACGATGTTGATCTCGCCGCCGGCCTGGGTGAACTCGATCAGTCGTCGCAGTGTGAGTGCGATCCAGTCCATGTTCTCGGTGCCCGAGTCCATCGCGATCAGTGCTCCGCTCGACACTGCGAACCACTCGACCGGCAGCCGGTGTTCGAGTGCATGGGTGAGCGCTGCGTTGACCCGGCGGCACTCGGGTTCGGCGAGGTTGCCGAGACCCTGGGTCGGGTCCGAGAGCAGCGCGATCCGCTGCATGCCTTCGGGCACCACCGTCGAGTGGTTGGTGAGCAGCCCGACGACGATGTGAGCGCTGTTGCCGCCCGGCTCACGGTGGACCGGTACCAGCCGGTCGCTGGCGTCGAGATCGAGCTCGACGAACGAGTCGGCGGGCAGACCGGGAACCGGCGGGTGTCGGGTCAACAGCCGCACGATCTCGTATGGATACGGCGAACCGAATCGGGCGGCCGTCAGCACCTTCTGCTGGTAGGTCCCCAGTGGCCGCACCGGCTGATCTCCGGCGCGTTCCTCGCGCACGAGCAGACCATGCCCGACGTCCTCGATGTGCAGCACCGCCTGCCGAAGGCCATCGGACTGCGAGTCGTCGGGAATCCGGACCTTGAGCACGACCTTCTCCAATCCGACCCGCGCCGCCAGCGGGGCGAAACGCCGCGCCAGAGCATTCGACTCATCGAGCGGCAGCGTCCACGGAGCCTGGACGTCGAGCACGAGGCGATTCGCGACAGGACGGTCGCGCGGCGTGTACCGCGCCAGCTCGGACCGCATCGCCGCCATTGCCAGCAGGCCGACGCGCTCCAGTCGCGGATAGGTCACCTCGCCGGTCGCCGCGTCGTGGACCGGGGTCAGCCCGCGGATCTCGGCGAGGGCGAACAGTCGGTGATCCTGCGGGTTGTCGTGGGCGACGCCGTCGAACAGATAGACGTCCTCGGGCGACGGGCGGCGCTCGAGGCGGAAGTTGGAGAGCCGCCAGATCTCCAGCCGTTCGGCGAGCATCGGATGGAGGTTGCGGTACAGCAGCTCCTCCGTGAACGACCCGTCGTCACCGAGGAACGACACGCTTTGGGCGCGGTGCCGCTCGGCGTCGGACCCGGTCGCGTGGCTGACGGTGACGTTGACACGATGGATCGGCCGCCCGAAGCTGCACGCAGCCAGCAGTTCACCGACCTCGGCGGACGTCGCGGTGATGTCCTGTCGTTCACGATCGCTCCACGTGACGAGATCGAACACGATCATGCCGCCGGGACGCACGACCGCGAGGTGCTCGGCGATCGCGGCGGACCAGGCCGGCACGTCATCGAGCGGGAGGTAGCCCGCCACCAGGTGCACCGGATCGTCGTCGTGGCCGTAGTCGACTGCGGCCACCGGGAACCCGTCGTGCTGCTCGGTGGTGATGACGCCGAGCTCGCGCGTCCGGTAGAAGCGGCGCAGGTGGACCTCGAGCACGAGCCGGCGCAGGGTGGGCGCAACGTCGGCGTCGCTCTCCGTCCACGACGCGAGGAGCATCGATCGCATCGGGTACGGGCACCACACCAGCCGGGCGATCCGCTCTTCGCGGTCGGCGGCGTCGGGATGTGCAGCGAGATACTCGAGGTGATCCGCCATCTCGCCGTACATCTCGGCCGCAGCGGCCTCGATCGGGGGCTCGTCGAAATAGTGGAATCGAACGTCGCGGGCCAGGTCGGCAACCGCCTGTTGGCGTCCCTGGGTGGCGGTCGCGAGCCGATCGAGCCGGGCGCGCATCTCGGTGTCGGCCGACGACTGCAACTCGTCGCGTCGGGCGAGTCGACGTTCGAGGATCGCCAGCACGACCGAGCTCAGCTCGCTCAGCCGCGAGAACGAGCGGAACAACCACATCAACGCGGCCTCGAGCTCGGGCGTACGACCCAAACCCCGGACACCGAAACGGTCGAGCGCCCGCTCGAGCCGTGCGCGGTAGTCGGTGGGAAGCCCGGCGCGGTCGGCGTCGAGCCATTGCAGAAACGAGACCAGGTACTCCTGGGTGTTCTCGCCGCCCGGTGCAAGGTCGTCGTGCTCGGTCTCGGTCTGTGGTCGGTACAGCGAGCCGAGCTCGGCGTAGATGTCGAGCAACCCGTCCTCGCAGGCGACGAGCGATGCGTCGGCGGCGTCGGCGATCTCGGCCAGGCGACGCTGCTCGGTGAGCAGTCTGCGCAGCTCCGCTGGGGCGAGGTCGTAGCCGAGGAGATAGTCGCCGAGCGGCTCGTACACGCGATCGCATGGCTTACGGGAGAAGTCGATCTTCCGCTCGAAGCCGCCGAGGTCGAGGCGTCGACCCGCCGGCCAGACGACCTCGGACGCTTGCGGTCGCAACCGGAGCAGCGCCGCGCCGCGTTCGACCTGGCTGTTGGGGGTGACGAGGATGTCGAGAACCACTCCCGCGAACGGCGCCTCGACGGTTGTCTCCATCTTCATCGACTCGAGCACGGCGATCGGCTGACCCTCGACGACCACATCACCTGGCTGGACCAGGGTGCTCACGATCAGCGCCGGCCAGCCGGCGCGCACGAGGACGCCGTCCTCGCGCTGGATCACGTGCGAGGCGTGGCCGACCTGCAGCCGGAATCCGAACTCGGTGGGCGACACGATGATCCGGTGGCGGCGGCCGGCACAGGTGAGGCGTCGTTCGTAGTCGTCGAGGCGGTCGACCGTGACGTCGGCGACGGTGCGGCCGAAGCGCACGCTGTAGGTGCGCGGAGCGACGCAACCGACATCGAGCCGGTACGACTCACCGAGATATCCGAGCTCGATGCCGGCCCCCACCTCGTCGGGCTGCTGTGGGCGACCACGCTCGGCCGAGGCGTAGAACGCTTCCTGGGCGCGGCGTCGATCGGCCTCGTACGCCTCGACGGCGGCGGCCAGCAGCACCATCGGGTCGGGCTCGGGCGGTGGACGCTCGGCGATCATCCGATCGAGCCACCGGTGGTCCACCTGATCGCGCTGGAACTGTTCGTTGTCGAGGAGCGCCAGCAGGAACGAGAGGTTCGTGGTGCCACCCTCGATCACCACCGCGGTGCGTTCGAGGGCCCGGCGGATCCGCGTGAGGGCCACCGTTCGGTCGGGTCCCCATGCGGTGATGATCGCGAGCAGCGAGTCAGTCTCGTCGATGTGGTCACCGACACGCCGGTTCGCGTCGACCCGCACGCCGGTGCCGACGGGGAACGACAAGAGCGCCACGCGGCCGGAGCTGACGGCGAATCCGTCGTCGGGATCCTCTGCGAGTAGCCGGACCTCCATCGCAACGCCGTCAGCGGCAGGCTCCTGTTCGGGAAGGGCTTCCCCGCGGTGCACCCGCAGGCGCCAGCCGATGAAGCTGGCGCCCGATCGCTCCTCGGAGGTGGCATGGTCAGGTGGTGCGATGCAGTCGACCGCGGTGATCGCGAAGTCGCTGTGGTCGTGGACGAAGGTGACCATGCCGGCGCCCCGGTACCCGACGTCCCGGGCGAGGTCGGAGGCCGCCGCGCAGATCGCGGTCGCCAACTCCTCGGAGACTCCGGCGCACGGAGCCTCGGCAACCAAGGAGTGGTGCCGTCGACGAACGCTGACGTCGCGGCCACCGAGGTTCCAGACCGTGCCGTGGTCGTCGACCAGGACATCGACCTCCACCCGGCGCAGCGGCCGGCCGTCGAACAGGGCGGCGCGATCACCGATCGCCGGCAGCTGAGCCGGATCGGCCAACCGGCGCACGGTGTCGGCGTCAGGGCCGACGACGCCGATGCCGGTGGCGGCGCACGCCGCGATCAGATCCGCACGTTCGTCGTGCGGCCATGACCCGAGCCACAGCGTGTCGACGTCGGCCGCTCGCAGACACTCGACCACGTCGTCGATCGAACGCTGCTCGATGTCGCCGCAGAGTGCTCGCACCTCGTCGGCCTCCCGGCCATACCAGGGTTGCGGATCCGGTTCGTCATGGAACAGCACGGTCGTGATCGGTGGGGCATCGCCGGCGTCGTTCAGGCCACCGACGGCGTTCAGCACGCGTACCGCGGTCTCGCCTGCGTCGATCACGCCGAGGCGCTGGACCGTCACCATGGGGCTCACGTCGCTCGCACCCCACTCACCGCCGATAGGTGGCGCGTAGGGCGGCTGCGACCGCGTCGGGAATCGGCGCCGGCAACGGGATCGTCTCGTACCCGTCGAGTCGCGCCACGACCGTTCCCGACGAATCGATGACCACGCAGTCGAACACCCCGGCCGACGTCTCGCGGGCGACGGCACGCACCGGACCCTCGGACCTCGCGGGCCAGCTCGCTCGCCCGACGCGCATCGGCAACGCCAACCGGTCCTCCAGACCCGCCTGCCAGAGACCGGCGGTCTGGAAGCACAGCTCGATCAGCCGCGGTGCAGTGGAGAGCGGTTGCTCCGGCGGCACGTGGTTGGCCGGGAGGGGGTCCGTCAGCGTCGCCACCGACGCGTCACCGTCCCTCCATGCCGCGGACACCACCTGATAGGCCGGGCCGTGGAAGTAGAACGAGTACACCTGCTCGGCGTCGAGGGTTGGACCGCTGGGGTCGCCCGGTGGCTCGATCTGCTCGTTCGGTGGAGCGTGCGTGCCGAGGCGCACGCGGCCGGTGAAGTGCACCGTGCGTTGCGGTTGCTCCTGCCCGGGGAGTTGGCGCTCGGCGCTGAGCGTGCAATGCGCCACGAGATCGTCGCCGTCAGGGATGAGCACCGCCCGCACGGTCAGCGTGCGTGGTTCGTCGCGGTAGAACTTCAGCGGCGCGGCGAAGGTGACGTCCTCCACCGACAGCACGTGGTGGTCCGGTACCAACAGCTGTGCGGTCTCGGCGAACGCTTCCATCCCCATCACGCCCGGCAGCACCGGGGTGCCGTCGATGCGGTGATCGTCGAGGAACGGCTGCTGCCCCGGATCGAGCGTCGTCTCGACGACCACGCCGTCGTGGACACTGACCGTGGCGTGTCCGATCATCGGTCCGTGGCCGGCGTCGTCGCCGATCAGGGAGGTGAGTTCGACGCCGCCGCGATCGTCGTACTCGGCCGCCATCATGCCGAGGGTGCCGGCGACGATCACCTCGCCCGTGTACTCGCTCGACAGAAGTTCCCGGCGGATCCAGGCGACTCCCGCCTCGGGGGGAAGCATCTGCACTCCGGCCATCTCCATGATCTTGGGGATCGATCCACGGGTCGCCATGCCGATGCCACCCCACGCCGTCCAATCCAACGCCAGCCCGCGGGTGTCCGGTCGGCTGCGGCGGAAGTTGCTGGTGATCTTGCACAGCAAGTCGTTCGCGGCCGAGTAGTCGGTCTGGCCCTGGTTGCCGAACCGTCCGGCGACCGACGAGAACACCACGGTCGCACCGATCTCCATGTCCTGCGCGGCATGGAACACGTTGAACCAGCCGTCGCTCTTGACGTCGAACACGAGGTCGTACTCGCGGGTTCCTTGTCGGGCAGGTTGCGGCTGATCTCCAAGCCCGCCGCGTGGAGCAGCACGTCGATACGACCGCTCAGGTGGCGCACGTCGTCGATCGCTGCGGCGACGGCATCGGCGTCGGTGAGGTCGACCGAGTGGTAGTGCACGGTGCCGCCGGCAACCTCGACGGACTGGATGGCGGTCAGTGCGGCGTCGAGGCGCTCGAACCGTGCGAGTTCGCGCTCGATGGTCACCGGCGTCGGGTGGTCACCGGCCGCCTTCATCCGCTCGGCGATCGTGACCTTCAGACCGTTGCGATCGGTACGGAATGCCTCGAGATCGGGGTCGCTGGCGTCGGGCGTCGGGGTGAGGTCGAGCAGGTGGAACGTGCCGCCCGAGGCGGCAGCGAGGTCGGCGGTGATCGCCGACACGATGCTGCCCGCCGCGCCGGTGACCACCACGACCGAGTCGTGATCGAGCGTCATGCCCGACCCAGCGAGCGGCTGGCCGTCGTCGGACCGTTCAGGGAACGGCGCCTCGACGAACGCGACGCCGAAGCGCCGGTCGTCGACCCGACCGATCTCGACACAGCCCGGGTCGAACAGGGTCTCCTCGATCAGCTGCGCGGCGATCGCCGACGTCTTGCGACTGGGAGCGAGGTCGACGGCCTTCACCAGCGCCTCCGGACGCTCCTTGCGATACGACTTGGTGAAGCCCGTCACCGGCCCGCCGAGCGGGTTGGTGGCACCATCGGCGTCGTAGCCGTGGTAGCCGCCGAGGCGGGTCGCCGACACGAGGAACGGGCTCGCGTCGTACAGGCAACGCATGGTCGAGTAGAGCGTTTTCACCCGGCGGCGAAGTGCCTCGCGCCAGGCGGGCAGGTCGTACTCGGCGAGGTCGCCGTCGTCGTCGAGGGCAGGGAGCCAGTACACGCCGGCGATCGGCGCGTCGGCATGCCAGGCCTCGATCTGTGCCAGCAACGCGTCGGTCGCCATGCCAGGCTCGAGCGTGAGCACCTCGGCCCCGGCCTTGTCGAGCTGCTTCACCAGCGCCTCGCCGACGCCGCCCTCGTCGAGCATGACGACGACACGGGCGCCGGCGAGTTCGACGCCGGTCGGCAGGCAGTCCGTCACCGGTGGCCGCAGCGCAGGGACCGGGATCCGGCGCGGCAGCGCGTCGACGGCATCGAAGTCGCCGTGGACAACGCTCGGCGCCGCGACCTCGGCCCCGGCTGCCGTTGCGACTTCGGCTGCGGCGGGCGCCGGCGTGTCGAGACCGGCGCGCTCACGCACCCACTCGGCAACATGACGCAACGTCGGGAAGTCCCGAAGCTGCAGATTCTCATCGCGCTCGAGCTCGTAATGCGTGCGAACCGCAGCAAACACCTCCGCCTGCTTCACCGTGTCCACACCCAGATCGGCCTCCAGATCCAGATCCGGCTCCAACAACTCCGTCGGATACCCGGTCATCTCCGCAACCACCGCCGTCACCTGAGCAAGCACATCATCCACACCAGCAGGCTCGGGAACCGACGCAGGCGCAGCGGCGGCTACAGATGCTTCGGCTGTAGCGGGTGGTGCGGCGTCGAGACCGGCGCGCTCACGCACCCACTCGGCAACATGACGCAACGTCGGGAAGTCCCGAAGCTGCAGATTCTCATCGCGCTCGAGCTCGTAATGCGTGCGAACCGCAGCAAACACCTCCGCCTGCTTCACCGTGTCCACACCCAGATCGGCCTCCAGATCCAGATCCGGCTCCAACAACTCCGTCGGATACCCGGTCATCTCCGCAACCACCGCCGTCACCTGAGCAAGCACATCATCCACACCAGCAGGCTCGGGAACCGACGCAGGCGCAGCGGCGGCTACAGATGCTTCGGCTGTAGCGGGTGGTGCGGCGTCGAGACCGGCGCGCTCACGCACCCACTCGGCAACATGACGCAACGTCGGGAAGTCCCGAAGCTGCAGATTCTCATCGCGCTCGAGCTCGTAATGCGTGCGAACCGCAGCAAACACCTCCGCCTGCTTCACCGTGTCCACACCCAGATCGGCCTCCAGATCCAGATCCGGCTCCAACAACTCCGTCGGATACCCGGTCATCTCCGCAACCACCGCCGTCACCTGAGCAAGCACATCATCCACACCAGCAGGCTCGGGAACCGACGCAGGCGCAGCGGCGGCTACAGATGCTTCGGCTGTAGCGGGTGGTGCGGCGTCGAGACCGGCGCGCTCACGCACCCACTCGGCAACATGACGCAACGTCGGGAAGTCCCGAAGCTGCAGATTCTCATCGCGCTCGAGCTCGTAATGCGTGCGAACCGCAGCAAACACCTCCGCCTGCTTCACCGTGTCCACACCCAGATCGGCCTCCAGATCCAGATCCGGCTCCAACAGACTCCGTCGGATACCCGGTCATCTCCGCAACCACCGCCGTCACCTGAGCAAGCACATCGTCCACGGCGGGTGCCGCAACGGCGGGACCTGCAACGACGGGCGCCGGCGCGACCACAGCGGGAGCCGGGGCTGCGGGGACGGGTGCGGGTGCGGGTGCCGGAGTGGTCGCAGCGGGTTCGGCCGGGAGCGTCCGGTGCAACGACGTGCCGAGTTGGCCGGCATACGGCACCGGTACTGCCGACACATGCTGCGACGTGGCGGGCGCGCCGACGTCGACCACCCGCAGGCGGCGGTGGTCGGTCTCGAGGTGCGCGCCGTCGTGACCGGCGAGCAGGTCGAGCCAGCGCTGCCAGGCGCCGGCGTCGACGATGCGGTAGGCGTAGCCGAGTTGGTCGGGCGCACGGTGCTGGCCGTCCGCCACCGGCGTCCAGCGGAGCAGCGCCATCGCCACCTGTGAGCCGAAGCCCGCGGCCAATCGAAGCGCGTACCGCACCGTGTGGGCACCACCTCGCGACAGGTTGAGGTTGCCGAGGTCGGGATCGGGATCGCGATAGTTCGGAACGGGCGGCACGATCCCGGTCTCGAGCGCCTTGACGGCGACGACATCTTCGATCCCGGCTCCCATGGCGTGGCCGGTGAAGCCCTTGGTGTTGGTGATCACGACCCGGTCGGCGTCGGCGCCGAACACCCGGCGCAGCGCGTTGATCTCGGCGGCCGCCGACCCGCCGCGGGCGGGCGTGTAGGTCTCGTGGGAGACGAACATCGCTTCGCCGGCGATCTCGCTGCGGCGCACACCGCGTGACTCTGCCTGTTCGACGACCGCCTCCATCACGGCGCCGATGTGCTCGACGTCGAGACGGGTGCCGTGGAACGCCGAGTTGGCGGTGATGGCGCCGAGCACTTCACAGATCGGCTGCAGCCCGCGCTCGCGGGCGGCCTCGGCCGACTCGACCACGAGCGCCGCAGCGCCCATGCCGACGATCATCCCGTGGCGCCGACGGTCGAACGGCGTCGCCGCGTCCTCGACGTGTTCGTCGGTGGCGGCGGCACCGCTGGCGAGGAAGCCGCTCGCGATCCAGGGCATCAGCGAGTCGGCGGTGGCGTCGTCGGCCGACACGACCACCACACGGCGGCAGCGGCCGGCGCGGATCCAGTCCTCGGCGAGTGAGATCGCCTGGGTCGTCGAGGCGCAGGCGGCGTTGACCTGGGTGTTCGGCCCGCGGGCCCCGATGATCTCGGCGAACTGCGAGTGACCCATCGAGAGCACGCGGAACAGGAACCGACGGTCGAATCCGTACGGGTGCGTCTCCATCTCGGCGCGGAGGTTGGCGATCAGGCGATCGACCTCGGTGACGGCCGGCTCGGTGCCGTCCATCCGTGCCCGCACGCCCTCGAGGGCGAGCAGGTGCTCCCGCCGAGCGCGGTCGGCGGTGTAGGCCTCGACGTCCTCCGCGAAGCGGTCGTAGCCGGGGAAGGCGCTCGCGAAGATCACCCCGGTGTCGTCACGGAGCTCGTCGGGCAATCCCCATCGATCGGGCAGCTGGGTTCCGAGAGTGGTGGTCTTGTAGCGCATCACCAGCGGGATCCCGGCGTCGCGCAACGCGTCGAAGCCGGCGCCGATCGCCAGGCGGGTCGTATTGTCGAGGGCCTCGTCGCGGGCGGTGTCGACCGCGAACTGCTCGACGATGTCGAGCGGTGCGTGGCGGCCGGCGAGCTTGATGACCTCGGCGGGATCGTCGATCGTCTCGAAGCTGGCACCGCCGGACTCGCTCTTGACGAGCCGCGTGATGTGCATGTCGGCCATGCGCGCCCGCGCCGCGTCGGGGAGCGTGTCGATGAACTGCTGGCCGGCGAGGATCCGGGCGATGTTGGCATCGTCGAAGGTCTGCTCGACCCCCGGAAGACCGAGCGCGGCGCCGGTGACGACCACCGGCTCGGCATCGAGGCGTCCACCCGACGCGTCCGGTGTGGCTGCGGGTGCCGGCTCGATCGGCGTCGCCGGTTCGGTTCCGTAGATCCGGAGCCCCTCCTCGATGACGCCGGCGAACAGCTGCCCGAGCTGCATGATGCGATCGTCGGCCGGCCCCGCTGCTGCGGCGGGTGACGGCGCGACCGTGGTGGTCGCCCGCCGGTGCCGTGGGGGCCGAGGTGGCGGGTGACGGCGGAGCCTCGAAGCCGACGCCGGCGGCCCACAGTCCGCACAGCGCCTGGTTGATCGACACCGCATCGCCGAGCTTCGGGTGGTTGGTGAAGAGCGAGAGGACGTCGTCGTGTTCACCGAGCACGTCTTCGACGAACCCGTGCAGCGCTCGCTTGGGTCCGACTTCGACGAAGACGCGGGCGCCGGCGTCGTAGAGCGTGTGCAGACCCTTGACGAACTGCACGGGCGATGCGACCTGGCGCCCGAGGTACTCGAGCATCGTCGCGCTCGTCGCGTCCGATGGGTAGAACTCGCCGGTCACGTTGGCGACCAGCGGGATCTGCGGCGGCTGGACGTCGAGTCGCTCCAACGTCGCCACCAGCGGCACCGAGGCCGGAGCGACGATCGTGGTGTGGAACGCATGGCTCACCGGGATGCGAACCGCCTGCATGCCCGCGGCGATGAACGAGTCGATCGCGGCCAGGACCGCATCGGTCGCCCCACCGACGACCGCCTGGTTGTTCGAGTTGATGTTGGCGACGACGGCGTAGCCGGGCGTGGCGTCGACGATCCGCTCGATCTCGGTGAGCGGCCCGAACACGGCCGCCATCGCGCCGTTGTCGTCGACGGACAGGCGGGCCATCTCGCGGCCGCGGGCGCTCACCGCTTCGAGTGCAGCGGCGAACGTGAGCGAGCCGGCGGCGATCAGGGCGCCGTACTCGCCGAGGCTGTGCCCCATCACCATGTCGGGGTGCATGCCGTACGCGCCGAGGAGTCGGCTGATGCTCGAGTCGGTGGCGAGCACGGCGGGTTGGGTGATCTCGGTCTGCAGCAGCTGCTGCTCGAGCTGCGCGACGGCGGCGGGGTCGTCGCCGTCGACGAAGATGTACGAGGTGAGCGGGCGCCCGAGCAGCGGCGTCATCACCTCGTCGGCCTCACGGAACGTGGCGTCGACGATCGGTTCGCTGGCGCGCAGACCCTGCAGCATGTTGACGTACTGCGACCCCTGGCCGGTGTAGAGGAACGCCACCTTCGGGGCCGGGCCGCGCCCGACGAACACGCCCTGCTGGCGGAGCATCCGGAACATCGCCGGGTTGTCGCTGGTCAGCGCCTTGACCGCCTTGTCGAGCTTGGTGGCGAGATCGGCCGCATCGGCGAAGTCGACGGCGATGCGGCGGGCGGCGCGCCCGACCGCCGGGTCGGGCCGAGTGGGCGCCGGTGCTCGGCCGGCCTGCGCGTCGGCGAGTGCCTGGCGCACCTGGGCGAGCAGGTCGGCGTCGTCGCGTCCGCCGAGCACGAGCGCCCCGCGCAGGGGCGGCTTGGTCGGATCGCCCGGAATCGAAGCAGGTTCGGGCTCGCTCGCCGGGGTGACGGAGGCGGCCTGTCCGACCGATGCGCCGGCGAACACCCGAGCGGGTGGCTTGTGGCGACCGGGGACGTGTTCTTCGAGGACGACGTGGAAGTTCGTACCTCCGAAGCCGAACGCGCTCACACCGCCGCGCCGTACCCCGCTCGGGGGGACCGGCCAGTCGCGCAGCGCCGTGTTGACGACGAACGGCGAGGTGTCCCAGTCGACGTTCGGGTTGGGATCGTTGAAGTTGAGGCTCGGCGCGAGCACCTTGTCGTGCAGGCTCCGCACCATCTTGAACATGCCCGCCGCGCCGGCCGCGGCCTTGAGGTGCCCGATGTTCGACTTCACCGAACCGAGTGCGATGCTCTGCGGGCCGGCCCCGGCCGCGCCGAAGACGTCGGTGAGGCTCTGCAGTTCGGTCGCATCACCGACACGGGTCGAGGTGCCGTGCGCCTCGATCGCGTCGACGGTTCCGGGATCCTCGCCGGCGGCGCGCCATGCTCGCTCGACGGCGAGACGCTGACCGATCGGATTCGGCGCGGTGATGCCCTTGCCCTTGCCGTCGCTCGATCCGGCGATGCCGAGGATGACGGCGTAGATCCTGTCGCCGTCTCGCTCGGCATCTTCCAGCCGCTTCAGCACGAACAGCGCTGCGCCCTCCCCCATCACGAACCCGTCGGCGCCGGCATCGAACGGCCGGGTACCGGTCGCGGACAGCGCTCCGATCTTGCAGAACTTCACGAACGCGGCGACGCCCATGTTGTGGTCGATGCCGCCGGTGATCGCGGCATCGAAGCGATGGTCGACGAGCCCGTCGACCGCGACGCTCATCGCCGCCAACCCCGACGCGCACGCTGCGTCGGTGGTGAAGTTGGGACCACGGAAGTTGAACAGGTTGGCGATCCGACCGGCCATCACGTTGGCCAACTCGCCGGGCATCGTGTCCTCGTTGATCTCGCCGTAGTGAGCGAGGAAGTGCGACCGGGTCTCGTCGAGGATGTGCTCGCGCTGCTCGGTGGACAGCGCGGCGAACGACTCGGCCTCCTGCAGATCGCGCAGCACCTCGGGCAGTTCGATGCGCATGTTGGTCTGGTAGTGCTTCTCGCCACCGATCGCGTTGCCGATGATCACGGCGACGTTGTCGGGGTCGGTCTTCCAGTCGGGCCACCCTGCATCGACGAGCGCAGCGCGTGCGGCGGCGATCGCCCACCGCTGACCGTCGTCCATCTGATCGGCGACCTTCGGCGGGATCGGCAGCTTCCAGCGGATCGGGTCCCACGGGAAGTCGCGCACCCAGCCGCCGACCTTGGAGTAGGTCTTGTCGGGTTCGTCGTGATCGGGCGAGTAGTACAGCGCCGGGTCCCACCGCTCGGGCGGGACGTCGCTGATCGAGTAGCGGCCGCCGGTGATGTTGGCCCAGAAGGCGTCGGCATCGGGGGCGTCGGGCATGATCGCGCCGAGGCCGACCACGGCGATCGGCGAGGTGGGCCGGGTGGCGGTGTCAGACATCGTGAAGTGCTCCTGGGCAGCGCAGGTCGGCCTGCGTCGACGGGTGAGAAGGGGGGCGGAACGCAGGGGCGCTCGGCATCACGTGGTGCGGCCGTACAGCACGTCGGCGACGAGGTCCATGTCGGCGAGCAGGCCGGACTGGGAGGCGCGAATGGCGTCGTGGGGAATCGTGGCCAGCAGCGGTGCGACGTCGGCGCTGCCGGCGTCGATCGACCCCGCCACCCAGCGGACGCCCTCCTGGCCCACCTTCTGGGCGGCTTCGCGGGCGAACACACGGCTCATCGCCGCCAGTGCGGCTCCGTCGAAACGATCCGGGCTCTTCTCGTGGCGATTGCCGTCGAGCGCCGCTGCTGCCCGCTCCGCGAACGCCTCGGCGCACTCGGCGTGGGTGATCAACTCGCCGAGCCGGAACAGGACGTGCTGGTTGCGCGTCAGACGGGCGACACGACACGCCTCGAGCACCGCGGCCAGCGCCTGCATGGCGAGCGCGGCGTGACCGGCACCGACCGTCGGATGCGTGACCTCCAACCGGGTCAGCTCCGCCGCCCGGTCGCGGTAGTAGGCGCCGCTCGTCTTGAGGTGCTGCTGCCAGCGATCGCGGGCGATCGTCATCTCCATGATCTCCGAGGTGCCCTCGTAGATCGTGGTGATCCTGACGTCGCGCTTGATCTTCTCGACGACGTACTCGCGGGTGTAGCCGTAGCCGCCGTGCGCCTGGATCGCCGCGTCGGCGGCGGCATTGCCGGCCTCGGTGGCCATCAGCTTGGCGATCGCGCCCTCGGTGTTCATCGCCCCGTTCTCGCCGAGGCCGCGATCGATCTTGTCAGCGGTGTCCTCGATGTAGCTGCGGGCGGCCTCGAGCCGCACGGCGTGGGGCACGATCAGCTTGTGGGTGAAACCCTGCTTCTCGGCGAGCGGCGCACCACCCTGCTGGCGCTCGAGCGAGTACTCGATCGCCCGGTCGAGCGCCTCCCAGCCGCCGCCGAGACCGAAGGCGGCGACCATCACCCGGGTGTAGCCGAACACCTGCTGGGCCTGGATCAGCCCCTTGCCCTCGACCTCGCCGATCAGGTGGTCAGCGGGTACCTCGACGTCGTCGAGGAACAGCGCAGCCGTGTTCGACAGTCGGAGGCCGTGCTTGTCCTCCGGGTGCGCGGCGGTCAGCCCCGGCGTCTCCTTCGGCACCACGAACCACGACGGCCCGTCCGGTGTGCGGGCGAGGATCGTGGTGACGTCGGCGATCGATCCGTTGGAGATCCACTGCTTGCGACCGGTGATGCGGTAGCCGGTGATGACGCCGTCGTCCTCGATCCGCACGGCGGTGGTCTTCATCGCTCCGAGGTCGCTCCCGGCGTCGGGCTCGGTGGCCCCGTAGGCGAACACCAGGCCCTGCTCGGCGATCGCTCCGAGCCAGCGCCGCTTCTGCTCCACGGTGCCGCCGAAGAGGATCGGGTCGCTGCCGAGGAACGTGGCGAACACGGCCGTGGCGAGTCCGATGTCGTGGCGCGCCATCACTTCGCAGACCCGGTAGGAGTCGAACGCCCCGCCGTCCATGCCGCCGTACACCTCGGGGACGAACACCAGCTGCACACCGAGCTGGTTCGGGTCGCTCATGGCGCGCACGATGTCCTCGGGACAGACGTCTTCGTGGTCGAGCTCGAGTTGCAGCTTGGCGGGGAGCGCGTGGCCGACGAACTCCCCGAGCGCGTCGAGCATCATCACGAGCGTGTCGGAGTCGAGCCCGGCTGGTGCGACGTGTCCGTCGGTCACCTGCAACGAATCGGTCATCGGTTCCCCCTTCGTTCTTCGTACTCCGCTCCACAGTACGAGAGATCCGCGTGCGCTTGAACGGCCTTAGGTCACCTGGTCGGTGTCGGCCGAGCGAGCGCCGAACAAACGGGTGGCCTGCTCCTGGCGCAGTGCCAGGAACCGACCCTCGGCCTGAACGAGCGGAGCGTCCGGTGCCGAGGCCAGGCTGATCGAGCCCTGCAGCGCCGCCCGTACGCCGAGCACGTCGATCAGTCGGGCCTGCAACCTCAGCGGTTGGCCGAGCGGGACCGTCGAGCGGTAGCGCACCTCCAGCCTGGCGGTGACACCAGGGTGGCCGGCTGCTGCGGCTGCGTACCCCATGATCTGATCGAGGAGCATTGCGCTGATCCCACCGTGCGCGTAGGTGGGCGGTCCCTCGTAGCGCCAGTCGAGCGTGCACGAGCCAATCGCTGCGCCATCGACGATCTCCACACGCATCGGCGGCGCGACGGGGTTGCCCCAGCCGACGACCGGGTTGAACCATCGCTGGCCCCGGTGGAGATCATCGACCGACGACGGCTCGTCGAGACGACGTTGCCGCTCGGCGAGCATTGCGGCGAGCCGGCGCGCCTCCTCCGCGACGGAACGGAGCACGTCGGCGGTGACCTCGCTGCCGATCGCGCGGGACGTGAGGTCGCGCAGCGCGTCACCCAGCTGCGCCACTGCTTCTCGCCGATCGGCCGACTCTGCGGTCGGCTCCACCTCGGGAAGGCCCCCGTGCCGAAAGCCGGCGAGCGGCCGATCCGGTGTCGCACCGACGGCTGGTGGAGGTTCGTCCGATATGGGCATCGAACCATCCTGCCTTCCGTAGCGTCACCCGCCGCGCACGAACGAGCCCCGTCCGGCGCGGAGATGGTCGGGATGGGGAGATTCGAACTCCCGGCCTCCTGCTCCCAAAGCAGGCGCGCTAACCAAGCTGCGCTACATCCCGGATGTGATCGCTGATGCTACTGACGGATCTCGACATCACAGCGCAATTGCGGAGCCAGCCGATTCGGGTGGCGCCGGCCACCGCCGCTCGCCGACGGTGAGCCCGGCGGCATCGAACGCAATGCCCAACTGGTCGACGTGCAACCGGTGGCGTCGCTCGCTCGAGTCGAGGTTGGTGATCACGGCCACGACGTCGAGGTAGGCGGCGAGGAACAGCGGAGAGTGTCCCGCTGCGGGACCGGCGAGTGCGTGAGCCAGTTCATGGGCTGCGGTTGCGATCGTCAGTTGTTCGGACGCCAGCCGGATCACGGCGATCCCACCGCCGGGCACGCTCGCGCTCGACGTCGCCGCATCGCTGCGCGTCGGCACGACGCGAACCGGAGGGCCCGGCCACCACGATCCTTGGACCACCGCTGAAATCCGAACCGCGACGTCGTCGAACGGCCGCACCGATTCGAGATCGGTGCCGTCGAACGCCGCGGCCTCAGCGGCGTACACCTCGGCGCGGCCCTGGTCCGCGTTCAACCCGGCCCCAACGATCGGCGCCCACGCAGCCGTTGGCGCCCGAGGTCGACCTGCGCGGCGGCCTCGCTTCCCGCGCTCCAGCCGGTCACCTCGGCACCTGCTGCACTCCTCGCCGTGCGCACCCGACCGAATTTCTGAGCAACGAATGCATCCACCTCGCTGGCACGAGCCAGCCGCGCCAACGAGCGTTGGCTGCCGTCGCCCGCCACGGGCGGCGCCGCAGCCTCAGCGGCGTGACGGACCTCATCGAACGATTCGGCAACCCGGTCGGCGTAGCCGAAGAGGAACGATCTCCGATACCGCTGCGTCGCTGCCGATGTAGACCGACGAACGGCTGACATCTGCGAGGCGGCCTGGGCGTGGAGCGAGGTGTACATCACCTCGATGACGTCGAGGTCGCCGACTCGACCGGCGACGTAGGCGATCGTGCCGGTCGGCGTCGCGCTGAACACGACGCGCGAATCGTGGGCCTCGGCCACCGCCATCAACAACGCCAAGCGACCACGGACGTAGGCACCACGACCGAGGAAGAGCTCTCGGACAGCGAGATCGGCTCCACTCGCCTCGACCAGCGCGTCCGGATCGATGCGGTGTCGAGCGACCAACTCTGCCGCCTTCCGCGAGAACGCATCGGCTTCGTGGACGTTCGAGGTCGCCGCCGCCTTGTCCATCAGCTTTCGAACCCGAGCGACCAGGCTCCGCTCGACGTCATCCGAGATATGGTTATCACCCGGTAGCGGCGACGACATGTGGTCGTTCGACTTCGACATGAGATGGTGAGCGTAGGGGCATGGCAGCAGGAGACGAATTGACGGTCGCTCTCGACGACGAACATGTCGACGGGCGCACGCTTCGGCGCACCCGCAATCGCACTGCGGTGATCGCCGCTCTGCTCGCGATCATTCGCGAGGGCAACCTCCGTCCCGGCGCCTCCGAGATCGCCGACCGAGCAGGGGTCTCTCATCGCTCGATCTTCCGTTACTTCGACGATCTCGACGACCTGGTGCGAACGGCGATCGACCATGCGTTCACCGAGGCCGGCCCACTCGCCGAGATCCCCGACATCGCAGTCGGCTCGACCGATGAGCGCATCGCCCGTTTCGTGGACGCCCGTTTCGCACTGTTCGAGTCGGTCGATGGACCGATGCAGCTCGCCCGGATGCGAGCACCGTCGATCCCGTCGATCGATGAGGGCATCGCCGAGATCGCCGAGCTGTTCCGCGAGCAGATCGCCGAGCACTTCGCTGTCGAGCTGGCGCCCGCCAGCGATGCTGAACGCCCCTTGCTGATCGACGCGATCTTGGTGCTGACCAGCTATGACTCGTTCACGATTCACCGCCGACTACTGCACAACGACGTCGATCGGATCCGCTCGGCATGGGTGTGTGCGCTCACGAACCTGCTCACCTGACCGGCGACGCTCGACACCGCTAGGATGTCGTCTCCTGCGGACGTAGTTCAACGGCTAGAACCTCAGCCTTCCAAGCTGATGATGCGGGTTCGATTCCCGTCGTCCGCTCCACGCGAAAGTCCTGGTCAGGAGTGATTTCCTGACAGGGACTCGTGTAACGCCGGGCGCCGGAAACGGCCGTCGTGCCTACACGTGCCTAGAGAGTTGGCACCGAGCACGAGGAGCCTTCCATGGCCCGAGCCCGTTCCTTCGGCAACATCCGCGAGCTACCCAGCGGCCGCTATCAAGCGCGCTACTGGCGCCTCGGGAAGCAGATCGCCGCTGACGCGACCTTCGCCAACAAGACCGACGCCCGACGCTGGCTCGCCACCGTCGAGGCCGACATAGTGCGCGGCCATTGGATCGACCCCGACGCCGGCAAGATCCCGTTCGGGGAGTACGCGGCCCGGTGGGTCGCCGAGCGTCCCGTGCGCCCGCGGACGCGCGAGATCTACGAGGGTCAGCTCCGACACATCGTCGCCGTGTTCGCCAAGGTGAAACTGTGCGATGTCCACCCGGTCGACGTGCGGACGTGGCACGGCCGGCTGGCGGCAAGCGGCCTGCACCACAACACGGTGGCGAAGATCTACCGCCTGTTCCGATCGATCATGACGACCGCCGTGGACGACGGACTCATCGCTCGGAACCCGGTCCGCATCAAGGGCGCGTCGGCGGAGCGGATGATCGAGCGCCCGCTCCTCAGGTGGGACGACGTGCGAGCGCTCGCGGGTGCGATCCATCCGAGGTTCGAGTGCCTCGTGTGGACGGCCGCGGCGAGCGGGCTGCGCTTCGGCGAACTCGCCGGCCTGACGATCGAACACGTCAACCTCGAACGCCGCGAGCTGCGAGTGATGCAAGCGCTCCACGACGTCAAGGGCCAGGGCCCGACCCTGGGCCCACCGAAGACCGAGAGCGCCGTGCGAACCATGCCGGTCGCCGAGTCGATCGCCATTCGGCTTGCGGCCCACATCGACGAGTACGTCGAGGACGTCGAGCCGGGCGCACTCGTGTTCACGTCACTCCGAGGCGGGCCGCTGCTGAACACCTACTTCGCCCCGCAGTGGTCGAGGGCGAGGGACGCCGTCGGCCTTGGCCATGTCCGCTTCCACGACCTCCGCCATCTCGCTGGCACCGAGGCAGCGACCGCGGGAGCGTCGTTGCGAGAGGTCATGTCGATCATGGGCCACGCGTCGAGCGCCGCCAGTCTCCGCTACCTCAGGGCCGCGGAGAGCCGAAGTCGCGAAATCGCCGACGCCATCGGCCGACGCATGGAGAGCTGACTCACTGCTGCGACGTGCGGCGTGCGAGTTCGAGTCGCCGCTCGAACTCCTCCTCGTAGCGGCGCCGTGCACGTTCCCGACTCGGCTCCTGCAGCCCCCTTGTCCGGCGATCGTCGACCTCGCGTTCCCACTCAGCGAGTTGCTCGACCAGCCAATTGATGCCGCCCGGATCGTGCGTGCGCATCCTGCCGAGCGTGTGTTCGTACTTCTGGACAAGAATCCACCGGCTCAGCAGCAGGTCGTTGTAGCGCTCGTCGAGCTGCGCCAGTTCTGCGCGCAAGGCGCTGATCGTTGCGGCGCAGTCGGAGTGGTCATCGACGCGCTCCGAAGCGACCGCAGTCGGCGGCATCGGAACCACCGCGACAACCGGAGCGTCGATCGACATGCGCTCATCGTCGTCACGACTGCGGGTACCGCTGGATCGCCGAGTCGCTCGCTCCGATGCCGCTTCTCGCTCGGCGCGCTGCGCAGCGCGAGTCGCCCGCATCCTCTCGGCGTCGGATGCCCACTTCCTCGGCCGCCCAGGCTTCCGCTTCTGCTCCCCCATCTGAGGCTCCTCTCTCTCGGAGACCTCTCAGACTCGAGTTCCCACTTCCCGGAAACCCTCCCAAGTTCCGTTCCGAGTTCCCAGAAACCCTCCCAGCCATCAGTTCCGGTTCCCGGAAACCCTCGCGAGAACCGCCGGCGAGCATGTCCGAGACCCGTCGCCGGGTCGCGATTATCGGGCACGGCACTTGGGCCGAAGTCGCACACCGATGCGGCGTTGCGCGGCGCGTTATGGCGCTCCTGTTATGTGCGTCATCGCTCGCCCCGCAATGCTCAGGTTTGCCGGGTATCTGCGCCCACCAGGCGACACGGTCGGGCTCGCTCGCCCTCCGATGATGTCTGCACGCACGGTCGGTCGAGGTCTAGGTTGGGGCCATGGGACCGATCGGTACGAGTGCAGGAAAAGAAGTCGCAGCAGCGGTGCTGTCGGAAGCCGCCGATGAGCTCCGCGGTCGCTCGAACCGCAAGTGGGCGGTGATGCTCCTGGCGTTTCTGGTCGGCATGGTCGTCGCCGTGGTCGTGATCAAACGGCGCGGCGGAACGCTTCCGATCGAGAGTGATCCTCGCTGGGTCGAGGCCGTCGAGAACCCGCCCGCCTGACGGTTCAGCCGCAGTCGGCGCTGTTGCGCCCCGATGTCTCCATCCTGGGGCTACCGCGGGCATCCCGGTCATGAGACGTTCGCTGCATGACGAACTACACGATGACCACACCGATCCCAGCGAGCAGACCGGCGCGTCCGCTATGGCCCCGCTCGGCACTTGAACCGTGGTCAAGAGACTTGCATCCAAGTGCGGGGCGTCCGGCCTTTCGCCCACCGCTCAGAAATCGGGGTCCGGGTATTCGGGTTCCTCGCCTTTGGTGAAGGCAAGGATTCCTTGAACGCGGTCGGTATGGACGACTGAGCGCCAGTGTTCGTCCATCATGATCGCGATCGCTTGTTCGACGGGCTCGCCTTGTCCGTTCTGAACGGCACGCTTGACCGCCTGGACCGCTGTGGGTGAATTGTCGGCGATCTTCTCGGCGATGTCGAGCGCTGCGGTCATGAGTTCGTCGCGTGGGTGCAGTGAGTTGACCATTCCGAGCCGGTGGGCTTCGCCAGCGGTGATCGGTTCGCCGGTCATCAGCAGTTGCATGGCCATCCCCGGTGGGAGCATCCGCGGCAGGAAGACTGGCGAGCCGCCGCCCGCACTCAGGCCGACCATGGCTTCCGGTTGACCGAAGCGGGCGTCGTCGGAGGCGATGATGAAGTCGGTGCTGATGGCCATCTCGCAGCCGCCGCCGTAGGCCATGCCGTTGACCGCGGTGAAGATTGGCCTGCGCAGCTGGCGCAGGTTGTAGAGCACGCGGTCGAAGACCTGACGTTGACGTAGCCATTGCTCTTTCGACATTTCCTTGCGCTCGTACAGATCGCCGCCGACACAGAACGCTCGGTCGCCGGTACCGGTCAGGATTGCGACGCGCACGGAGGTGCGGGCGGCAATGGTCTCGAGCACCTCGATGAGCTGGGCTGCCAACTCTGTGGTGACGGCGTTGTCGGCGTGTGGACGGTTGAGCGTGATGACTGCGATGCGACCATCGGAGACGTAGTCAACCAGTACGAGTTGGTCGGGTTCTGGGACGTCCGCCGGTGCCCGATAGCCCATCTTCTGCATTCGTGTCTGCGTGTTGTGGTCTGCCATGTGATGCTCCAATGTGTCGTATGCCATGCCGTCGTCGCGTCGCAGAGGCCGAGGTAGGTCCCCGGGGACACCATCTGACGCGTGCCCAGAGGGCTGGTGGACTTCGATGTTCGAATCTGTTCCGATCGTCTCCCAGCAGCCCCGCCCCGACATCCCCCAGGTCGAGTGATCCTCACCGGTTGGCGCGACGCTCCTTGGAAGTCCCCCGGGTTGACGGACACACGACGGCATGGAGCCCCACGCGCGGCTGGTCGGACTTCCTCCCCGAGAACCTTCGGGGTCGAGCGAGGGCCGACCGGGGCCACGTGATCTTCACGCCATCGCCCGGCTCGCCACCGATCATCGGCGTCGACCCTGGGCTCTGGGACCACTCGGTCGCCGGCGCTCTTCGACCCTTGGTGCTTCGGAGCCCTGCCCAAGCGAGGAACGCCTGTGTCGTCGAGTGAACAGACGGAGCCGCTCGATCAGCAGATGGCACCGTGGATCGCACAGAACGGGTGACGCCGATTGCGTCGTTGTGCTCCACAATCGAGTCGTACCGGTTAGTCGACCGCGATCACAGGGAGAAGTGATGGGCACCTCGGAGAATTTGCAGCGTGATCCACGCTGGTCGCTCGAGAGTCGGCGCGAGCCGAAGACCATGCGAGCGGCGGCTGGGCGGGAGCGGCGTGACACCGTGCCGCTCGAGGCGCACGCCGATCTCGACGTTTCCGCCGAGCGTGCGAGTGCGCTGTCGATCCTGCAGGCCCAGGACGCGAACCGGCTGCAGGACCTGGTCCCGATCCGGTACGGGCGCATGTTGGCCACGCCGTTCACGTTCTTGCGCGGGTCGGCGGCCGTGATGGCGACCGATCTGGCGGCCGGCCCGCGGACCGACCTGACCGTGCAATTGTGCGGCGATGCCCACCTGTCGAACTTCGGGATGTTCTCGTCGCCCGAGCGCCGTCTCGTGTTCGACATCAACGATTTCGACGAGACGCTTCCGGGACCGTTCGAATGGGACGTCAAACGACTCGCCGCCAGCGTCGTGGTCGCGGGCCGCAACAACCAACTCGACAAGAAGACCAATCGTAAGCTTGCGAGAGCAACAACGGCTGCGTACCGTGAGATGATCGCGAGGGCCTCGAAGATGAATCCGCTCGACGTGTTCTACTACCGGATCGATGTCGAGGAGCTGGCCAAGACGCTTGCCACGGCGAAGAGCGACCAGCGTCGTCTGGCCAAGACACGCAAGAAGTCCGCCAGGAAGAACAGCCTCGGGGCGCTCGGCAAGCTCACCGACATCGTCGACGGTCGCCGGGTGATCGTGTCGAACCCGCCGCTGATCGTCACGATGCCGGACGAGCGACGCCGCGCCGAGATGACCCGTGTCGAGGAGTTCTTCGACGACTACCGGGCAACCTTGCACGCCGACCGGCGCCAGCTGATGGACCGGTACTCGATGACGGACATCGCGCTCAAGGTCGTCGGCGTCGGCAGCGTCGGAACCCGGTGCCTGATCGCACTGTTCGAATCGGGCGACGGCGAACCTCTGTTTCTCCAGATCAAGGAGGCAGGCCCGTCGGTCCTGGAGGAGCACCTGGCGCCGAGAGCCTTCGACCAGGAGGGTCATCGCGTCGTCGATGGGCAACGAAAGATCCAGGCGACACCCGACGCGCTGGTCGGGTGGGCCCGCTACGAGCGTGGCGATGAACCCGCCACCGACTTCTACGTACGCCAGCTGTGGGACGGCAAGGCGTCTGCCGACGTCGAGACCATGACGGCCGACGTCCTGCGGCGCTATGCCATGGCCTGCGGTGCTGCGCTCGGACGAGCCCACGCCCGGTCCGGCGATGCCTCGATGATCTCCGGGTACATCGGCGACGACGACACCTTCGATCGTGCGGTCGCCCGGTTCGCCGAGGCCTACGCGGATCGCACCCAGAAGGACTACGACGAACTCATCGGCGCCGTCGACGACGGCCGGGTGCCCATCGTCCGCGACCTCTGACAGGTCGTCGACAACCGGGGCCTCGATGTCGGAGCCCACACCCTCGGTACGCCGAGCGGGTTCCGCTAGCGTGACCCGGAACCATGGGCACCCGGATCGACGCCATCGACGCTCACCAGGTCCTCGTCGATGCGAAGACGGGTGTTCCGCGCGTGCGCTCGGGGATCATCGGGCGGCCGCGCCTCACGAGCTTGCTCGCAGCGAGCGTGGATCTTCCCTTGATCGTCGTTTCGGCGCCGGTCGGATACGGCAAGACGACGCTGCTCGTCGACTGGCTGGAGCACGACGATCGCGCGGTCGCCTGGGTGTCGTTGGATCGGGCCGACGACGACGTCGCCACGCTGATGACATCGATCACCACCGGGGTGAGGCGGGTGCGAGAGCTCGATGACGCCATCTCTCGCGAGTTGACTTCGCCTGTCGTCTCCGTCCTCGGTCGGGTGGTGCCGGGGTTGGCGGCCTCGATCGGGGCGGTCGACGAGCCGCTCGTGGTCGTCTTGGACCATTTCGACGAGATCCGGTCACGGGAATGCCGTGACGCTGTGGGTCTGCTCCTCGATCTCCTGCCTGATCATGTTCAGCTGGTCGTCTCGAGTCGCAGGGAGGTGTGGCTTGCCGGCGGCCGACGACGAGTGCGTGGCGAGGTGCTCGAGATCGGTGCGACCGACCTCGTCTTCGACGCCTCCGAGGTGGCAGAATTTCTCGAGCTCCACGGGGTGGAACCGTTGCCCGAACGGGTTCGTCGGTTGCTCGAGCGAACGGAGGGATGGCCCGCTGGCCTGGCGTTGCTTGGGCGCACCCAGCGCAGCGGCGCGGCGACGGTCGGTTTCGCTCTCGCGCCGTCGTCGCCCGATCGGGCCGTGGCTGAGTTCATCCGATCGGAGGTCCTGGCTGGGCTCCCGCCGCAGATCGATGGCTTTCTCCATCGGACGGCGATCCTGGACGTTTTGAGCGCACCGTTGTGCGACGCCGTCCTCGACTCCACGCAGTCAGCATCGGTGTTGGAGACGTTGCTGAGTGCCGGCTTGTTCATCACGCCGCTCGACGGCAGCGGGGCGTGGTTCCGCTATCACCCGCTGTTCAGAACCGTGCTGCTCGACGAGGCCAGCAGTGTCGAACCCGACACCGTTCGGGAGCACCACCTGCGTGCCGCTCGGTGGTGGGCGGCAGCCGGTTCCGTCGACCACACGATCGAGCATGCCCGAGCCGGCGGAGATCTCACCATTGCTGGCGACATGGTCGTCAGGGAGTTGGCGCGTGCGTACAACGAGGGACGGTTGAACGAGGTCAGGAGATGGCTGAACCAGCTCGCCGACGAGATGATTGCACGGAACCCGGAGCTGGTCGGACTGGTCGGTTGGCTGGAGGCGTTGACCGGGAAT
>CAVOQV010000011.1:0-307018 GCA_963698435.1 Ilumatobacteraceae bacterium | reverse complement strand
AAGTACACGGGAGACCGAATGCCGCCCGCCAAGAACGCACCATCCCACAATCCGTTTCGAGCGCCTACACCCCGAAGGGGTGAAAGGACCCGATCGTGATTCTTTCGCCGCCATCCCCAGGTCGAGATGTCCGTCGATCGCTTGACGCAGCCGTGGTTGGCGACAGATCGAGATCGTTGACTCGATGCGTTGGTGTTCGTCAACGACCGTCGCAGCCGTCCCCCGACGCCGAGTCAGGCGACGGTGAACCTCTCATCGAGCACTTCACGGAGCGACGCGGTGCCGTCGTGACGACCACGTTCGAGCCGCGACAGCGCGTCCCATTCGACGGGTCCAGTTCCGCGAACGCTGCGAGCGGGGCAGGCCTCGATCGGATCACGCGCCTTGACACCCAAGTAGCCGGCACCTTGCACAGCATGTGCAAGGTGCCGCGTTGGATCGGCGCTTGCGGTCCGGCCACCTTCACCACAGCGGAGTCCAGTTGGCAACTGTCCGCGATCGACCATGGCTGATACTTGTCGGACAGATGCCGCCACTGGGCACCCGGTCGCGGCGACGTCGAAGGTGGAATCGGCGATGGTGCGGCGGATGTGCTTCTTCGGTCGGCCCGTCTTCGACAGGCTTGTGTGTGCAGAAGCTCACCAGATCACCACTTCCGATCCGCTCATGAGTTCCGGCGCACTGTGACGGGGTGCTGCTCGAGTCGCCCGCACGTAATCCCGCTCACTGTCGGAGGAGTAACGAGTCCTCGGCTCGATTCCGGTCTAGCCGCCGAAGGCGATCAGCTCGAGCTGGATCCCGTCTGGATCGTTGAACGTGACGAGCGAGAACGGGGTGCCCTCCATGGCGTACACGCCGGAGTTGCCGACGCCCTGCTGGTCGAGGTGCGCGACCCATGCAGCGAGCGCATCGGTACCACTCACCTGGAAGCAGACATGATCCAATCCTGTGCGAGTCGGATCGAAACCGTCGCCGCTGTTGGCGGGATGATGGTCGAGACCGACGTTGAGCGACATGTCCGGGGTGCCGAGTACGACGGCGTACCCGCCCTCGTTGCTGTGGTGATGGGGTTCCTCGAACTGGCGTTGCAGGCCCAGCACCTGCTCGTACCACTCGGCGCTGGCCTCGACGTCTCGAACGGTCAGACCGACGTGTTGGATGCCGGTGAGGCCAGGGCCGGTGCTCGATCCGATCTCGGGCACGGTGTCGGTGGTCGTCATGTGTTCCTCCTGGAACTCGGGTCGTGTATCGGGTCGACGACGACGGTACGGACGCCGATGCCAGCTGTGAATCCCTTCGACGGGCGTTTCTCACTCCTCCTCGAGGGGTCACCACCCCTCGATCAGGGGATGGGACCGGCGCGACGATCGCTCTACTGTCGGGTCATGGCCGTCGCCGACTTCACCCGTGCACGTGACCGCCTCCGCCGCCTGGGCGACGACCACCCCGATCCTGAGCGCCACGCTCGAAGCCACGCAGGCCGCGTTGCACGACGTGGCGACGTTCTCGTGGGGCGCGCTGATGACCGTCGATCCGGACACCCTGCTCCCGACCGGCGGGATGGTCGAAGGATTCGCCGCCGAAGCGTGTGGGCCGTTCTGGGACAACGAACTCCTCGCACCGGGCTACAACAAGTTCACCGATCTGGCCCGGAGCACCACCTCGGTCGCAACGCTGTACGAGGCGACCGACGGCGACCTCGACCGAGCGCCGATCTACACGAACCTCTACGCCCAGTTGGGGGTGGCGGACGAGCTGCGGGCGGCGTTCGTGGTGGGCACGCGGTGCTGGGGCGTGGTGAGCCTGTTGCGGGCCACTCGACGACGGCCCGTTCACCGACGAGGAGTGTCGTCACGTCGAGAACCTGGTGCCGATCATCGCCAAGGCCCTGCGGGCGGCGGTGGTAGCGCTCGACACGGAGGCGAAGGGCTCGGCGTCGATGCTGGTCGTCGATGCCGACAACCGGGTCGACGACCTCACCATCGAGGCCGGCGGCATGCTCGACGACCTCCGCACCGTCGGTGTCGACGAGGATGGACTTCCCGCCATCGTCCGCAACGTGGTCACCCGGGCCCGGGCCAGCCGGTCATCGACGCACATCGCGACCCGTGTGCACGGAACCTCGGGGGTGTGGCGGCGGGTGACGGCGATTCCGATGGAAGGTGACCGCGGATCGGTTGCGGTGATGATCGAACCGGCCCGGGCGGCCGATCTCACACCGATCTTGCTCGAGGCCTACGGCCTGACCGAACGCGAGATCGACATCGTGATCCACCTCGCCCGCGGGCTCGCGACGAAGGAGATCGCCATGGAGTTGAGCATCTCGCCGCACACGGTCCGCGACCACGTGAAGGCGATCTTCGCCAAGACCGGCTTCACCACGCGCGGGGAACTGGTCGCTCGCGTGTTCTCCGACCACCTCCTCGACGGCTTCCACGCAGCAGTGCACCGGAGCGACTGAGTACGCTCCCGATCGACTCGAACGCCCCCGTTCGCCGGGAGCGACATCGGGGCAGCCGAGCGAGACCGACTGCTCCGTCAGCTCGGTCGTCGACGAAACGCCTTGTGGAGCTCCATCGCCACGATGATGCTCGTGGCCACCACCACAATACGCAGCCAGGTGCCGAGCCCGATCGGCTCGACTCGCAACACGTACTGAGTCGGTGGCAGATACAGCGCTGCCGCGTGGATGCCGAGAGCAGCGATCGTGGCGATGAACAGGAGCTTGTTGGAGAACGGGCTGCGACGGAATACCGACTCTGTCTCGGACCGTGAGTTGCCGGCCTGGAACACCTGGAACACGACCATCGTGGTCAACGCGACCGTCTGGGCCGCGATCAGCGAGTCGGTGGTGTTGAGTTCCCAGCGGAACATCGCCAACATGCCGGCGCCCATCACGAGTCCGGCGAGCACCACGCGCTCCCACATCAGCCAGTCGAGGACTCCCCCGCCGGGTCGGCGCGGCGGTCGCTGCAGGACGCCACGCTCGGCGGGCTCGAAGGCGAGCGCGACGTCTTGGACGCCGTTGGTCACCAGGTTGAGCCAGAGCAGCTGCGCGGGCAGGAGAATGAGTGGCCATTGGAGCCAGACCGCGACGAGGATGGCCGTGATCTCCGCGGCACCGGTGGACACGAGGAAGAAGGTGACCTTGCGGATGTTGTCGAAGGTCACCCGCCCTTCCTCGACCGCCGCGGTGATCGAGACGAAGTTGTCGTCGGCCAGCACCATCTCGGACGCCTCGCGGGCGACATCGGTTCCCTGGTTGCCCATGGCGATGCCGATCTCCGCTGCCTTGAGCGCTGGAGCATCGTTGACGCCGTCGCCGGTGACGGCGACGATCTCGCCTCTGGCCTGGAGAGCCCGGACGATGCGTAGCTTGTCCGCCGGAGACACGCGGGCGTAGACCGAGACGTGGTCGACACGGTCGGCCAACGCCTCGTCGTCGAGCTCAGCGAGCGCCGTCCCCGTCAGTGCATCATCGTTCGCCGTGATGCCGAGCTGCGTGGCGATGGCTCGCGCCGTGTCGACGTGGTCACCCGTGATCATCACGACGCGGATGCCGGCGGCCTGGCAGGCGGCGATGGAGTCAGCCACGCCGGCGCGCGGTGGATCGATCATCCCCTGCAACCCGACGAAGACGAGCCCATCGGGTTCGGTCACGTCGTCCGGGTCACCCAGCGGGTCGGCGAGTGTGCGGCGAGCGAAGCCGAGCACGCGTTGCCCGCTGGCGGCCATGCTGCGTGCGGCGTCGGCGATCGCCTCGACGTCGAGCGGTACCGGCCCGTCGTCGGTGAGCATCTGGGTGCACATGCCCAGCACCCGTTCGGGCGCCCCCTTGACGAATACCGTGTGCCTTTCCTTGCGGATGCGGATACTGGCCGAGTACTGCTGGGTCGGCTCGAACGGGATCTCCGCGAACACCGGGTAGGCGGTGCGCACGTCGCCGGGTTCCAGCGCTGCGGTGAGCGCCGACAGCAGCAGCGCGACCTCGGTGGGGTCGCCGGTGGTGGCCAGGTCGTCACCTGCCCAGTAGAGGTCGGCCTCGTTCGTGAGGACGCCTGCAAGCAGGGTTTCGTGCAGCCCCGGGTGGTCACCGATCGTGGCCGGTTCGTCGCCTTCGAGGTACTCGCCGTCGGGAACTCCTCCAGCGAGGGCGTAGCGATGGCCGGGCGTCCAGATCTCTTCGACGGTCATCCGGTTCTCGGTGAGCGTGCCGGTCTTGTCGGAACCGATCACCGTCGTGCTGCCCAGTGTCTCGACCGCCGGGAGTCGCCGGACGATCGCGTTGCGTCGCGCCATACGCCGAACACCGACGGCGAGCGTGATCGTGACCGCAACCGGAAGGCCTTCCGGCACGGCGGACACCGCCAGCGCCACGGCGACGAGGAACATGTCCTCGACGGGTTCCCCGAGCGCGACACCACTGGAGAACGCGAGCACCGCCGCCAACCCGACCGCGATGCCGATGATCCGGGCGAATTTGTCCATCCGGCGCTGCAGCGGGGTGGCGGCGACCGTTTCGGATCGCATGAGCCCAGCGATCGCGCCGAGCTCGGTGTTCGACCCGGTCGCGACGACCACGCCGCGGCCTCGACCCGCGGTGACAGTCGCTCCCGTGTAGGCCATGCACGACCGGTCCGCCAGCTGCGCGTCGAGACCCACCGGCCCGATGTGCTTGGTGACCGACACCGACTCACCCGTCAGCAACGACTCGTCGACCTGCAGTGCGTTCGTCCCGACGAGGCGCAGATCGGCCGGTATCCGCGCACCGGACTCGAGCAGGACGACGTCGCCCGGCACGAGATCCCGGCTGTCGATCTCTTCGTCGCGGCCGTCGCGGATGACACGCGGCGTGGGGCACCACCAACTGCATCAACGCGAGCACCGCACCCTCGGCCTTGCGTTCCTGCGTGAACCCGATCACTGCGTTCAACACCAGCACCGCGGCGATCACCACGGCGTCCAGGTGCTCGCCGAGCACCACCGTGACGGCGAGCGCGGCGAGCAGGATGAAGATCAGCGGGCTGCGGAACTGACGGGCGAACACCAGCCAGGCCGGTGTCGGTGGTTCCTCCTCGAGTTGGTTCGGTCCGTATCGAGAACGGCGCGCCGACGCATCCGCGTCGCTGAGGCCGTGGCCGCCGGTTTCGAGCAGCCGCTCGACCGCGTCCCCGTGCAGGCTGTGCCACGCCACAGCGCCGGTATCGCCTCCGACCGGGAAGCCGGCTCGCGCAAGGATCGATCCCTCACCCATGCATACAGCCAACCGGCCCCCGCGGCGATCGCATAGGGCCGAGAGACTCGATCGAGCGCCGAACGGCGTGCGGGCCGTCGGGTGCGCTCAGGTTTCGTCGTTGTCGATGGCGTCGAGCACCTTGTGCGCCGCCTCGGCGAGCTTGCCGGTGACACCATCGTGCTCGGCGATCTGTTCGAGACGTGCGTCGACGATCCCGATCTGGGCGCGGCCCATCTCCGCGAGCGAGATCTTGCCGTCGTCGTCGAGGTCGTACGCGTCGACTTCCTCGGGTGATGCGGTCTCGACCTCGTCGTGGTGACGGAACACGTGACCTTCTTCGACCTCGCTGTCATCCATCGGCCCAGTATGCACCACTGGGTAGTGTCGGCATCGGTGCAGCTGCCCGCCGATCCTCTCGCCGGATCCCGACCGTGGCGAGCCCGACTCGCGTCGATCGAGGCGGCCGCCATCGCGGGCGTCATCAGCGCGATCGGCTGGTCGGTCGGCATACGGGACTCCCAGGCCCCGAGCGTCGATACGACCGATGCCGACATCGTGAGCTTCTACGCCGAGGACAACACCGGTCCCAACGCACTGCTGTCGCTCCAGGTCGTCGTGGTCGCGACCATTTCGTTCCGCAGCTTCGCCGCCATCGCGCTCTCGGTCTTCGCTCCACGTTTCACCGCACTCGTGATGCTGTCGACGGCAACACTCGCTCGAGCGACCAAGACGCTGCCGAACTGGTTGATCCTGTTGAGCTATGCGCTCGGCGTCGTCGTACTGGTCAACGTGACCGTCAGCGAGCCGCTGATCTTCGTGTTCCCCGCTTGGCTGGCGGTGGTGAGCGTGGTGGTGCTGCTGCGCCATCCGGTGCACGGCTTCGAGCTGACGGAACCTGAGACGCCAAGCTGAGCCCCATGGACACATCTCCGACTCGAGGATCGGCCAGCGTGCGCATCGAGGCCTCCGCCGCTGACGCCTTCGCCCACCTCACCGATCTGACCAAGCTGCCCGAACTCAGCCCCGAGAACGTCCGCTGCGAGTTCCTCGAACCGTCCACGCGCATCGAGGTCGGCGCCCGGTTCCGGGGACACAACAGGGCGCGCGACTACGAGTGGCATGCCGACTGCGTCGTCACCGAGTTCACGCCCGGGCATTCGTTCTCCTACGAGGTGCCCCCGGACTTCCCGTACGCAACGGTGTGGACGTACCTGGTCGAACCGGACGGAGACGGGTGTGTGGTCACCGAATCGTTCGACGCCCCGCTGCTCGAACACCCCGAGATCTACCCCGGCACGATCGAGGGCCGACGCGACCAATTGCTGCGGGGCTGCGAGACGACGATGGCCAACCTGAAAGCAGTGCTCGAGGCTCGGTGAGCGACGACTGGGACGACATCGCCGAGTGGTGGATCGCCGCGACCGGCGATGGTCCCGCCGACTCCGACGAGATGCTCGACGTCGTCCGCGCGCTGATCGAACCGACCAGCGGGCGTTCGCTCGACCTCGGGTGTGGCGATGGCCAGGCACTCGGGCTGCTCGGCGATGGCACCGTGGGCGTCGACCTGTCACACCGGTTGCTCGTCGCCGCCAGCAAGCATGCCCCAGTCGTACGGTGTCGCCTGCCGGACCTGTCATGGGTACGACCCGGCGCGATCGACCGGGCAGTTGCCGTCGGTCTGCTCGACCTGATCGCCGACCACCGCGAGTTCTTCGAGCAGGTCGCCTCCGCAGTCCGACCCGACGGCACCCTCGTCGTCGTGATGAACCACCCGGTTGTCACCGCCCCCGACTCCGTCCCGCTCGTCGACGACACCGGTCAGTTGGTGTGGCGCTGGGGTCGCTACCTCCAGCCCGGCTCCCTCACCCAACCAGCCGGACACCGAGAGGTCGTCCTGCATCACCGACCGATCGGCGACCTCCTCACGACCGCTGCTGGCGCTGGATGGCACCTCGAGCGGGTTGTCGAGGCGGGAGCAACCACCCACACGGTCGCCACGTCGACGAGCCAACGGGGACAGGACCACCTGCCCAGCGTGCTCGGCGTCCGCTGGCGACGCTGCTGAACAGCAACGACGCACGCCGCTGAGGCTGTCCACCTCAGGCAGGCGGCTCCGGATCGTCCTGCTGCTGCCACGGCCACCGGCCTTCGGCTTCGAGAACGAGCGCCCACGCAAGAAAGGTGCGCACGACCACCAGCAGGCCCAGCGCTGCCACGTTCTCGAGCGTCGGCTCGAGGGTGACGGTGCGGATGATGTCGGCAGCGATCAACAGATCGAGACCCAACAGCACTCCGGCGGAGAACGCCTGCCTGAACGTCCACAACGCCCGCTTTGCGCCCCGTCCCACGACCGCGCCTCGGATCATGATCGCACTCGCGACGACGACGGTCGCTGCGATCACCGTGACGGCCGCGATCTCGATCCACTCCGAGACGTTGCTCGCGACCTCCCAGTCGCCGATCGTGGGTCCTGTCGAACTCACGACACCTCGACCGGCTGTCCCAGCTCCCGCAGCCATCCCTTGAGCACGCGATGGAGCGCCGACGGGCCCTCGATCGGTGCGGACGGCTCGGACAAATCCATCGGGAAGATGACGAAGGGGTGGGTCTGTGGACCGCCGAGACCACCGTGCGAACTCACCTGGTGCTCGAATGCGGCGACCTCGTCACGCTCGGCGTCGTACATGCTGTTGACCATCACGTCACCGGCCGTCGAGTACGCAGCTGCCCTGGCGACCATCGCCACGGCGCCGGGCCCGAACGGTTCGAGCGGGTCGTCACCCTCGACGTCGCCGGTGTCGATGACGCGGCGTCCGGTCGACGAGATGACGACCGGGCCCGTCGCAGCGGTCTGGACGAGCACGAAGCCCACACCCGGGTGTGCGACCAGTCCCGTCACCAGGTCCGGGTAGCGACCCTCGATCTCCTCCAACGTCAGCCGACGATCGCCGTCGGGCAGATACACCAGTCCGAGGTTGCCCGATGCCAGGACCATCGGCTCGGTCTCGGAACGCTCCAGTTCGTGGTCGTCGTTGCGGGCGCTGCGCAGCCACGCCGACGACTCCGTACGGCCCGCCTCGGAATCGTCGTCGACGTCGACCGCGGCGCCGCACAGCCGCCCGACCACTGCGGCGAGCGACTCACCGAAACGCTCCTCGAACGTGGCCCCCTGCGTCTGGCCGTGGTCGGACAGCACCACGATCCGGTAGGGCCGCGGCGCGAACGGGACTGCGCGCTCGAAGCGGGCGATCTGACGGTCGATGTCGCGCAGGACCCGCAGGGTGTCCTCGCGCAGCGGCCCCGAGTGGTGAGACACCTCGTCGTAGCCGAGGAAGTCGATGTAGATCGCGTCGCGTCCTTCGGCCATGTCGTTCAGGACGCCGTTGACGCACACGTCGCGACTGATGATCGTGGTGAAGGCCCGCAGGAATGCATAGGTCCAGTTCCGACTGACCCTCGGCTCGACGCCGCGCCGGATCTGGTCACGCGCTGCGCGTCGCTCACGGAACAGCTCGGCGATGCTGGAGTTCAACGTCCGGATGGCGTTCGCCGGTCTCGAGAAGTACTGCGCGTACCCCGCGCCGAGCTTGTCCTCCTTGCGCCGGCCGGCGACGCTCATCGTCAACACGGCGCGCTCGGCATCGCCGGTGAACAGGTTGGCGTAGCTCGATCCGTTGTGAGCGAGCAGGCCGTTGCCGTCGCTGTGGCGGCGTTCGATCTCCTGAGCAGACTTCGGGTGGTTCGACACCATCAACTCGCCGGTCGACTTCTCGACCCATCGGAAGGCAGGCATGTCGACGGTTGATCCGTGCAGGATCCCGCACTGGCTGACACCGGTCTGTGACGACCATTCGGTCTGCCAGCCGACCCCGCGGTGGCTCTCGTCGTTCAGCCATCGATGCAACGTCGGAGCGTCACCTGATTCGAGAGCGAACCGCAGTGCATGCTCTGACAGGCCGTCGACCTGGACGAACACCACGCCGGGAACGTCGGTGATCGTGGTGCCACGGTGGCGACGTCGACGTCGCGCTGTGCGCTGGTCGTACCAGCTGTCGTCGTCGAGCGCGAGTGCGCTGCTCAGCAGTGTGCCGACCGTCGTCGTGATCAGCGCAACGAGCAGCGCTGTCCAGAACCCGTCGAGACGCACACCCGGAATCTCATCGAGCACGACCCACGTCACCAGGGCATTCACGACCAGGTTCGCCAGGCCGAGCGTGTAGACCGACAGCGGCACCAGGAGGAACGCAAATGCCGGCCAGACGAGCGCATCGACCAGGCCGACGACGGCACCGGCCAACAACGCGTGCCCGAAGGTGTCGATGGAGAACCCGTCGAGCACCCACGCCGACAAGATGAGTGCGACCGTGACGACCAGCACCGTCGCGATCGACCGTCTGATCAGTTGGCCCAACGACGGGTGTTGGCTGGCCGGCCGCAGCAGGCCCTGTTCATCGGTCGCCATCAGCGGGCTCGTTCTTCAGAGGTCGTTCGGTCGCAAGGAGTCATCACCAACACGCAGCGTAGGCACGCTGGACCACCCGGTGAGAATGATCGCGGCATCGCCTACTTCAACAGCGGGTCTCGTGGGAGACCGAGGATGCGCTCACCGATCTGGTTTCGCTTGATCTCCGACGTCCCGCCGGCGATCGACATGCCCCGATGCATCAGCACGAGCAGGTTGCTCATGGCGCCCGGACCGTCCATGAACAACGAATCGGGCCCGTTGAGCTCCGTCATGATGGCCGCTGCTTCGTGACCGATCTCCGACAGTACAAGCTTGGTCATCGCTCCTTCTGGCCCGGGCTCACCACCGGCCACCGCACGATTGGCGCTGCGGAGGTTGAGCAGCCCCATCGACTGATGCTCGGCGATGTACCGGCCGATGCGCGCGGCACCACCGTCGAGACGTTCCGGGTGGGCGTCGAAGGGAGCGATCAGGGCAGCCCCCGGCAGCGACATGCCGCCGCTTCCCCCGCCGATGCTGACGCTCTCGTTGCCGAGCGTCGCCCGGGCCACGGTCCAACCTCCGTCGACCGGGCCGACGACGTCGTCGTCGGGCACGAACACGTCGTTGAAGAAGACCTCGTTGAAGTCCGACGCACCCGACGTCTGCTTCAGCGGGCGCACCTCGACGCCAGCAGCGTGCATGTCGATCGCCATCATCGTGATGCCGTCGTGCTTGGGGACATCGGGGTTGGTGCGCACGGTGGCGAAGCCCATCCCGGCGACATGGGCGCCACTGGTCCAGACCTTCTGGCCGTTGACCAGCCATCCCCCGTCGACCCGGGTGGCCTTGGTCTTCACCCCCGCAGCGTCGGAACCAGCGTCGGGCTCGCTGAACAGCTGGCACCAGATCACCTCCAGGTTGAGTGCCGGACGCACCCACCGATCGATCTGGTCCTGGGTCGCGTACTGGATGATCGTGAGGATGTTCCACGCGGTGATCCCGTAGGCCGGACGGACGATGCCGGCGTCGGCGAACTCCTGCTCGATGACCAACTGTTCGACAGCGCCGGCGGCGCGACCGTACGGCTTGGGCCAATGCGGCATGACATAGCCGGTCTCGATCAGCTCGGCGCGCTGTTGGTCGGCTGGGAGGTCCTTGATGCGCTCAGCGAAGGAGCGGACCTCGCTGCGGATCGCCTCGGCCTCCGGGGGCAGCTCGATCGCCTTGTCCCGAACGACGCCCCGTCGGGTGAGGTCGGTCAGCTCGGCGGCGGCTTCGGTGGCGGCCAGGTAGTGCAACAACGTGGTCGCCCGGCGCATGTAGAGGTGGGCGTCGTGCTCCCACGTGATGGCGATGCCGCCGTGCACCTGGGTGTTGAGGTTGGCGCACAGATCGGCGGCAGGAGCCGCCAGCGTCGCAGCGACGGCGGCAGCGTAGGTGAGTTGGTCGCCTCCAGTCGCAGCTGCGCGGGCGGCATCCCAGGTTGCACTCGTCGCCAGTTCGGTGGCAACGGCCATATTGGCGCAGTGGTGCTTCACCGCCTGGTACATGGCGATCGGTCGACCGAACTGGATGCGTTCCTTCGAGTACTCGGCGCCCACCGAGGTGCATTCGCGGGCGACGCCGACCGCATCGGCCGACAGGATGACGCGGGCCAGATCGATCAGTGTGCGGCGAGCGCCGGAGACGACGGTCGCTCGGGCGCCGTCGAGGGTGACCCGGGCGCTGCGTCGAGTCGGGTCGAGGTTGGTCGGCGTGTCGACCGCGACGCCTGCGCCGGCCTCGACAACGGCGATGTCGTCGCCGACCGGTACGAGGATCACCGACGCCAGACCTGCTCCGAGTACGACACCCGCGTCGCCCGTCGCAACGCCATCGGACACCGTCACCGCACCGCCGAGCGCAACCGCACCGATCGTCGACCCGTCCGCGAATCCGCGAAGCAGAAGCGACCGAACGTCGCCGTCCGCAGCCGCCGCCAACACAGCGCTGGCGATCACGCTCGGCACGAACGGGCCCGGGGCGACCGTGCGGCCGAGTTCCTCGACCACGATCACCAGCTCGTCGATCCCGTAGCCCGACCCACCGACATCCTCGGGGAGGTGCAATCCGAGCCAACCCAGTTCTGCGAACTCGTTCCAGAAGGCTGGCAGCGTCTCGTCGGGCGATTCCAGGAGATCACGGGCGGCGCCTCGAAGGTTGCGACGTTCGGCGAAACTGCTCACCGTCTCGGCGAGTGAGCGATGGTCTTCGGTGATGGCGATGGACATGGTGATCTGACCTCGGCTCGACGGCAATGTGACGCCGTCATCTTCCCCGACCCCGTGCTCTCACAACGACTCAGACCAGAGCCCGACCACCCAGCGATGAGCCAAACGACCGGATACGCGCCTCTCGCTCATCACAACCCGGCCCGACCACCCTGAGCGAAGCGACGGTCGGCCGATCGGGACCCGCCGACCTCGGCCCGCTCACGCGGTCGGGGCGTAGCGGGCGAAGCCGTGTTCGGTGAGGCGCGACATCTCGCCGAGTTCGCGGAGGTGCTCGAGGTGGGCGTAGGTCTCGCTCTCCGCCATCTCGCCCCACGATCGCTCCTTGAACAGCACCCGCATGAAGTCCTCGACGGTGCCGTTGGGCAGGTCGTGGCTCGCGTCACGGATGATGTCGAGACGCTCTTCGTGATGCTCGATGATGTGTTCGGCTCGCCCACCGAGATCGGTGAACGGATGGCCGTGCGCCGGAAGCGCAACCGAGACGTCCGCGATGCCGGCCATGCGCCGCAGCGAGTCGAAGAACAACGCCAGCGGATCGCTGTTCGGCGTCAACCCGCTGATGTGCGGCGTGATCGACGGCAACACGTGGTCACCGGTGAGCACCACACCGAACTCGGGGTCGTAGAGGCACAGGTGGTCGTAGGTGTGTCCAGGCGTGTGCATCGCCACCCACTCGCGGCGAGCCAGCTTGATCGTCTGACCATCGACGAGGGGCATCGTCGGCCTCGGCGTCGCAAACACTGAACCCAGCGAGTGGCCGCTGCTGCGGATCCGCTCGAGGAACTCCGGCGATGGACCGCTACGGCGACCTCCCCATGGCGACGGCGTCGCCATCCAGCGCTCCATCGCCGCCGCACGATCCTCCGGCGAGTTCACGTCGAGACGTTCGGAGTCCTCGTGGTCGTCGGCCTCGGCCAGGTCGAACAGCGTGCGGAACGACTCGTGGGTGACAACGTCAGCGCCTGCCTCGTGGTGCAGCCGCATCGCCCCGCCGAAGTGATCGGGGTGCGAGTGGGTGACGACCACGGTGTGGACGTCGTCGACGGCATAACCCGCCCGCTCCAGCCGATCGACAAGGTGATCCCATGACTCGTCGCCGGGCAGGCCCGGGTCGACGACGGCGACCCCCCGCTCGTCCTCGAGGAGGTAACAGTTCACGTGACCGAGGCCCGGCATGCTGATCGGCAACTGGGTCCGCACGATGCCGGGCGCAACTTCGGTCACATCGGTGGTCGCCTCTTCCTGCTCCTGCTTGGGTGGCCGCGTGGGCGACGAGTCGTCGCCCACGTCAGGCGACGCCAGCTGATGGCTGCCCGTGTGATCGTGTGAGTGATCGTGCTCCATGGCGTCGACTCCCCCTTGTCCGCGATGAGCGGAGATCAGCCGACGGCGAGCAAGTCGACCACGAAGACGAGTGTCTCGTTCGGTGCGATGACCCCGCCGGCGCCGGCGGCGCCGTAGCCCATGTGTGGTGGGATGGTGAGCCGGCGGCGGCCGCCGACCTTCATCCCCTGCACACCGTCGTCCCATCCCTGGATCACCTGCCGGCGACCGAGGCCGAAACGGAACGGTTCCATCCGGTCCCATGACGCGTCGAACTGCTCCCCCGTCGACCACGACACGCCGACGTAGTGGACGGTGACGTCCTGGCCGGCAATCGCTTCGTCGCCGTCACCGACCGTCTCGTCCTCGATCAGAAGGTTCGACGGTGGGGTGCTTTCAGGGATGGTGACGTCGGGCTTACGCATGGGCGCCGAGGCTAGCGTTGCACCCTCACCGTGGCAGCCTCGGGGTCGCCGGCGTACCGCCCGACGTCGATCACGTAGTCGCCCTGCTCGGTGACCCAGCCACCGTCGACTCGGACGTCGAGCATCGACCAGTCGAGTTCGACCTCGACCTCGACGGTGGCGCCTGCGGCGACGCTCGCCCGGGCGAACCCGACGAGCCGTCGCGGTGGTCGTTCCCATTCGCTGCGTTCGATTCCCGCGTGGGCGAACACGACGGGACGCAACGGACGCCGGCCCGGGTTGCGGACCGAGGCGACGACGGTCGTCGGATCGGCCAGCGTCGCATCCAGCAACTCCACGGACCCCCAGCCAAGGCCCCAACCGAACGGGAAATGGGCGGTGTGCCCGTCTCGGTCGAGCTTCCATTGCCCATGGAACAGGTCGTAGGTGATCTCGGTCGCTTCACGATCGAAGAAGGGCAAGTGTTCCGGATCGGTCGGCACCACGAACGGGAGCCGGCCCGCCGGTTCGACGTCACCGACCAGGACATCGGCCAACGCCGATCCGCCCTCGACCCCCGAGTACCAGGTCATCAGAACCGCCGACACCGTCGACGCCCACGGCATCACGACGGCCGACCCTCCGACCACGACGACCACGACGTTGCCGTTTGCCGCGGTCGCTTCGGCGATCAACGACTCGTCGGCTGCGGACAGGCGCAGCGAGGTCCGGTCGCCGCCCGGCGCCATGCGATCCGAGCCACCATCGCCCACGGCGGCCGGTGGCCGCTCGGGATCGGCTGGCGCCGTCCACGCCACGTCGGTGCCCAGCGCCGGGTGGTCGACGGGCGGAAAGATCGAGCGCCCGAGCGCTTCGGCCCCCGCCGCCTCGATGCACTCGCCCTCGTCGGCCTTCGTGTAGCCGACCACCACCACGACCACGTCAGCACCTGCGGCGATCGAGGCGTCGGCGTCGGAGTGATCGACCCGGCCGGCACCGAATCGCTCGTGTAGGCCGTCGACAGCGGTCACCACCTGCGACGCCCGCACGTCGCTCGACCCGCCGTCGCCGAGATTTCGTAGCGCTGCCAAGCGCCCGAGCACCGCCACCCTGCCGATGGCCTCGGCGTCCAAGGGCAGCAGCGATCCTTCGTTGCGCAGCAGCACCGTCGACGCGGCCGCAGCCTCGCGAGCGAGCGTCCGATGCTCGTCGCAGCCGACCACGTCGACCCCTGGTTGCTGCTCGAACACCGCGGAGAACCGTAGGAGCGTCGCCACGATGCGCTGAACCGCCCGATCGACGTCGGCCTGAGCGAGCGTGCCGTTCGCCAACGCCTCGTCGAGCGCCATCGCCCGCTGCTGCCGGAACGGCATCTCGATGTCGAGGCCGGCTGCGACCGAACCAGCAGGATCGCGAAGTCCGAAGATGAAGTCCGACGTCACGAAGCCGTCCCAGCCCCACTCGTCGCGCAGAACCTCGGTGAGCAGGTGTGCGTTCTGGCCGCACCAGTCGCCGTTCACCGAGTTGTACGCGCTCATCACCGACGCCACCCCGCTGGCGGCAACCCGTTCGAAGTGCGGGAGATACACCTCGTGGAGCGCACGTTCGTCGACCGTGACGTCCACGGTGAACCGGGCGTTCTCCATCGAGTTGAGTGCGAAGTGCTTCATGCACGCCATCACGTGACCTTGCAGACCGGCCACGAACGCCGACGCCATCACGCCCACGTGGTGTGGATCCTCGCCATAGGTCTCCTGCGCTCGCCCCCATGCCGGGTGGCGCAACAGGTTCATGCACACCGCACCGGTGTAGGTGGCACCGCTCGCCCGGAGCTCGGCGCCGATCGCATCGCCGATGCGCGCTTCCAGGTGGGGGTCGAAGCTCGCACCGCGGGCCATGCTCACCGGGAACGCCGTCGCGTCGCCGACGACGCAGCCCCGCGGCCCATCGGCGAACTCGATACCGGGAATGCCCAGTCGCTCGACCCGAGCCGCGGGCCAGGGATGACGGTAGTAGCCGCCGGCGGTCATGTCGATCAGGCCGGGCCAGAACGGCGTGTCGCCATCGAGACACCCCAGTCGCTCCTCGATCGCCATCAGAGTGACGAGTGCCGCAGCTTCGGCGTGATGATCTCCTCCGGCGTGGACTCGGGCTGCGGCCTCCTCGAACGGTGTCGACATCGCAGCGACATTGCCACACACACCGGCCCGGTTCGACGGTCGGGAACCGGGTCGACCGTCGTCGGCTGGCAGAATGCCGACATGCCCGGCGCCTTCCTCCACCCGTTCGCGAAACCGACCAGAGAACGGTTCATCACGATCGCACGCGGTGACGGTGCACTGCTGTGGGACGCCGACGGCAATGAGCTCGTCGACGCCATGGCGAGCCTGTGGTACTGCCAGGTCGGCCATGGCCGCGGCGAGATCGCCGAGGCGGTGGCCGGTCAGATCTCGACGATCGAGGCCTACTCCTGCTTCGACCCGTTCACGAACGCGCCAGCGGACGCACTCGCCGAGCGGATCGTCTCCCTCACGCCGATCCCCGACGCACGGGTGTTCTTCGCCGGGTCGGGCTCCGAGGCGGTCGATTCGGCGATGAAGCTCGCTCGGCTCGCTCATGTCCAGGCCGGACATCCCGAGCGTCGCCTCATCATCTCACGCGTCCGCGGCTACCACGGCACGAACTACGGCGGCACGAGCGCGCAGGGGATCGCGCTCAACCGGGAGGGATACGGCGAACTTCTGGCCGACGTCGTCCAGGTGCCGAGCGACGACATCGAAGCGCTGTCGATCCTGATGGCCGACAACGCCGACCGGCTCGCCGCCGTGATCACCGAGCCCGTACAGGGAGCCGCCGGTGTCTTCCCGCCGGTCGACGGATATCTCGCCGAGACCCGCCGGCTGTGTGATCAGCACGGCGCCTTGTTGATCTTCGACGAGGTGATCACCGGTTTCGGGCGGATGGGGTCGTGGTTCGCCGCCGAGCACTACGGCGTCACGCCGGACCTCACCACGTTCGCCAAGGGCGTCACGTCGGGGTACCAGCCGCTCGGCGGTGTGATCGTCGGCCGAGCGGTGCGCGACGCGCTGGAAGCCGACCCCGACTTCATCCTGCGCCACGGCTACACCTACTCGGGGCATCCGGCCGCGTGCGCCGCAGCACTGGTCAATCTCGACATCATCGAACGAGAGGGGCTCCTCGACACCGTCACGGCGATGGGTGCCCGGCTCGAGGCAGGGTTGCGATCGCTCGAAGCCGACGGCGCCTTCGGTCACCTGCGCGGCGAGGTTGCGATCTTCGGCGCAGCGATGCGGCCCGACCAGAACGCGATGGCCGTGCGCGACCGCATGCTGGAACTCGGCGTGATCACCCGGGCGATCGGCACGGAGACCGTCACGTTCTGCCCGCCGTTCGTCACCACTGACGATCAGATCGACCGGATCGTCGACGCGCTGGCGACCGCGCTTGGTTGATCGCGATCACACCGTCGAACTGACCGACGGCACTTCGTGTTCTTCATCCCGGACTCACGAACCCAACCTGATCAAGACGCCGGGAGTCTCGGTCTCAACGTGATGACCGTCGGCGATCGCGTCGACGGGTGCGCGCCAGGCGTCACCGAGGCGAGTTCGGACCTGTGCGGCTTCCTCCACCGATGAGCGAGACCACCGGATACGGACGGTTGGCTCATCGCAGACCACGTCGCGTCGGTTCCGATGAGCGAGACCACCGGATACGGACGGTTGGCTCATCGCAGACTGTGCTGCCATGACATCGCACGTCCTCGAGCCGGCCGCACTGACAGCCGCGCGTTGACGCGGAGTAGGTTCGGTGACGTGGCAGGACTTCCTCGTTGGACACACCTGGCGCTGTCGGTGACCGACATCGACGCCATGATCGACTGGTACACGACCTACACCCCGTTGCAGCTGCTGGTCAGGCGAGAGGACGCCAACGGTCGCGGGGCCTGGCTCGGCCATCCCGACGCTCCCGACACGCCGTTCATCTTGGTGCTCGCACAGTTCTACCCCGGTCACGAGCCGGACGAGAACGCGAAACCGACGCCGCTGGGTTCGTTCGCCCACCTCGGATTCGAGGTCGCCGAGCGAAGCGACATCGACGAGATCGCCGCTCTCGCCGAGGAGGGCGGATGGTTGGCCACTCCCCCGCTGCAGTTGCCACACCCGATCGGCTACATCTGCATGGTGCGCGACCCCGACGGCAACACCGTCGAGTTCTCCCACGACCAGGGCGTGTACGAATTCGCCCGCGAGCACTTCGCCCGCGCCGACTGACGACGGGCGCCTGATCGGTCAGGCGGTGACGGAGAGCGACCCGACCGTGGCGGCGTCATCGATCCAAGGGCCGACACCGCTCATCCGTTCCACCTCGACGCGGACCACCACGCTCGTGTCGGAGTCGCGCAGCGCAAGCGGGTGATGGCGAAGCCCGGTGTAGTCGAGCGCGATCCGATCCATGAGATCGGGGTCGGGTCCGGGCTCGATACGAGCACGACCGCGAATCACGAGGTGCCGTTGATAGCCGCGCTCGTTGCGCTCGACATCCTCGATCGACAGGATGATGCGGTCATTGCGGGCAAGGTTCTTCGCCTTCTGACTTCGTGCGTCGGTTCCGAACAGGATCTCGTCGCCCTGTGCGATGACCCACACCACCGACACCTGCGGTGTGCCGTCGGCGTTCTGGGTCCACACGTGGGCGACGGCATCGGATCCGAGCACCGCCTGGGCAATCGCTGGAATGGTCGACATCACGGACGCTCCTCGTCGGGTGGTGCGAGGTTAGTGCGTTCGTGAAAGCCCCGCCAGGGGGTGACCGTGACCAGCCCCTCAACCCAGCAATCGGATCAGGCTGCTGGTGTCCCAGCGCTCTCCTCCGCGGGCGACCACATCCTTGTAGAACTGGTCGACGAGAGCGGTCACGGGCAGACGCGCACCGTTGCGGTCGGCTTCGTCGAGCACGATGCCGAGGTCCTTGCGCATCCACTCGACGGCGAATCCGAAGTCGAATTCGTCCGCGGCCATGGTGCGGGCCCGGTTGTCCATCTGCCAGCTCTGCGCGGCGCCCTTGCCGATCACGTCGACGACCTGGTCGACGTCGAGCCCGGCGAGCCTGGCGAAATTCACACCCTCGGCGAGCCCTTGGAGCAGGCCGGCGATGCAGATCTGGTTGACCATCTTGGTGAGCTGCCCGGCACCGGCAGGTCCGAGCTGCACGCATGACGTGGCGTAGGCGTCGATTGCCGCCTTGGCGAACTCGAACACCTCGGCGTCATCGCATCCGCACATCACCGTGAGCTGCCCCTTCTCGGCTCCGGCCTGGCCGCCCGACACGGGCGCGTCGACGAAACCGACACCGCGCTCGGCGCAGGCGGCTGCGAGCTCACGGGCGACACCGGCCGACGCCGTCGTGTGATCGACGAGAATCGAGCCTGTGGCCATCGCGTCGAGCGCGCCGCTCGGGCCGAGCACGACTTCGCGGACGTCGTCGTCGTTGCCGACACAGAGCAACACGATCTCCGCCCCGGCGGCAGCCTCTGCCGGTGTCGGAGCCGCCTGATTGCCGTTGAGAGCGACCCACGCCAACGCCTTGGACGCCGTTCGGTTGTAGACCACCACCTGGTGACCCGCCTTCGCGAGATGGCGTGCCATGGGGGCGCCCATCACGCCGAGGCCGAGGAATGCAACATTGCTCATGGTCGCCGAGTCTGGCACGGTGACGTGCGACACTCGCCGCATGTCATCGGAACCTCCCGATCAGAGGAACACATCGCACCCCTGGACAGTGCTCACCTGGAACGTCCATGGTTCGAAACGACCCGATGTCGAGGCAATCGCCACAGCGATCCGGGCGGAAGCACCCGACGTCGTCGCCATCCAGGAGATCCGCAAGCGACAAGCTGCGGCGTTGGCGGCACTCCTCCAGATGCGGTACTCGTGGTCGCTCAAACACGAGCCCTACACCAAGCTGATGTGGTGGCGTTCGGAGGGAATGGCGATCATGACCCCGCACCTCCTCGACGCGGTCGGCCACACCGAGGTCTCCGACGGCCAGCCGATGGGGAGCTGGCGTCGTCGCATCGCGCAGTGGGGTCTGGTGGGACGTGCCGACCGGTCGATGCTGATGATCTACAACCTGCACCTGTCACCGCACGACGACGCCGATTCGCGACGCGCCGAAGCGCAACGCGTGAGCGAGTTGGTCGCGAGCATCGGCGACGACCCTCCACCGGTCGTGGCCGGCGATTTCAACGACGCCGACGACCCGTCGATCATCGAACTCCTTCCAGGCGTCGAACACATCGCTGCCCCGATGAGCAATCCATCCGAGGCTCCGAGTCAGGCGCTCGACCACGTCCTGCTCCCCGCTCGCGCTCAGCACGTGCAGGTCAGTGCTCCGGAGGGCAGCAGTCAGTGGGCAGCGATCTCCGATCACCTCCCGGTGACCGTCCGCTTCACCCCGCCGAGTGCGACATCCGGGGTCTGACGCCGGATGTGAGGATCACTTCTTCTTCTTGGCCTCGGCGGGCGGGGCCTTGAGGACGCCTTTCGCCAGGGCGTCGTCGAGATAGGCCTCGGCGTCCTCGGCCGACACCTTCAGCGCAGGCGAGATCTCCGAGATCAGGTTGACGCGGGCGCGCTCGTACATCGTGCGCTCCGCCGCGGACAGCGAGGCGTCGCGGTTGCGTGCGGCCAGGTTCCGGACGACTTCGGCGACCTGATACACGTCGCCGCTCTTGAGCTTCTCCTGGTGGTTCTTGAATCGGCGGCTCCAGTTGGACGGCACGCGCGGGTCAGGCTTCGCGAGCACTGCCACGAGGTCTTCGAGTTCATCGGCCGACACCGGAGGCCGCACGCCGACTTCGTCGGTACTCGAGATCGGCACCTTGAGCGTCATCTCGTTGATGACGGTCTTCAAGATCAGGTACTCCTGCTTCTCGCCGAAGAACTCCATCTTCTTGGTCCCTTGCACGACACAAGCGCCGTGCTGGGGATAGATGACGGTTTCGCCCTTCTTGAACTTCACGCAGAACCTCGCCTGGTCGGGGGTGGGGCCGCGGACGACTCGGGTCGGCGCAGCGGTGTTCCAGGCTACAGCGCCCTCGGCACGATTCGAACGTGCGCGCTACGGATTAGAAGGCCGTTGCTCTATCCAACTGAGCTACGAGGGCTTTCGCCGAAACGCTACCCGGCGGCGAGGTGTGAGCGCAGGAAGCCGAGCGACGTGATGACCGAGAACTGGCGCATCTGCTCGCGCTGGCCGGGGAGACGGGCGTGGCGGACCTCGTCGAAGCCGGGCCCGACCATGCCGACATACAGCGTCCCAACGGGCTGGCCGTCCTGCTCGTCGGGGCCGGCGACGCCGGTGAGCGACAGGCCGATGTCGGCACCGAGGCGGTCCCGCACACCGTGGGCCATCTGGCGAGCAGCGGCCTCGCTGACGACGGGCCCCTCCCCCACGCCGAGCAACCTCTGCTTCACCTCCGTGGCGTAACTGACGATTGCGCCACGGAACACGTCGCTCGCGCCCGGGATCGCTGTCAGCCGGGCGCCGACGAGCCCACCGGTGACCGACTCGGCAGTCGCCAGCGTCAGACCCCGCTGCCGGCAGAGATCGAGCACCACCGACTCCATCGTGTCGCCGTCGGTCCCGAACACGAGGTCGCCGAGCTCGTCACGCACGATCTGTTCCCAACGATCGAGTTGACCGGTGCAGTCCTCGATCGTCGGCGCCTTGTGCGTCAGACGTACTTTCAGTCCCTCCCAGCCGCTTGCCAGGAATGCCAGCGTCGGCGTGTCGGGGCCCTCCAGCTGCTCGATGACGTGGTCGAGGCGCTCGTTGAGCCCACTCTCGCTCTCACCCCACGTCCGCAGTACCCGGCTGGCAATCACCGAGTCGTCGCCGCTGCGCCGGCGCAGGTCGGGCAGGATCGCCCGATGCACCATGTCGTACATCTCGTGCGGCACACCGGGCACCGCATACACGACCTTGCCAACGCCGTTCACGGAGACGGGACAAATCAACCCGGGAGCGGTGCCGCGGGTCTGCGGGATGATCGTGGCACCCACCGGCACCTGGGCCTGCCGCAGGTTGTTCTCCGACATGCGGCGGCCTCGCGACTCGAACATCGATCGGATCACGTCGACCACGGCATCGTCGGTGACGAGCTCGACACCCATCACGGCGGCGATCGCATCACGGGTCAGATCGTCGTGGGTCGGGCCGAGGCCACCGCACATGATCACCGCATCAGCCGACTCGAGCAGGCGCCGAAGCTGCGCCTCGATACGTCCGACGTTGTCGCCCACCTTGACCTGCACGAGCGAGTCGATGCCATTGGCCGCGAGCTCACCGCCGATCCATGCCGAGTTCGAGTCGATGATCTGGCCGAGGAGCAGTTCGGTGCCAACGGCGAGGACGTCGCAGCGCAGCGTCATTCGGCCGTGGCTGCCCGGCCAACCGGATCGATCGACGCTTCGGGGGCGACAGCTTCGAGTTGGCGCGCTCGCAGCAGGTACTGGGCACCGCTCACGAGTGCGAGCACCACGGCGAGCCACAGGAATCCGTTCCACAACCACGTGGCGTCCACGGCCGTGAGCGGCAGGAGCGCGAACGCCACCGCCGCCTGCTGACAGACGGTCTTGTACTTTGCCAGCCTGATCGCCGGCACGCTGACGCCCTTGCCGCCCACCAGCACCCGGTACACGCTGATGACCACCTCTCGGGCCGTGATGATCACCACCGGGACCACCCAGAACACCCCGGTACTGACCAGCGTGAACATCGCCCCGAGGATCAGGACCTTGTCGGCGAGCGGATCGAGGAATGCGCCGGCCGACGTGGTCCCCTGGCGCCTCGCGAGGTAACCGTCGAGGAAGTCGGTGGAGCTGAACACGATCCACATCGTGAAGGCGATCCACGATCCCAGCTCGTCGTTCGGGATCACCCAGAACATCAGCGGCGACAGCAACAGCCTCCCGACAGTGATCGCGTTCGCCCAGGTGGCGAGCTTGTCGGGCTCGACCATCAGATCGTCTCCAGCGCGTCGACGCTCACACCTGACGCCACGAGGTCGGGACCGAGCGCATCGACGATGTCGACGTCGACGATGTTTCCGGCGGCGAGGCCTTCGTCGAGGTGGATGACCCCGTCGATCTCAGGCGCCTCTCGATGGCTTCTGCCCACGCCGGGCGTGTCGACGAGCACGCGGAGGGTCTGTCCGATCAGTGCATCGCGTCGGGTGGCGGTGATGTCATCTTGCAGTTCGCGTAGCTCGGCGAGGCGTTCGCCCATCAGACCTGGGTCGACGGCGCCGTCGAGATCGGCGGCGTACGTGCCGTCCTCGCGGCTGTAGGAGAAGAATCCACACCAGTCGAGCTGGGCCGCTTCGACGAAGTGGAGCAGCTGGTCGTGGTCGGCCTCGGTCTCACCGGGATAGCCGACGATGAAGTTGCTCCGAAAGGCTGCCTCGGGTTCGCGCTCGCGGATGTCGGCGATGCGGTCGAGGAACCGTTGGCCGTCGCCCCAGCGACGCATCCGGCGCAGCAGCGGCTTGCTGACGTGCTGCAGGGAGAGGTCGAAGTACGGCACCCCCGAAGCGCAGATCGCGTCGATCAGCCCATCGGTGAGATCGCTCGGGTACAGATACAGCAACCGCACGCGGTCGACGGCGCTCGCCACGGCGTTCACGAGTGGCACGATCGATCCGGCGCCGAGTTCGTCGGGTCGGTCCTTGCCGTACGAGGCGAGGTCCTGCGCGACGAGCACGATCTCGCGCGCCTCGAGCTGCTCGACCTCGGTGAGGATCGACGCCACGTCGCGGCTGCGCTGCGGTCCCCGGAAGCTCGGGATCGCGCAGAACCCACAGGAGCGGTCGCACCCCTCGGCGATCTTCACGTACGCCCACGGCACCGCCGACTTCGGACGTGGGAGATTGAGCAGGTCGAACTCGGGCAAGGGCGTGGACGACACCGGGATCAGCTTGCGCTGGGGTCCGTTCGGGACCTCGGTGCCGTCGCGTGTCTCGGGCGTCACGTTGAACGCCTGACCGAATCCGGCGACCTGGTCGACCTCGGGGAGCTCCGCTGCCAGTTCGTCGCCGTAGCGCTCGGCCATGCAGCCGGTGACGACCAGCCGCGAGCCGTCGCGGCGCTGGTCGTCGAGTGCGAGGATCGTGTCGATCGACTCGCGACGAGCCTCGTCGATGAACGCGCAGGTGTTCACCACGACGAGGTCGGCGAGCGCGGCGTCGTCGGTCGCTTGCATGCCGTCCGCGAGCAGCGCGCCGACCAGCTTGTCTGAATCGACGTCGTTCTTCGGGCAGCCGAGCGTCTCGATGTAGAACCGCTGGGACACGGCCGACCACGCTACCCGAGGCACCTGCCACGGAGGCCGATGACCGGCGCTGGCGCGGGGCGTGTCGGCATCACTGATGCGCGAGACGCAACCCGGGGCGAGGCCACGGGAACGACACGAGCCGGCCGCTGCTCGAGCACGTGACGTAGGCCGTTCGCAGGTCGTCACCGCCGAAGCAGATGTTGGTCGTGATCGGGTCGCCGGTCTCGTAGAACTCGATCTCGCTGCCGTCCGGTGAGATCGCAGTGATTCCCCCGTTGATCAGGGTGGCGACGCAGATCCAACCCTCTCCATCGACGGCGAGTGAATCGAGCAACTGGTAGCCGGGGAACCCGTAGAGCACGGCGGACAGATCGAGCGGTGCGGGAGCGAGGACGTCGCCGGGCTCGGTGATCGTGCGACGATGGACCCGCCCGTTGTGGGTTTCGGACCAGTACAGCGTGTCGGTGTCGGGCGACAGGCCGATCCCGTTCGGCGAGTCCGTCGGGTACACGACTTCGGCGATACCGCTTCCGTCCACGTGGCCGTAGTAGATGCCGGAGAGGTCGGCGCGGCGGTTCGCCGTGTCGCGGATGCCATGGTCGGTGAACCAGAAGCCGCCGTGGCCGTCCATCACGATGTCGTTCGGAGCGCGCAGCGGATGGCCATCGCACTCGGTGTAGAGATCGGTGATCGCACCGTCGTGGACGTCGATGCGCTGGATACGCCCACCGAGGTAGCGGTCGGGATCGAACGGGCCCGGGAACACCATGCCGCCCAAGTCGACCGGGGTGAACACGCCGCCGTTGTTGCACACGTAGATCGCTCCGTCGGGGCCGACCGCTGCGCCGTTCGGGCCGCCCGGGATCTCGGCGATCGTCTCGGTCGAACCATCGGGACGAACCCGGGTGAGCCGGGGGCCGAACATCTCCACAACGACGACCGAACCGTCGGGCATCGCGATCGGACCCTCGGGGAACCGCAGGCCGTGGGCGATCTCGGTCAACTCGGGCGTGAACTCACGAACAACGGGCGCAGGCATCGAGACATAATGCCACCGCCGACGTCGTGCGTCAGACCTGGCCGTTCTGTTGGAGCAACTCGAATTCCTCGACCGTCATCAGTACGGCCCTCGCCTTGGATCCCTCGCTCGGGCCGACGACACCACGCTGTTCGAGCAGGTCCATGATCCGACCGGCACGGGCGAAGCCGACCTTCAGCTTGCGTTGCAGCATCGACGTCGAACCGAGCTGGCTGCGCACCACCAACTCCATCGCCTGGCGCATCATCGCGGTGTCTTCGTCCTCGTCGTCAGCCGAGAACGCATTGGCATCGGACGTGACATCGAGGTCGTCGAAGCCCGCCATCGAGCCGGAGGTGGGGGCACTGCTACCACCCGAGGCGTCGGGACGCGGTGGAACGAGCGATGGCTGTCCTGATGACGCAGGGGTGGCAGAGCCGTCACTGCCCTCGCCCCCGGACTCGACGTCGTTGGAGTAGATCGGCTCGGGCGATTGCGCTCGCCAGTGAGCGACCACCTGTCGGACCTCGTCCTCACCGACGAACGACCCCTGGATGCGGTTGGCGACCGACGAGTTGCCCGGCAGCAGCAGCATGTCGCCCTTGCCGACGAGCTTCTCAGCACCTGGCTGGTCGAGGATCACCCGGCTGTCGGTGAGGCTCGACACCGCAAAGGCCATGCGGGCCGGGATGTTGGCCTTGATCACGCCGGTGATCACGTTGACCGACGGTCGCTGCGTCGCAACGATCAGGTGGATGCCGACCGCACGAGCCTTCTGGGCGATGCGGGTGATCGATTCTTCGACGTCGCGAGCCGCCACCATCATCAGATCGTTGAGCTCGTCGACGACCACCACGATGTAGGGCATGTGCTCGTACTCGATCTCCGTGCCGAGCGGTGGCTGGATCTGGCCCTTGGCGAACGCCTTGTTGTAGCCGGTGATGTCGCGGTAGCCGAGTTCGGAGAGCACGTCGTAGCGGCGCTCCATCTCCTTGACCGCCCAACCGAGGGCGTTGGCCGCCTTCTTCGGATTGGTCACCGGCTGCGTGAGCAGGTGCGGCAGGCGGGCGTACTGGCCCATCTCGACCTGCTTGGGGTCGATCAGGATCAGGCGCACGTTGTCCGGGGTGGTACGCATGAGGAGCGAGGTGATGATGCAGTTGATACCGCTCGACTTGCCGGCGCCGGTGGCACCGGCGATCAGCATGTGCGGCGTGGCGGCGAGGTCCAGGAACACGGCCTTGCCGGCGATGTCCTTGCCGATCGCGACATCGAGCGGATTGTCGGCTTTCGCCGCCTCGGACGAGGTGAGCAGGTCGCCGAGCGCGACGAGCTGGCGCTGGTGGTTGGGCACCTCGACGCCGATCGCGGACCTGCCCGGAATGGGGGCGAGGATGCGCACGTCGACAGCAGCCATCGCGTAGGCGATGTCCTTCTGCAGGCTGGTGACCCGGGCCACCTTCACCCCCGGACCGAGTTCGAGTTCGTATCGGGTGACCGTCGGACCGACGGTCATCCCGAGCAGCGTGGTCTCGACGCCGTGCGACGCCAGCGACTCGTGCAGCATCTGACCCCTGGCCTCGACGGCCTTGCGGTCGATGGTCTGCTCGCCCGGGCGGTCGAGGAAGCTCATCGGGGGAAGCACCCACTCGCCCACCTTTGCGCCGTCGCCGACGGCTGCGCCGGACGGCTTGCTCCCCGTGTCGATCTTCGGCTTCCTCGTGCGGCGCTGCTTCGGAGCCGGTAGTTCGCCCCCGCCGAGATCGTCGCCTTCGGCGGCGAAGTCGTACAGCCCCGGCGACAATGACGACGCCTCACCGGTCACACCGAGGTCTCCGGTCGCGGATCGGGCAGCCGCATCGGCCTCGCGATCGCTGGTCAAGGTCGAGATGTTGCTGATGCCGGACTTGGCGGCGCGACCGAGCGGAGCGCCGACGGCGGCGAGAAAGCCGCCGGTGTGCTGGGCGAACGTCTTGATCGAGGTGCGGGTGACCAGCAGCGCGCCGCCGGCGAATGCGGTCACGAGCACCACGGCGGCGCCGGCCGTCCCCAGCAACGCTTCGAGCGGGACACCGACGAGCGCACCGACCCAACCGCCAGCTTCGTCGATGCCATCGGCGGCGTCGCTGAACCGTTCGGCTCCTCGCGCGACCTGCAGGAGGCCGAGAACGGCGAGCGACATCATCGCCCAGCCGATCACGAGCTGGAATGGACCGGCGGAGCGCCCCTTTCGCAGGAACGACACGCCGACCGCGACGAGTACGACGGGAACGGCATAGCGCCCCAGGCCGAACAACCAGCCGGCAAGCGTCTCGGTCCCTCGACCCAGCGGACCTGCGAGGTTCACGTAGACCGCAAGCCCGAGCAGGACGGCCAGGCCGATCAGGCCGAGCCCCACGAATTCGTGCTCGCGCCCACCGACAGCCTGGCGAAGCTCGGCGGTCGCCTGGTCGCGTCGCGAGCCCGAACCCTCGGGCGGCGTGAGATCGTCGACGCTTCCGGCCTTCGAACGCTTCGTGCTGGCCTTGGCCGGAGTTCCCTTCTGCGTGGTGCCCTTCGTGGCGCCTGTGGATCCCGACGTCGAACCGGAACCGCTCTTCGAGCGCGACGAACTCGCGCCCGACGTCTTTCGTTTCTTGGAGGGGCCCCACGTAGACATGACGCGCTCTACGGTACTCGGAGGGTGTCACCACCATCCGCGACCCACGCCGCGACCCGCCGGTGTCAGTCGCCGAGGGCGATGAGGAAGTCGAGGAGTTCGGCGTAGGTGAACACCTCCGCGTCGGGATCCTCGACGAGCCCGACGTGGTCGAGTTCACTGCGAAACGCCGGGCTGTGCATCATGTCGGCGAAGGCGCCGGTCCAATCGAACGAGCGGCCGCTGGCCAGGAACGACTGGGCGAGCGAATGCCGCCCTCGAACCGACAGCACGACAGCGATGGCCGAGCACGCCCGAAACGACATTCCTGACGGCCCGAACTGGATGAATCGGCGCCACACCTCGGCGAGTTCGACAGGTGTGACGGACTCGCCGATCACGGCGCGGGCGGCGATGCCGTGGAAGTCCGCCAGGAGGACGATGCCGCTGACGTCCGTGCCGGTCGCTGCGATCCGGAGCTGCCGAGCGCGCCGAAGCTCCTGCGCAGCGAGCGCCCACTCATGATGCACCCGGTGCATCTGGGCCCGCATCTCGATTGCCGCCGAGCGGTAGAGGTCGCTGCCGAGATCGGCGCCACGCTCCTCCAGCGCTGAGACGACCTCCTCGAGCAGGTCCGACCGATCGGCGAAGGCGAATGCACGACCGGCACCCACCTGGGCGAGGAAGCAGGTGATGGGACGGGCGTTGCGGTAGCGACGCGTGTGTTCCGCCAGCAACTCGCACTGCTGATCGGTGAGCCCGCGGTCGTCCATCAGCTGCATCGCCAGCGAGTACGAGTCACGCCCCTCAGCGGGGCGCTGCAACTCGAGCGCCGCCCACTCTTCTTCGAAGCCCCGACGCAGGGACCCGACCACCCTTCTTGGCACGCCGAGTTCGAGGAGCAGCGGCGACCCAGGGTCAACGGCTTCGACCGAGCTCGCCAGTCGGTCGGCGAGTTCCATGTGCGACCGGTTGTCCGGGAACCAGTATCCGGGCAGCAGAGAGATCGCGGCAACCCAGTCGTGTTGGTCCACCCGGCGGTCGAACGCGGCGATTGCGTCGGGAAGCAGTTCGGAGATCCTGGCAAACATCGCAGCCTCGTCGGGACCGATCGCATGCACCGCCAACTCGTCGAGCCGGGCACCGGTCACATCGGCGTGACGATCGTGTACGTCGTCGATCCGGCCCTGCTGGTGAAGATGCTCGCGTCCGTAGGCGCGCATCGTCTCGAGCATGCGGTAGCGGGCGCCGCCTTCGACACCGGTTCCGACGTCGAGCAGCGACCGGTCGACCAGCCGTGTGACGATGTCGGCCACCTCGAACCGGGACAGCGCGCCGGCGTCCACGATGGCCGCTGCGCCGTCGAGGTCGAACCCCGACGGAAAGACGGACAACTCGTCGAATGCCTGCCGGTCGACTTCGTCGCACAGCTCGTAGGACCAGTCGAGCGTGGCCCGCATCGTCTGATGTCGCTCGGCTCGCGATCGACGGCTCCCGGTCAGCAGGCGGAACCGTTCGTCGAGGCCGGCCAACAGGTCGACAGGGGTCATCGACCGCGCTCGGGCGGCGGCCAACTCGATCGCCAGCGGGAGCCCGTCGAGTCGGCGCACCAACTCACCGACCGCCGTCGTCTGACGGTCGTCGAACTCGAGCGCCGGCGCCTCCGCACGCGCCCGGGCGAGGAACAACGCGACGGCGTCGTCGACCGCCAGCGCACCGACCGGCACGACCTGCTCGTCGGCGACCATCAGCGGTTCGCGGCTGGTTGCGATCACCCGAATCGCTGGACAGCCCGCGACCAGGCGCTCGACGACCTCGGCCACGTCGTCGAGGAGGTGCTCGCAGTTGTCGATCACCGCCACCATGGTCCGATCACCGATGCGACGCACGAGGTCGTCGACGATGTCGCCCTGCTCGGCCGGCTCGAAACCGACCCCGGCCGCAACGGCGAACGGGACACCGTCCCCGGAGCCAACCTGGCCGAGGTCGACGAACCATGCCCCACGATCGGTGGCGGCGCCCAGCCGGCCGCTGGCCTCGATTGCCAGCCGGGTCTTGCCGGTGCCACCCACGCCGAACAGGGTGACGACCCGGGACTGTCCAACCGCATCGATCACCCTGGTGATCTCTCCCTCGCGGCCGATGAACTCGCCAGCGACGTGAGGCAGGTTGCCCGCCACGGTGGGCCTCGCCCGCAACGGAGCGAAGTCGCCCCGCCCCGCCTGGAAGAGCCGCTCTGCACCATCGAGCCCCTTGAGCTCGAACGTACCGAGGTCGACGACGTCGAGGCTCGGCACGAGCGACCGGGTGGTCTCCGACACCAGGATCTGTCCGCCGTGGCCGGCGTCCATCACCCTGGCGGCGCGGTTGAGGGTCGTGCCGAAGTAGTCGCCGTCTCGGAGTTCCGCATCGCCGGTGTGGAGCCCCATGCGGACCGGTAATCCGAGTGCCTCCTGGGCAGCAGCCGCGGCGGCGACGGCGAGGCGGGGCGAGGTGAAGGCGGCGATCACCCCATCACCGGTGTGCTTGAACTGGACGCCACTGTGACCGGCGATCACGTCCGACAACACCTGATCGTGCTCGCGGATCGCAACCGCCATCGCCGACTCGTCGTCGTGCCAGCGCTGCGTCGACCCTTCGACGTCGGTGAACAGGAACGTCACGACCCCCGTTGGCCAATCGGGTTGTGTCACACGGCGAAGCTACATCTCCCGCGCCGACCGACCCGATCTGCGAAGCCGTTCACGGCAGCAGGACGAGCTTGCCGACGAAATCACCGGCGACGAAGCGGGCTTGAGCGGCGACGATCTCAGGGAGCGGGTAGGTGGCCGCGACCAGCGGCTGGATGCCGCCGTCCACGGCGATGTCGGCCAGATGGGCAAAGACCGCCGGTGTATGCATGGTCGAGCCGATCAACGTTCGCTGCGGCAGGTAGAGCCGCCGGAGGTCGAACGCGACGACCGGCCCGGCGATCGCGCCTGCAGTGACCAGCCGTCCTCCGTCGCGCACCCGATCGAGTGTCGCTGCGAACTCGTCGCCGCCCACCACGTCAACCACCGCATCGACATGCCGCAGCGCAACGAGATCGTCGACCCCGCGAACCGACACGTCGGCAACACCGAACCCGGCGATCAGCTCGCGGTGCGGAGCACTGGTTCGCGCGACCACTTCGCATCCCCGATCGAGCAGCAACTGCACAGCTGCCATCCCAACGCCCCCGGATGCGCCCGTCACCAGGACGCGCTCCCCCGATTCGATGTCGGCACGGGTCAGCATGCCGAGCGCCGTACCGTAGGCGGTGGGGAGGCAAGCGAGTTGGACATCCGTGAGTGGCGACGCCGTCACGTCGTGGAGCTGCTGGATGGCGCACAGGTGGTACTCGGCGAACCCACCGTCGACCTCGCTGCCGACGATGTCGACCGGGCGATCGTCGTCGTAGCGGGCAGCCGAGTCGATGATCACGCGCGTCCCGACCCAGCGCTCGTCGGGAGCGGACCCGACCGCAACGACCTCACCGGCCACGTCGATGCCCTGGATGCGTGGGAAGTCGAGCGGCACGCCTTTCCAGCCGACGACCGCATCCGCATCGGCAGCAGTGCCGTACGCGCCCTCCCGCGACCAGATGTCGGTGTTGTTCAGCGCCGCCGCGGTCACCCGGACGAGTGCCTGCCCAGACCGCGGCGCTGGGCAAGGCCAGTCGGTGTGTACCTCGATCTGGTCAGGTCCGCCGTGCCCGAACGTGACGGCAGCGGTCATCGTTGTCGGCGAGCTCATCACTGCACCCTGCCAGAAGCGGGCTCCCATGCCGACGCCGCCCGCCGTGATGGCAGGATGGACCCGTGGACCCACACACGAGTGAACCGGTCGCCGACGTCTGGGCCGAGTACGCGCCCGACTGGGACGACGACCCGGGTGCCCGCGCCTATTCGGCGGCGGCGTTCGGGTCGCTGATCGAGACGCTGACCGCACGCGGCCACTCGCTGGGTGAGGCGAAGATCGTCGACTTCGGTTGCGGTACCGGACTTCTCACCGAGCAACTGGTCGGCGACGCCGCGTCGATCGACGCGGTCGATGCGTCGCCGGCGATGCTCGAGGTGCTCGACGCCAAGATTGCCGACCGCGGCTGGACCACGGTCCGTTCGGGTCTCGACCTTCCGACCGGATCGGGCACCCACGATCTTGTCGTGTGCTCGTCGGTGTGCGGGTTCCTCGACGACTATCCCGGCACGGTCGCACAGCTCGCCGGACTCCTGAGACCCGACGGTCTGTTCGTGCAATGGGACTGGGAGCGCGAGGACGACGACGGCGAGGGCCTGACGCGTCAGCAGATCACCGACGCGCTGGCCTTGGCCGGCCTCGAGCGCATCCACGTCGACACGGCGTTCGAACTCCCGTTCGAGAACGAGGTGATGCGGCCCCTCATCGGCATCGGCGCCCGCCCGTTCTCGTGAACTCGTTGCGCACGGAGTTTCGACGGATGCGTCAGAGCGGGTCGACGGCGAGGACGGTGCCGTCAGGGCCGACGGTGACGTCGAGCCGACCGCCTTCGGGCGACAGGGTCGCCACCACGTAGCGCACGACGCCGCCGTCACCACCCTCGATGCTGAACGCTTCGATCGTCGACTCGGTGAGTTCTTCGCTGACCGCGTCGAGGACCGTGTCCTCGTCGAAATCGAGGTCGGCGGCGGTGAACGTGAATCCGGACGCACCGGTCAGCGTCGGCGCCGGCGGCTGGAGCTCACCGTCGAGGTACACGTACGGAACCGCCGCCGTTGCGTCATCGACCGCGACGAACAGGTTGGTCACGAGTTCGTTGGCCGTGACTTCGAAGAACTCCTGACCGGCGCCGAGCTCGGCTTCCACCGCCTCGATCGCTGGTCGGATGTCGGCCACGAACGAGTCGCCGCTGTCGTCGTCACCGCAGCCGGCCAACGCTGCGGCGAGCAGCACCGCCACTGCGACCGCCTTCAACGCTCAGGCCTCCATGACGACCGGCACGATCATCGGCCGACGCTTGGTGCGTTCGCTGACGAACTTGCCGGCCGCACGGCGCACGTCGCGCTCCAGCGCCTCGACATCACGTACGCCCTTGCCGAGCGACGCTTCGACCGCGTCGGCCACCGTGTCGCATGCCTCGTCGAGCAGATCCTCGGCCTCCGGCGTGTACACCCAACCACGGGTGATGATCTCGGGACCGACGAGCACCTTGCCGGTCTGAACGTCGACGGTGACCACCACGACGACGACACCCTCCTCGGCGAGCTTCTGGCGGTCGCGCAGCACGCCTTGGCCGACGTCGCCGACGATGCCGTCGACGTACAGATAGCCGGACGGCACCCGGCCGACAGGCTTCAGTTCCCGGTCGGTCAGCTCCAGGACGTCACCGTCCTCGCAAAGGATCACCCGGTCGCGCCGCACACCCATCAGCTCACCGAGCTTGGCATTGGCAACCATGTGGCGGTACTCGCCATGGATCGGCACGTACCACTCGGGGTTCACGATCGACAAGTAGGTCTTGATCTCGTCGGCCTGAGCGTGGCCGGTCGTGTGCACATCGAGAATTCCGGAGTGCACCACGTCGGCACCCATGCGGATCAGCCCGTCGATGACGGCGTTGACATTGCTCTCGTTGCCGGGAATCGCATGACTCGACAGCACCACCGTGTCGTGCTCGCCGAGCTTGAGCCACTTGTTCTCACCGTGGGCCATCAGCCCGAGCGCCGACATCGGCTCGCCCTGCGACCCGGTGGAGATGATGCAGATCTGCCCAGGCTCGTACTTGTCGATCTCCTCGATGTCGATGATCGCCGACTCGGGGATGTCGAGAACCTTCAGCTCGCGGCCGAGGCGAACGTTCTTCTTCATGCTCAGGCCGAGCGTGGCGATCTTGCGACCGTCGGCGATCGCGGCCGTGGCGATCTGCTGGATGCGATGCAGGTGGCTGGCGAAGCTGGCGGTGACGATCCGGCGATCACGATGCGCGGCGAACAACCCGGTGAGTACCGAACCGACACTGGTCTCGCTGGGCGAATAGCCGGCCTCCTCGGCGTTGGTCGAATCGGCCATCAGCAGACGGATGCCGGGATCCTTGGCGAGCTGACCGATCCGGGCCAGGTCGGTGCGACGCGAGTCGACCGGTGTGAGATCGATCTTGTAGTCGCCGGAGTGCAACACGACGCCCTGGGCCGTGTGCACGGCGATGGCGTGGGCGTGGGGCACCGAGTGGGTGACCGGGATGAACTCGACCGTCAGCGACCCGATCTCGATCGACTCGCCGTCGGCGACCTTGCGCATGTCGGTCTTCGGCAGGAGACCTGCTTCTTCGATGCGGTTGCGGGCCAGACCGAGCGTGAGCGCTGCGCCGTAGATCGGCAGCGGCTCGTCGCGCAGGTCGCCGATGCCGTCGTGGTCGCGGAACAGGTACTGGATGGCGCCGACATGGTCCTCGTGACCGTGGGTGAGCACGAGCGCCGAGATGCGTTGTGCGTTCTCCCGCAGATAGGTGAAGTCGGGCAGGATCAGGTCGACGCCGTGCATGTTGGCGTCGGGGAACATCAGCCCGCAGTCGATCAGCATGATCGTGCGGTCGGGATCGTCCGCCGCGCCCTGCTCGATCGCCATGCAGTTGCGACCGATCTCACCGAGACCGCCGAGGAAGACGATCCGCACCGGCAGCGCCGAGTCGGCGGAACGTGACGAACGACGCTCAGCCACGGGCAGCAACCAGGCGTTCGTACACACCGCGGGCAGCGTGTTCGAGTCCGTGGGGCGTCGGCCCCATCGGGGACCTGCATTCCCCGACAGCATGACCGAGCGTTCTCAACATGGCCTTCGACGGTACCGGGTTCGGGGCGTCGTCGCTGGTCTCGAACTCGTAGCTCTCCAACTGGCGGGCGTTGATGCGCCGAGCCTCGTCGGCGTCGCCGCGGTTCCAGGCGTCGAACATCTTCACGTGGTCAGGCGCACACCAGTGGGTGGCCACGCCGATCGCACCGACGGCGCCGACCGAGAGCAGCGGCAGCGTCATGGAGTCGTCGCCGGAGTACACCTCGAAGTCGGCCGGGCAGTTCGCGGCGACCGCTGCGGTGGCACCGGGGTTCCCGGCAGCGTCCTTGAGGGCCACGATGTTCGGCACGTCGTTGGCGAGGCGGACGAGCGTGGTGCTGTCGATCTTGCGGCCGGTGCGCTTGGGAATGTCATAGAGCACCAACGGCAGATCGGTCGACGTGGCGATCGCACGGAAGTGGGTCTCGAGCCCGGCCTGCGACGGCCGGCTGTAGAACGGGCAGACGCCCAGGATGCCGGCGACGCCGAGGTGCCCGGCCTCCTCGGTGAGGCCGATGTCGTGGCGCGTGTTCGATCCGGTCGTCCCAGCGATGACCGGCACGGTCACGGCGTTCACGACGGCTTCGAACAACGTGAGCTTCTCGTCGATCGACAGCGTCGCCGACTCGCCAGTGGTGCCGGAGACGACCAGCCCCTCGTTGCCCTGCTCGACGAGCCACCTCGCCAGGGACACCGCTGCGTCGACGTCGAGCTCGCCCTCGTCGTCGAATGGCGTGACCATGGCCGTGAGGACCCTGCCGAAGCGCGCCATCAGCGCCACCACCCATACCGAGGATGGGGGCGGCCGGCAGTCGTCACGCGATTCACGCCCGCAACCTATTCGATGCCGGCCAGTTCGTGCAGTTCGATTGCGGGCCGAGCACGGTCGTGGCGACGGGCAACGTCGAATCGCCACATCGCATAGAGGACCGCGCCCAGCGCGATCGGAAGGACGTAGGTGAGCAAGCGGTAGACCAGTACACCCGCCAGCGCCGTGGATGGTTCGACGCCGGCGGCCACGAGCGCCCCGGTCAGCCCCGCTTCGACCACTCCGACACCGCCCGGAACCGGAACGAACGAACTCAGCAACGTGACCACGAAGAAGACGCGAGCGAACTCGATCAGACCCAGTTCATCGCCCACCCCGAGCCCCCGGAGCGCGACGAGCAGGATCACGGCGCCGACCGACTGGGCCAGTGCCGTTCGCAGCAGGAGACCAACCGGGCGTCCGGCGACGGAACGCAGCGACGCACGTACCTCGAGCAGTCCCACTCCGAGATCGTGAGCGGTGACGTGCGGTGCGAGCGACGGCCACCGTGCTGTCGCAGCGTCGGCGAGCCGATGCAGCACTCCGACGAGCCGCGCCGTGATGCGATCCGAACGCAAGACGACCGCCCAGAACAGCGCCGACCCGCCGACGACGACGGCACAGACGACCATCATCGCCAGGTCGGTGCTCGTCGGCGCACGTTGCGTGACCTCGACGAGCAGCACTCCGAACGGCAACAGCCAGGTCACGAACGTCGTGGCCACGCCATAGGCGACGAGCATCGACGTGAACGTCGTCGTCGGCACGGCGGCGTCGCGGGCGATCGACCAGCGCAGACCCGTCCCCAGCGCCCCGCCGAGCGGCACCCCCTTGCTGGCAGCGGTGCCGACATCGTGAATCGTCAGCGACCGACCGAACGAGGTGGTGCCGAGCAGGCGCCGGACGATGTCGGCACGACTGGCCCGCTCGAGCACCCCGAGCGCGAGCAACGCCGTCACGACCGCGAACGACAGTCCGCGGATCTCGCCGACGGCCTCACCGATCGTGTCGCGCCGCACCCAGACCGCGCCGACCAGCACCGCCCCGACGACCGCAACGATGCCCGCCCGCAGGAGATCGGTCCGGGATCGGCGGGTCACGACTCGACGGTAGGCCTCGAACGAAAGGCGTGCGCAGTCTTGCCAGGCAGTAGTTTTCTCGATTGCGTGAACAACAACCTGAAGGAGAACCTCATGCGACGCTCCCCCGCCCTGCGCCGGATCATTCCGGCGATCGCCGTCGGTGCCCTCGTCTTGGCCGCTTGCGGCAGCGACGACGACAGCGGCGATTCCGCCGACGAGACACTCGCCCCGGCCGACACCTCGACCGGCGATGGCGAGGCCGCCGTCGACTGCAGTGCCACGATCGACGACGGTGTCCTCACCATCGCCACCGGTGAACCCGCGTTCTACCCGTGGGTGATCGACGACGCCCCCGAGACCGGAGAGGGCTTCGAGGCCGCCGTCGCGCTCGCCGTCGCCGCCGAGATGGGCTACGAGGGCGACTCCGTTGTCTGGACTCGCACCACCTTCGACGAGGCGATCCAGCCGGGCGCGAAGAGCTTCGACATGAACCTCCAGCAGTATTCGATCACCGAGGAGCGCCGCGAGAACATCGACTTCTCGTTGCCGTACTTCACGAGCAACCAGGCGATCGTCGCCCTCAACGGCTCCGCCGCCGAAGGCGCCACCACGCTGGAGGAGCTGAAAGATGTCAAGTTCGGCGCCCAGGTCGGTACGACGAGCCTGGAATTCATCACCGACGTGATCCAGCCCAACCAGGAACCGTTCGTGTACGACGACAACGTCGCCGCCAAGGCTGCGCTCGAGGCCAACCAGATCGACGCCGCGGTGTTCGACCTTCCGACCGCGCTGTACGTGTCCGGTGTCGAGATCGAGAACAGCTCGGTCACCGGACAGTTCCCTGCTGACGCGGGCGGCACAACCGACCAGTTCGGTTTCGTCCTCGAGAAGGACAGCCCGCTGACGGCGTGCGTCGACGCGGCGATCACGACGATCACCGACAACGGTGAACTCGACGCCATCACCCAGGAGTGGCTGTCGGACTTCACCGGTGCACCCGTGATCACCGTCGAGTGACCCGGCCGATTCCAGCTTCATGACGACTCGACCGACCCGGCGCGAGCGCTACGAGCGTGCTCGACGCCGGCGGTCGAACGTCATCGCCACCGTCAGCACGATCGTCGTCGTCGGTGCGCTGATCATCCTGATCCCGATGTCGCCCGGCTGGGACCGGGTCCGCCAGGCGTTCTTCGACGGCGACGTCTTCCGCGAGAGCTTCCCCGGGCTGTTGCGGGCGTTCTGGCTCGACGTGCAGATCCTCTTGTGGTCGACGCCGTTGATCCTCGTCGTCTCGTTGCTACTCGCGCTCGCGCGCAACACCCGCAGCCCCGCACTGTTCCCGCTCCGGGCGTTCGCCATCATCTACATCGACGTGCTGCGCGGGATCCCGGTGATCCTCCTGGTGTTCCTGATCGGCTTCGGCGTGCCGGCGCTCGGGCTCTCACGCGAATGGGCCAACCCGCTGATCTGGGGCACGGTGACGCTCGTGCTGTCGTACTCGGCGTACACCGCAGAGATCATCCGCGCGGGCATCGACAGCGTGCACGAGAGCCAGCGGGCGGCGGCGCGGTCACTCGGCATGTCGAGTCGCCAGACGATGTGGACCGTGATCCTGCCGCAGGCGTTCCGGCGGATCGTGCCACCGTTGATGAACACGTTCGTCAGCCTGCAGAAGGATGTGGCGCTCGTGAGCCTGATCGGCCCGGTCGAGATCCTCCGCCAGGCCGGCATCGACAAGGCGACCTACGCCAACTTCACCCCCTACGTGGCTGCGTCGGTGATCTTTCTCGCGCTCACGATCCCGTGCACCCGACTCGCCGACTATGCGCTCGCCCGGCAGCGACGACGCACCGGAGCCACGACGATCGCATGACGAACCAGCCGACCGACCCCGAACCGGCCGCATCGCCGGCGAGCGCCCCGACGCTGAAGCTGCAGCTCCGCGGCGTGTTCAAGGCCTTCGACGACACCACCGTGCTCGACGGCATCGACCTCGACGTCGCCGAGGGCGACGTGATCACGCTGATCGGCGCGTCGGGGTCAGGCAAGTCCACGCTTCTGCGGTGCGTCAACATGCTCGAGCCGGTCGACGACGGCGAGGTCCTGTTCGACGGCGTCGACGTCGCCGAGCCGGGCCTCGACCCCGACCCGATCCGTCGCCGCATCGGCATGGTGTTCCAGAGCTTCAACCTGTTCCCGCACATGACCGTCACCGACAACGTCGCCGTCGGCCCACGCAAGGTCCTGCGAGTGCCGAAGGCAGAGGCACGGGCGAACGCCTTGGAGATGTTGACCCGGCTCGGGCTCGCCGCCCGCGCCGACGCCTACCCCGACCAGCTCTCCGGCGGGCAGCAGCAACGCGTGGCGATCGCCCGGTCGTTGGCGATGAACCCCGAGGTGATGCTGCTCGACGAGATCACGTCGGCGCTCGACCCGGAGCTCGTCGGCGAAGTGCTCGACGTCGTCCGCGGCCTCAAGGCCGACGGGATGACGATGCTGATCGCCACCCACGAGATGGCGTTCGCCCGCGAGATCAGCGACCGGGTCTGCTTCCTCCATCAGGGACGAATCCTCGAAGAGGGACCGCCGTCGACGATCTTCGAGTCGCCTCGCGAGCAGCGGACCCAGGAGTTCCTCCAGCGCGTGATCGACGCTGGTCGGCTCTAGTTCTCCCGTCCCCTCGAGCCCGGCGATTCGGCTCGTGACCCGTCGGGCGGTACAGGGTGGACGCTCACAGCCGTCTGTCGTCGCAGCGTCGTCCGTCCTGACCCGCGGTCACGTCACGGCTGCCAGACGCCGCTGACGTCGACCACGAAGTGGGCACCAGCGTGTGTGTACAAGCAGATGTGTTCGTCGAAGAGTCCGACCGTGACTCCATTGGCCACGTTGCGGGCCGTGCGAAAGTTCACGTTCGACGCCAATGGTGGCCCGCCGCTGTTCCGGCATGGCCACATCGTCATGAAGCCGTCCGACGTCGGTGAAACGGCGACGAGGTTCATCGACGCTGCGGTCGCCGGGCTCGGAATCCCGCCGAGGCCGGCCACATCGAACTGAACGATCGACCCAGCGGGGAATCGCTTCCCCGCGACACGTGAGTCGCGGCTGTCGATCAGACGAACTGGCGCCACTGCCTGATATCGCAACCCCGACGACGACATGTAGCCGGTGATGTCGATCACGATGTCGACGGCCACGTTGGACTGCAGGCAGATGGTGCCGGTGCTCGACAGCTTGACGATCGCGGAATTGGCGCGGATCTCGCCCTTTCCGAAGTTGACGTTCGAGACGGACGACTTGCCGGCCTGGTCACACGGGAACGCGCGAGCCCAGCCTCCGGATGCGGAGTTCACTGCCGTCAGGTTGATCACGGCGGCCGTCGCCGACCTGGGAACGAACGAGGTGCTGGACACGATCTGCACCGTGCGCACACGGCCCGGGGCGAGCTGGCTGCCGCCGCGGGTGTCGAGCAAGCGCTTGGGCGTGAGCGCGGAGAGTCTGCCCGCCGCACCAGCAGAGAACGATCCGTTGACATCGATGACGACGTTGGTGTTCGCCGGACTGAACAGACAGATCCCACCTTGGCTGTCGAGCGGCACGATTGCCTGGTTCGCGACGGGCTCGCCGGACACGAAGTTGAGCGTCGAGACGGTGGGGACCCGCGGTGAACAATCGTAGACGGTCAGGAAGCTCGCTCGATCCTGACCGTCAACCGTGAAGTTCGCAGAGACCGCAGTGGCAGTCGACGGGATCCCGGCGACGCCGGTCAGCTGAATGCGTTGAACACTGCTGGAACGAAGCGGCCGTGAGCGCAGACCCGCGCGGCTGTCGGCGAACCGAAACGGCACGATCGGCGAGTAGGACGTCTTTCCGCCGACCGGGCTCGTCATGCTCCCGACGTAGGTGGGCAGCGCCGGCGGAGGCGGCACCGTCGTCGTGGTGGTCGTCGTGGTCGTCGTCGTGGTCGACGTCGTGGTGGTCGTGGCCGGTGGGGGCGCCGTCGTCGTGGTCGTGGTCGGTGGCGGCGCCGTCGTGGTCGTGGTCGTCGGCGGCGGCACCGTGGTCGTGGTGGTCGGCGGCGGCACCGTGGTCGGCGGCGGCACCGTCGTCGTGGTCGTCGTGGTCGTCGGCGGCGGCAACGTCGTCGTGGTCGTGGTCGTCGTCGTGGTCGGCGGCGGCAACGTCGTCGTGGTCGTGGTCGTCGTCGTGGTCGGCGGCGGCAACGTCGTCGTGGTCGTGGTCGTCGTCGTGGTCGGCGGCGGCAACGTCGTCGTGGTCGTGGTCGTCGTCGTGGTCGGCGGCGGCAACGTCGTCGTGGTCGTGGTCGTCGTCGTGGTCGGCGGCGGCAACGTCGTCGTGGTCGTGGTCGTCGTCGTGGTCGGCGGCGGCAACGTCGTCGTGGTCGTGGTCGTCGTCGTGGTCGGCGGCGGCAACGTCGTCGTGGTCGTGGTCGCGTCCGTCGTCGTCGTGGTCGCGTCCGTCGTCGTCGTGGTCGCGTCCGTCGTCGTCGTGGTCGCGTCCGTCGTCGTCGTGGTCGCGTCCGTCGTCGTCGTGGTCGCGTCCGTCGTCGTCGTGGTCGCGTCCGTCGTCGTCGTGGTCGCGTCCGTCGTCGTCGTGGTCGCGTCCGTCGTCGTCGTGTCCACCACGTCAGCGACCGAGTCGTCTCCAGGAGAGACGGCCACGACCAGCCCAACGAACAAGAACACGCCCGCCATCACCAGCGCGATCGGCCCGCGTCGCGCGTTGCGCACCGGGTCAGCCACGGAGTTCAACGCCGTTCGTGATGGCCGCGATCACTCCCGATCGCGGGAAACCGGCTGCCCGCTCACCGGTGGAGGCCGCGTGCTGGTGTGTTCCGATACTCATGGGAGCGGCGGGGCGAGCGCGGTGGAAGTGGGCGCTGTCGTCGGGACGGTGGGCGGTTGCGTCACGGGCGGTGAGGTCGTCGCGGGCGACGTGGTCGGCGGAGCGGTTGGCCGAGGGATCGTCACGGTCGGCGGACGCGTCGTGGGAAGTGCGACCGTGACGGCAGGCGGCCGTGGGGGTGGCGCGGTGACCGGCGGAGGGGCCGGCGCGGTGGTGGTCACCGTCGGCGGCGCAGGCGTCGGGCTGGAGGACCTACGTGGGGGGCGATCGGCAGGGTTGGCGACGGCTTCCGTCGTCATCGGCACGTCGAGGCCTGGCCCCGCGGCGGCCACGCTGTCGGCCGTCGGGTCCGAGCTCACCTCGGTCGTCTCGGCGGCTCCGATCGGCTCGTCATCGACAGCAGGGTCGCTCGTGACCACGGTCTCGTCGGTGGTGCCACTCGCAGCCGAATCTGCGATCACCGACCTCCGCTCGTCCACTGAAACGTCGGGCTCCGACGACGCTGGAGATGGGAGGGTACGGACTCGGTCAGGAGAGCTCGATGCATCCTGCCACGGGCCGACGAACAGCACGATCACTCCGACCCAGATGGCGATGTTGACGGCGAGAAACGGTGCCTTCCAGATCCAGGGGTGCTCGCGCAACGACTCCCGGAGTTCCTCGCGGATCGACCAGCGCGACATGTCTGCCCTCCCTTCGGCAATGTTCTCGAGCCCGCGTCCGCGATCGCGAACCACGGACGATCAGGCTAGTACGACGGCGGGCTCGTACGGCCAGGCGACAAGGACCGACCTGCCCCGCTGTCGGGTCACCACGCGACCTGCAATTGCCGACTGCTCACGCGCTCGAGCATTCTCTGGGGCATCATCGATGACGGCCGTATCTAGCGGTCGAGCTGCCGCCGCTTCCGCAGGCGTGTGATCGTCGAGGTGTTCGCGCTGACCACACCGGCCCGGTCGGCAAGGATCTCGTTGAGTTCACCGCCGATGAGCAACATCAGGCAGACGAGCCACACCCACGTCATGCCGAGCAGCAGGGCCCCCACCAGTCCGACAGCCTGGTTGCCGCCACCCGCGAGTTGAACGTACCAGCCGTAGCCGACCGACAAGACCAACCAACCGACGGCAGCCAGCGCCGCTCCGGGCAGGTCATAGCGCCACGGTGTGTGGTGGTTCGGTGCGATGTGAAACAGCGTCGCCGCCCACACGACGAGGATCGCCAGCGCGACCGCGACACGCAGCAGCGGCGACACCCCCGCCGACTCAGATATCGACCAGAGGTACGTCGACACCGCAACGGTTGCGAGTGTGCCGATCCCCAGCCCAAACGCCGCCAGCCGCACCCGCAGGAATCCTCGCGATTCCTCGACGTCGTAGACGACGTCGAGCGCACGGATCAGCCCGGCGAACCCACGCGACATCGTCACCAGTGCCACCATCAACGAGATCGAGAAGAGGCCAGCGTTGTTCTGCTCGAACAGCGCGTCGACCGTCGAACGGAGTTCGTCGGCTTCTCCGGTGAAAACGCGATCGACGAATTCGTTCGTCAGCTCCCTGAGCTCGTCCGTGAGGTCGTCGCCGAGGAGTGACAGTGACGCAAGCCCCGCGAGCAGGGTGGCCGGCAAGCTCAGGAGCAGCCAGAACGCCACGCTGGCTGCAGCGTCGAGCGCGCCATCATCGATGACTTCCCTGACCAGTTCGCGGGTCGTGCCGACGACGCGACGCCACCACGCCGTCGGTGGGGGGCGGACCGTCAACCGTCGATCAGGGTGGTTGCGTACTCGTCACGCAGGGTCTTCTTGGAGAACTTTCCGACGCTGGTCTTGGGGACCTCGTCGATCCACACGACGCCCTTGGGCATCTGCCACTTGGCGATCTTGCCCTCGAGGAACGACAGGACGTCGGCTTCGGTCAGGTCGGCGCCGTCCGGCGCCTTGACCACACAGGCCAACGGGGCCTCACCCCAGCGCTCGTGGGCGACGCCGATCACGGCGGCCTCGGCGATCTTCGGGTGGGCCATCAACTCGTTCTCGAGTTCCACCGAACTGATCCACTCGCCGCCGGACTTGATGAGGTCTTTGGTGCGGTCGACCAGACGGACGAACCCACGCTCGTTCACCGTGGCGACGTCCCCGGTCTTGAGCCAACCATCGTCGGTGAAGCTTTCCCCGGACCGTTCATCGTCGTAGTAGTCCGAGGCGATCCAGTTGCCGCGACACTGGAGCTCGCCGCTGCTCTCGCCGTCCCATGGAACGGGATTGGTGGTACCCGGCTCGACGACTCGGCACTCGGAACCGAACACGATGCGACCCACCTGGGTGCGCAGGTCGGCCTGTTCCTCCGGGGGCAGCAGTTCCTGGTCTGCGTCCAGGCGGCACACGGCGGCGATCGGGCTGGTCTCGGTCATCCCCCAGGCCTGGAGGATCGGCAGGCCGGTCTGTTCCCGGTACGCCTCCGACAGCGCCTTCGGGACGGCAGATCCACCACACGGGATGCTGCGCAGCGACGAGGTGTCCTTGCCCTTCAGCTCTGGGAGCACCGCCATCCAGATCGTCGGCACGCCGGCGGCGACCGTGACCCTCTCGTTCACGATCAGGTTCGCGATCGCGGGACCGGACAGGTCGGGACCGGGCATCACGAGGGTCGCTCCCGTGGCAACAGCAGCGTGGGCGAGACCCCACGCGTTGGCGTGGAACATCGGAACGACCGGAAGGATCACGTCGCTTTCGCGTGCACCGAGGCTGTCGGCGGTCATCGCACCCATGGTGTGCAGGAACGTCGAGCGGTGGGTGTACACCACGCCCTTCGGGTTGCCGGTGGTCCCGCTCGTGTAGCACATGCTCGCCGCACGGTGCTCGTCGTCGATGCCGAACTCGACCGGGTCGGCGGCGGCGAGCAACTCCTCGTAGTCGAGCAGTTCGTGGCCGTTGAGGTCGGCGGGGATGTCGCCCTTGCCGTCGTCCATCATCACCAGGTGCTCCAGACGCTCGAACGTCGGCAGCAGGGGCGCGAGCAGGCCGAGCAGCGATCGATCGACGAAGATCACCTCGTCGTCGGCATGGTTGACGATGTAGGTGAGCTGCTCCGGGAACAGCCGGATGTTGAGGGTGTGCAGGACCCGGCCGGTGCACGGCGCGGCGAAGTACAGCTCGAGGTGGCGAGCGGTGTTCCAGGCGAAGGTTGCGACGCGGCCGTCGGGCGAGATCCCCAGGCTGTCGAGCACGCCACCGAGCTTGCGGGTGCGTGCGGCCCAGTCGCCGTAGTTCATCCGCTCGAGCCCGGTTCCCGTCGCCGTGACGATCTCCTTGTGGGGGTGGTACTTCTCCGCCCGTTCGAAGATGTGCGGAATCGCGAGCGGAACGTCTTGCATCAGGCCCTGCATGAGGCGCGAACGTAGCGCACGCCGCCGAGCGGCCGTCCACCGAGGGCGGTACCGTGGCGCGGCATGACCGAGAGCGCAGCGATCGACGCGACCGAGCCTGCGCACGTCCGGCCGGCCTGGGCACCGCTGACGCTCGTTGCGTTCGTGGCACTCGTGATCATGACGAACGTTGCGAGTGGCCTCTGGGCCCGATGGGTCGACACCAACCCTGAGGGGTTGCTGGTGCTGTCGTCGCGCAATCGGTACCTCGCGCTGACGCTCGCGGCGGGCGTTCCCGTCGGCACGTACGTCCTCATTGCGTTCCTGCGGATCGGCGCTGCGTTCGGTGTCTGCCACATGATCGGACGGGCGTACCACGACGACGCGATCGGTTGGTTCCGCAAGTATCTGGGCGTGACGCCAGAAGCGATCGACACGTTCAACCGCGGCTTCGGGAGAGCGGAATGGGTGCTGATCCCGTTCTTCGCCGGATCCAACATCGTCGCGGCGCTCAGCGGCGTCCACCGCACGCCGCCGGTGCGACTGGTGACGCTGCTGTCGATCGGCATCGCAGGGCGGTTGGCACTGATGTGGTGGCTGGCCCGCACGTTCGAGTCACAGCTCGTCGACTTCCTCGAGTGGCTGCAGCGCTATCAGTGGTGGGCGGTCGGCATCTCGATCGCCGCCGTACTGTTGATCAACCTCCGCAACTTCCGCGGCGCCTGAGGACACCAGAGCTCAGATCTGGGACGGGATCGTGAGGTCAGGTGCAGCTCGCCTGGGCCGAACGGGCCCGACGTTGCTAGAACGACAGGCATGGCTCAAGTCACCCTCGGCGGCAACCCCGTCAACACGTCCGGAGATCTCCCTGCGGTCGGCGCCACTGCGCCCGCCTACTCGCTGGTCGGCGCCGACCTGAGTGAGTACGACGCATCGGAGTTCGCAGGGAAGAACGTGATCCTCAACATCTTCCCGAGCATCGACACACCCACGTGCGCCACCAGCGTCCGGCAGTTCAACGAGCGCGCCGCCGGCATGGACGAGACCGTCGTGCTGTGCGTGTCGGCCGACCTGCCCTTCGCCATGGGCCGATTCTGCGGCGCCGAGGGGATCGAGAACGTCAAGGTCGGCTCGACGTTCCGTTCCGACTTCGGTTCGGACTACGGCGTCACCCTCACCGACGGCAAGCTGCAGGGCGTCCTGGCCCGTGCGGTGGTCGTCATCGGCCCCGACGGCACGGTGAAGCACACCGAACTCGTTCCCGAGATCGCCCAAGAACCCGACTACGACGCCGCCCTCGCCGCCCTCTGACACGCGTGAGCCGGCGATCGGTGCGCGCGCGTCGTGCCGGAAAGCGGCACGTGTCGCGCACTGATCGCTGGAATCGTCAATCGAGGAAGGGGTCAAGCGATCGCGAGAGGCCAGGGATGGCTGCGATCTTCTTGCAGGCGAGGACAACGCCGGGCATGAAGCTGTCGCGGTCGTAGCTGTCCTGGCGGATCGTCAGCGTCTGGCCTTGCGCTCCGAGGATCACCTCTTGGTGCGCAACCATGCCGCGCATCCGTACCGAGTGAACCCGGATGCCGTTCGGGCCCTCTCCCCGCGTGCCCCCCGGTACACCTCGTCGGTCGTCGGGTCGGGATCGAACGCGTCCCCACGAGCGTCGGCCATCCGCTCCGCGGTCTTCACCGCGGTACCCGAAGGAGCGTCGACCTTGCGGTCGTGGTGCAGTTCGATGATCTCGGCCGTGTCGAAGAACGGAGCCGCCATCTCGGCGAAACGCATCATCAGAACCGCAGAGATCGCGAAGTTCGGGGCGATCACGCAGTTCGGGCCGCCCTCGGACTCGAACGTCGATTCGAACAGCGCGAAGTCCTCCACGGTGAACCCCGTCGTGCCGACCACGGCATGGATGCCGTGCTTCCCCAACCACGGCAGGGTGTTGCGTGCGGCGTCGGCAACGGTGAAGTCGACGACGACGTCACACGATGCGTCGGCGAACGCGTCGAGGTGTCCGCTCACCTCGACGCCCTCGATCGACTCGCCGACGCCGGACGGATCGACCGCGGCAGCGAAAACGAGATCGGGATCAGCGACCACCGCCGCACAAACGGTTCGACCCATTCGTCCGGCAGCGCCGCTGACCCCGATTCTCATGTGTTCAGTCTGGCCGATGCGGTCACATGGGACCAGATCGGTTCGCGGTCGCGTCCGAGGTCTGACCCCGGACGTCACCTCGCGTGTTCAGCGGTGACGACGACGGCCGCCGCTGCGGCCACCACCGTCACCGGACGGACGGTCCGACTTCGGGCCGAGATCGCCGAGCTCGTCGGCGAGCTGCGCATCGAAGCTCTCCTCGAAGCTCACCTCGACGACGTCGACGCCGCCGCCCGAGCTGGCCGGCGCGGTGTCGGCGTCGTTCGAGCGCTCCTTGCGAGGCGCACGCTCACGACGCTCGCCCCGATCGGAGGAACCGCTCGACTCCCCGGACGAGGCGCCTTCCTTGGCGGGAGGCGGATCGCCGGCAGGGGTCAGGCTGACCTTGCCCTTGTCATCGATCTCCTCCACGCGGACCTCGATCTCCTGGCCCAGTTCCAGCACGTCCTCGACCGAGTTGATGCGCTTGCCGCCACCCAGCTTCGAGATGTGCACGAGGCCGTCGCGGCCCGGCAGGATGTTGACGAAGGCACCGAACTTGGTGATGTTCACCACCCGACCCGTGTACACGGCGCCGAGTTCGGCCTTCGGCGGGTCGACGATCGCGAGGATCGCTGCCTTGGCCTCTTCCATCCGCCATGCCTCGACCGCGCCGATGGTGACGATGCCGCGGGCACCGTCGTCGTCGACGCCGATGTCGGCACCGGTCTCCTGCTGGATCGTGTTGATGACCTTGCCCTTCGGGCCGATCACTTCGCCGACCTTGTCGAGCGGGATGTGAATCGTGGTGATCTTCGGAGCCGTCTCGGCGACCTCGTCACGCGACTCTGGGATGCAGGCGTTCATCACGTCGAGGATCTCGAGGCGGGCAACGCGGGCCTGAGCCAGCGCAGCGGTCAACACGTCGGCGGGGATGCCGTCGATCTTCGTGTCGAGCTGCAGCGCCGTGATGGCGTCCTCGGTACCGGCAACCTTGAAGTCCATGTCGCCGAAGGCGTCCTCGGAACCGAGGATGTCGGTCAGCGTGATGTACTTGCCGTCTTCGTAGATCAGCCCCATGGCGATGCCGGACACGTGACCCTTGGTGGGTACACCAGCGTCCATCAACGACAGGCTCGAGGCGCACACCGACGCCATCGAGGTGGAGCCGTTCGACGACATGACCTCGGAGACGAGGCGGAGCGTGTACGCGAAGTCCTCCTGGTTCGGGATGACCGGTAGGACGGCGCGAGCGGCGAGGGCACCGTGGCCGATCTCGCGGCGCTTCGGCGAACCGACGCGGCCGGTCTCCCCGTTGGCCCACGGCGGCATGTTGTAGTGGTGCAGGTAGCGCTTGGTGTCGTTGGGCGACAGCGAGTCGATCATCTGGTTCATGCGGGGCATGGCCATGGTCAACACGCTCATCACCTGGGTTTCGCCACGCTGGAACAGCGCCGAACCATGAGCAGTCGGCAGGACGCCGACCTCAGCGGACACCGGACGCAGATCGGCGACGCCGCGGCCGTCCATGCGGACGCCGTCGTTGACGACGCGAGCGCGCATCAACTTCTTGTTGAGCGAGCGGACGGCTTCCTTCACCATCTTCTCGCTGCCGGCGAACTCACCCGGGGCGTCCTTGGTGCCGCACAGCTCGGCGACGATCTGGGCCGTGACGGCGTCGGTCGCTTCGTTGCGCTCGGCCTTGTTGGCGATCGTGATGACCGGCGCAAGCTTGTCGCTGCCAGCCTTCTCGACGGCACCGAAGACCTCGGGCGTGTAGTCGAGGACGGGGGTCCACTTCATCTGCTCGATCGGTCCGTCGGTGGCGATCACCGAGGCGACGAGCTGACGCTGCAGAGCGATCGACTCCTTGATCCAGACCTTGCAGGCGTCGAGACCATCGGCCAGGACTTCCTCGGTGACCTTCTTGGCCCCGTCGTCGTAGTAGTAGAACGCGTTCTCGGAACCGCCGGCCTCGACCATCATCACGGCGACGTCGCCGTTGTCGAGTTCACGGCCGGCCACGACCAGCTCGAAGGTGCCGTTCTCGGCCTCTTCGTAGGTCGGGTGCGGAATCCACGAGCCGTCCTGGCTGTACGCCATGCGGATCGCGCCGATCGGCCCATCGAACGGGATGCCCGAGATCATCAGCGCAGCCGAGGCAGCGTTGATCGAGAGCACGTCGTGCGGGTTGACCTGGTCGGCGCCGAGCACGGTCGTGACGACCTGGGTCTCGTTGCGGAAGCCCTCGGGGAACGACGGGCGCAGCGGCCGGTCGGTCAGGCGGCAGGTGAGGATGGCGTCTTCGGTCGGACGTCCTTCACGACGGAAGAACGAGCCGGGGATCTTGCCGGCCGCATAGGCCCGCTCCTCGACGTCCACCGTCAGGGGGAAGAAGTCCATGCCGTCACGCACGCTCTTCGCTGCGTTGGCGGTGGTGAGTACCTTCGTCCCGGCGATCGATGCCACGACGGCACCCATCGACTGGGGGGCGAACTTGCCCGTTTCGAAGGTGAGTGTCTTGTCGGTCCCAGATACGGGTCCGGACACGGTGATGGGGTCAGCCACTGAGGGCTCCTTTCGTGTGCACTCCCCCTCGGGAGTGCGCCTCTTGGAGCGATCGGCCGGTTCCCAGTTGGTCAACCCGACATGACGACACCTCTGCAGCGTTGGCCCAGGGCGACGGTTCGGATTCAGCAACCGGCAACCGACAACGGTTCGCTCGTGTTGCGAAGCCGGACGTTCCGGCTCCAGCGCCAGATCATACCGTGCTCGGTGACCGATGAGATGTCATGGTTCCCCGAGCCATGGGCTGGGGGAACCTCGATCAGCGGCGCAGGCCCTGGTCGGCGATGATCTTGCGGTAGCGCTCGACGTCGATCTTCTTGACGTAGTCGAGCATGCGGCGCCGGCGACCGACCAGCATCAGCAGGCCACGGCGGCTGTGGTGGTCCTTCTTGTGCACCTTGAGGTGCTCGGTGAGGTGCGTGATGCGCTCGGTGAGCAATGCGATCTGCACCTCGGGTGAGCCGGTGTCGGTCTCGTGTGTGCGGTACTTCTCGATCGTCGCCGTGGTGTTCGGCGTGGTGTCGGCAATGTCGGCCATGGGTGTGTCGCCTTCTTCGTTGGAGGTCGCATCGGATGCCGGGCGGCATCCGTGAGCATCACGCCCGCGCCGGAGATCCCAGCCCGAACGGACCCGGCAATGCTACGGGCACGGTGGTGACTCCACAACGGCCAGACGATCGGGGCGGGTGGATCGCCGGCGCACAAGTACGCTCGCTGGACGTGTCGGCCCGGATCGAAGTTCGCAATGTCGCGAAGGCGTTCGGATCGCTCGAAGCGCTGGCGCCGATCGGCCTGACCGTCGGCGAGGGCGAGACCGTGACACTGCTCGGTCCGTCGGGGTGTGGCAAGACCACGCTGTTGCGCCTCATCGCCGGCCTCGAACGCCCGTCGTCCGGCGAGATCGTCGTCAACGGCATGTCCCCCACCGAGGCACGACGACACAAGCAGATCGGATTCGTTCCGCAATCGCCGGCACTGCTTCCCTGGCGCACCGTCGAGTCGAACGCGCGTCTCCTGCTCGACATCAACCGGCGCGCCTCTCCGGTGACGCCGAGTGCATCGGTCGGCGACCTCCTCGACGAAGTCGGTCTCGGCGACTTCCGTGAGGCCTACCCGCACGAGCTGTCAGGCGGCATGCAGCAGCGCGTCGGGCTCGTCCGTGCGTTCGCCATCGACGCGCCGATCCTGTTGATGGACGAACCGTTCGCCGCGCTGGACGAATTGACCCGCACCGACATGCGTCACCTGCTCGGTCGGCTGTGCGAACCGCTCGGCACGACGGTGCTGTTCGTCACCCATTCGATCGCCGAGGCGACGTTCCTGTCGGACCGCGTTGCGGTGATGTCGCCGCGGCCGGGGCGGATCACCGACGACATCGCCATCGATCTGGCGCATCCCCGCCTTCCAGAACTCGAGGACACCGACCACTTCTTCCACGTCACCACACGTCTGCGTGCCGCTCTGAGCAACGGGATGAGCAGGTGAGCCCGGCCGTGCGGCGCGTCGTCGCCCCGCTCGTCGGAGTGATCACCTTCTGTCTGCTGTGGGAGGCCGCCGTCGATGTGTTCGACATTCGGCGGTTCGTCCTGCTGCCGCCCTCGGAGATCGTCGGTGAACTGGCAGAGGCCCCCGGCTTCTACTGGTCGAACGCCGTCACCACGGGGTGGCACATGCTCCTCGGCCTCTCGATTTCGATGGTCTTCGCGATCGTCGTGGGCGCGTTGATGGCGTCGTCGCGGTTTCTCGAGGAAGCAACACAACCAGTCCTGATCCTGATCCTGGTGACTCCGTGGGTGGCGTACATCACGTCGGTCGTGTTGTGGCTCGACGGTGGGGCACCGACCATCCTGTTCATGGTCGCGTTCACGTCGTTTCCGGTGTTCACCTTCGGTGTGGTCGGCGGCATGAAATCCACCGATCCCGCGGCGCGCGAGCTGCTCGCCAGCGTCGACGCCCGCCCGTGGGAGGTGTTCTGGAGGCTGCGGCTGCCGGCATCGCTGCCATCGATCTTCACCACGCTGCGCTTTGCCCTCGGCCTCGGGCTCGCAGCGGCGTACTTCGCGGAGGGCTCAGCGCTCACCCGAGACGGGCTCGGGGCGGTCGGTCGTACCGCGGCTGCGAGCAACCAGGCCGAGACGTTGTGGGCGACGATCACCTCGGCGGCCCTGCTCGGCATCGTCGGGCTGCTGCTCGTCTCAGTGCTCGAGCGCAGCCTGTTGAAGTGGCACGCGTCGCAACGCTCCTGACCGGCGACCGTGACTGCGGGAGTGTGTGCCGTGCATGGCATCATTGGCTGCCCCCGATCCCTCCGAAGAACTGGAACCCTGATGCGACTCCGCACCATCCTTGCGCTCGGCCTCACTCCTGTCGTCCTGCTGGCCGCCTGCGGCAGCGACGACACCTCGACCGACGACGCGTCCACCGAGGACACCGACACCCAGGACACCGACACCCAGGACACCACCGCCGAGGACTCCACCCCGAAGACGGCACCGACAGTTCGGGCAGTGCCGAAACCAGCGCACCCGACTCCTCGAACGGCGGTTCCGATGTGGTTGCCGGCGAGGCTTTCCCTGACGACCGTTGCGCAGCAAACGAGGCCGCCGGCACCATCACCTACCTGACCGGTTTCGACTTCGCAGCGACGGCCTCGATCGTCGACGTCATCGTCGCCGAGGACAACGGCTACTACGACGAGATGTGCCTCGACGTCGAGATCATCCCGAGCTTCTCGACGGCCAACTATCCCATCGTCGCCGAGAACGACGCCCAGTTCGCCTCGGGTGGATCGTTCAGCGAAGTCGTCGCGTTCGCGGCGGCGAACGACACCGATTTCGTCGTCACCGCCGTCGAAGGTCCGACGGCGATCGATTCGCTGATCGTGAAGCCAGGCGTGGCACACTGAACTCGGCGACCTGGCCGACTCGACGATCGGGGTCAAGGGCAAGCTGCCGCCGAGCGTGGCGGCGATGCTCGCCACCGCCGGCCTCGTCGAGAACGAGGACTACGAGACCGTGCTGCTCGACGGCTTCGATCCGACCGCACACATCGCCATCGAGTCGATCGACGGGTTCCCCGGATACAAGAGCAACGAGCCGGGCGCACTGGAACGAGCCGGCATCGAATTCGATCTGTTCGACCCGCTCGACTACGACATCCCTGGATCGTTCGGCATCATCTACGGCAACGCCGACTTCATCGCGGAGCACCCGACCGCAGCGGAGGACTTCATGCGCGCCACGATGCTCGGCCTCGCCGACGCGATCGCCGATCCGCAGGCCGCGGCGAACACCGCCGTCGAGTTGATCAATTCGGGAACCAACGAAAACTTCTTGTCGCCGGAAGGCGAGGTGTTCCGCTGGACCACCGACGCTGCGCTGATCTCCGAGTTGACGCCCGCCGGCACGGGGTACGGCGTCGCCGACGTCGACGCGCTCCAGAACGAGCTCGACACCTACGCCGAGGTCGGTCTGTTCGGAGATGCCGAGACGCCGACCGCCGCCGACTACCTCAGCGACATCCTCGACCAGATCTACGACGTGGACGCGGTCGTGATCTGGCCCGCAGGCTGACCCCTGTTCCCACTTGCGTTTGCGCGCAAGTCTGGGTGGGACGGTCCACCCGAAATGCAGCGCAAACGTGGTGGATCGACCGCGTGGGCTCGGTCAGGTGAGGAGGTCGCGGGCGCTCGACACGTCGTGTCCGAGTTGCGCGATCAGTGCATCGACGCCGTCGAACTTGCGCTCGCTGCGCAGGAAGTGCTCGAACCGAACGCTGGCGGTCTCGCCGTACAGGTCGACGTCCACGTCGAGCAGGTGCGCCTCCAGCAGTGACGCATCGGCATGCTCGTAGAACGTCGGGCGACGACCCAGGTTGATCGCGCAGCCGTGTACGTCACCGTTCGGACGTTCGTAGACGCCCGGCATAGACGCCATCGGCGGGCAGACACATGCCGGCCCGCACGGCAACGTTCGCCGTCGGGAACCCGAGGAGCCGACCGCGCTGGTCTCCGGTGAAGACCTCGCCACGGACCTCGTACGGACGTCCGAGCATGGCGTTCGGCGCGCTCGATGTCGCCCCCGGCGAGCGCTCGCCGGATGGCAGTGCTGCTGATCGGTTCATCGATCCCATCGAGACGCTGGACGAGCTGGACCGGTTCGACGTCGAAGTCGGCCTCGACGCCGATCTTGCGGAGCAGATCGACGTTGCCGTCGCGATGACGACCGAAGTGGAAGTCCTCGCCGACGACGATGATCCGGGTCTTCAGGCATCGGACCAGCACGCGGTCGACGAAGGACTCAGGGCTTTCGGCGGCCTGGGCCTCGTCGAACGGGACGACGACGACGGCGTCGATGCCTGTCGACTCGAGCAGCTCCATCTTCTGCTGCGGACCCGTGAGCAGCCGAGGCGCCGACTCGGGTCGCACCACGCTGGCAGGATGCCGATCGAAGGTGACCACGACGGACCTCGCACCGATCTCTGCGGCGCGGCGCCTGACCTGGTCGATCACCGCACGGTGCCCGAGATGCACACCGTCGTAGGCGCCGATGGTGATGACGGCTCGCTCATCCGCCCACGGGCAGTGCTGGAGGTCGGTCACGACGAGCACGCCGCAACGCTATCGGGCGCCACTGCGACCCTGTCGGGCCGGGACGCTCAGCGCGGCAGGACCACCGCGGGCTTCGCTTGTCCGCGGAAATCCTCGTACACCGCGAACAGCTCACCCGACGGATCGAACACCGCCCAGGGACCGTCGCCGTTCCACGCGTCGAGCACTCGCCCATTGGCGATGAGTGCGGCCACGTCGTCCTCGACCGTCACGACCGTCAACGCGCGCACGGCGCTTGCCACTGGCAGCAACTCGCACTCGTCCGGAGCACCCGCCTCCGCGAGGGTGAACGCACCGACGTGGGTGCGACGCAGACCGCGGAGGTGGGCGCCACCACCCAGCAGCCGTCCGAGGTCGTCGGCAAGCGTGCGGACGTACGTCCCGGCTGAACACTCGACCTCGACGGCGAGGACCCCGGGGTCGGCCCAGTCCGTCCACGTCGAAACCGTGGATCGTCACCGGGCGGGGCGCACGTTCGACCTCGATGCCCTCTCGAGCGAGCTCGTGCAGCCGCTTCCCGTCGACTCGAATGGCCGACACCATGGGCGGCACCTGTTCGATGTCGCCGACGAGATGATCTGCGACCGCTCGCCGAGCATCGTCGATCGTCACCGTCGACATGTCGAACCTCGACAGCGTCATCACCAGCGGAGTCGAGCGTGCGACGTTGTAGCGCCGAGCACGATCTCGCCCGGTGTATCCCTTGCGGGTCTTCTCGACGAAGCGGAGCAGCCGGGTGGCCTTTCCGACCGCCACGACGAGCACGCCCGTCGCATCGGGATCGAGCGTCCCGGCGTGGCCGACCTGCCGCTCGCCGAACCGCCGCCTCAGCATGCCGACGACGTCGTGGCTCGTGACCCCCGCCGGCTTGTCGACGACAGCGACGCCGTGCGTGGTCGCCGGCTTGCGCCGCGCCATCAGCCCTCGTTGGATTCCGGACGTCGGCGCTCGCGGGCGGCTCGGGCGGTGCCGTGGCCTCGCGTTCGAACCGCGCCTGGTCGGACTTCAAGATGTCGTCGATGCGTGCCGCTGATCGGATCACCATGTCGGGGCGGAAGTCGAGGATCGGCGTCTTCTTCGCACGGATCTGCTTCGCGATCGATGCCTGCAACCTGATCCGATGATCAGCGAACGCTTCGAGGATCTCGGCGTCGCCGTCTTCGTCGGCCAGCGAGTCGAAGAACACGATCGCCCGGTTGAGCTCCGGGTCGACGTCGATCCCGGTGACCGTCACGAACGTCAGCCGCTCATCGTCGATCCGCACGAGCTCGTCGGCGATGATCTCCTGCAAGGTCGTGCTCACACGCGCGCTGCGCGAGTACTTCGGGGTGTTGCTGCGGCTACGTCGCTTGCCTGCCATCGGGATCTCCTCGAGTCGGGTCTAACGAATTGGTGTCCGACACCAATCGTTACGTCAGGTGAAATCGGGGGCGATCCGGTTGGATCGCTTGAGTTCGGCCATGCCGGACATCGTCGCCAGCTTCTCGACGGCATCCCACAACTCGACCGCCTCGGCGCCCCGAGGGGCCTTCGAGATCACCGGACCGAAGAAGCTCGCTTCCCTCTCGGCGCCAGGATGGAACGTGAGAATCGGCGTACCGACGTCCCTGCCCGTGCGGCTCAACGCGAGTTCGGTGTCGGCACGGATGTACTCGTCGTGCGACTCGTCGTCGGCGGCATCGACGTAGCCCTGGTCGAAACCGGCCTCCGACAGCAGCGCCCGGTACCACGAGCAGCGCATCCCGACGCGCAGCCTCGCGTTGACCGCCGACGTGGAGTGCCGCACCGATGGTCGTGTACCACCGACCGACGCCGCCGGATCATCGTCGCCACCCGGATCGCAGTCGGCGATCCGCAGGCCCTGCTGGCCGAAATAGTGACCCGCCCGATACTGCGGCGTGTACCACTCCTGGTGATTGTCCTCGTTGAGCATCCACAGCGAGATGAAACGCCAGTCCACCTCGTAGTGCCGTTGGTCGCTGACGTCGACCACCCATCTCGACGTGATCCACGCCCACGGGCAGACAGGATCGAAGAAGAAGTCGAGATCGGCGGCCATCGGGCCAACCTATCGACCGCTCACGTTCTTGCGATCTCGACGTCCTCGTAGGTCTCGATGAGGTCGCCGGGCTTGAGGTCCTGGAAGTCCGACAGGCCGATACCGCACTCGAAGCCCTCGCGGACCTCACGGGCATCGTCCTTGAAACGCTTGAGCGACGAGATGTCGCCCTTCCAGATGATCGTGCCGTCACGCAGGAAGCGCACCTTGGAACCGCGGGTGATGACGCCCGAGCGGACGTAGCAACCGGCGATCGCGCCGAGCTTGGGCACCCGGAAGATCTCGCGGACCTCGGCCTCGCCGGTGACCTGCTCCTCGAACTCCGGCTCGAGCATGCCGATGACGGCCTGCTCGATGTCCTCGAGGAGCTTGTAGATGATCTCGTAGGTGCGGATCTCGACCTGCTCCTGCTCGGCCAGCTTGCGAGCCTTGCCGTCAGGACGGACGTTGAAGCCGATGATCGTCGCGTTGGTCGCATTGGCCAGCGTGATGTCGTTCTCCGTGATCCCGCCGACCGCGCGATGCACGAAGCTGACGTCGACCTCGTCCCGTTCGAGCCGTCGCAGCGACTCGGTGACCGCTTCGAGCGAACCCTGGACGTCGGCCTTCAGGATCAGGTTGACCGACGGCCTCTCGCCCGACTGGATCTGGGCGAAGATGTCCTCGAGCTTGGTGCCGGTCTTGACCCTCGCATCCTCGCGAAGGTGCTTGGCCTTGAGGCGCAGCTCTCGGGCTTCGGCGACCGTCCGGGCGATCTTGTCGTCTGGCGCAGCGCGGAACTCGTCGCCCGCCTCGGGAACGAGCGACAGGCCGAGCACCTGGACCGGCGTGGACGGGCCGGCCACCTTGACCTGCTCGCCCTTGTCGTTGATCATCGCTCGGACCTTGCCCCACGCAGCACCGGCCACGATCGGGTCGCCGACCTTGAGTTCGCCCTTGTCGACGAGCACCGTGGCCACGGGGCCACGTCCCTTGTCGAGCTGGGCCTCGATGACGATGCCCTTGGCACGACCGGTCGGATTGGCGGTGAGCTCTTCGAGCTCGGCGACGACCTGCAACTGCTCGATGAGCTCGTCGACGCCGAGCCCCTGCAGCGCCGACATCTCGACGACGATGGTGTCGCCGCCCCACGACTCGGGAACGAGTTCGTACTCGGCGAGCTGCGTGAGCACACGCTGCGGATCGGCGTTGTCCTTGTCGATCTTGTTGACCGCCACCACGATCGGCACCTCGGCGGCGCGGGCGTGGTTGATGGCCTCGATCGTCTGCGGCATGATCCCGTCGTCGGCGGCCACCATCAACACGACGATGTCGGTGGCGTCGGCGCCACGTGCACGCATCTGCGTGAACGCAGCGTGACCCGGCGTGTCGAGGAACGTGACCGAGCCGTGCTCGTTCTGCACCTGGTACGCACCGATGTGCTGGGTGATGCCGCCGGCCTCACCGTCGACGACGTTGGCCCCGCGGATGTGGTCGAGCAGCGTGGTCTTGCCGTGGTCGACGTGGCCCATCACGGTGATCACCGGCGGGCGCGGCTCGAGGTCGGCAGTCGTCGTCGGAGTCGTCGAACAACTTCTGCAGCTCGACCTCTTCCTGCTGACCGGGCTCGACCAGCAGGATCTCGGCGCCGACCTCGAGCGCGAACAGCTCCATCTGCTCGTCGGCGAGCGTCATGGTCGCAGTGACCATCTCGCCGTTGTTGAGCAGGAAGCGGACGACGTCGGCCGCCGTGCGGTTCAGCTTCGGAGCGAACTCCTGCGCCGACACACCACGCTCGATGATGACCTCGCCCTCGGGAACCGGGGCGTCGGACGACGTGTAGGTCGTGAACTGCGGCTGCAGATCGTCCTGGTCGCGACGACGACGCCGACGGCCGGTCCGGCGCGGCGGACGACGCTGCCCGCTCGGGCGATTGCCTCCGGGGCGGCCGGGGCCGCCACCGCCGGGTCCACCACCGGGACGACCTCCAGGGCCACCTCCGGGTCCGCCTCCGGGACGCGGCGTGAATCCACCCGGACGGGGACGGGCCCCACCTGGGCCTCCGCCGGGACGTGCGCCGGCGGGGCGCGCCGAGCCCGGGGGTGGCGGGATGACCTTGCCACTCGGCGACAACGGACGGCCGGGAGGCGGCGGGATTGCCTTGCCGCTCGGCGACAGCGGGCGCTCGGCGGGAGTGCCCTCAGGACGCTCCGTGGCCGGACGGCGGGCTTCGGTCGGGGCCGGCGCTTGCTCGGGCGGCCGGCCACCGGCGGTCGGTCGACCGCTGGAGATCACCCGCGACGAATCAGGAGTATCGGCCGGCGCTGGAGCAGGGGTCTCGGGAGCAGCTTGCGTGGCCGCCGCAGGGGGCGGCGGCGCAGCCTCGGCCTCGGCCTCGGCCTCGACGGGAGCAGGCGTCGAGTCGGGTTCTGCCGTCGGTGCGGGCTCGGCTGGCGATTCAGCGGTCGGCGCGGACTCGACAGGCTCCGGTGCCGGCGGGGGCGTCGGCTCCTCGGCTGCGGCGGGCCCACCTTCCACCTCGGTCGATGCCGCGGGAGCCTCGGTCGATGCCGCGGGAGCCTCGGTCGATGCCGCGGGAGCCTCGGTCGAGATGTCGACCTCGGGAGCGGTCGCATCGGGAGCGGTCGCATCGGACCTCGACGGAGTCGAATCGTCGGAGGCGGCTGCCTCGTCGGGCGCGTCGGACGTCTTCTTGGCAGCGGTCTTCTTCGCCGCGGCTTTCTTGACGGTCTTCGGCTCTGCGTCTGATCCGCCGGCCGCCGGCTTCTTCGCGGCCGCCTTCTTCTTCGCCGGAGCCTTCTTGGCCGGCTTGGCCTCTTCGGGCTGTTCGTCGCGTGTCAAACCGTCACGCTGGGCGCGACGGGTCACCATGTCGGCGTACGCCTCGGCGAGCGAGGACGACGGGCCCTTGGCGGCAACGCCGAGCACACCGCAGAGGTCGAGGACCTCGGCGTTCGTCATCCCGAGCTCTTTCGCGAGCTCGTGGATCCTGATCTTCTTCGCAGCCACGTTGTCGATTCAACCTTTCACAGTCGTCTTTGCCTCGCGGATGCTGGAATCAATGCGCATCCGGGTGTTCGTCACCGCCGGCCCGACGGCCGACCTGTTCGTTGATTGCTCGCTCGTCATCTGCATCGACCTCACACCGCCACGCACGGGCGAATGCCCGCCGAGACTGCGCCGACTCGACGCACGACGGCGAGGCGAGCTCGCCCACCCTCGTACCTCGACACAGCCACGCTCCGCGTCCGTCGCTGGGGCCGTCGACCACGATGCCGAGGTCTGACTTCGTGACTCGCACGAGCGCAGATTGCGGGCGACGCTGTCGACAGCCGATACAGCTGCGAACGGGTTCGGGTCGATCGGCACCACTCAGTCGTCGCCGCCGTTCTCGTTGGCGGGCTCGGCGTCCGCGCTGGTGGCGGCCTCTGCGCCCGCGCTGGTGGCGGCCTCTGCGCCCGCGCTGGTGGCGGCCTCTGCGCCCGCTTCGCTGTCGGCGGTGGCGGACTCACTGTCCGAGTCACCAGCCTCGGCGGAGGCCGCCGCATCAGGCGCAACTGCGGCGTCGGTCGTTTCCGTAGCTTCGCTGGCGGCGGCGGCCTGGGCCTGCCAGTCGGACTCGCTGATCACACTGCCGTCGGCGGCGTGCCACTCCATCTCACCGGTCTCGGCGTTGGCCCGCCATTCGCCGTCGGCGTATTCGACGTCGGCGTCGCGGCCACCGGCCGGGATGCCTTCGGCGAGCTGCGTCTCGGAACGGATGTCGACGCGCACGCCGGTGAGGCGAGCGGCGAGACGGGCATTCTGGCCCTCACGGCCGATCGCCAGGCTGAGCTGGTGGTCGGGCACGATCACGTCGGCAGCCGTGCCGTCGTCGGAGATGTTGACCTGCGTGACCTTCGCCGGTGACAACGCCTTGGCGACGAAGTCCGCAAGATCCTCACTGAAGGGGACGATGTCGATCTTCTCACCGCGCATTTCGTTGACGACCATGCGCACACGCCCACCTCGGGCTCCGACGCAGGCGCCGACCGGGTCGACATTGTGGTCGTTCGACCAGACGGCGATCTTGGTGCGATGACCTGGTTCACGGGCGCATGCCTTGATCTCGACGATGCCATCGGCGATCTCGGGCACTTCGAGCTCGAACAGCCGCTTGATCAGACCGGGGTGGGTGCGCGACACGACGATCTGCGGGCCCTTCGGCGTGCGGCGGACCTCGACGATGTATGCCTTCTGGCGATCGCCCTGGGCGGGCCGCTCGAACGGCACCTGCTCGGCCTGCGGCAGCAACGCTTCGACGCGGCCGAGGTCGAGCAAGGTGTACCGGGCGTCGGTGCGCTGGATGATGCCGGTGACGATGTCGCCCTCTCGGTTCGCGTACTCCTCGAACTTGCGCTCGGATTCGACCTCGCGGATGCGCTGGCTCATCACCTGGCGGAACGTCTGCGCGGCGATGCGGCCGAGCTCTTCCTTCTTGGGCGTGTCGTCACGCTCGTTGACCCAGTTGCCGTCCTCGTCGACGTCGTACGCGATGAACGAGAACTCCATCGTCTCCGGATTGACCTCGACGACGACTTCGTCGGCGGCATCCGGGCGGCGCTTGTAGGCCGACGCGAGGGCGTCGACGAGGACGTGCAACAGCGTGTCCTCGGAGATGCCCTTCTCCTGGGCCAGCATGCCAATGGCCTCGCTCATGTCGAGGTTGCTCATGACGCTTGCTTCTCCTTGTTCGATGTGGTCGTCGTGTTCGACGTCTTCTTCTTCTTGGCGCCGGGGCTCTGCTTGCCGGGTTTCGGCTTCGGACCCCACTCGAAGACGGTCCGGGCCTTGTCGACGTCGTCGAGCGAGACGGTGCGTTCGACGCCGTCATCGAGCAGCAACACCGCAGTTCGATCGTCGGCTGCGGTCAGCACGCCGTGGATGCGCCGGGGGTCGGCCTGCGGGTCGCGAAGGCGGACGGTGACGGTCTTGCCGACCTCACGCTGGAAATGGGCCGGCGTGCGCAGCTGACGCTCGAGACCGGGGCTCGTGACTTCGAGGGTGTAGTGCCCGGCGATCGGGTCGTCGTGGTCGAGTTCTCGGGAGATCAGCCGAGTCGCAAGCGACAGCGCGTCGAGGGTGATCCCGCCCTCGGACCCAGGTGGCGTGTCGAGCGTGACGCGCATCGTCGCTCCCCGACGCTCGATGTCGTACACGTCCAGTTGGAGGTCGGCAGCGATCGGGGCCACGAGAGCGTGAACACGGTCGATCTCGGTCGATGCACTCATCCGAACTGCCTCCTTTCAACAAACAAGGCGTGGGGCTCAGCCCCACGCCTTTCGGTAACGAACCAAATGGACGTCTGATCATAGCAGCGGGGCCCGCGAAGTCGACAGGGTGCCCGGTGGCGACGGGCATCCCGCGGCGGCCGGTCACCCGTGAAGATATGTTCTGACGGTGCTTCGGATGTCGACCCTGTTCCTTCGGACCCTGCGAGACGATCCGGCGGACGCCGAAGTCGCCAGTCACCGACTGCTCGTCAGGGCGGGATACATCCGCCGGGCGGCACCCGGTGGGTTCTCGTGGCTCCCTCTCGGCTGGCTCGTGTACCGCAACGTCGAACGCGTCGTGCGCGAAGAGATGGACGCCGCCGGTTTCCAGGAGGTCCATTTCCCGGCGCTGCTCCCCCGCGAGCCCTACGAAGCCACCGGCCGCTGGACCGAGTACGGCGACAACCTGTTCCGCCTGCAGGACCGCAAGGGCGCCGACTTCCTGCTCGCACCGACTCACGAGGAGATGTTCACGCTGCTCGTGAAGGACATCTGCGGGTCGTACAAGGACCTGCCGCTGTCGATCTACCAGATCCAGACCAAGTACCGCGACGAGGCGCGGCCCCGCGCTGGCCTCCTTCGCGGACGCGAGTTCGTGATGAAGGACTCCTACAGCTTCGACCTCGACGACGAGGGCCTCCAGGCGTCGTACGACGCCCACCGAGCCGCCTACATCTCGCTGTTCGATCGTCTCGGTCTGCCGTACGTGATCGTGTCGGCGATGTCCGGAGCGATGGGTGGCTCCGCCTCGGAGGAGTTCCTCGCGCCGATGGACGTCGGTGAGGACACGTTCATCCGCTGCACGTCGTGCGACTACGCGGCCAACGTCGAGGCGGTCGTGACGCCCTCCCCCGCGGCGATCCCGTTCGGCGGGCTCCCCACCGCCGTGGTCCACGACACCCCCGACACGCCCACGATCGCCACGCTGGTCGACTTCGTCAATGCCGACCCCGAGATGCGCCACCCCGAACGCGATTGGACGGCAGCAGACACGTTGAAGAACGTCGTCGTGAAGCTGCGCCATCCCGACGGCACGACCGAGCCACTGGCGATCGGTCTCCCGGGCGACCGTGAGGTCGACATGAAGCGACTGGCAGCGCACGTCTCCCCTGCCGAGCCCGAGCCGTTCGACGAAGCGGACTTCGAGAAGCACCCGTCGCTGGTCAAGGGCTACATCGGGCCCGGCGCGCTCGGGACCGAGAACGCATCGGGGATCCGATACCTCGTCGACCCGCGCGTGGTCGACGGCACCGCGTGGATCACGGGTGCCGACTCGCCCGGCAACCACGTGATCAACCTCGTTGCCGGACGGGACTTCACGCCCGACGGCACGATCGAGGCGGCCGAGATCCGCGACGGTGACGTGTGCCCGGTCTGTGGGTCCGAGGTCGAGATCGCCCGGGGGATCGAGATCGGACACATCTTTCAACTCGGCCGGAAGTATGCCGAGGCACTCGAACTCAGCGTGCAGGACGAGAACGGCCGCCCGGTGACGCCGACCATGGGCTCCTACGGCGTCGGCGTCACACGCGCGCTGGCCGCGATCGCCGAAGCGAACCACGACGACCTCGGGCTGGTCTGGCCCCGCGAGATCTCACCGGCGGACGTCCATGTGGTGATCGCCGGCAAGGCCGACGGCCCGCAGATCCCAGCGGGCGAACAGCTCGCCGCCGACCTCGAGGCAGCCGGACTCCGGGTGCTGCTCGACGACCGCTACGGACCGTCGCCCGGCGTGAAGTTCAAGGACGCGGAACTCATCGGGATCCCGACGATTGCGATCGTCGGACGCGGCATCGGAGACGAGAAGAACCCGACGATCGAGGTCAAGGACCGCCGCTCCGGCGACCGTGAGGACATCGCGTTGGCGCACGCCGTCGACCATTTGCGTGCCATCTGCACCCCCTGACACCCGAACGTCGAGGAGCAGGCACGGGCGGGCGACGGCGCCCGCGCTCAAGAGTGCCGGAGCAGCCCCTGGTCGATCACGACGCGTTCGGTCGTCGGGTCCGACGGATCGACGGCACTCGTGGTGAAGAGCGTCTCGCCGGTGTCGCCCGGCCACATGGCGACCGTGAGCCTGTCGCCGGGGAGCACCGGCGACGCGAAGCGTGCTTCGATGTGGTGGAACCTCGCCGGATCGCTGCCACAGACGGCGTGCAGCAGCGCCCGCCCCGTGAAGCCGTAGCTGCACAACCCGTGCAGGATCGGACGATCGAAGCCGCCGATCGCCGCGAACGCCGGATCGGTGTGCAAGGGGTTGCGGTCGCCGGACAAGCGGTAGACGAATGCCTGATCGATCGACGTCTGGTACGACACGACGTGATCCGGGTCCCGCTCCGGTGGCACGTTCCTCGGACCTGACGGACCACGATCCCCACCCCACCCGCCTTCGCCACGGATGAACACCGACGACGTGTTCGTGTAGAGGGGCTCGCCGTCCATCACCGCCCGCGACTCGCTGACGACGACGGCCGCTTTGCCCTTGTCGTACATCGCCACCAGCTCGCTGGTGATCGTGGCCGTGCCCTCGACGGGGATCGGGCGATGGAGGGTGACCGCCTGCTGGCCGTGCACGAGCAGTGCTGGGTTGAACGTGCCGATGTTGCCCATCGCCGAACCCCGCCCCCAGCCGATCACGACGGGGAAGGTCGGAAAGACGAGCTGGTCGACACCGCTGGTGTTCTCGGTCGTGAACGGCAACTCCTCGTGGCCGGCACCGATGCCGACCGCGTACAGCAGCGCGTCCTTGGAGGTCCAACTGACCTCGACGGGCTCGCTGGTCGAACCGACTGCGTCGGGATTGAGTGGCATGTTCGTCTCGCTTTCGGTCAGGTCTCAGGTCTCAGGTCTCAGGTCTCAGGTCTCAGGTCTCAGGTCTCAGGTCTCAGGAGTTGAGCATCGTCTGCGGCCAGGCGCCCGGCTCGCCGTTCATGCCCGAGTTCGCACGGGCGTTGGCGAGGAGGTCGGCGACGGCCGGGCCGATCTTCGTGGGGTCGTCGATCGGCGTCGTCGAGGGACCGCGTACCCAACCCTCGGCGACGGCGAGCGTCTGTCCGGACGCCTCGAACACGCGACCGGTCACGTTGGCGGCCTCCTCGGAGCACAGCCAGGTGACGATGGGCGCGATCCAGTGCGGCGCTCGGGCCTCACGTTCCTCGTCGGTCTCCGGGGCGGGCCCGAGGCCCTCGGTCATCCGGGTGAGCGCAACCGGGCCGACCGCATTGACGGTCACGCCGTAGCGCGCCACCTCGAGCGCGACGATGTTCGTGAAGGCCGCGATTCCCGCCTTGGCGGCGCCGTAGTTCGCCTGGCCGGGGTTGCCGTAGATGCCCGACACCGACGTGGTGTTGACGATGCGACCGCTGACGGGCTCACCCGCCTTGGCCCGCTCGCGCCAGTAGGCGACCGCCCACCGGGACGGAGCGAAGGTGCCCTTCAGATGGACGTTGATGACGGCGTCCCACTCCTCCTCGGTCATGTTCGCGAGCACACGGTCGCGCAGGATGCCGGCGTTGTTGACGAGCGCGTGGAGGTCGCCGAAGGTCTCGATCGCGGTGTTGATCATCCGCTGCGCGCCCTCCCAGTCGGCGACGTTGTCGCCGTTGGCGACGGCCTCGCCGCCGATCTCGAGGATCTCGTTCACCACCTGTTGGGCGGGTGAGAGGTCGCCGCCGCTGCCGTCGACGTTGCCGCCGAGGTCGTTCACCACGACCTTGGCGCCCTGGCGGGCCAGGCTCAGGGCGTGCTCGCGGCCGATCCCGCGGCCCGCCCCGGTCACGATCGCAACTCGACCTTCACACAATCCATTCATCGACTGTTCCTTTCCCGGTACCGATCGGCCAGGCGTCTGCTGACTCGTCGGCATCGTAGAGTCGGGGCTGTGTGTGACTGCCAGCGGACGAGGCGCGAGGTACTGACCGGTGCGCTCGGTGCTGCCGCAGCGCTCGGGTTCGCAGCATGCGGTCATCCATCCGGAACCGATGACGCACTCGGACAGCTCCCACCAGTGGAAGCGCTCACCAGCGTCGAGGTGGGACCCGGCTTGAGAATCCACCCCCGCAGTCAGTGGGGCGCCGACCTGCCACCGAAGCGTGCGATCGCACCCGAGACGGTGAAGTTCCTGCTGGTGCACCACACCGCATCGAGCAACAACGTCCCCGATCCACGGGCGCTCATCCGCCAGACCTACGCCTTCCACACCGGCGCGCAGAAGCGCTGGCCGGACATCTGCTACCACTTCATGATCGGCCCCGACGGTTCGGTCTGGGAGACGCGCGCCGGGTCCCTGGCCGGCCCCGTCGTCGCCGATGCCACCGGCGGGAACCAGGGGTACGCACAACTCGTGTGCCTGATCGGCGACTTCAGCTCTCGGGCACCCACGTCAGCTGCTCAGGACTCGCTGATGCGCATGCTGATCTTCCTGGCCGATCGCTATGACGTCGACACCCATCCGGCCGCAACGACCACGTTCGTGTCCAGAGGTTCGAACAAGTTCCGTTCCGGCACGACCGTGACGACCGCGACGATCTCCGGGCACCGCGACGTCACCTACACCGCCTGTCCCGGCGACAGCGGCTACGCCCGCCTGCACGACTGGCGGAGCAGGGTCCACGCCACCCGCCTGCAGCGCAGCGATCCCGGGCCCACCAAGCGGGCCGTCCGACTCGGCGTCCACCTGTCCTGAACGGCCGCAGCCACGGATCGGCACCCCTAGCCTTGCCGCCGTGAGCACCACGACCTCGACGACGCCACGCGAACGACTGACCACCGACGTCGTGGTGGTCGGGCTCGGCCCCGCGGGGAGCGCCGCGGCGATCGAACTGCGCCGTGCCGGCCGCTCGGTCGTTGCCATCGACAAGGCCGTGTTCCCACGCGACAAGTGCTGCGGCGACGGGCTCACCACCCTCGCGCTGCGCGAGTTGGAGCACCTCGACCTCGCCCGTGAGACGATCCCGGACTGGTTCGAGGTCGCAGGCGCAGCCATCCGTTCCCCGAGCGGTCGAGAGGTGTTCGTCCCGCTGCCGACGACGGGCAGCTACGCGGCCGTGGCGCCACGCCTCCAACTCGACGACGCCCTGGTCCGCCTGGCCCGCGAACTCGGTGCTGACATCCGTGACGGTCACGGCTTCGAACGCCTCGACGAACACGCCGACCACGTCACCGTCGTCGCCGACGGACTGGAGATCGACACCCGATACGTCGTCGCCGCGGACGGCATGTGGAGTCCGGTCCGCAAAGCGGTCGGCGCAAACGAAGGTGCGTATCTCGGTGAATGGCACGGCTTTCGCCAGTACGCACGCAACGTGACCGGCCCGGCGTCACAGCAGCTGTACGTGTGGTTCGAACCCGATCTGGTCCCCGGATACGCGTGGTCGTTCCCGTTGCCGGGCGGGCGTGCCAACATCGGCTTCGGCGTGCTGCGTGACGGCACCCGCCGCATCCAGGACATGAAGCAGCTCTGGGTCGACCTGCTGACCCGTCCGCACATCGTCGATGCCCTGGGCGAGGGCTTCGAGGTCGAAGACCGGCACACCGCCTGGCCGATCCCGGCCCGCGTCGACGAGGCAACGCTGGCGAGCGGCCGCGTGCTCTTCACCGGTGACGCAGCCATGGCCACCGACGTGATGACGGGCGAAGGCATCGGCCAGGCGCTGCTCACCGGTCGCCTCGCCGCCGAGGCGATCATCGCTGCGGGAGCGCTTCAGCCCGACGATGCCGCGGCCATCTATCGAGCCGAGGTCGCGTACCACCTGTTCGCCGACCACCGGATGTCGAAAGCACTCGGTGCGATCTTGAACACGTCCTGGGGCGCACGTGGAGCGATCCGGGTGGTGGCCAACAGTGGCGAGTGGGGCCGACGCAACTTCGCCCGGTGGATGTTCGAAGACGAACCCCGTGCACTGGTACTCACCCCCAACCGCTGGCATCGGCGCTTCCTCGCGCAACCGGGCGTGTGGGCGAGCTGAGCGTCAGGCGCGGGGATCGTGGGGTGGCGGGGCCCAGAAGTCGACGTCGGCGACACGGCCGGTGATGCCGTCGACGTCGATGTCCTCGGGATCGCCCGGCGCCTCGGACACGATCACGATGTCGTCGTCCTTCGGCGGACCCTCGTACACGTCGCGTAGACCGAGCATCGCCCCGGCTGCGACAGCGCCGAGAACTCCGCCCTGTCGACGACCCGCTTCGATCATTGCCAGACGGCGTGAGGCGGCGGCCTCCTCGGCCTCGATGCGAGCGACGTCGATGCTCGCCGCCAGTTCGGCATCGAGGACGACGCCGGGGTCGGGTTGCCGTCCCGCGCGCGAATCGGGCCCATCAGCAGAGCCGGCAGCGGCGGCGAAGTCGGGCGGTTCGGCCACGGGATCAGAATACGAGAAGTCGGTGAGAGATGCCCCGCCGCAGCCGCCTCCCGCTCGTCCACCGCTACCGTCGTCGGGCAATGACCGACAGCGATCAGCCCATCGATCAACCCCCGATGCCGGCGACCACCTCGGCCGTTCCCACCGACGTGCCGGACCGAGCCGACGACCGCCAGACCGCGGAGACGTTCGAGAAGATCTTCTTCGAACTCCGCAAGGTGATGGTCGGACAGACCCGGCTGCTCGAACGGCTCCTGGTCGGCGTGCTCTGTCGAGGGCACTGCCTGCTCGAATCGGTTCCCGGGTTGGCGAAGACACTGGCAGCCGAAACGCTCGCCGACGTCGTCGGCGGCTCGTTCGCCCGCATCCAGTTCACGCCGGACCTGCTGCCCTCCGACATCACCGGTACCCGCATCTACCGGGGCAGCAGCGAGACCTTCGACGTCGAATTCGGACCGGTGTTCGTCAACTTCCTGCTCACCGACGAGATCAACCGAGCGCCCGCCAAGGTGCAGTCGGCTCTGCTCGAGGTGATGGCCGAGCAGCAGGTCACCATCGGCGGGGTCACCCACGCGGTGCCGAACCCGTTCTTCGTCGTCGCCACGCAGAACCCGATCGAATCCGAGGGTGTGTACCAACTGCCCGATGCACAGCGAGATCGCTTCATGATGAAGATCGTCCTCGACTACCCCACCGCCGACGAGGAGCTGACGATCATCGACAGGATGAGCATCAGCGCTCCCGTGCCACAGCAGGTCATCTCGCTCGAGGAGCTGATCGCCCTGCAGCAACGTGCCGACACGGTGTTCGTGGATCGGTCGGTGTCGCAGTACGCCGTCGATCTCGTGCAGTGCACCCGTACCCCACAACGGTTCGGGCTCGGCGACCTGTCGACCGTCATCGGCCTCGGTGCCAGCCCGCGAGCATCGCTGAACCTGGTGCGCGGGGCCCGGGCGCTCGCCATGATGCGCGGCCGCTCATACACCACACCACAGGACGTGTTCGATCTCGCTCCCGAGATCCTGCGTCACCGGCTGCTGCTCACCTACGATGCCCTCGCCCGCGACATCACGACCGACCACGTGGTCCAACGCATCCTCGCGACGGTCCCTGCCACCTGGGTGTCACCGAAGCCGAACGACGCCTTCGGAACGAGCGCGCCGAGGGGCTGAACATGGCAACACTGGGTCCGGCGAGTGTGTCGCCCGCTGCTGCGGCGGCGGCGAGCGGATTCGGTGACGCCTCCACGCGCTCGGACGCCTGGGCTGCCGGTCCTCCGACCGAGACCGTCGCTGAGCTGCTGCGCACACTCGAGCTCACGATCACCGGACGGCTCGACGGGGTCCTGCACGGCCACTACCAGGGCCTGACGCCGGGTCACGGGTCGGAGCCGGGCGAGTCGAGGCTGTACCAACCGGGCGACGACGTCCGCCGGATCGACTGGAACATCACCGCCCGAACCCGCGAGACCCACGTTCGTGAGCAGATCGCCGACCGCGACCTGACCGCCTGGCTGGTGGTCGACGTGTCGGCCACCATGCAGTTCGGTACCGTCGCCAACGACAAGGCGCACGTCGCGACGGCCGCGGCCGCGTGCATCGGGTTCCTCACGGCCCGCAACCAGAACCGTCTGGGCGCCGTGCTGGTCGCGGGTCCATCGATCCACGTCGTGCCGCCACGCTCGGGCTCGAACCAGGTTCGTGCGATCCTGTCGCTGCTCAGCGCCCCCCCAGCGTCCGAGGGTCTCGGCAACGCGGATCTCGCCGGAGCGATCGACCGGGTCGGCGCCATCGCCAACCGACGCGGGTTCGTCGCGGTGATCAGCGACTTCCGAGGCGAAGACTGGCAGCCCTCGCTGGCGAGGCTCAGCATGCGTCACGACCTGCTCGCCATCACGGTGCAGGATCCGCGCGAGCAGGACGTCCCACCGATCGGACTGGTCGACGTGGTCGACCCCGCGACGGGGGCGACGCGCGAGGTCCGAGTCACCGCGAAGGTGCAGGAACGCTTCGCCGCTGCGGCACGGCAGGAGCACGATCGACGCACGGACGCTCTCGGCAGGTCACGTGCCGACGTCATCGAATTGTCGACCGACGGCGACTGGCTCGGCGCAATCGTCCAACACACCCAACGTCGGCGGGTGCAGTCGGTGCGCGGCGACGGGATCGGTCGATGAGCACCGACTTCCTCGCACCAGGGCGCCTGTGGTTGCTGCTGCTGGTCGCTGGCCTCGCCGTGCTGTACGTCGTGGTGCTGCGGTGGCGGCGTGCCGCCACCGTCCGGTTCACGCAGGTCGACCTGCTCGACAAGGTCGCGCCGAAGCGGCCTCGCTGGCGGCGCCACGTGGTCGCAGGCCTGCAACTGCTCGGACTGGCGTTCGCCGTCGTTGCCGTCGCCCGGCCCGTCGAGCGCACGACGGAGAACACGACGACCGAAGGCCGGATCCTCGTGCTCTTCGACGTGTCGCTGTCGATGATGGCCGACGACGTCGATCCACGACGTTTCGAAGCAGCCCAGGACGCGGCCAGGAACTTCGTCGATCTCGTCGACCCAGGTGTCGAGGTCGGGCTGATCGGGTTCTCGGGTTCGGTCAGCGTCGACGTCGACCCGACGCTCGATCGCGCCACGATGTTGCGCGGCATCGACAACCTCGAACTCGCTGAGTCGACCGCGATCGGCGACGCACTCTCCGCTGGGACGAAACTGCTCGTCAATGCCGCCGACCCCGACGACGACTCCGATCTCCCACCGGGGGTGATGGTGCTGCTGAGCGACGGGGAGACCACCGTCGGTCGCCTCACCTCCGACGGCGCGGCCGAGGCTGCTGACGCGGGCATCCCCGTGTACACCATTGCCTTCGGCACCGACGGCGGGACCATCGTCGACCCGGAGAGCGGCGACGTCGTCCCCGTCCCGGTGCGGCCGGCCGATCTCGAACTGGTCGCGGAGACGACCGGGGGTCAGTCGTTCGAAGCACAGACGGGTGACGAGCTCGACAGCGCCTACGACCAGATCGCCGAGTCGCTCGGCGAGACGATCGGCGACCCGATCGAGATCGTCACCGAACTCACCTGGCGATGGGCGCTGGCCGCGTTCCTCTGCCTCGGGCTCGCCTGGGCCCTCAGCCTGTGGTGGCTCCGCGGCATGGTCTGACCCCCCGATCAGGGTCCGGGCGGGGCCGGGGAGGACCGTCAGAGTAGCGACTTGAGCTGTTCGATCGTCTTGACGGCGTCGCCGCCGACGGGGTTGACCGACAGGTGGGTCACGCCCGCCTCCTTGAACGCTGCGATGCGCTCCTTCACGTATCCGGCCGGGCCGACGAGGTTCGACTTCTCCAGCATCTCACCCGGTACCGCAGCAGCCGCTTCCTCCTTCTTGCCCGACAGGTAGAGGTCCTGGATCTCGGCGGCCTCGGCGACGTAGCCGTAGCGCTGGCAGATCGTGTTGTAGAAGTTCTTGTCTCGGGCGCCCATGCCGCCGATGTACAGCGCCGCATTGGGACGAGCGAAGTCGAGAATGCGCTGCTGGGCGTCGCCGGTGAGCTCGTCACCGATCGCCACCATGCCGCCGGCGGAGATCTGGAGGCGACCGAGATCGTCGGCGCGCTCGGCGGTGCCCGCCTTGAGGTCGTCGCCCCACACCGACTGGAACTTCTCCGGGTCGAAGAAGATCGGCAGCCAACCGTCGGCGTACTTCGCCGTGTTCTTCACCGACTGTCCCATCAGACTCGCCCAGAAGATCGGGATGTTCTCGCGCACCGGATGGTTGATCAGCTTGAGCGGCTTCGCGAGTCCGGTGCCCTCACCCTCCGGAAGCGGGATCTTGGTGGTCGGTCCGTCGTAGATCACCTTCTCACGCCGCCACGTCATCCGGCAGACGTTGATGTAGTCGCGGATACGGGGCATCGGCTTCTCGTACGGAACGCCGTGGAACCCCTCGATCACCTGGGGACCGGACGCACCGAGCCCGAGGATGAACCGGCCGTTCGACACGTAGTCGAGACCAGCGGCAGTCTGCGCCATGCATGTCGCGGTGCGCGAGAACACGTTCAAGATGCCCGAGCCGATCTCGATCGTCGAGGTCTTCGCGGCTAGGTAGCCCATCTGCGACACGGCGTCGAAGCTGTAGGCCTCGGGCACCCAGACCACGTCGAGGCCCGCCTTCTCCAGTTCGACGACCTTGTCCACGTCCGAGTGGAAGTCGCCCGAGTAGTTGATCATCATCGACAGCTTCATGGCGCCGAACGTTACGTGCGACTCAGCCGGTGGCTGTAGTCGGACCGCGTCGAGGGGCTGCGGTGGCGCCCGATCAGTGGTTGAGGTCAGTGGTCGAGGTCAGTGGTCGAGGTCAGTGGTTGAGGTCAGTGGTCGAGGTCAGTGGTCGAGGTCAGTGGTTGAGATTGCCGGAACGGAATCCCTCGAGGTCGACCGTGACGTATCGATATCCAGCACCGCGCACGGCCGACACGATCGCATCGCGAGCGTCGATGACCTGCGGGAGTTCGTCGAGGTCGACTTCGATGCGTGCGGTGTCGTCGTAGTGCCGCACTCTGACCTGCGCGAAACCCAGGCGATGGAGCGCGGCTTCGGCACGGTCGACGCGACCGAGGATCTCGACCGACACCTCGGTGCCGTACGGGATACGGCTGGCGAGGCAGGCGGCGGCTGGTTTGTCCCAGGTGCGCAACCCCAGTGCCTCCGAGGCGGCTCTGACGTCACGCTTGGTGAACCCGGCGGCGACGAGCGGGAACTGGGCGCCCGCTTCGCTCGCAGCGCGCTGACCCGGCCGGTGATCGCCCAGATCGTCGACGTTGACACCCAGCACCACCGTCGCCCCGTCGGCGGCTGCGATCGGACCGACGACGTCCATCAGTTCGGCCTTGCAGTGGTAGCACCGATCGGTGTCGTTGATCCGGTAGGCGGCGCGTTCCATCTCGTCGGTGACAACCGGCGTCCAGCGCAATCCCCACTCGGCGGCGAGCGCCCGGCAGTCTGCTTCCTCCTCGCCGGCGAGCGACGGCGACAACGCTGTGACGGCATGCGCGCCGTCGGTTCCGAGGACGCGGTTGGCCAGCGCGGCGAGGAACGCCGAGTCGGCACCGCCACTGAACGCCACCACCACGGTGCCGAGGCGTCGCAACTCGCGCTCGAGCGACAGGAGCTTGTCGCTCAGTGGCGCTTCGAGCGGCGCGAGGTCGGCCACGATCGAATCGGCGAGGACGTCGGGTCGCGGCTGCGGAGCCATCGCTGCAGTATGACGTGACGATCCGGCAATCGTCCATCAGACGGGTCCCCACCCACCGGACGCACGCCGGTTCGTCGGTACCGTCGGCGTGCGCGACAATGACGACTCGATGAGCATGCCGACATGGTGGAACCAGCGGCGATTCGGCATCTTCGTCCACTCGAACCTGGCGACGGTGCCGGCGTGGTCGCCCATCGGGGAGTACTCCGACTGGTACCGAAGCCACCTCGGCGACGACGTGGCGGACGTCCTGCTGCACCCCCGACCGATGGTCGAAGTGCTCGCCCACCACCGCGACCGGTGGGGCCACATCGAGCGCTTCGACGACTTCCTCCCGCTGCTGAGCTACGACCGGTTCGATGCCGAGGACTGGGCGCGGCTCGTCGCCGGTGCCGGTGCCGGCTACAGCGTGTTCGTCTCCAAGCACCACGACGGTTGGTCGTGGTGGGATGCACCGAACACGGAGCGCACCGTTCTGCACGGCGGCCCGCGGCGCAACGTGCTGGCGGAGTACGCCGCTGCGTGCGAACGCAACGACATCGTGTTCGGGACCTACTACTCACTGCTCGACTGGGGTGACCCGCGGTTTCCCGGCCCTGCCTACGTCAGCGAGGTGCTGCACCCGCACGTCATCGACCTCGTCGAGCGCTACGGATCGAGCGTGTTGTGGGGTGACGGTCACTGGGGCCACGGTCCCGGCCTGTGGCGGACAACCGAACTGCTCGAACAGATCTGGGCCATCGATCCCGACGTCGTGATCAACGACCGCTGGTGGACCGCTGATGACGCACCCGCGGGCCACCCGGAGACCGTGCGGACCTTCGAGTACGACACGCCCACGGAGATCCTCGACGGCCCGTGGGAGCTGTGTCGCGGCATCGGGGCGAGCTTCTGCCACAATCGGGCCGAGCGGGCCGAGCACCACCTGTCGGGCTTCGACATCGTCGCGCTGCTCACCGAGGTGATCGCCAAGGGCGGGCACCTGCTGTTGAACGTCGGCCCCGCTGCCGACGGCACCATCCCCGATCTGCAACGCGCCCCGCTCGAGGCGGCGGGACGTTGGGTCCGGGCACACCAGCGGCTGATCGACGAAGCCAACCCGTGGGAGACCTGGGGCAACGACGAGGTCCGGTACCTCCGACTCGATGACCATCTCCACGTGGTCGACCTCACGGGTCGCGGCCGGTTCAGCGCAATCACGCCGGATCGATTTCGCGTGGCCGCAGTCGAACGCGACGGAGCTCCGGTCGGCTTCCGCCAACACGACGAGGGTCTGCGCGTCGACGGCGGCCGTTCCTCGCTCGAACGACGAGCGCGGGCCGGGCGAGTGGACGACATCTCGGTGTACCGAGTGGACCTCGCCGCTGTCGACGCTCCCATCGAGCTGTTCGAGCCCCAACCCCGTCAACCGATCGAACTCGCCCCGCTGCTGCGGGCCGCCTCCCCCGGCGACATCGTGCAGCTCGGCGACGGCACCTACGTCGGACCGGTCACCGTGCCCGCCGGCGTGGTCGTACGAGGACTCGGCGCCGCACGCACGACGCTCGATGGCGGCGGCGCCACCGCGGTGGTGCTCGAGCGCAACGCCCGGCTCGAACACCTGCGTGCGGGCGGCGGGCCGACCCGCCTGGCCTGGTTCCCGTGCCCGGTCGTGGAGGTGCTCGGCCCCTACGCCACGGTGCTGGGATGCCGGGTCGACGGCCACGTCGTCGTGCGTGCCGACGACGTGGTGATCCGCGCAACGACGGCATCGGGGGTGGTCGCCGAGGGCGCCGAGCGCCTCACCCTGTCGCGGAGCGATTTCAGCGGGATGCGCTGGGACATCGGTGTCCACCTGATCGGCGGGAGCGGCCATGACGTCGATTCCTGTGAGTTCCGCAACCATCTGGGCGCGATCCGAGCGACCGAGACGACGGGCACGATCGTACGTGGCAACAACATCTCGGCTCGATGGTGGGGCATCCATCTCGAGCAGACCGAGGGCGCCCACGTCTACGGCAACTTCGTCGACCACACCATGCGCGGGATCGACATCGACGGCGGGACGCAGGCGGTCATCGACGGCAACGCGATCTGCGATGGCGACAGCGGGTGCATCGTCGAGTGGGGCGCCGCGGACTGTCAGGTGAGTGGCAACCGATGGGAGCGCTGCCGTATCGGCATCCTCTCGTGGGATGTGACCGGCCTCCACGCCCACGACAACGAAGCGATCGACCTCCACGAACCCGACGCCGCCCACGCCACCGGCCCTTGACGGACGCGATGTGCCTCGCACATCGCGTCCGTCGCCGTGCTCAGTCGGACTGGCTGCGGCGCTTGGCTTCCCGGGCCCGGTTGGTCGGGTCGAGGTCGGCCTTGCGCAGGCGGATGTTCTTCGGGGTCACCTCGACACACTCGTCGTCGGCGATGAATTCCAGCGCCCCTTCCAACGACAGCACCCTGTGCGGTGTCAGCTTGACCGTTTCGTCAGCCGATGCGGCACGGACGTTGGTCATCTTCTTCTCGCGGCAGATGTTGACGTCCATGTCACCGGCGCGGGAGTTCTCGCCGACGATCATGCCGCAGTAGACCTCGGTGCCCGGGCCGACCATCATCGCGGCGCGGTCCTGGAGGTTCATCATGGCGTAGGTGGTCGCCGGTCCGATGCGGTCTGCGACGAGCACGCCCGACTGGCGCGAGCGAATCTCGCCGGCCCACGGCTCGTACCCCTCGAACGTGTGGCTGATCACGCCGGTACCCCGGGTTTCGGTGAGAAACTCGGTGCGGAAGCCGATGAGCCCACGAGCGGGCACGAGGTAGTCGAGACGGACCCAGCCGGAGCCACCCATGTTCTGCATGCGACCCTTGCGGGTGGCGAGCAACTGGGTGACGGCGCCGAGGTGCTCGTTCGGTACGTCGATCGTGACGCGCTCGACCGGTTCGTGCACCTTGCCGTCGACCTCGTGGGTGAGCACCACCGGCTTGCCGACGGTGAGCTCGAAGCCCTCGCGTCGCATCTGCTCGACGAGGATCGCCAACTGGAGCTCGCCGCGGGCCTGGACCTCCCAGGCGTCGGGACGCTCGGTCGGAAGGACCCGGATCGACACGTTGCCGACCAGCTCGGCGTCGAGACGGTTCTTCACCAGACGGGCGGTGAGCTTCTTGCCCTCGCGTCCGGCGAGTGGCGAGGTGTTGATCCCGATCGTCATCGCCAGCGCAGGCTCGTCGACGGTGATCACGGGCAGTGGGATCGGGTGCTCGGGATCGGCGAGCGTTTCGCCGATGAAGATGTCCTCGATGCCGGCGACGGCGACGAGGTCGCCTTGACGGGCACCGTCGACCGGCACGCGGGTGAGGTGCTCGGTGAGGAACAGCTCCGCGATCTTGGCGCGGGCGACCGTGCCATCGCGCTTGCACCAGGCGACCGACTGCCCCTTCTTGATCTCACCCTCCATGACGCGCAGGAGCGCGAGTCGACCGAGGTACGGCGACGCGTCGAGGTTGGTGACCCAGGCCTGCAGCGGCGCACCCTCGTGATACGTCGGCGAGGGGATGTGGTCGAGCAGGATCTGGACCAAGTCGGCGAGATCCTGCTCACCGTTGCCCTCGGCGATGATCCGTTCGGCCTCGGCAAGGTCGAGGGTGGCCCAACCGTCGCGCCCCGAGCAGTAGACGATCGGGAACTCGACCTGATGCTCCTCGGCATCGAGATCGAAGAACAGTTCGTAGACCTCGTCGATGACCTCGGAGGTGCGAGCGTCGGCGCGATCGACCTTGTTGATGACAAGGATCACCGGCAGATTGCGAGCAAGCGCCTTGCGCAGCACGAACCTCGTCTGCGGCAGTGGCCCCTCGGCGGCGTCGACGAGCAGCACGATGCCGTCGACCATCGTGAGCGCCCGCTCGACCTCGCCACCGAAGTCAGCGTGGCCCGGGGTGTCGACGATGTTCAGCGTGATGTCGTCTCCGGTGCGCGGATCGTGCCAGACGAGCGACGTATTCTTGGCGAGAATCGTGATCCCCTTCTCGCGTTCGAGATCGCCCGAGTCCATGACCCGCTCGGCGACGTCCTCATTCGAACGGAACGCGCCGGACTGGTGCAGCATCGCGTCGACGAGGGTGGTCTTGCCATGGTCGACATGCGCGACGATTGCGAGGTTGCGGATGTCGGTGCGACGACGCACGCTCGCCGTGTCGGCGGCGCCGTCGGCGTCGACGCCGGTCCGGTCGTCGAGAAGGGTCTGGTCGTGGGGGGACACGACATGCCACGCTATCGCCGGTTCACGAACGAGCGATCGCACCCCACCGCCGGACGCACTGCGGGATTGCTACCCCTAGGGGTATATTCGAACCATGCGCTCCTTGCTGGCCTCGCCCCTGGGATTCCTGATCGGGCTGTCACTGGGCGCGCTCGGTGGTGGCGGATCGATTCTGGCCGTGCCCGCGCTGGTCTACGCAGCGGGACAGGATGCGAAGGCGGCGACGACGACCTCGCTCGTGCTGGTCACCATCACCGCGGTCGTCGGCATCATCCCCCACTGGCGCGCCGGACACGTCCGCCTGGCGGCCGGCGCCGTGTTCGGGCTCGCCGGCGTCGGCGGGTCGCTGGTTGGTTCGGCGTGGAACGAGTCGGTCGATGCGGACGTGCTGCTGCTCGCGTTCTCCGTGTTGATGCTGGTGGCCGCCTTCGCGATGTGGCGACGTCTCCAGCAGCAGGCTGCGGCCACGCCACCTCCGTCGACCGTTCGATCGGTCGGAGCGGCAGCCGCTTCGCCGGATCAACTGAACACCGACCCGGAAGACGCCTCGACGATCCACCTCGACCTCACGACCGCTGTGAAGGTCGTGATCGCCGGGTCGTTCATCGGGCTCCTCACCGGCTTCTTCGGCGTCGGTGGCGGCTTCGTCATCGTGCCAGCGCTGGTGTTGGCACTCGGCTTCTCGATGCCGGACGCCGTCGGAACCTCACTGATCGTGATCGCCGTCAACTCGACCGTTGCTCTCGCGACGCGGCTCCCGTCGGGGTCGATCGAGTGGGCGACGGTGATTCCCTTCACGGTCGCGAGCCTCATCGGTGTCTTCGTGGGCAGCCGGCTGGCGAGCACTCGCGATCCGAGCTTCCTGCAACGATGGTTCGTGATCCTGCTGGTGGTGGTCGCCCTCTACACCGCGACGAGCTCGATCATCGCGCTGGTCTGAACCCGCCCAGCGCGCTGCCCGACCGTCACGAGCGGTGGTAGTACTGCTTCGACCACACGGCCAACGGGTTCTCGCCCCGATCGACCATCGGCATCCGCCACGTCGAGACGGTCGAGTCGGCGAGCACCAGACGGAACAGCGCTCGCTCCTCGTCGATCGTGTCGGCGAGATAGGCGTCGGCGAACCGTTCCGGGGTGTAACGACAAGCGATCGATCGGTACATCTCACGCCACTCGTCGTCCTCGCCGAGCTCGTGGACCAGCTCTGCGGGGCCACGCGCGATCAACTTGCGCATCGGGTACACGGATTCGTCGATCGTGGCGCACACGCCCGCGTTCACTCGAAGGTCGTCGAGCCACGCAGATCGCGCACGCGGCGTGAACCAGATCGCACCGTCTTGATGGATGAACCAGATCGGGACGACGCGTGGGAGTCCGTCGACACCGAACGTTCCGAGCCGGAGCAGGTGCCCGGGCTCATCGAGAAACACCTCGAGTTCGTCGGTCGTCAACCCGGGCACGGTGCTCAGCCGACGCGCCGGTCGTGGCCCTCCCAGAACGGCTCCCGAAGATCCTTCTTCAGCACCTTGCCGCTGGGGTTGCGCGGCAGCATGTCGCTCCAGTCGACCGATGTCGGGCACTTGAAGGTAGCGAGTCGTTCCTTGGCGTAGGCGATGATCTCGGCTTCGGTGACGTCCGAATCCGGAGCTTTGACCACGATCGCCTTGGCGGTCTCGCCCCACTTCTCGTGCGGCACGCCGATGACCGCGACGTCGGCGATGCCCGGATGCCCCATCAGGACGTTCTCGACCTCGGCGGGGTAGACGTTCTCACCGCCGGACACGATCATGTCCTTCACCCGGTCGTGGATGTAGAGGTAGCCGTCGGCGTCGAGGTAGCCGGCGTCGCCCGACTTGAACCACCCATCGAGCGTGATCGCCTTCTCCGTCTCCTCCGGCTGCTTCCAGTACCCCTTCATCACCTGCCCGGATCGGATCCAGATCTCGCCCACCTCACCGACCTCGCACTCCTCGTCGTCGTCGCCCGAGATCCGAATTTCGACGCCTGGCCCGGGCAGGCCGCACGACCGGAGGCGATGCCGGTTCGGGCCCGTGGTGTCGTGGTCCTCCGGGGCGAGGTTGACAACGGCCCCCGTGGTCTCGGTCAGGCCATAGGCCTGCCAGAACTTGCACGGCTTGAAGATCTCCACGCACTTGGCGAGCACGTCCTCGCTGATCGGTGACGCGCCGTACACGACGATCTTCAGGCTCGAGTAGTCGGCGTCGGCCACACCGGGAACCATCAGCATGAAGGCCAGCACCGCCGGAACGATGAACGCGTGGGTGATGTGCTGCTCCTCGATCGTGCGGATCAGTGCCGCCGGATCGAGTTCACGGAAGATCACCGACGTGCACCCCTCGAACATGCCGGCGACCGCCCAACCACCGCCGCCGATGTGGAACAGCGGCATCGCGATCAGGTTCACCGCGTCGGCGTCGAGTTCCCACATCTCCTTGGCCAGGGGGAGCAGGCTGAAGAAGTTGTCGTTCGTCAGCATCACGCCCTTCGGGCGGCCCGTGGTTCCCGACGAGTAGAGCTGGAAGGCGACGTCGTCGTTCGCCGACGTCGTGCCAGGGTCCTCGGCCGGGAACGACGCCACCCAGTCCTCGTAGCTCTCGTAGCCGTCGTGGCCGCCGATCACGAGGATCCGCGTGACGGTGGTGAGGTTGTCGCGGATCGCGTCGACGATCGGCACGAAGTCCGGACCGATCACGAGCACCTTCGCGTCGGCGTCGTTGACGATGTACTCGACCTCCGGCGGAGCGAGGCGCCAGTTGACGTCGACACACACCGCGTTGAGCAGCGCCGCGCCGAAGAACACCTCGAAGTGCTCGATCCCGTTCTTGTCGATGAACGCCACGCGGTCCTGCGAGCCGACACCGTCGGCGGCCAGACCCTGCGCAACCTGCGCTGACCGGGCCGCGAGCTCGGCCCAGGAAAGCGTGCGTTCGTCCTGGATCAGCGCCGGCCGATCTGCTCGATCGACCCCGTGAACGCGGATGATGTCGGCCAGGCTGTTGATGTTCCCCATGACCGCACAAGGTACTGCAGCCCGCTTTCTCGTGAACAAGGTGCGCCCGTGGACCGCACCTTGTTCACGAGAACGTGGGGCTCGCGGCGCGGAGACGTCAACGACGGGTGTAGCCGAGGCGGAACGACTGGACCGCCCGAGCGAAGATGTTCGCCTCGACGACCGGTTCCTCGACGACGCGGAGCTCGGTGATCCGCCGACTCAGCTGACCGAACACGGCGGCGAGCGATGCCCGGGCGACGTGCGTACCGATACACAGATGGGTTCCGAAGCCGAATGCGACATGGGGGTTCGGGTCGCGGCGGATGTCGAAGCGGAACGGGTCGGCGAACACCGCCTCGTCACGGTTGGCCGACGGGTACAGCAGGATGATCCGGTCGCCGCGCTCCACCGGCTGGTCACCGATCCGGTCGTCGACTGCTGCTCGTCGGAAGAAGTTGTTCAATGGCGTGACCCACCGCAGCACCTCCTCGACCGCACCGGGAACGAGGTCCGGGTCGGCGCCGATCGCCTCCCACTGGTCGGGATGTCGGGCGAAGACGTCGAGGCCGTGGCTGATCGCCGTTCGCGTGGTCTCCGCTCCGCCGGCGATGAACAGGCCCACCTCGTGAACGATCGCAGATGGCGGAAGCGGCTCGCCGTCGATCGTCGAGTGCAGCCAGACACTGATGAGATCGTCGCCGGGTTCGGCCATCTTCTTCGGCGCGATCTCGCCGAGCACGCCGACGAACTCCATGTTGGCCGCGAAGAAGTCGCGGAAGACCTCGCCGTCGCGGTCGCGCATGTCGGTGCGCATCAGGCGCTCCGACCACGACGTGATCTGTGGCCACATCTCCTCGGGAAACCCGAGAATGCGGGCGGTGAACCGCGCGGGGAGCTGACCGGCGAGCGCGCCGATCACGTCCATCTCGTCGCCGGCTGCGAGGGCATCGTCGATCAGTTCGGTGACGAGCGCGGCGATCTCGGCCTGGCGTTGGGCAACCGACTTACCGGTCAACTTCGGCTGGACCAGCATCCGCTGTTGGCGGTGGCGCGGGTCGTCCTGGGCGATCATGTTGATCTCCTCCGGCGACCACAGTGCCCGGTAGCCCTGCCCGGAGAGGAACACCGTCGAGCGCCGCTCGACGTCCATCAGGTCGGCGTGGCGGGTGACCGCCCACAGCCCGTTGCGGTCGTCGCGGTACACGGGCTCATTGGCCCGCATCCATGCCCACACGTCGTGAGGGTCGCGCTGATAGAGAGACGGATCGAGCAGGTCGACGGTGAGGCGATCGGACTCGAGAGCGGTCATCGCGCCATCGTCGCAGACCTGCCCGTCCGGCCCCGACCCCGACATCGGTCCTCCCCGGCCCCGTCCCCGGGAGGACCGAGGGTCAGTCGCGGCGGCGGTTGCCGAAGGCGTTCCAGTGGGTGACGGCGCTGGCAGGCTTGCGTGGCGCGACGCCGAAACGGCCGGCAGGGCGCCCCATGGGGATGCACGCGGCGATCTCGAAGCGGGGAGTGCCGTCGTCGTTGGCCGGTACGCCGAGCACCTCGAGGGTCTCGGCAGCGTGGATTCGGATCACCGTGGTCAGTGAGGTACCGATGCCGAGTGCCCGCGCCGCCACGCAGAAGTTCTGGACGGCGGGATACACGCTGGCATCGAGACGGCCGATGTCCATCGGGCCGTCGTCGTCGGACGGCGTCCACGGGATGATCGGTTGCAGGAAGAACACGATCGCCGGGGCGTCCTGGACATGGTCGGCGAGGTGACGGCTCGCTGCTCTCGTCTTGCGCCACGACTCCGCAGCTGCTTCGTCGCGGAACGCCGACGCGTCGGGCAGTGACTTCTCGTACCGGTCGAACGACGCCCGGTACCACTCTGCGATGGCCCCCTTGACGTCGGGCTCGGTTGCCACCACGTACTGCTGCGGCTGGACGTTGCCGCCGCTCGGCGCCTGCTGGGCAGCACGCAGACAGACGACGATCTCCTCGTCGGTGACGGGCTCGTCGCTGAATCGACGGATCGCCCGAGTGGTCATCAGCGCCTCGATTGCATCCATCACTGCGACCGTACCCGCGGGCGCCGCCATCCGATCCACGCGTGCGTCCGGATTCGGGTGGTCGTCCCACCCGGATCCGAGCGAACACACAGATCGGGGGTCAGCGTCCTTCGAATCTCGGGGTGCGTCGACCGACGAACGCGTCGACCGCTTCGGCGTGGTCAGCGGAGTGGAAGCAGCTCATCTCGAGCGCCATGGAGACGTCGAAACTGGTCAAGAGCGCCTGTTTGACCTGGGCGTTGACGGCGATCTTCGTGCCCTGGACAGCGAGGGGCGGCTGCGCCGCGAGCCGATGCGCCCACTGCCGAGCGGCCGCAGCGACGTCGTCGGCCGAGCACACCTCGGCCGCAACCCCCATGTCGAGCGCCGCTGCGGCGGTGAGCGGTTCGCCGAGCATGAGATGACGCTTCGCAGCGAGCGGGCCGAGGACCAGCGGCCAGATGGCCGCTCCACCGTCACCGGCGACGAGCCCGACCTGCACGTGCGGATCGATGATCGCAGCGGTGTCGGCCATCACGATCACGTCGCAGAGCAGCGCCACCGATGCACCGAGCCCCACGGCGGGGCCGTTGAGCGCGCAGACGATCGGCACCTCGACGTCGAGCAGGTTCCAGATCAGCTGCTTGCCCTCGCGCCGCAGCGCGTGAAGCCGATCCGGGTGCCGCAACTGCGGGAACCACGACATGTCGCCACCGGCGGAGAACGCCCGTCCGGACCCGGTGAGCACGATGGCGCGAGCGTCGCGTTCAGCGGCGAGCATCCGGAACAGCTCCCAGAGATCGTGATGCAGCCGCTCGTCGACGGCGTTCATCGCCGAATCGGGATGGTCGATCGTGACGATCAACAGGTTGCCGTCACGCTCGGTTCGGATGGTTTCCATGAACATCGTCCCCTCCAGCAAATTCGATCAGAACATCGACGTGTCGACATCGAGACCGAGAAGCAGCTTGCCGATCGTCTCGTTGAGCTTCGGAGCGGTCTGGATGTGCTGGGTCACGACGTGGGCGTCGCGCAGACACCGTCCGAGCCGACTGGTGTCGTACACCGCGGTGCCGCCGGCGAGGGTGAACGCGACGTCGGCGACCTCGGCGCCGACGGTCGCCGCGTGGGTCGCAGCGAGACGAATACCCGTCCGCGCCTCGACCGACACCTCGTCGCCGGCGACCGCGGTGTTCCATGCGGACTGCAGTTCGTCGAGCAGGAACGCTCGTGCCGCGCGCAACTTGCCCTCCGCACGCGCCAACTCGACCTGCGTGAAGCCACTCTGGGCGAGCGTCTTCGAGGAGTACTGTGGCTTCTTGCCCTGGGCGAGCTCGACGAGTTCGTCGAGCGCCCGCCTCCCGACGCCGAGCCCGACCGCCGAGACGCCCGACGCCAGCAGCGTGAAGTTCGGGAACTGGGACAACGGCGTGCGCACCACGGGGCGCGTGACCCCCGGCTGGATCGTGCGAGCGGCCGGTACGAACACGCCGTCGACGGAGTAGTCGAGCGACCCCGATCCGCGCATCCCGGTCGTGTACCAGGTGTCGTGGAAGGTGACCGCGGACTGTGGGAACCAGCACAGCCGGAACGTGCCGTCGTCGCAGAGCGCGCCGCCGAGCACCCAGTGGCAGTGTTGCGTGCCGCTCCCCCATGCCCACCGCCCCGTCACCGAGAATCCCTCGACGCCATCGACCGTGATGGCCTCGCCCTTGCCGTTGGGAGCGAACACGCCGCCGGTGATCGAGGTCGAGTCGCCGTAGATCTCGCGCGCCGCTTCCTCCGGCAAGAGCGACGCCATCGACGACGTGGTCGAGGCGATCATCGTGCACCAACCTGCTCCACCATCGGCGTGAGCAACGGTTTCGATTGCCGTCACCAGGGTGACCGGATCGATCTCCGGGCCGTCGTACGCCCGCGGCACGCACATGCGCAGCAGCTGTGCGTCACGCAGCGCCTTCACCGACGGCAGTGGCAGGCGCCGGATCCGTTCACCGTCGTCGGCGTTGGCCTCGATCAGCTCGGCGAGGCCGCGAGCCGCATCGACGATGTCGGGTGCGCTGGTCATGCATCCGACTGTAGGCCGACGCCGCAATCCCCGAGGTGGTGGACCGGGTCGTGGATCAGGTACCGGGCGAACGATTCGACGGTGAACGACGCACCGTCCGAGCGACGTCCCGGGCGCGACCACTGGTCGTCCTCGATGGCATCGAAGGCGAGTGCGAGTGCATCGGCGGCCCGTCGGAGTTCGACGGCCACCACGGCCGGGTCCTGGAGGTCGTACCGCGATGCGACAGCGGTCGCGTCCTGGTCCCAGTTCGGGTAGAGCGGGTCGTCGATGTCGAGCATCATCGAGAGTCGCTCGCGGTAGAGCACGAAGACGTCACGGACATGAGCGCCGTACTCGAGCCTCGACCAACGGTCAACGGCGGGGCGGGCCCGCACCGATGCATCGTCGCCACCGAGCACGTCGGCCCACGACTCGGCGTTCGCCCGGATCAGGTCGCCGATCCGCTCGACGTCGATCGAACGGGCATCGAAACCGCACTCGGGGCAACGACGCTCCAGCACCCACGTCCAGTCCTTGTCGTCAGGAACGATCTCGTCGGTCATCGGATGATTCTGGCTGCTGCCCGGGCGACTGCGTGCACGGGCTCGCCTCAGGGTCTACGGTCGTCGGTATGAGGTTCGGCTTCGTTGTCCCGTGGGGCGACGCGGAGGATGTCGGCGATCTTGCCGCAGCGGCAGAGGAGTCCGGCTGGGACGGACTGTTCGTCTGGGAACCGGTCTGGGGTGTCGACGCCTGGATCTCGCTCGGCCTCGCCGCCGTGCGCACCTCCAGGATCCGGTTGGGGACGCTGCTGACTCCGCCGTCGCGACGACGGCCGTGGGAGCTGGCCAGCCAGGTGGCGACCGTCGATCGGATCTCCGCCGGCCGGGTGACGTTGTCCGTCGGTCTCGGCGCGATCGATTCCGGGTTCGACACGTTCGGCGAGGAATGCGACCGGCGACTGCGAGCCGAGCTGATGGACGAGACACTCGACATCGTGTGCGGGCTGTGGGGTGGGCAGCCGTTCAGCTACGACGGCACCCATTACACGGTGTCGCCCACCGAGTTCCCGACGATCAGCCACACGGTCCAGCAGCCGCGCGTGCCGATCTGGTGCGTCGGCGCGCTCGGCCGGTCCAAGTCGATGGCGCGTGCATTGCGCTGGGACGGTGTGATCCCGCAAGTACTCGACGACGCTGGCGGGGCGCGCCAACCGCACCTCGACGAGGTGTCCGACCTCCGCGCCCTGCTCGAAGCCGACCGACCAGGGGACGAGGTCGACATCGTCGTCGAGGGCACGATGTCCGAGCACTCGCCGGCCGCGTACGCCGACGCCGGCGCGACATGGTGGATCGAATCGATGTGGGACGCGATGGCCGAGCACTCCCCCGTGACCGCTGCCTACGACCGCCTCCGGCAGGGTCCGCCCTCCTGACTTCGATCACGGTTCCCGGCGACCTGGGCTCGGGCGACTTCGGCTACGTTCGTCGGCGTGACGACGACCGTAGCCGGCTGGAACTTCGCTGACCTCTGGGAGACGGTCGCAACCCAGATCCCTGATGCACTCGCGCAACAGCAGGGCGAACGCTCCTCCACCTGGGCCGAGTTCAACCGACGCGCCAACGGAGTCGCCTCGGCACTGCTGCGGCCGGATTCCGCCGAGCAGGACAAGGTCGCCCAGTACCTCTACAACAGCCCCGAGTACCTCGAGTCGGTCTTCGCTGCCTTCAAGGCGGGCTTCGCCGTGGTCAACACCAACTATCGCTATGCAGCGGACGAACTCGTCTACCTCTGGGACAACGCCGATGCCACCGCCGTCGTCTTCCACGGCACGTTCGCCGAGCAGTGCGACGCGATCAGAGACCGTGTCCCGAAGGTTCAGACCTGGCTGTGGGTCGACGATGGGAGCGGCACCTGCCCGGGCTGGGCGACACCGTACGAAGGTGCCGCAGCTGCTGGGACCGACGAGAACGTCAGCGGCTCGTGGGGTCGCAGCGGGGATCATCTCCTGCTGCTCTACACCGGTGGCACCACGGGCATGCCGAAGGGCGTGATGTGGCGCCAGGACGATCTGTTCGGGGTGCTCGACGCCAACAACAAGAGACGGATGCCCCCCGAACAGGACCTCGACGCGGTGGCGGAGCGAATCGTCAAAGCGGGACCTCGCAACATGCCGGCGGCGCCGTTGATGCACGGCACCGGATTGTTCAACGCGCTCAGCAACCTCATGGTGGGCGGCTCGATCACCACGATGGAGGGCCGCCACTTCAGCGCCGAGGAGTTCCTCGACACGGTGCAGGACTACGGAATCAACTCGACGTCGATCGTCGGCGACGCCTTCGCCAAGCCGATCCTGCGAGCGCTCGATGCGGAACCGGACCGTTGGGACATCTCGACGCTCCGGGTCGTGGTGTCGTCCGGCGTGATGTGGTCCAAGGAGACCAAGCAGGGACTGTTGCGCCACAATCCGCGCTTGATCATGGTCGACTCGCTCGGGTCCAGCGAGGCGATCGGCATGGCGAGCAACACGACGACCGCAGAGTCGAGCGGTGAGACCGCCAAGTTCGAACTCGGCCCGACCACCCGGGTGATCACCGATGATGGTCGCGACGTCATCCCCGGCTCCGGGGAACTCGGCCGTGTCGCCCTTCCCGGGCGGACACCGATCGGGTACTACAAGGACGAGGCGAAGTCAGCCCTGACGTTCGTGGTCATCGGCGGCGAGCGCTACTCGATTCCGGGCGACTACGCCACCGTGGAAGCCGACGGGACCGTGACGCTGCTCGGTCGCGGCAGCCAGTGCATCAACACCGGCGGTGAGAAGGTCTACCCCGAAGAAGTCGAGGAGTGCCTCAAGCTGCACCCCGCAGTGGCCGACGCGGCAGTCGTCGGCGTTCCGGACGAGAAGTGGGGCGAGGCGATCACCGCGCTCGTCGAGCCCCATGCGGGCGACGTCGTCGACGGTCGGGAGTTGATCGCTCACGTGAAGTCGAAGCTGGCCGCCTACAAGGCACCGAAGCAAGTGATCGCGGTCACCTCGATCGGCCGGGCCGCAAACGGCAAGCTCGACTACAAGCGCTTGCGTTCCGACGCGATCGCACACCACGAATGAACCTCGGCGACGGGATCGCTGTCTAACCTGGCTCGGGTGCAGCAACCTGCGGCGGACTTCGACTGGCGGACCCATGCCGCCGTGTTGTTCGACCTGGACGGCGTGATCACGCCCACCGCCGAGATCCACGAGCACGCCTGGGGCGAGTTGTTCAGCGACTTCGACTACAGCGAGACCGACTACCTCCGGTACATCGATGGCAAGCCCCGATACGACGGCGTCCGATCCTTCCTCGCCTCCCGCGACATCGCGCTGCCCGACGGCGACCCCACCGACGCACCGGGCACCGGCACGGTGTGCGCACTGGGCAATCGCAAGAACGAACTGTTCAACACGATCCTCGAACACGATGGGATCGCTCCGTACCCGGGATCGCTCGCGACGATCGACCTGCTCGACGGTGCCGGCATCCCGTCGGCGATCGTCTCGTCATCGAAGAACGCGCGCAATGTGCTCGACGCCGCCGGACTCGGCGAACGATTCGACGTGGTCGTCGACGGTGTCGTCGCCGCGACCGAACACATCGCCGGAAAGCCGGCGCCCGACATGTTCCTCCACGCCGCGCGCCAGGTCGGCGTCGAGCCGGCCCGAGCTGTCGTCGTCGAAGACGCCGTGTCGGGCGTCGCCGCCGGCGCTGCCGGTGGGTTCGCGGTCGTGATCGGTGTCGACCGCGGTGCCGGCGCGGAGACGTTGCTCGACCACGGCGCGACCTTCGTCGTCGACGACCTCGCCGACCTCCTCCCCGAGCATCCACCTGCGGTGGAGGTCAGCCGATGAACCGTCTCCCGCCGCCCCTCGGACTGCCCGCACACCGCTTTCCCGTCGATCCGTGGCGTCTCGTCGAGCGCTCGTACTCCAACGACGACCTCGGGACCACCGAGACCCTGTTCGCGTTGGGCAACGGGTACCTCGGCATGCGGGCCAACCCGGAGGAGGGTCGAGAGGCCCACAGCCACGGCACGTACCTCAACGGGTTCCACGAGACCTGGCCGATCATGCACGCCGAGGAGGCGTTCGGGTTCGCCAAGACCGGCCAGACCATCGTCAACGTCCCCGACGCCAAACTGCTCAAGCTGTACGTCGACGACGAGCCTCTGCTGCTCCCCACCGCCGACCTCGACCGGTACGAGCGGGCCCTCGACTTCCGCAACGGTGCGCTCACCCGCGACATGATCTGGCGGACACCAGCCGGCAAGCGAGTCCGGGTGTCGTCACAGCGCATGGTCAGCTTCGTGCACCGTCATCTCGCGGTGATGACGTTCGAGATCACACTGCTCGACACCGCAGCGCCGGTGGTCGTCTCCTCGCAGCTCCTCAATCGCCAGGACGGTGAAGACGAGTACCACGTCAAGGCAGCGGCGCTCGGCGAGGGACGCGACCCGCGCCAGTCACGCAAGTTCAACCACCGGGTGCTCGAACCGAGACTGCAGCGCGAAGACGGCAATGAGATCGTGCTCGGCTATCGATGCGCGAACAGCCAGATGACCCTCGCGTGCGGGACTCGGCACCACATCGACACGTCGTGCCAGGTCGAGGTGAAGACCGACGTCGGCGCCGACCTGGCCAAGACGGTGTTCACCGTTCGGGCCACCCCGGGCGATCCGATCAAGATCACGAAGCTCGTGTCGTACCACTCGTCGAACGGCGTCCCGGCCGAGGAACTCGCCGACCGCTGTTCGCGAACGCTCGACCGCGCGGAAGCCGACGGCGTGGATCAGATCGTGATCGAGCAGCGTCGATGGCTCGACGAGTTCTGGGAGAATTCCGACATCGAGCTCCGAGGCGACGATCGAGCGCAGCAGGCGCTGCGGTGGAACCTGTACCAGCTCGCCCAGGCATCGGCACGAACCCAGGAGCAGGGAATCGCCGCCAAGGGTGTGACCGGTGGCGGCTACGACGGCCACTACTTCTGGGACACCGAGGTGTACGTGGCCCCGTTCCTCGCCTACACGATGCCCGAGGCAGCGAGGAAGGTCGTTCGCTTCCGCTGGAGGATGCTCGGCCATCCGCGCGAGCGCGCACGCGAAATGAGCCAGGTCGGCGCGCTGTATCCGTGGCGGACGATCAACGGCGAGGAGGCCTCCGCCTACTACGCGGCCGGCACTGCTCAGTACCACATCAACGCGGCCGTCGTCCTGGCGTTGCGCCGGTACCTCGAAGCATCGGGCGACATCGAGTTCCTCTCGCACGAGGGCGCGGAGATCCTCGTCGAGACCGCACGGCTGTGGGCCGACCTCGGCTTCTACTCGCAGAACGGGTCCCGCACGTTCCACATCCATCGTGTGACGGGCCCGGACGAGTACACCACCGTGGTGAACGACAACTTCTACACGAACGTGATGGCGAGGTTCAATCTCCGATACGCCGCGCGTACCGTCCGGTTCCTCGCCGAATGGAATCCCGACGCCTTCGAGGCGCTCTGCCGCGAAACCGGTCTCGATCTCCAAGAACTCGACGACTGGGACGCGGCTGCCGATTGCATGTTCGTCCCGTTCGACGACGACCTCGGCATCAACCCGCAGGACTCCGAGTTCCTCGAACTCGAACCGTGGGACTGGGAGACGACGCCACCCGAGCACTTCCCACTGCTGCTGCACTACCACCCCCTGGTGATCTACCGCCACCAGGTGCTCAAGCAGGCCGACGTGGTCCTGGCGATGTTCCTGCGATCCGAGCGCTTCCCCGTCGAACAGAAGCGCCGCAACTTCGACTTCTACGACCCGATCACCACCGGAGACTCGTCGCTGTCGTCCTGCGTACAGGCGGTCGTGGCCGCCGAGGTCGGATACGACGAGCTGGCGCTGGAGTACTTCACCCGTTCGCTCTACCTCGACCTGTCCGATTCGCACGGCAACACGTCGGAGGGCGTGCACGTGGCCAACGCCGGCGGCGTGTGGGCAGGCATCGTCCACGGCTTCGCGGGCATGGTGGAGCAGGGCAATCACCTCGAGTTCGCTCCGAGGCTGCCGAGCTCGTGGGATGGTCTCAGCTTTCGTCTGCGACGACACGGCTCGACCGCACGCGTCGACGTCGACCCCGACGGTCTGACGCTCACGGTGTTGGATGGCAGCGGTGTCCCGGTCCGTGTCGATGACGACCTCAGGCTGGTGACGGTCGACGAGCCGTTGCGCATCGACCGCTGAGCGCAACGGTCTTCCGTCAGCGGTGAGCCGAACCGCCGCCTCCGGTCCTCCCGCTCGTCGCAGTGGGTGAGACCAGTGCGGGCGTAGCCTCGGGCATGGCTCCGAACCCACCCGACCGACGACGGCTGGACGGACGCGTGGCGTTGGTGACCGGGTTGTCACGTCCGGTGGGCATCGCGGCCACCGTTGCGCAGCGGCTCCACGACCAGGGAGCGACCGTCGTGGCGACGGGATGGTCGCCTCACGATGCCGAGATGCCATGGGGGCAGCAGCCGCTCGACCCACTCCCGTTCGAGGTGGGCAGCCACGACCTGGAGGACGCGACGGTCCCGGGCGCGCTCGTCGACGAGGTCGTCGAGCTCCACGGACGGCTCGACATCGTCACCGCCGTCCACGCCCGATCGTCGCACGAGTCGCTCGACGAGGTCAGCGCCGACGAACTCGACCGGTGCTGGGCTTCGAACGTACGCAGCGTGGTGCTGCTGGCTCAGCGATTCGCACAGCGCCATGTGTCGATTCCCTCGAGCGAGCCGCCGATCGGGAGGATGCTGTGGTTCACGAGCGGACAGCACCTCGGGCCGATGGACGGTGAGATCGCCTACGCCGTCTCCAAGGGCGCGCTGCACCAGATGACCCGTTCGATCGACCACACGCTGTCGCGGGCACGGATCATCGCCAACTGCATCAATCCCGGACCGGTCGACACCGGCTACGCCGAGGGAGAGGCGCACGCCACGGTCGCTCGGATGTTCCCGGACGGCAGATGGGGAACGCCGAGCGACATCGCCGACGTGATCGGGTTCCTCGCGAGCGACGAGGGTGCGTGGATCCGCGGTCAGGTTCTCGACGTCGAAGGCGGATTCGACCGTTTCGCGTGACACACGGTGCACGTTCGGTGCTCTCGATCGACATTTCGCCGGATGGCGAACGCGCCGTTAGCGTTGGGTCTCATGACTGATCTCGGATTCGACGGCAAGGTAGCGATCATCACGGGTGCCGGTGGCGGCCTCGGCAAGCAGCACGCGCTGATGATGGCCAAGCGCGGTGCGCTGATCGTGGTGAACGACCTCGGCGGTGCCGTCGACGGCACCGGCAGCGACAAGGGCGCCGCCCAGCTCGTCGTCGACGAGATCCAGGCGGCCGGCGGCGAGGCCGTCGCCAACACCGACTCGGTCGCCACCCCGGAAGGCGGCGCCGCGATCGTGCAGAGCGCCGTCGACGCCTTCGGCAAGGTCGACATCGTCGTCAACAACGCCGGCATCCTGCGCGACAAGTCGTTCCACAACATGGACGCCGACCTGTTCGACCCGGTGATCGACGTCCACCTCCGAGGAGCGTTCAACGTCACGCAACCGGCGTGGAAGATCATGCGCGAGCAGGGATACGGCCGCATCGTGTCGACGTCGTCGGCGGCAGGCATCTTCGGCAACTTCGGCCAGGCCAACTACGGCGCCGCAAAGATGGGCCTCGTGGGCTTCACCAACGTGCTGGCCGTCGAGGGCGCCAAGTACAACATCAAGGCCAACGCCATCGCCCCGCTGGCGCTCACCCGCATGACCGAGGACATCCTCGGCGCCCTCGGCGACAAGCTTCAGCCCGAACTGATCTCGCCGCTGGTCACGTACCTCTCCCACGAGTCGTGCGAAGCGACCGGACGGGTGTTCTCCGTCGGCGGCGGCCGCGTTGCGGAGGTGTTCATCGCCGAGACGGTCGGCTACACCAACACCGACGACCTCTCGCCCGAGGACCTCGCCGCCCACTGGGGCGACGTCACGGCGCAGGACGGCTACGCCGTGCCCGCCACGATCGCCGACGAGACCGCACTCTTCCTCAAGGCCCTGTCGTAGCGAGCGTCACACGGTGCCGGGCCTGACGTGACGCTTGCGAGTCGTCGCTGTTCGCCGGCACTGGACAGACTGCTTCGATGATCGACGTCGAGGAGTTCCAGGGGCAGGCGGCGGACTGGTTGGCGGCCAATCGGCAGCATGCGCCGCGTGACTATGGAGCGATCTGTCCGCCCGACCTGGTCGAGGCGGGACTCGACTGGCAGCGCCGGCTGACCGACGCAGGCTGGGCGGGGATCCACTGGCCCGTCGAGCACGGCGGCCGCGGTCTCACGGCCGAACACAACGGTGCCTGGCTGCTCGAATGCGCTCGTGCCGGGGTGCCGGCGGTCTTCAACATGGTCGGGTTCGTGCTGACCGGCGGCGCGATCATGCGGTACGGGACGCCCGAGCAGCAGGCCAGCCACCTTCGTTCGACGCTCGCGACAGAGCATGTGTGGTGCCAGCTGTTCTCCGAACCGGGTGCGGGCAGCGACCTCGGTTCGTTGTCGACGCGAGCCGAACTCGACGGCGAGCGCTACGTGGTCAACGGCCAGAAGGTGTGGTGCTCTGGGGGTCGGTACAGCAACTGGGGCATCCTGATGGCTCGCACCCGTCCGCTGGACGAGGCGCCGAAGCACGACGGGATCTCGTTCTTCCTGTGCCCGATGGACCTCCCCGGCATCGAGGTGCGCCCACTGAAGCAGATGACTGGCGAGGCCGAGTTCGACGAGGTCTTCTTCACCGACGTGGCGCTCCCGGCGGACTGCCTGCTCGGCCCGCTGCACGGCGGTTGGGGCGTGGGGATGGCGGTGCTCACCAGCGAACGTGGCCACATCGGCACGTCGGTGATCGGGCTCGAACGACGGCTCGACCAGATGGCACACCTGGCCGAAGGGCGCGACCTCACCGCGATCGAGCGTCAGGATCTCACCTCGCTCTTGGCGAGCGGCAGTGCAATGAAGGCGATGGCGCAGCGTCAGGGCCCGGTGGCGTCCACGGCCGCGTCCCTGATGAAGCTCGGCATCACCGAGATGATGTTCGAGGTGGCGATGTTGCGCGGCGGCCTCGACGGGCCGAACGCCATGCTCGACGGGCCGAGTGCGGCCGGGATGCTCGCCGCGCCGGGCGGCCGGATCGCCGGTGGATCGAGCCAGGTGCAACGCAACATCATCGGCGAACGCCTGCTCGGACTCCCCCGCGAACCCAAACCGACCTGATGTCCACGACGGGCCCGGAACATCGTGGACGGCGATTGGCACTGGGAGAAGGGGCGTCGCCATGATGACCGGGTGCGCGTTGCTTCCTCCGATCACGTCAGTGTTGCGATCCACGAGTTCGGCGGCGCCGGTCGGCCCCTGCTCCTCTCCCACGCAACCGGATTTCACGGCTACTGCTACCTCCCGATCGCCGACGAGCTGAGCGACGAGTTCACGTCGTTCGCGCTCGACTACCGGGGCCACGGCGACACCGCACGCCCCGACGACTGGCAGGTCGAGTGGGATCGCTACGGCGACGATGCACTCGCCGCAGCGCGTGCCGTCGCTCCTGACGGCGGACTCGTCGGATTCGGACACTCGATGGGTGGCGCCGGGCTGTTGATGGCGGCCCATCGGGAACCGGGACTGTTCGATCTGATCGTTGCCTTCGAACCGATCGTGTTCCCACCTCGCGAGATCGACCCCCACGGCGGCACCGAGAACAACGGGACCATCCTGTCGCGAGGCGCACGCAAACGGCGGGCCTCCTTTGCCACGTTCGACGATGCGATCGCCAACTACTCGTCGAAGCCGCCGATGATGGCGTTCGATCCGGACGTGCTGCGCCTGTACGTCGCCCACGGCTTCCGCCCGGCGCCAGAAGGGGTCCGCCTGAAATGCGATCCCGAACACGAAGCCCGCACGTTCGACAACGGAGGCACCCACACCACGTGGGGCGACCTCCCGGAGATCGACACGAGGGTGGTCGTCGTCGCCGGCAAGGTCGACGAGTTCGGTCCCGCGGCGATCGCCAGGGAGATCGCCGAGGCGCTGCCGAACGGCAGCTACGTCGAAAACGACGCCTGGGACCATTTTGCGCCGTTCGTCGAACCGAGAGCGATGGCCGAACTGGTCCGCAACGCAGCGATGTGACGATTGGTGTCAGACACCAATCGGTACATCGACGTCGTCTCATCTGTGTGACAGCCCCCATCTACGATGGCTCACATGACCGACACCGCTGTTCCCGCACCGACCTTCCCGGTGCCGATGTCGTTGTCGCCATCGTGGGTTTCCTCGTTCACGTCGTGCCCGATGCAATTCCGTTTCTCGAGCATCGAGAAACTGCCGGAACCTCCCGGAGTGGCCACCACCAAGGGCACGATCGTGCACCGAGCGCTCGAGTTGCTGTTCGTGCGTCCTGCTGCTGCTCGCACCCCCGAGGCGTTGACCGACGACATGGCAACCGCACTCGGCGAGTACCGCGCCCACCCCGACTACGTCGGCCTGCACCTAGAGGGTGACGCAGTCGAGCGGTTCGATCGCGAGTGCCATGCTCTGATCGAGAAGTACTTCGCGATGGAAGATCCGACGTCGGTGCGCGAGATCGGGTTGGAGCTCTGGATGGAGGCTCCCGTCGGCGACCTGACGCTGCGCGGCATCATCGACCGGCTCGAACTCGACGCCGACGGCGAGTTGGTCGTCACCGACTACAAGACCGGACGTGCGCCGTCGGGCAACTTCGAGCAGAAGAGCCTCGCCGGCGTCCACTTCTACTCGTTCCTGTGCGAGGCGGTGTTCGGCAAGCGACCGGCCAAGATCCGCCTGATGTATCTCGCTTCGGGCGAGACGATCGAGACAGTGCCATCGGCGCAGTCGGTGAAGTTCATCACCACTCGCACCACCGCCGTCTGGTCGGCGGTCGAACGAGCCTGCACCACGGGCGACTTCCGCCCCCGCCGGAGCAAGCTCTGCGACTGGTGCTCGTTCCAGCAGTGGTGCCCGGCGTTCGGGGGCGACCCGTCGCTGGCAGCCATCGAGGCGACCGAGGCCTACAACGACCTCGTGGCCGATCCCGTCGAACCCGGCGCCTCATGACGATCGACGAAACGGCGGACGGCGAACTCGGAGTCGTTCCTGGCCAGGGTCACCTCGGTCCGGCCGTCGACGCGTTCGACCACTGGGTCGACGACGCGCTCGAGTTGGTCCGCGGCAACCCGATCGCTGATCGGGTCTTCACCACGGCCAGTCATGTCGGCGACTTCTCCCTCATCTGGCATGGCATCTCCATCGTGCGGGCGGTCACGAAGGGGCGGCCCGACCAGGTGGTCGTGCTGGCGGTCATGCTCGGCGCCGAGAGCCTGCTCGTCAACCAAGGCGTCAAACGTCTGTTCCGCCGCGAGCGCCCCACGACCACGGGGGACGACCGGCTGCAGGTGCGCAAGCCGACAACGTCGTCGTTCCCTTCAGGCCACGCGAGTTCGGCGGCGTTCGCAGCGATGATCCTGTCCGGGTGGGACGGCCCGAAGATCAGCATCCTGTGGTGGCAGATCGCGGCCATCGTGGGAATCAGCCGTGCGTACGTTCGGATCCATCACGGATCGGACGTGGTCGCAGGGGCCATCGTCGGCACGCTGCTCGGCCTGGCCGGCCGGCGCATCGCCAAGCGCCTCGCGCCCTGAGCGACCGTCGCTCACCGGTGGCGCGTCGGGGCAAGCGCCCCACCCCTGCCGCTCAGACGGCGTCGGTGGTGACGACTTCTTCGACGAGTGCTGCCGGCTCGGTCGTGAGCAACGTGCGCACGTCGAGCAACAGATCGGCAACCTCACCCGTCGATACGAGTTCACGCTGCATCATCCGGGCCAGGGCGCCGTCGATGACGCTCAGGGCTTCGGTGATCACGGCCTCGTTGTTGGTGTCGATGCGCTCATCAGTCATTGGTTGACACGGTACCCGCGCCGGCCGCCACGCACACGCACCTGCGCAGAGATGAGCAAGGTGTCACACAACGTTCACACCTCCATCAGCGATCGAGCACAGCGATGTCGGCGCGATGGTGGTCCGGGAACACGGCGCTGTCGAACCTACGATGCGTCAATGGACTTCAGCGGACGCAACGTCGTGGTCACCGGAGCCGGACGGGGCATCGGCGAAGCACTCGCCCGGGAGTTCCACGCCCGAGGTGCCAACGTCGTCGTGGCCGACCTTGCCGGCGCAGACGAGGTCGCTGCATCGCTCGGACGGGCGACGTCGATCACCTCGGACGTCAGCACCGAGGCGGGCAATGCCGCCCTCGTCGACGCCGCCATGGCGGCACTCGGCTCGATCGACCTCTTCTTCTGCAACGCTGGCGTGGGAACCGGGCGGGGTGTCGTCGAGACACCCGAGGACGACTGGGAACTCGCCTTCGCGGTCAACGTCCATGCCCACCGCTGGGCCGCCAAGTACCTGCTGCCCGACTGGCTCGAACGCGGTGAGGGCTACTTCTGCTCCACCGCATCGGCCGCCGGCCTGCTGATGCAGATCGGCTCAGGTCCCTACACGCTCACCAAACGGGCGGCGGTTGCGTTCGCCGAGTACATGGCGGTCACCTACGGCGACGCCGGCGTGAAGGTCACCTGCTTGTGCCCGCAGGGCGTCAACACGGCGATGCTCCACGCCGGTGATGACGAGGTCAGCGGGAGCAACGTCGTCAAGGCGGCGGGCGTCGTGTTGGAGCCTGCCGACGTTGCCATCGACGTGGCCGATGCGATCGAGGCCGAACGCTTCTTCGTCCTCCCCCACCCGGAAGTCGCCGACTACATGGTGCTCAAGGCGACCGATCCCGAGCGATGGTTGGGCGGAATGCGCAAGCTGCAGCGACGCACCATCGGCGCCTGACCTCGACCCGGTCGATGCATCGCTCCCCCGCCTCGCTCGCCCGCCTGGGGCTGCGCATGGGCGAGCCGATCCGGTTCCGCCGCAACGACAAGGGCCGCTGGATCGTCGGGCGAGTCGTCGGAATCGAGTACGACGGCAGCATCGCCATTCGCGATCCCGACGGCTCGGCCCGATCACTCCGGGCGGAGCGGGTCGAGATCCGCCGGCCCGGATCGTGGGGGCGCCTCAAGTGGTGCGTCGTCAGCGAGGTCGCGGTCACCTGGGAGCAGCTCGAGATGTTCGACCCCACCGATTCGTGACTCGGCCCGAACGATCCGTGGGCGATTCGTGCCGCTTTCCGAGACGCCTCGCGCTCTGATCGTCGGAGGCATCAGCGTCTGCAGGAGTTACTACCGCGACTGCCGGCGATCAGGACGACGCGGGCCATCGTCGACGTGTCAGAACGACGGACGAACGCCGACGATGCTGGCGCGCTCCATCACCCGGACGTCGGGCCAGTAGTCACTCGACGCGTAGTGCTGCACCGCCAGGTTGTCCCACATCGCGATCGAGTTGGGATGCCAGTGGAATCGACAGTGGTATTCGAGCGTGTTGGCCTGCGCGAACAGCGTGACCAACAACTCGTCGGACTCGGCCGGATCGAGGCCGACGATTCGGGTGGTGAAGAACCGGTTGACGTACAGCAGCCGATCACCCGAGACCGGGTGATGGATCACCACGGGGTGCTCGACGACCGGATACTTCTCACGCATTTCGTCGGCGTCGGCGCCGGTGATCGTCTGACCGAACGCCTGCATGTAGTCGTGCTCGGCGACGAGGCCCTCGATGCGGTCCTTCACGTCGTCGGACAGACCCTCGTAGGCGGCGTTCATGTCGCAGAACAGCGTGTCGCCGCCGGTGTCGGGCACCTCGATCGCCCGCAGGATCGCGCCCTTCGAGGGGATCTGGCGCCACGTGACGTCGTGGTGCCAGCCGTTCTCGTAACCACCGGTGTCAGCGTCCTTGGCGAAGCGGACCAGCTCGGGGCGCTCATCGTTGCTGGCGAAGAAGGGGTGGATCTCCAGCTCGCCGAAACGTCGTGCGAATGCGACGTGCTGCTCGGCGGTGAGGTGCTGGTCGCGGAAGAACAGCACCTTGTAGTCGACCCATGCCCGTGAGAGTTCGTCGAACACGTCGTCGGCGAGCGGCTTCGACAGGTCGAGGCCCTTGACGATGCCGCCGAGCGTGGCGCCGACCTGGCGGACCTCGAAGTGCTCCCACTCCAATGCCGTCAGCCGGATGCGTTCCGCAGCGAGGTGCGCGACCGGGCCGATCACCGCCTTGTCCGGGCCGAAGCTGAGTTTTCGGGCGTTGAACTCACCGATGTCACCCGAGGGTTCGATCCCTTCCATCTTGGCGATCGCAGAGTTCGTGGTCTCCAGGTCACCGTCGGTGATGCTCATGTCGTCCTCTCCCGCGCGACGCCGATCGCCGCTGTCGCCCAAACGTACTGCCCGGCGGGGCGACCGGCCTCGGCCGAGAACCAAGGACCCCTCCAGGTTCATGACGAAGGGTTCCTGACGAAAGCCTCTTGTGGGCGTCTCTCCTCGGCGGGACCGTACAAGTGGCACCCCGGTGCCGAACAGTCACACTCAACGAAGGGAGTTCATCATGACGACTCTCACTGATCGAGAGGAGAAGACGACAACAGGGACCGAAGTAGACCAAACCCGATCCGAGCACCCCGACAGGGGCAACCGGACACTGAAGGCGATCGTCATCGCATTGGCAGTCGCGCTGGTCGGTCTCGGCGCATGGGTGATCATCGATCGCTCCTCGACGCCGGCCACGGCTCCGAGTGACGACGTTGCTCAGCTGTGGGATGACTATTCCGACGCCTGGAACAGCTACGACGGCGATGCATTCCTCGAGCTCGTCACGCCCGACTACACGTTCGTGTCGGAGCGAGGAACGACCACTGCCACCGACCAGGCGAGTGAAATCGACCGGTTGGGGGCATTCGGCTGGAGCGTCACGCCCGTCGGCGAGCGCCTCATGGCCGGTGACGGACCGTGGTACGTGACCCAGGTGAACCTGGTGGAGAACTCGACCGGGAGCGGTCCTGTGGAAGGAATCAGCGTGCTCACCATCGTCGACGACGGTGGCGTGCTGCGAGTCTCCAACCACACGTTCTTCGGTGATCTCTGAGTCGACAACGCACCTCCGACGAGAACATCGTCGGGGGTGTGTCCGCGTGCTCACCAAGATTTCGCGGAGTTGCTCCGACTGAGACACCCATGATCGGCGCACCTATCGTCGCCGCCATGGCCGTGAGACTGGACGAGTCCGACGAATACATGCACGAGCTCGGCCCCGAGCCGAACTTCAACGAGAGCATGTACATCAACTGCTTCGATCCGGCGCAGGGCGTCGGCGGCTGGTTCCGGATGGGCAACCGCGCCAACGAGGGCACCGCCGAGATGACCGTGTGCCTCTACCTGCCACCCGAGGTCGACGGCGGCAACCGCCACGTGGGATTCATGTTCAAGCGGCCCGCGATCGAGAACAATGACGCGCTCGACGCCGCCGGGCTCACCTGGACGATGGTGAAGCCGTTCGAGGAACTGCGTATCGACTACGTCGGCAAGGTCGTCGTACTCGACGAGCCCGAGCAGATGGCCAACCCCAAGGAAGCGTTCACGAACAACCCGTACGCGGAGGCCGAGGTCCACATCACATTCACCGGCCAGGGACGCTCGAGCATGTTCGGCGGCGAGCCGGACGAACCCCACGAGAAGCCTGGCGAGGAGTTCGCCAAGGGCCACTACGAGCAGCTGGTCGAGGCGACCGGCACGATGCGCGTCGGCGATCGCGAATGGCAGATCGCCGGGTTCGGGTTGCGCGACCACTCGTGGGGCCCGCGTTACTGGCAGGCGCCGTGGTACTACCGCTGGCTGACGGTCAACGTCGACGAGAACTTCGGGTTCATGGCGAGCCGGGTCGCCAAGCGCGACAGCGAGGGCAGCCGCGGTGGATTCGTGTGGGAGAACGGTGTGATGCACCTGTGCGACGACGTGCAGATCTCCACCGAGACCCGCGGCGACGAGCACTACCACGATCGCATCGACGGCAGCATCCGCTCCAGCCGCAGCGACCGGGAGTGGAACTTCACCGGTGAGGCAATCAGCCTGATCCCACTGCGCAACCGGCGTCAGACACCCGACGGCGAGTGGCTGCAGACCCGGATTTCCGAGGCGTACACGAAGTGGACCATCCACTCCGGTGAGTTCGAGGGTCGCGTGGGCTACGGGATGTCGGAGTACCTCGACCAGATCATCGACGATCGACCCGTCGGCCTCGCCGAATAGCCGACCCCGCGAGTCAGATCGGGCCGGGCGGGCAGGGGCTACCGTCGGGCGACATGAGTCCGTTGCCCCCGCCGCCTCCGGTTCGCCGTTCCACTGCTCAGGCGGAATCCGCGCACCGCGAGATCGCCGAGCGGCTGATCGACGGGCGTAGCGTCGTCGGTCAGGTCGCCGTGAGCCCCGGCGGGCAGCACGTGGCGTTCGTCGTGGCCACCACGAACCTCGCGGCGAACACGACGACCACTCTGGTGTGGATCGACGACGCCCCGGCGACGGCCGGACCCCACGACGGCAACCCCGCGTGGTCGCCCGACGGCCGGTTCCTGGCCTTCACGTCGCGCAGCGATGAGACCGAGGGCGACTCGACGCTCCGCGTCCTCCCGGTCGGCGGCGCGGGCGAAGTGCGCACGCTCTGCACGATGTCCGACGGCCTCGGCGACGTCGTCTGGTCACCCGACGGCCGCCTCGTCGCCTTCACGAGCCGGACTCGTCACGAGCGCTACAGCGCCGAGAGCGCCGCCTGGCAATCGCCCCGCAAGGTCGAGCGGCTCTTCAGCCGCCTGAACGGGCAGGATTGGGTCTTCGACCGCCCGAGTCACGTCTACGCGATCGCGGCCGACGGGACCGGGACGCCACGAAACCTCACTCCCGGCGAGTTCCAGCACTCCGGGGTCAGCTGGTTGCAGGACTCGACCGGGATCGTGACCTCGGCGCAGCGCCACGACTCGTGGGACCGCGACCAGGCCAGGGATCTGTACGTCGTGTCGGTGCCCGAGCACGGCGACCCCGACGAGGATGCGTCGAACGTCCGGGCCCTCACCGCACACGACGGTCAGTTCGGCGCCCCGTCGGTGTCGCCCGACGGAACACTCGTTGCGTTCATCGGATCCGCCGATCCCGGGACCTACCCGCAGAACGCCAAGGTGGGAATCCTGCCGATCGACGGCTCGGCTCACCCGCACACCGACATCCGCTGGATCTCGAGCGGTCTCGACCGTACCTTTCAACCGACCGTCGGCTCGCGGGCGCCCGTGTGGGAGTCCGTCACCCACCTGCTCGCCACGGCCGAGGATCGCGGTGCCACACACCTGTTTCGGATCCCCGCGGATGGATCGTTCATCCCGGAGCCACTCACCGAAGGGCCCGTGTCGGTGACGTCGTTCGACGCCGCGTCGGGTGTCGTTGCGCGAGCCCAGGAGTCGGCGACCCATCCGGCCGAGCTCTACGTCGACGACGAGCGCCGCACCCACGTCGGCGACGAACTCGCTGCGGCACTGCTCGGGTGGGAGCACTTCACGACCGGCACCACCGACGGGACCGACGAGATCGACGCCTGGATCATGCGACCCGCCGACTTCGACGAGACCCAGCGGTACCCCGTGCTCCTCAACGTCCACGGTGGCCCCCACACGCAGTACGGCGAGTACTTCTTCGACGAATTCCAGATGCAGGCCGCCGCCGGCTTCGTGGTCGTACTCGGCAACCCGCGCGGCAGTAGCGGCCGCCACGCGGGCTGGGGCCAGGCGATCCAGGGCCCGAATCATCCGACCGCGCCCGGCCCGGGCTGGGGCACCGTCGACGTCGACGACGTCCTTGCAGTCCTCGACACAGCACTCGATCGTTTCGAGTTCTGTGACCCCGATCGCGTCGGCATGCTCGGCGGCTCGTACGGCGGCTGGATGGCGACGTGGCTCGCCGGCCACCACGGCGATCGGTTCCGGGCGTTCTGCTCCGAGCGCGCGGTCAACAACGCCACGGCGCTCGAGTTGTCGTCGGACATCTCGACCGCGTTCAACGCCGTGCACGGAGTGAACCACCTCGAGAATCCCGGGGAGTACGTGCGCATGTCACCGATCACCGCCGTACGCAACATCGACAAGCCGGTGCTGATCATCCACTCCGAGGAGGACTGGCGCTGTCCGATCGGTCAAGCCGAGGAGCTGTGGGTTGCCCTGAAGCTCCTCGACAAGGAGGTCGACTTCTACCGCTTCCCCGGCGAGAACCACGAACTCTCCCGCTCGGGCTCACCGCTCCACCGCGTCCAGCGCGGCGAGATCATCCTCGACTGGTTTGCCGAGCGGCTGAGCGATGGATCGCCTTGACCACTTCGACCAGCGCCAGCAGGCCGATTCCAGCGGTGGCGCAGACGGCGAGGTCGGCGGCGCCCAGCGGATCGAGGTCGAGGAACTCGCTCAGCGGCGTGTAGAGCACGAGCAGCTGCAGAACGATCACCAGGCCGGCAATGGCGAGCATCAGCGGATTCGTGTGCCAGCCGATCGTTCGCAACGACTCGGTCGATGATCGTGTTGCGAACGCCTGGCCCACCTGCATGAACGCCAACGTCGTGAACATCACGGTCTGCCACTGGTCGAGGTCGGCGGCGTAGTAGGCGAAGCCGAGCCCGAGAGTGACGACGCCGATCACCGCTCCGATCCATGCCGTGCGACGCCCGAGCCCGTTCGCCCAGAGGCCGTCCTGCGGCGAGTGCGGCGGCCGCTGCATCACGGTGGTCTCGGCAGGCTCGACGCCCATCGACAGCCCGAGCAGGCCGTCGGTCATCAGGTTCAGCCAGAGCAGCTGCAGGGGCAGGAACGCGATCGCCGTCGTCGCATCCGACCCGGCGACCAGGAACGGAATCGGCCATCCGAGCATGACGATGATCTTCCCGAAGTTGCCCGCGACCGCGAAGCTGACGAAGCGGCGGAGGTTGTCGTAGATCACCCGGCCCTCTTCGACGGCCGCGACGATCGTGGCGAAGTTGTCGTCACGCAACACCATGTCGGCGGCTTCCTTCGACACGTCGGTGCCGGTGATGCCCATCGCCACACCGATGTCGGCGCGCTTGAGCGCCGGCGCGTCGTTGACACCGTCTCCGGTCATCGCCACGACCTGGTGTTGTTGCTGCAAGGCACCGACGATGCGCAACTTGTGCTCTGGCGAGACCCGCGCGAAGACCGACACCTCGCGCACCGCCTCGGCGAACTCGGCATCGTCGAGATGGTCGAGGTCGGCGCCGATCAGCGCACGGTCGGTGTCGCTGATGCCGAGATCGTTGGCGATCGCCACCGCCGTCAACGGGTGATCGCCGGTGATCATCACCGGCCGGATGCCGGCGCGCCGGCAAACGGCGACGGCGTCGCGGACCTCGGAACGAGGTGGATCGATGATCCCGAGAAGCCCGAGCAGGACGAGTTCGGATTCGGGGTCGTCGCCCTCGCCAGACAACGTCCGGAACGCCACACCGAGCACCCGCATCCCTGCGGCCGCGAGTGCGTCGTTGCCGGCAGAGATCCGCGCGTGCCACCCATCGTCGAACGGCACCCTCACACCGTCGGCCCACACCGCGGTCGTGTGGTGCAACAGCCCGTCGACCGCGCCCTTGACGAATGCGAGTCGGACGTCCTGAGGCAGATCGACGAGTTCGGGGATCGCGCCCTGCAGCGGATCGTGGATCGTGCTCATCCGCTTGCGGGTCGAATCGAACGGATGCTCACCGACTCGGGGGATCCGGGCACGCAGGTCGTGGACGTCGAGGCCGGCATCGGCGGCGGCTTGCAGCAGCGCCGTCTCGGTGGGATCCCCGAGCCAGATCCGCTGACCCTCACTGTTCACGTCTTCGGCACCGTCGTTGCAGAGAGCCCCGGCGATCAGCGTGACCGTGGCTGACGACGGCGCAGCGCCGACGGCCCGGACGGCGTCAGAATCGAGACGTACCTGGTGTCCGGCGACGTCCAGAACCGTCACCGTCATTCGGTTCTGCGTGAGCGTCCCTGTCTTGTCGGAGCAGATCACCGTGACGGATCCGAGCGTCTCGACCGCCGGAAGCTTGCGGATCAGCGCCTGACGCCGCAGCATCCGCTGCGAACCGATGGCCAGCGTGAAGGTGACGACCGCCGGCAGACCCTCGGGGATGACGGCCACAGCGACGCTGATCGCCGTGAGCACGAGGTCGGTTGCCGACTCTCCGGCGATCGCCCCCATCACCACGACAGCGAGCGCCACCGCCACGCCGAGCAGTGCAAGCTGCTTGCCCACCCGGTCGAGGCGCTGCTGCAACGGGGTCTGCTCGGATTCGACGTCCTGCAGCAGCGTGGCGATGCGGCCGAGTTCGGTTCGCATGCCGGTGGCGACAACCACACCCTGGCCCCGACCGGCGGCGACCTGCGTGCCGGAGTAGGCCATGCAGACCCGGTCGCCGAGCGCGAGGTCGTCTCGGTCGACCGGATCGGTCTGTTTGTCGATCGGCTCGGACTCACCGGTGAGCGTCGCCTCCTCGATGCGCAGACTCGCCACCTCGACGAGCCGGAGATCTGCCGACACGACCGTCCCGGCATCGAGATGGACGATGTCGCCGGGCACGAGCTGGCCGACCGAGACCGACGTCATCCGACCGTCGCGGGTCACCCGAGCCGATGGCACCGCCATGCGACGCAGCGCGGCGATCGCCTGCTCTGCCCGGTACTCCTGGTAGAAGCCGAGGGCGGTGAAGAGCACGACGATCGCACCGATTGCCGTCGCTTCGAGGTATTTCCCGAGGAGCAGCGACAGCAACGCAGCTCCGATCAGGATCAGCACCATCACCGAGGAGATCTGGCCCCAGATCAGTTTCAGGGGGCTCGTCCCGGCCGACTCCTGGAGCTCGTTGGGGCCGAACTCGGCCCGTCGCCGCTCGATCGCGGCGTCGTCGAGGCCTTCGAGCGACGAGCCGACCTCGTCGAGCACGGCAGCGACACTGCGGCGGTGCCAGTCACCCGTCGATGACACCGCGTCGGGGTCGGCCACCGCGCCCGACGGCACGCTCATCGTGCGGCCTGCGTGCGCAGCGGCGGCGCCAACTGGCTGCCGAGCAGCCGGCCGATCCGTTCCTCCATCGGCGGGTGCGTCATGAACAGCTTCGTGAAGTCTGCCTGCCGACCGGTGAGCGGATTGACGATGTAGGCCGTCGCATGTGCCGGGTCGACGTTCATCGGGATCTGTTTCGACGTGCGGTCGAGCTTGGCGAGCGCGCTGGCCAACGGTCGAGGATCACCGATCAGCTCGGCGCCGACGCGGTCGGCTTCGAACTCACGTGAGCGAGACAGCGCCATCTGCATCAGACCGGCCGCCATCGGAGCAAGGATCGCCAGCAGCATCGTGACCGCCGGGTTGGGCCCATCGTCGTCGTTGTTCCCGCCGAACATGCCCGCGAACAGCGCCAGGTTGGCGATCGCCGAGATCGCCGTCGCGACCGCAGCCGCGATCGAGCCGATCAGGATGTCCTTGTTGCGGATGTGGGCGACCTCGTGAGCGACGACGCCGCGGACCTCGTCACGATCGAGCACCTGGAGCAGGCCGGCGGTGACACAGACCACGGCGGTCTTCTCGTTGCGGCCCGTGGCGAACGCGTTCGGCTGCGGGTCGGGCGAGATGAACAGGCGCGGCGTCGCCATGTCCGCCCGCCGGGCGATCTCCGCCAGGTCATCGCGCAACCAGTCGAGCTGTCCGGGGGCGACCTCGGTGGCACGCGCCGCCTTGACGGCCAGTTTGTCGGACGACCAGTACGAGGCACCAACGATGCCGAGGCCGAACAGCAGGCCGATCACGAGGCCGGTGGTGCCGCCGAGCACTGTGCCGATCAGCACCATGAACCCGGCGAGGCCGGAGAGCAGGACGACGGTCTTGAGGGTGTTGGAGGTGTGCATCTTCAACTTTCAGCAAACGGTGGTCGGTTCGCTGAAGGTCTCTCCGCCGCCCGGTGACACCGAGACGACTGGCCCCGCCGACCTCGTCCCGATCGAGTCGGGAGTCGGTGTGTTGACGACGGACCTCGAGGGATACTCCCCTTCAGTTCTGGTGATCGCAATCTATCGATCGGTGGGAGCAACACGACGTCATCGCCCGCTATTCCCGATCCTGCACGTCGCGGCTGAGCGTGGCGCTCAGGTGGTGTTGGAGGGGTTGGCCGACGGCGGCCATTCGGAACGTGTAGTGGAGGTCGTCGCCGGTCACCGAGATCGTGCGCTCGGTGACCGTGACGTCCTTGGCGGTCGAGGTGGCGTTGACCGAGGTCGATCGGACGTCGATCACGAGGGGCGCGTCGCCGCCGACGACGGCACCTTCGTAGATCTCGGCGAGGCCGGTCGGCTGGGCCATCACGATCTCGATGTTGCCAGGCCGCGGCACGCGCAGGTAGCCGGCCTCGGAGTGCATCGGCGCACCGGTGTCGGGGTGTCTGGTGCGCTGGGTGTAGGCCACGAACGGCTTGCCGACGTGGGAGAACGTGATCGACTCGACGTAGGAGAACGGTTCGATGGTCGGGTACTCACCCGAGCCCGACCCCACCCAGGTTCCGAGCAGGGGAGCCAACACGGCGACGTCGGGGTGCAGATCGGGTTCCATGCCCTCACCGTACGAGAAGCCCGGCAGACCGCGTGCTACGCATGCACTCGATGAACCCTGCCACACCACCGCTGCCGCACTCGGCTGATCTGTACGCCGCGCTCAACGTCGAGCCCAGCGATCACACCGGCGGACACCGCTACATCCACGTGATCGGTACGTCGGTCTTCATCGACACCGAACTCGCGGACGACTCGTGGGAACGTCACGTCGTCGGCATCGTCGAGGGCGACGCCTGGTGGGCCGTCGACGTGCCCGCCGAGGCCGAGGACCCGTCATACGGCTCAGCGCTGGACCTCTTCAGCTACTTCGGGCGGGCGGCCCAGAGCGAGTGGATGGCCGCCGGCCGCGCCGTCCAGATCGTCGAATGGGCGCGCACCCACCGGTTCTGCGGTCGGTGCGCCACGCCGACCGAGCCGTCGAGCGGCGAGCGCGGGCTGAAGTGCCCGGCCTGCGGGCTGATTGCGTATCCCCGTCTCGCCCCGGCGATGATCGTGCTGGTCACGCGAGGCGAACCGGGGCCCGATCAGGAAGCCCTGCTCGCCCGGGGCGTCAACTTCCCGATGCCGATGTACTCGTGTCTGGCCGGATTCGTCGAACCCGGGGAGGACCTCGAAGGCGCGGTCGTTCGCGAGGTCGCCGAGGAGGTGGGCATCCGTGTCCACAACGTGTCATACCGGGCCAGCCAGCCGTGGCCGTTCCCGCACAGTCTGATGATCGGCTTCCGCGCCGAGTACGAGCGCGGCGACCTCGTGTTGGACGAGACCGAGATCGCCGACGCCAACTGGTATCGCCGCGACGCACTGCCCACGATCCCTCCCGGCATCTCGGTCGCTCGCCGCCTGATCGACGAGTGGCTCCACGAGACCTGAGCCGAGTCCCCCACCACCTTCGAGCGATGAGCGAAACCGGCGTATCCGGTCACCTCGCTCATCGCTCCCCGCGTGCCCTTGCCCACCGATGAGCGAAACCGCCGTATCCGGTCACCTCGCTCATCGCTCGGGGTGGTGCTCCCGGCTGAAACGGGCGGGGGGAGAGGTTCTACAGTCGGCGCCATGAGCAACTCAGACGTCGTGATCGTCGATGCGGTCCGCACCCCGATCGGCAAGCGCAACGGTGGCCTGTCCACTCTCCATCCAGCTGAGACCCTCGCCCGCGTCCAGCGGGCGATCGTCGACCGCAACGGGGTCGATCCCGCCGAGGTCGGCCAGGTCGTCACCGGCTGTGTCAGCCAGGTCGGCGAACAGGCGTTCAACATCGGCCGCACGGCCTGGCTGTCGGCCGGGCTGCCGCTGACGGTCGCCAACACCACCGTCGACACCCAGTGCGGCTCGAGCCAGCAGGCCACCAACCTCGCCACGTCGCTCGTCGGTTCGGGCGCGGTCGACATGGCACTCGCATGTGGCGTCGAGGCGATGAGCCGGGTTCCGATCGGTGCGTCAGGCAACAAGGCGCTGGGCCTCGGCGTGCCGATCCCGAAGCCCTACTTCGAGCAGTACGAGATGACCTCGCAGTTCGAGGGCGCGGAGCGGATCGCCGACAAATGGGGCATCACCCGCGACGACACCGACGCCTTCGGCTTCGCCTCGCAGCAGCGCGCCGCGTGGGCATGGGCCGAGGATCGTTTCTCGGGCCAGTACATCACGATCGAGGCGCCCGACCTCGACGAGGACGGCAACCCCACCGGCACCAGCCACACCGTCGACCGTGACGAGGGCCTGCGCGAGACCACCCTCGAGAAGCTGGCGACGCTCAAGCCGGTCGCCCGCGAGAACGGCGTGCACACCGCCGGCAACTCCTCGCAGATCTCCGACGGGTCCGCTGCGGTCCTGCTGGCCTCCGAGGCAAAGGCCGCCGAACTCGGCCTCGAGGCCAGAGCACGCGTCGTCGACACGTGCCTGGTCGGCACCGATCCCGTCCTGATGCTCACCGGGCCCATGGACGCCACGCAACACCTGCTGAAGCGCACCGGGCTGTCGATCGACGACATCGACGTGTTCGAGATCAACGAAGCCTTCGCCTCCGTCGTGCTCGCCTGGGCCAAGGAGGTCGGCGCCGACCTCGACAAGACCAACCCCAACGGCGGCGCGATCGCCCTCGGTCATCCGCTCGGCGCTACCGGTGCCTTCCTGATGACCAAGGCGCTGTACGAACTCGAGCGCATCGGCGGCCGCTACGCGCTCATCTCGATGTGCTGCGGTGGCGGCCTCGGCACCGGGACCATCATCGAACGCCTCTAAGTCGACGTTTGCGTGCAGATCTGGGTGACCCGTCCCACCCGAATCTGCACGCAAACGATGGGGGTGAGGGGCGCGGCACGTGCGAGCGGTAGAAACCACTCGTGCGCTTCGCTGCGACCGGGGTCTGTGCGTGTGTGTTCGGACTCCTCGGCTGCACCGGTGGCCAGGCGGCGGGACCTGACGGGCTGGCAACGGTCACCGACGTCGTCGACGGCGACACGATCGACGTCACGATCGGCGGCCGCACCGAACGCGTCCGCTTGATCGGCATCGACACACCGGAAACCAAGAAGCCGAACACGCCGATCGAGTGCTACGGGCCGGAGGCGAGCGCGTTCACCGCGGCCCTTCTCCCGATCGGCACCCAGGTTCTTCTCGAACGCGACATCGTCGGCCGAGACGACTACGGACGCCTGCTCGGCTACATCCACCTCGTCGACGCTCACGGAATACCGACCACGTTCGTCAACATGGAGCTCGTCGAGCAGGGATTCGCCCGGCCGCTCACCATCGAGCCGAACAGCACCCACGCCCGCGATTTCGCCGCTGCGGCCGGGCGCGCCGAGCGTGGCGACCTCGGAATGTGGACCGCCTGCTCGTGAGGAGCACACACCGCTTCCGGTAGCGTCGCGGCGGTGGAGACCACGCTCGCCGAACGCCTCGGACACTCCCCCGACGATCGTCTGGTGATCCTGTCGTGCGACGACCTCGGATCGTGCCACGCCGCCAACGTCGGCGTGTTCCAGGCGATCCGCCAGGGCGCTGCGACGTGCGCCTCGCTGATGGTTCCGGCGCCGTGGGCCGGCTACGCCGCCAAGCTGTCGCTGCCGACCGACGACCTCGGCGTCCACCTCACCCTCAACGCCGAGCACGAGTGCTACCGCTGGGGCCCCATCACCCACGCGCCCTCGCTCCAGTCGGGCGAAGGCGGGTTTCCCCGCACGCTCGAGGATCTGTGGGAGCACGCCGATCACGACGAGGTACTGCGCGAGCTGCGCGCTCAGGTCGAGCGGGCCCTCGCCTGGGGCATCGACGTGACCCACCTCGCGCCGCACCTGACGGCGATCACACTGCGTCCAGAGTTCTTCGACGTGTATCTGGAGTTGGCCGTCGAATTCGCGCTGCCGATCCGTCTCCCATCGACGGTCAGCGCCGAACAAGCGGGATTCCCGTTCCGGCGACTCGCCCAGGACGAAGGCATCGTGTTCCCCGACCACTTCGACCACGACTGGCGCGCCGGCAGCGCCGATCGGGTCTACGCAGCGATCGACACGCTGGCGCCCGGCGTCACCGAGATCCACGTCCAGCCGGCGATCGACACACCCGAGGTGCGCGCCCTCGGCGAACACACCCAGGGCTGGATCGACGACCTCGCTCTGGTCACCGACGACGACCTCCGAAACCGTCTCGAAGCCCGCGGCGCCACGCTGATCGGCTACCGCGCTCTGCGCGAGGCAATGCGCTCCGCCTGAGCCTGCGTCACATCAGGCCCGGCACCGTGTGACGTTCCGTGTGACGTTCAGGGTTGAGCGACGAGAGCGGCGATCGCAGTGGCTGCTGCGTCGGACTTCAGCGCCTCGAGGAGCTCGCCGGTGTGTCCGGACGCCTTGAGCACGCCACGCATGTACGCCACGGTCGGGTCGAAGTCGTCGGCGGCCGCATCGACGAGCGGCACGGTGACCACCACGTCGGCGTCGTCGGGGCCGTCGACGCGTTCGTCCTTCTTGGCGACGACCACCCGGTACTGGACGCTCACGGCGACACCCGCTCACTGACACCGGCGAACAGGTCGCGCTCACCGTCGTCGACCGGAATCGACCCGACGAGCGACCGGGCGAGGATCCAGTCCTCCCACGGGTACGCCGCGGTGAACTCCTCCTCGTCGACGTCGAATCCCCAGAACGCCGCCGACGGGTCGATCTGGGTCGCGTGCGCCCGCAGCGCCCCGCGCCGCACGTGGCCGTAGCCGGTGATGTCGATCCGGGTCGTGATCCGATGGTCCTGCGATGGACGGTCGAGCCACTCCTGCTCGAACGGGGACTCGCCCTTCAGCCGCAGCAACAACTCGTGGATCGCCAGGATCCGGGCCTTCGACCACACCGAGTAGTACAGCTTCGACGGAGTGAACGGTTCGCCGAGCTCGGGATACCAGTCGGGATCGCCGGCGCGTTCGAAGGCGAGCACCGAAATGTCGTGCACGCGCAGATGGTCGGGGTGCGGATAGCCGCGCTGGTCGTCGCCATAGGTGATGATGACCTGTGGGCGTTCACGCCGGACGATCGCCACCAGACGGCCCGTCGCCTCGTCGATGTCGGCCTGGTGGAAGCAGCCCGGATGTTCGTTGGGCTCGGTGTCCGCCATGCCCGAGTCGCGGTAGCCGAGCATCTCGACGACGTCGAAGCCGATGATCTCCGCCGACGCCGCCAGCTCCGGCGCCCGCATCGAGGCGACCTTGGCCTTCTCCTCCTCGGGCGTCAACCCGTGGAACGGCTGCCCCGGCTCGCGCAACGACGGATTCTGGAGGTCGCCCTCCTCGCCACCGGTGCAGCACACCAGCACGGTGTGCACCCCTTCGTCGTGGTAGCGCGCCAGCGTCGGCGCCCCTTTCGACGCTTCGTCGTCGGGATGAGCGTGCACGGTGAGCAACGACAGTCGTTCGGTCACCCGGTGCAGGCTATCGGTGCCGATCGCGGTGGTGAGGCACGGCGAAGCGCACCAGCGCGTAGCCTGCGGCGGGTGAATCGACGCACCGCCATGACCTTCGTCGCTGCACTCGCCCTGCCCGTGTTGGCCGCTTGCGACACCGGCGACGGCAAGCAACTCAAGCCCTACGACCCCGCCGACTACCCGAGCCAGACCGTTGCGAGCACCGTTGTGGACGACCTCACCGACCCATTCGTCGTCGACACCGGCGACCTCGGTGTCGGCACCGACCTGCCCGTCGGCGCCTCCGAGCCGTTCACGCTCGCGGCTCCGTGGCTCGCCGGCGGTGACATCGATCCCCGCTACACCTGCGACGACCTCGACATCGCACCCGCGCTCAGCTGGGGCGCCGTACCAGCCGGTACCGCCGAGATTGCCGTTGCGCTGGTCGACGACTCCACTGTCAGCGATGGCCAACCGTTCGTCCACTGGGTGATCGCCGGGCTCGACCCAGCCGAGATCGCCCTGGTCGAGGGAGACGTGCCGCCCGGCGCGCTGCAAGCCCTCAACTTCTTCGGCGACGTCGGCTACGGCGGGCCGTGCCCGCCACCCGGCGACGACCCCCACCTGTACCGGCTCACGGCCTACGCGCTCAACCAACAGCTCGAAGTTGCCGATGGAGACCTTGCGAACGAGTTCCTGGACGCCATGGCAGTGCTGACCATCGCGTCGACCGAGGTGACCGGGTTCTACGGGCGCTGAACAGGGATCTCGGAGCCATATGGTGACGAAATCGAGCGGAGAGGAGCAGGCCGTGGCGAACAACGACAACCAGCGGCCGACCAGCTCCGATGCTGCTGCGCGCGTCGGTGCAGCGTGGAGCGACGCCATCGCATCGCTCCTCGATGCCGACCAGACCGCAGCGGTCGTGCTGGGCTTCGACGCGACGGTGCACGCAGCCAACGACTCGGCGCTCCACCTGCTCGGAGCCGAGTCGACGGTCGACCTGCAGCCGGGTGGTCCCGCGCACGGAACGCTCCGATCGATCCTCGACCAGGCACCCCGTCAGCTCGTCGCGGGCGGCTACGTCGGCACCTGGCAGGGCGACGTCGACCACATCGATGCCGTCGGCGAGACGCGAGTGTTCCGTGCCACGGTCGCGACACGCCACGATCCAGCACTCGAAGGTGGAGGCTTCGTCGGGCTGATCGCACACGACGTCACACGGACTCGCGAGGAGTCCGCCCGGCTGCGACATGAGGCCGCCCACGATGCGCTCACCGGGTTGGCCAATCGCCGCCGGATCATGTCGACCCTTGCGCGTGCGATCGCCGACCAGCGCAACCGTCCTGGCCATGTCGCTGCGATCTTCATCGACGTCGACCGACTCAAGTACGTCAACGATGCTCTGGGACACGCGATCGGGGACCGGCTCCTGCTCTCGGCCGCCCGACGACTGGCCGACAGCGTCCGCCCCGAGGATCGCGTGGCCAGGATCGGCGGCGACGAGTTCCTCGTCGTGTGCTCCGACGTGCCCGACGTGGCCGCTGCTCTCGAACTCGCGGAACGGATGCAGCGCGCCCTCACCGGCCGTGTCCGTATCCGGCTGCTCGACCTGCACTTCTCGGTGAGCATCGGTGTCGCCGTCAGCGACCACGAGATCCTCGCCACGCCGGACCACATCGCCGCGGCCACCATGATCGGCAACGCCGACACTGCGATGTACGAGGCCAAAGCCACCGGCCGCAAGCGCTGCGTGCTGTTCACGGCTGAGATGCGCTCGGCAGCACAGGCGCGGTCAGAGCTCGCCGCGGAACTGACACGGGCGATCTCCGACCGACAACTCACCGTCGACTTCCAGCCGCTGTTCTCCGCGGTGACGCGACGGGCAGTCGGTGCCGAGGCGCTCGTTCGTTGGCACCACCACACGCACGGGCCCATCGAGCCAACGGCGTTCGTCCGGGTCGCCGAGGAGTCGGGAGCCATCGGCCGGCTCGGCGAATTCGTGCTCGAACGCGCCCTGATCGAGACCCGCCGGTGGATCGACGAGGAGCTGGTCGATCCCGAGTTCGCCGTCCACGTGAACGTGTCGCACGTCCAGCTCGCCAGCCCATCGTTCGTGAACGTGGTGCACTCCATGCTCCGACTCCACGACCTCGGGCACCAGCGCCTCGTGCTTGAGGCTCGCGAGACCGCCCTGCTCGGCCAGAATCCCGACGTCGATCGTTCGGTCAGAGCGTTGCGTCGCTCCGGCGTCCAGGTCGCCATCGACAACTTCGGCACCGGCGCCAACGCCCTGTCGGTGCTCACGGATGTGGGCGCCGACCTCCTGAAGCTCGACGGTTCGCTCGCTCTCCCGTCGGGATCGACCGACGCCGACACCCGCATCGTTCGGGCGATCGTGCTGCTCGCACACGCGCTCGGGATGCGCGTCGTCGCCGAACGCGTCAGCAGCGTGGATCAGCTGCGGCGTCTGCGCTCGGCCGGCTGCGACCTCGTGCAGGGCAATCTTCTGGGCGCTCCTGGCCCGGCGAGCGAACTGCAGATGCTGGCACCGCACTGACGGCGCCGCTCCGCCCACCGTCGCTCAGCGACCCACCTGCTCGCCGTCACCTCGCAAAGACGACTCGGTACCCTGGTCTCGTGCCGTTGCCACCCCCACCGCCACCCGAGCGCACCAGCACGACCATCACCTGCTATCGCCACCCCGACCGACCGGCAGGCCGGCGGTGTACCCGTTGCGGCAAGCCGGCGTGCGACTCGTGTCTCGTGCAGGCACAGGTGGGCAGCCACTGCCCAGACTGCGCCAAAGCGGGCCGACCCGACGCTCGAACGAGTGCACGATTCTGGTCGGCCCGTCAGCCGATCCTGGTGACGATGACGTTGATCACGATCAACGTCGCGATCTTCGTCTACGTGTTCGTGGTGACCCGTGAACCCTCAGCGCTGAGCGGCGGCGTCACCGACGTTCACCTCCGATTCGGATTGAGCAAGGACGTGCTGGTCCAACCGATCGCCTGGCAGAGCGACGACGGAAGCATCTACATCACCGAGCCCGACGGCTGGTACCGCCTGGTGACGTCGGGCTTCCTTCATTTCGGCGTCCTCCACCTGGCGTTCAACATGTACTTCCTGTATGTGCTCGGCCCGATGCTCGAGCCGGTGCTCGGGCGCGTCAACTACCTGCTGCTGTACATGGCCTCGCTGCTCGGCGGATCGCTCGGCGTGGTCCTGGTCGACAGCGGAGGCATCACCGCCGGAGCGTCCGGCGCCGTGTTCGGACTACTGGCCGCTGCCACGGTCGGTCTCTGGCGACGCGGCGTCAATCCCTTCACCACCGGGATCGGCGCTGCGTTGATCCTCAACCTGTTCATCACCTTCGCCATCCCGGGCATCTCGATCGGCGGCCATCTCGGTGGGGCCACCGCCGGCGCGATCTGCGGCGCGGTCATGCTCGCGCCGTCCTATCGCCGCGGGCCGTCATGGACCATCTGGGCGACCCCGGTCGCCGTCGGAATCGGCAGCGTGGTCGCCGTGATCGCGATCGTGAACGCCGCATGACACTGCGCGAGCGCCACATCGAACGGCTCCGAACCGAGACCTTCGACACCCTGGTGGTCGGTGGTGGCATCAATGGCGCTGTTGCGGCCGCCTCGCTCGCCGGCCGCGGCGCTCAGGTGGCCGTCATCGACCGCGGGGACTTCGCGCACTTCACCAGCCAGGCGTCGTCGAATCTGGTGTGGGGCGGTTTCAAGTACCTCGAGAACTACGAGCTCCCGCTCGTCTGGAAGCTCTGTCGATCACGCAACCGGCTGATGAAGGCGTACCCGGACAACATCAAACAGATCGGGTTCTACGCAGCACTCGACGAGACCTCCCCGTACAAGCCCTGGTTCGCGGGACTCGGCTCGCTCGCGTACTGGATCATCGGGATGTTCGGCACGCGGCGACCGCGGGTGCTGTCGACCGACCAGATCGAACGCGAAGAACCGGCGATCGACACGTCGAATGCGCTCGGTGGCATCGAGTACTACGACGGCATTCTCGTCGACAACGACGCCCGTTTCGTCTTCTCGTTCGTCCGTGCAGCGATCGACGCCGGCGCCACCGCAGCGAACTACGTCGAGATGGTGTCGGCGAAACGCTCCGGTGGGCACTGGACGGTCCGGCTCCGCGATGTCGACAACGGCGAGGAGTTCACCACCACGGCGAACACGATCGTCAATGCCGCGGGACCGTTCGTCGACGACGTCAACCAGCAGTGGGGGCTCACCACCGACCATCGCATCGTCTACTCGAAGGGCATCCACCTCGTCGTTCCCGCGCCTCACGACCACCGCCCACCACAAGGTCCTGGCGTTCTTCGACGACTCTCAGCGATTGTTCTACGTGATCCCGATGGGTCGGCGTTCGGTGATCGGCACCACCGACACCCGCGTCGACACACCGTTCACCGAGGTCACCGACGACGACGTCGACTTCCTCCTCGACCAGATCAACGCCACGGATGGACCTCCCGACACCGCTCACCCGTGACGACATCATCGCCGAGCGTTGCGGGGTCCGACCGCTGGTCGTGAAACGTCGCAGCGGCGACCACAGCGACGTCGACTGGACCAAACTGAGTCGGAAGCACGCGATCGAGACCGGACCGAACCCGCAGCGTGGTCACCGTGTTCGGCGGCAAGCTCACCGACTGCATCAACGTCGGCGAAGAAGTCGCCGCAGAAATCCAGCATCTCGGCGTTCCGCTCGAACCGGACCTGCACAACTGGTACGGCGAGCCCGCCCCGGCCACCCGCGACGAGTTCTACCGACAGGCCCGGCTGATGCAGCTCGACCGGTACCGCACCAAGACCGACACCGAACCGCTCACCGACCGTCTGTGGCGCCGCTACGGACGACGGGCGTTCGCCATGCTCGAAGCCATCCGCGAGGACCCGCACATGGCAGAAGACATCATGGGTTCGGCCGACTACCTCCGGGTCGAGCTCCACACGGCTGCCCGAAGCGAAATGGTGACACGACTCGAGGACTTCATGCGACGTCGCTCGAAGATCGACCTCGTCGTCCACGATGACGACATCGCCACCTCGAGCGGTCTCGCCGAGGTCGCCGAGATCCTGTTCGGGTCCGACGCCGAGCGCCGCCTCGCCGAGTACTTCGGCGGTGTCGAGGAGATCCCGCCGGCTGTACGCGCCGGGCTCGGCGTGGGCTGACCGTCTGATGCTCGCTCGTCTCCGACGCTGGTTCAGCGATGACACGCCAGGCTTCGATCCGGACTGGCATGCGGTTCTCGAACGCGACTTCGAACACTGGAGCATGCTCGACCCGGCAGAACTCGCACGAATGGAAACGCTGGTCGCCGCCTTCCTCCACGACACCCGATGGGAAGCCGCCAATGGCTTCGAGCTGACCGACGACCATCGGGTGCTGATCGCCGCACAAGCTTCGATGCTGCTGCTCGGCTTGGACATCGACGAATATCCGCAGCTCACGTCCGTGATCGTGCACCCGTCCACGGTGCGGCTCCACGGCGATCACGCTGTTGGAACGGGGCTTCGGGCGTCGGGAACGCAGACGCTGGCCGGCCAAGCGCACTATCGCGGTCCCGTCGTGTTGTCGTGGGCTGCTGCCAGACGCGGGGCGCGATTCCCAGCGGGAGGCCAGAACGTCGTGTACCACGAGTTCGCCCACCAGCTCGACATGCTCGACGGCATCACCGACGGCACGCCGCCGCTCGGCGACGACGACGCAGCCCGAGCACGTTGGGTGGAGGTCTGCACCGCCGCCTACGACATGGTTCGCGCCGAAGGGTCGCCGGTACTCCGACCGTATGCCGGGACGAATCCCGCCGAGTTCTTCGCGGTCGCCACCGAGGTCTTCTTCAATCGGCCACTCGACCTGCGGACCCACGAGCCGGCGCTCTATGCCGAACTTCAGGCGTTCTACCGTCAGGACCCGGCGGCCAGAGCTGACCGCTTCAGGGCCTCGAACGACGAGCCGACGGCCGGCGAAACGATCCGCTGAGAGCCAGTGCCGATCCTGCTCGGTGCGCTCGCGTCGGTGTTCATCGGATTCTCCGACTTCCTGGGTCGCTACGGCACGAGGCGGTCGAATGCCGTCACGGCAACGAGCGGAGCGATGCTCGGCGGGGCGGTGACGGCGCTGGTTGCGTTGTCGATCATCCCGAGCGTGTTCGCCGGCCGCGACGTGCTGCTCGGGGTCGCGTCCGGGCTGCTCGTCGGGCTGGCCTTGGCGCTGCTCTACGAAGCGATGGCGACGTCGTCGGCGGCCGTTGCCGGGCCACTCGTCGCCCTCGGGGCAGCGCTGATCCCGCTCGGCTGGGACATCGTGCTCGGCAATCGGCCGTCAGGGCTCGTGCGCGTCGGCGTGATCGTCGCGCTTGCCAGCCTCCTGCTCGTGATGTACTCCCCCACCTTGAAGGGGACGCTGCGGCGGGGCGTCGGGCTGTCGCTGACGGCATCGGTGCTCTTCGGGGTGTCGTTCACGCTCGTCGGTGGCGCCGGCGAGGACAGTGGGGCCTGGGCACCGGCAGCCCAGCGCGTCACAGCGCTCGTGGTCATGCTCGCGCTGGCGACAGCCCGACGTGTGCCCCGGCTGCCACCTCGGCCGCTGTTCGGACCGATGCTGATCTCGGGGACCTGCGGATCGCTGGCGATCGTCGCCTTCGCGCTCGGCGCGCAACAGGGTTCCCTCGCCACGGTCGCCGTCTCGGCCTCGATGTTCCCGGCCGTGTCGGCCACGCTGGCCGCCGCATTCGACGAGGACACGCTGCGATGGTGGCAGATGATCGGCATCCTCGGCGTGGTCGCCGGCATCTCACTGATGGCGCTCGGCTGAGTTCGAGCACCGGGAACACCATCGTTGAGCTGGGCTGACGCGGTTCAGGGAACTCTGTGACAGCCATTGGTCATGATGGGATCCATGAAGTCAGCGACCCGCTCCCAACTCCCGTCGACCGAACAACTCACGCTGCTCCCCTCGCTCGTCGCGCCCGCCACGCCGGCCCGCTTCCTGCTCAGCAAGGACACCCGCGAACGGGGCCTGCGCCACGTCGCCGAGATCCGCCAGATGCTCGCGGACCGCACCGGCGACGGCAGCCCGACTGCCGCACCTCGCCACGACCAAGCCGCTTGAGCAGCTCGATGCCACACGTCGATGTCCAAACGCTCTCGGAGCGAACGACGGTACGTATCGATGACGACCTCGACCGCGAGGTGAAGGCATGCGCTGCACAAGAGGGCACACCGTCGCGAGCGTGTTCGAAGACGCCGTCCGTGTCGAAAGGAGTCGGCGCAGCCACGCCGATCCGACGCCATTCGTGAACACGGCGTCCGGACGCGGTGTGCTGCTGTCAGGTGTCGATCTGTCGGAGACCCGATCCGGTCCCGACCACCATCAGCCCGCCGATGGCGAGAGGTCGGTGACGGCCTGCCAGTAGTCGAGGTCGGGATCGAGCGGCAGGATCGCCAGCGAGCTGGTCGTGACCCCGTTGTCGAAGTAGGCCTGGATCTTCCGTCGGCAGTCGGCGGGCGAACCGTGAACGACGAGATCGTCGACCACCTGGTCGGGAATCGCCGACAGCGCCGCCTTGCGGTCGCCCGCCTTCCAGGCATCCCACATCCCCTGCAGCTGGTCGCCACGGCCGAGCCATTCGTGGAACGCCGCATATACGGGGACGTTCAGATAGGCAGCGATCGCGAACTTCGCCGCAGCTCGGACCGCCTCGGTGTTCTCGCTGGGGCAGCAGAAGATCCGAGCGACGATCTCTCGATCGTCGCCACCAGCGGCATCGCGAACGACTGGCGCCACGGTTGCGACGTCCTCGGGTGACAGCCAGTTGATGATGGCACCGTCGGCCTCGCGACCGGCAAGACGCAGCATGCCCTCGCGCAGCGCTGCGACGAGAATCGGCGGCGTCTGCTCGGGGCGCACGCCGAGCTTGAAGCCGTTGATCTCGAAGGTGTCGTAGGCGTGCTTGATCTTCTCGCCGCCGAGCGCGTCCTTGAGGAACCGCACGACGTCGCGGACCTTCTTGTACGGCTCCTCGAACGGGACGCCGTTCCACCGCTCGACGATCACGTTGCTCGACGAGCCGATGCCGATCGCGAATCGTCCGGGCGCGGCGTCGGCCATCGACGCAACGCTCTGGGCCATGCAGGCAGGCGCCCGGGTGTACGCAGGGACGATCGCCGTCCCCAGCCGCAGCCGAGGCTCCCAGGCCGCAGCCAACGCGAGAGGGGTGAACGCGTCGGCGCCGTCGGATTCGGCCGACCAGATGTCCGTGTACCCCATGTCGGCGAGTGCCGACAGCTTCTCACGGTGACTGTGCAGGGGGCCGGGGAGCGGGACGGTCATGCCAGGTCGAATCGGGAGCGCCATGGCGCCGACACTACGCAGTCACCCGGCGCAGCAACGATGCCGACACCGCTGGTGTCGCCGCCCCGAGGCGGCCCCGTCGGCGAATCCAGACTCGCTGTTGCGACAGCCGACGTCCGCGATGGAACGGCGGAGTCGCACTAGCTTGCAGCCCGTATGAGTGACCCCGGACTCCCCGCCCCCAAGCCGCTCACACCAGCCTCTCCCAGCACAGATCCCGCACCGGCATCGCGGAAGTGGTGGTTCATCGTCGGGGTCGCTGCGCTGCTCCTCCTGGTCGGCGCGATTGCAGCAATCGGCTCCGACGACGACGGGGAGCCGTCAGCCGAGTCGCTCGATGCCACGACCACCACACCGATCACCTCGGGAGCTCCGACTCCCTCCGAGCCGAGCGACACCACCGTTTCGCCGAGCACGACCGATGCGCCGACCGGGACCGAGGCTCCCACGCCACCGGAGGTCACCGATGAGACCGTGGCAGTCGTCTGGCAGAGCGACGTCGACCCAGACAGAGTGAATGCGAGCGTGGACCGTCCGGTGCTCGAGGAAGGACCCCTGAACGCACGGGTGGACCTCATCGCCGTCACCGCTGGGCCGGAGTCCTCCGACTTCTGCGCGATCAGCGTCGACGAGGCATTCGAACCACCGGAAATCGTCGATTCGTGCTTGTTCATCCAGTGGAGGCTTGACGTGAGCGACCAAGCCACCGACACGATTCAGATGTACGCGATCGAGGCCGTGAGCGCCGACGGCCGGCAGTACGAGCCGCTCTACACCGACTTCCTCGACGCCCGACCGGGAACCGTCGACAACGTTGCGCTCGCCGTCTACCCCAACCTTGGGGTCGGCTCGAGGGTCTTCGTCACGTACTCGGCGGAGATCGACGGCGAGTTCACGTTCGGCGATTGGGAGGTCGTGGTACCCGATGCGCTGCAGCCCGTGGACTGGTTCGACGAATAGCCCCCGTCCGAGGCCCGACTCGACCGAGTCCGTCGATCACTCACCCTTCCAGTAGCGAACGATCACCGACTGACTCGCCGTGGCGAGCAGGGTTCCGTCCTCGGCGAACATGTGGACGAGGCCGTGGCCGAAGCCCCGCTCGACGGCGTGGACACGAATGTCCATCAGCACCCATTCGGTCGGCACCATCCTGCACACCCGCAGCGTGTTGTCGAGGCTGTTGCCACCCGCCCGAGCACCGAGCGACTGGCCGATCCCCATCGGCACGAAGTCACCCAGGATGGCGAGTGTCGTCGCATCGACGCCGGTGATCACATCGGGGAGCCGCGCCCAGAGCAACGTCTGGCCGTCGCCCGGCTCGCTGCCGTCGAGGACCTCGAACGACCGAGCTTTCACGATGCGCTCGTCGAGGCGATCGTTGATCGAGCCCGACATCTCGGCGTGGCGTGGACGTTCGGGGCATTCCTCCGGCGGCGGTACGTCGATGGGCATCTGTTCCCATTGACCCGACGCCTCCATGTCGCGTTCGCCGAGCGCAGCATTGACCGTGAGAATCTCGCGGTCGGCGACGTGGCACACCGCTCGGGCTTGGCTGATCTGATGGCCACTCACCGCGATCGTCACGTCGATGTCGACGACCTCACCCGGCTTCGCGTACGACAGGTACTGCGCCGTCGCCCACACACACTGACGACCGGACGTGCCCTCGAGCGCCGAGATCGCAGCGCCGAGACCCGAGCCGCCGAACAAGAAGTTGCCCGTCGTCGAGATGCCCTCGGTGACGGGCAGCTTCCAACGGAAGGGATTGTGGGTCGGTTCGAGTCCGAGAAAGGTGCGTGAGTCCATGGCGACGCCGATCGTAGGCGGGACCTACAGTCCGGCCCCATGAGTTCCGACACGCAGCCCGCTGACATCCGGCCCGCGGAAACCTGGAGCGGAGATGCGGTCGGTCTGGTCGCCGCATTCCGGGCGGGTGAACGGTCGCCGGGCGAGGAGCTGGAAGCGTCCTTCGCTGCGGTCGATGCGAGTGACCTGAACGCTGTCTGCTTCGAGGATCGCGACGCCGCCCGAGCAGCGGCCGCCGCAGCCGACGTGTCGCTGCCGTTCGGTGGCGTCCCGGTCGGGGTCAAAGAGCTCACCCCCGTCGAAGGGTGGCCGGACACCGAGGCTTCCGTGCCGCTGCGGAATGGCATTGCCTCGCACACGGCCACGATGGTCCAACGCCTCGTCGACCGAGGTGGCGCGGTGCTCGTGGGCCAGACCACCGCCAGCGAGTTCGGCGGCGTCAACCTCACCAGAACCAAGCTCCACGGCGCCACCCACAACCCGTGGCAGCACGGCAGAACGCCCGGCGGGTCCTCCGGCGGCTCTGCGTCGGCCGTCGCCGGGGGTGTCTACCCGATTGCCACGGGTGGCGACGGCGGCGGGTCGATTCGTATCCCGGCCGGCTTCACCGGTCTCGTCGGGCTCAAAGGCACGTTCGGCCGGATCCCACGAGGCCCCCACGCCGAGTACGGCAACCTCACGGTCTCGACCGGATGCATGGCCCGATCGGTCCGCGACACCGCTCGCTGGTTCGACGTCACCAACGGCCACGACCCACGCGACCCACTGAGCCTCCCGCGCGTCGACGGATGGGAAGCGGGCCTGGGAACGCATCTCGATGAACTGCGCGGTGCCCGAGTCGCGGTGGTCGACGACTGGGGTGGTGCCGTCGTGTCCCCGGTCATGTGGGAGCTGTTGGAGGCGGCGGCGACCGCACTGATCGACGACTGCGGGTTGCGCAGAGTGATCGGCCTCGACACCCATGTGCCCAGAATGGGCGGTGCGTGGTCGATCTCCGGGATGATCTCGATTGCCGCGCAACTCGCCGACAAGTGGCCCGAATGCGCCGACGACCTCACCCCCGAGATGCGATACGGGCTCGAGGCGACCGCTGGGAAGTACGACGCAACGGCCCGCGCCCGAATCGAACGGCGACGCACCGAGGTGAACGAAGCGATGGCACGCATCTTCGATCCCGCCGACGGTGTCGACTTCGTGATCACGGCGACGAACCCCGACGTCGCCTTCGCCGCCGAGGGCCCGATCGCCTCGGTGTTCGGCGGCATCGAAGCGGGCGCTGCCAACAACGGTCGCCTCACCTTCCCGGCCAACCTGCACGGCAACCCGGCCATCTCGGTGCCGGCCGGCTTCCTCGACGGACTGCCGATCGGCCTCCAGATCGTCGGCCGTCACTTCTCCGAGCCGCTGTTGCTCGACCTGGCGCTCACCATGGAGCGCAACCGCCCCTGGCCACTCACGTGTCGGACCCGACCGGCCTAGAGGCGTAAGTTGCCACCCATGAAGGTGGCACTGACCGTCAACGACTTCCTTCGACGCGCCGAACTGGTCTATCCCGACCGCACGGCCATCGTCGACGAGCCCGATCAACCGGCCGAGTCATGGGACACGATCACCTACCGCGAGATGGCCGACCGGGCGCGAGCGATGGCCGCGGGCCTCGATGCACTCGGCATCGGCGTCGGCGAGCGCGTCGCGATGGTCAGCCACAACTCGGCCCGGCTGCTCACTGCGCTGTTCGGGGTGTCCGGCTCGGGCCGAGTGCTGGTGCCGATCAACTTCCGCCTCGTCGCCGAGGAGGTCAAGTACATCGTCGCCCACTCCGGCGCGCGGGTGCTGCTGGTCGACCCGGAACTCGCTGATGCACTGGCCGATGTCGAGTGCGAGCACAAGCTCGTGATCGGCGCCGACGCCGATGCGATCGTGATGAAGTTCGGCGTCGAACCGCGACCATGGGACGCCGACGAAGACGCCACGGCCACCATCAACTACACGTCCGGCACGACCGCCCGCCCCAAAGGTGTCCAACTCACGCACCGCAACCTCTGGCTGAACGCATCGGTCTTCGGCTGGCACATGGGAGTCAGCGATCGCGACGTGTATCTGCACACACTCCCGCAGTTCCACTGCAACGGGTGGGGGATGCTCTACGCCGTAACCGGGATGGGTGCCAAGCACGTCATCATCCGCAAGATCGACGGTCCGGAGATCCTTCGCCGGATCGAGGAGCACGGCGTCACCCTGATGTGCGGCGCGCCGGCCGTGCTCAACATGGTCCTCGACGCCGCAACGACGTGGGAAGCCGACACCGGACGACCGATTCCCGGTCACAACCGGGTGCGGATCGTCGTGGCCGGGGCTCCCCCGCCGACGCGCACGATCGAGCGGTGCGAGACGGAGCTGGGCTGGGAGTTCGTCCAGATCTACGGCCTCACCGAGACCACTCCGGTGATCACGATGAACCGGTCGCGGGCGGAGTTCGACGATCTGTCGCCCGCCAAGCGAGCGGTCAAGCTCAGCCGTGCAGGCGCGCCGGTGGTGGGGTGCACGATGGCTGTCAGCAAGGACGGCGAGATCATGGCGCGCGGCAACATGATCATGGCCGGCTACTGGGAACAGCCCGACCAGACCGACGCGGCGATCCACGACGGGTTCTTCCACACCGGCGACGGTGGCTTCATCGACGACGACAGCTACATCACGATCTCCGACCGCAAGAAGGACGTGATCATCACCGGTGGCGAGAACGTGTCGTCGATCGAGGTCGAGGACGCGATCTTCCAGCATCCCGAGGTGACCGAAGTCGCCGTGATCGGCATCCCCGACGAGAAGTGGGGCGAACTCGTCACTGCGCTGGTCGTCACCTCGCCGGGAAGTTCGTTGACCGAGGCCGACCTGATCGCGTTCACCAAGACCAAGCTGGCGGGCTACAAGTGCCCCAAGAAGGTCGAGTTCCGCGACGAGTTGGCTCGCACGGCCACCGGAAAGCTCCAGAAGTTCAAGCTCCGCGAGCCCTTCTGGGCCGATCATTCCCGTCAGATCAACTGACCGGACCCGAACCGATCGGCCTCGTGCCGTTCGGAACACCTCGGCAGCACCCGCTTCCGCGGCGCTCCCCCGGCCACTCCGTACCGGCTATTCGAGGGTGGCGTAGTTGGTGCTGCGGTCGTCGGTGTGGGTGCCGACGACCGCAGCGACGCACTCGGCGAGGTCGGCGAGGTACTGATCGATCACGCCGGTGTTGGTGTTGCTGATCGTCGAGTGGAGATTGTCGGGTGGGCCCTGGCGGTCATGGAACCAGCCCTTGGCCAGCAGTGCATCCCCGAGCGCGAACATGTCGATCTCGGGGTCGAACGCCGGGTCCGATGCCATGGCGACCAGGTGGAACTGTCCGTCGCCGAGCACCCGGATGCCGTCGATGGCGGCCACGCCGGCACGGAACGTGTCGGCGTTCTCGAGCGTCTGGCGGGTCAGGTCGAGGTACCCCTCGACGCCGAGGTGCGACATCACCGCCCATGCACACGCCATCGGCAGACCCGACCGGGTGCCCTGCATGTTCGGCGACGCGTAGAACCCGCCGAGCCAGTCGTCGAACACGAACGTTTGATACGAACGCGACGCCTTGTTGCGGTGGAGGATCACCGACACGCCCTTCGGGGCATAGCCCAGCTTGTGGATGTCGGCGGAGATCGTGGTGACACCGTCGACCCGGAAGTCCCAGGGCTTCACCTCACGACCGAGCATCTCGACGAACGGCAACACGAAGCCCCCCATGCACGCATCGACGTGGCAGTTGGCGCCGATCGACGCTGCCAGGGCGGCGATCGCAGGGATGTCGTCCTGCACGCCCTGCGGGTACTGCGGGGCCGATCCCACGACGAGCACGGTGTTGTCGTTGCACAGCGCCGCCATCGCCTCGACGTCGGCGGTCCAGTCGTCCTTCACCGGCGCCTTGTGCAGCTTCAGACCGAAGTTGTGCGCCGCCTTGTGGAACGCGGCGTGGGCGGACTCGGCCACCACCATCTCTGGCTCGCTGATCCCGCGTTCGACGGCCGCACGCTCGCGAGCTGCAAGGACCCCGCACAGGATCGACTCGGTTCCGCCGCTGGTGAGAAACCCGGCCACCGCGTCGTCGCCGTGGAGCAGGCCCGCGGTCCAGCCGACCACCTCGGACTGGATCTGGCCGAGTGACGGGAACGCCTTGGTGTTCAGCGCGTTCTCGTGCAGGTAGAGACGAGCTGCCTGCTCCGCCACCTCGTGCACCGACGGGCCGCCGTCGTAGACCATCCCGAAGGTGCGACCGTCAGACCACTTGACATCGTTGATGCGCTTGGCGGTGAGATCGCCGATGACGTCGTCGACGGGTCGGCGGTGCTGGTGGAGGGGAGCCATGGCCGACAGTGTCGCGCAGGTGGACTCGACCTACTGAGCCAGACGAATCGTCCATGCCTCGACATCCTCGTCGAGGCCCGACAGTCCATCTCGGGCGGTGACCTCCCACGGTGGTCCGACCGCGTCGCACACGGCGGCGTCGACCAAGATCTCCCCCGGCCTGGCCAGTGAGGCCAGCGTGAACGCTTCGCTGACGGGCTCTCCCCAGACACTGAACGTGAGTTGCTGCTGGCCGATCACGCCACTGGCCACTTCGCCGGTTGCCATGCCGGCACGAATCGTGAGCCGTTGGCCGTACTCCTCACCGGCACTGGCCACCAGCTTCATTGCTTCGGCGGCGAACTGCAGCGCGCCGTCGATGCCGTCGTCGTCATCGCCCATACCGGCTGCGAACAGCGCATTGCTCGACGACCGGCGCACGCGCTCGATCTGGTACGACTCGAGCAACTGGTCGATCCCGTCGACCAGGTACTCGTTGATCTCCAGGACCGTGTCCTGATCGGAACCCGTCGCCTCCGGGATTCCGTCGACGAGCACCGAGATCATCGTCGCGGTGTCGAAGAGGTCGGTGATGCTCTGTTCGCCACGACGCACACGATCGATCAGCCTCGGCGGGATCACTGCGCCGAGGACGTCGTTGATCTGTGCTTCCTCGGCGAGAATCGCTGCTTCCTCTCCTTCGAGCCTGCCCGCGACGAGTTCGAGTTGACGGCCGATGTCACCGAGTTCGTTGTTGCCGAGTTCCGCGAGGCCCAACGCGGTTTCCCCGCCGGCGATGCGACCAGCCCCTTCGACGAGTTGGCGGAACGGACGAGTGAGCGAGCGCGCCAGCCACCAGGCGAGCAGCGCCGTCACGGGAAGCAGGATCGCGATCACCACCAAGGTGCTGCGCAGCAGCGTGGAGAGGCCGGCCGTGGCTTCGGACCGTTCTTGTTCGACGACGACTGCCCACTCCTGATCTCCAATCTGAAGCGGCCCAGAGGCAGCGAACGTCTTCTCGCCGCGGTAGTTGGTCACCCTGCCCGTGAAGGTGTTGCCGGCGAGGGCCTCTCGAACAGCTTGGTTGTCGACCTGCTGAGTGAGCGCCGCTGATCCGACGAAGCGCATCTGTTCGATCAACGTCTCGTCGCCGTTGCGCTCGGAGAACTCGGCAAGAAAATCCTCGGGGTCATCGAGCCAGCTCCGGGTATCGGTACGCAGCAATCCGTCGGCGCCGACCAAGTAGATGTCGCCGCTCTCTTCGAGACCGAGCAGCTCCCAGTCCTGTTGTGCCGTCGCGAGATCGGTGATGACGTCGACCGGCAGCTCGGCGACGACGGCACCGACCACCTTTGATCCCGAACGTATTGCCGTTGCGATGAAGATCACCGCCTGACCGCGGGCGGGGATGTAGAAGGACGTGTCGGAGATGACGGCGTCGCCCACGGTGGCACTACTGAGCCCGTCGATGACCTCGCCCAGAGCATTCTCGGCCCAGGGACCGTTCGTCGAGCTCGTGCCGATGTCGATCCGTTTCTTCACCGAGTAGACGACGTCCTGGGTGTTCGCGTCGATCAGCATCAGATCGCTCATGCCGATGTTCTCCATGAGCGCACGCAACTGGGGGTGATGTTCTGCATGAGCCTCGCTGTAGCTCGAACCATCACCCGCGTCGTCGAGCCGGTCTCGATCGTCGAACTCGTCGGGATTGCGCAGGATGTACTGGTACTGCACGTACCGCCCCGACTCCGACGCGGGCAGGACCGAACTGACAGGAACGTCCTGCCCGATTTCCCGGAGCGGCTCGAAGGCAATGTCGTAGGCGGCTTCGAGCTCTGCCGACTCCGCCGCCGTGAGGTCGACATCGCTGTCGACATAGGCCGCAGCGAGTTCCTCGAGCGCAGTGATCACGCTCGGGGTGACGGCCAGCGTCTCGACGTCGGTCTGCACACGCGCGGCACCGCGCTCGATCGCCTCCACCCGGGTGTCACGCAGTGCGCTCAGCTGATCCTCCACGCTGTCGGTGATCAGCATCCGGGCGAACAGGTAGTTCAGCCCCGAGAGCAGCAGCACAGAAACGAGCGCCACCCCGACCACGGTGATCTCGAGCCGACGGCGCAGGCCGCGGCGCTGACTCCGACCGTGAACGCTCACGTGGTGTCCCCGAGCGGCGCCCGACCCGGCATCGACGCGTCATCCACCGCCGCACCGGTGGTCTCCGCCGCCCGGGAGACACGACGCAGGGTCCGCTCGCAACGCCGCCGCCGTGAGATTCCCAGCTGCTCGAGTGCCGCCGCCAGTCCCGACGAGCCCGCCAGCGCTGCCGCTGCAGCGTCCGGAGGAATCCGCACGACCCGGCAGTCGACCTTGGCCACGACGAACGCCTGGTACCCGGGCTGTGGCAGCGTTCCGAGCAGGCCGAGGACTTCGCCTGCGGCCTGATCGAGAACTTCGATGTCGTCGTCATCTCCGGACGACAACATCAGCCGGGCCTGTCCGTGATCCAGGATGGAGAGGCCGTCGAGCACACCTGGGGCGACGATCACCTCGCCCGCCTGATAGGTGTCGATCGTCGAGGCAGCAGCCGCGCCGTCGAGCACGTCATCGGACACCTCGGCGAACAACGGTGCACCGAGGAGCGCGCGACGAACGTCAGCAGATGACGTCTGCGAGAGCGCCGCGGCCGCCGTGCCGTCGAACAGGTACAGGTCCTGGGCCGGGTTCGGGAGCGGCACGCCGTGACGGTACGACAGGTACCAGACCAGCGATGCGAAATCGGCTCGAACCCGCGGCTCGATCGCGTAGTCGTCGATCCACATGTACGCCTGATAGTCGACCACGGGGTCAGCGATGTTGGTCACGAAGGCGAACGGAGGCGGATCGGAAACCACGCCTGGCGTCGATCGGGCAGCATCGATCAGCATGGCTTTCGCCGCGGTCGGCGGCGCCGTCCGTTCGATCTGCACCGGCACCATCACTCGGTGCAGGCGGCTCGGCTGGTCGTAGTTCACGATCGTCGTCTTCGAGAGCTGGCCGTTCGGAATCACGACGAGGTCGCCATTGCGGTCCTCCACGCGCGTGCTTCTCCAGTTGACATCGACGACCCGGCCCTCGCCGTTTCCGGTGCTGACCCAATCCCCTGCGCTGAACGGCTGGTCGGCGAGGAGCGTGAAACCGGATGCGATTCCGCTGAGCGTGTCCTGCAGCGCGAACGAGACGACCAGCGACGTCACACCGAGGGCTGTCAGCGCTGCCGACAGGTTGATGTCCCAGATGCCGGCGAGCAGGAGCCACGCCGTGAGCAGGATGGCCGCGAGCCGAGGAACAGCGAGCAGCAGGCGCGGAACCGCCCGCTGGCCGCTGCGCCGAGGACGATCCGCGATGCGCGACACCACCACGCGAAACGCCGACAACACTGCTGCTGCCAGAGCGATCAGCAACGCCGTCGCGAGGACGCGAACGAAGACGTTGTCGGCCTGCACCTCGAACAGGGTCCGAGACAACAACCAGACCGCCGTGAGCGGGACGACCCAGACCCGCACCGTGGTCACCGCCGGCCCGAAACTCGAATCGCGCTGGCGGAGCCGTTCCTCGAGTTCGCCCACACCGATGATCAGCGCCGGCAAGACCACGATCACGATCGACGCCACCAGGACGTTCGACGCAGCGAACGAATCGATCACGGCGACACCTCGCTCTCGGCCACGACACTGCTCATCACGCTCACGCCATCGCGAGGCGTCGGCTCGAATCGATAGTTCGTTGGCAGCCGGGCCCGACACGCCTCGGAGACGAGGACCTCACCCGGGCGTGCGCTGCGGGCCAGATCGGTGGCGAGCTGCACTGTGGCCCCCCACGTGTCGTGGATCAACCGGGCGCCACCGGTGAGGCCCACGGTGATGGGCCCGACGTCGAGACCAGCCCGCACGTACAGGTCGCCCTCCGGATCGAGGTCGCGCAGCATCTCGAGCACATCGAACACGAAGTCCGCCGTACGTGCTGCGTGGTCGAGGTGGGGGCGAATGGTCCCGCATGCAGCGACATACGCGTCGCCGGTGAGCTGCACCCGGTCGACGCCGCGTTCGGCGGCCAGGTCATCGGCTTCGGCGACGAACCGGTCGAGCCGCTGGCGTGCCCGGTCTGCGGTTCCGGCGGTGACCAGCGAGCCCAGTCCCCCGATCACGATGACCGCAACCGTCGCCTCGGCGACCTGCTCGACGACATCTCGATCACCGGCCTCCGCTCGTTCGGCAATCGGCGCCGGAAGCAGCCTGCGCAGGAGCAGGCGCCGTTCGTCGGCACGCTGCCGCGCGGCAGCGGTCCGCTCGGTGAGCGTCACCAGCATCGTGTCGATGTCGTCAGCGAGCTCGACGAACTCGCGTGCGCTTCCGTCGGGAATCTCTGGCTCGCGGTTTGGCTCGCCGCCGTCGCGGATGGCTCGCAGGCGCGTCGAGATGATCCGCAGCGGCTCGAGCAGCCGATCGGACCACCGCACGGCCAGGAACGTCACCACCACGATGAACACGGCAATCGCAACCAGCAGGTTCCGGGTGAACTCATCGATCGGAGCACGAATCGAGGCAACCTCGGCTTCGGCGACGACCGCCCAGTCGAGACCGACGATCTCGACAGGCTGACCATCGAACAGCACCTCCTGGCCGAGGTAGTTCGTGACCTCTTCGATGTCCGACGCGTCGTCGAACGCCGCCTCGGCGTTCTCGAGCTCGATCGATTGAAACAATGCAGTGGTGTCGAAGTGGCTCATCGAGCGAATCTCGTCGGCGGTTGCCGTGCCAGCCAACTCGACCTGGTCGAAGTACGCCGACCGGTCCTCGAGGAACAACCTGGCGTCGGAACGCATCGTGCCATCCGACGCGACGACGTAGGTTTCGCCTGTCTCGCCGAGGGTTCCCCAGGTCTGCTCGTTGGTCATGATTGCCGTGAGCTCGTCGGTGTCGAACCGTCCAGCGACGTAGCCCGCAAGCTCCCCATCGAGGAAGATCGGACTGCCGACGAAGCCACTCGGCTGATCTCCTGCCGGCGCATAGGGGGCGAAGTCTCGGACCGCCACGTCGCCGGGCGTGGGATCGTCGGCGAGTTCGTCGATCAGCGCCGCAAGTTGCGACCCACTGTGTGGACCTGCACGGAGACTGGTTGCGAAATCGATCTCCTTCGCCGTCGAGTACACCACGACATAGGCCTCCGGCTCGATCAGGTAGACGTCCTCGAATCCGGCGCGCAGCGCGAATTCACTGAGGGCGGCGTCGAGCGGATCGTCGATCGCTGACCATTCGGGCAGCCCCGTCGGGGCCTCCCCCGTCTCGGGATCCGGGACCACGTAGCTCGCCTGCAGGGTGATCGCTGCAGGGGACACCGGAGCCAGGCCGGAGACTCCGACGGGCCGATCGCGCGCCTCGGAGAGCTCCGGCACCACCACGTCGCGGTAGTACTCCTCGACCAGCGCCTGATCTCGCGCACTCACCGGCTCGGCGTCGAGTCGCGTGAAGACCTCCGAGAACTGCTCGATGGCCACCGCCGGCCGCGGCGTGAGCGCCTGGCCGACGATCGTCCGTTCGAGACTGCCGATGTATCGAGCCACCTGGTTGGATCGGGCGGCCCTCACGGCAGACAGCTGATCTTCGATCTCCTTGTCGGCGAGGCGGCTCCCCTGATTCAGACCGACGACCGACGTGACCACGACCGAGACGAGCGCAACGAGCACAACCACGAGGGCAAGGCGGCTCGCGACCGAGATGTTCCTCGCGAACCTCCCGGGGGCACGTCCCACTCGCCTGATCAGTCCCGGCACGAGCACCGAAACTAGCGCTTGGGACGTGGCCGGGCTCCATTGCTGCTGGGTGATCGTGCCGCCGGCCTCGACTCTGCCCGGTCCTGCAGTCGACCGACCTCCGGATCTTCACCGAACCTCGCCAGGGCGCCGAACACGGCGACCTGCTCGCCGGGTCCTTCCGCGCCGGTACCAACCACGTTCGTGGTGCAACTCGGGTGGGACGGCCCACCCGAACTGCAACACAGACAGCGTGGGGACGCCCGGGTACGGTCGAACGGGTGAGCGACACCACGATCTACCCCGCCCGGACCATCGTCACGATGGACCCTGCCCAACCGGAGGTCGAGGCCGTCTCGGTGCGCGACGGCAAGATCCTCGCGGCGGGGACGTTGGAGGAGTGCGCGAGCTGGGGGCCGCACGAGATCGATCGACGATTCGCCGACCACGTGCTGACGCCGGGGATGATCGAAGCGCACGGCCACCGACTCGAGGGGGCGTTCGCACTGCTCCCCTACGTCGGCTGGTTCGACCGCCACCGCGTCGACGGGGGCGTCACACCCGGGATCCGGACCTATGACGCGTTCCTCGACCGCCTCCGCGAGCTCGACGACGAGACGCAGGGCTCGTCTGACCCGATCGTGGTCGGCGGGTTCGACCCGATCTACTTCACCGGCGAGGAACGCCTGACCCGGGAGCACCTCGACCGGGTCTCGACCGACCGTCCGATCTTCGTGTTCCATGCGAGCGCCCATCTCGCCACGGTCAACACGGCGATGCTCGAACGCCACGAGATCACCCGCGCAGTGACGACCCCGGGGGTCGCCCGCGACGCCAACGGCGACCCGAACGGCGAACTCCAGGAGATGCCGGCGATCGCGCTGGCCCGCTCGGGCATCGCAGTGATCGGGCGCGCGATGACCGACCCACGATCGCTGGAGGCACTCGGCCAGCTGTGTGCCAACACCGGCACGACGATGCTCTGCGACCTCGGCAGCTTCGGGCTGACCCGGCCCGAGGAGGTCGCCGACTGGCACGACGTCGTGGACCGCGACGACTACCCGGCCCGCATCCTGCAACGTCATCTCCACGGCCTGCCGCCAGGGAGTTCCGATTGGTCCGACGCTGCCGACCTGCTCCTGAAGCTCGCGGCCGGCGACACCGACAAGCTGCGCACCGCGGGGCTCAAGATCGTGCTCGACGGTTCGATCCAGGGCTTCACCGCCAAGATGAGCTGGCCCGGCTACTACACCGGCGCCGATCACGGACAGTGGATGGTGCCGCCCGACCAGTTGGTCGAGATCGCTCGGCCGTTTCACGAGCGGGGCATCAACATCCACGCGCACTGCAACGGCGACCTCACGATCGATGCATGGATCGACACCGTGGAACAGCTCGTCATCGAGCACCCGTGGCTCGACCACCGCCACACGGTGCAGCACTGCCAGCTCACCTCGGCGGCGCAGTACCGGCGGATGGCCAAGCTCGGGATGTGCGCCAACATCTTCGCCAACCACCTCTGGTACTGGGGCGACCAGCACCACGACATCACCGTCGGGCCGGAACGGGCCCGCCGGATGGAAGCGGCCGCCACCGCAGAGCGTGAAGGCGTGTCGTTCTCGCTGCACTCCGACGCGAACATCACGCCACTCGGGCAGCTGCACACGATGTGGTGTGCCGTCAATCGGGTTACGCCATCGGGCCGCGTCCTCGGCGAGCACGAGCGGATCTCGGCCGAGTCGGCGCTGCGTGCGGTGACGCTCGGCTCCGCCTACCAGATGCACCTCGACGCCGAGTTCGGCACGATCGAGTGCGGCAAGGCGGCCGACTTCACGATCCTCGAGGACGATCCGCTCACCGTCGACCCGATGGCGATCAAGGACATCGGGGTGTGGGGCACCGTCGTCGGTGGCACCCCCTTCGAAGCCGCCCGCCCCTGACCCAACCGCACCTTCCTCTTCACGTTTGCGTGCGGATCTGGGTGGGACGGGTCACCCGAAATGCAGCGCGAACGGGTTCGGGCCGGGGGTCGGCGAGGAGTTCCGGAGGGCGATGGCCACGAGTTCGGAGCGATCGGCAGGAGCGGTCGGCGTCACGTCGGCGCGGCGCCCGACCACCTGAACGAGGATCCAGGTGCCGTCGTCGAGGAGCACCCGTCCCTTCACGCGCATCACCTCGGCCGGGAGGGCCTCGACGAAACGGTCGATCACGCGGCGCGCCACTGGTTCGTTCGAAGTCCACGACCACGTTTCGTACCGATCCTCGTGCCTTGCCGATTCGTCGGGTGCCGGCACGGACCGAAGCGACCCGGTGCCGAGGATCACGTCAGCGTGCACGCGTCCGTGGACGACGCGGATCGACGGTGCTCCCCCGCTCGTCTCCGCCACCCACCCGTCGACTGCCGCGAGCTGCCGATCGTCACAGGCATCCGACTTCGTGACCACGACGAAGTCGGCGCCGGCGATCTGGCGCGTCACCTCGCCGCCGACGTAACGGTCTCGCGCCCGCTCGACGACCGACGTTGCATCCGCCAGGACGACCACGCCGGCAGGCTCGAACGGGGGCACCGTCCCCCACGCGGCCGCCACGGCGGGATCGGCGACCCCACTGACCTCGATCACGATGTGATCGGGCCGCGAGGCGCTGATCGCCAGTGCGTCGAGCGCCTCGCGCAATCCAGCGCCGACCGTGCAGCAGACACAACCGTTCGGGAGGCTGATCAACCCGTCACCGGCGACGCTCTCCAGAAGGTCTGCATCGATCGCCAGTGAACCGAAATCGTTCACGATCACGCCGAGACGCCGACCACCGGGGTGTCGCAGGAGCTGATTCAGCAGCGTGGTCTTGCCGGACCCGAGGTAGCCGCCGATGACCGTCAGCGGGATCGGCTCGGACAGCACGGCTGCATGATGCCACCCATCCAGGTGCAAGCATGCGGCCATGGGGATTTCGGGGAACACGGGGCCGCTCGACGGCATCAAGGTGGTCGACCTGTCGGTGATGATCTCGGGCCCGTTGGCGGCGATGATGCTCGCCGACCAGGGCGCAGACGTCGTCAAGGTCGAGTCGCCTGGACTCGGCGACATCATGCGCTTCCTGGGCACGAGCAAGGGCGGAATGACCGGCATCTTCGCCAACAACAACCGCGGCAAGCGTTCGATCGTCGTCGACCTCAAACAACAGGCCGGCAGGGACGTGGTGCTCCGCTTGATCGACGATGCCGACGTCCTGATCCAGAACTTCCGACCCGGCGCGATGGATCGACTCGGACTCGGTTTCGACGACGTCAGTGCCCGCAACCCCGACCTGATCTACGCCTCGATCTCCGGTTACGGCCAGGACGGGCCGTACAGCACACGGAGGGTGTACGACAACGTGATCCAGGCGGCGTCGGGCCTCGCGAGCGTGCAGGGTGACCCTGTCAGCGGGGAACCGGCGCTGTACCGCACGCTGATCTGCGACAAGACCACCGCATACACCGCTGCGCAGGCGATCACGGCAGCGCTGTTCGCGCGGGCGACCGGTCGCGCGGGCGGCCAGCACATCGAACTCGCGATGCTCGACACGGCGATCGCGTTCATGTGGCCCGACTCGGCGATGGACGCAGCGCTGCTCGACGACGACGCGACCCGCTCACCGACGATCGCCGCGAACTACTCGGTGACCCGTCTGGCCGACGGCTTCGCTGCGGCATCGCCGGTCACCGACTCGGAGTTCCGAGGACTGTGCGCTGCGCTGGGTCGACCCGAGGTCGCCGACGATCCGCGCTTCGCCGACGTCATGTCGCGGATGGCGAACACGACGGCGATGGTCGAGGTGCTCGTCGAGGCGGCTGCAGCATGCACCATCGAGGACTTCGCGGCCAGGGCGGTGGAACACGACGTCCCCGCTTCGACGGTCACCTCGCTGAACGCGATCCACCACGATCCGCAGGTCGTCCACAACGACGTCTTCGTCGAGCGCGACCACCCGCAGGCGGGACGGGTCCGTGAGCCGCGCGCCGCCGCGCGCCTGTCGGCCACTCCGCAGCGAATCGGCGGTCACGCCCCGGCGTTCGGCCAACACAGCGACGAGATCGCACTCGAACTCGGCCTCGACCCCGCAGTGCTGCGCGAGTCATCCGTCATTTTCTGAGCGTGTATCGTGCGAAGCGGGATTGGGCGCTCATCCGAGCGCCGCGGGGAAGGGGAAGCATGCCAGTCCGCTGGATCAAGGACAATCCACCGAGTTCGCGCCTGTCGTTCTGGACCAGGGCAAACGTCGGTGAAGTGCTGCCCGAACCGCCGTCACCGCTCGGCTGGGACATCGTGTGGGAGTCCGGAACCATCCTCGGGTGGCGCGATTGCGCCGTCAATCGGCTCGGCTTTGCCGAGGACGAACTCAGTCAGGCCCGGCCAGAGGTCAGCGGCCTGTTCGGTGGGTACGCCTATCTGAACGCGTCGCTCAACCGGGTGTTCGGGTATCGAGCGCCTGGTATGACGGCGAGCACGGTCGACGACATCTACTTCGGCGATCACCCCGACGTGCCACCAGTGGTGATCGGCGACTGGTGGGACAGCCCTCGCGCCACGGCAGAGCTCGAGGCGTGGATGGGCTGGGCGCTGACCACCACCGAGCAGCCCGATCTCGAACAGGACCGAGAGGTCGCGGAGGCCGCACGCGCCGACCGGCCCGACTTCGCGGCGATGTCGCACCCCGAACTGGTCGCGTTTGCGACTTCTCACATCCCCACGATCCGCCGAATGTTCGACCAGCACATCAACCAGAGCGCTTGTGCCACGATCGGACCTGGCATCATCGCCGCAGTCGCCGATGCCATTGGGGAACCGACCCTGACGCTCAAGATCATCGGCGCGGTCGGTGACGTCGACTCGGCAGCACCCAGCTATGCGATGTGGGACCTGTCTCGTGTCGTCGCCAACTCACCTGCACTCACGACCGCCTTCGACGAGGGCGTGGCACGACTCATGACGCGGTTGCACGACCTCGACGACTCGGACGCGACCGCCTTCCTCTCCGGCCTCGACGACTTCATGTTCCGGTTCGGCTCTCGCGGTCCCAACGAATGGGACCTCCACGCCCACGTCTGGGAGACCAAACCGGAACTCGTGCTGTCGGCGATCGACCGGATGCGCTTCGCCGGCAACCAAGAATCACCTGAGCGTCGCCACGCCGAAAGAGAGCACGAGCGCGATGCGATCGTCGCCCGTGTCACCGAGGCGCTGGCGGGAGACCCCGAGGCCCAGGGCCAGTTCCTCGCCGGCGTCGCGTCAGCGGCCCGCTTCGTCCCTGGGCGCGAACGGTCGAAGACGTCGATCATCAAGGTGATCCACGAGTGTCGTCTGGCGGCGTGGGAACTCGGCAGGCGCCTCGTCGAAGCGGACGGCGCCGGTGAGCCACGCGACATCTGCATGCTGTTCCTCGACGAGGTCGACCAGGCGTTGGACGATCCCAGTTGGGCCCGGCAGACGATCGCCGAACGTCAGGCGCACTTCGATCATCTCCAGACGTTGGAGCCGCCCTTCATCTTCGACGGCGACTGCCCACCTGTCGACACGTGGCCACGCAAGGGCGTCAACACCGTCGAGGTTCTGAGTGCCGGGGGCACCATGCAGGGCATGCCCGGGTCGTCGGGCACGTATCGAGGCACCGCCCGCGTCGTGCTCGACCCTGGCGACCCGTCGGCACTCGACCCCGGCGACGTGCTGGTCGCGCCACACACCGACCCGGCCTGGACACCGCTGTTCGTCACCGCCGGAGCAGTCGTCGTCGACGTCGGCGCAACCCTGAGTCACGCCATCATCGTCAGCCGCGAGCTCGGGCTGCCCTGCGTGGTGTCGGCCACCGACGCGACGAGAATGATCCCCGACGGTGCACTCGTCGAGGTCGACGGCAACACCGGCCTGGTGACCGTCGTCGAGGTCTGAGCACGACAGCGCGAGCGACAGCCGCGGTCAACCTGCCACGAAACCACCCGCGGCGAGTGCGCGGTCGAACATTCCGGCGAGGCGCACGGTCTCGCTCGGGTTCTCACCGCTGACGGTCACGGCCCACGTGACGTTGTCAGCGCGATCGAGCACCATCGCGTGGGTGCTCTCGATGGTGCCCGTATGACCGGCAGCACCGCCGCCGTAGAGGATGATGCCCATGCCATAGCCCCGGCTGGGCGACAGCGGGTCGTTGGCGGCGTTCTTCATCTGGGCGACCATGTCCGGCTCCAACGGCTTCCACCCTGGCGTGGTCGGATCGAGCGAGTCGAAGATCGTCACGATGTCCGACGGCGACGCCACCCATGCCCCGGCAGCGCCGAGGACCTCCATGTAGTTTCGGCCCGGCACGCTGCGATGGACCACCTCGCCGGGACCGGGATCATGGGTCGGAGCGAGGCGCATACCCGAGATCCCGAGCGGGGTGAGCAAGCGTTCGTACACGACTTGTTCGTAGTCCTGACCCGTGAGTTGTTCGATCACCAACCCGAGAACGCAGAAGTTCATGTTGCTGTATCGGAAGCCGGCGCCCTGCAGTGATCGCGTCATGCCGACGACCGCCGCTTCGTCGCACGAACCGACCTGGTTGCGGAAGAAGAGGCTCTCGTACTTCGGGAACCCCGAGGTGTGTGTCAACAGCCGCCGCACGGTGAGTTCTGGGACGCCGGCACTCGGCGCGCCGACCCCGACGGCGTCGGCGGCGATCGAGCCGATCGGGTCGTCGAGGCCGACGAGTCCCTCTTCCACCAACTGCAGCGCCGTGATCGCCGTGATCGTCTTGGAGATGCTGGCGATACGGAACTTGTCGGTGGTCTCGACCGCGTCGAACGTGCCGGGAACCCGGGCTCCCATCGCTGCTTCGTGCACGATCTCGCCGTCGATCGAGACGGCGACCGACACGGCGTCGGACCCACCGCCGAGCACGGCCTGCTCGAGCGTTGCGTCGAACGCCGCCCAGCCTGTGAGCAACGGAGCGTCGGTGGCTCCCGGCTGCCCGGGCGCCGGGAGCGGGGCGATGGTGACGCGATCGATCGCATAGCCGGGAAACGGCAGTGGATCGGGTTCGGCGATGTCGAACAGTTCGGTCGACGACGGCGTCGAATCGGTCGGCGGACCTTCGGACTCGGCCGTCGGCGCCGAGCACGCTGCGAGCACGAGCGTGCCGACGACTGCAACGAGACGAGAGCGACGACGAGCGGACACTCCCCCATGATGACCGTCGGACACGCGCCGATCGTGGCACCCGGAGCCACCCACACCCGTCCGCGATGAGCGAAGCGACCGGATACGGCGGTTTCGCTCATCACACCGGAGATCCCCGTGCGACCGATGAGCGAAGCGACCGGATACGGCGGTTTCGCTCATCGTGGACGGGTGTGGGGCAGGGCGGCCGTCAGGAGGGGGTGGGGAGGCGCTGCTCGACGGTGAGGACCGGAGCGAAGAGGTCGCCGAACTCGGCCACGCGGGCCAGTACGTCGGCAGCTTCGAAGCGCAACTCGACACGGTTCGATGCGCACTCCTCGACCTCGCCCCACCTCACCGGGGTCGACACCGTTGGATCGTGGCGGGCACGCAAGGAGTAGGGGGCGATCGTCGTCTTGTGGTGGGCGTTCTGGCTCCAGTCGACGAACACCTTGCCGGGCCGCTCGACCTTGGCCATCACGGTGGTCACCCGGCCGGGCAGCTGCCGTTCCATCACCTGGCCGACCGCGAGGGCGAAGTCGGCGGTCGCCTCGTGCGTGACACCGGGAGTGTTGAGCGGCACGTAGAGCTGGAGCCCCTTGGACCCCGACGTCTTGCACCAGCCCTCCAGGCCGACCGACTCGAGCACCGCCCGCACACCGAGAGCCACCTCGCAGCAGTCGACGATCGACGTCCTCGGGCCGGGATCGAAGTCGAAGACCAGCGTGCGGGGGGTCCCGAGATCTGCCGACAAGGCCATCGGAGCATGCAGCTCGATCGCCGCCAGATTCGCCGCCCACACCATCGCGGCGGGCTCCTCGATCCGGCAGTATTCGATACCGCCCCGACGGTCTCCCGGGCCGAGCGCGACCGGCACCCATTCGGGACGGTGCGCCGGACAACGCTTCTCGAAGAAACCGTCGCGGTCGGTGCCGTCCGGGTAGCGGCGCAACGTGATGCACCGACCCCGGAGGTGCGGGACGATCGTCGGCGCGATGCGCAGGTGGTAGTCGACGACTTCGGCCTTGGTGAACCCGGACGGGTAGAGAACCTTGTCGAGGTTGGTCAAGCGAACGGTGCGACCCTCGATGTCGACCTCGACCGGCGATGCCACGATCCCGATGGATCGGCCGGTCAGGCCGACTTCTTCTTCGCGCCGGCCTTCTTGGTCGACGTGTCCGCAGGGTGCCGGGTCCGAGCCTCCTTGGCGGCCGCCACGCTGGCTTCGAGCGCAGCCATGATGTCGACGACCTTCGGCTTCTCCGCAGTGACCGTGAGCTCCTCGAACTCCTCGCCGTCGGCCTTCATCTGGATCAGAGCCATCACTTCTTCGCGGTACTCGTCGCGATACTTCTCGGGCTCGAAGTCGGCCGCCAGCGAGGCGACGAGGCTCTCGGCCATCGCCACCTCCTTGTCGTTCACCTCGACCGTTTCGAGCCCGTTCAACTCCTCGATGTCGGCGGGATCGATCACCTCGTCGGCGTACGCGAGCGTCGACATCACGAGCCGCCCTTCCTCGGCGCGGATCGCGGCGGTGTACTGCTTGTTGCGCATCACGAACCGGCCGATCGCCACCTTCCCGCTGGCCTCCATCGCCCGCGCCAGCAGCACGTAGGGCTTGGGCGGACCATCGGGGGCGAGGTGATAGGCGGTGTCGAAGAAGACCGGGTCGATGTCGGCGAGGTCGACGAACTCCTCGAGATCGATCGACTTGGTCGCCGCCGGCATGAAGGGCTCGAGCTCGTCCGGGTCGACGATGACGTACCGACCCTTGGAGATCTCGTAGCCCTTCACGATGTGGTCGTCGCCGACCTCCTCACCGGTCTCGTCGTTGACCTTGCGGTAGCGGATGCGGGCCATGTTGCGCTCGTCGAGCTGGTTGAACGACACACTCTGGCGGCGCACGGCGTGGAACAGCTTGACGGGGATCGCCACCAGACCGAACGAGATGGTCCCACTCCACACCGGCCGTGCCATGGCCAAGAGTCAACCACATCCCGGCCCGGCGCCGATCCACATGGTGACGCCGGTCAGGGGGCGAGGATGGCCCGGGGGACGATGTCCATGCCGAAGCCGGTGAGGATCGCGAGGTAGAGCAGCCCGGTCGCCGCCATCACCGCGGAGTAGGCACGTTCCTTCAACGCTGCCTGCGTGACGAAGATCAGCACGATCGTGGTGATCGAGCACATCAGCCACATCCAGCCGAGCATCCCGCCCCAGCCGTCGTCGACCGTCCCGTTGAGCACGGCGATCATGCCGGTCGGCAGGAGCATCACGAACACCTCGGCGGGCCACAGCCACTTCAGCGCGGCCACCATCTCGTTGAGCAGGACACGAGGAAGGCCGGGCTGGGTCAGATACCAGTGCCCGAGCAGCATGGCGTCGGAGATCGCACCGATGAACGCCGCGCCGACGAGTGTGCGGGCCAGCGCCACCGCTGGATTCCCACCCGCGTCGAGCGCCGCGGCGATCAGTCCGATCGTGCCGATGAACACCGGGACGAGATCGAGGGCCGGCGGGAACTCCGGGCCCACCCGCTCGTCGATCCGGTCGTCGGTGGATGCGACGGTGCGGTCGATGCCGGTCATCGCCGCAACACGCTCGCTGCGCCGGTCGTGCTCTGCCCGGGCACCGCTCACGCCTGCGGCCCTGCGCCGGATGGAGACCGCGAGCACCACCGCGCAGGAGATCATCACGCCGATCGACGCGGCTTCGCGGACGGGGACGACGCCGAAGGCGAGGCCGGCAGCGAGCGAACCGGCAGCGAAGCAGAAGTAGACGATGCGCAACAGCCAGCCGTAGCCGAGGCTGGCGATGCGGCGGCGGGTGGTGAACCAGCAGAAGAGCATGCCGCCCGTCGCCCACTGCAGGAGCACGGTGGCGGCGTCGAGGCTGATCACGTTCGCCCACGGTAACGCCGTAGCCTGGCGGCGCCATGGCCTTCCCCCGCCGCCGTTCGACCGGCGCCCGAGCATCTCGCGCCCTCGCCGTCGTCGCGCTGGCCGCCATCGCACTCGTCGGGTGCGCCACCGGTCAGCGCCCCAGCTTCGACGCCGACGAACCGGCCCAGCAGGCGACCGGCGACCCCGCGATCGACGCCGTGCTCGAACGCCTCGATCGCGTCGGCCTCGAGCAGTTCACCGCCGACTACACCGTCCTCACCCGCCTCGGCGGCAAGGAGTCGACCGCCAGCGTCGTGCAGGCCGACAACAGTCGACGCTCGATCACGATCAATGCCGTCCGGTTCCTCGACGGCACCGGGACGGCAACCACCTGCAATCTGACGACCGCCGAATGCGAGGCGGTGATCAACGACGCCCGGGTGAGCGACGTTCAGATCACGCACGACTTCTACGGATCGAGCTTCGCCCGCCGCCTCCGCGTCGACGCCGGCCGCAGCCTGGCGCCTGCAGAGGGCTACGTCGAGTCGATCGGTGGTCAGCCGGCCACGTGCGCCGAGGTCCCGGTGTCCGGTGGCACCAAGACCTACTGCGCGCTCGACTCGGGGCCGCTCGCACGCTACGACGGCAACGACGTGGCGATCGAACTCGTGGCGTACACGCCGACACCCGACGAGTCGAAGTTCGCCACCAGCTGACGCCGCACGCCGAGCCGTCAGGCGTCGACCCCGGCGAGCGAGTGGTCGGAGTTGTTGAGCCGCTGGGGTCCGTCGGCGGTCGCGACCACGATGTCCTCGAGTCGCATGCCCCACTTGCCCGAGACATAGATGCCTGGCTCGACGCTGTACGCGTGACCCGCCTCGAGCGCCAAGGTGTTGCCCTCCACGATGTAGGGATCCTCGTGCTCCTCCATCCCGATGCCGTGCCCGGTTCGGTGGATGAAGTAGTCACCGAACCCGGCGTCGGCGATCACCTGCCGCGTCGCCCGGTCGATCTCCTCGCAGGGCGTGCCGACCACACCGGCTTCGACGCCCACGCGCTGGGCCTCGTGCAACACGGCATACGCCTCGGACACTTCCGCACCGGGCTCGCCGGTGTACACGCAACGGGTGGTGTCGGAGCAGTAGCCCGCCATCGTGCCACCGAAGTCGCACAGCACGATCTCGTTCCGGCCGATCACGCGTGACCCGGGGTGGTGGTGGGGGCTCGCGGCGTTCTCGCCGGCGGCGACGATCGCGAAGTTGACCTTGTCGTGCCCCTCCTCGACGATGCGACGGCCGAGATGGGCGGACACCTCGGCCTCGGTGCGTCCGACGAGGGGGATCTCGCCACGCTGCAGTTCCCCGGCGATCCGGTCGACCGCCGCGCCAGCGGCGGCCAGCGCATCGATCTCGGCCTGATCCTTCGACATCCTCAGCGGGCCGACCACGTCGACGGCACGGGTGTACTCGGCACCGGGGAGCTGCGGGAGCAGCTCGACGAGGAACCGCGCCCACATCTGGTCGCCGACGGCGACGCGCTGCGAACCGGACGCCAACCCGGCAACGATCGCCGACGGATCCTGCGTCTCGCCCCACGGCAGCAGGTCGAACACGTCGGGTACGTCGCGCACCCTCGGTGCCTCGAGCGCCGGGATCACCATCGTGGCGCCGGCGTCGCGCGGCACGACGAGCATCGTCAGGCGCTCGAGCGGCATCGCCGTGTAACCGGTGAGGTACGGAAGATCGTGACCGACCGAGAGCAGCAGCGTGTCGACGTTGCGTTCGGCCATCGCCGCACGAACGCGGGCGAGTCGGTCGAGGTAGACGGACGAATCGATCATCGACACAGTCTGCACGCCACCCGGACCACCCATTCACGTTTGCGCACAATTTCGGGTGACCCGTCCCACCCGAATCCGCACGCAAACACCGGGGAGGGGCGTCAGTCGTCGAGGAGCATGGTGGTCACCGGGGTGAGGTACTCGTCGCCGAACGGCCCGGGCCCGCCGTCGGGAAACGCTCCGGGCGGGTAGATCGTCTGCCAGCCTTCGCCACAGTCGCCGCCGGCGAGCGACAGGTCCTGGCAAACGGTCGAGCGGGTGATCTTCCACACGCCGTCGACGACGACCGCTCTGCCGTACCGGTTGTCGAAGTCGTTGCCCGGGGTATCGATCGAATAGCGGAACCAGGCCTCGTCGGGAGCGGTGAACACCAGCTCGACGATCGTCACCTCGGCGCCGGCTGCATCCTCGGCGTACCCGCCGGCCTGCACCTGCTCGCGGGCCTCAGTCACGCCCGTGGGGTCGTCGACCAGGTCACTCTGAACACTGTCGGAACCGATCGCTCCGTACAGAGCCGTCATCGCAGCGGTGATCTCGGCCTCGGCCGCCACCGGGTCGGCGGGTTGCTCACCGGCGGCCGGGAGCGCCGGAGGCGGCGGCGTACAGGCTGCGCGGAACGCGGGATCGTCCCAGCTGCCCTCCCCGTCGCTGCCGATCGTGACCGGATCCAGCCCGCCCTCCAACGACACCTCGAACAGCGGGGTCGGGTCGATCCAGTAGGTGCGGCCGCCCTCGGTGACCGGTGACGACGGTGGCGCGGGAACGGTGAGCGCCGCGATGCCTCCCTGTGGCGCAACCTCGTCGGTCGAGCCGTCGGAAAAGGCCAGCCGGACGTTCGTGACGTCGGCGGGCACTTGGACGACGACCACCCACTGCGGAGCGCCGTCATTGCCGCCGAGCAGGAGCCACGAGACGGCGCGCCCCTCGAAGGGGTCCGAGTACCAGGGGACCCCGCCGACATCGATGACGCCGTTGCCCGACATCGCAACTCTCATCTGCCCGGACTGGTGGCACCATGGCGCAGGCCGCCAGTCGCCGGCGCCCCAGTCGCCGTCCACGCCCACGTCCCAGATCTCGCCGAGACTGACCCTGAGCGTCAGGCCTCCATCGGTCGAGCGTTCGAAGAGCGGATCCATCGGTTGCGTGCCGAACGCCGGATAGCCGACGCCACCGGAGGACTGCACCCCGATGTCTTGGTTCATGTCGACCGCGAACGCCGGCTCCGTCGCTCCCGGCGTCTCGTCGACCGGCACAGTCGTCGGACCCACTGCCCGCGCCTCGGCATCGGACTGCACGCCACCGGCCGCAGTTGGCTCGTCAGCCACGTCGTCGCCGTCCACGTTGCGACCGATGCCGTAGCCGGCGCCGGCTGCGGCGGCGACCAGCATCACCGCAACAACACCGGCGACCATCCGACGTCTCCCCCGGCCCGCCGCGTCACGTTCTCCGGTGGCCATGCCCAACTCGTCGAACTCGATGGTCATCGTGTCCCCTCTCGACTCGTTCATCGCCGATCGCGTGCCGGCATCTGTTGGACGCCGGTGAGGCACTCTCGGTTCCCCACGTCTCCCACAGCACACAGGGAATGGATCGCGCCGGAATCTCGTTGCATGCGGCATGGCCGACGACACCGCTGCATTCGACGACGCCCTCTGCATCGACCTCTACTGGAGGCCGGGTTGCGGGTTCTGCTCGATGCTGCAACGCAAACTCGACAAGCTGGGCATCGACCGTGTCGAGCACAACATCTGGGACGATCCGGCCGACGCCGCGATCGTGCGACAGCACGCCAACGGCAACGAGACCGTTCCGACGGTCGTCATCGGTGACCAGGGCTTCGTGAACCCGTCAGCCGGCGAACTCGTCGCCTACCTCGGCGTCCACCACCCCGAACTTCTCCCCGAAGGATTCGAAGCACCCGAGCCGGGCATCGCCAGCCGTCTGGCCGTCAAGGTCTTCGGGTGACCCTCACGGCTGCTTTCCCGACTCAGACCTCGCGGGTACGGTCGAACCCATGAGCGACGCCACGGCCGATCCCCGCCTCGCAGGCACCGAGATCGTCGATTCCGTGATCGACACGATCGGCGACACACCGCTGATCCGACTGAAACGGCTCAGCGAACTCGAAGACATCGAGTGCGTGTTCGCCATGAAGAACGAGGCGACGAACCCCGGCGGTTCGGCGAAGGACCGCCCGGCTCTGGAGATGATCCTGGCCGCCGAGCGCGAGGGCCTGCTGGAGCCGGGTGGCACGATCGTCGAGCCCACGAGCGGCAACACCGGAGTCGGGCTCGCGATCGTCGCCGCGCAGCGGGGCTATCGCTGCGTGTTCGTCATGACCGACAAGGTCGCCCCCGAGAAGGTCTCGCTGCTGCGTGCCTACGGCGCCGAAGTCGTCGTGTGTCCGGTGGCCGTCGAACCCGACGATCCGCAGAGCTACTACAGCGTCGCCGAGCGGCTCACGACCGAGCTCGGAGCGTTCCGACCGAACCAGTACCACAACCCGCACAATCCCGAAGCTCACGTCAAGACCACGGGCCCGGAGATCTGGCGGCAGACCGCCGGTCGCATCACCCACTTCATCGCCGGTGCCGGCACCTGCGGTTCGATCACCGGGGTGGCGCGGTACCTGAAGTCGATGAATCCCGAGGTCAAGATCATCGCCGCCGACCCCGAGGGTTCGGTCTTCTCCGGTGGGTCGGGCCGGCCGTATCTCGTCGAGGGTGTCGGTGAGGACTTCTTCCCCGCAGCGTGGGAGCCGGACCTCCTGGACGACATCATCCCGATCAGCGACGAGGAGAGCTTCCTCACCGCCCGCTACGTCAGCGAGCGCGAAGGAATCCTGATCGGCGGGTCCGGCGGGATGGCAGTCGCCGCGGCGATCAAGGTCGCCAAGTCCGCTGCCCCCGACGATGTCGTCGTCGTCTTCAACCCCGATTCCGGTCGCGGCTACCTGTCACGGGTCTTCGACGACGACTGGATGGCCAATTTCGGCTTCCTGCGCGAATGCGAACGGTGCGTCGGCGCCGTGCTCGACGCCCGCAACGCATCGATCGAGAACCTGCTCTACGTCAACCCGCATCAGCTGGTGTCCGAAGCGATCGAACTGATGCGCTCCACCGGGGTGAGCCAGCTCCCGGTGTGCAAGAACACGCCCCCCTTCGCAGCGGCCGAGGTGTCGGGTTCGATCGACGAACTCGAGCTGATGGAAGCGATCAACCGCGATCCCAGCGTCATGTCCACACCGGTCGAGAAGGTGATGGGGCCCAAGCTCCCCACGATCGGTGTCGGCCAGAAGGTCGAACTCGCCGTCGAGATGCTCGAGACGGCGCCGGCGCTGCTGGTGTTGTCCGGCGGCCGTCCGCTCAGCGTGCTCACCCGCACCGACGTGCTCGCCTACTTCAGTGCCGTGGCCGAGGCCGCCCTCGAGGGCAGCTCCGGTACGGTGTCTGACGATGGGTGACCTCGACGACGCGACCGCACGACAGGGTTTTTCCACCCGAGCGATCCACGCCGGCCAGGATCCCGAGCCGACCACCGGTGCGGTCGTGACGCCGATCTCGCTGTCGACCACATTCGCCCAGGACGGCGTCGGCGGTCACAAGGGGTTCGAATACTCGCGGTCGGGCAATCCGACCCGGTCGGCCCTCGAAACCCAGGTCGCTTCGCTGGAAGACGCCGCTCACGGCCTCGCATTCGCCAGCGGTCTCGCTGCCGAGGACAACATCCTCCGACTTCTGCGGCCCGGCCAGCGGATCCTGCTCGGCAACGACGCCTACGGCGGGACGTTCCGGCTGATCTCCAAGGTGTGGAGCCCGCTCGGGTTCCCCTGGACGGCCGTCGACCTCACCGACCTCGACGGGCTGAGGGAGCGCTGGCCCGACGACGTCGGTCTGGTGTGGCTCGAAACGCCCACCAACCCGCTGCTCACCTGTTTCGACATCGAGGCGATCGCCGACATCGCACGTTCCCGCGGGGCGATCGTGGTCGTCGACAACACCTTCGCCACGCCGTATCTGCAGCAGCCGCTCGGACTCGGCGCCGACGTCGTCGTGCACTCGGCCACCAAGTACCTCGGAGGCCACAGTGACGTGATCGGCGGATTCGTCGCGGTGAACGACGACGAGCTCGCCGAGCGCTTGCGCTTCACCCAGAACGCCGCCGGTGCGGTTCCCGCACCGTTCGACTGCTACCTCGTCCTGCGCGGCGTCAAGACGCTGGCAGTGCGGATGGACCGCCACTGCGAGAACGCTCGTGCTGTCGTCGACCTGCTCTCTGGCCATCCCGCCGTCGACCGGGTCCTCTACCCGCAGCTCCCCGACCATCCCGGCCACGCGGCAGCCGCCAAGCAGATGCGCGACTTCGGCGGCATGGTGTCGTTCACGGTCAGAGCGGGAATGACGGCAGCGATGACCGTCGCCGATTCCACCCAGGTGTTCACGCTCGCCGAGTCCCTCGGCGCCGTCGAAAGCCTGATCGAGCATCCTGGAGCGATGACCCACGCTTCGGCCGCCGGCTCGCCGCTGGAGGTTCCCGACAATCTGGTGCGCCTGTCCGTCGGCATCGAGGACGCCGCCGACCTCGTCGCCGATCTCGAACAGGCGCTCGAACGCATCGGATGAGCCTGCCACCCGACTTCCCGCTGGCCCACGAGGCCCCACTCCCCGAGCGGCCGATCGTCATCGCAGCGAATCGCCTGCCCGTGATGCGCAGCCACGACGGCTGGACGGCGAGCCCCGGCGGTCTCGTTCGTGCGCTGTTGCCGATGTTGCGAGACACCGGCGGCACCTGGGTCGGCTGGACCGGCGACTCCGACGATCACACCGATCCGTTCGAGGTCGAGGGCGTCGACTTGTACCCCGTCCCGATCAGTGCAGAGGAACTCGAGCTCTACTACGAGGGTTTCTCCAACGACTCGCTGTGGCCGCTGTACCACGACGCGCTGCGGGAGTCGACGTACTCCGGCGAGCAGTGGGACGCCTACGTGGCGGTCAATGAGCGCTTCGCGGTCGCGATCGCGGACATCGCGCCGCCCGACGCCATCGTGTGGATTCACGACTACCAGCTGCAGCTCGTTCCCAGGATGCTGCGTGACCGGCGCAGCGACGTCACGATCGGGTTCTTCCTGCACATCCCGTTCCCACCCTACGAGTTGTTCTCCCGGCTGCCCTGGCGCACCGAGGTGGTCGACGGACTGCTGGGGTCTGACCTCGTCGGTTTCCAGCGACCGAAGGACGCCTCGAACTTCGTGGCGGCGGCCCAGGAACTCGTCGACGTCGATGCGCTCGACGATCGCACGATCGAGCATCCCGATCGCATCACCCAGGTCGGCACATTTCCGATCTCGATCGACGTCGGCGACGTCGAGGAGGTGGCCGCCGGACGCGCCACCCGTCAACGGATGAGCCAGATCCGGGCGCGCCTCGGCGATCCCGAGGTCATCCTGCTCGGCGTCGACCGGCTCGACTACACCAAGGGCATCGGCCTGCGCATGAAGGCGTTCGCGGCGCTGCTCGAATCCGGCGAACTCGACCCTGAACGACACGTCATGATCCAGGTCGCGACACCGACTCGCGAAGCCGTCGAGCACTACCAGGACGAGCGCCACGAGGTCGAGCGGCTCGTCGGTGCCATCAACGGCCGGTACAGCCGCATCGGGCTCCCGGTCGTGCACTACCTGTACCAGACCTTGCCGTTCGACGAGTTGATCGCGCTGTACCGCGCCGGCGACGTCATGCTGGTCACTCCGTTCCGCGACGGGATGAACCTCGTGGCCAAGGAGTACGCGGCGTCCCACATCGACGGTGACGGCGTCTTGGTGCTGTCCGAGTTCGCCGGGGCCGCCGACGAGTTGACCGACGCCGTGCTCGTCAACCCTCACGACGATCGCGCCCTGCAGCGGGCCATCCTCACCGCCGTCGAGATGCATCGCCACGAGCGACGCAGCCGCATGGCCGGCCTGCGCGACCAGATCCGCAAGAGCGACGTCCAGGGCTGGGCCGACCGATTCCTGTCGCAGCTCGCCGCGGCCGGTTCTCCACCAGTCACTCACGACTGAGCAGACTGGCAACGTGGCCGCGTACGACGACCCCGTTGTGATTGCCCGAGCGGTCGCCGGATGCGCACGACCGATGTTGCTCGGCCTGGACGTCGACGGGGTGCTCGCTCCGATCGTCGCCCACGCAGACGACGCCAGACTGCTCACCGGAATGGGCGCAGCGGTGAGCGCCGTCGCAGCACTCGATGGCGTGCACGTTGCCGTGGTGTCGGGCCGCTCACTGGCCGGGCTGGCCCAGTTCGGCTTCGGCGACGACGTCGACGTGATCGGGTCACACGGCATGGAGACCCGGGATCAGCCGATGGCGCCGCTCAGCGCCGACGAAACGGCTCGGCTGGCCGTGCTCGACGACGCCGCCACCGCTGCCGCCAGCCAGGCCGGCGACGGGGCGTGGGTCGAACGCAAACCAGCGAGCGTGGTGTTGCACGTCCGTCAAGCGGACGACGCAGCTGGAGATGCGGCACTGGCCGGGCTCGACGAACTGGTCGAGGGCGTCGAAGGGGCGAGCACCAAGGCCGGCAGCGGCGTACTGGAGGCCTTCGCCCGTCACGCTGACAAGGGCACTGCGCTGGTGGCGCTCGGGGACGAACTCGGCGTCGCCGCCACCGTGTTCGTCGGCGACGACGTCACCGACGAAGACGCCTTCGCACACCTGTCGCCGGGCGACATCGCCATCAAGGTCGGCGACGCCGCCACGATCGCTCCCTACCGGCTCGCCGACCCCGACGCCGTCCTCGCCTTCCTCCGATCGCTTGCGAATCCGTGACGCTCGTCAGAAGAGAGCGGACTGACCGGCGGGCGGGGTGCGGCGGATGGCAGTCCAGGGGACGTAGTTGTCCATGAACACCCACGTCCTGCGGTGGATCGCGCAGGGCCCGTAGCCGAGCAGCGCCGCTTTGTGGACCGGACACGGGTAGCCCTTGTTCGTGTCGAACGACCAGTTCGGGTAGCTCTCGGCCTGGGCTCGCATCTCGCGGTCGCGCACCACCTTGGCCAGGATGCTGGCCGTCGCCACGCTCAGGCAGCGCAGGTCGGCCTTCACCGCCAACTCGACGTGCGGCACCGCAGGCGAGACGAAGTCCCACGTGCCGTCGGTGACGGCGACGTCCGGTTCGACACCGAGCCCGTCGATCGCTCGGCGTGCCGCCAGCTTCTGCGCGGCCGACATTCCGAGCCGATCACATTCCTCGTGACTCACCGACCCGACCGACCACGCGACGCACCAGGCGGCGAGCTTCTCGAAGAGGGCCTCGCGCTCGCGCTCGGTGAGCAGCTTCGAGTCTCGAACACCGTTCACGCGGCTGTCGCGCGGCAGGATCGCCGCACCGACCGACAGCGGCCCCGCCCAGGCTCCTCGGCCGACCTCGTCGATGCCGACCACGGTCTCGTGACCGCGCTCCCACAGTGACTTCTCGATCGCTCGCGTCGGTGCCCGCTTCTTCGACTGCTTGGGGCGGGAGGTGACCCGGCTCACGTCAGCCGTCGCCGAGATCGATGGCGACGCCGATGCGCTTCGGTTGTGGCGGCGCCGCCCACAGGGCCTCTCCTGACGCGGCCCCACTCGACCAGTCGGGGTCGACGGCCGGTGCGGTCAGCATCTGGGCCGGTCCATGCTGCTCCCAGAGCACCGCCGGCCGTTCGCCGTGCCAGCGGACGGCGAAGCCGACGGTCGAGCGTGGACCGGTGGGCACGCCGTGCACCTCGAAGTTCGAGCCCAGCCAGCGGTGCGGGATGCCGAGTGGCAGCAGGCGGCCACCGTCGGCGATGCGTTGCTCGACCTGGGCGACGAAGCGCCCGACCGACTCGCCTCGCTGCAGGTCGGAGAACGACGACGGCTTGCCGGACGTCGGCGTTGCCACTCGGCCGTCGCTGATCCGGCGCCGGCGGAGACGGGCGATGTCACCGGCGGCACGCTCGTCACCGGCCGACACCGCCAGCCGTTCGCATGCCCGCAGTGCCAGATCGACCTCAGGGTGATCCCATCGAGCGACGGACGCGATCGGCTCGACGATCTCGGGCATCCAGGTGTCGGCGTCGTCGCCGAGCCGACCCAACTCGGCGACATCGAGCAGAAACCCGATCGGGTCGTCCACGTCGACCGGCCCGGTGAGCAGCAGGTCGCTGCGGGCGGCGGTGACCGCCTCGCCGAGGTCGGCGTCGGGCAGCAGGAGACGGCTGGCGCGGTGCACGACCGTCTCCCAGCCGCGCACCACGGCCATCGCGGGAGCGAGCGCCGGGAGGGCCCACGTCGAGAACCGGGCAGGATCGTGTGGGATCGCCACGCGGATCGACGCACGATGGGCCACCGGGAGCACGATGGCGCCCTCGGGAAGATCGATCCCGCGGATCGGCACGTCAGCGGGCGGACGTTCGGTGAGCAGTCGGGTCCCGGAGAACGCAACGGCGAACGGCAGCGCGGACGCGTTCTCGACCTCGATCACGGTCAGCCCACCGGCGTCCGGCACCGACCACACGCGCTGGATGGCGTCGCCCTCGGGCACTCTGAGCCGGGTCTCGACGACCGGCGTCCCCTCGACTCGGCGTTGGCGTACCGCAGTTTCGGATGCGGGTACGTGCCAGCGATCCTCGGCCGCGACGAACCACTGCACGGTCGACTCCTCGCCGTCACCGCGGACCGGGACGACATCTCCGCACGAGGACACCCAGGCTCGAGACGGCGCCCCCACCGATCCGATCAGCGTGAAGTCGGCAGCATCGCGAACGTTCGCGCCCTCGAGTTCGGTGGCGCTCACGCGTCGAATTCGCCCTTGCGGCTGCGCTGCATCAACGCGGCGAGCGCATCCGAAGCGAGGCGGTTCTCGTGGCAGACGGCGACGACCTGCTCGGTGATCGGCATCTCGACACCGTACCGGCGAGCGAGGTCGAGCACGCTCGGCGACGACTTCACCCCTTCCGCCACCATGTTGGTGGCGTCGAGGATCTCCTCGATGGTCTTGCCCTGCCCCAGCTGCAGGCCGACCTGGTTGTTGCGGCTCTGCTTCGACGAACACGTGGCGATCAGGTCGCCCATGCCCGCGAGGCCGGCGAAGGTGACCGGCTGGCCGCCCATCGCCACCCCCAATCGGGTCATCTCGGCCAGGCCGCGCGTGATCAGAGTGGCCCGGGTGTTGTCGCCGAACCCCATGCCCTCGGCCATGCCGGCGGCGATGGCGATGACGTTCTTGACGACGCCAGCCACCTCGCAGCCGACCACGTCCGCGTTCGTGTACACGCGCAGGCTCGGACGGCTGAAGATGCGCTGCAGTTCGTTGGCGATGGTCACGTCGTCGATGGCGACGACGCTGGCGGCCGGCTGACCGCTGAGGATCTCCTTCGCGAGGTTCGGGCCGGTGAGCACCGCCACCGGGTGGCCGGGCATCGCGTCTTCGGTGACTTCGCTCATCCGCTTGAGCGTCGTGCGTTCGAGCCCCTTCGACAGCGACACGACCGGGACCCACGGCCGGATCGACGCGGCCGCTTCGACGGCGACATCCCGGTAACCGTGTGACGGCACCGCCATGACGACGACATCGGCGTGTCCGACGGCGTCAGCGAGCGAATCGGTCGCTCGGAGCGCGTCGGGCAGTGTGAAGTTGGGCAGGTACTCGGGATTGACGCCCGCCTCGTTGATCTCGTCGGCCAGTTCCCGGCGACGAGCCCACAGCACCGTCGGCGTGTTCACCGCCGCCAGGGCAGCGACCGTGGTCCCCCACGACCCGGCGCCGATCACTGCCACGTTGATCGTCGATGCACTCATGTCCGTCCCCCGGTCCAGCTCCCCGCAGCGTGCGGGCGTCGGCACCACCCTGGTCGCGGCGCCACGGCCACTGTACTGCGACCTCGCCGCGCGGACCGTGGCCTCCTACAGTGGCCCCAGTGCGTCTCGCCGTCCTGGTCCCGGTCAAACGATTCACGGCGGCCAAGGGCCGTCTGACCGGCGTGCTCAGCGACACCGATCGAGCACGTCTCGCCGAGTGGATGGCGAGCGGCGTGCTCGACGTCGTCGCCGAGATCCCCACGTTCGTCGCCTGCGACGACGAACAGGTCGCCGCGTGGGCGACCCGAATGGGCGCTCACGTGATCTGGGGTGCCGGGCTCGGCCTCAACGGAGCCGTCGACGACGGAGTCGAGCACATCACGGCGGACGGCTACGACCATCTCCTGATCACCCACGCCGACCTCGCGCTTCCCGGTGCGCTGCTCGACGTCGCCCGCGAGGGGTGCATCACCCTGGTGCCGGACCGTCGCCACGATGGCACCAACGTGATGTCGTTCCCCGCGACGCACGCGCTCCGCGCCGCCTACGGAGGGGGTTCGTTCGCTCGCCACCTCCGTGAGGCGCTCGCGCTGGACACCGTTCCGGTCGAGGTCCGATGTGATCCTCACCTCTCCCTCGATCTCGACACCCCCCGAGATCTCGCCCATCCCCTGATCGAGAAAGTGCTTCCCGCATGGCTGCAAACGAACCCGGCCAACCCAGTCCCCTGAACTCGACCGCGCTCGCCACCCCGGCGACCGCCGACCTCGCCACGCCGTCGTCCGCGCTTGCGATCGGCGCCCATCCCGACGACGTCGAGTTCGGATGCGGCGGGGTCCTGGCCAAGTGGGCCGCTGACGGCTGCGTCGTCCACCACCTGGTGTGCACGGACGGCTCCAAGGGCACCTGGGACCCCGACGTCGACGTCGCAGCTCTCGCCGCCCGACGCCAGGACGAGCAGCGCGAAGCAGCGAGGCGTCTGGCGGGAGCGAATGCCGGAGAGGTCAGGTTTCTGGGGCGTGTCGACGGTGAACTCGACAGCGATCTCGCGACTCGAGGTGAGGTCGCCCGCATCATCCGTGAGCTGAGACCCCAGGTGGTGCTCGGCCACGATCCGTGGAAGCGCTACCGCCTGCATCCCGATCATCGACACGCCGGCCTGCTCGCGTGCGAAGGCATCGTCGCTGCCCGAGATCCACACTTCTTCCGCGATCACGGCATCGCCCATCACCGTCCCGAGGCATTGCTGTTGTGGGAAGCGGACGCACCCGACCACGCCGAAGACGTCAGTGCGTTCGTCGACATCAAGCTCGACGCGTCTGGCGGCCCACGAGAGCCAGTTCGAATCGACGATGAAGGCGGTCGACAACGAGCAGCTCGCCGCGTTCGGTCAGCGGATCCGCAACCGACTCGGTGATCTGGGACGCCCGTTCGACATGGACGCGGCGGAGGTCTTCAAGCTCATCGCCGACCTCTGACGCCCCGCTGCCAGAACGCAAACGGGGGGCCGAAGGCCCCCCGTTGCATCAACCGAATCGACCGTGATCGAGGTGGTTCAGCGCTTCTTGGCAGGCGCCTTCTTGGCGGGAGCCTTCTTCTTCGCAGGCGCCTTCTTGGCGGGAGCCTTCTTCTTCGCAGGCGCCTTCTTGGCGGGAGCCTTCTTCTTCGCAGGCGCCTTCTTGGCGGGAGCCTTCTTCTTCGCAGGCGCCTTCTTGGCGGGAGCCTTCTTCTTCGCAGGCGCCTTCTTGGCCGGAGCCTTCTTCTTCGCAGGCGCCTTCTTGGCCGGAGCCTTCTTCTTCGCAGGCGCCTTCTTGGCCGGAGCCTTCTTCTTCGCCGGAGCCTTCTTGACGGCCATCAGGTCACTTTCCGTTCAGAGCGGACTTCAGCGTCGAGCTCGCGGAGAACTTCATCGCCGTCGACGCCTTGATCTGCACGGGAGCGCCGGTCTGCGGGTTGCGACCAGTGCGGGCGCTGCGCTTGGTGGTGCTGAAGGAACCGAAGCCGGGCCATGCGACCTTCTCGCCCTTCTTGGTCGCGGTGACCACGTGGTCGAAGAACGCGCCGAGCGTGCGCTCTGCATCGGCCTTCGACACGCCTGCGGCGTCGGCCACTGCGTCGATCAGTTCTGCTTTGGTTGCCATTGGAGTCCTCTTTCGGATGGGTGTTGAAGCTGTTCACCCCGGCGGAAACGCCGAGACCGTTTCCGCCAGTTCATTGGCGGAACACGACCATGTGACCGACCGCGACGGTACATGTTCAAGCATCGATGTCATTGCATTTGCAATGACATCGATGCTTGGGCCTTGCCGGTATTGACGATCGATGGGATCCACCACGACGCGCGACCGCTCGGCTACAAACTGAGCCGTTGGGTATGAGAGACGATTCGCATCGAGTCCACGAGGCATCCGCCGAGGAGTGATGGTGACCGACCTGCTTCCGTCCGCTGAAACACCGACCCGCACGCCTGGGATGGCGTCGACCGGGTCCGAGCCGGCGAAGGAGGTGCAACGAACCCGACTGGTGGTCGACACGTCCGTCCTGATCGCCGATCCGACCTGCGTGCTCGAGTTCGTCGACGCCGACGTGATCGTCCCACTCACGGTGGTCGAAGAGCTCGACGGCCTGAAGAGCAGACCGGACGACGTGGGTCGCGCCGCTCGAACTGCGCTGCGCACACTCGAGGAGTTGCGGGTCACGCACGGCGGATCGCTCGCCGAGCCCGTACCGACCGGCAACGGCAGTGCGACGCTCCAGATCGAGATCAACAACATCCGCAAGCATCTGTTGGTCGAGCACGGACTCGACCCCGGCGTGCCCGACAACCGGATCATCGGCGCTGCGATCGGGCAGTCCGACTTCGGTCCGACCACCATGATCAGCAACGACGCGGCGTTGCGCATCAAGGCGGCCCATCTCGGCGTCGACGCCGCCGAACACCGCCTCACCCGGTCCGACCGAGACCAGCCGACGGTCGGCTGGACCACCCTCGAGACACCGTTCGAGACGATCGACTGTCTCTACGCGGCCGGTGCGGTGAGCGTCGACGCCGTCGTCGTCGACACCGCCATCGAGTTCAACGAGAACGAGTTCGCGGTGCTGCGCTCCGGTTCGCAGTCGGCGCTCGTGCGGGCAGTACACGACGAGTTCGTGCTGCTCTCGCAACACACACCCGAGGCGTGGGGGCTGCGACCGCGCAGCAAGGAGCAGCGCTTCGCTCTCGAACTGCTGCTCGACCCCGACATTGCCGTCGTCGCACTCGACGGACGAGCCGGCACCGGCAAGACGATCCTGGCGATCGCAGCGGGGCTCGAGCAGGTCGTCGAACAGAATCGCTACGAGCGCCTCGCCGTCTACCGTCCGCTGGTGCCGGTCGGGCGCGCCGACGTCGGGTTCCTTCCGGGCGGACTCGACGAGAAGCTCGACCCGTGGATGGCTGCCATCCACGACGCGGTCGTCGCACTCACCGATCGTGGCAACATCAACGATGCCCGAGCGATGGTCGACGAGCTGACCAATCGCGGACAGCTCTCGCTCGAGTCGGTCACGTTCCTGCGAGGTCGTTCGCTGCAGCAGCAGTTCGTCGTGATCGACGAGGCACAGAACCTCGAGCCGACCACGCTGCGCACGATCCTCACCCGTGTGGGTGACGGGACCAAGGTCATCTTCACCGGCGACACCAGCCAGATCGACGCGCCCTACCTCGGCGAGTCGAACAATGCGCTCAGCGTGCTCGCCTCGGCGTTTGCGGGTCAGTCGTGCTTCGGCCACATCACGCTGACGGCATGCGAGCGCAGCGACGTGGCCAGCCTCGCCGCCGAACTGCTCTGACCGCGCCGGAACGTCCGGACCCGAAACGGCTTCGACGGATTTCCTCGTCGTGCGAAAATCCGGTTGCGGCTGCGGCTCCGAACATTTAGTGTTAAATCGAGCGGCGAGAGGCCAACCCTCCGGCTTCCCGCCGCTCAAGAGCACGAAGGGAGCGCCTGGTGGCCGTCGCAGAGTTGTTCGACTACGAGTACGACACACCGTGGCAGGAGTACGCGGCATGCAAGGGTCGGACTCGGCTGTTCTTCCCTCCCAAAGCCGAACGGCCGCAGGCTCGGGCCCGTCGCGAGGCCAAGGCGAACCAGCTGTGCGCCTCGTGCCCCGTGCAGGAACCGTGTCGCTCCCACGCCCGCGAGCAACCACGAATACGGCTACTGGGGTGGCGAGTCGGAAGAGGACCGCCACCTCCTCGGGTTCACCGTCTCGGCGCCGATCGGCGTGCGAGCACGCCTCCAACAACGAACCGGCTGAGACACCCCCTGTCTAGGGTGGTGTCGTGGCCCTCCCCCGCTTCGCCGTCGTCGATCTCGAGACGAGCGGGTTGAACTCCCGTCGGCACCGGATCCTGCAGCTCGGCATGGTCGTGGTCGACGCCGACGGCACCATCGTCGACGAGTGGTCGTCACTCGTGAAGCTGAGCTGGCCGCTCCAACGTGTCGGGCCGACGAACATTCACGGAATCACCCGCAGAACCCTGCGCGGCGCACCAGGTCTGGACGACGCCCTCGACGAACTCGGCGCCCGGATGAGCGGAGCGGTCTTCACCGCCCACAACGCCGCGTTCGACAGCGAGTTCCTCGCTCGCGCCGTCCGGCGTCGCTCGAGCAACGACCCCCTCCGGCGCGGCCTCGACCCCCGCCTGTGCACACTGCGCATGTCTCGGCGCCTCGACCCCGATCGCGAGTTGTCGCACCGCCTCGCCGACGTCTGTGAGCGGTACGGCGTCGCTGCTCGAACGACCCCACGACGCGCTCGGCGACGCCACCGCCACCGCCACCCTGCTTCCCCACCTCCTCGCAGCCCATGGCATCACCGACGCTGCCCAACTGGAACCGTTCTACGTCCCCTGAGTGCCCGCGTCGGGCGGCCCGCCGGTCACGCCGTACCGGGCGAGCACGCGCTGGGCGATCGGAGCTGCAGGATTCCCTGCCGGCGAAGTCGACCAGTTCGGCGTCGGGACCAAGACGGATCAACAGCTTGGCCAGCCAGCGATCACTCGCCACCGGAAGTCGGGCCTCGACACTCCCATCCGCGACGTTCGACGACCTCGTCGGTCGGGTACTGGTCCACGACCCAGCGAGCGGTCGCCTCGAGACGAATCGTGGCTCGCGCCACGTCGACGTCATCGAAGAAGCGATCGGGTGGTGACGTTGATTCGATCTCGACGGTACGACCGGTCTCCTCGACCGACTCGATCCGGTCGATCCTGAACGTCCGACGGGACTGCGATCGATCGTCGTCGGCGAGCACGTACCAGTTGCCGGCGTCCGTGAAGACGTGGCGCGGCACGATCGATCGGTGCGACATCTCCGCTCGGGCCGGCGAGAAGTAGCTGATCCGGAGTTCGGCCCCCGAGGCGGCGGCTTCGGCCAACTCGTCGGTCAGCTCCGGACGGGCGAGATCGACGACGACTCCCGCGGTGTCGTCGGGATCAGCGCCGTCGGCCGGGGCGTCGAGGCCCACGTCGGCGAGCGCGGCAGCGAGCTTGGCCAGGCCACGACCCAGCGCTCCGGCCGGGTCGGCTCCCGGCAACTCCATGGCCGCCCGCGCCGACGCGAGCAGCGAGAACGCCTCGGGCGCCGTGAGCCGCAGCGGCCGGGTGAACAGCCGCGGGACCCCGACGTACACGACGCCGTCGTCGACGAACACGTCGACCATCTCGTCGACGAAGGGCGGCAGTCCACACATGGCGACCAGCTCGAGGTCACGCTGCACCTGTTCCTCGGTCATGTCGAAGCGTCGCGCCACGTCGGCGAGTGGCACCTCCCCCTGCTCCATCAGCCAAGGGAGCATCACGAGCAGCCGTCGCAGCCGATCCTCGGCGTTTCGCGGCCCGCTCACTGCCCCACCGAGCCCGTGGTGCTGTCCGCCACGTTCGTCAGCCACTCGATGACGTCCTGACGCAGCTCGGGAGGCGTCTCCACCACCGCGTGGTCGAGCAGGCCGAGAACCCACGACCGGAACGCGGCACGGTTGCCTGCCGGAACCGACACCCGGACGCTGCCATCGGGATCGCGTGCGACCACCCGGGTCGGAACCCAGTTCCCGTTCGACCGCCGCAGCGCGCGAGCGCATCGATGCGGACGACGGCGTCGACGCTTTCGTCGGCGCCGAAACCGATCTGCTTCGGGTCGGCGGGGAATGCCGTACGAGGATCGAACGACGCAGGACGCTCGAACGAGCCGGCAACGCCGACACGAACGCGTCCTATCGTCACGTCCGCTGGTCGAACCGGTCTACCCGGAACGTCCGCCGCTCGTCTCGGTCATGATCGTGTCCGATCACGTACCAGAAGCCACCCCGCAGCAACAGTCCCCACGGGTCGAGGACACGCGGTTCGCCTCGATAGCCGAACTCGATCGGGAGCCGCGTCGCCACGGCGGAACGAATCGCCGGAAGCTCGGGTCGCTCGGGGATCACCACCGACACCGCGGGGCGTTCGTCGCCGAGCGCACCGCCGAGCTTCCAGATCGCCTCGCGGGCGGCGTCGGTGCGTACCGCGGCGACCGCGACCTGCAGGGCGCGCACCTCGTCGGGTTCGAGGTCGAGGTCGGCCAGTTCGTAGGCGCGCCGGTCGATCCAGTAGCGCGTCTGGCCCGCGTACGGTCCGCCGGTCGAGCATCTCGGTCTCGATCGGGACGCCGATGTCGCGCAGTGCGGCCTTGTCGCGTTCGAACGCGGCGCGTCGTGCCTTGTCGTTGTCCGGGATACTGGCCGTCGAGGTCGCCGGCGATCTGCACGAGGCTGAGTGGCTCGGCGGTCTCGAGCAGCAACGCCAGCAGGTTCGTGAGGCGTTCGATCCGGTCGACCATCAGCCGACGACGTTACCCGTGGTGTCCGACACCACGGGTAACGACTCGGATCAGAGCTGCAGCGACTTGGTCTGCAGGAACTCGTCGATGCCGTACGGGCCGTTCTCGCGGCCGTAGCCGGACTGCTTGTAGCCGCCGAACGGCGCAGCGATGTTGAACGAGCCGCCGTTGACGTCGACCGCGCCGGTACGCATCCGGCGAGCAACGGCGATCGCCCGATCCTGATCGGCCGACCACACGCCACCGGACGAGGCCGTAGAGGCTGTCGTTGGCGATGCGCACGGCGTCGTCCTCGTCCTCGTAGCCGATGATCGACAGCACCGGGCCGAAGATCTCCTCCTGGGCGACGGTCATGTCGTTGGTGACGTTGGCGAGCACGGTCGGCTTGACGAAGTAGCCGGTCTCCTTGCCCTCGGGCTTGCCGAGGCCGCCGGCGGCGACGACCGCGCCCTCGTCGATGCCCTTCTGGATGTAGCCCTGCACACGGTCCCACTGGGCCTGGCTGATCAGCGGGCCGAGGTGCATGCCCTCCTTGGTCGGATCATCGACGCCCATGTTCTCGGCCGCGGCAGCGGCGATGGCGACGGCCTCGTCGTAGCGGCTGTTGGGCACGAGCATCCGGGTGTGGGCGGTGCAGGTCTGACCCGAGTTGAGATAGCAGGCGAAGATGCCCTTCGGGATGACCGCCTCGAGAGTCGGCGTCGTCGAGGATGATGTTGGCCGACTTGCCGCCCAATTCCAGCGCCACGCGCTTGACGGTGCCGGCAGCGGCAGCAGCGACCTGCTTGCCTGCACGGGTCGAGCCGGTGAAGCTGACCATGTCGACGCCGGGGTGCTCGGAGATCGCTGCGCCGACCACCGGGCCGGTGCCCGTCACGAGGTTGAAGACACCGGCGGGAGGCCGATCTCGTGCACGATCTCGGCGAGGATGAAGGCGTTCAGTGGGGCGACCTCGGACGGCTTGAGCACGAACGTGCAGCCGGCGGCGAGCGCACCGCCGAGCTTGCAGATGATCTGGTGCAACGGGTAGTTCCACGGTGTGATGGCGCCGACGACACCGACGGGCTCCTTGACGACGAGGCTGTTGCCGATCGTCTCTTCGAACTCGAACGTGTCGAGCAGCGTGGCGTAGGTCTGCATGTTGCCGGCAGGCAACCCGGCCTGGATCATCGTCGCCCAGGTGATCGGCATGCCGACTTCGCCGGCGATGACCTCGGCGATCTCGGGTGAGCGCGCCTGGAGCGCCTCGTTGAGGCGGACCATGTACTTCTGGCGTTCCTCGACCGGCGTCCCCGACCAGGAGTCGAAGGCGCGGCGGGCGGCGGCGACAGCTTTGTCGACGTCGCTGGCGGTGCCCTCGGGGATCGAACCCATGACCTGCTCGGTCCCGGCGTTGATGACCTCGATCGTGCCGGTCCCGTCGGAGGGAACCCAGGCACCGTCAATGTAGATGTTGGTGTAGTCGCGCATGCGACGAGTCTTGCCCATCACCGCCCGGGCTCCACAACCGAGCTGTCCGCCGAGCGGACCGGCGGGTCAGCTGAGCTTCATGAAGAGGCGCTCGAGCTCGGCGGCATCGAGGTCAGGCTGCTCGCCCGCCTCTTCCGGCGCGACAACGCAATGCCGCATCCCCGCGACGACCAGGCGATACCCGACGCGGTCGAGAGCGGCCTTGCACGCCGAGAGCTGGGTGACGACGTCGGCACAGTCCTGGCCCTCCTCGACCATCCGCTGGACACCCCGAATCTGTCCTTCGAGTCGGCGCAACCGCTTCAACACATCGTCGTTGACGTCCTCCGGAAATCGCATCACCGAAGCGTACCCCTCCCCGTATGCAACTGGCGTCAACGACGGGTGCGGTACCAGGCGATCAGGGCGTTGGTGGAACTGTCGTGGACGTCCGGGGTGGGGTCGCCGGTGAGCTCGGGGGTGATCTGGTTGGCGAGTTCCTTTCCGAGTTCGACGCCCCACTGGTCGTAGCTGTTGACACCCCAGATCGTGCCCTGCACGTGGACGACGTGTTCGTACAGCGCGATCAGCTGCCCCAACACCGACGGCGTCAGCTGCTCGGCGAGGATCACCGTGTTCGGACGGTTGCCGTCGAACTGCCGGTACGGCTCGCCCGGCGACGCATCGCGCCCGAACGCCAACGCCTCCGACTGGGCGAACAGGTTGGCCATCAGCAGGTCGTGATGCTCACGGTAGGGGTGGTGAGGCGTCGCGACGCCGATGAAGTCGACGGGCACGATGCGGGTGCCCTGGTGGAGCAGTTGGTAGAAGGCGTGCTGGCCGTTCGTGCCCGGCTCGCCCCACACGATCGGCCCGGTGTCACCGGCGACCGCCGAGCCGTCGAGGCGCACCGACTTGCCGTTCGACTCCATGTCGAGTTGCTGCAGGTAGGCGGGGAATCGACCGAGTTCCTCGGCGTAGGGCAGCACCGCCTTGGTGCCGAAGCCGAGACCGTTCGCGTACCAGACCCCCAGCAGCGCCATCAACACCGGCGCGTTCTCCGCCAACGGTGCGGTGCAGAAGTGCTCGTCGACGACGTGGAATCCGTGCAGGAACTCACGGAACCGATCCGGGCCGATCGCGATCATCAGCGACAGCCCGATCGCCGAATCGACGGAGTAGCGGCCACCCACCCAGTCCCAGAAGCCGAACATGTTGGCGGTGTCGATACCGAACTCGGCGACCCGCTCGGCGTTGGTCGACACGGCGACGAAGTGGTCGCGCACCGCGTCCTCCCCGAGCGCGTCGACGAGCCAGGAACGAGCGGTACGAGCATTGGTGAGCGTCTCGATCGTGCCGAACGTCTTCGAAGCGACGACGAACAGGGTCGCGGCCGGATCGGAATCGGCCAGCACGGCCGCGATGTCGGCGCCGTCGACGTTCGACACGAACGAGCAGCGGATCCGCTCGTGGCGGTACGCGTCGAGCGCGCGATACGCCATCGCAGGGCCGAGATCGGACCCGCCGATACCGATGTTGACGACATGGGTGATCCGATCGTCCGCGCGGACCCGATCGGCGAACTCGCTCATCTGCTCGAGGACCTCGTGCACCTCGGGTACGACGTCGACGCCGTCGACGGTCAGCACCGAGCCCTTCGGCGCCCGCAGTGCCACGTGCATCACCGCCCGGTCCTCGGTGACGTTGATGTGCTCCCCCGCGAACATCGCAGTCCCGCCGGGCTTCGACCCCTGCCCCGTCGGCGAGCGACGACGAGACCCGCCATCACCGTGTCGTCGACGAGATGCTTCGAGTAGTCGATGCGCAGGTCGCCGACGCTCGACGACGTATCGCTGCGCTCGTCCCGGATCGTCGGCGAAGAGCGTTCGGAGGTGGTCGGGGCGAGAGAGCTCGGCGAGGGCCGAGTAGAGGTCGGCGGTGTCCATCGAGATCGAACCTATCGCGGCCTCGGGTCCGGCAGATCGGCGACCGCGGCGGGATCGAGCATCGCCCAGGTGTCGGATCGATGCAGCCGAGCGATCGGCAACGATGCGTCGCCGAGCAGCCATCGTTCCAGCATCGGCGCCTTCGATGCACCGAACGTCAGCACGAGACGGGCCCGAGCTCGTTGACGACCGATGGCGTCAACGTCATGCGGCGGAATCCGTTGAATTCGCCGACGACCTCACACGGCCAGCTCGCTGTCGACGACCGGATCGCCAGGCGGCCACGAAGCGGTGTGGCCGTCGCCGCCGAGGCCGAGGTGCACCACGTCGAACCGCTCGGGCAAGCCGGCTCCGTAGCGACGAGCAGCGTCGGCGAGGTCGTCGTCGGTGACCGGCATCAGCTCGACCCGGCACGGGAAGTCGACGAGTTGGCCGGCATTGCGTTCGGGGTGCCCGTCGGGGGCGATCCGTTCGTCGACCTGCCAGACCGTGACGGCGTCCCACGGCACATCCTGAGCGAGCAGCACGTCGAACATCGGCGGGGCGGAGCTGCCACCACTCACGGCGAGCGATGCCGTCCCGCGCCGGGCGACCGCGTCACGTAGCCGTCGTGCCAACCAGCGGCCGGCCTCCGCTGCGGGGTCGTCGGTCACCCTGAGCTCCACACGCACACCGTAGACACCCACCGGTTGAGCGGAACGCTTTCCCGTCGACGGTGAACGGCCCGTACTGTACGCACCCGATGTCCGAGCCCGACCGATCCGACCGTCACGGGTCGCCAGCGCACCGTGCAACGCGGGGTTCAGCTCGGGGTCGCCGCGTACGTCCTCTGGGGTTTCCTGACCATCTACTGGAAGCAACTCAAGGCGTTCGACGCCTTCGAGTTGATCGCGTGGAGGATGTCGTGTGCAGGGTTCGTGATGGCGGTGATCGTGACCGCCCGCAGAACGTGGCCGAACATCGTGGCAGCGCTCCGCCACGGGCCGACCGCTCGGCGGTTGGTGATGGCGTCGGTGCTCCTGACGCTCAACTGGGGCAGCTACGTCTGGGCGGTCACCAACGACCGCGTCATCGAGACGGCGCTCGGCTACTTCATCGCTCCACTCGCAACGATGGCCATCGGCGTGTTCGTGCTGCACGAAGAGCCGACGCAGCGCGCAACGCATGGCCTTCGGACTGGCGGCGGTGGCCGTCGTGATCCTCACGATCTCGTACGGCCGGCCGCCGTGGATCGCACTGTTGCTCGCCGGGACCTGGAGTCTCTACGGACTCGCCAAGCGCCGGGTGCCACTCGGCGCGGTCGACAGCCTGGCCGGCGAGACGTTCGTGCTGTTCGTGCCGGCGGTGCTCGCCGTCATCGCCTTCTCGACGCGATCGGGCAGCGTCGCGAACACCGCGGACACCCGCGAATGGGTTCTGGTGCTGGGCACCGGTGTCGTCACCGCTGTGCCGTTGATGCTGTTCGCGGCGGCCGCGCAGTCGATCCCGTTCACGCTGCTCGGACCGCTCAACTTGTTGGTGCCGATCATCAACTTCGGTCTCGGTTGGCTGATCTACGACGAACCGGTGCCGCCGGACCGGCTGGTCGGCTTCGCCTTCGTGTGGGTGGCATTGCTCGTGGTGATGTGGGACCGGGTGGCAACCCACCGACGATCCGCGGTGCCGGAGCCGGTCGCCTGACGGTGGACGGCCACCCCAACACGCAGCGATGAGCGAAAAGCGCGTATGCGGTCGCCTCGCTCATCGCTCAAGAGGGTCACCCCGGCCGCGATGAGCGAAAAGCGCATATGCGGTCGGTTCGCTCATCGCTGGGTGATGCAGCCGCGACGTACCGCCGAGGTCGCGCTACCGTCCGGGCATGCGCCGCCCACGCCACCGCTCGACCCGGCACCTGCTGGTCGTCACATCGTTCGTCGCACTGGCGGGGAGCGTTGCTGGCTGTTTCACCACCGCGGCCGATTTCCGGAACGACGCCGAGGAGTTCATCGAACAGGATCCCGAACTGCGCGATGCGCTCTTCCCCGACTCCGACGACAGCTTCACGATCGCGACCTGCGCCGAGCCGGCGAACCAGGACGAGGGCACGTCGTTCCCGTGCACGGCCACCGACACGACCGGGGCGACGTGGGAGTTCGAGATCGTCATCACCGGGTCGAGCGAGTACGAGGTCAACGTCGCTCGCCGCCCTGTCGAGTCCTGATCCTGCGCGGACACTGCCCCGACGCCCTGGCCGGCTCGAACCCGACACGCGACAGCGCCCGCCGACGCGGAGCGAACTCCGAGTCGGCGGGCGCCGCAGCGATCAGCGGTCGGTGCCTCTGGTCAGATCAGGATCAGGGCGTGTAAGTGCCGAGCGATCCGTTGTAGTCCTGGACCTCACCGGCCGCCACGAAGGACTTGGAGTCCTCCGACCACTGCACCAGTTGGGTCCCCTCGGAGAAGAACGCATCATTCGCGTCCATCGACGTACGCATGCCGTCGACGAGCAGCGACGGGGTGTAGTCGATGTTCCGAGCAGCGTTCACGATGCCGGCTCGGGTGTAGTCACCGGCCTCCGCGGCCTGCTGCGCCGCATAGATCGCGAGTTCCATCGACAGCCAACCGGCGACGGCCGACTGGTCGCCGGCGTTCGTGTCGGGTGCGTACGCCGCCATTGCGTCGAGGAACGTCTGCACGGCCTCGTCGTCGGCGTACTCGGGGCTGAGCACGAACTTCGCGTTGCTCGAGGTGTACACGCCGTCGCTGCCGCCGTTGTCGACCAACACGTCGAAGAACAGCGGGTTGGCGCATGTCGCAGTCATGTAGACCTCGGGATCGAAGTCGGGGTTCGCCGCCTTGGCGTTGCCCAACTCGGTCATGAAGGCGCTGCACTGTGTCCCGGAGGGCACTGCGAGGATTGCGTCGGGGTTCGCCTGCACGAGGTTGGTCATCTGACCACTCGGGGCACCGTTGTCGGCGACGTCGACCGTTTCCTCAGCGATAATGTCGATGCCGTTCTCGGCGGCCAACTCCGTGAATGCGTCGACGTACGAGAGGCCGAACTCGGTGTTCACATAGAACAATGCGACCGTCGAACCCTCGCCGAATTCCTCGGCCATGTGTTCGGCCCAGAGTCGGTCTTCGACGGCATATGGCACGAGCAGACCAGTGGTCCACGGATACTCGTCGATGTTGGCGAGCGTCTTGTCACCGGTGGCCGACCAGAGCTGCGGGATGCACTGAGCGTTCAAGTCCGGCTGCACCGCAATGTTGTTCGGCGTTCCGACAACGCCCGCGAGCATCGTGACCTCTTCGTCGAAGACGAGCTCATCGACGTTCACCTTGGTCTTGTCAGCGGCGTACTCGTCGTCCAGGATGACGATTTCGACGGGCGTGTCGTTGATACCGCCGAACTCTGCGTTGAAGTATTCGACGTACGCCTGCTGGCCGGCGGCGAGCGGCGCGAACACGGCTGCGGGGGCACCGGAGAGCGGGAGCGATGTACCGATCTTGAGCGCGTCGATCTGTGCGGTCGCCGCGTCGGGATCGTCACACGCTTCGGTATCGACGACGTACACGGCATCGGACGAGCCACCGCCGTCGGTGGTGTCCGCTGCATCGGTGGAATCGGGTGCGTCGGTGGATTCGGGTGCGTCGGTGGTGTCGGGTGCGTCGGTGGATTCGGGTGCCTCGGTGTCCGTCGATGCAGACGAATCGCTGGAGTCGTCATCACTGCCGCACGCGGCGAGCGTCAGCGCGCCAACGGCGGCGAGCGCCATCAGCCTCTTGGTCTTGACCATGGTCAGAGATCCCCCTCTGGGTGGGTGGTTGGAATTGGTTCACGATGCGTCCTCGTCGTCCCCGAGGGAAGACGAGTCCGCATTTCCAAAGCTAGCCGCAGGTTGCGTCGTTGCGTCAGGGTCATTGTGCCCCTGCTCGAGGGTCGGCGGGGCCGCACCGGCCTCCGGGGCGGCCGCGGCCGGGATCGGGGGCCGGGGAACCACTTGGACCACCTTCGAACGCCACATTCGCATCGTGCCCACCGCTCCGAACGGTACGAATCGAGCGAAGAGGATCAGCATGACGCCGAACGTGACGCCGCCGAGACCGTTGATCGTGGTGCCCGAGTCGACGAACCACCCGAGGAGCAGACTGCTCGAGGGGTCCTCTCCGACGCTGCGGGCGTAGTCGTTCACGAAGACGTAGAACATGGCGCCGACGAACGGCCCCCAGTTCTGGGCAGCGCCGCCCACGACGAGTGCGACGAGGAGCGTGACCGATCCGAACAGCCCGAACAGCGGAACATCGGCTTCCACCAAGGTGAGTTTGAGGGCGTACAGGCTTCCGGCAACTCCGGCGATGGCCCCCGACAGCCCGAAGACGAGCGTCTTGGTGGTGAACAGGTTGACGCCCATGACCGCCGCCGCGGTCTCGTTGTCACGAACGGCGACCATCGCACGCCCGATGCGGCTGCGGATCAGTCCCGCCGACAGGATCGAGACGACGACGAGGATCGCGAGGGTCAGGTAGAAGAACCAGGTGACGAGATCGGCACGTCCGTCGAGCCCGGTCCACGATGGCGGCAGGTAGTTGAAGCCCTTGATGCCGGTTGCACCACCCGTCACGCCGGAGAACTCGTCGTACTTGAAGATGGCCCGGACGGCCTCGGTGAACACCAGGGTCACGAGCGCCAGATAGATGCCTTTGAGGCGCAAGGCCGGGATGCCCACCACCATGCCGACGAGGAAGCAGACGACGGCTGAGGCGAGCAAGGTCCAACCGGGCGTCCAGATGTTGTCGTCGAGGAACGGTGTCCAGATCTTGCCCGTCACGAGGGTCGCCGACGTGAATGCTCCGATGGCGAAGAACGCTGCGTGGCCGAGCGACAGCTGTCCGGTGTAGCCGGTGATGAGGTTGAGGCCGGTCACTGCGATGGCGATGATCATCGCGTCGACGAGCAGGCCGAGACCCGAGCGACTCCATTCGTTGACGGCGCGGTACATGAACAGTCCGACACCGCCGAAGAGCACGAGTCGGCCGGCCCAGTTCTGCCAGCTGCCCTTGGTGTAGCGAAGTGGCACGTTCATCACACGCGCTCCACTCGCTCGGATCCGAACAGGCCGGACGGCCGCAAGAGCAGCACGCCGAGCAGAATCACCAGCATGACGGGGAACAACATGTCGGCGCCGAGGAAGTCGACGTAGCCGACGATGAAGGCTTCGGTGACACCGATCAGCAGGCCACCGACGACCGCGCCGATCGGCGAGTCGAGCCCGCCGAGCACGGCGGCGACGGAAGCGAGCAGGAACGGGCCGAGCATCAAGGTCCCGCTCAGGCCGGCCGATGGGGCGAGCAGAGCTGCCGCGAGCACCCCGATCGCTCCGGCGAGCCCCCATCCGAACAGCAGGACGGTCCCGACGCGGATACCCACCAGGTTGGATGAGTCCTGGTTGTTGGCGACCGCTCGCATGGCGAGGCCGAGCTTGGTCTTCGTGAACAACAACCAGAGCAGGACCAGGACCACGATCAACACCCCGATCGTGCCCAGTCGGGCGATACGCACCGGGGCACCGAGCACCGTGACGAAACTGTCGGCATCATCGGGGAAGATGCTGGGCAGAGGGCGGGCGTCGACGCCCCAGATCATCGCAACCATCTGATTGACGGCGAGGAACACACCGATCAGCGCAACGATGACCGCACCGGGGTTGCGGTGCTCGATGGGCCGCACGACGACCCGCTCGACCCCGGCCGAGATGAGAAATCCGACGACCATGGCCATCAGGATCGACAGCCAGACCGGCAACCCGCTCAGGGTGAGCGTCGACACGACGAACGCCCCGAACGTACCGATCTCACCTTGCGCGAAGTTGAGCTGCCCGGTCGAGCGGAACACCACGACCAGAGCGAGCGCGAGAAGCGCATAGATCGAACCATCGGCGAGACCGTTGACCATTCGTTCGATGAACAGCGACATCAGTTGACCACCCCGAGGTAGGCCTCTTTGATGGTGTCATCGGCGAGCAGCTCGGCACCGGTGCCGGAGGCGACGACGTGGCCGGTCTCGAGCACGTACGCGCGGTCAGCGAGGGCGAGCGACATCCCGGCGTTCTGCTCGACGATCAGCAGCGACATGCCGTGTTCGTCACGCAGCTCGCCGAGCACCCTGAACAACTCCTGGGTGATCAGCGGTGCGAGGCCGAGACTCGGCTCGTCGCAGAGGAGGAGCTTCGGTTTGGGCATCATGGCCCGGGCAACGGCGAGCATCTGCTGTTCGCCACCGGACAGCGATCCCGCCTTCTGGTCCCGGCGATCGGACAGGCGCGGGAACTGCTCGTACCAGCGCTCGAGATCGTCCTCGATCGACCCCTTCACGGTGTAGCCACCGGCGCGCAGGTTGTCGTCGACGGTCAGGTCGGTGAAGGTGCCGCGACCTTGCGGCACCTGCGAGATCCCGGCCCGTAGGATCGCGTCGGGCTTCGCCCCGCTGATGTCGTTGCCGGCGTACTCGACGGTTCCATGGCGACCGATCATGCCGGACAGAGCGCGCATCGTGGTGGTCTTGCCCGCACCGTTGGCGCCGAGGATGACGACGATCTCGCCTTCGGCGACCGTGAAGTCGACCTGGTGGAGCACCTCGATGGGCCCGTAGCCGGCGGTGAGCCCAGAGACGTTGAGCAACGTGTCGCCGCTCATGCCGGCGTTCCCAGGTAGGCCTCGATCACCCGCGGGTCGCGCTGCACCTCGGCGGGCGTCCCCTCGGAGATCTTCCGGCCGAACTCCATTGCCACCACGCGGTCGGAGATCCCCATGACCATGCCCATGTGGTGCTCGACCAACAGCACCGTGAGGCCGTACTCGTCGCGCACCCGGCGGATGGTGGCACCGAGTTCGTCGACCTCCTGATGGGTCAGACCGGCCGCCGGTTCATCGAGCAGGAGCAGTCGGGGATGCGCTGCAAGCGCCCGGGCGAGCTCGAGGCGCTTGAGCGTGCCGAACGGCAGCCCTGCCGCCGGGTGGAAGGCCAGCTGGTCGAGGTCGAGCGAACGCAGGATCTGGAACGCATCGGCGGCCAGCGCCCGCTCCTCGCGTGCTGCACCGAGACGGGTCATCGCGCGGACGAAGCCGACTTTGCCGAGATGATGCGCTCCGGTCATCGTGTTCTGGAGCAGGCTCATCGTCGGGAAGAGCGCGAGGTTCTGGAACGTGCGAGAAATGCCGAAACCGGCGACACGGTGCGGGCTGACCGCCAAGAGATCCTGGCCGTCGAAGCGAAGCCGACCGCGGGTGGGATCGTAGATTCGGCTCACGACGTTGAACATCGTCGTCTTGCCGGCACCGTTCGGACCGATCAGGCCGAGGATCTCGCCGTCTTCGATCTCGAACGACAGCCCGTCGAGCGCGACGATCCCTCCGAAGGTCACCGAGATCTCATCGACTTCCAGCAGTGCCACCAGCTCATCCTCCCCCTCGGCCGTCGATGACGGCCCGAGCGGCCGCAACCGTAGCAGCGCCCAGACGAGCGTCACAGCCCGCACATCGCCCATCGACCGAGTCGCGGCGTCCGGCGTCGGGGCTCGTGCGTAAGAACAACGTGAAGACATCGCGTCCGCCGCCGCTGGCCGCGATACGCCCCCTAACATCAGATCCATGCATCGCGGGAGGCCGCTCGCCCTTGCCCTCGTGGGCGCCGTGGCGTTGAGCGCGTGCGGTGCCACCATCGAGGTCTCCGCCGAGCGGGCTGACCCGATCCGAAGCGTCGACGACCCGACCGTCGCCCTGCCGCCCATCGACGATCCGAAACTCGACGATCCGCTCACCGTCGACCCGACGCCGCCGACCACGCCGGTCCCGCCGAGCGGCGATGTCGACAGCCAGGCCATCAACTTCGGGCCGAACAAGCCACTGCGGGCCTACGACCAGTTCCTGCTCGCCGTGATGACCGACCTGGAGCTGTGGTGGGCCCAGACGTACCCGTCGATCTACGGCGAGCCCTTCACCCCGCTCGAGGGCGACGTCTACGCCGCCTACCCGGGACGGCCCGACGACATCCCCGGCTGCGGGGCTCCCCGAACCACCTACGAAGACGTCCAGCAGTACGTGGCGTTCTATTGCGGAGTCGGCGACTTCATGGTGTACGACGACGGCAACGACGGCCTGCTGGCCGAACTCGCCCGCGAGTACGGCGCTGCCACGATCGGCACCGTGCTCGCCCACGAGTTCGCGCATGCCATCCAGCTGCGCATCGGAGCGCTCGATCGGGCGCTGCCCACGATCACGACCGAACAGCAGGCGGACTGCTTCGCCGGCTCCTGGACCGGCCGAGCGGCCAGGGGTGAATCGGCGACCGTGCAGTTCAGCGATGGCGACGTCCGCGCCGGGCTGATCGCGATGACCAAGGTCAGCGACCCGGTCGGAACCGATCAGTTCATGCCCGGTGGACACGGTTCCGGATTCGATCGGGTCGGTGCCTTCCAGGTGGGCTACAACGAGGGTCCCAGCCGCTGCGCCGAGCTCCTCGACGATCCGCTCCCCCTCATGCCCAACGAGTTCACGACCAGCGACTTCGGCAACGGCGGCAACGCCGCGTTCGGCTACGGCGAGAACGACCTGATCGGTTTCCTCCCCGAAGACCTCAACCGGTACTGGGACGAGGAACTCGACATCGCCGGGCTCGATCGGTTGACCGTCGTCGTGGTCAGCTCGGCCGACGACGGGTCCTGCGGCGACCTGCGTGGCGACGTGAATGCCGGCACGGCGTTGTGCCCCTCGACCAGCGAGGTCTACTTCAACGAACCGGTGGCGCTCGATCTGTACCGCACGATGGGCGACTTCGCCGTCGGCTACGTGCTCGGAACGGCGTGGAGCGAGGCCGTGCAAACAGCGCTCGACTCCGATCTCGCCGGCGAAGCCCGAGCGCTGCTCAACGACTGCCTCACCGGTGGTTGGGTGAAGACGGTCACGCCGATCGACTTTGCGCTGCCCCAACCACGGCTCGCCTCTCGTGACTCGGTTCGGATCTCGGCGGGCGACCTCGACGAGGCGATCCAGACCGTGCTGCGACTGGGTGACACCAGTGCCGACGACAACGTGGTCGGCAGCGCCTTCGAGAAGATCGATGCGTTCCGTACCGGCGTGATCGAAGGCACCGACGCGTGCCTCGCTCAGCTCTGACCGCCCCTCCCCCTCACGCACACACAACCCACGTTTGCGCTGCATTCTCGGTGGGGCGGGCCACCCGAATCCGCACGCAAACGTGGGGTGACGCGGAGGAGGCGGGGTCCCGTCAGAGGAGAGCGGCAAGGATGGCTGCGAGTTCGACCGGACGGTCGCCCTGAACGCTGTGACCCGCTCCGTCGACGACGTGGACGGCGAGGTCCGGTTGTCGCCGGAGCGCCTCGGCCACGTCGTCGTCGTCGACCACCGGCGACAGCGAACCGCGCACGAGTGTGATCGGGCACGCGATCGAGCCGAAGTCGTCCCACAACGGCGAGAGCACACGTTCGGTCTCGTCGCCGACGTCGTCGCCCGACCCGGGCTCGACGGTCGGCGCTGTGTCGGCCTGGCGCGAACGGGCATGGCTGCCCCGGTCGTAGCGCCACTGCCACGACCCGTCGGGGAGTTGGTGGGCGTTGTGGAGGATCCCGCGACGAAGCGACGACTCCGAACGCGTGGGGTTGTGCTCCTTGGTGCGGGCGAGCAGGTCATCGAAGCTCGCGAACTGCTGAGGTCCGTCGACGAAGTCGGTGATCGCCTTGGTCTTCGCTGCATTCACCCCCGGTGTGATGTCGACCATCACCAGCGTGCGCACGAGTGCCGGGTGCCGCACGGCGAGCTCCATGGCGGTCAGTCCACCGAGCGACATCCCGACGACGACACGGGCCCGCGCGGCATGCGCGGCGACCACCACGGCGACGTCGTCAGCGAGGTTCATCGGGCTGTAGGCGCCGTCCGCGCGCCACTGGGAGTGCCCGTGGCCGGGCAGATCGACGCTGAGCGACGGCTGGCCGAGCGCGAGTGCCACGGTGTCCCACGTGTCCGCGTTCTGGGCACCGCCGTGCACCAGCACCACCTCGGGCTCACCGCTCCCCCATCGAAGCGCACTGACCGTCCGCGTGCCGCCGTCACCGTCGGGCACCGCCGTGTCGATGCGAGCGACCGGGGGCATTCCGGCGACATCGAGGTCGAATTCGGCGATGTTCTCGTGGAAGAGTCCGAACTCGTCGTAGTCGGTCACGTCGGGCACGTTGTCACGGCGACGCGGGATCCGACGAACGCAGCGGTCAGGGCCCGGCGGCGTCGATCGGAGCCGCGGTCGGTGCGGTGGTCGTCGTGGCCGGCACTGCGGTGGTGGTGGTCGCCGGAGGCGTGGTCGTCGGCGGCGGCGCCGTCGTGGTGGTCGAGGGTGGCACGGTCGTGGTCGTCGTCGTGCTCGACGTGGTGGTCGAGTAGTCGGGATCGATGCGATTGAAGTACGGCTTCTGGGCTCCGTAGTACTCGGGTTCCTGCACCCCGTCGAACACGAAGACCTGGTCGCCGGTCGCGGTCAGCTCCTGGAACGTCGGCGACAGCGGCAGGGGAATGCGGATGCAGCCGTGCGAGGCGGGCTGCAGCGGCACGTTCAGCGCGCCATGCACGGCGATGCCGTAGTTGAAGTACACCGGATCCCACATGCCACCGAGCGAGCTCTGACGGACACCTTCGACACGACGCGTGAAGTTGAACACGCCGCCCGGCGTGATCGACTTGCCGCACTCGCCGCGCACCAACGGCTCATCGCCCGGGTTGTTCCACTCGCCGGGGCTGATCGTGACCTCTTCGCACCATTCCTCGTTGTCGCCGCTCGACATGTGACTGATGAACACGGCCTCGTCGTCGTGGAAGACGGCGATCACCTGCGAGTCGAGATAGATCTCGGTGTGGTTCGGCGTGGAGTTCGGCGGCGCGGCTGGATCTCGAACGGGTCCTGCATCTCGTCCCACACCTCGGCGGTCACCTGCCCGGTCGGCTGGTCGTACTCGACGCCGAGCACGAGCTTCTCGTAGGCCCACACCGAACGACGTGTCTCGTCGCCGAAGTAGCCGTCGATCGGCCCCGGCCAGAACCCGAGATCGGTGAGGCGCTGCTGCAGGTCGGCGACGTCCTCGCCGGCCATCCCTTTGGCGAGCGTGCGTGTCAGCTGGGTCTTGACGACCGGACTCGACGTCTCGACCGTCGCGATCGCGGCCACCGAGGCGGGAGCCGGGATCGAGCTGTCGTCGATACTGCCGTCGCCCGCCCCGGAACTCGACTCGTCGTTGCCGCCGCCCATCGCCGCCCCGGCGACCACCACGATCGCAAGAAGACCCGCTGCGGCGGCAGCAGGCATCCACTTGCGGGCTTCGGGGGAAAGGCGGAGACGATCGTTCACGGCGGTGTCACGGCGGCCGGGGAAGCCGTCCGCAGGCTGATTCGAACCGTCACGCTACCAACGGCGGCCGCGCCGGTGGCCGCGGCCCCGCCCGGACAATGGGACGGTCTCAGGACCGGTCGATCACGGGTCGGATCTCCTCGAGATCGCCCCGGAGTTCCCACATCTCCTTGAGGATCGTGGTGATCACCGACGGGGAACTCAGCGTCGATTCGCCACGGGTCCTGGGGAAGTAGTCGACGCCGAACTGCAGCATCTCGTAGCCGAGACGGGTTGCCCGGATCACCAGCTCGGCATCGATGAACGACCCCTCACTGCGCAGTTCGACGTGGTCGAACACCCGGGCCCGACACAGCTTGAACGCGAAGTTGATGTCGCGCGCCTTCACGTCGAACAGCGTGCGGATCAGGAGGTTGTAGACGAAGGTGTACACCGAGCGCAGATAGCCCTCACCGGTCCGATCGAACCGGTAGGCGCTCACGATGTCGGCGTCGTACTCCCGAAGGAGGCGCACGGCGCGTGGCAGTTCGGCCATGTCGAAGGGCAGGTCGGCGTCGGTGTAGAGGATCACATCGCCGGTCGCCGTGGCGAACCCGGTCTTGATCGCGCCTCCCAACTTGCGGTTGCGCGCATGGTGCACGACCTTGACCCGTGGGTCGTCGGCGGCGAGCCGATCGGCGATCTCCGGCGTGCGGTCGGTCGAAGCGTCGTCGACCACGATCAGCTCGTAGTCGCCGATGTCGCCGGTGTGGATCAACTGCTCGCAGGCACGGCGACCGGCGGTGAGCGCCCGCTCGATGTACTCCTCTTCGTTCCACATCGGGTAGAAGATCGAGAGCTTCTCGAAGGGCTCACCGAGCGTGGTGTCGACGAAGGACATCGCAGCGAGGGTAGCTGGCGACTCGCAGGACGACCCGCGGTGTGACGGACAGGTGCGCAACCGTCAGCCGAGGTGGCTGCGCTGAGGTGGTCGGGGCCTGCGTCGCATCGCCGAGCCGCTCGCCGTAGTGTGCGCACTCGTGCCGGACGCCATGACTCCCTCCGGTGGCACGCTGCCACCGCCGGGTCCTCCCGACTTCGCGTCGCCCCGGGTCGCCTCGACCGAGGCGACCGCGACGACTGCGCCGATGAACGGAACCGCTGGGCAGCCACCACGAGCCGGTCGGCTGGCCGCGGCGTGGCGAGCGGTGGTCGTGGCCAGCTGGGTGGGTGTGTTCATCGCCTACATGGCGGTCTGGAAGGCGAGCGAGGAGATCGGCATCGCCACGTGGTGGCTGGGGCCGCGATCAGATCCGCAGCCGTTGCTCATCCGGCTCGTGCCGTTCGCCGTTGCAGCGGTGTTCGGGATCCTCGCGACCTACAACGTGCCGCGGATGCCGGTGATCGGGCTCGCCGGTTCGGTGCTGTTGGCGGCGATCGCCGTGCCGGATCTGTCGCGGTCGACGGGTCTCGCCGTGATCGAATTCGCGATCGCCGGCGCCGCGCTCCTCGTGTCGCTCGCCTCGTTCACGGGCACGTACCGGCGACCGCGATCTGACGCCGCCGGGTAGCGTCGTCGGCCATGTCCGACGCCGCATCCTCCACCGCCTCGAACACGTCCTCGAACGCGGCTTCGAACGCGAAGGTCCTGATGTCGCTGCCGGTCGGCGAACGTGTCGGCATCGCCTTCTCCGGCGGCCTCGACACGTCTGCCGCCGTCGCGTGGATGCGCGACCGTGGGGCGATCCCGTACACCTACACCGCCGACCTCGGGCAGTACGACGAACCAGAACTCGACACCGTGCCCGATCGGGCCAAGGTGTACGGCGCCGAGCAGGCCCGTCTGGTCGACTGCCGCGACGAACTCGTGCGCGAGGGGCTGATCGCACTGCAGTGTGGCGCGTTCCACATCACCACTGCCGGCAAGACGTACTTCAACACCACCCCGCTCGGCCGTGCGGTCACGGGCACACTGCTGGTGCGAGCGATGGCCGACGACGGCGTCGACGTGTGGGGCGACGGCTCGACGTACAAGGGCAACGACATCGAACGCTTCTACCGGTACGGCCTGCTCGTGAATCCCAACCTGCGGATCTACAAGCCGTGGCTCGACCCGACGTTCGTCGAGGAACTCGGTGGCCGCCAGGGCATGAGCGAGTTCCTCACCGAACGGAACCTGCCGTATCGCGATCCGGTCGAGAAGGCGTACTCGACCGACGCCAACATCTGGGGCGCCACCCACGAAGCGAAGTCGCTCGAAGAGCTGGGCACCAGCATGGAGATCGTCACCCCCATCATGGGCGTCGCGCACTGGAACCCGTCGGTCGAGATCGCCACCGAGGACGTGTCCGTTCGGTTCGAGGAGGGCTGGCCGGTTGCGATCAACGGCGAGACCTTCGATTCGCAGGTCGACCTGGTGATGGAGGCGAACGCGATCGGTGGACGCCACGGGCTCGGGATGAGCGACCAGATCGAGAACCGAATCATCGAAGCGAAGAGCCGCGGGATCTACGAGGGGCCGGCACTGGCGCTCCTGCACATCTGCTACGAGCGCCTCGTCACCGGTATCCACAACGAGAACACGATCGAGAACTACCGCACGATGGGTCGCCGCCTCGGGCGACTGCTGTACGAGGGTCGCTGGTTCGACCCACAGAGCCTGATGCTGCGCGAGCCGCTGATGCGTTGGGTCGGCTCCGCGGTCACCGGCGAGGTCACCCTGCGTCTGCGGCGGGGCGACGACTACTCGATCCTCGACACCGTCAGCGAGAACCTCACCTATGAACCGGACCGACTGTCGATGGAGCGTGTGGAGGACGCCGCCTTCGGTCCGCTCGACCGGATCGGTCAGCTCACCATGCGCAACCTCGACATCGTCGACACCCGCAACAAGCTCGACGTCTACCGCAGGGTCGGCTCCCTCGGCGCGGGCGACGTGACCCCCGCCCTCGACCGCTGACCCGTCCGAGCCCCGGGCCGGGCACCCAGGTCTTGTGTGAGCAGAAGCACCGGATTCCACCGTCGTCGCTCACACGAATCGGGTGCCCGCACTGCGGCGACCGGTGCGAGGGGTCTCAGGCGGCGCAGATGCGTTCGACGATGCCGGCGACCAGCCGGGCGCGGTCGGGCATCGTGTCGACGACGACGAACTCGTGGTCGGCGTGGGCGCCGCCACCGACGGCTCCCAGGCCGTCGAGCGTCGGCACGCCGATCGCGGCGGTGAAGTTGCCGTCGCTGCCGCCACCGACGGCATAGCCCTCGATCCCGGGCGCGACCGCCTCGGCGAGCGGCATCAGGGTGACCGAGGCGGACTCGGGCATCGGCGGCCGGTTGATCGCGCCCGACACCTCGATCGTCGACTCGGGGTCGATCGGACGCAGCGCTGCCATCGCTGCCTCGACACGATCCTTCTCGGCGGCCGACTCGACCCGCACGTCGACCTTGACCCGGCCCTGCGCTGGCACGACGTTGTCAGCGGTGCCGACATTGGCCACCGTGGGCGTGACGGTCGTACCCACGTCTGGGCGGCCGAGCCGATCGATGGCCAGGACCTGGTGAGCCACCTCGATCAACGCGTTGACTCCCTTCTCGGGCTCGAGCCCGGCGTGCGACGCCCGGCCCCGGACCAGAACGTCGAAGGTGCCGCAGCCCTTGCGGCCGGTCTTCAACGCTCCCCCGTCGGCCGACGGCTCGAGCACGAGCACCGCTCCGCAGGCCAGCGCGCGTTGCTCGATCAGCTCGCGTGAGGCGGCCGAGCCGACTTCTTCGTCGGCGCTGAAAAGCAGCTCGACGCCCGACAGGTCGTCGAGGGTCGCCAGGCCGTGGAGCGCCTGCACGATGCCGGCCAGCATGTCGAACACCCCCGGTCCCGTCACGCGCCCGTCGGCGACGGTGAACGGACGCGCGGTGAGCGCGCCGATCGGGAACACGGTGTCGTGATGGCCGAGCAGCAAGACCTTGGGCTCACCCCCACCGGACCAGTGCACGTGGGGGCCCACCGGGCTGTCGATCAACGTCGCCGGCCGGCCGAGCAACCGTTCGATCATCGCCGCCAGGACCTCGGCGGATCTGCTCAGCGCAGCGATGTCGAGCGACGGCGACTCGATCTCGACCAGGGTTCGTAGGTCGTCCAGCATCGCATCGGTCGCTCCGAGGGGGGTGGTCACGCCACCCACCGTATTGGCTCCGGTGTCCGCGCGGCGCGCCGGATCTTGCTTGACTGTGCTTGCATGCCGACGACCGTCACCGCCGATCACCGACAGGAACTCGCCGAGTTCCTGCGGGCGCGGCGTGAGGCAACCCGGCCCGAGCAGGTCGGCCTCCCGTCGGCTCGCGGTCGGCGCACGCCCGGACTGCGACGGGAGGAAGTGGCGATGCTCGCCGGGGTGTCGCTCACCTGGTACACCTGGCTCGAACAGGGCCGGCGGATCAATGCGTCCAACGACGTGCTGCTGGCGATCGGCCGGGCGCTGCGCCTCGACGAGGCCGGGCTGGAGCATCTGCTCTCGCTGACCGAACCCGGCACCGCCACCGTCGACGCCCCCACCGAGGCGCCCAGCGCGCTGGTCCGGCTGCTCGACTCGCTGATGCCGGCGCCGGCCTACGTGCTCGGGCCGCACTGGGAGTTCGTCGGCTGGAACGCCGCGCAGGCGCGCCTGTACCCGCGGATCGCCGAGCTCGAGCCGCCGCGACGGAACCTCCTCTGGGTCCTGTTCGCCGACCCGGCGACACGCGACCTGATCGTCGACTGGGACATCCACGCACGCCAGGCGCTCGCCGAGTTCCGCTCCGCGACCTCGGCGGTGCGCCACGATCCGACGATGACCGAGCTGGTCGCGTTGCTGCGCGACGAGAGCGACGAGTTCGCTCAGTGGTGGGCCGAGCACGACGTGTCCGGCTTCGAGACCCGACTGCGGCGCTTCCGCCACCCGACGGCCGGCGAGTTGACCTTCGAGTACCAGCAGCTCACGCCGGCGGAATGGCCCTCGCTGCGTGTGGTCGCCCAACTTCCCGTACCCGGCGACGACTCCGCCGAACGGCTCGGCGTTCGCCATCACCTGGTCTGATTTCCGCGCCGCTCGATGCGCGCCGAGGTCGTGTTCGGAAGCGCACGCTGCACGCGGTCCCCGCGTTCGCTCGACGGGGTCGCACGGTTGGGGTACAACAGTGGGTGAGCGCGCGACGGAGGGAGGAATCGTGACGATCGACAGCAATCAGACCGAGTCGACCGGTCCGAGTCGCTCGTACGAGCTCACCGACCGATTCCGGCTCGAGGACGGCACCGTGTTCCTCTCCGGGGTCCAGGCGATCGCCCGGCTCGCCGCCGATCAGCTGAGGCTCGACCGTCGGCTCGGCCTCACCACCGCCGCGTTCGCGTCCGGCTACCAGGGCTCTCCGGTCGGCACGTTCACCGAGGAACTCCAGCGTGCGTCGGCCACCGTTCCCGACCTCCCGATCGTGGTGCAACCCGCCGTCAACGAGGAACTGGCGGCCAGCGCCGTCATGGGCAGCCAGCTGGCGATGACGCTCGACGACGCCCGCTACGACGGCGTCGTCGGCATTTGGTACGGCAAGGGTCCGGGGTTCGACCGCGGCAGCGACGCGATCCGTCATGCGGTGTTCTCGGGCACGTCGATGCACGGCGGGGTCGTCGCCGTCGTCGGTGACGACCCCGCCGCGAAGTCGTCGACCCTGCCGTCGTCGAGCGACGCCACGATGGTCGATCTGCACATGCCGATCCTCTTCCCCGGCGACGTGCAGGAAGCGCTCGACCTGAGCCGACACGCCGTCGCACTCTCGCGCTCGTGTGGGCTGTGGGCTGGCCTCAAGCTGGTGACCGCCGTCGCCGACGGGACGGGAACCGTCGACGTGCACCCCGACCGTGTACATGCGTCGTCGCCGGTGATCGAGGTCGACGGCCGGCCGTTCCACCCGCAGCCCAACGGTCGGCTGCTCACGCCCTACACGATCGACATGGAGCGCGAGTTCCAGGAGATCCGCTGGCCCCTCGCTCGCAGGTACGGCGTCGACAACGGACTGAACCGCGTCGTGACGCGAACCGTCGACGACTGGATCGGCATCGCCGCGTGTGGGCACACGTTCCACGAGGTCCGAGAGGCGCTGCGAGTCCTCGGTCTCCGCACGGACGACGACCTGCACGCCGCCGGTGTTCGCCTGTTCCAACTGTTGATGCCGGTGCCACTCGATCCGGCGCAGGCGCGCGACTTCGCCGATGGCCTCGACGAGGTGCTCGTCGTCGAAGAGAAGAACCCCACGCTCGAAGGCCTGCTGAAGAGCTCGTTCTACGACGGCGCTCATCATCCACGAGTCGTCGGTCGGCGCGACGAACGCGGCGACCTGCTCGTCCCCGGCCATGGAAGCCTCGACGTCGACACGTTGCTGCGGCCGCTGCACGCACGGTTGTCCGCTCGACTCGCCGACCGGCTGCGCCCGCTCGACGAGCTCGTCACCCCCCAACGCACGCGGATCCCACTGACGGTGAACCGCGCTCCGTTCTACTGCTCCGGATGCCCGCACAACCGCAGCACCCGGGCCGCCCCCGGAACGCTCGTCGGCGGGGGCATCGGCTGCCACGCGATGGTGGCGATGATGGACCCCGACCGCGTCGGGGACATCGTCGGGCTCACCTGTATGGGCGGCGAGGGAGCGCAGTGGATCGGCATGGCCCCGTTCGTCGGTCGGGATCACCTCGTGCAGAACCTGGGCGACGGCACCTTCTTCCACTCGGGATCGTTGGCGGTCCGGGCCGCGGTCGCGGCCGGCGTCGACATCACCTACAAACTGCTCTACAACGGCACGGTCGCCATGACCGGAGGGCAGGACCCGGTCGGCCAGATGTCCGTCCCCGACGTGGCGGCGATGCTGCTGCTCGAGGGGGTCGAGCGGGTCATCGTCACCAGCGACGATCCCCATCGCTACCCCGCTGGGTCGTTCCCATCCGACGTCGACGTGTGGGACCGCAGCCGTTTCGACGACGCGCAACGGCTGCTCGCACAGATCCCGGGTGTCACCGTCCACATCCACGACCAAGCCTGCGCGGCCGAGAACCGACGGGGTCGCGGACGCGGGACGGTCGCGACACCGGGGTTCCGAGTGGTGATCAACGAGCGCGTCTGCGAGGGGTGCGGCGACTGCGGCGACAAGAGCAACTGCCTGTCGGTGCAACCGGTCGACACCCCCTACGGCCGCAAGACCCGAATCCACCAGACGAGCTGCAACTTCGACTTCTCGTGCCTGCAAGGCGACTGCCCGTCGTTCGCCACGGTCACCGTCCACAGCGACCGCTCGGCTCGCTCGATCCGACCCGAAGCCCCGACCGATCTTCCGCCTCCGTCCGTCGGTCTCGTCGACGGCGACGACGTCACCGTCCGTCTCACGGGCATCGGCGGCACCGGTGTGATCACCGTCAGCCAGGTGCTCGGCACGGCCGCGATGCTCGATGGGCTGCACGTTCGGGGGCTCGATCAGACCGGGCTGTCGCAGAAGGCCGGACCGGTGGTCAGCGACTTGCGCATCACGCGGCAGGAGACGGCGGTGTCGAACCACGGCAATGCGTCGGGCGTCGACTGCCTCCTGGCGTTCGATCTCCTGGTCGGTGCGAGCGATGCGAACCTCGCCGGTGTTCGATCCGATCGGACCGTCGTGATCGCATCGACCGACGCAGTGCCCACCGGGCAGATGGTCACGCACCCCGACATCGCCCCACCTGACGGGGCCGTGCTCGCCGAACGTGTGGGACAGGTCAGCCGGGCCGGCGAGAATCGGTTCCTCGATGCGGCGGGCCTCGCCGACGGCCTGCTCGGATCGACGACCACCGCGAACATCCTGTTGCTCGGCGCTGCGGTGCAGGCGGGCGCCATCCCGGTGCATGTCGACGCGATCGAACAGGCGATCATGCTCAACGGCGTGGCGGTCGAGACCAATCTGGCTGCGTTCCGCTGGGGTCGGGCGTGGGTCACCGACGCCCGAGCCGTCGAGGCCGCCGCGGGACTCGTCCGGCCCATCGGGCCCGAGTCGCTCGACGATCTCGTCACGCGCCTGGCCGACGACCTCGTCGACTACCAGTCGGCCGCGTACGCCGCACAGTTCCGGTCGGTGGTCGACGCCGCCCGTGCCGCCGATCGCGCCAGCGGCACGGGGTCGATGCGCTACACCGAAGCGGTGACGAGGAACCTCCACAAGCTGATGGCGTACAAGGACGAGTACGAGGTCGCCCGCCTGTTGCTCGACGATGCCGCACGGGCGGGGTACGAGGCCGTCGGTGGGGGCGACACCACGGTCACCTACCACCTTCACCCCCCGATGCTCCGGTCGCTCGGGCTCGACCGCAAGCTGAAGCTCCGACGAACGGCCGTTCCTGCGCTGCAGGCGTTGCGGAGGAGCAAGCGTGTGCGCGGCACGCTGGCCGATCCGTTCCGCTGGGCCGAGGTGCGCCGGGTCGAACGGGCGATGATCCCCGAGTACATCGATGCCGTCACCGCGCTCAACCGTCGGCTCGACGCCGACACTTACGACGAGTCGGTGACGATCGCATCGCTGCCCGACCAGGTCCGCGGCTACGAGGATCTCAAGCTCCGCCGGGCGGCCGCCTACCGCGCCGAACTCGCCAGCCGCGTCGGTGGCCGAGGCCTGACGTGAACCCCGGAGCCGCATGACGCTGCGTGCCGACGCAAACCTGAGCATTCGGTCGTAGCCTCCAGCCGCCATGGGCCCGACCACGATTGTGTTGCTGATCGCGGGGCTCGTCGGGCTCGTCGCCGGTGCCGAGGCCCTGGTTCGCGGGGCCGCCCGACTGGCCGCCCGCACCGGCATGTCCAGCGTGGTGATCGGCCTCACCGTCGTCGCCTTCGGCACGAGTGCACCCGAACTCGCCGTCAGCGTGGGCGATGCGCTGCGCGGCGGTGACGAGGCCGGCTCGATCGCCATCGGCAACGTCGTCGGCTCGAACATCGCCAACATCCTCCTGGTGCTCGGCACCGCCGCTGCCGTCGGCGGGTCGTTGTTCGTCGCTCAACGGATCGTCCGACTCGACGTCCCGATCATGATCGGCGCATCGGTCCTCGTACTGCTGTTCGTACTGAACGAATCGCTGGGCAGGATCGAAGGCTTCGTGCTGTTGCTCGCGCTCGCCGTGTACCTCAGCTGGACCGTGATCTCGGCAACCCGGGGCTCGGCGCCCGACATCGTGACGGAGTACGACGAGGCGCTCGATCCGGAGGCGTTGGCCCAGGCGTCCGTGCTGTCGGACATCGGGTTCCTCGTCCTCGGCCTGGCATTGCTGGTGTTCGGCTCGCAGGCGCTCGTCAGCTCGGCCAGCGACATCGCCGCCGAGCTCGGCGTGAGCGACCTCGTGATCGGCCTGACCGTGGTCGCCATCGGCACGTCGCTCCCCGAGGTGGCCACATCGGTGCTCGCGGCGATACGCGGGCAACGTGACCTCGCCGTGGGCAATGCGATCGGATCGAACCTGTTCAACCTCCTCGCCGTGCTCGGTGTCACCGCGGTGGTGTCACCGAACGCGATCCCGGTCGCCACCAGCGCCGTCCAGGTCGACATCCCGGTGATGGTCGCCGTCGCAGTCGCCTGCCTCCCGATCTTCGCCAACGGCCACGTGCTCAACCGGTGGGAGGGCATCGCGTTCCTGGTCGCGTACGCGGGATACCTCGGGTGGCTCGTGCTCGACGCGACCGACCACGAAACGCGCGATTCCTACGGCAACGTCATGCTGTTCTTCGTGGTGCCGATCGTGGCGCTGACGATCGCCATCCTGTGGTTCCGGGGACGAGCGAACGAACCCGCCGAGCTGCGCTGACCGTCCCCCTCAGAGGTGAGCGTGGCGAGCCACCAGCGCAGCACCGACGATGCCGGCGGTGTTCGCCATCGCCGCCGCCACGATCGGCGTGTCGATCGAGAGCTTCGGCAACCACTGATCGGCTGACCTCGACGCGCCGCCACCGACCACGAACAGGTCCGGCGAGAAGATCATCTCGACGTGGCGGAGATACCGCTCGACCCGGGTTGTCCACTCGTCCCATCCGATGCCTTCGCGCTCGCGGACGCTCGCCGCAGCGTGTGACTCGGCGTCGCGACCGTCGAGCTCGAGGTGACCGAGTTCGGTGTTCGGCACCAGGACCCCGTCGACGAACAGGCCCGAGCCGATCCCGGTGCCGAACGTCAGCACCAGCACCACGCCGGCGACGTCGCGACCCGCTCCCCAACGGACTTCGGCGAGACCAGCGGCGTCCGCGTCGTTGACCATCGCAACGTCGGCGCCGCAGGCGTCGGTGAACAGTCGGCCGGCGTCGACGCCGACCCAGCTCGCATCGAGGTTGGCCGCCGAGTACACGAACCCGCGCCGCACGATGCCGGGGAACCCGACGCCGATCGGACCAGACCACTCGTGTCGGTGCACCAGCTCGGCGGCCACCGCCGCCATCGAATCGGGCGTCGCCGGCCTGGGCGTCGGGATGCGCAGCCGTTGCGAGGCGAGCTCACCCGTGTCGAGATCGACGATCGCCGCCTTCATCCCCGAGCCGCCGACGTCGATGCCGAAACCGAGCGAAACCACCGGCGCGAAGCTAGTACGAGACTGCGCTCAGGATCGCTGCTGCCGCGCCTCGGACCAGGAAAGACCCTGCTCGAGGTTGGGTTCGCGCGGTAGCCCCAGCACGAATTCGCCGACGATGTTGCGCTGCACGGCGAACGTGCCACCGCCGAGCGTCAGCGCGGGGCTGAACAGATAGCCGTAGTGCCACACCGGCTCGACATCGGGGAACTGCCGGTCGACTGCGAGGTTGTTCTCGGTGGGTCCACTCCGCGAGGACGACACGATCGAACCGGCCGGGCCCGACCCGGTCAGCATCCCGTCGGCCCCGGCGACGTCCTTGGCCAACGCCATCACGTGCTGGCCGTGCTCGTCGGCCATGATCTTCTGGATCGACGCCTCGGGGCCCGGCGTCCTGCCCTTCAAGCGGGCACTCAAGCTGCGCATCCGGTTGAGGTGCAACAGCTGTGCCTCGATGTGCAGTCGCACGGCACGATCGCGCAGCACCGGGTCGGTGAGTCCGCCGTTTCCACGGATCAGGTCGATCAGGTCGTCGGCCGATGGACCGACACCCCACAGTGAACCTGCCGACGACAGCGACACCCGCTCGTTCGACAGCGTGACCTTCGCGAGTCGCCACCCGTCGCCTTCCTCACCGACGCGTAGCGACGCCGGGATGCGCACGTTGTCGAAGAACACCTGGTTGAACGAGTGCGCCGTGGTCATGTCCACGATCGGGCTCATCGAGATCCCGGGCAGATCCATCGGGCAGATGAAGTAGGAGATGCCCTTGTGCTTGGGCTGGTCAGGGTCGGTGCGGGCGATCAGGATCCCGAGCTGCGAATGGTGGGCGCCGCTCGACCAGATCTTCGCGCCGTTGACGACGTACTCGTCGCCGTCTCGAACGGCTCGGGTCGCCAGGTTGGCGAGGTCCGAACCGGCATCGGGTTCGGAGAAGAGCTGACACCAGATCTCCTCACCGCTGAAGATCGTCGGGAGGAACCGCTGGTGCTGTTCCGGCGTGCCGGCGAGGAAGATCGTCGGCGCTGCCCAACCGATGCCGATGTGATTGCCCGGTCGCTGGATGCCGGCCTTGGCCAGCTCGTCGTCGATGACCAGCTGGTCGATCGGGTCGGCTTCGAGCCCCCACGGCTTCGGCCAGTGCGGAACGACGTAGCCGGCGTCGGCGAGTTGCTTCGCCGTCGGGTGCGGGTTCTGCGCGATCCAGTCGCGAACGGCGCGGCGTGTCGGGTGGTCGTCGGGTGGCAGGTCGAAGTCCATCGCCGTCGAGTCTTGCCGTTCGATGCGAGGGGATCAGATTCGTGCGCTCGCGCAGCAGCGATCGATCACGCCGTCGCCGGCGGATTCTCGGCCTGCACCGTCGTCGCCGACGACGTCGTCTTCGCCGGCGACCTCGTGGCCGGCGATCTCCTGGCTCGCGACGTCTTCTTGGCCAGCGTCTTCTTGGTCGCAGTGCCCTTCTTGGCCATCGTCTTCTTCTTGGTCGCTGTCTTCTTGGCCATCGTCTTCTTCTTCGTCGCACGGGTCCTGCGCGCCGGCGCTGCATCACCGCGGCGCATCGACGGCGCCTTCTGTGGCTCGGCCCATTCGGCTCCGGTCGCCTCGAACAACACTGCGATCTCGTCGATGTGCAGATCGACGAGATCCCACAGGTCCGGGACCAGCTCGCGATCGGCGATCAGCCCGAAGTCGAGCCGGTCGAGATAGCTGTGCACGGTGATGTTCAAGCCCATGTCGTCGGCGATCGTCGACACCGGGATGTAGTTCGTCATCTTCGCTCCGGCGAAGTAGAGCGCGCTGCGCGGTCCGGGCACGTTGGAGATCACGACGTTGGTGGGCAGATTCACACGGTCGGCGAGGCGAAGACGCGATTGCAGCCTCATCGCCGCCGTCGCTGCGAGCGGCGGGGCGACCTGAGCGAGTTCCGCGATGTCCTCGGCGGGCAGCACATCCATCTGGAGCTTCGCCTCGTTCATCGCCTCGTGACAGCGCCGGACTCGTTCCAGCGGGTCGTCACAGTTGGTCGGGAGGTCGGCGATGATGCCACCGACACGGTTGGTCCACGGATCCTCTTCGTCGCCGGTGCGGATCGAGACCGGAACCATCGCCCGCAGCGGTGTCTCCGGCAATGCGTCGTGCCGGAGCAGATACTCGCGCAGCGCTCCCGCGCAGATCGCCATGACGACGTCGTTGACCGTGCACCCGGTTGCGTCCTTGAGCGCCTTGATGTTGCCGAGCGCCGTCGAGCGCATCGCGAACCGACGATGAGGCGTGACCGCACGGTTGAACGGCGTGGGCGGCGCCGGGGAGAGCGGAATCCGGACACGATGGACCGGCTCGGGCGTGTCGATCGCACCGCCGATCGCAACGGACTTCAGCGCGTCGCGGGCTTGGGCCGCGATCGCCGACACGCTGTCGACGCCGGCCGCCTCGGCGAGGTTGCGCAACATGCGCAGCGACAGCCGCATCCCCTTGACGGGGTTGGCGGCGAGGTTGCGCATCGTGCGTTCGAGCAGCTCACGGTCGGACGGGACCTCTTCGCCGACCCAGTCGACGTGTTCGGGCATCGGCACGTCGGGCGCCGGATCGGTCAACATGCCGAGCAGCAACACGCCCGATGCGCCGTCGATCGTCGCATGGTGCGTCTTGGTCAGCATCGCCCAGCGACCGTCGGCCAGCCCCTCGATGACGTAGGCCTCCCACAGCGGACGGGTGCGATCCATCCGACGCCCGACGATGCGTGCGACCTGTTCGGCGAGCTGGTCGGCCCCGCCGGGAGGGGCGAGCCCGATGTGGCGAACGTGGTAGTTGAGATCGAAGTCGGGATCGTCGATCCAATACGGGTGGTCGAGTTTGAACGGCACCTCGACCAACCGCCGACGCATGGGTTCGAGGCGGCCGAGCAACGCGTCGAAGCGTTCGTAGGCGGCCTGATACGGATCGAAGTCGCCCTCCGGCCGTTCGTAGATGGCGAGACCGTTCACGTGGCCGTAGGTGTTGGGGGTCTCCATGTAGAGGAAACTCGCGTCGAGGCCGGACAACTGCTTCACACCGTGCAGTCTCGCGCCCACGTCACCGCAAAGACACCCCGGACGGCACCCTGCCGCCCATCTTCGGTGTACGTTCTCGCAGATGGGGTCCCCGAACGCCACCACCCTGTTCTCAGCCGTACCCCATCCGGGGTCGGACCCCCGATGTGACACGAGGCCGTTTCGGGCCGGGGGGACACCGTGAGCGAGTTGCACTACGACGAATGGATGAGCGAGAGCGACTCGGTGCTCTGGCACATCGAACGCGATCCGCTGCTCCGGTCCACGATCACGAGCGTCTGGTTCCTCGACTCCGTCCCGGCCCGCGAGCGCATGGACGCGGTGGTCGAGCGAATCGTGGCAAGGATCCCACGGCTGCATCAACGCGTCATCGACGAGCAGCCGGGCGTCGCCCCACCGCGCTGGGCCGACGACCCCCACGTCGATCTCGACTACCACTACGTCCGGGTGCGTCTGCCGGGTCGTCGCCCCGGGCGCCGCGCCGTGCTCGACTACGCCCAGCGGATGGCTGCTCGAGCCTTCGACAAGGACCGACCGTTGTGGGAGCTGTACGTCGTGGAAGGGCTCCCCGGCACGCGGGGAGCGTTCATCATGAAGGTGCACCACGCGATCGCCGACGGGCTCGGGATGGTGCAACTGCTCCAACACATGGTCGACCTCGAAGCCGATCCCGCGGACGGCGACGCGGCTCCCTCCGCTCCTGCCGCGCCGCTCGCTCCCCTCGACGACCGTCTCCGCGTCGAGGCACCGCTGTGGGCGATCCCCGGCGCCCGATCGGTTGCGCATCGGATCTCGTCCGAGGCGAAGACCGGCGTGCGCCTCGGCCGGGCATCCCTGAAGACGGCGACCGACCTGTTGCGCGACCCGCGAGGCACGATCGAACAGCTGAGTCGCACCACCGGCTCGATCGCCCGTGTCGTCAAGCCGGCGACCACACCATTGAGCCCCGCATTGGTCGACCGCTCCCTCAACACCCACTTCGAGGCGGTCGCTGCGCCGATTTCGGCGATGAAGGCAGCGGCCAAGTCGGTGGACGGCAGCCTCAACGACGCGTTCGTCGCGATCACGCTCGACGCGCTGAAGCGATACCACGACGCGCTCGGACGCCCGTGCAGCTCGGTACGGATGAACATGCCGATCAGCGTCCGGGGCGGCGACGCGGCGAACAACTTCGACAACCAGTTCGTTCCCGCGCGCATGGTGTTGCCGCTGAGCGAGCTCGACCCGGCCGACCGCATCAGCGAGGTCAAGGGGCTGCTCCGCGCCGCCCGCGCCGAGCCGGCGCTCCCACACGTGAACGACATCTCCGGTGTGATCTCGAGGTTCGGGCCGGCCGCGGCGGTGTCGATTCTCGGCGCCATGTTGAAGGGCGTCGACATCACCACGTCGAACGTGCCCGGGCCCCCGTTCCCGGTGTTCATGGCCGGTGCCCGCGTCGACGAGTTCTATGCGTTCGGCCCGTTGGCGGGCGCAGCGATCAACATCACCCTGTTCAGCTACGACGGCACGGTGCACCTGGGCGTCAACAGCGACCGGGCCGCCGTCGCCGACCACGAACTGTTCACGCGCTGCCTGCGCGCTGCCATCGACGACACGATCGCCTCGAACCAGGTCGCATGACGCTGCGCGACCGCGTGCTCCCCCCGAACCCTCGGGGGGTCGGCGACGAGCCCGACTACCGGTTCACCCTGGCCAACGAACGAACCTTCCTGGCGTGGATCCGCACCGCTCTCGCGCTCGCCGCCGGTGGGTTGGCGGCGGTGAGCCTCCTCGACGAGGTGGCACTGGGCGAGACGCTCGGCATCCTGCTGCTGGCGCTCAGCTTCCTCACCGCTGCGAGCGCGTACCGGCGATGGGCGCTCAACGAACGATCGATGCGGTTGAACGAGCCGCTGCCGACCTCGCGCCTGCCGATCATGATGGCGATCGGCACCGCCATCGTGACGGTCGTGGCAGCGGTGATCCTCGTGGTCGACCAGACGTGAACGATCGGCGACCGACCGAGGTCTTCGACGCCGGGCTGCAGCACGAGCGCACCTCGCTGGCCTGGGAGCGCACGGCGATCTCGATGATGGTGGCCGGGTTGGTGCTCAGCCGGTTCGCTGCGACCGAAGGGTTGTGGCTGCTCGCCGCGGGCGGGATGGCGGAGGTGATCTTCGGCGCCGCGTTGTTGGTGTGGTCGGGCGCCCACTACGAAGAGCTCCACGGCGCGTTGCGCCGCGGGAGTGACGTGGTCCATCCCTCGGCGACGCGCTGGGTCGGGCTCGTCACGATCGCCGGCACCGGCACCGGCCTCGCGGCAGCGGTCGCCGTCACGCTCACCCGTTGAGCCGGCTGACGCCGCCACCTGCGCCAGGTGCCCCGTCCTCCTCGAACGCGGGCGTTCGACAGTTCGGCCGCGATAGCCTCGCGGCACATGACGTCCGCCACCGACCACCGGCGCCGCCTCGGCCTCGGTCTCGCGCTGGGAGCCGTGATCGCGACCGCTGCCGTCGGAGCGATCGTCACCGCCGACGAGGGTCGATCGGACACGATCGCGTTGGCGGCGGGCAACGCTGCGCCTGCCTCGCAGGACGTCGAGGCAACGCCAGCAGGCTTGGCACTTCCCGATCTGGAAGGTGACCTCGGCCAGAACGAGGTCGAGCCCACGGCGCCCATCGAGCCGGAGCGCGACGACGGTGGATGCACGATCGGGGCGCTCTCGATCCGTCTGAGCTCGCAGGGAGACGGTGTCGCATGTCTGCAGCAGGCGCTCGCCGACGAGGGCTACTACGACGGCGAGATCGACGGCGACTTCGACGACCCGACGCTCAGCGCGGTCGTCGCGTACCAGGAGAACGCCGGACTGTTCGTCGACGGTGTCGTCGGGCGCGAGAGCGCCATCGAGCTCGGCATCTGGCCGGACGAGGACGCCCTCGTCGTGCGTACACCTCCCCCGCCGCCGAACACGCTCGACTCGACCGGCTACTACCTCTCGCCGGTCGCCACCATGGGTGACGATGCCCCGCCACTGCCCGACAATTCCGGCTCGGGCCGCCGAGTGGTCTACGACCGCGCCGGACAGCGGGTGTGGGCGGTCGATGCCAACGAGCAGATCGTGCGCTCGTGGCTCGTGTCGGGCTCGAAGTACAGCAACGAGGCGCCGGGCACGCACACGGTCTACAGCCGCTCCGAGATGTCGACGGCGTGGAACGGCAAGGCGTTCCTGCCGAGGATGATCCGCTACCAGCAGACCGAGATCGGCCACATCGGCTTCCACGGCATTCCGCGACACGTCTCCGACAACTCGGTGTATCAGACCACAGACGAGCTCGGCACCCGGCTGTCGGGCGGTTGTCAGCGCCAGCACGACCTCGACGCCGAGTTCCTCTGGGCATTCGCCGACGTCGGCACCACCGTCGTCGTCACCTGACCGACCACGGCGAGCGCGTCGGGCTCACTCACATCACCGAGGAGGCCGGTCCTTCGTATTGCCGTGAGCAACTGCCCTGGCGGCGTCGCCTCAGAGACGGGCGTGGAGTCTGGCGGCCTGCTCGGTGGCTCTGGCGCGGACTTCTTCCGCGTCGATCCTCGTGGCGACGCCGTCGCGGAGCGCCGGTTCGCCGTCGATGTCCACGTCGATCGCCCGCAGCGTCGGCGTGTAGGCAAGGTGCCAGGGCACCATCGGCGTATGCGACCAACGCACCCGGTCGGATCGCGCCTCGGGCACCAGTGCCCAGCCCCGTTCGATCCACGACCATGCCGTGTCGGGGCTGAACGTCACGTCGTCGGCTCTCCCGGCGACGAACGCGAGCTGGAACTCGGCGAGCATGTCGGCGCCGATCCCATCGGTGCCAAGCGCAACCGGGTTGTCGAACCGAACCGGACGGGCGTAGCCCACGGCGTTGTTCATGTTCGATCGCGGGTTGTGCACGATCGTGCCCCGGAGTCCGTGGTCGTCGGGGAGGTGCACACCGTGGATCAGCAACCAGTCGTCGGTCGTCAACCCTGCGAGGCGATCGACAGCGCCGGCGTCGTCAAGACCTTCGGCGACGTGGATGTGCACGCCGACACCATGGCGGGCTGCGAGTTCGCCGGCCTCGGCGAGGGTGTCGTCGCTGCAGGTGAACGCCGCATGGACTCCGACCATGCCCCGGCCGCCGCCCGCCAGGAACCGATCGTTCTCCTGCAGACCCCGGCGTGCGCCGTCGGGGCCGTGACGGTCGGTCACCCCGTAGGAGGCAACGACTCGGACGCCGACCTCGGCGCACGCATCGGCGATCACCGTGAGGGAACCTTCGATCGCGTTCGGCGACTCGTGATGGTCGACGACCGCGGTGCACCCCGCCTCGAGCGCCTCCAACGCGCCGAGCTTCGCCGACCACTCGAGCATTTCGAGGTCGAGCGCTGTGTCGAGACGCCACCAGACCTGCTCGAGCACCTCGAGAAACGTCGTCGGCGTACGAGGCGGCGCCGGCATGCCTCGCGCCAGGGCCGAATAGAGGTGATGGTGCGCACACACCAGGCCCGGCGTGGCGTCAGACGTCATCGTCGGCGCTCTCGTTCCGGCGGCCGACGTGCACGGACCGACGGCTCAGTGGTGACGGCCCGAACGGGCGGCCTTCTTCTCGGCCTCCCGAGCGTCGGAGCGCTTCTTGTTCGCGTACCACTGCCAGATCGCAGTGATGACCAACGCTCCGACGATCGAGCCGATGACACCGCTCGGCCTGAAGGCCAGACCGTCGCCGGCGAGCAGACTGGCGAGCAGTCCACCGACGAACGAACCGCCGAGACCAGCGACCAACGCCATGGCCCAATCGGTGGTGTAGGCGGCCCGCCCGAGGATGAACTGGGCAAGCCAGCCCACGAGAACGCCGAAACCGAGGATTCCAAAGATGAGCACCCAACTACGTTATCGCAGTGGCTAACTTCGGCACCGGGACCGTCATGTCGGCGGCCACACCGCACGAAATGGGGACAACATGATCAAGGGCCTACTCGCACTGCTCATCTTCTTCCTCGTTGCCACCTTCCCGGCAACGTGGCTGCTGATGCTCTTCCTCGGCAATGTCGGACTCGCGCTGAGCTACTGGGGCACGCTGCCGCTCGGCATCCTCGTGTCCGTTCTGCTCGGATCGGCGTCGGCGCCGACCTTCGTGGTGAGGAACTGATCGCCTTGCTGATCGCTGCCGAATGGGGCGTCGGCCAGGTGTTCTGGTCGATGCTCTGGATCTTCCTTTTCGTGCTGTGGATCTGGCTGATCTTCGTGATCTTCGCCGACATCTTCCGCAGCGACGACCTGTCCGGCTGGGGCAAGGCGATCTGGTCGGTCTTCGTGATCTTCCTGCCCTTCCTCGGCATCTTCGCGTACCTGATCGTTCGGGGTGGTGGGATGGCCGAGCGCCAAGCTGCGGCCGTGCAGGCGTCGCAGGCGGCGAGCCGGGCCTATATCCGCGACGTCGCAGGAACCACGAGCGCTGCTGACCAGCTCGCCACCTTGGCCGACCTGCACGCTTCGGGCAAGCTCGACGACGCGGAGTACGCAGCCGCGAAGGCCAAAGTCATCGGCTAACTCGTCCGTTGTCGGCGGCCCGTCGGAAGCTGCCGCGCGCGAAACGGTACGCGCACCTCGTTCTCCGGCTCCACGCCCTCGGCGAGGTCGGTCCGTCGGGGATGCGACTCGACGTAGTCGGCATAGGCGTTCGACCCCCACCATGCCGTGAGGCCGTGCAGCAAGACGCTGAGGGCCACCGTGAAGAGTGCGGCGTCCGTGATCGTCGACGCCCCGGCGAGCGCGCTTTCGTCGATCACCTCGATCGTCAGGATGATCGTCGCCAGTCCACGCGGTCCGAACCACCCGATGTACAGCACCGTCTGCCACCGCATCTTGGCGCCGATCAGCGCGACGGCGACGGCGATCAGGCGCACCGCCACCAGGCTGAGGACGCCGTACAGGACGATCTGCCACGTGAGGTCGACCAGCACCGGCCCGAGAAAGATCCCGAACACGAAGAAGCTCGCCATCGTGAGGAGATCACCGAACGCTTCGGCGAACTCCGGTAACGGATCGTTGGCCGCCGACACGAACCGCTTGCCGAACACGAACCCGGCGACCCAGGCCGCGATGAAACCCGACCCGCCCAGCGGCGTCGCGACCGCGTACGCCCCCACCGCGAGGCCGACCAGAGCGATCTCGAGCCAGTAGCCGAGCGCCGCACCGCTGGAGCGTCCCCACGCGATCGCGATCGCGCCGATCCAGCCGACGACGATGCCGACCAGGAGGGCGATGCCGACCTGCTCGATCAGCGTGATGAACACCTCGCTGATCGCCAAGGACTCCTCGGCGACCAACGCGGTCTCCAGGAAGACCAGGAACAGGGGCAGGGCGATGCCGTCGTTGAGTCCGCTCTCGATGTTGAGCGCCTGGCGCACCCGGCGCGGTACCCGTTCGTTGGACACGACAGCCTTGCCCAGCGCGGCGTCGGTGGGTGCCAACATCGTTCCGAGCACGGCCGCCTCCCAGAACTCGAGCGCACCCAGCAGCACCGCGGCCAGCAGCCAGCCGAGGCCGATGGCGAGCGGGAGACCGACACCGAGCAGACGCGCCGGGATCACGTCGTCGCGCCAGCGCGACGAGTTGATCGCACTCGCGTCGGTGAACAGGACGATCACCAACGTGCCCGTGAGTACGAGGCTGAACAGCGCCGACCGTTCGACCAGCCTGGCGTAGTCGACCCGGTCGAACACCTCGGGACCGAGGGCGACACCGAGCGCCGTGAACAGCATCGTTCCGGTGAGAGCGGACCGGCTCAAGCGCCGCGACAACACCGCGAACGCAATGAACACTGCTGCGATGATCGCCGAGGTCAGCGCCATCGGACGACCCGGCGACCACTCCGCAGGCGCGGACGCGCCCACACACTCACACGCTCACGACCGATCTGGCGTGGGGGCCCATCGTGACGACCGGCGACAGGACGACCCGGTCGGCCGCTCGGCCCCGAGCTCCTACAGGTTGCTCGGACGACGCGGCCATGGAGGGGTCAGGCGAGCAGCTTCGCCTTCGCGGCAGCGAACTCCTCGTCGCTGAGTACACCGGCAGCCTTGAGGTCGGCGAGCTTGCTCAGCTCATCCATCAGGTCGCCACCGGGCGCCGGGGCAGCTGCGGGGGCTGGAGCCGGCGGCGCTGCCGGCGCGGCCTGCTGGGCCTGCATGGCGTTCATCTGGGCTTGCATCTCGGCGAGCTGAGCCTGCGATTCGAACGCGGCTTGCTGCGCGGCCTGCTGCTCGGCGGCAGCCTGCTGCTTGCCGGCCTGGCGGTTCTGGCTGGCGCCGACCACCGCCGATGCGGTTCCGGCGACGACGGCGGTGCGTGCCATCGTGCCGACGAGTCCTGGGCGTCCCATACGACGTCGCATGATGATGTTCTCCTTGATGAATCGTGATCGGGTCTGCGGGATGAACGTGCTGATCGGCGTCAGTCGAGTTCGGCGAGCGCGTCGAGCACTTCGTCGACAACCAAGCCGGGGACGCGGAAGTTGTTGGCGAGCACCCCGCCGGACGACAGGATTGCGTCACGCAGCGGCTTGGCCCAGGTGTGCTCGAACACCAGGATCGCCTCGGAGCTGTCGGGCTCGAGCGCGGCGGCCAGTTCCTCGATGTCCTCATCGGAGATCAGTGAGTCCAGCTGGTCCATCACCCCGGCGAGGCGTTCGGCGTCCGCGTTGCCGCCGAGTTCCTCGAACTCGGTGAACGTGACCTCTCCGTCGGCGTCCTTGCGCACGAGCACACCGTCGACGATGCTGATCGTGTCGTTGCTGACCAACCGTTCGAGTTCAGGAATGATCTCGCCGTTGAACTCGTTGCCGGGAAAACTGACGACGAGTACTTCGATGGGGCCAAGGGTCATGAGTGCCTCCAGGGGACGGCGGGTGCAGGGACGGGCAGAGCGAGCGAACACTAGCGCAGATCGCTCAACCGACGTGAACCGTGACCGAGGTTGATTTCGTCGCCCGCTGGAGCGATGCTTGTGACGCTCGGAGCACGAACGCCCCGACCGAACGAAAGGCAACACCTTGCAACTTGCAGCTGAATTCGGTACCGGCCAGGTCTTCTGGTCGATCCTGTGGTTCTTCCTCTTCTTCGTGTGGATCATGCTGATCTTCACGATTTTCGGAGACATCATCCGCAGCGATGACATGGGCGGCTGGGCGAAGGCGATCTGGTCGATCTTCATCATCTTCGTGCCGTTCTTCGGCATCTTCATGTACCTCATCATTCGGGGCGGCTCGATGGGTCAACGTCAAGTGAAAGCGGCCCAGGCCCAGGAGGCGGCGATGCAGGACTACATCCGCACGACCGCCGGCAGCGGGAGCGCTGCAGACGAGCTCGCGAAGCTCGCCGATCTCCACAGCCAGGGCAAGCTCGACGACGCAGAGTACGCGGCGGCCAAGGCCAAGATCGTCAGCTGAACTCGAACACCCCGTACGACGGCGTCACGTCAGGTCAACCGACCCGACGTGACGCCGTTGTCGCGTTCGGCCTCAGACGCCGACCGGGACCGCCGTGTCGACCGGGTTGTCATCGTGTTCGAGATCGTGCTGCTGGGCGACCGCATCACCGAACAAGAGCGTCTGCGCCACCGCCGCCAACGGCACGATCATCGCGTACACCAAGCTGATCAACCCCGAGAAGATCCACAGCGGGATCCCGGCGAACAGCACCAACAACAGCAGTCCGAACACGAGGCCGGAAACGACCACGAGCAGGTTGAAGAGCCCGACCATGACTGCGGTGTGCCACCAGCGACCTGACACCAGCTGGGCGCTTCGAGACAGCGCGTCTCTGCCGTTGCGATTCTCGGTGACCACGACTTGCGGCATGAACTGGTACCGCACGAGGAACCAGATCCCGAAGGGGATCCCGATGACGCTCACCAGCAGGGCGAGCACGATCACCAACGCTCTGCCGAATCCGGCCAGCAGGTCGACGGCGTGGGTCCACGCTCGCCGCACGGCATCCATACCCGACGGGTCAGCGTCGCCGTCGCCGAGCAGGTCGTAGTACGCAGCGACCATCGCGTTCACGGCCACGAAGGCGATCAAGTTGGCGATGCTCCCGGCCAGCACCGCAAAGATCAGGCTGGTCTCGGTCGCGTTGTCGGCGAGCTCGGTGAACCGGCGGATCAGTGGAATCACCTGCAGCACCGACGACGTCGCGGCGACGAGGACCGAGATCGGGAGGTAGACGAGTCCGATCGTGATCAGGATCCCGGCGCGGCGTCGATACGAACCTGCTGCTGCACGAATGATCTGGCCGGCGCGGCGGCGACGGATCATCGGCAGTGCGCCGACCTGGTCCCAGACGGTTCGGCGGGCGAGCCATGCTCCGACCGACACGAGGATCGCCAGGGTGATCACGAGCCGGAGCGGCGAGGTCTTCAGGGTGACGAGAGCGCCCGATCCTGCCTCGACCACACCACAGAAGGTCTTGATGATCGATTCGCCGCGCCCGTCACCCGCCGGGACGACGACGCTGTCCGAGCGGAGTCCGTTGTGCCAGTCGACCGGCTCGATCCACCGTTCCTTGTCCTGAGGTCCCGTCGGGCCGTTGAAGGCACCCGACTGACGCTCGCCCCAGCGGCCGTTGTAGTCGACCCAGGCGAACTCGTCGTCGGGTCCGCTCGACTCGGTCGGGAGCAGGATCACCGACGGATCGGTGCGCACCGACGGCTCAGCGGTGGTGTCACACCCGAATCCCTCGCTTGCACTCCGGCCGATGTACAACGCAGAGCTGTAGTAGCTGGCATGCGACCCGGCCGACGGATACACGTAGGGGCGAGTGCCCTCCCGTTCGAGCTTCGAAGAATCCCAGGCGGCGCGCTCGCCGCCCTCGTGTTGCGCGTAGCCGACACTGACGGGCTCGACCTGCAACGCTTCGTCGACCGTGCCGACGTCGAACAGCAGCTGGATTCCCTCCCAGTCGCTCTCGTGCTTGTTGTTCCAATCGTTGTAGTACCAGTAGAACCAGTACTGCACGGCGAGCTTGTCCGGCTCGTCAGCCTGCGTTGCGATGTGGGCATAGACCACCGGTTCGCGTTCGCCGGTCACCGTGCCGGTGTAGCGGTCGAAGTCCTGTTCGTAGATGCACCCGGGCTCGAGCGCACTCCCCGGAAAGTCGAGGAAGAAGCCCTCGCTGCGCCCGTAGAGATCCGACGCGGTGGGTGCCACCTTCAAGATCGGGTCCCCGTTACCGACCTGGCGCAGCACAACGTCGGGGTTGTCGAGGACGATGTCGACCGACTGCGGCGAGTACGGCTCACCGTCAGGGTCGCATGGGGCCGCTTGCTCCTTCAGCAACAGGATCGGCGCGTACTTCTCGACCAGTTCCTGCTCGGTTGACGCGCTCGTATCCGCCTGCGCCGCTGCGGGCGTGGGGATGAGTGCGGCCCCGGCTGCGACCAGTGCCGCCAATGCGACGAGTCGTCTCACGATCATCCGCAGTCACCAGTCCGTGGGCATGAAGGTGTGCTCGTCACGCGGGCTGTTCCGATGAGAAGACCGTGGCCCAGTCGCGGCGGATGCTGGTGACGGTCCAGCCATGTGCTGCGGCCGTGTCGAGAAACGACCCGGTCGTTTCGAACGTGGCGGCGACGCTCTCGTAGCGGTATTCGCGGTCGCCGTCATCATGGTCGACCAGCAGCGCCATCGTCGGGCCGTCGGCAGCCATCGCATAGTCGAGCATCTCGCCATCACCAGGTGAGTTCCCGGCTGCGAAGATCGGGCGCCGTCCGAGCGCCCGCTGGATGTTGACCACCTTGGCCGCTCCCTCGTTCGCGTCCGCTGCGACGAGGTCGGCGTTGCGGATCAGCCCCGCGCGACCATCGGCGTCACGAACGAAGTCGTAGCTGGCCTGCGTCCCCAAGACCCGCTCGGGAGCGACGCCGTAGAACTCGTCGCCGATCGCCCGCACGAACTCGGTGCCACCACCGGTGACGATGAACACGTCGAACTCGGCGCGACGCAGTTCGTCGAGCAACTCGAGCATCGGTTGGTACCGGAGCTGAGAGAACGGGACCTGTCGGTCGCGATGTCGAGCTGTGACGAAGAACTCCCGCACGCGCGCGTCGAACTCCTCGGGCGAGATACCGGCGCAGAGCTCGATCAGGGCGAGCGCAATCCGCTCGAGACCGAGGTCGGACTGCGCAACGGTGTCACCCTCGATCAGTGCCCGGTACTCCTCTCGTGCGGACAGCGACGGGTCGGCACCGACGGCGCGACCGAGTTCGCCGAGCATGAACTCGAGTTGTGGGTAGTTGGGCTTCTCGCACCAGAGCGTGCCGTCGTTGTCGAGCACCGCGACACGATCGGCGACCGGCACGTGGCGCGCCGCGGCGAGGAAGTCGACGATCGCCTGCTTGGTCGTCCCGTCGTTCCATGACGGCAGGAAATCGATGGTCATGGTCAACTCCTGGTTCGGATCGTCCGGAAGCCGATGTGGCTCATGCCGGTGTCGATCATCTGCGGGCGCCGTGCAGCGGGGCGGTAGCGCTGACAGTAGTTGTCGGCGCAGAGAAACGAACCGCCCTTGATCACCTTGCGCGGGATCCGGAACTGGGGTTGGTGCGGGTCGTAGCTGGCCCCGATGTCCGGTCCGCGGGGATTCTCGGGTACGCAGCACGGCTTGTCGGCGTCTTCGGGGTGCCTCGCCGAGTACCAGTCGGTGGTCCATTCCCACACGTTGCCGGCCATGTCGAACAGCCCGTGACCGTTCGGGGGGAACGACCCGACCGGCGCCGTGCCCGAGAACCCATCGTCCTCGGAGTTGCGCCACGGGAAGTCGCCCTGCCAGAAGTTGGCGAGGTACTTCCCGTCCGGAACCGCCTCGTCGCCCCACACGAAGGCGTGGCCCTCGGCGCCGCCCCGCGCCGCATACTCCCATTCGGCCTCGGTGGGCAGTTCCTCCCCTGCCCACGACGCATACGCCTCCGCATCCTCGAAGGCGACGTGCACCACCGGATGATCGAGGCGATCGCCGATCGACGACCGCGGTCCTTCGGGGTGCTGCCACGACGCACCGGGCGTCCAGGTCCACCACTGGCTGAGATGACGCAGGTCGACCGGACCGGGGGTCATCGTGAACACGAGGGATCCGGCCACCAGGTTCTCCACCGGCGCGCCCGGGTAGTCGGCTGGATCGAGCGGCCGCTCGGCCACGGTGACGTACCCGGTCGCCTCGACGAACTCGGCGAACTGTGCGTTCGTCACCGTGGTCTCGCTGACCTCGAAGGCGGCGACGCGCACCAGGTGCGTCGGCGACTCCTCGGGATAGTGGTCGTCGGAGCCCATGCGGAACGTGCCCGCCGGGATCTCGATCACGCGCTGGAGACCCCGGACTGCAACTTGTGGAGCACACTCTCGAGGTTGAAGCTGGCCGGTTCCTGGCGCGGCGGGAACTCGACCAACGTCGCGAGCATGTTCGCAACGTACGCCTGCGCCGGCACGAGCACCCATGCCCGATCGAGCAGCCAGTCGTAATAGGAGTTCGACGTGATGTCGGCGCGTTCGTACGGATCGGTACGCAGGTTGAAGATCTTCGGCACACGCAGTTCGGTGTACGGCTCGGCCCAGACTCTGAGCGTGCCGGCCGCGCGCTGCTCGAGGAACACGACCTTCCAGTTGTCGTACCGCAGCGCGGTGAGATCGCCGTCGTCGGACACGTAGAAGAAGTGCTGACGCGGACTCTGTTCGGTGGCGCCGGTGACATAGTCCAGCTGGTTGAAGCCATCGAGGTGGACCTTGTAGGTGGTCCCGTTCAGGTCGCGACCTGCCTTGAGTTCGTCTTGAATATCGGGGTCCCCGGCAGCGGCGAGGAACGTGACGAACCAGTCGTTGTGGCTCACGATGCCGTTGAGCACCTCGCCGGCCGGGATACGACCCGGCCAGCGGACCATCGCCGGCACGCGATAGGCGCCCTCCCAATTCGAGTTCTTCTCGTTGCGGAACGGCGTCATACCGGCGTCCGGCCAGGTGTTCATGTGGGGGCCGTTGTCGGTGGAGTACATCACGATCGTGTCGTCGGCGAGGCCCTGGTCGTCGAGGTAGTCGAGGATCTGGCCGACGAGTTCGTCGTGGTCGACCATCACATCGTGGTACTCCGACTGCCAGCGGCCGGCCTTGCCACGGCTGCCGTCCTTGATGTGCGTGCGGAAGTGCATGTGGGTGGTGTTGAACCACACGAAGAACGGCGTGTCGTTCTCCTTCGCGTCGCCCATGAACCGCAGCGCCTCCGGCAGGATCTCCTCGTCGACGGTCTTCATCCGCTCCCTGGTGAGCGGGCCGGTGTCCTCGATGCGCTGGGTGCCGTCGCCGTTCGCCCACGAGTGGATCACGCCGCGAGGACCGAAGTTCTTGCGAAAGTTCGGGAACTCCTCCTCGCTCGGGTAGTCCTCCTGCTCCGGCTCCTCCTCGGCGTTGAGGTGGTAGAGGTTGCCGAAGAACTCGTCGAAACCGTGCATCGTCGGCAGGAACTCGTCCTTGTCGCCGAGGTGGTTCTTGCCGAACTGGCCCGTGGTGTAGCCCTGCGCCTTGAGCGCTGTCGCGATCGTCGGATCAGGCGCTTGCAGGCCGATGTCGGCACCGGGCATGCCCACCTTGCTGAGCCCTGTGCGATACGGGTTCTGGCCGGTGATGAACGCCGAGCGACCCGCTGTGCAGCTCTGCTCGCCGTAGTAGTCGGTGAACCGGACGCCTTCCGCGGCGATGCGGTCGATGTTGGGGGTGCGGTATCCCATCAGGCCGTCGCTGTAACAGCTCAGGTTCGAGATACCGATGTCGTCACCCCAGATGACGAGAATGTTGGGCTTGCCGGCGGGCATGGTGCGCTCCTGTCTTCGACTGCCGACGAACGCGGCGACTGAACGCGGCGACTGTACCGCGTCGTGAGCGTGTGGTCGTCAGCCGGCGCCCTGCACCAGGACGGGGCAGACGCAGTGACGTACGACGTGGTCGGACGTCGAGCCCATGATCGCCCGCCTGATGCCCCTGCGACCGTGGGTCCCCAACACCACCACGCTCGCCGGCAACGTCTCTGCCAGCCGGCAGATCTCGTGGCCGGCGTCGCCGACCACCACCATCGTCTCGACGTCGGTGAGACCGAGTTCGGCGACCGTGTCGTCGAGGTGCGCCTGCGCCGCAGACCGCTGCGCGTCGACCAGGTCGTTCTTCTCGTCGTAGGTCATCACGCCGCCGGCGAATCCGGTGCCGGTGACCAGGGTGGGGTCGATCGGCGCCGCGACCGACACCAAGACGATCCTGTCGGGAGACTCGAGCAGGTCGAGGCCCTGGCGGATCGCGCTCGTCGCGAGGTCGGAGCCGTCGGTACAGAGCAGGGCGAGAGAAGCAGCCATGAACTGAGTCTCGCGCCGCGGTGATGACCACGCCAGTGTCCGACGGCTCTGCAAGAGTGGGGCCATGAACGACATCGTGGTGGGCCTCATCGCCCTCCTGACCGGCGCGGTCTTCTGTTTCGCGGGTACCTCGCCATGCGCCTCGTGATCCCGTTGTGGGGTGCGTTCGCAGGTTTCATGCTCGGCGCCGGGCTGGTGTCCGGTGACGCCGGGTTCCTCGGCAACGCACTCGGCTGGGCCGTCGGCTTCGGCCTCGCCATCGTGTTCGGACTGGTCGCGTACCTGTACTACGAGGTCTCGGTGATCATCGGCATGATGGCGATCGGGTTCGTGCTCGGTACCAGCTTGATGGTGGCGCTCGGCGTGACCTGGTCGTGGGTGATCGTGTTGAGTGGTGTCGTGCTCGCCGCGGTGCTGGCGTTCGTCGCGATCGCCGGCGACCTGCCGATGGTGCTGTTGACCGTCCTCACCGCGTTGGCCGGAGCGAGCACGATGGTCGCCGGGCTGATGCTCCTGTTCGGCACGTTCGACACCGAGGACTTCGACATCGGGACCACCACCGAGTACGTCGCCGACGACTGGTGGTGGTTCGTCATCTACGGCGGGCTCGTCGTGGGCGGCATCGTCGCCCAGTTCACCGACGTCGATCGCCGACGCGAGACACTGCGGCAGGCGTGGTCGACCGGGGTGGCCTCGACGGGTTCCGACCCTTCCTCCACCGCGTGAGCGGGGACCGACGTTGAGCTCGGGCACCTCCGATTGCGAGGTCCGAGACGACTGGTTCCTCGAACAGGATGCCAACGCCTGGAGTTCGCTCGCCTACCTCGCAGCCGGACTGATGTTGGCGTGGGAGGTGCACCGTACCCGCCTTCCACGGGCCGTCTACGGCCTGGCTGCCGTGGTGGCGGTCGAGGGAATCGGCAGTCTCCTGTACCACGGCGCAGCGAGCGACATCAGCCAGTTCCTGCACGACGTCCCGCTGATCGGCGCGCTCGCCTTCGTCGCTGGCTGGCACGTCGGACGACTTCGTGACCGTGCCGACGTCGGATCACTCGTCGGACTGGCAGCGGGCCTCGCGGCGGCGACGCTGCTCTGGGCGGTGGCACCGGGCGCGACGAACGTCACCGCCGGCCTGGCCGTCGCCGTCATCGTGGCGGCGTCGCTGGTAGCCAGGCGACGCAGCATGCCCGCCGTGTGGTCGTGGCCGCTGATCGCCCTCGGCGCGGTCGCCGGCTCGATGTGGGCACTGGGCACGCCGGGTTCACCCGGCTGCGACGCCGACTCGTGGCTCCAGCCACACAGCGTGTGGCATGTCCTGACCGCGGTCGTGGCGGTGGCCTGGGTCGATCGTGCCTACGGGGCCGACGACCCCGATCACGCACCTCGACTGTTCCGCCGCTTCACCGACCGCACCATCGGTCTGTTCGCCCGCGGCCTCGTCTTGGCGTTCCATCGATCGGTCGAGGTCCGCTGGAGCGAACGACTGCCCCGCGACCGGCCGGTGCTGATCGTGGCGAACCATGGCAACGGCTTCGTCGATCCGGTCGTCGTCGCGGGCGTGCTCGGCCGGCTGCCGCGATTCCTCGCCAAGGCGGCGCTCTGGAAGGTGGTCGCCGCCCGTCCGTTCCTGTGGCTCGCCGGCGTGCTTCCGGTCTACCGCACCGCCGACGGTGACCGTGCGAGCGACAACACCTCCGTGTTCGACGCCTGCCACCACGAGCTGGCACAGCGGGCGACGGTGGCGATCTTCCCCGAAGGCACCACCGGTGATCGTGCCGGACTCGATCGGGTGAAGTCGGGCGCCGCGCGGATCGCGCTCGGGGCCTTGCCCACTGCGCCCGACGTCGTGATCGTCCCGATCGGCATGGCGTTCGAGAGCAAGGTCGAGACCCGCAGCCGCGCAGTCGTCATGTTCGGCGAGCCGATCGACGTGGCCGAGTACGCCGGCGTCGGGCTCGGCGCGGACGGCGAACCCGACCGGGCCGACGCTGCTGCGCTGACGGCCCGGATCACCGACGCGCTCGAGCAGGTGTCGCCGCAGTTCGCGAGCCTCGACGAACGCGAGCTGCTGCGAGCTGCTGCCCGGGAGGAGCGCAGCGCGGCGACCGGCCACGTCGAGGTCTCGTTCGGCGACAGCGAGGTCGTCGCACGCCGGCTCGCGAGTGCCGACCCAGCGGCCCGAGAACGGGTCATCGACGCGTACCGCGACTTCGCCACACGTCTGCAACTGCTCGGGGTGACGGCCCGCCAACTCCGGCCGCGGCGAGTGTCGACCTTGCGGCTGGTGCTCTCGGCCCTGCTGCTGTTCATCGCCGGGACGCCCCTCGTCGCCGTGACCCTGATCCACCTGCCCGCGCTGTTGGCGGTGGTCGTCGGAACCGGACTGGTGCGCTCGACGGCGACCAAAGGAACCGTGCGCATCCTCTTGGGTCTGGTCACGCTGGTCGCGACGTGGACGCTGACCGGCATGTGGCTCGCCGACGGGTGGGAGGCGGTGGCCGCCGGGGTGGCCGTCGCCATCGGCGGGGTGATTGCACTGATCGTGTGGCCACCGCTCGTTCGTCAGGCAGTCGTGCTGACCGGGCGCATGAAGGTACGCGATCGGATCGGGCTCGTACCGCCGGTCGTCGAGGCACGATCAACCGCGATCGAAGCCGTTCGTGAGAGTCTCGGGAGCGATGATCAGGGCTGACGATGACCGGAGCTGACGACCAGCCGGTCGACGGCGCACCACCCGACCGCGAGATCCCCGACGGCGAGCTGCTCGACGGTGAGGTGCTCGACGGTCCGGTCGCCGACGTCGAGATCCCCGAGGTGCCCAAGGCGAGCATCCGCAAGATCCTGTTCCGGATCTTCTTCATCGTGGCCGCGCTCGGCATCTCGACGTGGATCCTGGTCAGGACGTTCGACGATCTCGACCTCGATGCAGTTCTCGATGCCGTGCGCTCGTTGAACGACGCCGAGATCATCTCGCTGTTGAGCATGTGGCTGCTCTGGATCGCCGCGCAGGGCCTCCTGACCGCCTCGCTGGTGCCCGGGCTCGCCGTGCGACACGGAATCGTGGCGTTCCTGGGACCGGCGTCGATCACATCGGTGGTTCCCGGGCCGAGCGACCTGCCGATCCGCTACCGGATGCTGACGTCGTGGGGCCACACCACCGGCGAGGCGACGCTGGCGGTCGCGGCCGGCGGCATCTTCAGCATCGGCATCAAGCTCGTGCTGCCGATCATCGCGGCGATTGGGCTGGTCGTGTCGGATGCGCCGATGAGCGACACGCTGCAAACCGTCGTGACGATCTGCATGATCGTCGGCCTCGGCGTGGTGGTGATGGCGTTCGTGCTCGGCTCGGCGAAGCGCACCGAGCAGGCCGGGCGGCTCATCGAACCGGTGTGGACGAGGGTGCTGCGTCTCTTGCGCAAGCCGACGCCCGAGGACCTCCCGGCCCAGATGGTCGCGGCCCGATCCAAGGCCGTGCAGACGTTGCGCGACCGATGGCTCGTCGCGACATGGGGGACGGTGCTCACCTCGGCGACGAAGTTCGCGCTGCTGCTGATGTGCCTGCGATTCACCGGGGTCAGCGAGACCGAGCTTCCCTGGACACAGGTGTTCGTCGTGTTCGCGCTGGTGCAGGGTCTGACCGTGTTCCCGATCTCTGCCGGCGACGCCGGTGTCAGCGAGATCGCCTACATCGGCATGCTGACCGCAGCGGCAGGCCAGCAGTACGTCAACCAGATCACCGCCGCGGTCCTCGTGTTCCGGATACTGACCTGGCTGTCGATCATCCCGGTCGGCCTCGGCGCCCTCGGCCTCTGGAAACTCCAACTCCGCAAACACCCCACGTAACGCTTGGCGTCAGACATCGAACGTTACATGTCGAACCCGAACTGGACCGCGGCGCGGTCGGCGACGCGGCCGGTGATGTGCTCGGCGATCAATCGCTGGTGTTCGGGGTGGTCGCGGTAGGCGGCGAAGCCGTCGACGTCGGCGAAATCCGCGGTGACGGTGTAGTCGAAGTTGGTCGGAGCGAGTCCGACGTCACGACCGTGGCGGTAGGTGACGATCTCGGGGATCGCTGCCGGCAGCGCGTCGAGCGCGGCCGACAACCCGGCGATCTGGGCCTCGGTGATCGAGTCCTCGAAACGGAACAGGACGACGTGGCGGATCACTGCGGAGTCCTCACAGGCCGATCGACTTGGCGATGATCGTCTTCATCACTTCGTTGGTACCGCCGTAGATCGACGTGACGCGGGCATCGACGTAGGCACGACCGATCGGGTACTCGGTCATGTAGCCGTAGCCTCCGAACAGTTGCAGGCAGCGGTCGACGACCCGGTTCTGGAGGTCGGTACACCAGTACTTGGCCTGCGCCGCCATCGCCGGCGTGAGCTGCTTCGCGTTGAGCTGCAGGATGCACTGGTCGACGTAGGCCTGGGTGACGTCGATCTCGGTCGCCACCTCGGCGAGCACGAACTTGGTGTTCTGGAACGTGCCGATCGACTTGCCGAACGCCGTGCGCTCGCCGACGTAGTCCAAAGTCCAGCCGAGCGCGGCACGGGCTGCGGCCACACCGGCGATCGCGATCGAGAGCCGCTCCTGGGCGAGGTTCGCGGCGAGATACGTGAACCCCTTGCCTTCGTCGCCGAGTCGGTTGGTCACCGGCACCCGGACGTCGTTGAAGAAGAGCTCGGCGGTGTCCTGGCTGTGCATGCCGATCTTGTCGAGGTTGCGGCCGCGCTCGAAGCCGTCCATCCCCCGTTCGAGGATCAGCAACGACAAGCCGGCGTGGCGCTCGGTCGGATCGGTCTTCGCCGCCACGATCACCAGGTCGGAGTTGATGCCGTTGGTGATGAACGTCTTCGAGCCGTTGACGACGTACTCGTCTCCGTCACGGATCGCCGTGGTCGCGATGCCGGCGAGGTCGGATCCGGTGCCGGGCTCGGTCATCGCCACCGCGGTGATCAGGTCCCCCGATGCGATGCCCGGCATCCAACGCTCGGCCTGCTCGTCGGTGCAGTACTCGATGAAGTAGGGCGTGCAGATGTCGTTGTGGAGGGTGAGACCGAGGCCCGCCCCGCCGATGCCGGCAGCGTTGAACTCCTCGCTGAGGATCGCGTTGAAACGGAAGTCGTCGGTGCCGCCGCCGCCGTACTGCTCGGGGATGGCCATGCCGACGAAGCCGTACTGCCCCGCCGAGGCGTACATCTCGCGTGGCGCGATGCCCGCCTCCTCCCATTCGAGGTAATGCGGCGACACCTCCTTGGCGACGAACGATGCGAAGGATTCGCGGAAGGCTTCGTGGTCGGCGTCGTACAGCGTGCGCATCACCCCAGGTTACGTTTCGCACCCCACCCACCACGTTTGCGCACGGATTCGGGTGACCCATCTCACCCGAATCTGCACGCAAACGTGAGTGGGGTGTGCGGTGAGCTCAACGCGGGTGGGTGATCAAGGGATCGAACTCGATGACATCGGGGGCGTCGAGCTGACGGTTGCGTGGCCGACGCGGACCGGACGGCCGGTTGCGGTCGCGCCACCGCTTCCATCGCGTCGTCTCTCGCGGCGGCGCACTCACAGCGGCGAGGCGTTGACGGACCTGAGCAACACCATCGGGTCCGGCGAGGCGGAGCGTGACCAGCAGCGCCACATGCATCGCGGTGATCCACCCCTCACAGGTGATGACGTTGTCGATCTCGACGATCCGCTCGGCCGAGACGCTCGAACCGTGGGCCTCCAGCAGATTGCCGGCGAGCCAATGGGTCGCCGCCGGCCGGCGGCCGAGCAGACCGGCCGCCGCCACGACGACGGTGCCCGTCGAACTGGCGGCCAGCCAGTCGCACCGAGGCGCCACCAGACGGAGCCAGTCGAGCAGCACGGGGTCGGCAGCAGCGCTGGCGCACCCCAGTCCTCCCGGCACGAGCACGACGTCGGGGTGCTGGACGTCCTCGAACAACGCCGTGGCCCGATATCCACCACCGGGGCCGTCCACGACGCCGAGCCGCGCACCGACACCGACGAGGTCCGCTCCGTCGAGACGCTCGAACACGGCCGCGAACGCCTCGCATTCATCGGCGGACACACCCGGAGACAGCGCCATCGCGACCTGCACACCGCCACACTCGCACGCCACGGCAACCCTGTCGAGAGCGGGTCGAGAGCGGGTCGAGAGCGAACAAGACCGACACGAGAGGGAGCTTGTACCGTGCAACCATGGGGACGAGCACCGACATCGACCGTGACGCGTTGCGGCGCAAGTACCGCGAAGAACGCGACAAGCGGCTGCGACCGGATGGCAACGATCAGTACATCGAGGTCACCGGGGTCTTCGAGCGCTACGTCGAGGACCCCTACGTCGAGCCGACCGAGCGCGAGCCGCTGTTCGACGAGGTCGACGTCGCGTTCATCGGTGGCGGATTCGCAGGGTTGATCACCGGGGCGCGGCTGCGCGAGGCAGGGGTCGACGACGTCCGGATCATCGAGAAGGGCGGCGACTTCGGTGGCACGTGGTACTGGAACCGCTACCCCGGCGCCCAGTGCGACACCGCCGCGTTCGTGTACCTCCCGCTGCTCGAGGAGACCGGCCACATGCCGAGCGAGAAGTACACCCACGCCCCCGAGATCCTCGAGCACTCCCGCCGCATCGGACGCCGCTTCGACCTCTACGACAACGCGGTGTTCTCGACCGAGGTGACATCGCTCACCTGGGAGGACGAGGCGAAACGCTGGATCATCCGCACCAACCGAGGCGACGAGATGCGCGCGCGGTTCGTGGCGATGGGCACCGGTCCGCTGCATCGGCCCAAGCTGCCCGGCATCGATGGCATCGAGACCTTCCAGGGTCACAGTTTTCACACGAGCCGCTGGGACTACGACTACACGGGCGGCGATCCCGACGGAGCCCCGCTCGACAGACTGCGCGACAAGCGCGTCGGCATCATCGGCACGGGGGCGACGGCGGTGCAGTGCATCCCGCATCTCGCCCGGTCGGCCCAGGAGCTCTACGTGTTCCAGCGCACGCCGTCGTCGATCGACGTGCGCAACAACCACGACATCGACCCCGACTGGTTCAGGACGTTGAAGCCCGGCTGGCAGGCCGAGTGGTTGATGAACTTCACCACGCTGCAAACCGGCGGGTTCGCCGACGAGGACCTGGTGAAGGACGGCTGGACCGACATCGCCCAACGGATCCGCGACAGGGTGCTGGCGAACCCCGACCAGGAGTTCACCCGCGAGGCGTTCATCCAGGCCTACGAGGACTCCGACGACGAGAAGATGACCGAGATCCGCGCCCGCGTCGATGCGCTCGTCGCCGACGCCGAGACCGCCGAGGCACTGAAGCCGTGGTACCGACAGCTGTGCAAGCGGCCGTGCTTCCACGACGAATACCTCGACGCCTACAACCAACCCGGCACGCACCTGATCGACACGAATGGCAAGGGCGTCGAGCGCATCGATGCCACCGGGGTGTGGGCCAACGGCGAGCACTACGAACTCGACTGCATCATCTACGCATCCGGGTTCGAGGTGGGCACCGAGTTCTCCCGCCGATCCGGATTCGAGACGGTCGGTCGAGGCGGTGAGCGACTGTCGGATCACTGGGCCGAGGGGATGCAGTCGCTGCACGGCATCCACGTACACGGCTTCCCGAACCTGTTCATCGTCGGGCTGTCACACGGTGCTGCGCTGATCTCGAACGTGCCGCACAACTATCTGGAGGCGGGTGCCACGATCGCGACGATCATCGATCACGCGCTCGAGCTCGACGAGTCCCAGGGGGCGGAGGTCACGGTGGAGGTCACCGCCGACGCCGAGCGAGCATGGGTCGAGCGACTCGAGGCCGGAGCTGTGGCGCGCATGACGAACTCCCCGGACTGCACCCCCGGGTACTACAACAACGAGGGCCAGTCGACGGGGCGGCGCGGTGTCCTCAACTCGATGGGCTTTCCCGAGGGACCGGTCGCCTACTTCCAGTACATCGACCGGTGGCGCTCGTCCGGCGACTTCGAGGGGTTGGTCTTCGAGCCGTGAACGTCATCGCCGGGTGTCGTTGCTGCGTGTCTGGTGAAAAGCAACTCACTCGGGCGGGGCATGTAATCACTCAATCGCCTCTGCAGATCATCAGGATTCTGTCAGGTTTGACCCGGATGTCTTTGACAATCAAGAAGAGGACATCAAGATGCCCGCAAGATGAATGTTGCCCTCTTGCCCCGGAACCGAGGCGACGCGTAACTTGCCAACTTCACGACAAGCGAGGAGTTGGGCTGCGATGCACACCGCAACGAAGCCGGCGGCAATTCCGACACGGACGACATTCGAACAATGGCGTACCGAGGCCGACGAGAGAACGAGGGCGGCGGGAAGGCTGCTCGTCGTCGCAGAGCACACACTGCTCGGAGCCGGTCTGCGAGCCGCTCTGGCCGAGCGTGGCTGGGACGCGGAGGCGACGGAAGATGGCACCGAAGACCACGTCGTCGATCGCGCGAAACGACTCGACGCTCAGTGCGTGCTGCTCGACGTCCACCTGGGCAGTGGAGCGAGCAACACAGCAGAGCTGATCAGGGCGATCGACGAGACGGGGGCGAGCGTGGTCGTCTTGACCGCCGAACGTCGCCGCACCGTGCTCGCCGAATGGCTCGAGGCGGGTGCTGCCGGATGGATCAGCAAGACCGCGGACCTCGACGAGGTCGATTCGACCCTGACCCGGGCCGTCAACGGCGAGACCATCGTCGGACGCACGGAGCGCTTCGAACTGCTCGAGCACCTCAGGGTCGAGCGCATTCGGATGATCCGAGCCAAGGCACGGTTCGACGAACTCACGCCACGAGAGGCGCTGGTGCTCTCGGCTCTCGCCGACGGCCACAGCGCCGATGAGATCGCTCAGCAACACTATGTGGCGCTCAACACGGTCCGATCCCAGATCCGGGCCGTGCTCCAGAAGCTCGGGGTGAACTCGCAGCTTGCCGCCGTCGCCATCGCCGACAGACACCGATCGCTCCTGCCGAGCGATGCCCGATCGGACCGAGACCGACGGTCACGTCCCGCCGGCTGTCGCGAGCGTTAGTCGACGACGCAACGCACGGAGCCCGCGATCCGGGCTACGTCTGAAAGAGCACAACGGCGAGCGTGCCGGCGATCAGCGGCGGCCCGAACGTGTACCGCACAGACAGCCGGCGGCGATGGATGCACGTTCCCGTCGCGATGACCAGCGCCAGCAGATGCCCGGCGACGGCGCCGTAGAGCACGTACGGCAATCCGTACCAGCCGAGCAGCAGACCGAGCACCGCAGCGAGGCGGACGTCTCCGAAGCCCAGCACGGTCATTCCCGTGAACTTGGTGGTGGCCAGCCAGATGACGAAGAAGGCGTTGGTGAACAGCAGCGCTCCGACGACGGCCGTGGCGAGCGGCACGACGTCTCGCTCGACGATCGACGCGAACACGAGTCCAGCGGCCACGCCGGCGAGGGTGAGGTAGATGATCCGGCTCGGCAGCCGCTGGATCCGCCAATCGATCACCGCGAGGAGCGCGCCACCGAAGATGAAGGCGAGCACCGCCGGCAGTTCGGGGCTGAGCCCGATTCGCCAGAACGCGAGTCCGAACAACGCTGCGGTCGCCGTATTGAGCGAATGCTTGTGCATCAGATCCTGCCATGGCATAGGAGAAACCATAGAGAAAGATCGTCCTCCGATATTTCATCAATGTTGGTGATTTGTCAGTTTCGACTCATACATAACTTGTGCGACGTGCCCACCTCGATCGGCGGGGATCGGGACGAACAACAAGGAGCAAGAATTCACATGATGAACCTCGTAGAGAAGTACACGACCGACGAGGTCGTGGCCAACGAAGAGGGTGTCGTCGCCATCGAGTACGTCATCGTCGCAGCCGCGATCGTGGTCGCACTCGGCGGGATCTGGACGCTGTTCGGGGATGACCTGAGCGACAAGCTCCAGGACATCGTCAGCGACATCTGAGACTGGTCGCAGGTGGGGGGACTCAGCATCCCCCCACCTTGACCGCATCGACGCCATGTATCGCTCGACACGAACCGAAGAAGACGACCGAGGTGTTGTCACACTGGAACTGGTCCTGGCCGTCCCGGTGCTGCTGATGCTGATCATCGGAACCGTCGTGATGGGCAACTTCCTCAGCGTCAAGACCCAGACCGTCGGTCTGGCCCGAGACGGCGCCCGCGAGGCGGCGCTCAGCAAGCCGCTCCCCGACGACACGGCGATCGTGGGCGCTCCGTGTCCGTCGCCGTCGGACCCGACCAAGTACGTCACCGTCCAGGCCACCAGGACGGTCGAACTGCGCGGCATCCCCTTCCTCCCCACCTTCATCCCCGACACGATCTCCGAAACGGTGACGATGCGATGCGGCGGCTGAACGATCTCCCAACCGAGGCGCGCAGCGACGTCGAACGCGACGATCGCGGCGTGGCCACGATCTTCGTGATCCTCGCCATGACCGCCATCCTGATCGGCGCGGCGCTCGCGATCGACGTGGGCCGCTACGTGCTCGAGGCCCGCTCGGCACAGAACAGCGCCGACGCCACCGCCCTCGCGGTGGCGACCGACTGCGCGCTCACCGGATCGCCGATCGTCGACTACACGCCGTACCGCAAGGACGGGCAGACCACCACTCCACCTGCCTGCGGCAACAACGAAGCGAAGGTCACCGTGACCAAGAAGATCGACCAGACGTTCCTGAAGCAGAGCGTCGGCGATGTCAACCGGTCCGCGACGGCGAAGTGGGGAACGATCGGCACGGCGTCAACGCTGCCGATCGTGATCGCCGATTGCGAGTTCACCGCCGACGAGGGCGAGACCGTCACCCTCTACCTCGACGACCCCAAGCCCCAGACGGGATGCTCGTCACTCCCTGGGGGCTTCAGCCAGCTCCTCGGCGAGGGCTGCGAGGTGACGATCACGGCAGGCGGGTTCGCCCCCGGCAAGCCGGGCGGCGACCTCCAGAAGGATGTCCCCTGCATCACCGATCCGAACGGACCGCCGGCACTCCCGTACGACGTCCTGATCCCGATCTACGACGCACAAGCCTGTGCCGACGCCGGCTGCAAGGGCAAGGGCCCCTACAAGATCAAGGGATTCGCTCTGCTGAACGTCGCCGGCTACTCGTTCAACGGCAACGCCTACGCCGGAAACCTCGACAAGAAGTGCCCCGACGACAAAGAACGCGGCAAGTACTGCATCCGCGGGCTCTACAAGAAGTTCGTCACGACACGAGGCACTCCGGGAGACAGCCAGGACTTCGGCGTCTCCCAGGTCTACCTCTCCGACTAGTACCGCCACACCCGACCAGCCCTCCAACAAAGGACAGCACATCATGCGAAACAAACGGCGAATCATCGGCATCGTTGCGGCGGTGCTCCTCGCGCTCGTGGGCACCGTGTCACTCGTTGCCTACGTCAACTCGGCGAAGGACAACGCGGTGGCGGACGAAGCTCTCGTCGACGTCTACGTCGTGGACGAATTCGTCCCGAAGGGGGCCCCAGCCGAAACGATCGCGGCATCCGTGTCGATCGAGCAGGTACCCGCCCGACTGAAGCAGTCAGGGGCCATCACCGACCTCGGCAGCCTCGGCGACGAGGTGGCCGCAGCCGACCTGCAGCCGGGTGACCAGCTCCTCACCGCTCGTCTCGCCGCGAAGGAGGCGGTCGTCGAGGAGGTGTCCGACAAGGTGCAGGTGTCGACGCTGCTCGAGGCGGAGCGGGCCGTCGGCGGCGCCATCAAGAAGGGTGACCTCGTCGGGGTCTACCTGTCGTTCGATCCCTTCGACGTCGAGGTCGCCGGTCCGCAGGAATCTGCTGCAACCGACGATGCGGCCCTCCAGGCGGCCGCCGGTCAGGTGGAGCAGTCGTTCGAATCAATTCCCGGCGAGTCGGAACCCACCGGGCCGACCAAGACCCCCAACGTCACCAAGCTCGAGTTCCAACAGGTCCTCGTCACGAACGTGCAGACCATCAACGCTCCGGTCACCAACGCCAGTGCCGATGACGATGGCCAGGAAGGCGCCGACATCGAGCAGGTCACGGGCACCCAGTACGTGGTCACGCTGGCACTGTCGCCAGAGCAGTCGGAACGATTCGTCTTCGCCACCGAGTTCGGCAAGGTGTGGCTGTCGATCCAACCGGCAGCCGTGACCGACGACGGCACCCGCGTCGTGAACCTCGGCAACGTGTACACGGTGGTGCGCTGATGGAGACCGATGCACCAACCGTCACGGTCGGGCACGACATGCCACCTGAGCTGTTCGTCGACGTCTCTGCAACCCTGCGGAGTCTCGGCGTGAACGTCAGGACCGACGATCACGTCCCTGGGCGGGGGCAGGGCCGGGTGATCGTTGTCATCTCACCCAAGGGCGGCTCCGGGAAGACAGCCGTCTCGTCCAATCTCGCGGTCGCTCTCGCACAGCGCAATCCAGGTCGGGTTGCTGCGGTCGATCTCGACGTGCAATTCGGAGACCTCGCACTTGCGCTGTCGCTCACCCCGCAGCGCACGCTCGCGCAACTTGCTCGCAGTGCGGAGATCGACGTGACGACCACCAAGGTCCACCTCACGCCCTCGCCCCACAAGCTCTTCCTGCTCGCGGGGGCGAGCGACCCGGTCGATGCCGAGTCGATCCGCGACGAGCACGTCACCGCGGTGCTGCCGCTGCTGGCACAGAGCTTCGACTACATCGTCGTCGACACAGCCGCTGGATTGGACGAGCTGACTCTCGCGGCGCTCGACTGCGCCACCGACGTGTTGCTCGTGTCGAGCCTCGACGTCACCAGCATCCGCAGCCTTCGCAAGGCAACGGACGCACTCGACCACATCGGCATCACCGCCGAGCGAACCATGCTGCTCAACCGAGCAGACTCCAAGGTTGGCCTCGAGCCCTCCGACGCCGAGGAGGTGATGGGCATGAAGATCGCCTGCTCGATTCCGTCGAGTCGCTCGGTTCCTCTGTCGCTCAACCTCGGAGACCCCGTCGTCGGGAGCGAACCGAGGAGCAATGTCGCCAAGAAGCTCCAGGAACTCGCGGAGATCTTCTCTCCGGTCACAAGCGGCAAGACAACGAAGAAGGGGTGGCGGCGATGAGTGTCAGCGAACGGATCAACCAGGCACAGCGAGCCGCAAAGGAGCGCGGCGAGGTGACCAACGGATGGACGGCCGCTCACCCGTCGCCGCTGGCAGCCGACGGCCTCGCCGAGTTCAAGGCGAAAGTGCACGATGCGCTCTTCGAACGGCTCGGCATGCGGCTGTTCGAGGCGACGAGCGAGGAGAAGATGCAGGCGCTCGTCGTTGACGAGATCGCGTCGCTGATGAACGCGAACGAGTCGGCGCTGTCGCCTCAGGAGCGCCAGTTGCTCGTGCGAGACATCGCTCGCGACGTCATGGGTCTCGGACCGCTCGAGCAGTTCCTCGAAGATCCGACGGTGACCGAAGTGATGGTCAACGGAGGCGACAACATCTACGTGGAGCGAGCCGGACTCATCGAGCGAACCGGTGTGCACTTCATGTCGGAGGAACACCTGCGACGCGTGATCGAACGCATCGTCTCGTCGGTGGGCCGGCGAGTCGACGAGTCGTCCCCGATGGTCGACGCTCGACTCGCTGACGGCTCACGCGTCAACGTCATCGTGCCGCCGCTGTCGCTGGACGGCTCGATCCTGACGATCCGCAAGTTCGCCGCCGACCCCTTCCAGGTCGACGACCTCATCGCCATGGGCTCCCTCAACGAGCGGGTCGCCGGCCTGCTCGCCGCGGCCGTCGAGGGCGGACTCAACGTACTCGTCTCGGGCGGAACCGGTACCGGCAAGACCACGCTGTTGAACGTGCTGTCGACGTTCGTGCCGGTCGAGGAGCGGATCGTCACGATCGAGGACGCAGCAGAACTGCAGCTGCACCAGCAGCACGTGATCCGCCTCGAGTCGAGGCCGTCCAACGCCGAGGGCAACGGCGAAGTCGCGATCCGCGACCTCGTTCGCAATGCGCTGCGCATGCGCCCCGACCGCATCATCGTGGGTGAGGTGCGTGGCGCCGAGGCGCTCGACATGCTGCAGGCGATGAACACCGGCCACGACGGCTCGCTCTCGACGGTCCATGCGAACGCTCCTCGCGATGCCCTCTCCCGCCTGGAGACGATGGTGCTGATGGCGGGCTACGACCTGCCAACGTGGGCGATCCGAGAGCAGATCTCGTCGGCGCTGAATCTGATCGTCCAGATCGAACGGTTCCGCGATGGTTCTCGTCGAGTGAGCCACATCACCGAGGTCGTCGGCATGGAAGGCGAGATCATCACGCTCCAGGACATCTTCCGTTTCGACTTCCAGAGCCAGACGCTCGTCGCCACCGGGATCCGTCCCGAGTTCGTCGACAAACTCGCCGAACGCAACGTCGCCATCCCACGTGACCTCTTCGCCGGTGCGGAGGCATGGTCATGAAGGCACTGACTCGGCTGGGGGTACTCGTGGCCGCCGCAGCCGCCGTGAGCTCAGCGGCGCTGCCGAGCGCAGCCCGAGCCCAGGTGCCGGCCAACGATGTCGAGGTGATCCTCACGATCGACACCTCGGAGAGCATGCAGCCGGCGATCGAGAACGCCAAGGCCGCCGCGAACGAATTCATTGCTGCGATGCCGGCGGATGTCCGCATCGGCGTGGAAACGTTCTCCGACGGCGTGAGCGTCCTCGCACCGCCCACCACCGACCGGGGCTTGCTCAACCTTCAGATCGCGTTGATCACCACGGGCGGTGACACGGCCCTGTACGACGGAGTCGTTGGCGCCAGCCAACGCTTCAGCCCGGATGCCGCCCACAAGGTGCTCGTGGTTCTCTCCGACGGGAGAGACGAGGGAAGCGCAGCGACACTCGACGATGCTCGACTCGCGGTAACGAACCTGCACGTCGAGGCCATCAGCCTCGCCACTGCCCTGTCCGACGTGGAGAGCCTCACTGCGCTCGGATTCGTCACATCGGCCGACGACCCCGCCGGTGTCTCGGCCGCGTTCGCCCGCGTCGCCGGCCTCGTCGTCGAGGTGATCGAGACCGCTCCGACGACCACGACTGCTCCCACGACGACGGTTGCGCCCACGACCACGGTTGCATCCGCGACGACCGATGTCGCACAACCGACCGTAGTGGCTGCCACCCAGACGCAGCAGGTGCCGCCGTCCACCCCGCCCACCGTGCCGGCCGATCAGGCGACGTCGGCGGTCTGGCTGCTGGGTCGGCGCGGCCGGAATCTTCGTCGGCCTCTTCCTCGTAGGCGCGCTGCTCTTCCCGCGCGCCCGGGTCTCGAAGGCTCGGCTCGGTATCAACGGGCCACGAACGGCTTCGTCCATGGGCATGAAGACGATCTCAGCGGTCGACGAAGCGCTCGAACGCTACGGAAAGCGAGCCGACCTCGGCGAGACCCTCGCGATGGCCAACGTCGCGATGCAGCCAGCCGAGTTCACAGCAACCGTCGCAGTCCTTGCTGTCGTCGCCGGGCTGGTCGGTCTGGTCGCCCTCGGTCCGATCGTCGGGATGGTCGTGGCAGTCCTGGTGTGCGTCGGAGCGGCGGCATACGTTCGACGGGCGAGCGAACGTCGACGAGCAGCCTTCGCCGATCAGCTCCCCGACGTGCTGCAGTTGGTCACCACCGCGCTCCGGAGCGGATACGGCATCACCCAGGCGCTCGAATCGGTTGCGGAAGAGGCAGAGGAACCCGCACGCAGCGAGTTCGCCAACGTGCTCGCCGAGTCACGGCTCGGCCGAGATCTGTCCGAATCGCTGCACGCTCTCGCCGGCCGCATGGACAGCAAGGACCTCGAGTGGGTCGTTTCGGCGATCGACATCAATCGCGACACCGGAGGCAACCTGTCGGAGATCCTCCAGAAGGTCAGCATGACCATCCGAGAACGCGCACGCATCGGACGTCAGGTTCGAACGCTCACCGCCGAAGGGCGTCTCTCGGCACGCATTCTTCTCATCTTGCCGTTCGCCATGCTGCTCTGGCAGTGGCGAGTGAACCCGGACAACCTCGCGAAGCTCACCGAAGGCATCGGCCTGGTCTTCCTGGCCTTCGCCGGAGTCCTGCTGGTGCTGGGCTCGCTGTGGGTTCGCCGGATCGTGAACTCGGTGGCGCTGTGATCGTGAGCAGCGGAACGAAAGGAACGACATGGATCTGACACTCGTCCTCGGCGCCTCGGCGGTTGTTGGTGCTGTCGCCGTTCTCTGGTGGGGCGTGACCGCCCGACCTTCGGCGGCGCGCGGCAATCTGTACGCCGGTCTCTCCGAGCCGCCCCCGGCGCAGAGCGCTCTCGCCGGCCCGATGCGCCAACTCGGGACATCGGCCAGACGGGCCATGCCCCATGCGTTGGTCGACGGGCTCGAGGTCCGACTCGTCCAAGCCGGCCATCCCGGCGGCCTCGATCTGCCACGCCTCATCGGCATCAAGGTGACGATCTCGGCGCTCGGCGCGCTGTTCCTGCTCCTCTATGGGCAGGTGGTGCTCGCGTTGATCGCCGCCGTTGTGCTGTTCTTCCTGCCGGACTACTGGGTGTTGAGCGTACGCGACGAGCGCCACGAGCAGATCCGGCGCGACTCGGCGGACATCATCGACCAGATGACGATCTGCGTGGAGGCCGGACTCGGTTTCGATGCCGCCCTCGCCCGTGTCGCCAAGAAGAACGAGGGCCCGCTCGCCGACGAGCTTCGCCGCACCATGAGCGACATCAGAGCAGGCGTGCCCCGCAGCCAGGCACTGCGTGCGCTCGCCGACCGGGCGCAGGTGCCGGAGATCCGTCAACTCGTCACCGCACTCCTGCAGGCACAGAAGCACGGTGTTCCGATTGCCGAGACACTCCGCGTTCAGGCCTCAGAAATGCGCTTGAAGCGGACCCAGCACACCGAGGAGAAGGCGGCGAAGCTGACGGTGAAAATCATCTTCCCGATCATCGTCTGCTTCCTGCCGGTGTTCCTGATCATCACCGTCGTGCCCTCGATGCTCACCATCTTCGAGGCTCTCTGACGGCTGACCCCCACTTCTCGGGCACGCTCACCCTCGTGGCTGCCGGACCGGATCAGGTGGGACGGGTGCCGAGGGTGACGGCGACGTCCTGAGTGGAGCCGTCGCGTTCGACGGTCACGGTGACCGTGTCGCCGGGCTGGTAGGTCGCGACGGCAGCGCCGAGCGACGTCGGATCGGTGATGTCGGTGTCGTCGAGGGCGACGATCACGTCACCGACCCGTAGTGCACTGTCGGCAGCGCCGGAGCCGTCGGCGATCTCGACGATCTCGACGCCGAGCCCCTCGCCGGTGGGTTGCGTGGTGACGCCCATCAACGCCCGGTCGGGAACGCGTGCCGGCTCGGAGTTCCTCGATGACGTCCATCACCGGCGTGATCGCGATCGCGAATCCGATGTTCTGCGCCTGACCGGCGATGGCGGTGTTGATGCCGACCACCTCGCCCCGTCCGTTGAGCAGCGGTCCACCGGAGTTGCCGGGGTTGATCGCCGTGTCGGTCTGCAGGAGGTTCACGAGTTGGGCGCCGTTCTCCGCCACGATCGTGCGGTTCTTGGCCGACAGGATGCCCGCGGTGACCGACGGCTCGCCGTTGAGGTCGAGGGCGTATCCGACAGCGATCATTTGATCGCCGAGCCGGACCTCGTCGGAGTCGCCGACGGCAAGCGGTACGAGGTCCGCACGATCGACCTTGAGCACGGCGAGGTCGCGACTCGGGTCACCGGCGACGATCGTGGCGGGCTCGGTGGTGCCGTCCGCGAAGGTGACGACCGGGCTGTCGCCCTCGGCGATCACATGGTTGTTGGTGACGATGTAGCCGTCGGCGGAGAGCACGAAGCCCGTTCCCGCAGCCTGACCGCGAGACGTCTGACCGAGCGGGCCCGACTGGGTGACCTCTTGGCGAACGGACACGACCGAGGGTCGCGCTGCAGCGACGAGATCACCGATCGAGCCGGTCGACACGCTGACCGGTTGCGCCGTGACGCTCGACGAATCGGCCGGCACAGCGGTCGACGGAGGATCCTGTTGGCCGACCGCGTACCCGGCGACTGCGGCACCCGTGAGCGCCGCACCGACGAGGATCCCAGCGCCGAACCGAGCTCGGCCCTTCGGCCGATTCGAGGGCGCCGAGACCGGACCGGTGGATGGCGGAGCGGCGGCCGGCGGAGCCCAGGAGCCACCGGGCGGGTTCGACGGCGAGTACCGAGGTACCGCGTTGTCGAACATGGGCTCTCCGGGAACGGCGTGCGGAGAGTTGACATACGGAGGAGCGACGGGATTTTCCACGAGAACCAGCCTGGTGTTCGAGGGTCAGAACCAGGTGAGAGGCCGGTGATCGACGGTCAAGAATTCTTGGCTCACGCCGCGGTCCGCCGCGTGAGCGCACCGGGCCGGGTGACAGGCTGATCGTCGTGTACACCGAGATCGACTACGAGCAACGCAACCACGTCGGCATCATCACGATCGACCGGCCCGAGGCGCGCAATGCGCTGACGTTCACGACCTATGCGGAGCTCGCCGATGCCGTCGACACCACCACCGCCCGATGCCTGGTGATCACTGGCCGTGACCCGGCGTTCTGTTCGGGCGACGACGTCAAGCAGGTGATGGTCGCCGCGAGCGCCGAACTGCAACGAACGGACCGAGAGCCGCGACTCACGCCGGCGGCGGGAAGCCTCCTGCGTACGGATGTGCCGATCATCGCGGCGGTCAACGGTGCTGCGGTCGGCTGGGGAATGGAGTTGGCGATGATGGCCGACATCCGCATCGCGTCCGAACGAGCCAGGTTCGGCGAGCTGTTCGTCAAGCGAGGGTTGTGCTGCGACGTGGCCGGCCTCGCCAGGCTGGCGCAACTCGTCGGACGCGAGCACGCCGCCGAGCTGCTGTTCACCGGCCGGGTGATCGATGCCGGCGAGGCTCACGACCTGCGGCTCGTGTCGCGCGTCGTTGCACACGACGAACTCCTCCCGACGGCGCTCGAACTCGCCGGGACGATCGCCGCCAATCCTCCACTCGCCGTGCAGGCGCTCAAGCGCGGGCTCCGGACGGCACTCGATCCCGACTGGGACGATCTGGGCCGGTGGGTCAGTTCGTCGCTCGCCGAGCTGTTCCGTACCGACGATCATCGCGAGGGCGTCGCCGCCTTCCTCGACAAGCGCGACCCGAACTTCACCGGCCGCTGACGCACTACGGTCACGACATGGACGATCTCCAGGGAACGACCGCCATCGTCACGGGGGCATCACGCGGCATCGGTGTGTACATCGCGAAGGCGCTGGCCGAGGAGGGGGTGAATCTGTCTCTCGCCGCTCGCTCCGCAGAGCGAACTCGAACAGGTGCGGACCGAGATCGAGTCGATGGGCGTGAAGGCGATCGCCACGGTTGGCGACGTCTCGATCGCCGAGGATCGCGCCCGGCTGATCGAACGGACCGAGGCCGAACTCGGACCGATCGACATCCTGGTCAACAACGCCGGCATCGACATCGTCCGTCGGTTTCACGAGGCGCCGGAGTCCGACTTCGTCGACACGCTGCGGATCAACCTCGAAGCACCGATCCTGCTGACTCACGCCGATCGTGCCGGGGATGCTCGAACGGGACCGAGGCCACGTGGTCAACATCTCCTCCGGGGCCGGCAAGGTGGGGGTGCCCGGCGAGTCGGCCTACTGCTCGAGCAAGCACGGGCTCGTCGGCTTCACCAACGCGCTCCGAGCCGAGTACGACGCGACGCCACGTCAACTTCTCCGTCGTCTGTCCCGGCCTGGTCACCGACGTCGGGATGGCGCACCGTTGGGTCGAAGGTGGTGTCAATGCGCCCTTGATCGCCGGCAGCTCGAAGCCGGAGAAGGTCGCCGTCGGTCATCGTCGAGCTGCATCAAGAAGAACCGCTCCGAGGTGATGGTCGAACACCCCGCCGGTGCGTCCGCTGATCGTGCTGGCCAACATCGTGTCCGGGCATCACGCCCTTGCTGCTTCGGCAAGCTCGGCTACTCCGGCACGTTCGAACGGATCATGGACAGCGGCATGACCTAACCTGCTGTCGACGGCGTGCCCGGCACCTCGTGGACACGCAGCCGAGCGGTCAGTAGATCTCGATGAGGCCGGCGGCGCCCTGGCCACCGCCGATGCACATCGTGACCACGCCGTACTTGGCGTTGCGACGCTTGCCCTCGAGCAGCACGTGGCCGGCGCAGCGGGTGCCGGTCATGCCGAACGGGTGGCCGATGGCGATCGAGCCGCCGTTGACGTTGTACTTCTCGGGGTCGATGCCGAGCGTGTCACGTGAGTACAGACACTGGCTGGCAAAGGCCTCGTTGAGTTCCCAGATGTCGATGTCGTCGACGGTGAGGCCGTGGCGCTTCAGCAGCTTCGGCACGGCGTAGATCGGGCCGATGCCCATCTCGTCGGGCTCGCAGCCGGCGACCGCCCAGCCCTTGAACGCGCCGAGCGGCTCGATGTTGCGACGCGATGCTTCCTCGTCCGACATCATCACCACGGCGGCCGCGCCGTCGGAGAGCTGGCTGGCGTTGCCGGCGGTGACGTAGTTGCCTTCGCCGCGAACCGGCTGCAGCTTCTGCAGACCTTCGAGTGTGGTCGTCGGACGGTTGCACTCGTCGCCGGTGACCGTGTAGTCGACGATCGACTCCTCCTTGGTCTCCTTGTCGACGAGCTTCATCTTGGTGGCCATCGGCACGATCTCGTCCTCGAACAGACCGTTCTCCTGGGCCCGGGCCATGCGCATCTGCGACTCGTAGGAGTACTCGTCCTGGTATTCGCGCGACACGTTGTAACGCTCGGCGACGATGTCGGCGGTCTCGATCATCGCCATGTAGATCGCCGGGTACATCTCGGTGAGCTTGGGGTCCATGTTGACCGCGCCGCCGAATCCGGGGCTCGGGATCGAGATCGACTCGACGCCGGCACCGACGGCACAGTCGACGCCGTCGAGGCGGATGTGGTTGGCCGCGACGGCGATCGAGTTGAGCCCCGACGAGCAGTGCCGCTGGATCGTGTTGCCACCGGTCGTGACGGGCAGCCCGGCGAGCAGGGAGGCGAGGCGGCCAAGGTTGGCAGCGCCATGGGCCCCGTTGCCGAGCGCGACGTCCTCGACGAGTTCGGGCTCGACGCCCGCCTTCTCGACAGCGCTGCTGATGGCGTGGGCAGCCATCGTCATGGCGGGCGTGATGTTGAAGCCGCCACGGCCGGCCTTGGCGAGTCCGGTGCGGGCATAGGAAACGAAGACTGCTTCGCGCATGGGGATTCCTGTCTGATCGGGCGACGCCGGACGGTCCGGGTCCGGCCGTCCACCCTAGTGATCCACCCTGTTGCGATTCCTAACGACCCGTCCCGATCACCAGCGCACCTCCCCCGTTGACGTTTGCGTGCAGATTTCGGTGGGACGGTCCACCCGAAATGTCACGCAAACGGGGTTGGCCCGGCGTCGGGGTCGTCCGGTGTCTCGTTGTCGGGGTCGACATCGGTCTCGGTCTCGGTCGCCGTGGTGTCGATGAAGTCGGTCGGGTCGAGTTCGTCGAGGAACGCCCGGAACTGGTCGACTTCGGCGTCGATCGCCGCATCGAGGGCCGGCTGATCGGCCTCCGGCTCGATCTCCGGCAGCGCGCCGGCCTCGTCGAGCACCGCTTCGCTCACGAACAATGGCGCTTGGAGGCGCACTGCCAGCGCGATGGCGTCCGATGGTCGCGTGTCGATCCGGCGTTGACCTGCGGGGCCGCTGAGCATGAGGTCGGCGAGGAACGATCCCTCGTGCAGCTCGGTGACCTCGACGGCGTCGAGGTGGCCGTCGAGCGCGTCGACCACGCTGGCCAACAGGTCGTGGGTCATCGGGCGCGGCAGGCGCGAACCGCTCGCGGCGATGGCGATCGAGCTGGCATCGGCCTGACCGACGATGATCGGCAACAGGCGATTGGGTGCGTCGTGCTCGCGCAGGACGACCGCGGCGGCGCCACTGAGAGGATCGACCTGGATTCCGATGAGTTCGACCGAGATCATGCAAACATGATACAGCCAGACTCAACTTTTCTTAGTCGCACCCGTCACAGGGGGCCGGTCGCCGGGCGCCCCGGGCCCAGGTCGGGCTCAGGTCCGGCCCAGATCAGGCTGCGGTCAGGGCGTTGGCGATCGCCGTGCGGGGATCGCGGTTCGGATCACCCGGGTTGTCGAGCGAGACGTTGAAGGCGTTCAACGCATGGTTGCGCTGTTCCTCGTTGAGTTCGGCGTTCATGATCCGCTCGACCGACGGAGCGAGATCGGCGCGCTCGCTGACGAGTTGGTGGGCCAGCTGCTCGTCGGCAGGCAGCTCCTCGATCGGGGTGCTGCCGTCGTGCCAACGGGTGGCGGGGACCTTCTTCTTGACCATGATGTCTCGTCTCGGTTGCGTCGGTTCCCGTCCACCGTACCGTGCAACGCCCCAGACCCTCCCCACATCGTTCGTGTGCGGATTCGGGGGGACCGCCCGACCCGAATCCGCACGCAAACGTGACGGCCGATCAGCGCCGGTCAGTCGGCGAGGAGTCCGTAGAAGATGAACTCGGTGCGACGGTTCAGGGCGAGCGACGCCGCCGACTCGTCTTCCGAGAGCAGATCCTGCTCGCCGACCGCCCGGGCGGACAGGCGGGACGGGTCGACTCCCTGGCTCACCAGGTAACGCACCACCGAGACGGCACGAGCTTCGGACAGCACGTAGTTCGCAGTCTCGTCGCCGACCTGGTCGGCGTGACCGACGACCGTGGCCGTCACGTTCGGGAGCAGGTTCATCACGCCGGCAACCCGGTCGAGCTGCAGCGCGTGTTCGGGGGTGACATCGGCGCTGCCCGGGGGGAAGCGAGGCGAGTTCATCTCGATGACGCGGGTCCCGATGTTCAACGGCACGGACGGGTCGATCGACCAGATCGCCTCGACCTGCGCTGAGGGGTCGGTGCTGTTCGCGAGCGCGAGACCTTCGAGCTGGGCGGCCTTTTCCTCGCTGGGGACCCAGCCGGCGACCCGGACGACCGGACCGTCGTAGATCGCCAGGATCGGTTCGGGCGAACCGTCGGGAAGCGTCGGATACGACGGGCCGGCCTGGGTGGTCGGGGGCGCCTGCGTGGTGGTCGGTGCGGCGGTCGTGGTGGGCGCAGCCGTTGTCGGCGCGACCGTGGTGGGCGCGGCGGTGGTCGCCGGCGGCGCAACCGTGGTGGCCGGCGCACTCGCCGGTGCGGTCACGGGCGCGGCGGCGACGGAACCGGACTCGTCCGAGGAGTCTCCGCCCGTTCCGACGAGGATTCCGGCGGCGATGCCACCGACGGCGAGCACCGCGACGAGACCGAACACGAGCGAGCGACGCGGACCCGGAGGAGTCGACGACGGCTCGACGGGCTGCGTGGCATCCTCGGGGGCGGCCGCCGAGGCGTTGCCCATCACAGGACGGGGCGGCGGGGGCGGCGGCGGCGTCGAGGCCGCAGGCGCAACCGCTCCAAGTGGCGGAAGTGAGCTGTTGGTGGTGTTGGGATCAGTCATGAGCGGAACCTGCCAATCGTTGCGGCGACGGACTCCGCCGTGTGCACGCCGGAACCCGATGACGTTTCAGATATCGGCAGGTTCTTGACAGACTTGAGAAGTTCGTCACCCTGCGTGGCAGCATGGCTGCCCATCGGAGTGGGCATCACGGACGACTGCGCGGAGGCAGACGATCCTGACACTGCGAACCCGACGCGTGATCACGCGATCCTGGCACGTCGCGTTCTCGCCGCCGAGGTGCACGACCCACCCGGATGCCATGTCGTGGGACACGTCGAAGGAGTCGCCCTGTGTTCGCTCAAGCCCGGTGCCTGGCGGGACCCGTATGAGATTGACCGAGGCAGCAGTCGTGTCGTCACCCCACACGAACAACGGGTTCGAACGCGGTGGTACGCACGTGGTCCACCGGCTCGCCCGCCGAGTCTGGATCGGTAAGTGTGGCGCACCCGTCGGCCACCGAGATCGTGACGGTCCCCTGCAACTCGCCGCTGCTCGGGTCTGACTCCTCGGAAGGACCTGTCAACATGGATGGATGCCCCGGACCGAGGAAAGCGACGTGCTGGCGCTGATGGTTGGCCGTCCGCGCACCAGGAGGCGGTCGGGAAGAACGCGGCTGATGCAGCAAGTCGGCACGGAGAACCGAGTGGCGTTGGACCGGGAGCATCCGTCGTCGTGGGCGACCTCCTGGAGGTGCGGACCATGACAGCGGTGATCACTGTGGATCACTTGCACAAGACGTATGGTCGAGTCGTCGCCGTCGACGACCTCTCGTTCAGTGTCGAGAGCGGAGAGATCTTCGGAATACTCGGGCCGAACGGCGCCGGCAAGACGACGACCGTGGAGTGCATCCAGGGTCTGCGCGATGCCGACGGCGGGACGATTCGTGTTCTCGGACTGAACCCGATGACCGAGGCTGCCGAGCTGAGGCAGCGCATTGGCTCGCAGCTCCAGGACGCTGCGCTCCCCGGTCGGTTGAGGGTCGCCGAGTCGCTGGAATTGTTCGCCGCGTTCGCCCGCAACCCCGTGGACTGCGATGAGCTGCTCAGTCGATGGCGGTTGCAGGAGCAGCGCGATCAGGCTTTCGACACCTTGTCGGGCGGTCAGCGCCAGCGCCTCTTCATTGCGCTTGCGTTCATCAACGCCCCCGAGCTCGTCTTCCTCGATGAGCTCACTCAAGGGTTGGATCCTCAGGCCCGACGAGCGACATGGGATCTCATTCGGGAGATCCGCCAAGATGGCACGACGGTGGTCTTGGTGACGCACTTCATGGACGAAGCGGAGCACCTTTGTGACCGCGTCGCCGTCGTCGACGACGGGAGGGTGATTGCGCTCGACACGCCTCAGGGCTTGATCGACGGGCTTGGGTTGCGGTCTGTCGTGCGCTTCACGACGCAGGAGCCCGACTTGGGTTGGGTGGAGCGGCTCGACGTGGTGGAGTCGCTGACTCGCCGTGGGGATGCGGTCGAGGTGCGTGGAACCGGCGCGGTGTTGGCGCTCGTCGCGTCCGAGCTGGTTGCGCACGGGATCGTCCCGCTCGACCTGCGCGTCGACCGCCCGACGGTCGAAGACGCCTTCCTGGTCTTGACCGGACGGACGATCCGGGGCTGATCGTGATGCGCGGCTACCTCGCAATGACACGCGCCGAGTTCCGGCTGTTTCGTCGGGAGCCCTTCTCGATCGTCTTCGTGCTCGCGTTCCCGTTGATGATGATGATGCTGCTCTCAGCCGTCTTCGGGAACGATCAGGCCAACGCCCGAGACACCGAGAACGGCATGCTGGTATGGCGGGGTGTGACGCCGGCCGACTATTACACGGCGGCGTCGGTGGCCGTGATCATCGCCGCGCTCGGGCTGATGACGCTTCCGATCAACCTGTCCGGGTACCGCGAGCGCGGGATTCTTCGGCGCCTGCGAGCTTCGTCGGTCTCGGTGTGGGTCCTCGTCAGCGCCCAACTCACGCTCGCGCTGGTGACCTTCGTCGCTGGCGCCCTGGTGATGGGCGTCGTGGCGTGGCTCGCCTACGACGTGATGCTGCCGAAGGACCTGATCGGGGTCGTGGTCGCTCTCGTGTTCGGAACAGCGGCGTTCGGAGCGATCGGGCTGTTGCTCGCGACCGTGGTTCGGAGCAGTCGCTCGGCGCAGGGCATCGGCCTCTTGCTGTTCTTCGCAATGTGGCTGATCTCTGGCACGGGCCCGCCGCGCGCGGTCCTTCCCTCAGGTCTTCGCGACATCGGGGGCCTGCTACCGCTGACCTACCTCGTCACCGCCGTGCAGGACCCGTGGTTCGGGTACGGCTGGAACGCCACCGATCTCGCGGTGCTCGCCGCATACGCCTTCGCCGCTGGCGCCCCGGCATTGTGGTTCTTCCGCTGGGACTGAGCCCACTGCGCCGATCTGGCGGGTGATCCGCTCGACAGCCATCCAGCAGCTCACCCACGTCGTCTCTCTGTCCCGCGGCTTGCGGTCTCCAACCGTCAGTGAGGAACTGCGACACGGCGATCCGGCTCCGGGACACCGCCGTCCCCGCATCCGCGGCGGTCGCCAGATCTCGCAGCGCAGCGAACAGCAGCTAGATCGTGCCCGGGGCGGGATTCGAACCCACACTCCACGTGAGTGGAAGGGGGGTTCAAGTTCGAAGAGGCCCTGCCGGGCGGTGCAGTCGGATGCCGGGCAGTGCCGTTGAACTGCGGAGACTCGTCCGGCGGGTCTCCTCGAATGATGTCGAGTGCAACGGTGTCCGGCTGATCCCGTGACACGAATGTGACACGCGACCAGTGTCCAACCGGTGCAAGCGCCACCGCGAATATGCGGTGCTCGATATGGGCCGTTCCCGAGTGGTTGCCTGCGCATCGTCGGCGTGAGTAGGAACTCCGGACACCACAGCTGGGCCGGCACTACGCTGCCGCCATGGTGCTGCGCCTCGTCCTCGCCGAGGACAGCTTCTTGATGCGCGACGGCATCAACGCCCTGCTCGAACTGGACGATGAGGTGGAAGTCGTCGCATCGTGCGAGGACTACGACACGCTGCTCGCTGCGGTCGAGGAACACCGTCCCGATGTTGTCCTGACCGACATCCGCATGCCACCGAGCCAGACCGACGAGGGCATCCGGGCAGCCGACGTCATCCGGTCTGCGCATCCCGAGATCGGTGTCGTCGTGCTCAGCCAGTACGTCGAGCCCGAGTACGCGCGGCGCCTGTTCGAGCACGGCTCGGACGGTCGGGCGTACCTGCTCAAGGAGCGCGTCGCCGACCTCGACGAACTGGGAGGTGCGATTCGCCGGGTGGCCGATGGTGGATCGGTCGTCGACCCCAAAGTGGTCGAAGCGCTGATCGGCGTCGAGTCGAACCGCGAATCGGTCGCGCTCGATCGACTGACCGATCGCGAGCGAGACGTGCTTGCCGAGATGGCGGCGGGGAAGAGCAACTCGTCGATCGGTGAGGCGCTGTTCATCTCGGCCCGGTCGGTCGAGAAGCACATCAACGCGATCTTCACCAAGCTCGATCTCGTGCAGACCGACGACGTGCACCGACGGGTGCAGGCGGTGTTGGTCTTCCTCGGCCTGGGCGCCGCCAGTACGGGTTGACCCCACCCCGGCGAGCGGGCCACCCCGGTGGCCTGCCGACTCCGCGGATGCGATCATCGAGGGGTGACCGATGTCCGCGTTCTCATCGTCGACGATCAGCTGCCCTTCCGTGAGGCCTCGCGCATGGTCGTCGAGATGACCGACGGCTTCGAAGTGGTGGGTGAGGCGGTCAACGGTGAGGAAGCGGTCGACCTGGTGTCGACGCTGCGACCTGATCTCGTGCTGATGGACGTCCAGATGCCGGGCATCGACGGCATCGAGGCCACCCGGCGGATCATGCTCCTCGACGATCCGCCGCACGTGCTGGTGATGTCGACGCACGAGTCGGGAAGCTACGAGGCGCCGGCACTCGCCGCCGGTGCGATCGGATTCCTCCCCAAGTCGATGTTCGGCATGGACACCCTCGAGGAAACCTGGGCGGGTCTCCACCCGCTCGGCTGATCAGACGCCGGCACGCATCGTCGTCGGCACCCGGCCGGCGATCGTCGTACCGCCCCCGGGCACCGAGATGACGGTGAAGGAGCCGCCCACGGTGTCGAGACGGTCGGCCATGCCGTTCAGCCCGGTGCCCGGGGCGACGGCAGTGGTATCGAAACCCTGGCCATCGTCGGCGATCTCGAACTCCAACGTGCCGTTCACCGCTGCGATGCTGACGGTCGCCGAACTCGCGTTGGCGTACTTCGCCGTGTTCTGCAGCGCCTCGAGCACGGTGAAGTACACCGCGGACTCGACCTCCCGCGGGTAGCGATCGATGCCGTCGCCACGCACCGACACCGCGAGCGCCGACGACCGAGTCTGCTGCCCGATTGCGACGGCGAGCCCCTCGGCCTCCAGCAGTGGCGGGTAGATCCCTCGCGCGAACTCGCGGACCGCCGTGATCGCTTCGCCGGCTTGGAGCTCGAGTTGGCCGAGGAGCGCTGCGGTCTTGGTGGCGCCGAGCTGCTCGGCGCGCTTGCGCGTCGGGCCCAGCTTCACCTTCAGGGCGACGAGCTGTTGTTGGGGACCGCTGTCGAGCGTGTTCTCCAGGTCGCGGCGGGCGGCATCGGCTGCGAGGAGCACCCGCTCGCGGGATGCTTCGAGTTCGGCCACCTGCCGGCGCAGTTCGGCCGTCAGGCGGGTGTTGCGCAACGCCAGACCCAAACCGCCGGCGAGATCGGCCAGCAGCGCTGCCTCGGCGGTGGTGACCGTCTCACCCGGCTCCTTCGTCAGAGAGATGCCACCGAGCAACTCGCCGTCGTGCAGCACCGGCCACGACCGATCCGCCTCCGGATCGACGAAGCCCTCGACGCCGTCGACGAACCGAGTCGTGCCGCCGGTCGGCCAGGTCGACGCGGTCCGGAATCCCTCGCCGGAGCGCACCCACAGCGCTGCCGTCGCTGCCCCCGTGCCGTCGACGATCAGCTTCGGGGTCTGTTCGATCAACTCGTCATCGGACAGCTCCGACGAGCGATGCGAGAACCGAACGAGGATCTCGTGCGGCGTCGCCCGTTCGCCGTACACGATTCGATTCGCCCACTGCGCGACCCGGCGTCGAACCGGTTGGAAGGCGATCGCCACGAGAGCCGTCGCCACGATCGACAGGCCGAATCCGGTGTCTCCCCCGAGCAGAGCCCCGAGACCGACGACGATCGCGACGTACACGCCACCGATGAAGACCGCCAGCAGGCCGTAGGTGACCGAGCGGCTGATGATCCGGTCGATCTCGTACAGCCGGTACCGCATGATCGCGATGCCCACGGCGAGCGGGATCAACACGACCGCGACGGAGTCGATCAGCAGGAACGAGTTGTCGTCGGTTCCGAGTGGTGCAATGGTGGCGTTCGCCAGGAGGATCATCACGTTCCCGATCACCGCCACGGCGATCCAGCCCACCTGTTGGCGCTCGATCGGATCGCCATCCCGCATCCGGACGACCAGACGGGCCGCGACGAAGATCGCGAAGAAGAAGAACAACGCGAAGACGACATTGGTGACGACGTAGAAGAACTGTGCGACGTCCTCGCCGACGAACGGGTGCGGATACGCGTCGGACTCGGGCAGCACCTGCGGGGTGGCGAACACACTGACGAGCGTCGACAGTGCCGCGAGCACAGCGCTGCCCAGCAGCAGCCGCCGATCCGTGGTCGTGCGGGGTCGTCCGTCCGGGAACACCAGCCACGTGGCGGCGATCAACCAGGACCCCGGCCCCGTGATGGCCACCATCCCGATCAGTGCCGCCCACCCGGCCGCTCCGGAGCGGCCTGCCTCGTCGAGCGTCTCGGCCGTGACCAGACCGGCCTTCCCCACACTCCACAGCGAGCCGTACGCCACGAGCAGCAGTCCGACGGCGTTCCCACGACGCATCACGATCAGGCCACCGACCAGCATGTAGGTGCCGAATGCGGCCAGGTTGACCAGCTCGACGAAGTTGGCGAACTCGAGGCTTCGCGACTGGACGATCACGACGGCGACGGCCGCGGCGTACACCACGACGCCGATGACCAGGAGGCGCACGGACCGCGTGGACGAGCGGTTCTCGCTCATGCCGGCTCCATCGCGATCTCGTTGGCCGGCAGGACGGTCGTGATCGCGGTCTGACCCACCGGTCCCCGCTCGACGGTGGTCGACCCGCCGTACGCGTCGATCCGGTCGATGACCGTCGTCAGGTCGAGGTCGGGAACGCCACCAGCGATGTCGTACTGCACGACGAGCTCCCCACCCGAACCCCCGACGACCACACGCGCTCCCGACGCACCCGCCATCCGGGCCCGTTCGAGCGTCTCCAACACACAGAAGTACACCGTCTCCTCGGCCTCACGCCCGTATCTGCCGACTCCGTCGGCGGAGATCTCCACGCTGGTCGACGCCCGGTCGACCGGCCGCAACGCCGACGCCAACCCCTCGGTCTCGAGCAACGGTGGGTAGATCCCGTGTGCGACCGCCCGGAGCGCGTCCACGGCCTGCTGGGTCTCGTCGGCCAACGACGTGACCCGGTCGGCGATCTCGTCGGCGCCTTCGCGCTGAGCGATCGTGCGGGCGATTCCGAGCTTGACCTTGAGGGCCACGACTTGCTGCTGGGCCCCGTCGTGCAGATCCCGCTCGAGGCGGCGGCGTTCGGCGTCCTGTACGGCGATCAGTCGCCGTCGCGACGCCCGGACGTCATCGGCGCGCTGCTCGAGTTGGCGATTGAGTCCGATGTTGCGCAGCAGGAGACCCGATCCGGCTGCCACGTCGGCCAACAACTCGCGGTCGGCCGGCGTGATCGGGTCGTTGCGTGGCTTGACGATCGTCATGGCCCCGAGCAGCTCTCCGCGATGGAGCACCTCCCGGGACTCGGTGATCTCGTCGTCGACCAAGCTGTCGTCCGCCACCGGATCGACGGCGGACTCGCCGGTGTCGGGGTACACGCCGCCTGCCCGGAGCTGGTCGCCGCTCGTCACCCACACCACGGCACGTTCAGCACCGGTCCCTCGTGCGAGCGCCTCGGCGAGGTCGCCGATTCCGTCGCCCGCCGCAGCCTCGGGAAGGCTGGCGGTGACCTTGGAGAGCACTTCCTGCGGGCTCACCCGGTCGCCGTAGACCAGTCGGTTGGCCGCACGCTGCAGGCGAGAACGGATCGGCTCGAACAGCACCGCCACCATCGCGGAGGCCACAATCGGCAGGAGCAGCCCAGGGCCCTCACCATCCGACGCACCGATGATCACGAGCGGGCCCACCACGACCGCCGCGTAGAGCGCGACGATCACGGCGGCAAGACCGAGGTAGGTCACCGACTTCGAGATGAGCGCGTCGATCTCGTACAACCGATACCTCGTGATCGCCACCCAGAACGCTGCGATCAACAGCAGGAGCGGTCCGAGGTTGAACAGGATCTGGATGGTCGGGCCCACCTCGCCAGAATCCCCGCCCGCGGCCAGCCGCAAGGCGAGCTCGCCGACCACGACGCATGCACCACCGGCCGCGATCCAACGGATCTGGTGCCGGATGACCCCGTCACCGTGTCGATACCGAACGACCAGCGAGGCGATGCCGAGCAACGAGCTGAGCAGCGCAAGGAGGATGAAGGCCTCCGCGAGGTCACCGAGTGTTCCGCCGGGGGTCGGGATGGGTCGGGTGCTGCGAGGGTTGTTCGCAGCGCATGCCAACAGGAACGCGAGCCCCAACGTCGAGCTCTGGAACCGGAGCGCCCAACGCCAACGAGGCGAGGGGACCTGCCCGTCGGGAAACAGCAACAGGCCGAGTGTCAGGGGAAGCAGGAACGACGGGATCCAGCCGGCCGCCAGGATCGTGGCCGCGATCGCCGCCGGCCACGAGAGTTCAGCGGGGATCAGTGCATCGGCGCTGGCTTCGACATCGGGCGGGATAGCGAGCACGAGGGGCACCAGCGCGGCCGAGTACAAGCCTCCGAAGAAGGCGGCCACGTTGTAGGCCCACACCGATCGGTTCCGAGGCTGCTTCGGCAGGACCGTCCACGCCAGTGCGCCGAAGCCGACGGCGACTGACGCGTTGATCGGGGTGACGGTGTTCACGGCGCTCTGCCACCGGCCCAACGAGATGGCAGCGATGAGGCCACCCACGGCCAAGAGCACGGCAACCGCCGCGATCGTGCGACCGATGCGGATCAGTTGTGCATCGGTCAGTGTCACGCCGCTCTCCGCGGGAACCGATAGGCGGCGACGGGGGTGTCTCGACCTTTCACGATCGCCGGCGCGAGCTTGTCGGCCTCGGGCATGCGCTCCATGGCAGCCCAGGTCGGCTCGCTCAGCACGGTCTCACCCGGCTCGGCCCACTGCTGGAGTCGTTGGGTGAGGTTCACCGTGTCGCCGACGAGGGTGTACTCGAGACGCTCCTCCGATCCGAGCAGCGCAGCGGCGACCGGGCCCGTCGAGAGCCCGATCCCGAGTCCGAACACCGGCTGGCTGCTCTGCTTCCACCGCTCGTTCAACTCGTCCTGTCCCTGCTGCATCGCGATGGCGGCGGCCACCGCCCGGTCGGCATGGTCGTCACTGGCAACCGGCGCACCGAAGACGGCCATCACGGCGTCGCCGACGAACTGCATGACGGTGCCCGCCTCGCCGAGGATCGCACGGTTCATGACCGCGCGGTGTTCGTGCAACTGGCCGGCCAGGACGCTCGGATCGGCGTGCTCGGCGATCGTCGTGTACCCGCGAATGTCCGACATCAGCACCGTCACGGTCAGCTCCTCGGTTTCACCGGGCTGACGGCCCCCGTCGAGGATCTGCGCGGCCACACCGCCCGGGAGCAGCCGGCTGAGTGCTTCGCCCTGTTCCTTGCGATCGACGATCGCCCGCTGCAGCATCTTGAGCCGATCGAGGCTGTCGGTCCTGCCCTCCGCCAGACCTTGGGCGAGCGTCCCGAAGAGCGCTTCGATCGCTGCGTTGACGTCGGCGGGTGTCGTCTTGCGCTGCAGGGCGATCGCCTTCACCGAACGGCCCTGCGCCACCTGCTGCAGCAGGTCCTCGTCGGAGTCGGACAGCGATGTCTCGGCCCGCACCGGGCTGGTGAGGGCTTCCACGATCTTGGGGTCGAGCATCGAGCCCCCGGCTGCCACCTCGCGAACCGCTCGAACGAGCTGGTTCCCCTCACCGACGCGGTCCTTGAGGAGATAGGCGTAACCGGCGGCGCCCTCCGACAGGAGCGACACCGCATAGTCCGGGTCGTCGAATTGCGACAGGATCACGACGCCGGTGCCCGGATGGCGCTTCCGGATCTCCTTCGCGGCTTCGATGCCCTCCCGGGAGAAGTTGGGCGGCATCCGGATGTCGGTCACGACCACCTGGGGCGCCATGGCGTCGGCGCCGGCCACGAGTTCGTCGTAGTCGGCGCCCTGGCCGACGACGTCGAGATCGTCCTCGAGTTCGAGGAGCGCCTTGACGCCTTCTCGCACGATGAGGTTGTCGTCTGCGAGGAACACCGTGATCGCCATCGACGCCTCCTGGGTGGGTGAGTGTACGCAACGCAGTCTGAGGGACTGGGCCGGAGCCCACCAGCGTGCAGACGCGGATTGGTCGGTGGTGCTGGCACGTACCGATCCGGCGGGTCGGCACGCTGGCCGGCCTGGCGCCGTTGGTGCACGCTGGCGGTCACTCGTCGTCAGGAGGCAGAACATGCGAATCGAACGCAGCATCACCACCGTGTCGTGGATCCCATCCGATCTGTTGGAGGGGATGGGCAAGATGGCCACCCGGATGAAGATGGCGCACCACGATCCGCCTCCGCCCCACTCGCTCGGACCGGACGTCCACGCAGCGATCGAAGACCTCCGCCTCGCCGACCGCTTCCGCTTCGCCAACGAGCTTCGTGCCTACGTCGATGTCGACGACGGCCGGATCACCGGCTACGGCTACTGCGGTGGCGGGCTGATCGGTGCCACCACCGTCGGACTCGGCGTCACGTCGATCACCGTTCCCGCGATCCCGCTGGCCGATCTCCAGCGAGAGCCCGAGGTGACGGCGTCGTCCGTCCGATTCACCCAGACCGTCGGCGGCCGCACGGGAGCACCGATGCCGCGAGCGGTGAAGCGACCGCCGTTCATCCAGTACTCGGCGCCGATCGTCTGGACCACGCTCGAGCTGACGATTCACGCCGACGGATCGCACGAGAGCGCGATGACGGGTGCCTCGGGGTTCCCGCGACACTGGGTCTTCGACCACTCCGGTGACCTGGTCGCGAAGAGCAGCTTGGCCGAGTACAAGCGGTGGATGAACGAGTCGTTCGGGAGCCGCACGCCTTGGGGCGACGAGGACGCACCGGCGCTCGTGAGCGAGGTCGAGAGTGCGCTCGAGCGACAACTTCAGGAGTCGATCATGCGCGGCGGTGCCGCGCCGACGATCCGCGAAGTCGGAGCCGGCACGCTGCTCGCCGAGCAGGGCACACAGGGCAACGAGCTGTTCCTGCTGCTGAACGGCGTGCTCGTCGTCGAGGTGAACGGGGAGCCACTGGCCGAGCTCGGACCCGGGGCCGTGCTCGGTGAGCGAGCTGCCATCGAAGGCGAGATCAGAACGGCGACGCTGCGCGCGGTGACCGACTGCAAGGTCGCAGCGGTGCCCGCCGACGCCATCGATCGGCGTGCCCTGGTCGAACTCGCCGACGGTCATCGGCGAGAGGAGTCGCTTGCGTGAGGCACCGGGGTCGTGCTCGACGCCGACCCCGCTCGGGCCCTGTCGACGCGGGTGCTGGCACGTAGAACAAAACGCGCTGGCACGCTGTCCGCCGTGGCTCCGAACGTGGACGATGGCGGTGACCAACCACACGAGTGCACCGCAGGCGGTGCAAGGGGAGCACATCATGACCACCGATTCGACCACCGTTCACAGCCCGAACGACACCCTCCGGACATGGAATCGCATCGCCGGATTCTCCGGCGTCGCGTTCGTCGTCCTCTTCGTCGCCATGGGCGCAGCGATCGCCGCTGCCGCCCCGGCCTTCACCGACGGAGCAGACGAGCTCCGCTCGTGGTTCGGCGACAATCAGGGTTCGATCGCCTTCTTCAACTGGTTCACGCCGATGGTGTTCGGATTCCTCTACCTGGTCTTCGGAGTCGGGCTGCTCCGCCGTCTCACGGCCGGCGACACCAGTGGTGGCATCCTGCCGCGACTCTCGTTCGCCGGCATCGTCGCCCAGTTCGCCGCCGGCATCGTCGGCATGTCGCTGTGGGCCGTGATGTCGCTCGACCCGATTCTCGAGGGGGCGTCCGACGGGCTGCTGGTCACCCTGTCCGCGCTCGACGCCGTCGTCTTCTTCGCCCTGATGCCCTGGGCCTCGGCCATGTTCCTCATCTTCGCGTCGGTGTTGATGATTCAGACCCGGCTCATGCCGACATGGTTGGCCGGGCTTGGCATCCTCGCCGGGGTGTTGCCCGTGATCGGCGGCACCTGGATCTTCAGCGGCGACCCGGACAGCGCCGTCAGAGCCATCGGCTTCATCGGTGAGCTCGGCAGCATGGTCTGGGTCCTGATCGCCTCGGTGTTCCTGATCCGCAGCGCCACCGACTGAGCGAACCGTCCGACGCACAACGCCCCGGCGCCCGGAGGATCCGGTTGCGTCGGGGCGTCGGCGCGCGCCGCGAGCGCAAGCGGGACGTCGCTGGGCGAAGACGGGCGACGAGCGGTCCCATTCCTCCCGGCCGAGGTCGACGACGAACGACCACACCTTCCCCTTCCGCTTCACCGAACCGTTGGCCGCGAGCACAACAGTAGAGCGGGGGTGTCACGGTCTGTGACACAGATGTGACACGGGCACCACCTGGATGACGTCAGGGACCACTACCCGAACGCGAAACACCAGCGTGTCGGTGCCCGGGGCGGGATTCGAACCCGCACTCCACGTGAGTGGAAGGGGGGTTTAAGCCCCCCGCGTCTGCCAGTTTCGCCACCCGGGCCGGTGCAGCCCGAGACTACGTGGCGTCACGGCTCAACCAGTTGACGTCGGGTACGACTCGATCATGGCCCAGGCATCGTCGGTCAGATGACGGGCAAGGTCGTGCAGGGCCCTGGCAGCAGCCAGCTCCTCGCCGACCTGCGGCCTCGACGGGTCGGTGGGATTGCGGCGCGACCTTCCATAGCCGGCCAACGACCGATCACCGGCGTCGAGGTGCACCACCATGTCGCAGTGGTCCTCGTCCTCTCGCGTCTCGAACCTGAGTGTCCATCCGTGTGGCTGATAGTCCTTCATGGATCCACCCTCGCGCCGGCACCGCCGCGCCGTCAGGGCCGGATGTCCCACCGGGTCGGTCGGCCGGGACGTAGTCCCCTACCGCTTTCCGTCAACGGCCTGCAATGCTCGAATCGCAGCATCGATCACCGTCGAAGGGAGCAGGCACATGTTCGCTCAGGTCGGAGACGAACTGATCATCGAGGGTCACGAGGTCGGTCGGCCTCATCGTGTCGGACGAGTGGAGGAAGTGCGTGGCGCCGACGGCGGACCGCCGTACATGGTCCGATGGGACGACACGGGACGTGCGACCTTGCTCTTCCCCGGCTCGGACTGCCGGGTCGTGCACCTGGCCGACACCTCGACTGGAACGGAGGAGTCATGAGGATCTCTGAACTCGCACTGCGCGAACCCGTCGTGATCGGTTGCGACGCAACCGTGGCCGACACTGCCGCGCTGATGGCGTCGTCGGGCGTCGGGTCGGTGATCGTGCTCGACGGACAGACGCCCGTCGGCATCGTGACCGATCGGGACATCGTGACGCGTGGCGTTGCCCGCTCGTATCCAGCCGATGGACGGATCGACGGAGTGATGAGTATGGGGCTGGTCGCGGTCGACGTCGACCACGATCTCGCCGACCTCGTTCACGCGTTTCGCGACCACGCGATCCGACGCATCCCGATCATCGATCACGATCGGGTCATCGGCGTCGTCTCGGTGGACGACATCGTGGTGCACGTCACCGACGAACTGTCCACGATCTCCAGAGTGCTGGCCGGTCAGATCATGTTCCCCCACGCCACCGACGAAGCACGCGCCCCGTCACCGGCCTGATCGGTCGCACCCGGCGGATCCCGAGCCACCCACAACCACGTTTGCGTCAGATTTTCGGTGGGCTGGCCCACCGAGAATCCGACCCAAACGAGAAGTGTCAGAGAATCGAGTCGTCGACCCAGCTGCCGTGGAAGCCGAACGGCACGCGCCGCGGCAGGTGCACGCGGGCCACCGGGTCGGAACCGGGAGCAGACGCGTCGAGGATCACGAGATCCGAGCTGTCGCTCGACGCGTCGTAGACGAAGCCCATCGCCCAGCCCTCGTCCTCGCCGGCGGCATCGTCGTCCTGCACGAACACGAACTCACCCGGGAAGCTGTCCGGGCCGAAGTCGTAGGTCTGCTGTGAGCCGGTCTGGAAGTCCCACTTGACGACGTTGCCGGCCTCGACGATCACGCCATCGCCGCCGCCGCGCGGGGCGACCCCCCAGCCATAGCGGTGCTTGAGGCCGACCACCCGGTCGTCGACGCGCGGGAACGCGTGCGAATCGCCGTCGAGCTGCTGCTCACCGACAGCACCCGACGACAGATCGAACGTCCAGCGATGCATGTAGCACGGCTCGCCGTCTTCCATCGACGTCCGCCACATCGATGCGTGGCGGCCGACGTCGCAGACGACCGTGTCACCCTCGACGTAGGCATTGAGGGGGTGGAACACGTAGCACGGGTCGACCTCGAACCACCTGATGTCGGCGTTGGTGCCCATCCTCGGCATGATGCCGATGCGGGCGCCGTAGTTCTCGTCCCACTTCAGCGGCGCCTCGAGGTTCGACAGGTCGAACACGACCGGCAGGTCCATGAAGATCGCGTGGTCGCGGGTGATCATGAAGTCGTGCATCATCGTGCCCGCTGGCACCGTGATCTCGGCCGAGTGCACGAGCGCACCGGACGCATCGAGCACGTGATAGGTGAGGAACGGCGGCACCGGCGAGTAGCCGAAGAAGTGCAGCTCGTTCGTCTCGGGACACAGCTTCGGATGCGCGGTGAACGCCGTCGTGAGCTTGCCGCCGAAGTCGTCACAGCCGAGGGTGTCGAGTTCCGGGCTGAGCGCATACGGCAGATGCCCCTCCTCGAGCGCCCAGATGCGGCCGGCGTGGCCGAGTACGTGCGTGTTCGTGGCGCTGGCCGTCGGATCGAACATCGTCTCGGGGTCGGTGGCCTCGAGCCCCTTGGCGAGCTTGGTGGTCTGGACGAACCGGTTCCGGTACCACTCGGCCTTGCCCCCGTCGAGGCGAACGCCGTGCACCATGCCGTCACCGAAGAACCAGTGGCCGGCGGTGCCCGACTTCGGGTTCGACCCGTTGCGCAGGTAGCGGCCCGACAGCGACGGGGGGATCGACCCGGTCACCCTCAGGTCGGTGACGGTGAGTTCGTCCTGGACCGGCGCGTAGTTCCCCTTGAGGAACCACGGGGTGGACTCGGACTGGCGTTCTTCGAGATCGGTCATGAATGGATCCTCTCAGTGGTGTCAATGGGTGTCAGTGGTGTCAATGGGTGTCGTCGGTGCGGATGGAGGGTCGGTCGCGCGAGCGAGCTCACATCCCGCCCGCGACGGTGATGATCTGGCCGGTCACCCAGCTGCCGGCGTCGCTCGCGAGGTAGAGCGCCGCGGCGGCGATGTCGTCCGGTGTGCCCAGCCGCTTCAACGGCATCCGCTGCTCGGCGACCTTCTCCAGGGCGGGGACGTCCATGTCGAGCGCGGTCATCATCACCTCGGTCGGCACCATGCCCGGTGCCACGCCGTTCACCCGGATGCGCGGGGCGAGTTCCATCGCCATCGTGAGGGTGAGCGTGTTCACGCCGGCCTTGGCGGCGGAGTAGTGGCCGCTGCCGAGCACGGCCCGGGTGGCCGCCGGCGAGGTGATGTTGATGATGCTGCCACCGTCGTTCATCCGCTCGTTGGCGATCACCGACGCCGCCCACACAGCGGTGAGGTTGAGGGTGAGGCACGCATTCCAGTCGGCAGCGTCGAGCTTCACCAGCGGCGAGCGCACCGTGGATCCGCCGGCGTTGTTCACCCAGATGTCGAGGCCACCGAAGGCCTCGATCGCAGCGTCGGCAAGTGCGACGAGTGCGTCGTTGTCGGTGACGTCGGTCGGCACGGCGAGCGCCCGCCCGCCCTTGGAGTTGATCGCGTCGGCGACACCCTGCACCCGGTCGACGTGACGTGCCGCGACGACGACTGCCGCGCCGGAGTCGGCGTAGGCGTGGGCGATGCCCTCGCCGATTCCCTGGCCGCCGCCGGTGACGACGGCAACCTTGCCGGTGAGATCGAAACTGTGCATGTGGTGCTCCCTGTGTGAAGTCGATGAGTTCACGTCGACGTGTCGTCAACGGTGGTCGATGTCGTCAACGGTGGTCGATGTCGACGATGGGTGGTCGATGGGTGTTGGCGCGAGGGTCAGCTGCCGGCGCCGATGGCGCGGCCCGCGAATTCCTCCATGCGGTCGAGGCCGCCGTCGCCTGCGAAGAAGAACGCCGGCACCATGACCCGGCCAACGCCGAGTTCGGCGAACTTCTCGATGCCGGCTTCGGGGTCGGCCATGTTCAGGCTGAACATGGCGTTGATCTCGATCTCGCTCGGGTCGCGACCTGCGTCTTCGGCGGCCTGGCGTACTCGAGTGATCAGCGAGGCGAGCCGGTCGACGTCGCCCTCGCCGGGGAAGTAGCCGTCTGCCAGGCGTGCAGCGCGCCGGATCGCGACGTCGCTGTCGCCGCCCACGAGGATCGGGATGCTCGGCTGCACCGGGCGCGGGCTGCAGGTGACCTTCGGGAAGTCGACGAACTCTCCGTGGAACTCGACTTCCGGGCCCGACCACAGGGTGCGCATCGCCTCGATGTACTCGTCGTTGCGGGCGCCACGCCGTGCCCACGGCACACCGAGCGCATCGAATTCCTCTTCGAGCCAGCCGACTCCGAGGCCGAGTTCGACCTTGCCGCCCGACAGCTGGTCGAGCGTTGCGAGCTCCTTCGCGAGGATCAGCGGGTTGCGCTGCGGCACGATCAGGATGCAGGTGCCCAGCCGCATCGTCGGGGCCGCAGCCGCGGCGAAGGCGAGCCAGATCAGCGGGTCCGGGATCGGCGTGTCCGGCAGCGCCGGGATCTTGCCGTCCTCGGTGTACGGATAGGCCGACTCGATCTTCGACGGCAGGATGACGTGCTCACCGCCCCACAGCGATTCGAAGCCTGCCGCCTCTGCGCGACGACAGATCTCCATCGATGCCTGGTGGTCGATGGCAATGCTGCTGGCGAACGCCAATCCGAACTTCATGTAAGGCTCCCTCTCCGTCGAAGATGCGAAATTTACTCGTGGTACGTTTCCCGCGACGACTCGGAGGGAGACGCGATGACGGACCAACCCGTTGACTACGAAGACCTGACCTCGATGCAGCTCGACTCGGAGGCACTCGCCTCCCTCGTCGAGCCGGGCGGCGAGTGCATCTTCAACTGGACGAATGCCCAGGGCTATCCCGTCGGTGTGGTGGTCGCCTACGTGTGGCGCCACGGCAAGTTCTGGACCACCTGCGCCGATCGCCGCAAGCGGGTGCCCGCGCTGAAGAAGCGGCCGCAGTCGGGCATCGTCATCAACCGGGGCGGCAAGACGGCCTCGTACAAGGGCGACTCGATCGTGCACGCCAACGGCGATCCCGGCTTCGACGAGCTGAAGAGCTGGTTCTACGACACGCTCTCGGGCGTCGCATCGAGCCCGGACGACGAGTACCGCAAGGCGTTCCGGAAGTTCCTCGACTCACCCCACCGCGTGATCATCGAGACCGAGGCGAACCTGGTGGTGGCGTTCGACACGGTGAAGTTCGCCGCCTTCACCAACGAAGCGATCAACGCCGGCCAAGCCGACTGACCGCCAGGGTCCTCCCGGCCCCGTCCCGAGGGGGCCCGGGGCGAGCGTCAGCCGCGACCGAGCAGTGCGTCGCCGACGAGGAACGTCTGCACGTCGCGGATGATCCGCGGACCCATGTGCTCGCGGATGAGTTCGAGGCCGGCGTCGGCGTCGGTGTTGCCGTCGCGCTTGGAGTTCGTCGAGGTCGATCATCGTGTCCTGCACTGCCACACCGAGTTCACGATGCGCCGCCATCACCGTGTCGCGCCCGAGCGGGATCGGCAATTGGTCACCGGTCCCGAGCGTGGCGGCCCGATCGCGAATTCGGTCGGCCGCATCACCCGGCGTTGCATCGAGCTGCGCAGCGACGTCGCGCAACAACTCCATCATCTGGTTGTGCTCCTCGGCGAGGTACTGGTCGTACACCGGCAGGAGCTGGCGGATGCCCTGGATGATCGACTGCATCATCTGCGCGCTCGCGTGCGCCTTGGGGTTGACGAGGTTCGGGATGATGTCGGTGCTGATGCTGATCAGCACGCCTTCCAACATCTGATCGATGCTCGGTGACGTGTTCACTGCGGGACCCCCGGGTAGTTGAGCAGACGGAGCAGGTTCGGCACGGTCCCGTTCGCGGACTGTGCGAGATAGAGGTGCATGAACTCGGTGGACTCGCCGTCGATGCGCCGCTTGATCGCTGCCTGCACCGGCACAGCGATGTTCGCGGTGCCGAACAGCGTGAAGTAGTCGACCTCGTCCTGGGTGATCTCGAAGCCGGTCAGCTTGTTGTAGTACGAGAGGAACCCACCCTCGTCGACGGGGTGCGCCATCACGTTCGTGTTCGAGAGGATGTCCATCGTGGTCATCCACCCGAGGTCCTCTCGCGGGTCGCCGATGCGGGCGTTCTCCCAGTCGATCAGCGCGGTGACCCTGCCGCCTTCGTAGAGGAAGTTGGCCGGGTTGAAGTCCCCGTGGACCAGCACGAGCGGAAGCGGCCGTGGTTTGTCGCGCCGCAACGTGAGGAACAGGTCGAGCACGGTCATCACGCTCGGGTCGTAGTTGATCGTCGGGAACGATCGCACGTAGTAATCGATCGTCGTGTCCATGTAGGTGTCCCACGTGGTCGCGTCGATGCCTTCGTTCCGCGGGTCGGCGAGGCGACCGTGCGGGTCGATCGTGGACACGTCGGCGCCGTGCAGTTCGACGAGTACCTCGCACAGGTGACGCATGACGTCGTCGGCGTGGTGGGCGTCGGGCCCGTCGTGGAACAGGTCCGAGGTCTGCGAGTTGCCGTGCATCCGCTGGATGATCATCGCCGGTTCGCCGAAGCGTTCCGGGTCCATCTCGTGGCCGAGGCTGCGGCCGATCGGGATCTCGGTGTGCATCCGCAACGCCTCGATCAGGTCGTGCTCGATCTCGCGGCTGGTCTGCAGGATCGACACCGCCGGTGGCGGATCCTTGCGCAGGATCAGCGGATGGTGCTCCTCCCCCGCCGACGATCGCACGACGGCGTCGAATCGGTACGTCTCACGGGAATAGCCCCCGGGTATCGGCTCGAAGCCGGTGACCTCGATGTGATCGGCCTCGGGGAAGTACTCCCTGAGCAGTTCCACCAGTCGTGTTTCCATCAACCAAGCCCCCTCGTTGAATCGGCGGTGAACGTAGCACAGTCGGTGACACCACTTCGGATGCCGTTGGGCATCTCTGACCCGTGTCGACCGCGGCGGTTCTGCTGAGCTGCACCCATGCAGTTCGGCATCTTCTACGAACACCAACTCCCGAAGCCGTGGAGCGACGACGACGAGTTCCGTCTGTTGCGCGACGCGCTCGACCAGGTCGAGCTCGCCGACCGGCTCGGCTTCGACTACGCCTGGGAGGTCGAGCACCACTTCCTCGACGAGTACTCGCATTCGTCGGCGCCCGAGGTGTTCCTCGCCGCGGCCGCCGCGAGAACCCAGCGGATCCGCTTGGGTCACGGCATCCGCCAGGTGATCCCGAAGTACAACCATCCGGCGCGAACCGCCGAAGGACTGGCGACGCTCGACCTGATCTCGGACGGTCGCGTCGACTTCGGAATCGGCGAAGGGGCCACCCGACTGGAGTTGCACGGCTTCGACATCCCGGCCAAGCAGAAGCGGGCGATGGCCCTGGAAGCCGCCGAGCAGATCGCGAACATGATGGTGCTCGACCCCTATCCCGGCTACGAGTCCGAGACGTTCTCGATGCCGTGCCGCAACGTGCTGCCGAAGCCGCGCCAGAAGCCGCATCCGCCGATGTGGATGGCGTGCACCAACCGCGACACGATCAAGGTCGCCGCCCGCCACGGGATCGGGGCGCTGGCGTTCAGCTTCGTCGACCCCGAGGAGGCCGAGTCGTGGGTCGACGTGTACTACGACATCATCCGCAGCGACGAGTGCGTTCCGCTCGGCCACACGGTCAACGCGAACATCGCGCTGGTCACCGGGTTCTCGTTGCACGAGGACCGGGCCGAGGCGATCCGGCGCGGGCAGGAAGGCTTCGAGTTCTTCGGGTACGCGCTCAACGCGCTCGTTGCCCACGACCAGGTACCCGGGCGCACCGATCTGTGGGGTGAGTTCCAGGCGCGGCGCTCACCCGACAGCGTCGAGCGACGCATCGCTGCGGCGGACGAGCAGGGCGACGCGTTCGCCAGCTGCATCGGGACACCGGACGACGCCGCGCGGTACCTGCGGCAGATGCGCGACGTCGGCGTCGATCAGGTCATCTTCATCCAGCAGGCCGGCCGCAACGCTCACGCGGACATCTGCTCGTCGCTCGATCTGTTTGCCGCGGAGGTGATGCCCGAGTTCACCGCCGACGAGACCGAGCGCCGAGCCCGCAAGGCGGCCGACCTCGCACCGTTCGTGGAGGCCGCGCTCGCCCGCAAGACGTGGATGGAGCCCCTCGACGACGACGACATCCCCGTCGTACGCGCCTCGGTCGCCAGAGCCCAGACCGCCGGCTCTCTCGCCTGACGCGCGCGTCGGGCCAGCCGGATCGCGAGCAGAGCTACCCTTCGGCGATGAGCATCGAGAAGATCAACCCATCCACCCTCATGGAGCCAGCCGGCTACACCCACGTCGTGGTCGCCTCCGGCACCAAGCGCGTGTACGTCGCCGGCCAGACCGGGGTCGATGCCGACGGCAATCTCGCCGGGACCGACCTGACGTCGCAGACGGCGCAGGCCCTGCGGAATGTCACCGCGGCGCTCGAAGCCGGAGGAGCCACGTGGGACGACGTCGCGAAGATGAACATCCTCGTCGTCGGGTACGAGCCGAGTATGGGCGATGCGCTGTTCGCCGGTGTCGGTGAGGTTTTCGGCGAGGACATGCCCATGCCCGCAGCCACGCTGTACGGCGTGCAGTCGCTGTTCGAGCCTCAGTTCCTCGTCGAGATCGAAGTGATCGCCGAGGTCTGACCATCGACTCAGACCGATGAGCTTCCGCACGCACGGGTCGCGCGGACACTGATCGCTCGTCGGTGGCAGGGTGCTCGAAGGTGTCAGTCGGCGATCTTGCGGTTCATGTTCTCGTGGTAGTGGGCGAGCTTGCACTCGCGTTCGTTGAGGATGTGGCGGGTATATCCACTCGACCGTTTGGTGCGTGCGAGCTGGTCGTAGATCTCGATGTCCTCGGCGACCACTCCCTTGAGCACGTCCCAGTGCCGCATCGTGCGGGCGTAGTAGTCGGCGTACTCCGGATCGTCGAGGTCACCGGGGTAGATCAACTGCCAGCAGAGGAACCGGGTGCGGTCGACGTCGATCGGGATCGGGTTGAACACCTGCACGTGCTCGGGGTTGCAGTTGAACACCGTGTTCGGGAACACGACGTAGTGACAGATCGCGTAGCGGTGGTGATCAGGATCCTCGGTCAGCTTGTCGAGGTTGTCCGCCCGCGGGACGAAGCACATGTAGTTGTCGCCGACGATGTGGAACGACGTGTTGCGCGCCGCCTTGGTCCAGGTCGCGTCGACGTGATGCAACTGCTTGGTGTGGTAGATCTCGTTGAAGCCGTCGACGATCGCCTTGTAGTTGACGGGCACGTCCCACTCGACCACCTCGTGCAGGATCATGTCCTCCATTCGGAAGCGGCCGAGGTCCGCGGAGATCTCCGGTCCGATCGCCTCGATCAGCGGCGGCGCCTTGTCCGGCCCGGCCAGGTTGATCCACACCCAGCCGCCCCACTCGTCGGCAGCGACCGCCGGTGAGCGCAGGCCTTCGAGGTGCGCCGGATCGAAATCCTCCCGCTCGGGTACGCCCACCACGAGTCCGGTCGTGTCGTACACCCACCCGTGGTACGGGCACGTGAAGCGCTTCGCGCCGCAGCCGACGAGTTCGCCGACGATCGCCGGGCCGCGGTGCTGGCACACGTTGTGGAACGCGGCGAGCGAGCCGTCGGCCTGCCGGGTGACCACGACCGTCTCGCCGTGACCCTCGAAGGTCAACCAGTCGCCGGTGCCCGAGAGCTGGTCGGAGCGCCCGGCGAGGATCCACTCGGCGCCGAGCACCCGCTCGCGCTCCAGCTCGAAACGCATCGGGTCGGTGTAGACGTCGCGCGGCATCGTGCTCGGCCCGTAGTCGGGGACGAGCTGCACAGTCGGACCCAACCGGACCGGGACGTCGCCTCGTGTCGGTACGTGCACCATGTGGACCTCACTCGTTTCGCTCGCTCGGACGTTCGCGTGCGGATCTTGGTGGGACGGTCCACCCGAATCCGGACGCAAACGTGGTTCGGGACATCTATTTCTAACAGTTGTGATATCTTGCGTCAATGCCGAGGATCGTCGACGTCGACCAACGCCGGATGGAGCTCGCGGCGGCTGCCGCCCGGGTGATCGCGCGCGCCGGAGTCGACGGCGCCTCGATGCGCGAGATCGCCACCGAGGCCGGATGGACCACCGGAACCCTCGTTCACTACTTCGCCAACAAGCACGAACTCCTCGACTTCACGCTGCGCGCCTCGATCGAGCAACGCAGCGCCCGCCGGGCGATGCGCGGCGAGATGTCTCCGGCCGACGCGTTGCGAGCGTCGCTCGAGAGCGCGCTGCCGACCGACGACGACACGAGGGTGCACTGGATCGTCACCGTCGCGTTGGCCGGCGCGGCGGCGAGCGACGACCGCCTCGCCGCCACCCAACGCGAGCTGTACCGCAAGTACCGGGGCTACCTGATCGACCTGCTCACGGCGATGCCCGACATCACCGACGCGGCGACCGAAGCCGAGCGCCTGATCGGACTGGTCGACGGCATCGCGCTGCAGGCGCTGTTCGATCCCGACGGGTGGCCGCCCGAGCGTCAACTCCAAGCGCTCGACGCCGGCCTGCTGGCGGAAAGCCTCGTGCGATGACCGCCCCTCGCGCGTTGCGCGGCGACGACCTGGTGCTCAGCCACTTCAGCCTCGACCGCAACCACCCCCTCGCCGACCGGATCACCGACGCCGGTGCGGCCGGGTTCGCCGGCATCGGGCTGTTCGCCGGGCAGTTCGTCACGCTGCGCGAGGCCGGGTTCACCATCGCCGAGCTGCGCGACCTCCTCGACGCCGCCGGCATCTGCCTCGCCGAGATCGAGGTGCTCGCCGGCTGGGGGTCGGCCACACCGAGCGACGACTACTGGCGGTTCGAGGACGTGGTGTGGGAACTGGTCGACGCGTTCGAGAGCCGCTACGTGCAGGCGATCGGACCGTACGAAGGATCGATCGCCGACGCCGCGGCTCGATTCGGAGCGGTGTGCGATCGCGCCGCCGATCACGGCGCCGTCGTCGGTCTCGAGTTCCTGCCGTTCACGAACATCGTCGACGCTGCTGATGCGCTGGCGATCGTCGAGCAGGCCGACCGACCGAACGGTGGCGTGTGCGTCGACATCTGGCACCACGCCCGCGGCGCGAACGACCTCGAACTCGTTCGGGCGATTCCGCCCGAGCTGATCACCGGCATCCAGATGAGCGACGGCCCACGAACGCCCGCGATCGCCGACTACAAGGACGACTGCCTGCGCAACCGGGTGCCGCCCGGCGAGGGCGAGTTCGGCGCGACCGAGTTCGTGCGGACGCTGATCGATCTGGGCGTCGACGTGCCGTGGTCGCTCGAGGTCTGCAACGACGAGGTGTGGGGCCGCCCCGGCGGCGACCACGTCCGGGCCGTTGCCGATGCGATGCGCCGAGTTCTCGCGGACGCCCGGGTCACGGGTCCCGCTTCCGGCACTGTTCCCACACCCTCCGAGGAGCGAGCATGACCACAGAGCCGCAGACCCACCTGCACGGAACCACCGCGATCGTCACGGGCGCCACCGGCGGCATGGGGCGGGCGATCACCACCGCGCTCGCCGGCGCCGGCGCCGACGTGATCGCCACCGACCTGACGGACACAGGCGCCGATGCACTGCTCGCTGCAGCGCCAGGGTCGGTCCACTTCGTCGCCGCCGACGTGAGCGTCGCCGACGACATCGCCGCAGTCGTCGCCACCGCCATCAGCCGCACCGGCCGGCTCGATTCCGCCGTGAACGCGGCGGCGATCGAGTTCGAGACGGTCCCGCTCCACCAGTGCAGCGACGACGACTACGACCGGATGATGCGCGTCAACGTGCGCGGCGTGTTCCTCTCGATGAAGCACGAGATCGCGGCGATGCTCGACGGCGGCCGGCCGGGCTCGATCGTCAACATCGCCTCGACCAACTCGTTCCGCCCGCAGCACGACCAACCGGCCTACACCGCCAGCAAACACGCCGTGCTCGGCCTCACCCGCAGTGCGGCGCTCGACTACGCGAGCCACGGCATCCGGGTGAACGCGATCTGTCCGGGAGCGATCGACACCCCGATGCTGCGCAACGCGATGGAGCGCCGTGGCCGCGACGCCGACGCGACCGCGCGCCGGCTGAGCCCGATCGGTCGCTTCGGCGAGCCGTCCGAGATCGCCGACGCCGCGCTGTGGCTCGTCTCATCGTCGTCGTCGTTCACCACCGGCCACGCCCTCGCCGTCGACGGCGGCATGCTCGCCAGCTGAACACACCACACCCACACACCCCACACACCGCCACACCCACGTTTGTGTCGGATTTTCGGTGGGGCGGCCCACCTGAAACTGCACGCAAACGGGGCCGGCAACTGTGCTTGGGCTCGGGGTTGAGGCCGGTCGAGGGATACGGTCACCGGCGGGACTGGATCGACAGAAGGGGCCGAGATGCTCGATTACGTGATCAAGGGTGGGACGATCGTCGACGGGACGGGTGCGCCACCGACGACCGGCGACGTCGGCGTGCGCGACGGAGTGATCGTTTCCGTGGGCGGCTCGATCGACGAGGCCGCCGGCGAGACGATCGACGCGGACGGCGCGATCGTCACGCCGGGCTGGGTCGACGTGCACACGCACTACGACGGCCAGGTCAGCTGGGACGACGTGATGGATCCGTCAGCCGGCAACGGCGCGACCACGATCGTGATGGGCAACTGCGGAGTGGGCTTCGCACCGGTGCGCCCCGGCGGCGAGCAGACGCTGATCGAGCTGATGGAGGGTGTCGAGGACATCCCGGGCACCGCCCTGTACGAGGGGATGGAGTGGGGTCAGTGGGAGTCGTTCCCCGACTACATGGACTACATCGCCAGCCGCCGTTACTCGCTCGACATCGGCGCCCAGGTCGCCCACGGCGCCGTGCGCTACTACGTGATGGGCGAGCGTGGCAGTGCCAACGAGGACGCCACCGCTGACGACATCGACACGATGGCGACGCTCGTCGCCGAGGCCGTCGACGCCGGCGCTGTCGGCTTCAGCACGTCGCGGACGATCGGCCACCGATCGTTGCACGGTTCACCGGTCCCCGGCACGTTCGCCCCGGTCGACGAGCTGGTCGCGATCGCGGAGGCCATGGGCCGCACCGGAAAGGGCGTGTTCGAGCTGATCCCGGCCGGCACGGTCGGCAAGCTCGAGGGGCTCGGAGGCGAGCGGTTCACGCCGCACGAGGAGTTCGCCCTGATGCAGGCCGTCGCGAAGCAGGGTGGACGCCCGGTGACCTTCACGCTCGTGCAGTCCCCCGACTACGACGAGAACCTGTGGCGCGAGATCCTCGACCTCACCGCCGAGGCGAACGCCGACGGCGCCGACATGCACCCGCAGGTGTCGTCACGCCCGATCGGCTTCGTCACCGGTCTGGAGAGCTACCACGCCTTCCAGCGCCGACCGACGTACATGGCGCTCGCCCATCTCCCGTCGCCGAACGGGCACGGGAGATGGCCAAGCCGGAGGTCAAGGCGGCGATCCTGTCCGAGTCCGACGTCCCCGTCGCCGAGGCCGGCTCGATGGCCAACCTCTACTCGCTGTTCCAGATGGCGGCGCCGATGATGTACCCGCTCGCCGATCCGGTCGACTACGAGCCGACGATGGACAAGACGCTCGGCGCCCGCATGGCGGCGACCGGACGCGAGCCGTTCGACGTGCTCTACGACTTCCTGCTCGAGGACGAGGGCACGGTCGATGGCCGCGCTGATGGGCGGCAAGGACATCGCGGAGAGCCAGGAGGTGCTGCGCGAGATGCTGCTGAACCCGCACACCGTCACCGGGCTGAGCGACGCCGGTGCCCACGTCACCCTGATCTGCGACGCCACGATGCCCACGACACAGCTGACGTACTGGGTGCGCGACCGCAAGCGCGGCGAACGCCTGCCGCTCGAGTTCGTCGTCGCCAAGCAGACCGCCGGCAACGCCCGCCTCTACGGCCTCCACGACCGTGGGCTGCTCGCCCCGGGCATGCGTGCCGACGTCAACGTGATCGACCTCGACAACCTCACCGTCGCTCCCGCCGAAGGCCCATCACGACCTCCCCGCCGGCGGCACCCGCCTGATCCAGCCGGTCAAGGGCTACCTCGCCACGATGGTCAAGGGCGAGGTCACCCGCCGCCACGACGCCGACACCGGCGCCCGCCCCGGCACCCTCGTCCGCAGCAGCTGACGGGACAACACGGGTCTGACCCGTGTTGTCCCATCTCGTCAAGCGAGCGAGACGCCGCCGTAGCGAACGCCCGAGAGGTGGGCCATCTCGCGATCGAAGGTCGTGAGGTCGTCGACGGTGAACTGGTCGAGGCGGTCGTGGCCGCACGCACGAGCGAGCACGACCATCAGTTCGACGGCGGACTCGAGGAACTGCGCGAGCCGCTTGGCCGACTCCTGCACGACGAGCCGCGATCGCAGCCCGGGCTTCTGCGTTGCGATGCCGACCGGGCAGTTGTCGGTATGACACGCCCGCATGCCGAGGCATCCGATCGCCTGGATGGCCGCGTTGCTGATCGCCACCGCGTCGGCGCCGAGCGCCAGCGCCTTCGCGAAGTCGGCGGGCGTGCGCAGACCGCCGGTGATCACGAGCGTGACGTGGTCGGCGCCGACCCGATCAAGGTGCCGCCGCGCCCCGCGCGAGCGCCGGGATCGTCGGCACCGAGATGTTGTCGCGGAACACGAGCGGAGCGGCGCCCGTGCCGCCGCCCCGACCGTCGAGGATCACGTAGTCGACCCCGATGCGCAGTGCTGCGTCGAGGTCGGCTTCGATGCGCTGCGCCGACAGCTTGGCCCCGATCGGGATGCCGCCACTCGCTGCCCGCACCTCGTCGGCAACACCCCGGAAGTCGTCGTCGGTGACGAGGTCGGTGAACGTCGCCGGCGACACCGCGTCGTGGCCCTCCTCGAGGTTGCGCACCTCGGCGATCTTGCCGACCACCTTGTGGCCGGGCAGGTGGCCGCCGGTTCCGGTCTTCGCTCCCTGTCCGAACTTGAAGTGGAACGCCTGCACGTCACGTACCTTGTCGAGCGACCACCCGAACTTGCCCGACGCCAGCTCGTACAGATAGCGGCTGTTCGCGTCGTGCTCCTCGGGCAGCATGCCGCCCTCGCCCGAGCAGATGCCGGTCCCGGCAAGCTGCGCGCCGGTCGCCAGCGCGACCTTCGCCTCTTGCGACAAGGCGCCGAAACTCATGTCGGACACGAACAGCGGGATGTCGAGCCGCAGCGGCGACGCCGCGCTCCGACCGATCGTCACGTCGGTGGCGACCGCGACATCGTCGAGCAGCGGCTTGCGGTCGAGCTGCGCCGTGACGAACTGGATCGAGTCCCAACTCGGGAGCTGGTCACGCGGGACGCCCATCGCGGCGACCGGGCCGTGGGCGCCCGTCGAGCCGGAGCCGAGCCGCTGGATCAGGTCGACGTGCGGCTCCTCCGGTGCGCCGTGGACGTCGGCGAACTCACCGAGGTAGGCCGAGCGGTCGTAGGGCTGGGGATGCTCGAGTTCCCACGCCTCGACCTCGTCGAGGTCGATGTACAGCCGACCGTCGTCGACCCACGACGTGAACCGATGCAGCGCCTCGCCGTTGTTGTAGGCCGACACGCCCGAGTCCAAGCGGTAGTCCCAACCGTGCACGCCGCAGATCAGGTTCGGGCCCTCCACACGGCCGTCGGCGAGCTTCACGCCGCGGTGTAGACAACGGCCGTAGAGCACCGAGTGCTCATCGGCCGCCGGACCGAATCGCACCACCACGAGGTCCACGGTCGAGATCAGCACGCCGACGGGCGTGTCGATCTCCAGGTCGTCCCAGGTGGCGATCGGATGGGGTTGCATGTGGTCCTCCAGAGATCGGGCGTGGGGGGTCGGGGGTCGGAATCGGGGGAAGAGGCAGTCGATGGGGCTACCCGGATCGCAGCGCGACGATGCCCTGCAGGAAGAACTCGACGGCCCGATGGACGGGGTCGTCGGCCGCGTCGAGCTCGGTGCGGCGCAGCACTGCGCCGAACGGGGCGTTCCAGAACTCGGTCGGTCCGGGCCGCCCGGCGTCCCAGGGGCCGACGTAGAGATAGGGCTCGTCGCAGTACCCGTCACCGGCAGCAGCGCCGAGGTTCGTGCGCACCCCCGGCCCGGCGTCGAGGTCGATGCCGTAGTCGAAGTGCTCCGGCCACAACCGTCCGACGGATGCCGCAGCGGCCGGGACCGACGCGACCGCCTCGTCGATCGCGCGCTGGCCGAGCAGGTACCACTCCCCCAGCACCTGCACCGCCGTGCTGTCGAGCACGATCGGTTCGTCAGGATCACCGAGCGGCGGCGTGTCGCTCCCGACCCAGAACGCGGGGTCCGGTGCGAAGCCGATCGAAGCGCAGAGCCCGTCGATCGTGTTGCCGGCGACGGTGACGACGTCGGTGGTCGCTTCGACGGCGTTGATGTTCAGCGCCGACGACGCGCTCGATGAACAGCGAGCCGCCGACGAGTCGAACGCGTTCGCGCAGCGGCCCCACCGGCGGTGTCCCGAACCCGCCGGGAGATGGCGACGAGGTCGAACAAGCCGTCGTGGCGGAATCGGGCCTGACCGAGCACGTGGGTGGCGAGCCGCTGCATCATCAGCCGCTGCGCGGCCCACTCGGACGGGAGCGGATGGAAGTTTGATCCGACACCGGTCATCCGTCGACCCTATTCGCCTACGATCAGACGATGCTGCCGCTCGCTGGTGTCCGGGTGATCGAGGCCGGACAGATGATCTCTGCGCCGATGGCCGGCGTGATCATGGCCGAGCAGGGCGCCGAGGTGATCAAGGTCGAGCTCGCGGACGGCGTGGGCGACCGGCTGCGCCAGCTCGGCACATCGCGGAACTCGATGAGCGCGCTGTTCAACAGTGTGAACCGCGGCAAGCAGTCCGTCACGCTCGACACGAAGCACCCCGATGGCCTGCAGGCCTTGCTCGACCTCTGTGCGACCGCCGACGTGTTCCTGCAGAACTTCCGGCCGGGTGCCGCCGAGCGGATGGGTGTGGGTGAGGCACAGGTCCGGGCGATCAATCCCGACATCGTCTACGTGTCCGTGTCGGGGTTCGGCAGCACCGGCCCGAAGGCCGAGCAGAAGGTGTACGACTACGTCATCCAGGCGATGACCGGCATGGCCGCGTTGCAGCAGGGCGACACCGGAGCGCCGCAACTGGTGCGACAGTTCGTGGTCGACAAGACGACGGCGATCACCGTGAGCCAGGCGATCACCGCAGCGCTGTTCGCCCGCGAGCGTGGGCACGGTGGCCAACACGTCGAGTTGTCGATGCTCGACATCGGGCTGTGGTTCTTCTGGCCGGACGGGATGATGGATCGCTCGCTGACGGGTGACGGCATCGACGAGTCGTCCCACTTCGCGGACATGTACTCGATCCGACCAACGCGGGACGGAGCGGTCGCGTTCGTCACGGCCGCGAATCGGACGTGGCCGAATCTGTGCCGCGCGTTCAAACCCGAACTGCTCGACGACCCCCGATTCACCACGATGCGCGATCGCGACGTCAACGGCGAAGCGCTCGCCGCGATCTTCGACGAGGCGATCGGTTCGCTGACAACGGTCGAAGCGATGCAACGGATGGTCGACAACGACGTTCCCGGTGCCCGCATCGTGACGCGCGACGAGGTCGCACACGACCCGCAGGTGATCCACAACGGATCATTGGTGCAGCTCGACGATGGCCCGATCGGTTCCCGGGTCGAGGCTCGTCCACCGGTGTACTTCGGCGACGGCGAACGGGTGGTGCCGCGGCGGCACCGGCGCTCGGTGCCGACACCGTCGACGTGCTTGACGTCGCTCGGCTACGACGACGACCGCATCGCCGCGCTGCGAGCCGCCGGCGTCCTCGGCCCGACCGCCTGACCCCCAGCGGCCCTCACGCGCGCCAACCACGTTTGCGTTGCAGAACGGGTGGGACGGGTCACCCGAAATGCAACGCAAACGTGGTTGCGCGGGCGGAAGCGTCAGGCGGGGTTGGGGGTGTTGCCGGCGCGGAGTTCGCGGATGATGGTGTCGATCACCCAGGCGACCACCGGGCCGGACTCGGTGCCGGGGACGCCGAACTCCTCGCGCATGCGCAGCCACGCCTGCGTCGACACCAGGCAGCGGATCACCGCGGCGATGCGGAGCTGCTCACGCTCGTCGAGATCGGGGAGGCCGGAGGCCAGCAGGTCGCGCATGTCGCGGGTGTTGGCCTGCGTGTCGGCGGCGAAGTGGCGGGGATCCGCGTTGAGGACGGCCTCGGCACGAGCCGACACGTAGTGCTCGTCGAGCAGCTCCATCAGGCGTCGGCTGGTTGCAGCGAGATCGTCGAGGCCGCCCGCCCCGAACGACGGCTTGTCGCTGATGGGAGGCAGGCGTTGCGACAACCCGTCGAGCAACGCCCGCCGATCTGGGAAGTGGCGGTACACCGTGCGTTCGGAGACCCCGGCGAGCGTGGCGATGTCGCGAGTGGTCATCTCGTCGGCTCGGCGATCGCCGAGCAGGGTCGTCACCGCGTCGAGGATGAGATCTCGCGTCTGCGCGAGCTGACGCTCCCGCAAGGTCGGAGTGGGGGAACGGCTCTCGGGTGATTCGGGTGCGCTGCTCATCGTTCTTCGCCGGTCATCCTGACAGATCTGCGACATGATGACAAGAATATGTCTTGACGGCAGTCGACTGACATGATTGAGTCTGCAGTGAGCCGAAGGGGGCATCCATGACCGACAGCACCACCCACCCCGCACCATCCGCAGCCAGTGCGCCGACCACAGCATCCACCGTCACGTTCGAGCCGCCGGCACCTGGCCAGTGGGAGCTCGAGACGGCGCACCACGGGCTGCGTCCGCTGACGCCGTACCTGCGCGACACGTACGCCAACGCCGGCATGAGCGGCATCGTCGAGCCGATGGAGCGCTACGGCCTCCCGCTCGCATCCATGGAGGTCAAGTTCATCCACGGCTGTCTCTACATGCGCCCGCTGGCGGTCGGCGAGAAGCCCGGCTCCACGCCCAAGGCGCCGCCGCCGGCATTCGTGATGAAGGTGCTGAGCCGGCTGCACCCCGAGTTGCGCCGGCGCGCGAAGACCGCCGAGCGGGCGTTCGCGGAGCGGCGCTGGCGCCAGGAGGTCGACGAGTGGTTCGACCGCGACCGCGCGACACAGCTCGCCGAGAACCTCGCGCTCCAGGCGACCAACCCCGGCGCACTCGACGACGCCGAGTTGGCGGCGCACCTCACCACGGCGCTCGAGCACTTCGGCAAGGGGGCGTATCGGAACCTCGCGACCCACGGCGGTGACCTGATACCGACGGGCGATCTGCTTGCACACTGCGAGCAGTGGGGCATCAACGCGAACGACGCTGCCGGGCTGCTCACCGGGAGCTCACCGGCAACGGTGGAGACCGCCGAGATGCTGCGACCGGTCGCTCGCGCCATCCAGCAGAGCGGCGCGTCGGCCGCCTCGCTCACGTCTGTCGACGACGTGCGGGCACTGAGCCCCGACGCACGAGCTGCCGTCGATGCCTGGCTCGACCTACATGCGTGGCGCACGGTCACCAGCGACGACGTCGACCGGCCGACGCTCGCCGAGGTCCCGGCGCTCCAGTTGGCGGCGTTGCTCGGTGCCACCGAGGATCTCCACGTTGCGGAGCCCGACGATGCAGCGATCCGAGCGCGCGTGCCGGAGGAGCATCGAGCGCTCTTCGACGAACTCGTGGTCGAGGCCCGCTACGGCCACCGCCAGCGCGACGACATCCGTGGCCTGTGCTGGAACTGGCCGTGCGGGCTGATGCGGCGCGGCCTCCTCGAAGCGGGGCGCCGCCTGCAGGCACGAGGCGGCCTCCACGACGTCGAGCACGTCGTCGAACTGTTCCCCGACGAGCTCGACCGCATCCTGCGTGGCGCCGACGGGCCATCGGCCGACGAACTCGCCCAACGCGCTGCGGAGCGCGACCTCGTCGAGGCCGCTCCCCCACCCCGGACGTTGGGGGAACCCGAGGGCGAGCCTCCGCTCGACGCATTCCCGAAGGCGATGGCCAGGGCGACAGCGGCGCTGATGGTCAGCCTCACTGCCGACGCCACTCCCCCGCCGCCGACCGAGGTCGAACCGTCCGTCGTCAGCGGCGTCGGCATCGGGACCGCCCCGTACCGCGGGCGAGCGTGCGTCGTGCGCGACCTGATGCTCGCCTTCGACCAGCTCGAACAAGGCGACGTGCTGATCGCGCCATTCACCGGACCGTCAACGAACTCGCTGCTTCCGGTGATCGGCGCGCTGGTCGTGGAAGAAGGCGGTGCGGTGTGCCATGCGGCGATCGTGGCGCGGGAGTTCGGGATCGCTGCCGTGATCGGCGCGCACGGTGCCACCAGCCGTATCCCTCACGGCGCCCAGGTCGAAGTCGATCCAGCAAGCGGCACCGTCCGCGTCCTCTGACCAACTCGCACCCCACCCCAACCACGTTTGCGTTGCGATTTCGGTGGACCGGGTCACCGAAATCGCGACGCAAACGGCTGGATGCGGCAGTCGGTGACCGCCGACGACGAGGACACTGCCTACGGCGCGTCGGTGTTCGACACTTGCGTGTCCATCCAGTCCGAGTGGATCGCCGCGAGTGCAGTGGGGTCGTCACGCCAGATCCGATTGCACACGTCTGCGAGGTCGGCGTCGGACTGGCCGGCCGAGTTCCAGCGTTCGAGCGCATCGGCGTCGCCCACATAGGCGCCGAACTTCGTCGCCTCGATGCACGACGTGATCTGCTCGTGCGGTACCAGGTCGAGGTTCGCTTCGGCCGCCGCAGCGCCCATCGGGTCGTACGACGTGGTGTTCGGGTCCGTGCATCCGGACGCGACCACGCCGACCACCACCAACGCCACGAACGCGATCCGACGCACCCTTCAAGATCGGAGCGCACCTCGGTGAACTTGAGCGACCCGCCGTTGCTCCATCGTTCGCCAGGCGCATCCCACCAACCACGTTTGCGTCGCGATTTCGCTGGACCGGGTCATCCAAATCGTCACGCAAACGACTGGGTCGCGTACGTTGAGGTCCCCTCGACACGCAAGGAGCAATCATGAAGTACACCAAGCTCGGCAACACCGGCCTCGACGTGTCGCGGATCTGCCTCGGCTGCATGAGCTTCGGCGCCTCCGATCAGGGCACGCATGCCTGGTCGCTCGACGAGGCGACGTCGCGCACGTTCATCCAGCAGGCGCTCGACGCCGGCATCAACTTCTTCGACACCGCCAACGTGTACTCGCTCGGCACGAGCGAGGAGTACGTCGGACGGGCGCTGGCCGACATGGCCGACCGTGACGAGATCGTGCTGGCCACCAAGGTCAACGGGCCGATGCGGGGCGGGCAGAACGCGATCGGGTTGTCGCGCAAGGCGATCATGGCCGAGATCGACCACAGCCTGCGGCGGCTCGGCACCGACTACGTCGACCTCTACCAGATCCACCGGTGGGACCATCGCACGCCGATCGAGGAGACGATGGAGGCGCTGCACGACGTCGTCAAGGCCGGCAAGGCCCGCTACATCGGGGCGTCGTCGATGTGGGCGTGGCAGTTCTCGAAGGCGCAGTACACCGCCGAGGCGCACGGGTGGACGAAGTTCGTGTCGATGCAGAACCACTACAACCTGATCCAGCGCGAGGAAGAGCGCGAGATGATGCCGCTGTGCGCCGACCAGGGCGTCGGCTGTGATCCCGTGGAGCCCGCTCGCCCGCGGCCGGCTGACCCGCGACTGGGACGAGTCGACCGCCCGGTCCGAGACCGACGAGTTCGGCAAGATGCTCTACTCCCCCGACGACAAGGTGATCGTCGATCGGGTCGCCGAGATCGCCGCCGAGCGCGGCGTGCCGCGAGCGCAGGTGGCGCTGGCCTGGGTGCTCGCCAAGCCGTTCGTGACGTCACCGATCGTCGGCGTCACGAAGCCGCACCACATCGACGATGCCGTCGCCGCCGTCGACCTGGAGCTCACCGCCGAGGAGATCGCCCGCCTGGAGGAGCCGTACACGCCGCACCAGGTGGTCGGGTTCCGATGAGCGACACGAGCCTCGTGCTGCGGTCCGACCGCGAGGGCGTGGCGACGCTGACGCTGAACCGGCCGGACAAGCTGAACGCACTCAACCCCGGCGTGTTCGTCGAACTGCGTGCGCACCTCGACGCGATCGCCGTCCGACGACTCGGTCGACGTGTGTCGTCCTCACCGGCAGCGGGCGAGCGTTCTGCGCCGGCCACGATCTCGATGCGATCGCAACCGGCGAACGGGCACCGAGCCGGCACTTCGAGCCGGAGACGGTCGATGCGCTCGAAGCGCTTCCCGAAGCCGACGATCGCCCGCATCCACGGCCACTGCTACACGGGCGGTCTGGAGCTGGCGCTCGCGTGCGACCTCCTCGTCGCGAGCGAGTCGGCGCGCCTCGGCGACACCCACGGCCAGTGGGGGCTCGTGCCGGTGTGGGGCATGTCGGTTCGTCTTCCCGAGCGGGTCGGGCGGTCGACGGCGATGGAGATGATGTTCACCAGCCGACGCATCGGCGGCCCCGACGCTGCGGCCATCGGGCTCGTCGATCACTGCGTCGCCGACGACGCACTCGACGATGCCGTCGACGCGCTCGCGGCGGAGATCGTCGCGAACTCGGCGGGCACGAACCGCATCGTCAAGGCACTGCTCGCCGACCGCGCCGAGCGCACGCGCACCGAAGCGCTCCTCCACGAGCGGGCGCTGCCGCACGGCACGCCCGACGACATGGCCGAACGGATGCGTCGCGGCGGGCGATGACCGAGTCCGACCGCCGCCGATCGGCGGGTTCCCGGGCCGCGAGGAGCTGGAATCGCTGCTGCTCGCGGTCCTGCCGACCGGGTGGGCGGACGCGGTGCGCGCCGGCGACGACGACACGCTGGCCGCGCTGCGCAGATCGATCGACAATCCCGCGATCGTGGCGAGGCTCGGCGCTGCCGGTTGGGTGGCACCACACTTCGCCGTCGAGCACGGCGGGCGCGGGCTCGCCGGACGACGACGCTCGGGCCGCGCTCGGACTGCTCGCTGCGTGGGAGGTCCCGCATGTACCTCGCGGGTCGGGGCTCCCACTCGCTGCGCCGACGATCCGGCAGTGGTCGACCGAGGAGACCAAGCGGCGTCTGCTCCCGCCGCTGCTGACCGGCGAGGAGCGGTGGTGCCAGCTGTTCTCCGAGCCCGGCGCCGGATCCGACATGGCCTCGCTGGCGACGACAGCGGTCCGAGACGGCGACGAGTGGATCGTGAACGGCCAGAAGGTGTGGACCACGTTCGGGCACGAGTCGGAGATGGCGATGCTGATCGCCCGCAGCGACCCCGACGCACCGAAACACGCCGGCATCACCTACTTCGGCCTCGACATGCGCGCCGCCGGGGTCGAGGTGCGGCCGCTCGTCAACATCGCGGGACAGTTGGAGTTCAACGAGGTCTTCCTCACCGACGTGAGGGTCCCCGACCTGCAACCGGATCAGCCCGGTCGGCGAGGGCTGGGCCGCGGCGATGACCACGCTCGGCGCCGAGCGCCACGCGCTGTCCGGTGTGCGCAAGAAGCGCAAGGCGAGCGACGAGATCCTCGGTGGCAAACCGCTCGGCCGAGGTGGTCGCGATGGCCGGGCTCGGCGAAGTCGACGCCACCATGCGCGACCGTCTGGCCGCTGCCCACACCGCCGACCGGCTGCTCCAGATGACCTCCCAGCGGGCCCGGGCATCGGTGGCCGCGGGTCGACCGGCGGGTCCCGAAGGTTCGATCAGCAAGATCGCCAAGGCCTCGACGAACCAGCGGTTGCAGGAACTCGCGCTCGACCTGCGTGCCGCCGAGGCGACCGCGTGGGCTCCCGGCGACGACGACGCGGAGGAGTGGATCACCCAGTTCCTGCGGACCCGCGCGAACAGCATCGAAGGCGGCACGTCGGAGATCCAACGCAACATCGTCGGCGAGCGAGTGCTCGGGCTCCCCCGCGAACCGGATCCGTTCAAGGGCGCCCCCTGGCGTTCCGTCCCCCGAAGCTGATCTTCCTGGTTCCCTCCCTGCCCCCACTCCGTTTGCGCTGCATTTCGGGTGGGACGCACCACCGGAATCCGTGCGCAAACGATCGGGACGGGCACACCGTCAGGGCGGACGCACGATCGGGGGTGGTCTGGCGTGATCGGGGACGGTCAGGAGACGTCGGTGACGAGACGGTAGGAATCGCCGTCGGCGACCACGTGACCACACACCGGCTCCGCGAAGTGCGTGCCGATGACGAGCACGTCGGTGTCGGCGACCTCGGCCAGCACGCCCCGGCGAGTCGCGGTGCTCTGGGTCTGATCCGAGTCGGGAATCGCCGCCCAGTCCGGCCGCGCGATCTGACAGGGGTGGTGGAAGCTGTCGCCCGTCACCAGCGCGCGTGATCCGTCGGACGTGATCTCGACGCTGACGTGGCCGGGCGTGTGACCCGGGGTCGGGATCAGGCGAAGCCCCGGGAACAGCTCGCACGGCGCCTCGACAACGTCGGCGAGACCGGCGTCGACGATCGGCTGCACGGAGTCGCGCTGCACCTTCACCTGGGTCTCGGCGAACATCCGGCGAACCGCGACCAGCTGCTCCGGTTCCCCGTCGCTCGGGACGTAGGTGTCGTTCGCCTCCCCCTGCCAGAACTCGTACTCGGCGCGGTTGAAGAGGTACCGGGCGTTCGGGAACGTGGGCTGCCAGCGCTCGCCGTCGTGGTACGTGTTCCAGCCGACGTGATCGAGGTGCAGATGCGTGCAGAGCACGACGTCGACGTCGGCGGGCTCGAATCCGGCGGATCGGAATCGTTCGAGGAAGTCGGTCTGGAGCCCGGTCCAGTCCGCGACGATCGGGAGGTCCTTGCCGTTGCCGACGCAGGTGTCGATGACGATCAGGTGGCCGTCGTGTTCGAGCACGAACGCCTGCACCAGCCCGAGCAGCACGCCGTCGGCATCGACGAAGTGAGGCCGAAGCCAGTCGATGGCGGCGATCGCGTCCGAGGTTGCTCCCGGCAGGAGGAAGTCGATGCCGGTGAGGTCCTGCTCTCGGATCGAGGTGAGACGGGACGAACCGAGCGACCGCTGCATCCGATCCACCGTAGGTCGTGCGCGCCCCGCCCGGGGGCGTCATCGGCGCAGCACGATGCGCTCGGGAGTCGGCAGGGGCACCGTGCCGTGTCCGGGCATGCCGAGGTACCGGTCGATCTCGCCCTCCACCAGGCGGCTGGGCACAGGTCGACGCGTCCTACGATTGGGGTGATCGACCGACGGAGGAACAGAGCATGAAGATCGACATCGACTACAGCCCCGCGTACGCGATGGCTCGGGTCACACTCGACCTGGGCGAATCAGCGAAGGGCGAAGCGGGAGCGATGATGGCGATGACGCCGTCGGTCGACATCGCGACGAGCACCCAGGGCGGCTTCATGAAGGGGTTGAAGCGGTCGGTGCTCGGCGGCGAGTCGTTCTTCATGAACACCTTCTCCGCCACCGGGCCGGACGCGGAGATCATCTTCGCCCCGGCCCTTCCCGGCGACATCATCCACTGGCGGCTCGACAGCCGAACGGTGTTCCTGCAGTCCGGCTCCTACCTGGCGTCATCGATGGGCATCGACATCGACTCGAAGTGGGGCGGCGCCAAGACGTTCTTCAGCAAAGAAGGACTGTTCATGCTGAAGTGTTCCGGGACCGGCGACCTCCTGGTGTCGAGCTACGGCGCAATCGTGCCGGTCGATCTCGCCCCTGGTCAGACCTACGTGGTCGACACCGGCCACATGGTCGGCTGGGACGAGGGCGTCACGTACGACGGTGGAGAAGGTGGGCAACTGGAAGTCGACGATGCTCGGCGGCGAGGGCCTGGTGGTGCGTCTCACGGGACCGGGCCGGGTGTACATCCAGACCCGCAGCCCCGAGAACTTCATTGCCTGGCTCGCCCCGAAGCTGCCGACGCAACGCTCCTGACGCCGGCGCCAGCCCGCGCTGCTCCAACTCGTTTGCGTTGCATTTCGGGTGGACCGGGTCACCGAAAACGTCACGCAAACGTGGGTCCTGCGATACCGGCGCGGGCGAGGATCGGGGCAGTCACTGCTCGCGCCCGGCCACGGTCGGGTCCGCAGCGTGTCGATGTCGAGGTCGAGCATCCACGATGCGTGACGTTCGTTCAGTGAATGACGGTTCCGAGCGTGCCGCAACACCCCATCTTGCGCGTCGCAGGAAGCAGCGAGCGCGACCGGATGGCGGATTCGGCGAGGCGTTCAGCCGCCCGACCGCGATCGGCCGACCAGAGCTCCTCCACCTGGGCTCGCGACCGCTCGAGGTCGGTGGCCGGATCGCCGGCGAGGAGGTCGAGCCAGTCCGCCGGCCGGTCGCCGAGCAGTTCGACGGCGCGGTCGTACAACGCACCGAGCCCCGACGGGCCGTGCGCCTCGACCTGCGATCGCCAATGACCGAAGCCGTCGACCGCCGCGTCGCGGCGACGCATCGCCGCGTCCGGTGCGTGATCGGTGGTTCGGCCGTCGACGGGAAGATCGGCGATCTCGCGGTACGTGCGTGCGTCGGCCAACAGCGACGGCTCGAATGCGAGGATCATGTCGCCGGCTTCGGGGAGCCCGGCATTCGACATCAGCACGTACAGTTCCAGCCGGCCGTCGAGGTTGACCAGCCGATGGACCGTGCCGGGCGAGAACCAGGCAATCGTGCCGGCGATCAGCGGGGTCTCGACGTAGCCCTCCCCCGACAGCGTCTGGACGGCACCCTCGCCGGCGATCACCAGGTAGGCCTCGGTGCACACCGTGTGCAGGTGTGGCGAACCCCCCGCGAGCCCGTCGGGTCCGACCGTGTCGTACACGCGCACGTGGCTCACCGACGTCCCGCCCGGCAGCGGCACGCCGAACTGCTCCCCCGGCGTCACGCGGCCACCCCCAGCACCTCGTCCACCATGTTTGCGCGCGAGATTCGGGTGGACCGGGTCACCCGAATCTGCACGCAAACGGAATGGTTGCGGGGAGGTCACGCCGATTCCTCCGGGAGCCACGAGTCGCGTGCGGGGTGATCGGCGGCGAGCGGCAACGTCTCGACCGAGCCGGTGCGCGCGGAGTGGTACCAGGCGGTCACGAGTTCGAGCGAAGCGGTGGCGTCGGCCAGCGTCACCGGGAACTCTCCGCCGTCGACGAGCGCATCGACGAAGCCCTGGAACTGGCCGGTGTACTGCGAGCCGGACGGTCGCAGGTCGGCCCAGACCTGCTCGGCCTCCTCGGCGAACGCCGATCGCCGGAACTCGAAGTTCCACGGAGCAGCGGCGGGGTCGTACGCCTCGGACGACGACGTGATCGTCACGTTGTCGAAGTGCCAGACGAGTTGCGACGACTCCGACGCAGCGCCGAGCGTCACGTTCATCGTCACGAGGCCTCCGTCGGCGGTACGGCCGATCGCGACCGCGCAGTCCTCGGTCTCGACGTCGTTGACGCGGGTGGCGGTCATCGCCCGCAGTTCGACGAGCGGTCCGGCCATCGACGTGAGCAGGTCGTGGTTGTGGATCGCGTGGCTCAGCACGCATCCACCGCGCTCGCCGCCCCACGTGCCGCGCCACGGCGCCTGGGCGTAGTAGCCCTTGCCGCGACGCCACCACGTCGACGCCGACGCGGTGAAGAGCCGGCCGGTGATACCGGCGTCGATCAGCGCCCGGGCTCGAGCGGCGCCGTCGCCGAATCGGTACTGGAAGATCGGCATGAGCCGGGCGCCGGAGGTGGCCGCAGCCCGGTCGACGGCATCGGCCAGGCGGTCGCACGCGGCGACCGAGTCGACGAGCGGCTTCTCGCAGATCACGTGCACACCCGCGTCGAGGCACTGCACGATCTGCTCCTCGTGCAACGACGGTGGCGTGCACAGATCGATCACGTCGACGTGGTGCGGTGACGCCGGATCGTTCACGGCGGCGAGGAGATCGTCGAGCGAGGCGACCCCGGAGATGCCCGAGTCGGCCTCGCCGTTCGCGCGCTTGGCATCATCGAGTTCGGCGAACACAGCGGCCGAGGCGCCGTCGACCTCCATCCACGACCGCAGATGGCTCTGGCCGATCCCCATCCCGACCACACCGACTCGCAGCTCGTCCACCGCCGCGACGCTACCGCCGGCCCGGTGGGGCCTGCCCGCCAGGCGGATCGGGAACGGTCGGGTCGAAGCGTCCGCTGGCGGTCGGTCGGAGCGTGCGCGGGCGGTCGGGTCGGCGCTCAGCAGCACCCCACCACACCCGCCCCACCACGTTTGCGTACGGATTTCGGTGCGACGGGTCACCCAAATCTGCGCGCAAACATCAACCCTCCCGCCCCACCACGTTTGCGTACGGATTCCGGTGCGACGGGTCACCCAAATCTCCGCGCAACATCAACCCTCCCGCCCCACCACGTTTGCGTACGGATTTCGGTGCGACGGGTCACCCAAATCTCCGCGCAAACGTGGTGGGAGGTGGGGGGTGGAGGGTGCGGTGGGGCGAGGGCGGTCGGGGTCTGGCAAGATCCCGATGGCGCCACGGGGAGCGTTGGACACGGAGGGCTCGATGGATCACCTGGCAGGAAAAGTTGCGATCGTCACCGGCGCGGCTCGAGGGCTGGGCCGGGCGTTCGCCGATGCACTGATCGCTCGAGGGTGCTCGGTGGTCGTCACCGACCGCGACGCGGCGATCCTCGACGTGGCCAGAGAGATCGGCGCGACCGGACATCTGGGCGACGTCGCCGACCCCGACCATGTCCGGGCCGTGGTCGACGCGACCGTCAACGAATCCGGGAGGATCGACGTGCTGGTCAACAACGCCGGCGAGGTCATGCCGTCGGGCCCCCGCGACGACTGGGGACGCGCCGCCGCCGACTTCGACCGGGTGTTCGGGTCGAACACCAAAGGGGCGTTCCTGTTCGGTCGAGCGGTCGCGCCGATCATGATCGACGGAGGGGGCGGCGACATCGTCAACATCTCCACCGACCACGTCAAGCCGTGCCCCGACTGTCATCCGCATCACGGCCACGGTGCGATGGACCTCTACAACGCATCGAAGTGGGCGCTCAACGGGCTCACGTTCGACTGGGCGATCGCGCTCGCCAGGCATCACATCCGCGTCAACAACATCTGCATGGGCGCCACCGACACCGACATGCTGCGGGGCTGGCTCGGGTCGGATCCGGATCCCGACTTCGTGGCGACGTGGATGCAGCCGGCGCAGGTCGCCCAGGTGCTGATCGACCTCCTCGCCGAGGGACCCGACGGCCGTACCGGCAACAGCATCGGGCTCTATGCCGGTGGCGACTGTGTGCTGCCGCCACCCGACGACCTCTGAGACCCGGTCCAGGTGACGGGGAGGTGCCAGCAGGTGAACATCTCGCCGAGGCGCAGTGATCGCAGCTGCTGGCTCGGCACGCCGGCGCCAACCCGATCCCGGGGTTGGCGTCGAGGAGCATCTGCGAGGCCCGCACCGCGACGTCGCGCACGAGCGCGTAGTCCGAGCGGGGTCGGTCCTTGGGCACGGCCGGGTGCACCGACGGACGCCCCAGGCCGAAGGCGATGCCCGACGGGAGGCCGTCGGCGCGGTACTGGCCGCGCGGCTCACGTTGACAGAGGTCGGCCCGCTCGACCAGGAACGCATCGGGCTCGGAGAACGCGCGAGGATCTCGATTCGCCGCTGCCGCCGAGCAGTACAGCAGCGCTCCATCGGGGAGCAAGCGCCCGAACCGCTCGACCTCGTGGCGCGCGAATCGAGCGGCGCTGTGCACGGGCGGGCTGTGCCGCAACGTCTCGAGCCAGGCGAACTTCACGAGTCGACGATCGGCACGAACCGCTTCGAGCTGCTCGGGGTGTCCGAGCAGCTGGAACCACATGTTCGCCAGGCCGCCGTGCAACGTCTCGTGATCGGCCTCCCAGAGGGTGGCGACGATGTCGTCCGCCTCGACCGGACCGCCGTCGACGTCGAGCCCGACCGCGGCGCTGATCAGATCGTCACCGGGGTCGGCCCGCCGCTGGGCGACGAGCGGCTCGAAGTACCGCGCCAGTTCGTCCGCGGCGGCCAGGCCATCTCGCCGTGCCCTCGGTTCCCACCCGGCAGCCGCGCTGCAACCGCCAGTACCGGGCAGCGAATTCGGGGAGGTCGCCGGGTGGCAGATCGAGCACGACACCCCACAGCTCCAGCGGGAGCCGCGCCGCGAAGCCGGTGGCCAGGTCGGGCGACCCGGTCGCGGTCGGCGGGGACCCCGGCACCAGCAGGGGCACCGACACCGGCGCCACCCGCCGGGCCGCCCAGATCGGCGAGCATCCGCTCGACGATCGTCTCGACGTGCGCATCGATCCGGTTCGCCCGCGCCCACTGCACCGGCACCTCGCTCCGCAGGTCCCGCCCGAAGTTCGCTCGGCCGGCGAACCAGCGTTTGGATCGCGTCTCGTAGTTCGCGTCGTCGGTGAACACCGACGTGACGTCGTCGTAGCGGGTGATCCAGAACCGGTTGCCGACCCAGTCGCGGTAGCACGGATGATGCTCGCGCAGAATCGTCAACAGACGGTCCGGCGCGGTCAGCATCTCGTCGCCGATCAGCTCACGAGGCGCAAGCAGGTTCGACGACTCCGCCACCCGTTCGCGCTGGTACACCTCGTAGGTGCGGTACCCGGCTGCCGGGAGCGGGTCGTCGTCGGGATCGCGGCGGTCGGTCATCGATCGACGTCGAAACGCAGCCACAGCTCACGGATCGAACCGAGGCCGATCGGCGCGAGGCCCACGCCGTCGACGTCCTTCGGCATCCGGTCGACCTCGATACGGACGTTGCGGAACACCTCGCTGAGCACCTGCGCCCCGATCACGGTCTCCTGCTCGGAGATCCACGCGCCAGGACACAGGTGCGGCCCGACGCCGAACGCCATGTGGCTGGTGCGGCCGTCCTTGTCGTGGCCGGACCGCAGGATCTTGTCGCTGTAGAGATCGCGGCGGAAGATGTCGAATCGCTCCGGCTCGGCGAAGACGGCGTCGTCGTGGTTGGCCGACACGTCGACCATGTGGACGAGCGATCCGGCCGGAATCCTCACGCCGTGCAGCTCGACGTCGAACGTGTTGTGTCGCGGCTGTCCGCCGATCGAGGTCGAGTGGCGGAGCATCTCGTGGAACGCGACCTGCCACAGGTCGGGGTCGTCGAGGACGGCGGCGTACTGCTCGGGATGCTGGAGCAGCAGATACCAGAGGTTCATGATGGCGCCGCGTGTGGTCTCGCCGCCTCCGCCCACGACGAGCGCGACGAACGAGGTGATCTCCTCGGTGGACATGATGTCGCCGTCGATCTCGGCGTGGCACAGCTCGGAGATGATGTCCATGCAGATCTGGTTGCCGGCGTCGTCGTACAGGTGGGTCGGGGCGACGCGCCGCGCGTCGACGAGCGACCCGACGTACTCCTCGAGGTCGGCGCGGGCGACCAGGCCGTCGTGGTGGGTGTCGCTGCCGCCGAGCCCGGACATCATGGCGTCGTACCACCAGGTGAACTGCTGGCGGGCGTCCTGGGGGATGCCGAGGACCTGGGCGACGACGCTGATCGGGAACTCGTTGGCGAAGCAGCGGCCGAGTTCGATCAGGGCGGTGCCGTCGGAGAACTCGACGCCCTTCGGATTGTCGGGTTCCCACCACTGCTCGATCAGATCGGTCGCCAGCTCGCGCAGCGCCGGGAGACGTTTGGTGAGGGCGGCGCCGACGAGGTGGCGTCCGTAGATGTTGCGGCGGCGGCGGTGTTCGATGCCGCTCAACTCGAGCTGCGTGTTGCCGAGGACGCCCGACGACGAACCCTTGGGGATCGTGTTGAAGCCGACCTCGTCGAAGTAGGCCTCGGCGATGTCGTGGTAGCGGGTGACGTAGTAGCAGTTGTGCAGGTGATCGTGGAAGACCGGGTAGTGGTCGCGCAGGATCCGGTAGTAGGGGTACGGGTTACGGCGGAACTCGCTGCTGTCGAAGATCCGCGGGTCGATCAGCGGTGTGCCGTCGGCGTCGTGGCCCATGTCGACGGCCTCGCCGATCGGCATGTGGGGGAACGTCGCGCGGGCGCCGTCGGGCGGGTCGAGGTCGACGACGTCGGTCGGGAACGGGTTGGTCATCGGGCCACACCGTCCGCCGGCCGGAAGCCGATCTTCAGTTCCTTCAGCGCTCGCAGGAAGTAGTTGGGGGCGATCGTCAGGTCGGTGTCGGGCAGGAACCACATTTCGTCGATGCGCCGTACGAGCGCCTCGAACCCGAAGAACAGCTCGCGTCGGGCGAGCGGAGCCCCCATGCAGAAGTGGGTGCCGAAGCCGAACGTCAGGTGCTTCTTCGCGTCGTCGCGGTCGAGGTCGAATCGGGCGGGCTCGTCGAACACCCGCTCGTCTCGGTTGGCTGCCGCGTACCCGATCAGCACGCTCGATCCGGCCGGGATCGTCACGCCGTGCAGTTCGACGTCGACCGCTGCCGTGCGCGTCAGTCGCTGCACGGGAGCTTCGAGGCGGAGCACTTCTTCGACCAGTGCGGGCAGGTACCGCTCGGGGTCGCTCTTCAGCCGGTCCCACTGGTCGGGGTGTTCGATCAGCAGCCGGACGCCGCCGGACAGCGCGTTGGTCGTGGTCTCCGACCCGCCGACGAACGTGTCGGCCATCATCTCCGCGTGCAGCTCCTCGTCGGTGAGGCAGCGGCCCCACTCGGGGATCGGCGTGTTCACCAGGTCGGACAGCAGGGTGTCGTCGGGCTCGAGCTCGGAGCCGTTCGAAGATCGGCTGGAAGTAGTGCTGCGCTTCGATCTCCATCTCGGTCGACCACACGACCTGTTCGGAGGTCTGCATCAGCCCGAGGCGCTGGACCCAGGCATCGGTCCACGCCTTGATGCGCCAGATGTCGTCGGGGTTGGCGCCCATCTGCACGCCGATGATTTCCAGCGGCAGTGGCACGGCGAACTGGCTCACCCAGTCGCATGTACCGTCGTCGATGAACGCGTCGATCAGTTCGTCGGCGAGCGCGCCGATCCTCGGTTCGAGTTCGGCGATGCGCTTGGGTCGGAAGGCGTGGTTGAACAGTGCGCGCATCTCGCGATGGTTGGGGTCGTCGCGCCCGGCGAGCGTCGGAGCCGGCACCCAGCCCTTCTCCTCGTAGAGCGCGAGGATCTTCGGCGACATGGTGCGGCTGCGTTTGTTGGCCGAGCGCGAGTTGACGAAGCGCTCACTGTCGGCGAGCACGGCGCGGACGTCATCGTGGCGGGTGATCACGTAGCCCTGGAGGCGTTCGTCGAACCACACCGGCGCTTCGTCGCGCAGCGTGCGGTAGGCGCCGTAGGGGCAGTCGTTGATCGCCGGATCGAAGAAGCTCACGTCGTCGAGCGCGATCGGTTCGTCGACCGTCAGCTCATGTGCATCCGACATCGTGGACCCCCAGCCAGCGCTCCGTAACGTTTGGTGTCAGACACCAATCGTTACACCTGCGGGTTCGGCGGCCGGCGTCGGAGGTCACCGTCGGAACGCCGCGCCGCGGCCGGCGATCATCGGCAGGTCGAGGAACGTCTTCACGCCGACGCCGGCGTCGATCACGTAGGGGATCGCGTTGATCGCATGTGCTGCGGTCGAGCCGAGCACGTCGCGGTTCCAGGAGTGCGGCAGGGTGACGTGCATCTCGGGTTCACCGGCGATCCGGATCGACCAGTCGCCAACGGGCCAGTCGGGCGCGGCATCGCGGTGCATCCGCCAGACGGTCTCCTGGTGGACGAGCGCCCGGCCGTCGACCATCGCCTTCCAGTGCCAGCGTTGGCCGGCCACGGTGCCCGCCGCAACCGTGCCCGCCGCGGTGGGCAGGTCGTCGGTGGCGATCCAGGTCTCCATGTCGGAGGCCACCTCGTCGACGTGGGCGTCGATGCCGTCGGCGACCATCTGGACAGCCTCGGTGAAGAGCCCGTCGAGCCACGTTCGATGCCGGCCCGAGCGCTCCTCGAACTCCTCGGGTGTGCGGCCGAAGTTCATCATCTCGAACATGATCTCGGGCGACGGGTAGTGCTGGAAGTTGGAGATCTCCTGCACGTCGATCTGGTCGATGCGCAACGAGAGGCCCGACATCAGCAGCGGGAGCAGGTCGCCGAACCAGCCGGGGTTGGCACCCGTGCCGTGGAACGTGACGGCACCCGCCTCGCACGCCCGCGACAGGCGACCCATCACCTCGTCGCCGTAGACCTTCGGGTACATGTAGCCGACCGTGGTGATCACGTGCTTGCCGCTGGCGAGCAGGCGGCAGAAGTCGTCGAGGTCGGCTCCCGGGTCGTCGCCGTAGACGAGCGACGGCAACGGCATGTGCAACACGACATCGGCGTCGAGCCCGACGATCTGGTCGACGTCGTCGGTGGCGGTCACGCCGATCGGCTCGATGCCGGCGATCACGCCGGCGTCACGGCCGACCTTGTCCGGGTTGCTGACGAGCAGACCGACGAGTTCCATGTCGGGCCTCGCCACCACCGTGGCGATCGCCGAGCGCCCCACGTTCCCGCTCCCCCACTGCACGACCCTGATCCCCATCGCTCCAACGGTACGGGGTCGGCTGCCGCGGCAGCGACGCCGAGTGCCACCGGCCGCCGTCCAGGGTGACGCCGTTCGAGTCAGGTCGGCGGGTGGCCCCAGGGTCGGGCAGCCGCCTGGGCACGCAGGCAGACGTCGGTGACGTCGATTGCGTGTTGCTGGGTCATCAGGCGTTCGCCGCCGTCGGCGAGATCGGCGAGGGCCTGCTCGGCCCAGTCGACGACGACGCCGGAGATGTCGACGCGGCGGGTGCCGTCGCCGTCGACGACGATCAGGTGCTCGGCGCCCTCCGCGCCGGCGACGTCGATGTTCGCTCGTGCCTCGATCGTGCCCTCCGTGCCGACGATCGTGAGCCGGCAGTCTCCCCACGTGCCCAACCCCTTCGCCGTCAGATAGTCCAACCGGTGATCCCCGACCACCGCCCACGGTCCCCCCGGTCCCGTCCCCGGAAGACCCGAAGGACCCGGAGAACCGGTGAGGGTCATCGAGCCGATGTCCTGCATGTCGGGGTGGTCGGGGCTGGCGACGTTGCCGACCATCGACGCGACGATCGACACGTCGGCGGCGGTGAGGTCGGTGATCGCGAGGAATTGGTCGACCTGGTGCGAGCCGATGTCGACGAGGATCCCACCGGTCGCCTCGGGGTCCCAGAACCAATCGGGACGACGGCTCGCCCACATCGTGTGTGGGCCCGCACCGACCACGTGCACGACCCGCCCGACAGCTCCCGACCGGGCGAGGCGGACCGCTTCGTTGATCGCCCGGTTCTCGAACCGCTCCGTGAACAGCACGGTCCACGGCCGGCCCGGCCGGTCAGCGACCGCGAGGCGGATCGCATCGAGCTGATCCATCGTGGTGAGTCCGGGCTTGTCGCTGATCACGTGCTTGCCGGCCTCGATGGCGGCGAGTGCGATCTCCGCCCGCCGGTTCGGGGTCGCCGCGGTGACGACCAGGTCGATCGAGTCGTCGGCGAGGATGTCGTCGAACGTCATCTCGATCGAGTCGGCCTGCCATCCCGAGTAGTGCTCGACGAACGGTCCCTCGGCCGTGTGGGCCGCGGCGGTCGCGCCGGCTTTCACCAGGCGGTCGATGATCTCGTACAGGTGGTTGTGATCCGCCCCGACCAGCGCGAGCCGCCCACTCATCGCCCACCCTCAGTTGGGTCCGGGGGAAGATCTCTGGCGGAACTCACGCCAGTTGTCGGGTCATGGCGTCGAAGTCGCAGGCCCAGGTCGATGCACCGGCGGTGAGGTTGTACTGGCGCGACAGGTGGTCGACGCCGCCCCACGGCGACTCGTGGCGAGGATGATCGCTCGTCGGATACTCCACGCCCTCGACGAGGAACACGCCCGTGCTCGAGTAGTCGACGATCCCCGACGACGGTGACGTCCACGACACGGTGAACCCGGCGTCGTCACGCACGACCGACGGCTCGATCGCCGTCACCGCGTTCACGAAGTCGTCGAGCGACCCACCGTCGTCGCTGCCGACCTCGACGATCCACACGTTGTCGGGCCCTCCCTCGGCGACGAGGTCGAACGGCTTGACCATGCCCCGAGTCGCATTGACCGTCGGGTCGTATTCGCGCCACGTCGGCGGGCGCCACGACCACAGCGCGATGTAGCCGCCGTTCTTGGCCGCGATCGTCCAGTTGCCGGTCTGTCGGACCTCGTCGAAGTGATCCTGCGGGACGTAGGCGTGGGTGAACGGGCGATACCCGAACACTCCCCACACCAGCGGGTCGGTCGCCTCGTCCCACTTCGGCTGGTAGATGTGCACGGCCGTCCCCCGATGCTGCGCCGACCGCGGCATCGACCCCTCGCCGGTCCAGTACCCGGGCTCGCTGTCGTCGGCCCACACGGTCGACGCCGCAACGTCAGGCACCGGATGCGTGGTGAACACCATGGCGTTCTCGTCGATGGCGGCCTGCCAGGCGTGGCCCTGGTCGCGCATCTCGCCGAAGCGATGATCGAGCACCGACGACAACGACACCTTCGGTTCGCGGTAGGCGTAGGTGTTCGCTTCGGACAGGAACCCGAAGTTGATGACGGCGGCCCGCTCCTGCTCCCACGCCCGGATCTTCGCCGGGTCGTAGTCGTTGATCGACGCGAGCAGGTTGATGTCGCCGAACTCGGAGGTCTCCCACAGCCGGAACTCGTTGGCGGCATCGACGCTCACATCGGCGAGCGGCCACATACCGAGGGCGCCGAGGCTCCACCAGAACGGCAGGTTGGCGCGGTCGCCGAAGTCCTTGCCGTACGGCGCAACCGGGTTGTCCTCGAGCGGCGAGGACCCGTCGAAGTACACACCGTGGCGTTCGCGCACCACGCTCGGTTCCTGATCGGTGGCGATGTCGATCACCAGCTGCGGCGGCCGGTAGCGGGTGCCCGAACAGAAGTAGGTGACGCCGGTGTCGCTCGTCGACTGGTACGCAGCGGTCGTGTCGTCGAACACGAACTTGGCCACGTTGAACGTGTCCTCGTCGAGCGACGACATCTTGTCCTTCTTGTACGTGCGCCCCCGCGGCGCCGTGTACGTGCCGGCCTGATTGTGGGCGGCCATGTCGACGAGGCACAGGTCGAGCGCCATCGCCGCGGCCACGACGATCTCGGGGTCGTCGGCGAGTTCGGCCAGCATGTGCAACGGCGTGATGTTCTTCAGCATGTAGACGTTCGAATGCCACTCGAAGAAGCCCAGCCGGGCGCGCTCGTCGATCCATTCGAGGATGAACGGCCTGGCCCGCTCGAGGTGTTCGGCGCCGGTCAGGCCGGTCACGGCAAACGTCTCGTCGGGGTAGCGCTGTCCGGCGAGGTACTCGATCGCTCGGGTGATCACGATGTGGTTCTCGGACCAGAACCACAGGTTGTCGAGGCGATCGTCGGGAAGCGGGTCGTCCCACGCGTACCGGTTGGCGAGCATGCGCTCGTCGATCGCTGCGATCACCTCGGGCGACAACTGCGTCATCGGGGTGTCGCCCTGACCGAGCGCGAGCATCCAGTGCAGGTCCATGAACCGGAAGTCCCGGGTGTCCTGCCAGCCGTCGATCTGGTCGAAGACCGCCTGCAGCGACTCGACGGTGACGCTCTCGATCGGCCAGACGAAGTCCGGGTCTCGATGGGCCCGACCCAGGTAGGCGTTGATGCCCGACGGGTTCGATGAGTGGTCGACGCTGGTGGCGAACTCGAGGTAGTCGTCGATGCGCGCCTGGTAGATCGCCTCGTCCATCAGTCCGGGCGATCCGGGCGCCACCAGTGCCGCAGCAGCGGCGTCGAGGGCGACGTCGGGGAGCGACGTCTCGGGGATGGAGGAGGCCGCCGGCGCGGTGTCCGGCGACGAGCTGCCCCCTGGTGCATCGGTCGACGGCGACGAATCGCCCCCGGAGTCGCCACTCGAACAGCCGGCGACGACTGCTGCGGTTGCGCCGACACCAGCGATCAGGAACCGTCGACGATTGAACGCACCGTTCAGAGAACGCGGAGGTGCCGGCGGTTGTCGCATCCGGGCAACTCTAGAGATCGATCGCCCGAGGCACCCTCGCTGCGGCGAACACGATCGACTCCGCACCTGCGCTCTCGGGTTCGCCAGCGCGCGCCCTCGATCCGTCGAGGACCGAGGTGGCGGGAACGAGGACCGGCGACGACCGTCGCGGTGCCGGGGGCCGCAGGGCACGCTCGGGCAGATGCGAGCGGGCGCCCAGCGATCGGCAGAGCACCTTGGCCAGGTTGAGCAGCCCCACAGTCAGGACCCCCAAGCCCACCCAGAACAGGAAGACGATCAGAACCAGAATTCATATGTGATAGCTCACCGCGACCTCGAGATGGTGGATGCTGACGGACGCGCCGCAACAGCACGGGCACGTGGGAGGTGTCGCGGGCACCAGGTCGCCGTTGCCGGCCGGATGATCGGCGCCGTACGTTCGGCGACATGGATGGCTTCAACGTTGCCCAGCTCAACATCGGTCGGCTCCACCACGCGCTCGATTCGGAGGAGACCGCCGAGTTCAACGCTGCGCTCGGGCCGATCAACGCGCTGGCCGAGGCGACCCCGGGCTTCGTGTGGCGGCTCGTCGACGACGACGGCCAGTCGTCGAGTTTCGTGCGCCTGCCGGGCGAGGACGATCCGCTGATGATCGTCAACATGTCGGTCTGGGAGGACCTCGCCTCGCTGGAGCACTTCATGTATCGCAGCGGTCACGCCAGCTATCTGCGGCGTCGGCGGGAATGGTTCGAGCGCAGCGACGAGGCGACGTCGGTGTGCTGGTGGATCCCCGCCGGTGAGATCCCCGACCTCGGCGACGCCCATCGTCGGCTGCTGCACTTGCGGGAGCACGGACCGACCGAGGAGGGCTGGCCGGTCAAACAGCCAGTTCCGCCGAACGAGTAACCCGCCACGTCCACCCGTTCGACCCGGCGACCCGGACACCCGGACACCCGGCGGCAGGACACCCGTGCACGCGCGACGTCCCAGCCAACGATCGGTGCCACCGACGTGCCGGAAAGCGGAACTCACCGCGCACTGATCCTTGTGGGACCAGGGCAGGGCAGGGCAGGGCGGGGCAGGGCAGCGGGCGACGATGCGTTGGCGGCCTTTCGTGTCCTACTGTTCGGCCATGGAAGTGGATCGTTTGGCAGGGTCATGTGGGGCCATCGTGCGGGGGCTCGACGTGAGCCAACAGCAGTCGCCCGACCAGATCGAAGCGATCCTGCAGCTGCTCGACGAGCACCTGGTGATCGCGCTCCCCCGCCAGGCCATCGACCTCGACCGGTTGGAGGCGTTCACCGACGAACTCGGCGGCCGCGACATCACGCCGTTCATCACGCCGGTGGAGGGACGACCGCACGTGCTCCGCGTGATCAAGGAGCCGAGCGACGAGCTGAACTTCGCGAACGCCTGGCACACCGATCTGTCGTATCTGACCGCCCCGCCCGCCTACACGGTGTTGCACGCCCACGATGTCCCTCCGGCCGGCGGCGACACGATGTGGGCGAACCAGTACCTCGCCTACGAGACGCTGCCCGACAGCGTGAAGGATCAGATCGCCGACCTCCGGGCCACCCATTCGGCCGGGATGGCCTACGGCACCGGCGGCTACCTCGAAGCTGTGGCGGGCAAGAGCTCGATGACGGTGGCACCGTCCGAGGACGCCTACGCGGTGGAGACTCACCCCCTGGTGATCCGGCATCCCCGGACCGGGCGTCCCGCGTTGTTCGTGAACTCGGTGTACACGACCGGGATCGAGGGGATGGACGCGGCCGACGCCGCCGGCCTCCTCGCCCGGCTGACCGCTCACGCAACACATCCGAACTTCACGTGTCGGCTCCACTGGGAGCCCGAGATGTTGACGATCTGGGACAACAACGCCACCCAGCACTTCGCCATCAACGACTATCCGGGCGAGCGGCGCGAGATGTTCCGTACCAGCGTGGCCGGGACCGAACCGCAGCCTGCCTGAGCCGACGATCTGTGCCTCCCCCGTTCCGCAAACCGGAACTGACCGCGCACGGATCGCCGCGGACACCGATCACTGCCGGCGCGGAACGCTGCGGTGTCACGCCGCGGAGCGGATGGTGGCGGCCGGCTCCATCGCCGCCCAGAGCTCGCTCCGGACGCGGTCGGCAGCGGGGGGACGCAGTCCGTTGGCGACCACGACACCTTCGATCATGTCAGCGATGACGGCACCCCGCGGGCGGCCGTGCAGCCGGATCGACACGACCGCACCGTCCGGTCGACGCCGGATCGAACGGTCGACGCCGACGAGCCGGGGCGGACACCGATAGCTCGGCCCGACCAGCCCTCGACGACGCGCCTCGCGGGTGAGGGTGCGGGCGGCTGCGGCGAATTCGACGGTGGTTGCGGACTCCATACGCCAACCATGATGACGAAGGGGTACCCCAGAGATGACCCGCGTTCAAGTCCGCGCGGTCAGGGTCGGGCACGGCGGCCGAAGGAGGAAGAGGAGCCGGGCGGCGGCGAGGCCGGTCAAGCCCGGTCGCGGCTGAAGAACGAGAGGAGCCGGGCGGCGGCGAGGCCGGTCAGGCCCGGTCGCGACCGACGTAGACGAGAAGCTCGACGTCGGCCGGAAGGTCGGCCACCGATGGCGAGTTCTCGAGCGGCGCCACGAAGTCAGGGAGCAGATCGAGGTCCTCGGCGAGTCGAAGCGCCGAGCCGTCGAAGCCGTCGGCGTAGTAGACGACGGTGAACTCGAAGATGTCGGTGCCGTTCAGTGGCAACACCCCTACGTACCCGATCTCCTCGAGCCGCGTCGCCATGCGGAGCGCTGCACCGGCAACGTTGGCGCCGTTCGCGGCAGTGACGTTGAGCTCGCTGCGGTCGGGGAGAACTGCGGGCACCGAATCGGTGGTGCTCGGCACGGTGGTTTCCGGTTCGGTCGTCTCCGGCACGGTCTGCTCCGGCGGCGTCGTCTCGGGTGCGGTCGGTTCCGGTTCGGTGGTTTCCGGTGCGGTCGTTTCCGGCACGGTCGTCACCGTGGGGTCGGGAGCAACGGTGCTGGTCGACGGGCTGATCGTGGCGTCGACGGGCTCGTTGTTGGGCAGCCCTGCAATGGCGACGCCTGCGCCGATCGCCAACAGCCCGACGATCACATAGGCCAACCATTGGTGCTTCATGACGCCCCGAGGCTACTGACCCACGCCGTCGGCAACCGGTCATTGAGGTGCGTCGATGAATACAGTCGGCCTGGTGAGCGACGCACCGGACGGACCGATCCTCACCCCGGTCCAGGTCCGCACCCTGGAGGCGTTACGCCGTTCGGACCAGCCGGTTGTGTTCGACCCCGACCTCGTCGCCGACATCCGTGCCGAGATGCGCGTCGCTCTGGACGAGTTCGCCGAGCGACTCCATCCGAATCAGGAAGTGTTCGTTTCCAAGCACCGGATCGCGACGGCGCTCGACTGCGAGGAGTTCCACGTTCTGCCCGACGACTTCGCGTGGAAGCCGGCCACGGCGAAAGGGCAGGTCGCTCACCGGGCGATCCAGCTGTTGTTGTCGTGGAGGGGCGAGGCGAACCCGTCGGACCTGGTCGACGAGGCGATGGCCCGCCTGGCCGACGAGGAGCGTGGCATCGGCGCCTGGATCGCCGGCCTCTCCCCTGCGGACGAAGCCGACCTGCGTGGGCAGTCGGTCGAGCGGCTCACGAAGTTCATGGAGAGCTTCCCGCCCCTCGATCGCCGCGCCAACCCGGTGACGGAGGCCGCGGCGCGTTGGCCGAACGACGGCCCGATCCTGTTGCAGGCTCGGGTGGACTTGATGATCGGCCGACCAGCCGGCAACGAGAGCCGCAAGGTGATCATCGACTTGAAGACCGGGCGGCCGAACGTGCGCCACCGCCAAGACCTCGGGTTCTACGCGCTACTCGAGACGCTGGCGCGGGGTGTGCCACCACGCAAGCTGGCGACGTTCTATCTCGACGCCGCCGAGGCGCAGGCCGAGGACGTCAGCGAGCGGCTGCTGCGCTCGGCGGTGCGACGCACCTTGGACGGGATCAACGCGATCGTCGAGCTGGAGTCCGAAGGGCGCCCGCCGGTGCGACGCGCCGGGGTGACGTGCCGCTGGTGTCCGCTTGCCGACTCGTGCGACGACGGCCAGGCGTACCTGAATCGCTCGCTCGAATCCGACTAGTACCGCAACCTCTCGGCGACCGGCCGGCAGCGCTGCCCAAGAATTCTTGGTGAGCGCGACCGATGTCAGACGAACACGCGCGTGCGCTGCCAGCGGTACACGCGAAGCTCATCGCCCCAATTCGACAGCTGGAGTGCGCCGAGGCGGTCGTCGAGTTCCGAGCGGTGCCGCTCGTTGTGCGGAATCACGAGGAACAGCCGTGCCGTCCCCCGCGAGGCTCGGACCGCCGCGACCGGCTCGACACCGAGCGCATCGGTGACGTCGGACATCAGCGCGATCGCCTGATCGGTGGTGGGCTCCGATTGATCAGCGGGGTGGTGGACCACGACGCTCTGCCCGCGTGCGAGCAGCCGGCCCACCTCCGACAGGTCGGCGTAGGTCTCCTCGGGGCCACCACTGGCTGGGATCGAGGGGCCACCGCTCCACAGACCGTTGTCGGGATCCAACAACACCATCGAGCACGAGTCGACGGACACCATCGCTTCGTGGAACCAGCGTTCGCGACGGACGATCCGGTCACTGTGGTCGGACGGGTCGAGGTCCGCGAAACTCAGCACTCGGTCGAAGTACCGGGTTCCTGCTGGGCAGTGCGCCGCACGAGGCGAGCGTTTCGATACGCGGGCATTCCGCTGCGACGAGCGTGCGAAGCCGGTCGTAGAGATCGGGATCGAGGGGCCGAAGGTCGCGACCTGTCTCGCTCGACGGATCGAGGTAGGCGAAGTCGTCGCCATCGGTGCTGTCGCCCGCATCCGAGACGCGGTACCACACCACACCGAGGTTGGCTCGTGGAGCGAACGGCGACGGTGCCACCAGCCAGCGGAGGAGGCCGAGCTTCATGAAGTCGCCGACGCGGCCGGCGTGTTGATCTTGCATCAACTGGGCATCGGCACCCGGACTCCCGATCTGAAGCACCTCGTGATCTGAAGAGCATCGTCGGCGAAGACGTGTCGGAGAAGTGCTCGAATCGGCAGCTGCTCCCGATCGGTCACGCCGACGTCGCCCAGGCGAATCCGTCAGTTGGAGATGCCGACGGTCTGGATCTCGTCGACGTCGTAATCGACGCTCAGCGTGCGATCGACCGTGCCAGCGGTGCCGGACCCACCGGAGGACACGTAGTCGACCGCCCACGTCGCGGTCACCGAGAACCGGTACGGAGCGTCGTCGGGTGAGGACCGTCGGTAGGTGTATCCGCACGGACCCTCGTCGAGCACGTCGGTGTCGACGATCGGCGTGCCGGCGCCGTCGCACGTGACGACGTCACCGTTGCCCATCGACCATGAGGTGGATGCCAACGTGACGGTTGCCTCCGCCCAGTGGGGGCCGGCCTCGGCCCGGACGGTCAGCGCCTCCTGGCCGGTGAGCGCGAGCCACAGCCCGAGGTTCACGATGCCGCCGGCCTCCGGCGACGGGCTCATGTCGAGCGTCGGTGCCGGTACGGCGCGCCGGGCGCGGTCGACGGCGTCGTCGATGGCGTCCTGCACCGTGACGGTCACGTCGACCCACGTGAAGCCGGACCCGTCGGGACACGTCCGGTTGAAGACCCTCTCCTCGCGGCCGTCGGGGAACCTACGGCCGATGAACCTTCCCGCGGTCTCGAAGAACACGTAGCCGGAGGCGGCGATGTTGCCGTAGGCGTCCGGGTCCCAGCCGTCCGCCGCGGTCGCCGGCACCCACTGACACGGCTGCGGCGCGCTCGCCACTCCGACCGGCCGCGTCGGCCGTTCCACCGGGTCCCGACACTCGACCGTGACCGTGTCGCCCTCGACGTCCGGGTACAGCCGCCGCTTCGGTCGATCACCGGCCGCCAGCGATCGCTGTCCCGGAAGGATCGCCAGCAGCGAACGACGGTGCGATCACTAGCCGTCGCGACGGACACGCTTGAACATCCCACCTCCGGCCACGTCGATCACGGTCGCCGCCTTCGAATTCCCAGACGCCATCGACAGTGCGCATGAACGTAGTCAGTCCGATACGCAGACGACTTCTGGGTTCACGACCGCGTCCGTGCCGTTCGGGCCAGCCCCAACCTCGACGACGATCCACGAGTCGACCTCGACAGACCTGCATCTCGGCGACGTCGCGCCGTCGACGCCGAGCAGGATGGCCGGCACCTCGACGGTCACCGAGGCTGGGCTTGCGTCGTTGCTCGGACGGGCAGCCTAGTCGTTCGTTCGGTAGCTCCGCGAGCTGTCGCTGCGAAGCTTCTCGGATCGACGCCGAGGCGTCGGTCGAGGGCGGCGGCTTCCTTCGTCGGCGTCGAACGGATCCTCGAAGCCTCGATCGGCCGAGGCGATCAGGCCTCGAGGAAGTCGGCTTCGACTTCGGCGGCGAGGGCGGCGGCGGGGTCGAGGGTCGTGCGTGGGGGCCTCCGTGGTCGGGCGGGTCGGTGGTGGCCGAGCCGGTGGTCGATGGCGCCGACGTCGTCTCGACGACCGTCGGATCGACGCTCGTGGTGGCGGGAGCAGCCTCGTCGCTCGAGCACCCGACGAGCACCGCAGCCACACCGACCACTCCGATCAATCCCACCACTCCGACCGCCGCGAACCCACCGAACGGCCTGACGGCCGAGCCGAGCACGTTCCCCGCACGTGTCATCGCCAAATCGTACTCCCTTCGCATCACGCCATCAGTGGGCGGCCAACCACAACAAACGGAAGGTGCCAAGGTGCGTACAGAGGCCGCCGGTAGTGTCCCGCCGGATGCAAGGCAGGGTCTGCTGATGGCGAGAAGGCACCGGGTCGACGAGCGTTCCGTTCTCGTCGTCGCTGTGATCGCCGGCATCGCTGCTGCGCTGTCCGGCGCGTCACCCACGGGCTCGACCGCGATCGACGCCGTCCTCACGTTCTGCGCCGTCGCGTTCGTTGTCTGGTGCGCCGCGTCGGCGCCGTGGTGGGCGCTCGCGATCGCCGCGACCGCGTCGATGGCGATCGCAGGAGACGCATGGCTGCTCGCAATCGGCGCCGTCGCCTTCGCCGGTTCACTCTGGATCGGCCTCCAGCGCCGCGACCTCGCCATCGAACGGACGGTGGTCGCCGCAATCGCGTTCAACGTGCTGGTCCGCGCCGAGGTCGATCCGGCGCTCGGTGTGAGCGCGCTGGTCGGTATCGGATGCGGGCTGCTCGTGGTGATCTTGGGCGTGCGGCGACGTGGGCGCCGGACGGTCCGCTGGGTGAGCCTCGCCGGCGTTGCGGTCGGTGCGGTGGCCCTCGTCGCCGTCGTCGGCGCAGCCGTCGCGGTGGGCGCAGCGACGAGCGACCTCCGAGCGGGCAACTCCAGCGGCCGCGATGCGGTGTCGCTGCTGAGTGACGGCGACTACCAGAGCGCCACCGGCAGCTTCGCGGAGGCGGCGGCACGGTTCGATTCGGCGAGCTCCACGTTGAACGCTCCGTGGGCGCGTGCGGCGATGCTGGTCCCCGTCGTCGCGCAGAATCGTGCGGCGGCGCTCGACCTCGCCTCGGCAGCAGCCGACGCATCGGAGGCGATCGCGAACGCGTCGGCAGTCATCGATGTCGAGCAACTCACGCTGCGCAACGGGCGCTTCGACATCGACGCGATCACCCTGCTCAGCGACCCGCTCGCCGACGTCGGCGCCTCGATCGACTCGCTGTCCGACACGATCGCCGACGTCGACTCGCCGTGGCTCGCTGCGCCCTTGAGCGATCGGCTCGGCGACCTCGACGACGATCTCGAGGACTATCGACCACAGCTCGCGAATGTGGTGCAGGCGGTCGAGCGGCTCCCTGCATTGGTGGGAGCCGACGGCCCCCGCCGCTACTTCGTTGCGTTCACGACACCCGCGGAAACCCGCGGGCTCGGCGGGTTCATGGGCAACTGGATCGAGTTGACCGCCGACGATGGGCGCATCCGGATCTCCGGCACGGGGCGAACCGGAGACCTGAACCGGGCCGGCGACGACCCCCGCGTGATCACCGGCCCCGCCGACTGGCTCGAGATGTGGGGTCGGTACGGGTTCGACAACGGCCCGCAGGGCACCACCGGCGACGTCCCGTGGTCGAACATCACGATTTCGCCGCAGTTCCCCTCGACCGGGCAGGTCATCGCCGAGCTCTATCCACAGAGCGGCGGGCGCGCCGTCGACGGCGTGTTCGCGATGGACCCTTACGCGGTTGCCGGCCTGCTCGGCTTCACGGGACCGATCAGCGTCGACGGCGTCGACGGGAGGCTGAACAAGAACAACGTCGTCGAGTTCCTGCTCGTCGACCAGTACGAGACCGAGGAGGACGAGCGCGTCGACCTGCTCGAAGCAGTGTCGAAGGAGACGATCTCGCTGCTGCTCGCCGGCGCGCTGCCCGGACCGGTCGCGGTGGCCGACACCCTCGCACCGCTCGTGGACGAGGGTCGGATCGTCGGGTGGGCGGCCGACTCCGTCGAGCAGCAGTACTTCGCCGATCTCGGCTTGACCGGGAGCCTGCCGAGCGTGGACGGCCGCGATGGGTTGGCGGTGGTGTTCAACAACGCCGGGGCCAACAAGCTCGACGTGTACCTCGAGCGTGACGTCGTCTACGACGCCACGGTCGACACCGCAACCGGCGCCACGACGGCGACGGCGACGGTCACCCTCACCAACAATGCGCCGTCGTCGGGTCTGCCCGGCGGTGTGATCGGCAACTACACGGGCGACGCGGACGGGACGAACCGGATCCTGGTGTCGCTCTACTCGGCGCTGCCGGTGACGTCGGCTTCGGTGCGGACGCCGGACGGCGACGTCGTCGACTTCCAGGTGCAGGTCGGCACCGAGGCGGGCTGGACGACCGGGTCGGCGTTCATCGTCGTGCCGCCAGGCGAGTCGGTCACGCTGGTCTACGAACTGGTCGGCACCGTGCCACTCGACGACGGCTACTCGCTCGCGGTGCGCCCCCAGCCGATGGTGATCGACGAGCAGTTGTCGGTGTCGGTGGTCGACGCCGACGGCCGAGCGCTCCTCGACGCAGAGGGTCCATCGACCCAGGCCCGGGTACTCGGCGAGTAGCTTCGCCAGCGATGCGACACGGCACGACCAACTCCCCTCCCGACCCTTCCGCTCGCCGTCTCCGATCTGCCGGGAACTCGCTGACCGTGCCCGATCCCGACCGGATCCTGCTCAGCTCACCCGACGTCGGACCGCTCGAACGCGACGCGTTGCTGCGTGCGTTCGACAGCGGCTGGGTGGCGCCGGTCGGACCGGAACTCGACGCGTTCGAGGCCGACCTCGCCGCCTTCACCGGCTGGCCCGGCACGGTGGCGATGTCGAGCGGTACGGCGGCGCTGCACCTGGCGCTACTGACCCTCGGTGTCGGGCCCGGCGACGACGTTCTCGTCTCGTCGTTCACGTTCGCTGCCACGGCGAACGCGGTCGCCTACACCGGCGCCACGCCCACGTTCCTCGACAGTGAGGTCACGTCGTGGAACCTCGACCCGCAGCTGTTGGCCGACGCACTCGCGTCCGCCGACGCTGCTGGCCGGTTGCCGGCGGCAGTGGTGGCGGTCGACCTCTACGGCCAGTGCGCCGACTACGACGCGATCGTGCCGCTGTGCGCACAGTACGGCGTGCCGCTGGTGGAGGACGCCGCCGAAGCGCTCGGATCGACGCACCGGGGTCGTGCCGCGGGCACGCTTGGAGACGTCGGCATCCTGTCGTTCAACGGCAACAAGATCATCACGACCTCGGGCGGTGGCGCGTTGCTGTCACCCGACCCGGCAGTCGCTGATCGGGTGCGGTATCTGGCCACCCAGGCCCGCCAGCCCGAGGTTCACTACGAGCACACCGACGTCGGTTTCAATTACCGCTTGAGCAATCTCTTGGCGGCGATGGGCCGTGCGCAGCTCGAGCGGTTGCCGGACATGTCGGCACGGCGCTTGGCGATCAACGAGCACTACCGAGACCAGCTGGCCGAGGTGGCCGGCCTGGCCTTCATGCCGATCGCTCCATGGTCGACAGCCGATGACGGTGGTGGTGGCGATCACGGTGGCGGTGGTACGGTGGCGATCGCGGTGGCGATGACGGTGACGGTGGCGGTGGCGGTGGCCATTGGAACGGCTGGCTGACGTGCGTGACCTTCGACGATCCGTCCCACCGCGACCGGGTCATGGCCGCGTTGGCGGCGGCCGACATCGAGAGCCGGCCGCTGTGGAAGCCGATGCACCTGCAGCCGGTGTTCGCGTCGATGCCGAGCCGGGTGAACGGTACGAGCGAGCGGCTGTTCGAACGGGGCCTGTGCCTGCCGAGCGGCAGTGTGCTCAGCGACGCCCAGGTCGACCGGGTCGTGTCGGTGATCCGCGCCGCCTGACCAACGCGCTGACTCGCTTCGGTTCGGGTCAGTCAGCGGGTGCGGTCGGCGTGGTCGAGGTGACTGCGGTCGACGTCGATGTGGTCGGTGGGCCCGCGGTCGGTGTGGGAGCGATGTCGCGGGTCTGCTCGGGCTCGGTGGTCGAAGTGGTCGCGGGGGTCGAGGTCGTCTCGGTCGGCGCGGTGTCGGCCGAGGGTTCCCCGGCGGCGGGCGCTGGCTGCTCTGCGAGCACCGCGATGGGCTGCTGCTCGGGTGCCCCGTCGATCAACGCCTGCAGTTCGGGCGGGACCGGGGCGACGCCCGACATCATCATGAGGCCATCGCTCTGCAGCGCCACCACGCGCAGTGCCGCTGCGTCGCACGCCGGCAGGTTGGGGAAGGCGCTGTTGCCATTGTTGGTCGGCAGCTCGAACGTCGTGCCGACCTGACCGAACGATGCGGGCATGTTGAAGGTGCCGCTGGCGAACCGACAACGGATCGTGGTGCCCGACGGCCCGGTGCACGTGATCCTCACCCCGGCCGACACGGTGAAGGGACCGCCGGCCGGGGGCCACAGGTTTCTGAACATCAGGCTGGCGGAGTTCGTTGCACTCCATCCGCCGGAGGTGGCTGTGGCGAGCGGGGTGATGAGGTGGAGCGCATACTGGATGCTCGCGGCCGCACCGCAGGGGCAGGATCCAGGAACTGCGCCGATCGAGAGGGTCACGAAGTCGCCGAAGAAGGTGGTGTTGAACGCGGTGACCGTCACCACCGGGTTGCCGCTGAAGGCGAACAGGCAGGCTTCGCTGCCGACGTCGGCGTGGACGGGCCCGCTGACGATCAGCGAGCCGGCCGCGGCAGCGCCGGACGACGCCGCAAGCAGACGCAACGCGTCACGACGTCGGATCCGCTGGGGGCCGCGGAGGGCCGGTTCGACCACGCGAAAACGCTACTGAGGCTCACTTCGCGGGTGGGGGATGCTGTCCCGGATCGGTCATCAGCGGCGACAGTTCGCCGAGCGCCATGGGCAGTTCGCTGTAGGCGAGCTCGTGGCCGGGAACCGCCCGGGCGAGCCGTTCCAGGATGCGGAACACGTCGACACCGACCGGCGTCGAGGCCACACCGAGAGTGCACTGCACGAGACGTTCGAGCGTCTCGGCCTGGCTGAGCGGAACAAAGCGGTGCTGGCCGGCCGCGTCGAAGCGAGGAAAGACGATCGCAGCGACCGGGACCGGCTCGGTGGCCACGCCGGCAGAGGGTTCGATCGTGCCTCCCTTGAGCGGGCCCGCCGAGGTGGGCATCGGCAGGGCCGCCGGGCTGCCAACAGACGGATCTGTTGATGGTTCGGTGGACGGGCGCAGTTCGGAGGGAGGCACGAACCGTTCGTCGATCTCGAAGCGGCTCCCGGGTCGGCGGAGCCGGGTGATCGCTGGTGCGAGCAGCTCGACCGATGCGGCCCGCAGCGCCACCGGCTTGCCATAGGGGGCGATCGTCAAGGCATCGGGGTCGAGCCGGCTGACCTCGTCGGCGACGAATCGATGGCCGGCCGCAGCGAGCGCCGTGGTGATGGTGGTCTTGCCCGAGTGCGATGCGCCCGGCAGCACGATCGCTCCGGTCGCCCCGGCGACGGTGCCGGCGTGCAGAGGAACGGTGCCCTCGTTCCGGCAGGCGATCGAGGCGCGGGCGTTCACGTCCATCAGGAGGTGCGAGACCAACGAGCCCTCGAGCAGCGACGCGTACACGGTGTCGTCACCGGCGGTGACCCGGTACCACGTGTCGTCGTTGCCCTCCGCCGGTATGGGCTCCACCGAGTACCGCAACCGAGGCGCAACCAGTGCACCAGCGGTCGCCCGGAAGTCGACGAGGAGATCGTCGAACGCGGCCACGACCGCCTCGTCGGGCGACGAGATCGTGAAGGTGACGCCGTGGGCGTCGAAGGCGCGGGAATCCACGGCGGCTCGGCGCGTCAACTCGCCGGCCGCCCCGCGGCAAGGAGTCGGCGGATGTGTTCGGCGGCGTTGTCGCGGTCGGTACTCAGGCGGACGTGCCCGGCGTCGACGAGCCGTTCGACCGTGTGGAACCACTCGTTCGAAGGGTGGCGCGCGGCGAAGCGCGCGAGCAGCGCACCAGCCGTCGACGGATGGTGTTCGGCGAGATGGTCGGCAAGGTCGTTGACGTGGGCGTCGGCCTGATCGTCGGCGTGGGCGTGGTGGTTGCACGCGTCGAGCCCGACGATCCCTGCCAGCGTGTAGCGAGATCCACCGGGTGTCGACCCGTCAGCGGCGGTGAGCGGTGGCGGCACGTTCACGGTGTTGCCGTCGACGGCCACCGTCCAGACGGGCAGCTCCGCGACGCCGGCGCGGGTGAGAGTGGGATCGGCGATGAGCGCCGGGCGTGTGGCGTCGACCAGCACGGCCCGATCGTCGACAGCGAACGTGCGCAGCCCGAGCCAGCAGCGGGTGTCGTCCTGGCGGGCGAGCACGCCGCCGAGCACGGCGTCGAGCGCGTGCAGCATGTCGTCAGCGTTACGCGACCGGGCGAGCAGCGAGCTGCCGATTCGCAGTTGCGGCACCGGCTTGGGACCTCGACCGGTCCGGGCGGTGTCGAGGCGCAGGCTGAACGCCCACGGAACGGGCTCACCCTGCTCGCCCGTCGCGTCGCCGTCGAGCCAGGCGGCGAACACCGTGCGGATCCGGGCTGCGGTCGTGTCGGTGTCGGGCCGGACGCCGACGAGCTGTTCGCCGACGCGCAAGGTCACGGTGTCCGCCCACACGGAGCGGTCGCTCGGCGTGCCTCAAGGATCGGGCGGGGCGACGAGGATCGGGGTGCCGTCCGCGGATCGTTGCGGATCGGGCACGAGCGGCAGGTGGATCGGGCCGTCGCGGCCGACGAGCAGGCCGGCGGCGCCGAGGCTCTCGAGTGCCTCGCCGATCGGGCTGACGAGGTCGGCGGCGGGCACGGAGAACACCTCGGCGAGTTCGTCGGGCATCGAGGCGACGGTGGTCTCGCCGTCGCAGAGCAGCCACACGGCGCCGGCGACGGCGTTGAGCCGATGGACCATCGACGCACTCTCGTGGAACAGCACGGCTTCGCCGTCGAACACCGCGGTCTCCACGCCGTCGACGCCGAGCGGGGTGTCGCTCGGGTCGAAGCCGGCGTCGGTCACGGCCACAGGATGCCCGCCCCGATGGCCAACGTCAACGACCTCGGACCCGAAGCCACCCCACCGGCAGACGACCACCGCTAGCGACGGTCACCGCCAGCGATGAGCCACACCACCACATACGGACACCCCGCTCATCGCAACACCCCGACCACCACCAGCGATGAGCCACACCACCACATACGGACACCCCGCTCATCGCAACACCCCCACCACCACCAACGATGAGCCACACCACCACATACGCGCACCCCGCTCATCGCAACGCCCCGACCACCGCCAACGATGAGCCACACCACCACATACGCGCACCCCGCTCATCGCAACGCCCTGATCACCACCAGCGATGAGCCACACCACCACATACGCGCACCTCGCTCATCGCTGCGGGTTGTCGCCGAGGAACTCGTGCATGGTCACGTGATCGATGGCGTTGATCCCGCTGCGCGAGAACACGGCTCGGAGGGTGAGCCCGATGATCTTCAGGTCGACGCGGGGCGATGCGTTGTCGACGTACCAGACGTCGTACGCCAGCTTGGTTGGCCAATCGAGGGCGTTGCGTCCGTGCACCTGGGCCCAGCCGGTGATGCCCGGAATGGCGTCGAGGCGGCGGCGTTGCTCGGGGCTGTACCGGTCGACGTAGGTCAGCGGCAGCGGACGGGGCCCGATGAGGCTCATGTCGCCGCGCACCACGGTCCACAGTTGCGGCAGTTCGTCGAGGCTGCTCGAGCGCAGGAGGCGACCGAACGGCGGGAGCCGCTGTTCGTCGGGCAGCAGTTCGCCCACGGCGTCACGAGCGTCGGTCATGCTGCGGAACTTCACGATCTCGATCGGCTCACCGTGCAGGCCGGCGCGCGGCTGACGGAACAGCACCGGAGCCCCGAGCCGGAGCCGCACGGCGATCGCGGTGGCGACGACGAGCGGGCTGACCAGCAGCAGAACCGCAGCGGCGACGGTCGCATCGAACGCCCGCTTCACCGGGGAGTGCAGCCAGCGTGCGGGGGTCATCCGGCTGAGCGTAGGTGGAGCGATAGCGTCACGCCCGTGACGGTGCGCGCCCAACTGGTGATCGTGGGGGCCGGTGGCTTCGGCCGTGAGGTACACGACGTCGTCGAGTCGATGAACGCCGCCGGTGCCGGTGTGGAGCTGATCGGCTACGTCGACGACCTCGGCCACGTCGGATGATCTGTTGGCTCGCCTCGGAACGTCGAGACTCGGCTGCGTCGACGACCTGTGCACCAGTCCCGACGACCCGAGCCACGGCGCGAACGACGGCACCGACCACGGCGCGAAACACGGCGCGCACCGCGGCGCGAGCATCAGCGACGACGCCGGCTACGTCATCGCGATCGGCGCCGGCGAGGTGCGCCGGCGGCTCGACGAGCGGCTGACGGCGGCGGGGCGACAGGCGCTCACCCTCATCCACCCGATGGCGACCGTGGGGGGCGACAACCGGATCGCCGAGGGCTGCATCCTCACCGCCGGCAGCCGTGTGACGACGAACATCACGCTCGGGCGCCACACGCAACTGCACGTCAACTCCACGATCGGGCACGATTCGGTGCTCGACGACTTCGTCAGCGTCTATCCGGGGGCGACGGTGAGCGGCAACGTGCACCTCGGCGAGGCCGTCACGATCGGTACGGGTGCCAACGTGCTCCCCGGCGTCACGATCGGCGCGGGGGCCTTCGTCGGCGCCGGCGCGGTGGTGACCGCCGACGTCGAGCCCGGCGTCACCGTCGTCGGCGTGCCGGCCCGCCCGATCACGCCATGACCATCACACGACACGACATCAACCATCCAGGAGCACGATGAACGCCGACGAGGCCATCCAGAAGATCAATGACCGCACGGCGAAGGTGGTGGTGGTCGGGCAGGGCTATGTGGGCCTGCCGGTGGCGATGCGGGCCGTCGAGGTCGGATTCCGGGTGGTCGGCTTCGAGGCGTCCGTCGAGCGCGTGGAGTCGCTGCTCGCCGGCGAGAGCTACGTCGGCGACATCTCCGACGAGGAACTGACGCGGGCCCTGCACGAGGGCTACTCCCCCACGGTCGACCCCGCCGACCTCGAGGGCTTCGACGTGGCCGTGATCAGCGTGCCCACTCCCCTGCGCGACGGCCTGCCCGATCTGTCGTACATCGAGCACGCCGGCCGCGACCTGGCCGCCCACATGCAACCCGGAGCGTGTGTGATCCTCGAGAGCACCACCTATCCGGGCACGACGAACGAACTGCTCGGTCCGATCCTGGCCGACGGTTCGGGTTTGACGGAGGACCAGTTCTTCCTCGGCTACTCCCCCGAGCGGATCGATCCCGGCAACCCCACCCACGGCCTGGTGAACACCCCCAAGGTGGTCAGCGGTTCGACGCCCGATGGTCTCGCCGTCGTCGACGCGTTCTTCTCGGCGCTGGTCGACCAGACGGTGCCGGTCGGGCTCGTGTGCCGAGGCCGAGTTGGTGAAGCTGTTGGAGAACACGTTCCGTCACGTCAACATCGCGCTGGTCAACGAGCTGGCGATGTTCGCCCGCGACCTCGACGTCGACGTGTGGCGGGCGATCGACGCAGCGGCGACCAAGCCGTTCGGGTTCATGAAGTTCACGCCGGGCCCCGGTGTCGGCGGCCACTGTCTGCCGATCGACCCGAGCTACCTGGCCTGGCGGGTGAAGCAGCACCTGGGCCACACGTTCCGGTTCGTCGAGTTGGCCAACGACGTCAACGAGCACATGCCCGACTACGTGCACGACCGGGTGACGGCGATGCTGAACCGTGAACGCAAGTCGGTCAACGGCAGCCGGGTGCTGCTGCTGGGGTTGGCCTACAAGAAGGCGACGAGCGACTGGCGCGAGAGCCCGTCGGTACACGTGGCCGCGCGGCTGCAGGCGAGCGGCGCCGACGTGCGGTTCTGCGACCCGTACATCCCCGAGGTGAACGCACTCCATCTGGCCGATTCGTTGGTGCCGTTCTCCCAGGAGGAGCTGACGGCGGCCGATGTGGTGGTCGTGCTGGTGGACCATCCAGAGTTCGATCCCGCGATCATCGCCGAGCACGCGTCCCTGGTGTTCGACACCAAGAACCTGCTGAAGGGCCACGAGTTCCGCGGTGAACTCCTCTGACCCGGTGAACGCCGACCCAGCGGGTCGGGCGGATGCGCCGCGCACGAGGGTGCTGTACCTGCTGACCGACGAGATCTCGAGCGTGCTCGTGCGCGGGCAGCTCGGCTACCTGCACGAACACGGCTTCGACGTGACGGTGGCCGCACGACGCGCGGAACCCGACTCACCGCCCGAGCCCGGCAAGTGGGACGACGGCGTGACCGTCGAGCATCTCCCGTTCGTGCGCGAGCCGTCCCCGATCGCCGATCTTCGGGCGCTGTGGGCGACGATCCGGCTGATCCGCCGGCTGCGACCGACGATCGTCAACGCGTCGACGCCGAAGGCCGGGTTGCTGGGGATGCTGGCCGCCTGGATGTGCCGGGTGCCGGTGCGGGTGTACGTGGTGCGAGGGTTCCGGTTCGAGACGGCGACCGGCTGGCGGCGGCGCCTGTTCCGTTCGTTGGAGTGGATCGCGATTCACTCCGCGAACCACGTGGTGTTCAACAGCCGCAGCCTGCTGGAGATCGGTGAGCACGAGGGCCTGATCGGCCCGGTCGCGGCGAGGTGATCGGCGGCGGTTCGGGCAACGGCATCGACGTGTCCCGGTTCGCCGACGACGTGCTGCCGACCCGGGCCGAGGCCCGTGAGCGGTTCGGGTTGCCGGCCGACGCGACGGTCGTCGGGTTCGTCGGGCGCTTCACCCGCGACAAGGGCATCGCCGACCTGACGCAGCGTCTTCACGTCGACGCTGCGACAGCGGCCCGACGTGTGGCTGCTGCTGGTCGGCCAGTTCGAGGATGGCGACCCGGTCCCGCCCGACGTGCGGGCGACGATCGAGCGCGACGAACGGATCGTGACCGTGCCGTGGCTCGACCACACCGGCGTGGCCTACCGGGCGATGGACGTGCTGGCGTTCCCCTCCTACCGGGAGGGTCTGCCGAACGTGCCGCTTGGAGGCGCAGCTGTGCGGCGTGCCGGTGGTCGGGTACGCCGCGACCGGCACGGTCGATGCGGTGGCACCCGGCTCGGCGCTGGTCGCCGTCGGTGACGTCGACGCGCTCAGCGAGGAAATTGTCGCTCAAGTAGACGCCGGAATCGGTCGATCTTCAAGCGAACGTCAAGAAACCCTCTGGGTGGTGGAGAACTTCGACCGGGCACGACTGTGGTCCGGCCTCGTCGATCGATACCACGCATGGATCCTGACGTCGTGATGACCGCTCGCGTGGACGACCGTCCGAAGGGGGTGGTCGGAAGAGCGAGCGATGGACCGACGAGAAGCACTCAAGAAGATGATGGCCGGTGGCGCAGTCGTCGCCGGCGCGTCGATGGTGTCGTCGTCGACGGTCTTCGCAGCGGGCAGCGTTCCGGGTGATCAACCCGCCGGCCCGGGGCTCACGACGCCCCGATCCCTGTCGCTGACCGCCAACGACAAGCGATCGGCGAAGTGGCAGATCACCAGCCCCGGGGTCATGTGCTCCACACCGGGCGGGATGCGAGTCGATTCGCATGCAGTGGTCAACCAGGTGATCGGGAATCTCGACGTGACCGTGAATCCGTCTGGATCAACATACGTACCTGGCGCCGGATTCGTCACCGTCACGGCGACCGGGACCGGGCCCGGCAACTCCCCGTTCCGGCGGGGCGACGCGTTCGAATTCACGTGGTACGTCCGCTACGTGTGCCTCGACACAACTGGGCAGCCGGTCGGATACCAGTGCCGCGAGTACCGCTACATGTACAGAAACCAGGCCAACGGCAACCCCAACTGGCAGCTGGCTGCAATGCCGATGATGAGCACACCTGGCACGTGTCTTGCCCCGTGACTCGAGCTGAACCAGTAGGGCGTCGGCAACCAATCTGTCGTCGCTTCTTGTGGTTTCAAGACCACCCCGAGTAGGGGGCAAGTCTGCATCAGGGGTAGATGAGTGTGCCAGAGAGCCGCGGACCAGCTATGTTGACCAGCGCAACAGACCTGACGAAGGGCTCACGGTGGACCGTCGAGAGCATTGACAAAATTGGTGGCGGGTGGCGTGGTCACCGTCGGCGCTGCGTCGATCATCTCATCGCCCGCGTTCGTCTCATCACGACCGTGAGCCCAACGCCGTCGATGTGCAGAACGGTCCTGCGAACAAGGTTGCAACCTTCACTGTGGTACTGAAGAATCCAATCTGCACGAGCGGCAGTGACGCGAACAGGCTCCGTGGCTGACCGTGGTGCCTCTTTCCGCGACGGGAAGTTCTGGAACCGTCTCCGATGACGGCGTGTCCCTGCTGCCTTAGCCACGACTCAAGCTGGCAAGTTCGTAAGCGGCGATACGGCTCACGGTGAGGGTCACACGACGTTCCACGTGCACGTTCTCGAACATCCCAGATGAAAGCCCTGCAGACGGACCATACGACTTCGACTTTCGTGCCTACAACAGCGGCCAACTGGACGCTCGAGTAGCCTGACGCAGCCGCGACGCCGAGTTCGACGTCTCTTGCTGGCGTCACCTCAGCAAGCAAGCGTCTCTGCTTCCACGAGGAGTTCTCGAGTTCGAGTCGTTACTCAGCGCGTAGTCAGCCTCGATGACCCGACAGCGTCGCGAACCTCGCCGTACCGGAGTAGCGAATGTCGGCACGGTTCTCACGAGTAGCGTCAATGCGCCGAAAGGTCGCACGCTCTGCACCGCGGCAAGCGCGTGGTTCGCCAACCGGAACGAGCGCTGACGCAGGCTCCAACCTGGTGAGCCCGGTCACTTCCGATGCAGCTTGCATCGGACGACGCGTTCGACGATGAAGATTCGAGTGAGTCGGGCGCCATCGATGAGCGTTGCCCGGTGTCCGAGCCGAAGCGGATATGTGAGCTCGAATGGGCCTGGGGGCACCTCGACGCCGAGGGCCGCAGCGCCGCCGGCGCGGAGCCCTACCGGTCGATGGAACGCACGGATTCTGGTATCAGAAGTGATCGCGGCCACCTCGTCGGCGACATAGGCGTGTCCCGCCATCGCCATGGCAGCCGTGAGGGTGGACTTCCCTGCGCCGCTGTGACCGACGAACACCACTCCGCGGCCGTCGACTGCGACCGATCCTGCGTGCAGCACCGCACAGTCCTTGGCCCCTTCGCGTGCTGCGAGGGAGTTGATGGCCGAGAGGCTGTTGTAGAGCGCATGGTCGAAGTCATCCCCGATGAATGGCTCTTCACCATCCCACCCAACGGTCCACTTACCCGAGCGGTCCTGCGTCGTTCTCAGCCGATGCCGGGGTGTGTCGTCGCTACTCAGGTCGTGCAGCGCTTCCGCAGTAGTGAAGCGATGGATGGTGAGGCTTCGACTTCGAATGGGCAGCCGAGAGCGACGTACGGACCGAGCAGCGTCATTCCGGCTCGTTCGCAACGACCAACCCGCTGGCCACGAGCAGGTTGATTGCCTTGTCTGCGTCAGCGACGATCTCCGACTCGGTCAACCGAGCGACGACTTGCGCCCTGGTTCCTGGTTCGTCGAGTGAGATCCACACGAAGGCCGCAACTCCCTGGAGATCCCGAGTTCGACGATCGGCGCCGACGGAGTGCACCAACACCCGATCGGGGCCGAGGCGCCAGACGACGTCGGGGGCGCGGGAGTAGAACGGTTCGCTCACGTGGGTGACGGCACGGCGAGGTACTCGCGCATCCAGTCGACCGTGGCCTCCAGGCCGTCGTCGAGCGGGACCGGGGTGACGTCGGGGAACAGCGATCGCAGCAGCGTGTTGTCGGCCTGGCTGTGGGGGACGTCGCCGGGGCGGGTGTCGATGTGGTTGCGCTCGAGTGGGTGCCGACGATGTCGGCGAGGCGGTCGATCACCTCGAGCAGGTTGGTCCGCGAGCCGAACGCGAGGTTGACCGGCGTCGCACAGGTGACGCCGCGTTCGATGGCGTCGACGATCACCTCGGTGACGGTGCCGACGTAGGTGAAGTCGCGTGACTGCGTGCCGTCGCCGTGCACGGTGAGCGGTTCGCCGGTGAGCGCCGCGTGCGTGAACGCCGGGATCACGGCGGCGTAGGCGTGGCCGGGCGCCTGGCGGGGTCCGAACACGTTGAAGAAGCGGAACGCGAGCGTCCGCATCCCGTAGCTGTGCTGCCAGGCCAGCGCGTACTGCTCGGTGGCGAGCTTGCTGACCGCGTACGGGCTCAGCGGCTGGGTGGCGAGGTCCTCACGCTTCGGCAGCGTGGGGTTGGCGCCGTACACCGACGACGACGAGGCGACGACCACGATCGGGTCGTCGAGCGTGCGGGCGGCTTCCAGCACCCGCAGCGTGCCGGTGGCGTTGGCCTCGTGGCTGGCGACGGGGTCGACGATCGATCGCGGCACCGACGGGCGCGCCGCCAGGTGGCACGATGGCGTCCGCGCCCGCGGACGCGTCGGCGAGCGCATCGGGATCGAGGATCGACCCCTCGACGAGGCGGACGGCGATGCCGTCGAGATTCGCCGGCGAGCCGGTCGACAGGTCGTCGATGCCGACGACCTCGTGGCCGTGGGCGACGAGTCGCTCGCACACGTGGGAGCCGATGAAGCCTGCCGCTCCGGTGACGAGTACTCGCATCGATCGGATCCTACCGAGCGCTCATCGGCGCCCCGGGGACAGCCGGCGAGCCGAGATGCGGAGGTGATCGAGGTACGACCGGTGACGGTGGCGCAGGTGCGCCCGTGACGGCACCAGCAGCGGCAGCAGGTAGCCGGGCCGCTTCCACGGCGGCAGGGCGTCGAGGCCCGACTGCCACTTGCGACTCGCCTCCGGCGCCGTCGAACGCGGCCAGCGCCTTGCGTTCGCGATCGTCGAGGCCGATTTCGGCGTGCCCACTCCGAGAGTTCGGTGGGCTCCGACGCCGAATGCGTCCCAGGCCCGGGCGAGACCCGCGGGCGACGATCGCCTCGCAGCGCAGCTCCATCGCGAACGCGGCGAACTCGACGGCGTCGACGTCGCCCGACCCGGCGATCTGGACGACGTCGGCTGCCGACCCGAGACGTATCGGCGTGGTCGACGCGGTGTGGATGCAGGCATGCAGCAGGCGACCCATCGCGTCGAGCGCCGGGCATCGGCCGATCGGCGACCTCGTAGGTGACCAGCCGCTCGAGCAGCGGCTCCGTCGGCATGGTGATCCCGAAGTAGCCGGCGACGAGGGCGAGGTGCAGGTCGATCTCGACACGATCGTCACCGATCAGCGCGATGTCCTTGCCGTAGCGCCGCTCCCAGCCCTCCGGAACGCCGGCGCCATCCGGTGGAGTCCGGCGGCTTCGAGGGTGGCGATCGCGCTGCGCGTAGTCGTCCCGGCCGATCAGCACGTCGACGTCGCCGGTGACCCGCATCGCCGGATCCGGGTAGTCGAGCTGTGCGGTGGCGCACCCCTTCAACATGGCGTGGCGGATACCGGCCGACCGGAACAGCTCCGACACGGTGACGCTCGCGGCCTCGGCGGCGAGCGAACTGCGCAGAGCCGCGAGGTGCGCCTCGACCAGTCGGGGTCGGGTGTCGTCGGGCGCGGTCGGCGAGCGCACCCTGGTCGAACGCCTCCAGCACGAGGCCGCTCACACGTTGATGCATCACCGTGCCGACGAACCGATCCGATGTCGAGTACCGGCACCGCCTCTCGACGCCCGCCGGGCAGCATCCATGACATCACCGCCGCGACCTCGCGGTCGCGAGGATCGAGCGTGTCGGGTTCGGCCACGCTCAGCGGGTGGCGCCGCGGTACTTGACCCGGGCGACCAGCTCGCGGAGTTCGCCTTCGAGCCGCAGGCCGCCGGCGGCTTTGGCGACGAAGAAGTCGTGGCCGTCGCTGCGTTGGATCGGGGTGCGCCAGAGCCGGTGGAGATCGGTCTTGCCGGGTTCGTTGACACGGCTGCGGGCCAGCGCTGCGGTGGTGAACCGGCTGCGCACTTCGGCTTCGGCTGCTTCGGAGCCGGGCAGCGCCTTGGGGTAGGCGAAGTGTGCGGGTGGTGTGCCGATGTGCTCGCCGATCAGCTCGATCGAACGGTCGAGTTCGGCGCCGATCTCGGCAGGGTCGGCTCGGTCGAGAAGGGCATGGGTGTGCGTGTGCGAGCCGATCGTGACCAGGCCGGTCGACGCAGCGTCGCGAAGCCCTGCCCAGGTGGCGGGTGGGGCGTCCCACGGGAACGCCTCGCCGGTGTCGATGAAGTGGGTGGCGGCGTACAGGGTGGCGGGGATGCCGTAGTCGACGAGCGCCGGCACCACCACGTCGCAGAAGTCGTCGGTCCCGTCGTCGAAGGTGACGACCACCGCACGCTCGGGCATTGCTGGTCGCTCATCGGCTGCATCACCTGCGAGCACGGCCGCGGCAGTGTCGAGGTCGATCACCGTGTGGTGATCACGGAGGTGTTCGAGTTGCGCTCGGAATGCGTCGACATCGAGGTCGACCTCACTGCCCGAGCCGCCGCCCACACGGTGGTAGATGAGCACGGTGACGCCGTCGGCGGGCTTCACGACTCGGTCGCCCTGCACGAGCACCTGCTTCATGAGGGTCCGGGAGTCCACATCGGCCAGTGTGGCACCCGACGGTCGGCCCGGCGTGCTTCTGGCAATGGTCAGAATTCCCTCAAGTTCCTTGATGAACGCACCGATGTACTGTTGAGCAACCGCCACCACGAAGGAGCACCGACATGGGTTTCCGCACGCGTACCGCTGTAGGTCTGGTAGCCGCCCTCGCCGGGCTGACGATGATCGTCACCCCGGCCGCCCTCGCCGCCCCCGTCGACGACTTCCCCCGGAGCACCAACGACGCAAACCGCCTGGCGGAGAAACCGCACGTCAACGAGGTCTCGAAGGGACCCGGGACGGTCACCCTCGATTTCGTCAACCCGACATACTGGTTGGCGTTCTTCGAGTACCGCATCGACGGGGTCGAAGTCGCCTTCAAGCGGTCCAGAGCTTCCGGTCTGGACGGGGACGTCCAGCTATCCCGGCGAGAGCGCTCGATGGAGACGTCGGAAACACCGCGACCACCGTGCGCCAACCCGACGTGATCAGGAAGACCTTCTCAGCCAATGCCACCGTCGAAGTCCGACATGCGCTCGGCGGACGAGAACAACTGGTACTTCGATTGGGTCGAGTTCACGGTGGGCCCGATCGATCCGACCTCCAAGAACGACTGCAAGAAGGGTGGTTGGGAGACCTTCGGGTTCCGCAATCAGGGCCAGTGCATCAAGTTCGTGAACACCGGCAAAGACAGCCGCTGACACTCGCGCCACCGGAACACAGCCGACGGACCGAACCCGACGGACCCAATCCGACGGACCGCACAACGACGCCAGACCGCACCCGAGAGCCCGGTCCATCAGCACTCCGGGGTAGCCACTCACCAGGCCGGCCGACCGACCGGCCATGCTGCCCGCTCAAGTCGCGGAGCGCCCCCGACGATGGAGTCGTATGGCGGCGCGGCGGAGGTATTCGCACGATGAACGACGCCTCGTCTCACGTCTGGACGCAGAACTCGCCCCGCCGACCGAGGTGCTCCACGATCGCAGTGCGCCGGGCGCACGCGGCAGCATCGGCCACGTTGTGATCGCACCGACCGGGATCTGGCTCGTCGACGCCATGGACGACACCGGCCGCGTGCGGCGTAGAGACGTGGGCGGCTGGCGATCGAGCGGCGAGCGGTTGTTCGTCGGCGACCACAACCGCACGAAGCTCGTCGATGCAATGGGGTGGCAGGTCGCGGCCGTGCGCGCGCAGTTGGATGACGTCGGCCTCGGCGAGTTGCCGGTGCATCCCGTGCTGTGCCTGACCGTGGCGACGTGGGGCTGGTTCCCCAAGCCGTTCCGGATCGGCGGCGTGCTGGTGACCTGGCCCGCGGCCCTCGTCACCTCGGTCTTGCGCGACCGTGCGGATCGACTGCTCGACGACTCGACGATCGACCTGCTGGCCCGCCACCTCGGCTCGGCCCTACCGGCGAGCGGAGCAACGGCCCGCTGACGACCCGGTGAGTCATGCTGCATTCGCCCTTCCCGCCAGGGACGGGCGGCCGGCGGCTACCCGGTCGATCGACGAGCCGGTCCAGTAGACGACACCGTCGGGGCGGATCCAGGTGACGACCCGGTCGGGAGTCATCGTGAGAGTCCAGCCGCCTTCGTGGACGAGGTGGTGGTGCCGTTCGCACAACGGCAGCAGATTGTCGATGTCGGTGGGTCCGTTGTGTTCCCACCACCACTTGACGTGGTGGATGCGACAGGCCGAGAACCCGACGGTGCAGTCGGGGTGGGCACAGGTGCGGTGCATCGCCCGCAGCGCCCGGCGTTGAGCCCGGTTGGCCGTGCGTTCGGTGCGGCCGACGTCGAGCACTTCGCCGTCGCCACCCAACACCACGGGCACGATCTCGGCCTCGCAGCACATCCGCCGCACGGTCGACACCGGCAGCGGCACCCCATCTTGCGTCTCGCAGATCCCGCCGGCACCGAGCCCCTCCTTCAGCACGCTCAGGTCGACGAGCACGTACATCTGGGGCACCTGCGGCAGTCGTTCTCCCCCGCCGGCGCGGGCCGGCCCACGATCACACGCCGGCCGCATCGCCGCCAGCACCCTCGGCTGCATCGCCAGAGACGACGTCGCTGTCGAACATGCCGTCGCCGGCGACGGCTTCGACCACTGCGTTCACCTGCAACTGGCTCCACGGTGTGCCGGCGTTGCCGTCGGCGTTGCGGAGCCGGGCGGTGTAGGCGTCGATGGCACCCCACAGCGTGGCATCGCGCACCGGGTCGAGCTCGAGATGCGTGTGACCCATCCCGGTGATCCGGTCGACCCAGTGCTTCACGTTCGACGCCTTGCGCTGCGCGTCGAGTTCGTCGGCATCGGAACCGCTGTGTGAGTTCGCCACGATCCGCCGCGCCAATTCGCGACACCGGCGGGCGAACGTGTCGACGCCCTCACCAGCAGCCGCGGCCACCAGTGCGTCGTGGTGGTCGTCGAACTCGGCTCGCTGCGCGTCGTTCAGCCCCTTGCGGGCTCCGGCGAGCGCATCGAGATGCCCGGACGACACCTCGCCGTCGTTCAGCGCGTCTTCGAAGCCCGGCATGGCGTCGCACGCCGACGAACGCTCGGCGATCGCCGCGCTCTGCTTGCTGGATCGGTTGCCGGCCCGGTTGAACATCGAACCGGGCGGTTCGGCCCGGCCCTCGTCGGCGAGCGCCCGGGATCTCCGGGCACACCGGACGTCGAAGCCGTCGAGCATGGCCCGCACCCGGCTCGCCGAAGCGACCAGGTCGGCCAACTCGTCGCGTTCGACGACGTCGGGATCGGCTGCGAGCACCGCCTCGAAGGCGTCTCGCAGTTGGTCGGTGTTCATGTTCTGTCCTCCTGTCGAATGCGTGATTCAGCGGAGGGGAGTCGGTACAGATCAGTATGACGAGGGGGTGTCACACAGATGATCGCGATCCCTCTCTTCCGCGATGAAGAGGGCGAACACGCACCTCGGCGGCACCTGCCCTGACCACCGGATTCACCGACCTGGGAATTTCTTCTCAAGTCGGGTCACTTCCGTGCCGATATGGCCTCGTGGGAGAGGGTCAGTCGTCAGTGCTCGAACGTGCTCGTGCCGGCGACCGTGACGCTTTGGCAGAGCTGTGGCGAACACATCACGCCGCCGTGTTGCGCTACCTCCGAGCCCGCCGCACCGTTGCAGCCGACGACGTCGCATCGCAGGTGTGGATCGACGTCGCGACATCCATTCACCGCTTCGAGGGTGACGCCGACGACTTCCGGCGCTGGCTGTTCACGATCGCGCACCGGCGCGGGGTGGACTCGATTCGACGGTCGGTACGCGACGATCAGATCGCCGTGCGTGCCACCGACGACGCCGAGACAGCCAGCGGCGCCGACGACGTGTTCGACCGCAACGGATCCATCGACCGGGCGCTTGCATTGGTGGCCACGCTGCCCGACCAGATGGGTGCAGCCGTGATGCTCCGGCTGGTGAACGACATGCCGGTCGCCGACGTCGCCGAGATCCTGCGGACGTCGGAGGGCAACGTACGCGTGCTCGTTCACCGAGGCGTCCAGCGCCTTCGCCGGAAATTGGCTGTAACGGACGACGACTCCCAGACGATGAACGTGGTGCCATGAGGATTTTCGACGACGCCGACGATGTGTTTTCCACGCTCCGCCTGCCGGCGAGCGACGCCGAACTCCACAACGAGTCGCAGATCGTCGAACTCATGGTCAACGCCCACCCATCCTCCAAGGGGAGTCTCATGACCATCACCTCCACCCGGTTCGCCTCTCGCCGCGCTCGTGTCGGCGCATTGATCGCCGCAGGTGTGATCGGCTTCGGCGGGGTCGCTGCGGCGAGTCCGGGTGGGTTCGACCCGTTGGGCCTCGATCCCGATGAGTCTCCGGTCGTCGTCGAGGAGACGGTCCCCGACACCACCGTCGTCGAGGACACGATTCCCGACGACACCATGGCCGAGGACACGATTCCCGAGGACACCATCGCCGAGGAGCCCAGCCTCGAGGCGACCGCTTCGAAGGCGTCGGCAGAGGACGGCGAGGAGACGACCCTCGTCGAGCCGGACGAGACACCGATGTTCGTCGACAATCCGGAGACGGCGTTCAACGAGGAGATGTGCCTGCCAGGCAACCACGGCAAGACGGTGAGTGCCGTCGCCCGAGGTGAGGCACCGTTCGAGAACGTGGACGTGCGTGACGCGGCCCAGTCCGACTGCGGCAAGAAGGACCTCGAGAAAGTCGACAGCGAAGAAGTCGACGGCGAAGAAGTCGACGGCGAGGAAGTCGACGGCGAGGAAGCCGAGCGGTCGGACGCCACGCAGTCCCCCACCCCGAAAGCCGGCGAAGACAGCCAGAAGAAGAACAACGGCAAGAACAAGGGCGGCGAATCGGACACGTCCGGCAAGCCCAAGGCCCCCGGCAACAGCGGCGGCAAGGGCAAGAACGGCAAGTAGCCGTCAGGTTGGCGCCGATCGGATCATGCCCGACCGGTGGGCGGCGATGTAGGCGTCGAAGTCCCAGCCGTCGAGGAATCGCTGCGCGGCGTCCGCGCCGCTGTCGAACAGGGCGTTCTGGGTTGCTGTGTCGAGGTCGAAGTCGGTGGCGGTGACGCCCATCGTGTCGACGAAGATCGTGCGGGCGCGCACCTGGGCCTCGTCGACGTGCATGGCGTCGCGGTAGCTGGTCATCGTGCCCAACATCGCCTTGGCGAGCTTGAATGGCCCGTCGACGTTCTTGGGGAACGAGTCGGCGAGGGCGCCCGGGCGGTCGGACAGCTTGATCCCGAAGGTCGGCCATCGGGGTGTCCGGCCGTCTCGTCGGTCGAAGACGTCGATCGGGAAGTTCGAGAGCATCCCGCCGTCGACGAGTACCGATGTGGCGGTGCGCTGTCGGCCGTCCACGGTGCGTTCGTACCGGAGGCGCACCGGCTCGAAGAAGAACGGGATCGACATCGACGCCCGGACCGCGTCGACGATGCGCTGTCGTCCCGGGTCGAGCCCGTAGATGCGGTCGTAGTCCCACGGGAAGCGGACGAGCCGGCCGAGTGACACGTCGGACACGTTGACGACGAGTCGATACCGCTGGTCGGGCGGCAGCGCCGAGTCGGGGTCGTCGGGCAGGGCGAGGTGTTCGAAGAGGTCGACGTCGCCGAGGACCTCGTCGAGCCAGGCCTTCAGGTACTCGCCCTCGTAGATGCCGTCGTCGACGAGCAGCGAGATGATCTTGCCGCCCGGCAGTGCGTCGAGCCACGACTCGTCCTGGAAGCGCCGGTAGTCGGTGGCTGCCATGATCGACCGCATCTGCTCGGCCGACGTGTCCGCGGCGAGGAGTGCACCGACGATGGCACCCGCCGAGGTACCCGCCACACGCGGGAAGGTGTAGCCGGCGTCGATCAGCACGCTGATCGCGCCGACGAGCGCGATCCCCTTCACGCCCCCGCCCTCGAGCACGACGTCGGCCTGCAGTTCGTCGGCCATCTCGGATCCTCCCGGTTCGAGTCGCCCTCGAAGCACGGGCATGACTGGATTCGATTCGTCGCCCGCATCCCCGACCCGGCCCACGGTACGCACGTCCCGACGGGAGTCAAGGGACCAGACGAAGTCTTGAAGGAGGCCGGACGCGTCGCCGGTCCTACTCGGCGAACACGACGGGGACGGTGGTGATGCCGCCGTTGGAGACAACCACGAACGTGCCCTCGGCGCCGGCCGTGCCGGGCCCGTCGCAGACGTCGACCTCGAAGTCGATGTAGTCCGTCTCCGGCACGTCGACGAAGCCACAGGACATGGTGTCGAGGATGGCGGCGTGCCGTCCGGTCGTGAAGATCCCACTGCCTGAGACGCGCGCTTCGAAGAACGGTTCGTCGTCACCGGCGTCGAAGAGCCGCTGCTGGACCTGTTCGGCCATCCGGTCGTTGGTGAAGTCGACCTCGAACGCCGCCCCGATCTCGGCGTCGGCGACGGGCGCGTCGACGGTGAGCCCGTCGGTGGTTGCGGCGACGACCCACCAGGTGTCCTGCGGGCCTGCCTGGCGCACCGCCACCGTGATCACGGGCAGGACCGACGTGCTCTTGGCCTCGTCGAAGAACTGCTCGCGGAACTGGACGGACACCTCGCCGGAACGTGCGTCACCTGCGCTGAAGCCGCCCACTGCGACGTCGTCGATGTCGAACAGCCGGCCCGCGGCGCTCGCTCGTGGCGAACTCGAGGAACGCGGCGACCGCCGCCTCGGGGGTCTCGTGGGCGTCGTCGGGGTCGGCCCACGGCCGGGTCGACAGCGATTCGAACTGGACGGATCCGTTCCCGGCGTCGTCCGGCTCGGCGGTGGTGGTCGTCGCCGTGCTCGCCGGCGCCTCGGTGGTCGCAGCCGGTTCCGTCGTTGCGGGCGCGGCGGTGTCCGCGGGCGCGGAGGTCGGCGACGTGGCCTCGGTCGACGTCGTTTCGGTCGACGTTGTTTCGTCGTCGTCGCTGCACGCTGCGACCAGGAGCACAGCGGCTGCCGCTGCTGCCACCAGCTTGCGGCGCATGGTGATCACCCCTTCTCGGTTCGAGGTACTCGGTTCGCGTTACATGATCAGCGTCCGCCGCCGGTGGCCGCACGACAAGAGGCCAACGGCCCCGCCCCAACCTGTTCTTCGGCACGCAACGTCAGCGACAACGGTCGATGTCGCAGCTGTCGCTGACGCCGTCGACCGTCGATCGGTCGATTGTGGGCCATTCGACAGCGACCTTCCCGTCAGCCTGGTCCAGGTGGCGAATTGGCCGGCGGCGAGGGTGTGGGTCCAGCCGCCTTCTTACATGAGGTGGTGATGCCGGGTGCAGAGTGCACCGTCGGCCGATCAAGAGGAGCCTGCACCCGAATCGATGGCGGACACCCAACCGTTGACGGATGCGGTCGCCGAGTTCTCGACCCGGTTCGCCTGGGACGAGGCGTTACCAGAAGACCGCGCGAACAGTTGTCTGGCGTGGGAGCTGTCACCCGAGTTCGCTCGTGAGGCGTTCCTGCCGGGCGCCGGAGTGGGATAACGAGCAGCTCTGAAAGCCGATGATGGAGGCAATCCTCCGCGCCGAGTGCTGAGCGTCCTGCGAGGCGGTTGACTCGGCGAGTACCGGCTCGTGGGACGGCGACTATCGGCGAGTCAGGGTCGACGAGCCCGCTCA
>CAVOQV010000010.1:0-25055 GCA_963698435.1 Ilumatobacteraceae bacterium | reverse complement strand
GTAGACGCAGCGACGGGTCGACCACGAGTCGATAGACGTTCGTGCCTGTGTAGAGCGTGTCGATCGAGTCGGTCCAGAACTCCACGAACTTGCCGGTCGTGAACTTCCCGCCACCGCTCATCCGCACTGGAACGGGGTCGCCCGACCGCGTCGATGACAGCCAGCGACTTCATCTTGACACCGGTCCAGTCCATGCCGGCCGCCATCAGGTCGTCGAAGCTGACCCGGTAGATGCCGGCGGTCTCCACGCTGAGCGCCGCGGAGTTGCCGATGCCGACCACGCGGCTCACCTTGACCCGTCGCGGGCCGTTGGCGCTGGCGACCGCATCTGCGGTCGCCTGGTTCTGCGCCGTGGCGCGTTCTGCCTCGGCCGTCTGGTTGCTCGCGACGATCTGCGCCTGGGCGGGCTTCCAGTCGAGCGCCACCGGTGCGGGCACCGTGCCGACTGCTTTTCCGACCTGGTAGGGCCCGTGCAGGGTCTCGACGCCGACGAGGTCGACGTCGGCAAGCCACAGGGTCGTGTAGTTGCCCGAGACCGACTGGCGGTACTCGAGCGGCACGAACGAGTCGCCGGCCCCGACGATGATGTCGGTCAGTGCGATCTGCTTGCCATTCGGCTTCTCGCCGTAGATCACGTAGCCGACGTTTGCCGACTCGGTGCCGGACCACCACGTGACGTCGATGGTGTTGCCTGACTTCGTCGACGAGAAGTAGGCGACGGTCACGGGCAGTGTGGCGAGGTTGATCGGATAGTCCTCGACCTCGCCGATGCCTGAGGTTCCTGTGTCGGCCTGCGCCTCCGAGAGGGTGGGAGCGACGCGGAACCGGGAGAACGACGAGCCGTTCAGGCCACCGACATCGGTCCAGGTGAGGCCGGCGGTGTACTCGTCGACCCCCTCCTCGGCCTCCACCTCGACGCACTGCCGTTCAGAGGTCTCGAACGTGCCGCGGTCCTCGGCGTCGGCGTCGGTGTCGATCCATCCGCACACCCAGACCGATTCGCCGGTCGTGTTCGTCACCGCAACGTCGAGCGTGTAACCGCTCGAGGTGACCGCTGCATTCTGGAAGTCGACGCCGTCGTCGGCGTCGGCATCGTCGTAGCGGCCGTCCTCGTCTGGAGTCACGGCTGCGCCGAGCGACAACAGCGGAGAGATCTTGGCCGAGGCGGTGCCGTACGTTTCGGGGGCGTCGCCGTAGTCGAGCGCAACTTCGAGGAAGTCGTTGCCGTTGCTGTCGACGCCGTTGCCGGCGAGGACCACCTTGATGTTGTTGTCGTTGGGCCCGTCGATGTCGGACACGCTGGCGTGGCTCGGCGGATCGGTTTCTCGGACCAGGTAGGTGCCGTTCGGCAGATTCTCGAAGACGTACGTGCCGTCGCCGAGTGTCCGCGTGGTCGCGATCGCCGGACCGTCGGGGTCGCCGTCGTTGTCATCATCCCGGAAGAGCTCGATGAGTACGCCGGCGATCGTGCCGTCGCCCGCGGAGATCGAGTCGTCACCGTCGAGGTCGTCGAACACGGTGCCGCGGATGTCGGCCAGGCTGACCCCGACGAAGATCGAGGCGTCGTCGCTGTTGTTGGTCAGATCGGAGTCGGGCTGATCCACCCAGGCGATACCGGGAAGCCGCAACGGAATCGCAGCGGTGTTCACGATGGGAGTGCCGCTGGGCACACCTGCGCCGACCGTTGCGACGATGCTCAGCGTGGCCACGCCGCCCACGTTGAGTCCACCAATGCTCCACTGTCCGGTGCCCGGCGTGAAGGTGCCGAGCGACGCCACGTGTGAGACGTAGGTGAGGCCGGCCGGAAGGACGTCGTCGACCCTGATGCCGGTCGCGATGGTCGGGCCGTTGTCGGTCACCGTGATCGTGTAGGTGATGTTGGATCCGGGAGCCGGCGTCGGGTTGCTGACCGACTTGGTGACAGCGACGTCGGTCGGCGGTACCCCGCAGGTGACCGCTTCGTAGTCGTTGCCGAGCGCCGACATGTCGGTGTAGGCAACGGCGTTGATGCGGCCGTTGACCGGGGTCTTGTCCATGTCGTAGAAGCCGGAGTTCTCGAAGCCGTTCGTTCCGGTCGTGACGTACAGCCGCCCTTGCAGGTCGAAGCTCATGCCTTCGACGTCGGTCATCTTGGAGTCCTGAAACGGCGAGGGGCGGTAGAGCACACCGGCGATCGTGGTGGCCCCGGTCAGCTTGTCGATGACGATGAGTACCTGGTCGCCGGTTCCGCCGGAGTTGGCGATGCCGTACAGCGTGCCGTCGAGGTCGACGCCGAGCGCATCGATGTCGTTGCGAGCCCCGCCAGAGTCCACCGAGCGGATGAGCACGAAGTCTTCGACGGTGTTGGTGTTGTTGTCGGTGTTGAACGCGTTCGGCACGAACACGCCGGTGGCCGGGTTGATGCGGATCAGAAGATCTTCCGGGTTCGGGGTGGCGCCTTCGCGCCGAACCGACGCGTAGAGGAAGCCGGTGGTCGCGTCGAAGTGCATGCCGTCGATGTCGTTGAACGGGAGGGTGCCGTAGTTGCCGCCGCCGACTGTTCGGAAACCGGATCCGGTGCCGATGGCGGCAGGCCCGATCGAGGTGAACTTGCCGGTGAGCAGGTTGATCTGTCCGAAGTCGCCGCCGTCGGCGGTGTAGATCGCGCCGGTCACGGGGTCCATCGCCGACGACTCGATGTTCGTGGTGCCGGTTCCGGCGGGGGCGCCGATGGTGATCACCTGCTGTGCACCGGTGTTGCGATCGACGCGAGTCAACAGGTCACCTCCGGTGGTGCTCGGAGCGCCGTTGTCGGCGATCGGAAAGCAGGTGCTGCCGGGCAGACCGGGGACCACGGTGCCGTCGCCGTTCGTGACCGTCACGGTCACCTGGTCGATGTCGTCCTCGGTGAAGTTGCGGTTGCCTGGCGACGAGTCCGGGTCGATCGCGTTGACGCTGATCAGTTCTGCAGTGTTCACGTGCTGGCCGCCGGTTGGGAGCGTCACGTTGATGGTGAGCGTCGCAGTACCGGGGGCCATCGTCGGAATCGTCCACAGCCCCGACCCCGGCGAGTAGGTGCCGGCAGAAGCCGTGGCGCTGTTGAAGAGGAACTTGTCGCCCGGCAACAGATCCTCGACCACGACGTTCTGAACGGTGTCCGGCCCAGCATTCGTGAGGGTGAGTGTGAACACGTGCGAGCTGTTCACCGGCGCAGTGAGCGAATCTGCGCCGTTGATCTTCTTGACGAGCGACAGGTCGGCATACGGGAGGGCGAACGAGGCACTGGCACTGTTGTTGCTCGGCGTCGGGTCGACCACCGGCGCGACATCGACCGACGCAGTGTTGGTCACGGTGAGTGGACCAGACGGCGAGGTGACGGCGAGCACCTTGGCGTTGATGCGCAGCGTGCGCGTCTGGCCGTTCGCAAGGGCTCCGAAGTTCCAGGTCCCGGCGGTGGGGTTGTACACGCCGCTGTTGAGCGGTGTGGTGCTGTAGGTCTGGAAGCCGAGCGATGGCGGCAGGACGTCGTTCAGCACGCCGCCCGAGATCGCGTCGGGGCCGTTGTTCTTGACGGTGATCGTGTACGCCACGACATCACCGACGCCGGCGTTGGTGACGTCGACGGTCTTGGTGACCGCAACCTCGGCGGTCGGCGGTGCCACCACGGTGAACGCCGCGGCGGCGTCGTCGTCCTCGGTGGTCGAGTTGTTCCCGGGCGTCGAGTCGGGGTCGAACGACAGCGAGTCGGTCACTTCGGCGGAGTTGGTGACCACCGAGTTGACGGTGAGCGGGCCGCTGACCGATGCGAGGATCGTGAGCGTGACGGTCTGGCCGCTCGCGACGTTCGGAACCGTCCACTTGCCGGTTGCCGGCACATAGGTGCCGGTACCGCTCTGGCTGACGTAGGTGAGGCCGGCAGGGAGCAGGTCGGTGACCACGACGTTCGCGGTCGGCTGCGGTCCGTTGTTGATGAGCGAGAGGGTGTAGGTGACCGACCCGCCGACGTAGGCGGTCGGCGCGCTGACGGTCTTGGTCAGTTCGAGGTCGGCGCTGCGGGTGAGGCCGAAGTTCAGACCGGTCACGTCGACCGCTCCGTCGCCGGCCGACACGACACCGGTACGTGAGCCGGTGGCTGGCGTGGCGTTGCTCCACGTCGCAGGCGCGGTCGGCGTGGTGTCGGACAGGGTGCTGTTGTCGTCGATGATGACGCTGTAGGTGCCCGCGGACACCAGGGGAATCGTGTAAGTGCCCGTGGCCGGGTCGACGATTGCCGCCTTGATGGCATTGCCGCTGGCGGGGACCAGCTTGGCCCACATCGGTGCACCGACTGCCGGGTCACCGGTGTTGAGGCTGCCGTTGTTGTCCCTGTCGAAGTACACCGTGCCCTTGAATGACGGCAGGGTGACGACGGTGTGGGTCACGGTGTTGCTCGTGATCGTCGGGATGCCGGCGAATGCCGCCGTGGCGAAGTTGTTGAGCACCAGCGTGCTCACGCCGGAGCCCAGCGTGTTCACTGTGGCGTTGAACGTGACCGTGGCGGTCTCGTTCGGCGCAACTGCGTAGTGGCTCGATGCCAGCACCAGATTGGGCGGCGCCGCAGCGTTGGTGAGCGGCGTGATCACGTCGCACATTCCCTCGATCTTGACGTTGTCGACGTAGAGCAACTTGTCGTTGGTGGTGGAGCTCCGGAATCGGAGTTGTGCTCCGGCGACGCGGTAGGTCGCAGGAATCACCTGGGAGTACGTGCGATAGGCGTCCTCCTTCTCTCCCGAGAAGGTTGCTTGCGGTGCACTCCAGGTGGTCCCATTCGTCGAGTACTCGAGATACACCTCTTTGCCGCCGGTGAGGTCGTCCTTGCGCCGCCACTCGAAGCTCAACGTGGGCGTTCCCGTCGCACATGCGCCGAGGTTCATCGGGCGCCTGATCGACACGCCGTTCTTGCCCTTGACGTACAGCACGTTCACCCGTGCCGGACTCGGATCGTTGTCCTCCTTGACCTGGATGTCACCGCTCGCAGCGGAGTTGTTGTCGCCGACCTCGACCCACGGAGTGAGGTTCCAAGCCGTGTATCCGTTGGAGTTGCTGTACGACGGCGGGTCGCCGAAGTTGTCGACGTACTGGACGGTCGTGCGGGCGCCGGAGATCTTTGCGCTGCCGGGAACGTAGGTCACCCCGGCCGGCAATGCATCGGCGATCTGCAGATCGGTCAGTGGTGTGCCACCAATGTTCTTGACGGCGACGTTGTAGGTGATCGTGCTGCCCTGCAGGACGTTCGAACCGCTCGCCGGACTCGCGTCTTGGTGATCGTGGCGAGTTCGACGTTGTGCGTGACGGCATTGCTCGTGACCGTGGTGACCTGGCGAGAACTGGCGGTCGCGGTGTTGCTGACCGACGTGGTGGTGCCGGCGACGGTGACTTGGAACGTCACCGTGGCGGTCTCGCCGGCGTTCAACGAGTAGCTCTGTGTGGGCGCCGCGACCAGGCTCGGCGGCGCGCTCACCGGCGTGTTCGGAGCGACGACCTCGCACGAACGTGCGATCTGCACGTTGTCGAAGAAGAGCTTCTTGTTGTTGGTGCCGTCGGTGCTGAAACGGACCTGGCTCCCCGCGATGATTGCAGCCGACTGGGCTGGGGTCGACGTGAAGGTTGCATACGTCGATGTCTTGGCGCCGGTGAACGACGTGATGGGCGACCATGCCATGGTCGTGGCGTTTTGCACCTCGACGGACACTGTGCCGTTCAGGTCCTCGTCCTTCTTCCAGTCGAAACTCAACGTGGCTGTGCCGGTCGCGCACGCGCTGAGGCTGTACGAGCGGGCGATCGAGCGGTTCGGTTCGTCGATCTGCAGCACGTACTCGCGCCCGTCAGTGGTACTGCCGTCGTCGACGAACTTGATGTCACCTCCCGTGGGGGTCCCGGGGTTGCCGTCGCCCGTCTCGACCCAGTTCGATGTCCAGTTCGTCGTACCGTTGTTGTTGTTGTACGCCTCGAGGTTGAATTCGTCGCGGTACTGGAAGTACGTGCGGGCTCCGGTGATGGTCGCGCTGTTCGGCACGTAGGTGGTGCCGGCCGGGACCAAGTCGTTGACCGTGAGACCCGTCAGCGTCTCGCCGGCGGTGCTGGTGTTGCTGACTGCGACTGAGTACGTGATCGTGTCACCCATCTTCACCGTGGTTCCGGGTGCCGGGACGGCACTCTTGACCACGGTCATCCCCGCAGCGGCGTGGACGGGCGACTGCGCGCCGACCATGGGCAGTGCGACGACCTGCGCGGCGACCAGCGTCAGGCCGATCAGTGCTCGCTTGAGATTCCGGGGGTTGCTCATTGTGGAGATTCGTTTCGTCGAAGGGCGGGGGCAACGCTCAGTGCGGCGCAGAGATGAAGGCGGTGTTGGGCGGGCGGGATTCGGCGCATGGTCGATGGGGGGCTCTCGATGTGCGGACCACGTCGGCTCGCGAGAGTCGTCCGACACACGTACATCGGCGGCGACCCGTCCGAACCTGAGAAATTCGTGCTGCACGTCTTGATCCGCACGGCGCAGCGCGAAGGCGTACACGTCGGGTGACCGATGAGAGGCGACTCGTCACCCAGCGTGAGCCGAGCGCGTCCTGGGTGAGTCCCGCCACGTGGTGTAGGAGTTCGTCGACATCACCACGATGTTGATGGCCATCGTGCGATTCTCGAAGTAACCACACTTTGAGAGGAACACCGCACGATGACCACCTACGAGTCTGCCCTGTCCGAGCTGTCGACGCGTCTGATCGGCACTGGATCCAACCTGACCAACTCGCTCAGCGAGATCCTGGCCGCTGCATTGCAGGAGCTGATCGAGGCCGAGTTGACCGCCGCGATCGGTGCCGCACCCGGCGAACGAACCGAGGACCGCTTGGCGCAACGCAACGGTCATCGCCCGAAGTTGTTGACGACCCCGGCGGGCGATGTTGACATCGCCATCCCGAAGCTGCGAACCGGGTCGTTCTTCCCTGAACTGTTGGAGCCGCGTCGGCGGATCGACCGGGCGTTGTGGGCAGTGATCATGACCGCGTACGTCACCGGCACCTCCACGCGCAAGGTCGACGATCTGGTGAAGGCGTTGGGCTGCGACTCGGGTGTCAGCAGATCGACGGTGTCGAGGATCTGCAAGGACATCGACGCTGACGTCGCCGTGTTGCGCACCCGAACACTCGGCCATCAACCGTTCGTCTACGTCTGGCTGGACGCCACCTACGTCCATGTCCGCGAGCACCGCCACGTCGTGTCCAAGGCCGTGGTGATCGCCACCGGCTTACGCCAAGACGGCCGCCGCGAGGTGCTCGGCGTCGATGTCGGTGACTCGGAGAACGAAACGTTCTGGACCGAGTTCCTCGGCGGACTCAACGACCGAGGACTCACCGGAGTGAAACTGGTGATCTCCGACGCTCACGCCGGCCTGGTCAAGTCGATCGGACGCTGCTTCCAAGGCTCGGCTTGGCAACGCTGCCGCGTTCACGCGATGCGCAACATGCTGTCAGCCGCACCGCACCCGCAGCGTCAGCTGATCGCGTCGCTGATCCGCACGATCTTCGTCCAACCCGACCACGACGCCGCCGTCACTCAGTTGCGCGCAGTGGTCGATCAGCTCGAGGCGAACGCCCCAGATGTCGCTCGTCGCCTCGCCGACATGGAAGCCGACCTGCTGGCCTACACCGGGTTCCCACCGGCGCACTGGTCCAAGATCTGGTCGAACAACCCGATCGAACGGTTGAACCGCGAGCTGAAACGACGCACCGACGTCGTCGGGATCTTCCCCGACACCGCCAGCGCCATCCGACTCGTCGGCGCCCTGCTCGTGGAGATCAACGACGAAATGATCGCTGCCGACCGGCGCTACATCGCCGCGGCCAGCGTCGCTGAGATCGCCGGAATCAACCCGGAGCTACAGTCCCTGCCAGCCGCAGCCCGCGACTGACAACCAACAGAGAACCGCACGGTCCTCCTACACCACCACCCGGGACGCAATCAGCGTCCTCGTCGCGACTCGACCGATCAGGGCTAACACGTGCTGGTCGACGCGACGCGCGGCGTGCCCGGCACCGGTTGCCAGTTCGGGTTGCCGTTGGCCTGGTTGGTGTACTGGTAGACGTAGGTGACCAGCTGACATCCGGCCTGCTGGCCGTTGACGAAGCACGTGTACTTGACGTACCACGTCACTTCGAACGAGTCGCCTCGCTTGAAACCCGACTTGCCCGGGCCAGTGCCCGTCGCGGTGAAGGTGGCGGTGTTCGCACCGTCGATGTAGGGATTACCGAATCCCGACGGGGCCACGATCAGCACACTCACGTTGCCGTTCAACGTGCGCCCGGTCGCATACGAGGCGACCTGCAGGGTCCCCGACGAGCACTGGACGTTGGGAACGTTGATCGTCCACGTGGCGGTGCGCTTGTCGTTGACGATCTGCCCGGTCGGCGGCGGCGTCGTGATCCCTGGACCCGTGGGCTGCCCGGCGCCGACGCTGCCCGCAGCGAACACCTTCGACGTCGACACCATGGACGCGCCGGCGACCACAGCGCCTCCGGCCATCATCTTCTTGAGTGCTTCTCGTCGGTCCATCGCTCGCTCTGTTTCGACCACCCCCGTTTCGGACGGTCGTCCAGGCGAGCGGTCATCACAACATCAGGATCCATGCGTGGTATCGATCGACGAGTCCGGACCACAGTCGGTCCCGATCGAAGTTCTCCACCACCCAGAGGGTTTCTTGATGCCTGCTTGAAGATCGGTCGATGTCTCCGGTGACTTGAGCGAGAATCCGTTCGTCCGAGCGCCGTGACATCACCGACGGTCACCAGGCCCGAGCCTGGCGCCACCGCGTCCACCGTGCCGGTCGCGGCGTAACCGACCACGGGTACGCCGCACAGCTGGGCCTCGAGCGGCACGTTCGGCAGGCCCTCGCGGTACGACGGAAACGCCAGCACATCCATCGCCCGGTAGGCGATGCCGGTGTGGTCGAGCCAGGGCACGGTCACGATGCGCTTGTCACCCTCGATCGTCGCCCGCACGGCGTCCGGCACCGGATCGCCGTCCTCGAACTGGCCGACGAGCAACAGCCACACATCGGCGATGCTCCGGTGACCGGCGCAGCGTCGAGGTGAACACCTCGACCAGATCGCCGATGCCCTTGTCGCGGGTGAACCGTCCGACGAACCCGATCACCGTGGCCTCGTCCGGGAGCCCGAACCGCTCGCGGGCGTCGGCCCTGGCTCGGTAGCACGTCGTCGGCGAACCGGGAGACGTCGATGCCGTTGCCCGACCCGCCACCGATGACCTCGCCACGGCCGGGTGCGATCAGACCCTCGCGTTCGCCGACCGCCATCAGGCTGCGGGAATTGAACACCAGATGGTTCGCGCAGCGGATCGCCACCCACTCCAACGATCGGTACAGGCGCCGCCGCCAACCCGCCGCCGTCTCGAAGCGGAAGCCGCGCACCACGTACACCCGCACCGGCACCCAGCACAGCCAGGCTGCCAGCATCCCGAGGAGCCCCGCCTTCGGCGTCGACGCATTCACGATCGTCGGCCGGAGCCGGCGGATCAGCCGGATCGTCGCCCAGAGCGCCCGCAGATCGGCGAGCGGCGACGGCTCCCGCACGAAGGGAAGGTGCTCGACCGTCACGCCGTCGTCCCACTTGCCCGGCTCCGGCGGCTCGTCGGGGTTCGACCGGCGGGCGGCGACCGTCACGTCGAACCCCGCCTCGACGAGGTGGCCGAGCTGCCCGCGCACGAGCACGCTCGAGATCTCGTCGGTCAGCAGGTACAGCACCCTCGTGCGCGGCCCGCCTGCCGCTCCAGCCACCGCGCCGGCGCTCACCGAGTCGCCGTTCACCCGGTCAGAGGAGTTCACCGTGGAACTCGTGGCCCTTCAGCAGGTTCTTCGTGTCGAACACGAGCGACGAGTGCTCGGCGATCAGCGCCGGATCGAACTCGGGATGGTCGACCAGCACGATCACGACGTCGGCCGCTGCCAGCTCCTCCGGCGGTGAACGGCACCAACGAATCGGCCAGGTGGAGCGCGTTCACCTCGGGGATGTACGGGTCACAGAACCGCACGTCGGCGCCGCTCGTCTTCAGCCGGGCGGCAACATGCACCGACGGGCTCTCGCGCCAGTCGCTCGTCGCCTTCTTGTAGGCCAGCCCGAGCAGCAGCACGCGGCTGCCGTTGAGGGCCTTGCGCTCGCCGTTCAACATCGCCGTCACCCGGCCGTGCACGTAGTCGGGCATGTGCTCGTTGATGTCGTTCGCCAACTCGACGAACCGGAACGTGTGCCCGAGGTGCTGCTTCACCCGCCACGCCAGATAGCTCGGATCGATCGGCAGGCAGTGCCCGCCCACCCCCGGCCCCGGCGTGAACTTCATGTAGCCGAACGGTTTGGTCGCCGCCGCGTCGATCGCCCGCCACACGTCGACACCGAGATCACGGGCGAACATCGCCAGCTCGTTGACCAGCGCGATGTTCACGTGCCGGAACGTGTTCTCCAACAGCTTCACCAACTCGGCCTCCGCGCACGAACCGACCGGCACCGTCTCGTCGACCAGCGTCGAGAAGAACGCATCGACCACGGCGAGCCCGTCGGCCGTCGACCCGCTGACCACCTTCGGGGTGTTGACCAGACCGTGCGTCGGGTTGCCCGGATCGATGCGCTCGGGGGAGTAGCCGAGGAAGAACTGGTCCTCGGCCAATCCCGACCCCTCCGCCAGGATCGGACCGAGCAGCTCGGTCGTCGTGCCCGGGTAGGTGGTGCTCTCGAGGATCACACAGCAGCCCGGCCGCAGGTGCGCGGCCAGGTCGCGCCCGGCGTGCTCGATGTACGAGAGGTCCGGCAGGCCGTCGCGCAGGGGAGTGGGCACGCTGATCACGGCGACGTCGAAGCCCTCGAGTGCGGCGGGGTCGACCGTGGGCGAGTACCCCTCGTGGAGCGCACGGGTGAGTTCCTCGTCGGAGATGTCGCCGACGTAGCTGTCACCGGCCAGCAGCGCCTCGACCCGCTCGACCGACGCCTCGAAGCCGACCACCCGGAAGCCAACCTCCACGGCCCGCATCGCCACCGGCAGGCCCGACGTAGCCCTGGCCGACCACGACCACCTTCGCGGTGCGGTCCTCGATCTGTTGGATTGCCTCGTCGGCGTTCATCGTGCTCCTCGATGGTTGGGGGGCGCGGCGGCGGTGTTCATCGCGCTCGCGGATGGTTGGGGGCTGCGGCGGTGGCGTTCATCGCGCTCGTGGCGTGATCGGCCGGGCCGGGACGCCGGCGACCGTGGCGCGCTCGTCGATGTCGGCGGTCACGACTGCACCCGCACCGACGAAGGCTCCCGCTCCGATCGTGACGCCCGGCAGCACGTTGGCGCCGGTGCCGATCGTGACGCCCTCGCCGAGGTGCACGTTGCCGCTCACGGTCGCACCGGGGAACACGCTCACGAAGTCGTCGAGCACCGAGTCGTGCCCGATCGTGCAGTTGACGTGGAGTTGCGTGTGGCGCCCGAGCGTGATGTTGGTCGTCACCCTGCTGCCGGCCGTGAGGATGCACCCCTCGGCGATCCGGTTGTCGCCCCCCACCGTGGCCATCGGGTGGACGAGTGTGAGCGCCCGGCGTCCGGCCGCGGTGAGTCGCTCGTCGATCGTGCGGCGCACGGCGCCCGCACCGATGGCGATCACGTAACCGACGTTGCCGGCCACCGGTCGATCGTCGCCGTCGTCGCTGCACAACACGTCGATGCCGCCGAGCCGTGACGTCCCGAGGCGGGCGAGCAGATCGTCCGACGCACCCTGGTCGTCCACGTAGCCGACGAGGTCCACCCCGGTACCGGCGGCGTTCATCGCCACGACCACGTCGTGCACCTCACGGCCGAACCCGCCGGCGCCCACGATCACCAGGCGGGCGTGTGCGGTCACGGGCGTGACGTTACCGCTCCACCTACGCTCACCTGGATGACCCCCGCCCGTTGGCTGCACTCCCCGGTCAAGCGGGCCGTCGATGCGGTGGTCGCCGCCGCCGCTTTGGTGATCGTCAGCCCGATCGCCGCGGTCGTCGCCCTCGCCGTGCGGATCCGACTCGGCTCACCGGTGCTGTTCCGCCAGGCCCGCGCCGGCCGGGGCGGCGAACCGATCGAGATCGTCAAGTTCCGCAGCATGACCGACGCCCGTGGCGCCGACGGCGAGCTGCTCCCCGACGCCGAGCGCCTGCCACGGTTCGGCCAGATCCTCCGGGCGAGCAGCCTCGACGAACTCCCACAGCTGTGGAACGTCGTGCGCGGCGACATGAGCCTCATCGGCCCCCGCCCGCTCCCGCTTGCCTACGTCGACCGGTACGACCCCGAGCAGCGCCGCCGGCTCGACGCCGTCCCCGGCATCACCGGATGGGCCCAGGTGCACGGCCGCAACGCCCTCGACTGGCCCACCAAACTCGCCCTCGACGTGTGGTACGTCGACCACGCGACACCCCTCGTCGATCTGAAGATCGTCGGGCTCACGGTGCGGGCCCTCCTCGCACGCGGCGGCGTCAACGCCATCGACCACGTCACGATGTACGAGTTCCTCGGCAACGATTCCCCCGAGCGATGAGCCAAGTCCCGGTATCTGGTGGTTTCGCTCACCGCCGGGGATCGGGCAGCGAGCGATGAGCCAAGTCCCGGTATCTGGTGCTTTCGCTCATCGCCGGGGGATCGGGCGGCGAGCGATGAGCCAAGTCCCGGTATCTGGTGCTTTCGCTCATCGCCGGGGGATCGGGCGGCGAGCGATGAGCCAAGTCCCCGGATGTGGTGCTTTCGCCCATCGCCGGGGTGTTGGCCGGGGGGAGATGAGCGAAGTCTCGCCATCTGGTGGGTTCGCTCATCGCGGGGGATCGGGTGGGGTCGTTGACGTTGCCGGGCGGGCCCGGCATCCTGGCGCAGTGACCGACCCCCGATTCGCTCCGAGCGACACCCCGCTCGGCGTGGACGGGGTCGAGACCGCCGTGTTCGACGGCGAGGCCGTGCTGTTCCACGAGAGTGCCGCGATGGTGCACCGGCTCAACGCCGTCGCCGGCGCGGTCTGGTTGCTGTGCGACGGCGAGACGACCGTCGCAGCGATGGCCGACGAACTCGCGGAGGTGTTCGGTGTCGCACCCGTCGAGCTCGCCGACCCGATCGGCGAGGCGCTCGAGAACCTCGCCGTCGCCGGCCTGCTCGTCGGCCAGGACGGACCCGTCCACCTGCCACTCGTCGCCGAGCCGACCCGGGCGGCCGACGGCACCCCGATCCTCGTCGCGCCACCGGACCCTTGAGGAACGCCCGCCGACCGCTCCGTGTGGGCGGACACCGTGACCCTCCGCGTCGGCGACCAGCTGGTCGGCGTACGGCCCGACACCGCCGCCACCGCCGCCTGGATTCGCACCGTCTTCGGCGACTGGCTCGATCCGGAGGCCGTCGGTGAACACGGTGAGCCGGTGCCGTGGGCGTTCAGCCTGCGCCTCGACACCGAACGCATCGGGCGTGGCCCGCGGGCAGTGCCGCAGCTGCGGATCGGAAGCCGTCTGCTCGCCCGATCGCGCCAGGCGGACGACGTCGTGACCGCGCTCGGCCAGGTGCTCGGCGGCGTGCTCGCCCGCCAGGACGACAGCCGCCGTTGGTTCGGGCTGCGCACGTTCGTGGCCGGCGATCGCGCCGTCCTGGTCGATGCATCCCCGCCGGCGCTCACCGCTGACCCGACGCTCGCCCGCGCCGGCGTCACCGAGCTGGCGACCTGGAGCGTCGCTGTCGACGGCAACTCCGTGTACGTCCCACCGCCGCTGAGCGCCACGTCACGACCGGGTTCGAGCTTCGCGCTGGCCGGACTGGTCGCCCTCGACGCCTGCGACCATCGCCCCGACACCGATCCCAACGACGACCAGCCCGACGACGGTCACCAGGCGGTCCATCATCCGACCAACCCCGGGGCGCTCCTCGCGCGATTCGCTGCCCGCCACCCGTCGAACGAGTGGTTCCACACGGTCGAGGCGCTCGTCGCCGACGGTCGCGTCCACGTGTCCACCGACCGAGCGGGTGCCGCCGAGCAACTCCGCCGGCTCCTCGTGGCCGATGCCTCGGTCGGCTGACGGCACGCCGACCGTGGACACGACCACCTTCGACGCCCACGGCGTGACGTTCACCGTCACCTCGCCCGACGAGGCCGTCATCGCTGCGTTCGACGACCTCCTCGTCGACTTCCGAGCTGCAGACGCCCCCGCTGCGTCAGGTGCCGGGCCCGTGCTCCGATTCACGGTGGAGGAGACACCGGCCGCGGGCAACGACGACACCTGGTACCGGGTCACCGCCGCTGACGAGGTCGTGTACCCCTCCCTGCTCGAGGGCTCGCTGGTGTCGCACCTCCTGATGGACGTGAACGCCCGGGCCGCGGCCGCCTGCCGCAGCGAGCGCACCGTGCCGCTGCACGCCGGGACCGTCGCCGGCGTCCGCGGGGCGATCGTGCTCCCGGGCGCGTCACACTCGGGGAAGACGACGATCACCACGGCGCTCGCGGCGGCGGGCCATGCCTTCGTCGCCGACGAGGTCAGCCGACTCGACCCGGACGAACTCACGATCGCCCCGTACGGCAAGCCGGTGGCGTTACGGGCCGCGTCGGTGGAGTTGCTGGCGCCGACGATCGCCCGGCTCCGTCGGCCGGGCAGTCGATTCGAGGTCGACGAACGCTTCGTCCCGCCCTCCGAGCTCGGCTCGTCGCCGGCGCGCGGGGCGACGGTGCCGGCAACCGGGCTGGCTGCCGGGCAGGCCACCGGGCTGGCTGCCGGACCGGTCGCAGTGTCCGCCATCGTGTTCCCCCGCTTCGATCGGGCCGGGCCCCACCGGTTCGCTCCGCTCGGCCAGGCCGAGACGCTCGAACGGCTCATCCAGTGCACCCTCGGCACGGCAACGACTGCGATCGGCGCCGACGTGTTCCGCATCCTCGAACGGCTCGTGCGTGCGGTGCCCGGCCACGAACTCGTCTACACCGACCTCCCCGACGCGCTCGCCGATCTCGGACCGCTGCTGGCCGGCTGACCGGGCATCCGCAAAGGGGGAACCGAGGTTCAATAGCCTTTCGCTGCGTGGTCGGAACTCCCTGCGACCCCTCACGGATACGACGTCGTGACGCCCTCCGCCTGCTCGCGGCATCGAGCGGGGCGGTGGTCGGCGGTTCCCTGATCGTCTCCGGGCCCGCCTACGCCGACAGCGGCAGCGCGTCCTGCCTGTTCGCCTTCACCGGCTCGCCCGTCGTGACGATCAGCGCGTTCAACACGACGTTCTTCGGCGACTTCGTCACTCTCTCGATCGGATCCGTCCCAGGGTCCTGCCCGTGTGGTGGGACGGCGAGCATCGAGTACGCGTTCCATCTGACCGCCCCGCTCGGGCCCGCGTCGTCGGGCCCGTGGAGCGCATCGAACTCCTACAGCCTGTCGTTCGTCAATCTCTGGCCGGGCGGCGGCGGCTCGTTCACCGTGTCGGCCGGAGTGCGGATCACGTGCAACAGCCCGTCGGGCACCACGGTCCGGTGCCGCTTCGCCAGCGGCACCTACACCATGCCGGCATCCTTTGGATCGGTCAGCACGACGTTCTCGCTGCCTACGAACAACGGCGACACCAGCTTCCCGAACCTGCCGGCATGCAACCCGGCGGCCCTCCGCTTCGCAGCGCTCAGCAACGATCTCATGATGGTCCGCGGAATCGCTCAGTCACCGCCCGAACTCCAGGCGTTGATCGACGGAGCGCCCGAGCAGCAGCCGATCGAGGTGCTCGTTGCCGAGCCGTCGCCGAACGCCGGACGACAGACAGCTCCCGAGTCGGCGATGGACACCGCGTTGACCGGAACGCCGCAGATGCCCGAGGAGACCACGCCGTCGACCACCGCGGCTCCCATGACCACGACGCCCCCCGCTCCGTCGCCCCGGCCGACCTCCGCTCCGTCGACCACCCCGTCGACCACCGCGCCCAGCACCCCGTCGACCACGTCGCCCCCGACGACGACCACGTGGCCTCCGACCACCACCACATCGACCGAGAGTTGACCCGGAGACCCGGTGGGGTGTCGGGGTCGGGGCCGGTGTCGGGCGTCAGGACGATCGAACCACCGACACCACGCGATCGACCTGGGCGTCGGTGAGCACGCTCCCGCTCGGCAGGCACAGGCCATGGTCGAAGAGCCGCTCGCTCGTGCCGTTGACCCGGGTGGGCATCGGGGCGAACACCGGCTGCAGGTGCATCGGCTTCCACAGTGGGCGGCTCTCGATGCCGGCCGTCGACAGCGCCGCCTGCACCTGGTCGCGGCGCGCCGGATGCGTCGAAGGTCACGCACGTCAGCCAGCCGTTCCAGTGGCCGCCACGTTCCGGCGTCGACCACGGAGCGATCGGCATGAACTCCAGACCGGCAACGTCGGCGAGTTCGCGTCGGTAGTGCTCGTTGATCGCCAGCCGCCGCGCCGACATCTCCGGCAACCGCTCGAGCTGCGCCCGGCCCATCGCTGCCAGCAGGTTGCTCAGGCGGTAGTTGAAACCGATGTCGGTGTGCTCGTAGTGGACCGCCGGCTGACGGGCCTGCGTCGCCAGGTACCGCACGCGGTCGGCCACCGCCGGGTCGGGCGACAGCAGCGCACCGCCGCCCGAGGTGGTGATGATCTTGTTGCCGTTGAACGACAGGACCCCGATGTCGCCCAACGTGCCCGCGGCGCGGCCTCCGTGTGTCGAACCCAGTGCCTCGGCGGCATCCTCCACCAGCGGGACCCCGTACTGCGCACACAGCGGAGCGATCTCGTCGTAGTCGGCGCACTGGCCGTACAGGTCGACGGCCACGACCGCCGCCGGTCGCTCGCCCGGCCGCGGTCGGCCTCCGCCAGCTCGTCGGCCAGCAGTTGCGGATCGATGTTCCACGACGCCGTCTCGCTGTCGACGAAACGCGGCGTCGCCCCCGTGTACATCACGGCGTTCGCCGTTGCCGCGAACGTGAACGACGACACGATCACGTCGTCGCCGGGGCCTACACCGTTCACGAGCAACGCCAGGTGCAGCGCCGCCGTGCCGCTCGACATCGCCACCGTGCCCGGCCATCCCGTGAACGTCGCGAGGTCGGCCTCGAACCCGTCGAGTTCGGGTCCGACCGGCGCGACCCACCCGCTGTCGAAGGCACGCAGCAGCGCGTCGCGTTCGAGCTGCCCGACGTCGGGCGAGCTGAGCAGGATCGGATCAGGGTCGCCCGTGGTCACGGTGTGTCCACCCGGTCGACGCCGTGTCGCATGGCTCGTGAAGCTAGTCGCCGAGCACCCGCGGTTGGACTGATGGGCCGTCGAAGCTCACGAGCGGTCGGCCGGCGGTGTCGGCCACCGACACCCGGAGCAACTCGTCGATCGCCATCGGCTGGGGACGCACGGCGAGTGAATAGCCGTCGTCGAGTGGCAGGGCACCGGCCAGTCGGTAGGTGAGCGTGACCGACTCGCCCGACGGCACGACCAGGAACGTCGATCCGGTCCGCCAGCCGGCCTCGGACCCGACCTCGACCTGGAAGTCGGCGGTGCTGCCGTCGGGCCGCTCCAACGACGCCGACTCGACCGGGAGGGCGGAGTAGAGCGACACCAGGATTCGATTGGTCCCCGGCGCATCGCCCGTGTAGTTGCCGAGCACACCGTCGGGCAGGCCGCTCGACGGTGCGGTGTTGGTGAGGGTGACGGTCACCGTCGCCGTCGTCTCCCCGGTGGCGGGATCGACCGTTGCGTCGTAGTCGACCTCCCGCTCGAGGTACACGTCGAGCTTGTTGGCGCCGGCGTTGTTGAGCACGACGGCGACACCGTCGGTCGCGGTGATGCTCGGCAGGCTCCCGGTGATGCCGTCGGTCGCGGTGATGCCGTCGGCCGAGGTGATGCCGTCGGCCGAGGTGATGCTCGGCATGCTGCCGGTGAGGCCGATGTCGCTGAAGTACTGCTGCTCTCCGGGATCGGCTGCCCACCCGACGATCCGGCCTTCGTCGACGAGCGGGCCGAGGGTGTCGGCGACCTGCACGGGCCCGGGGAGCGAGCCGGTGAGCAGCAACCCGATCGTCTCCTTCGCCACCTCGTCGAGGAGATCGATCCGATCGTCGTTCTCGGTCTCGTACTGGTCGATCAGCAGGAAGTCGACGACGTTGTCCTTCGTCAGTGTCCCGTCGACGCCCTCGACGGTGATCGGGCCCGTGAAGCCGAGCAGACCCGCCACGGCCACCGGATCCAGGGCGAACACGCCGTCGATCGCACGTCCACCGCTCTGCGGGTAGAGCTCGGCGATGACCTGTCCGGTCGACGGGAACTGTGGCGAGATCGTGATGTTGGACCACGGGACCGCCCCCGTCGTACCGCCCGGGCCGTTGTCGAATCCGTACCGACCCCACATCTCCAGCCAGTCCGCGGGTCCGGTGACGACTCGCTGATCGTCGCCGGCCAGGTTCAGGTCTCTCGTCCGGCCCGCAGCGGACACACGGATGCGTCCGTCGTCGGCGGTCAACTCGATCCAGTTGCCCATGAATCCGCCCAGCCCGCGGGTCTCCGCCGGGGTCGTGAAGGCGATGAAGTAGCGGCGAGGTCCGTCGGCGCCGAGCAACCCGGGCACCCGCTCGATCGCCTGCGTCGCGTTCGCCAGCTGCGGCCGGTACTCGGCGAGATCGTCGTCGAGGTCGTCGAGGCGCTCGCTCAACGGCCCCGCGAGCCACGGCGAATCGACGTCGGCGATCGTGTCGGACAGCGAGTCGATTGCCGCACTCACGTCGCCGAGCGGACCGCTGAGCAGCGTGATCGCGTCGATGTCGAAGCGGCCGTTGCGCAGGGTGAGCTGGTCGACGTCGATGACCGACGACGCCGTGGCGATCGCCGACGATGCCTCGGCCGCCGCCTTCGAGAGGTCGGCGGCCGCCGCCCGGTTCTGTGCGACGACGGGGATCAGCATCGCGGGGCGGGCCCACGGCGCGTCCAGCGTCGAGCTCGCCGACTCGAACTGCGTCGCCGCCTCGGCGAAGCTGCCGGTGGCGCCCTGGTAGTCACCGTCGCTCAGCAACGACACGGCGTCGCGGCCGCTGACGCTGCCGGCCCGAAGGTCACTGGTCGCGGCGCCGACCGCGATGCCCGCCCCGGCGATTGCGATGACAGCGATGACGCCGGTCGCGATGCCGGCCACGCTCACCCACCGGACCGCCTGGCGCCCACGTCGCCGGACGCCGAGGACGACGACGAGCAGCCCGCACCCGAATCCGACGAGCGCGTTGACGCCGAGGACCGGGTCGACCTCGGCGCGGACCAGCACGTTGAAGGCGATCGCGGCGGTCAGGGCCCGCTCGACGGGAAGGTCTCGCTTCTGGAGGCCGATCCACAGGGCCCCGGCGAACGCGACCGCACCGACCGCCAGCAGCCACAGGCTTCCGGCCATCGCCATCGACGCGGTCGCGGCGACGGCGAGGACCCACCACGGCGCCGACGCAGCACACCAGACCACGAACGCAACGGCGACGAACGTCAGCGCGGCGTCGACGGCGGAGGTGCCCACCGGCGACGCGTCGGAGAGCGCTGCGACGACCCCGGCGATGCCGGCGACGACGAGTACGGGACGCTCGTCCACCCGGTGCCTTCTCGCCATCAGCCGACCCTGCCTGCCATTCGGCGGGACACTACCGGTCGGTTGTGGTGCGACACCCGGCACCTTCCCTTTGCGGTGATCGGGCGCCCACTGAGGTGATGATGCGCAGCGAGTACCATTCGGCCATGACACGTGCGGGGAACGTGCTCGTCTCGGCCGTTGGCGCCCTGGGTGTCGCCTCGCTGCTCGCCGCCGGCTGCTCGAGCGGCGACGCCGCTCCCGACACCACGGCCGTCGAATCCACCGTCGTCGAGACCACGTCACCCCCGCCCGCCACCGATCCACCCGCCACGGACCCACCCAGCACGGACCCGGGCACCACGATCGCCGCCACCACGACCGTCGACCCCGCCGCCGCCCTCGCCGCCGAAGTCGAAGCCGACTTCCTGGAAGCCGACCGCCTGGGACGCGAGGCCTCGATGGATCCGTTCGACCCCGAAAAGGAAGCCGCTGCCCTCGACCGTCGCCTCGGCGTCATCCGCGACAACCTCGCCGCCACGCTGGCCGACTACCGAAGCGCGCAACTACGCGATTCGCGAGAATCCGACGACCCCGCCATCGATCACCGTTGAAGTGCCGGCGGCGCTTGGTCGTCGAAGGCGGTGATGTGGCCGAAATGCAGATCTGCGAAGTGGACTCCTGGATCCTGGTCGAGGTCGGTGCCGGGCCGAACGGCGGCGACGCAATCGTGAACCCTGACGTTGTCGCTTCTCGCGGTCGATCGTCTTCCTGCGGCAAGTCGACGGGGTATGGAGGCATCGAAGGCGGAGACAGATCGGTCGATGGGAGGGATTGACCTCAGATGTCCCGCCGGCTAGTCGGCGCTCGTGGTCGCGGCTGGCGTCGCTTCTGTCGCCGTCCTCGCAGCAGAGGCAGGCGTCGGTCCGTAGACCGACTCGCGGCTGCACTCGGAGGGTCGAGGGCGACACGGTGACGGTGGAGTGTCGGGATCCGGCGCCGGGGCCGACTCGGCCGGTCGGGGTGGTGGGGGCGCCGCAGCCGTGTGAGTGGGTGCGGGCCAGGGCGACGGACGGGTGGGATCCGAGCGCGTACACCAACATCGATCCGTCCGGGTACGTGTTCTTCGAGACCGGCGACGGGTACGTCGGGCGCCGATTCCCCGACGGTCGCGAGGAGATGGTCTTCAATCGGGTGTGTCCCGACGGGTCCGGCTTCACCTGGGTCGACGTGACGGTCACCGTGCAGGACGCGATCGACGACGCGGTCGACCGGGCCCGTCGGGCGGTGCCGGCTCCGCAACTCGACGTCAGCCCGCCACCCGAAGCCGGCGGCATCGTCAACCTCGGGGTGTGGCTGGCACTGCAGGAACAGGCACCGGTGACGGTTCGGGCCGAGGCGGGGCCGCACTGGGCGGAGGCCACCGTCACGCTTGCGTCGACCAGTTGGGACATGGGCAACGGCGACGTCGTGGAGTGCGAGGGCGCGGGCGTGCCGATCGTCGACCTCGACGACCCGGGGGAGGGTCCGTGCGGGTACACCTATCGCGCGTCGTCACCCGAGAACGATCCGTTCGTGCTCTCGGTCACCGCCACGTGGGCCGTCAACTACCGGTCGTCGGGGCCGTCGGGCAACGCGGGCACCGTCGATCGGACCGCGACCGTCACCTACGACGTCGACGAGATCCAGACCATCGGCATCTCGAACTGACCCGACCCCCGGTCCCCATTCCGTTCTCGGCGGATCTGGTCGCGGCAGGTGGAACCGGATCCGCTGAGAGTTGCCGGGTGCGGAGGGTGGGCGCTTCGATCCTCGGTCCCCATTCCTCTCTCGGCGGATCTGGTCGCGACAGGTGGAACCGGATCCGCTGAGAGTTGTTCGGGGTGGTGGATCGGCGAGCGGTCGGATCAGGCGTCGGGTCAGGTGTCGGCGGTCGACTGGGCGGCGAGGTGGGCCTGGCCCTCGTCGCACGTCTCGGCGAGGGGGCACCAGCGGCATGTCACGCCGGGACGGCGAACCGGCGGACGCCCCTCGGCCTGGAGCTCGATGATCTTGTTGATCCCGTCGAGCGTGCGCCGCACCGCCGTGCGCAACAGCCGCTCGCTCACGTCCTCCGCCTGGGCCTCGGCCGCATCGAGGTAGAACGTCGCCAGCTTGCGTGGTGGCACGGAGCGCACGAGCGTCTCGAGCAGTGCGTAGAAGCCGAGGTCCTGGCGGTGGCGCACGTTGGGGCGACCGGTCTTGAGGTCGATGATCACCTTGCTCGCTTCGCTCCCGCGGGGGCGACCCATCACCAGGTCGACCTTGCCCGACAGCACGATCGGGCCGTCGTTCGGCCAGCGGATCGACGACTCGGTCATCGGGTTCGAACGTTTGTCGAGCGGCGGGAAGCACTCCATGAACTTCGTCAGTCGCTCGACCGACTGGCCCCGCAGGTCGGCCTCGTCGGCGGGGGAGAGCGCGGCGATCCACGCTCCGATGCCCCGCTCCTCATCGGCCAGACGGGCCATCGCCTCGTCGACCAGATCGGACGGGTTCGGCTCACCCCGCCACGACAGCGTCAGCTGGATCGCCCGGTGCGCCACCTGGCCCTTCGCCGTCGACGGCTTCCACTCGAAGTCGTCCGGGATCAGGTGGTTCTCCTCGCACTCCAACACCGTGGCCAGCTTGTGCTTGGAGACGTAGACGTCCTGGTTCGGCTGGAGCCGCTCGGTGAACTCGTCGAGCGCAATGCGCATCTCGGTACGGATGTCGGCAACGAGATCGGGATCGAACACCACCGGTTCGGGCGCCCGGCGCAGCGCGTCGAGCGTCTTGAGCTGCGTGGGGGTGAGGACGACGATGCCGCTCGCCGTGCCGTCGCTCGCCGCCTCGCTCATTGCTTCGACTGTACCGACGCGGGATCGCCCACGGCGGCCAGCCTGGTCGGTACTCTCGGGACGTCATGAAGCACCCGTGGACGGCCTACGTGATCGTTGCGCTGCTGGCGATCGGCGCCGGCGTCGCCGTGGCCGGGCTGCCGGACGACGCGCCCGTCGAGGCCACCATCGTGCCGCCGTCCACCACGGAGGGGACGTCGTCGCCGACCACTGCGGTGCCGGACCCCGACGCCACCGTCGCACCGGAGCCCGACAGCACCGACCGACCGACGACGACCATCGCCGACTCGTCGCTACCCGACACCAGCGAGCCCGACACCAGCGCGCCCGACACCAGCGCGCCCGACACCAGCGAGCCCGACACCAGCGACAACATCTCCACCGAGCTGCCCGACCGCGGCGAGCTCGTCGTCGTTGTCGCCAATGGCGCGGGGGTCGCCGGAGCTGCTGCCCGCAACATCGTGCGGCTGACCGAGGCCGGCTACGCCGACCTGACGCCGCGCGACGGCATCGACACCATCGAATTCACGATGGTCTACTACGCGGACGGATTCGACGACGCCGCCCTCCGGCTGGCGGACGACCTGGACCTGCTCTCCGTGTTCGTCGCCCCGCTCGCCGATGCCCCCGAGGTCATCGACCTGCCCGACGACACCGAGCTGCTCGCCTACATCGGCATCGATCGCGCCTGACCCATCGGGCCCGCGGCGGCTCGGCCAACCCTGACGTACCCCTTCGTCATCATGGTTGGCGTATGGAAGTCGCAACCACCGTCGAGTTTGCTGCCGCCGCCCGGGCGATCACCCGAGAGGCGCGTCGGCGAGGGCTCGTCGGGCCGAGCTTCCGGTGTCCGCCACGGCTCGTCGGCGTCGACCGCTCGATCCGGCGCCGCCCCGACGGTGCCGTGGTGTCGATCCGCCTCCACGATCGTCCCCGCAGTGCCGTACTCGCCGACATGATCGAGGGCGTCGTGGTCGCCAACCGCTTGCGTCCGCCCCAGGCCGACCGCCTCCGCACCGAACTCTGGACCGTCCTCGGGGCGCTGGACCATCGCGCCGCAGCCTGAGCCTGAGCCCGAACCTGAGCATGAGGCCCGGGGTCGGAGCCCTGGCGTCACCGTCCGGCTGTCGCCATCCGGGCGGCCTCCGCTCGTCTGACTCGATTGCGCCCGGAGTCGGGACGCGCAACGGCCCGATCCGCCGCAGGCTCGCAGTGCGACGAATCGGGCCGGTGTCGGTGTGTGTCGACCTCAGTCGGTCAGTCGCACCACGAGAACAGCTCGGGGTTGGTGTAGTGCAGCTTGATCACCTGGCCGAGCGGGAGGAAGGCCGAGTCGCCCAGGTCGGTGCGGATGTCGCCGCTGCCGCCGGTGTTGTCGAGCGGGGCGTAGTCGACCTTCTGGCGGAAGGCATCGCGCAGCAGGCCGTTCGAGGCGAGGAACCGAACGCCGCTGGCGACGCACTTCGCGCCCTCGCGCGGGGTTGCGGCGCTGGCGGTGTCGGAGACCGCAACGCCGAGCGTCGTGGCGGCGACGCCCGCAGCGATGATGGAGGCGACCTTCTTCTTCATGGTGGTTTCCCTTTCTGGCGGGGCACGACTCTCGGCGGAGGGCCCGATGGTTGCTGACGCAAAGATGTACGGAGTTGCCGCGCTTCCGGATGGTGGGAACTCGCGAGTCGTCCGTCCGGGCTCTCCCAGGCTCGACGCACCGTTCGGTGACGGACACCGAGCGTCGCGCCGGCGTGTTCGATCCGTTCGCCTCTACCCCGCCCCTCGTCGTCGGCCCACACTGGCGTCAGACAGGGAGGTAGCCATGAAGCGCCCGTTGATTGCATTCGTGGCGGCCGTGTCGCTGGTCGCCTGTTCGAGTGGTGACGCCGGAACGACCTCGCCCGCTCCCGACGCAAGATCGACCTCGACCTCGACCGTCGGCACGTCGCCGACGCCCGCGGCCCCGGAGCCGGCCGACACGAACGTTGCCGACCAAGCATCTGCGGAGACGCGCAGCATCACCGTCGGTGGCATGGGCAGCGAGTACGCCGCGCCCACCCGCATGATCGTCGACATCGGGGTGAGCGCCCGGCGGCCCAGCGTGGCCGAGGCGAGCGCGGCGGCGTCGGCAGCCGGCGCCGCCCTCGTGGCCGCGCTCGAGGAGGCCGGGGTGCCGTCGAGCGGCATCCAGACGTCGAGTTTCTGGATCAACCCGTACTTCGACCCGATGATGTACCAGAACGTGGTGGGCTACGAAGTCAGCATCGGCTACAACGTCGTCGTCCCCGACGTCGACAGTGTCGGCGCCGTCCTCGGTCAGGCGATCCAGGCCGGCGGTGACAGCGTGCGGGCGTCGAGCATCCGCTTCGAGACCGAACCCGCGGGATTGATGGAAGCGGCGCGGCAGGAGGCGTGGACCGACGTGAAGGCCCGGGCCGAGGCCACGGCCGACCTCGCCGGTGAGCCGCTCGGTGTCGTGCTCGACGTGCACGAGAAGGTGCTCCTCACCTCCCCCCACGGCATGACACAGGGTGGCGAGGGCGACACCGCAGCGTTCGACGTCCCGGTCGCGCCGGGTGTCGCCGGCGTGATCGTGCTGCTGACCGTGACCTACGCCAT
>CAVOQV010000009.1:0-9770 GCA_963698435.1 Ilumatobacteraceae bacterium | reverse complement strand
CGTGCGACGGCCCGAGGTGGTGGTCGGTGACAGCGACGACTTCGTCCACCTCGACTGGTCCGACCAGTGGAACGTTTGATCCGGATCGACACCCACGTCGTCGTGTGGCTCTACACCGGGCAGGTCGAGGAACTCAGCACCGGTGCAGTCACCGCGATCGAGGAGCACGCGCCCGTCGTCTCATCGATGGTGCAGCTCGAGTTGAGCTACCTGCACGAGATCGGTCGACTCACCGTCGGTGGCGCTGAGATCGTTGCCGACCTGTCGCGGAGAATCGGCCTCGAGCGGTCGGACGTGTCGCTCGATGCACTCGTCGAGACCGCTGCCGCGCTCACGTGGACACCCGACCCGTTCGATCGCCTCATCGTCGCCGATGCGTTGGTCAGTGGAGCGACGTTGCTCACGAAGGACCGCACGATCCACGAACGGACGGCAATCGCCCGCTGGTGATCCGGTCGCGACCACGTCATGTCGTGCAGAGGTTGTGACGGACGACCGGTTCCGAGCGCTTGGAGGGGCAATCGCTGAGTCGATGACACTCGTCTACAGTCACCGGAGGGGACGGAAAGGGGACCGTGTCGGACCACGTCGAAGCACAACTCGAGGCATCACTTCGGCGTGAGACCGCATTGGCCGGCGTGTTGACCGCTGTCGCCCGCGGTGGCGACCTCGCAACACTGCTGCACGAGATCGCCTACTGGGCCACCGATCTCGTGGGAGCGTCGGGTGGCGCAGTGTTCGTGGGCGATGGTGACGTGATCGCTCTCTACGGAAACGGCCCGCACCGCCAACCGCGTCGCGGCGAGCGCCCGTTCGGCGACGATTCGGCGCTCACGAAGGTGCTCCGCGAGCGCGTCCCGCTGGCATTCGACGACCAATCCAACATCGCCGACCCTGCGTACGCCCAGTCGGTCGAGGCCGCTCACGCCGCCGGAGTCAGATCGTCGGTGTTCGTGCCGCTCACGAGCGACGGGCCACCGGTCGGCATCTTCGTGTTCCGCAACACGATCGACCCGTTCACGCCCGACGAGATCGAACTGCTCGAGACGTTCTCGACCCAGGCCGGCAATGCCGTCGCCAATGCCCGACTCGTCGCCGACATCGAGGAGCGCAACGCGGAACTCTCAGAGGCGCTCGCCCTGCAGACGGCAACCAGCGAGGTACTCGAACTGATCAGCGCCCACCCGGGCGAGCTCGACGTCGTGCTGGAAGGCATCATCGAGCGGACCACCCGCCTGGTCGATGCGAGCGTCGGGCTTCTCTGGCTGCGCTCGGGCGACGACCTCGTCTGTCGAGCCCAGATGCCGCCGGCGAGACACTCCGGTGATCATTGGGTCGGTATGGCGCAGCCGTTGTCGGCCTCGAGTCCCGCCGTCCTCGCCGCCGAACGCCACGCGCCGGTCTTCATCGAGGACTTCGCTCCCGAAGGAGCCGACGGGACCAGCGACGTCGTCCGGAGCACCCAGGTCCGCTCCTACGTCACGATCCCGCTCTTCCACGACGGTGAGTGGATCGGCAACATCAACGTCGGACGGCTCGAGGTGCGCCCGTTCGACGAGCGCAGCGCAACGGTCCTGCAGGCATTCGCCGACCAAGCGGCGATCGCCGTCGCCAACGCCGGGCTGTTCAACGATCTCCGGGAGGCACTCGAGCTCCAGACGGCGACCGCGGAGGTGTTGCGCCTGATCGGCGAGCACCCAGGGGATCTGGAGACGGTGCTCCAGGGCATTCTGGCCAAAGCCGCCGAGTTGACCGGCGGCGAGGCCGGTTCCGTGATGCTCCGAGAATCGAACGGTGACCAACGCTACGTTGCGTCGTACGGGCCGGCGATGGAGCCGTACATCGGCACCGTGATGCCGGCGCACGAGTCGCTCAGCGGGCGGGTGTTCGACTCCGAGGTCGACGGTGTCATCCACACCGACGACTTCGCCGCCGCCGTCCGAGGCCAGGGCGACTACTACGACGAGTTGGCGAAGGTCGGACGGGTTCGCAGCCACGCCATCAGCTTCCTGACGCATCAGGGAGAGGTGGTCGGCTCGTTGCACATGTACCGCCACGAGGTGAAGCCGTTCAACGAGGCCGAGTTGAAACGCCACGCCGCGTTCGCGGCACAAGCCTCGCTCGCGATCAGCAACGCCCAACTGTTCAACGACCTCGACGCCGCCCTCGAACGCCAGACCGCGATGACCGACGTCCTCGACGCCGTCAGCACCGCCCGACTGGATCTCCAGCCGGTGTTCGACGCAGTCACACGCCAAGCACACCGGCTGTGCGGCGGGGCCACCGCTGCGCTGTTCCTCCGCGACGGCGACGTGCTCAGAGCAGTCGGCTTCGAAGGCGAGGGAACCGAGAAGGTGTGGGCGTTCCCGATCGACGCGTCATCGAATCCCGCAAGCGAAGCTCTCTGCACCGCCCAGATGGTCCACATCCGCGATTGGAACGACGTCGCATCCGACCGCTACCCCGATTCGGCCCTGCGCAGGAGCGGTCTGCTCAGCACCATCCAGATCCCCATGCTGCGTCACGACAGAAGTATCGGCGTGCTGGGGTTCACCCGAGCTGAATCCGGCGGATTCACCGATCCAGAGGTCGAGGTGCTGCAGGCGTTCGCGCGGCAGGCGGCAATCGCTGTCGACAACGCCCGGCTGCTCGCCGAGATCGAGGAACGCAACACCGAACTGTCCGAGTCGCTCGAACTCCAGACCGCGACGAGCGAGGTGCTGCGCCTGATCAGCGCCAATCCCGGCGATCTGACCGTCGTGCTCGAGGGGATCGTCATGCGCGTGCTGCTGCGTTGTGCGAGGCCGAGACCGGGCTGCTCTGGCTGCGTCGCGGCGATGACCTACGGTGCGAGGCAGAGGTTCGCGCCGACGTGTCGTACATCGGCGACCTCATTCGAGACACCGGCGACGGCGTCAACGGTCGGAGCGCACAGGAGCGCGAACCGGTCTTTGTCGACGACCTCCTGCCGCTCATGGTCGGCTCGGAGCTCGAGGAGAAGACGTTGCGATCAGGGGTCCGCTCGTTCGCCACGATCCCGCTGTTCCACGACGACGAATGGATCGGCAACATCAACCTCGGTCGACGAACCGTTCGCCCGTACGACCGCCAGGTCGGTGTGATCCTCCAAGCGTTCGCCGACCAGGCTGCGATCGCCGTCGCCAACGCCAAGCTCTTCAACGACCTCGACGCCGCACTCGAACGCCAGACCGCCATGACCGACGTCCTCGACGCGGTCAGCACGTCTCGCATCGACCTCCAGCCGGTGTTCGACGAAGTCGTCCACCACGCCAACCGACTCTGCTCCGGAACCGGCGCGACGATCATGGTGCGCGACGGTGACGAACTCCGGGCGGTGGCGCAGAGCGGCCGTGCACGCACAGCGGACGCACTCGAGTGGATACTTGCGATACGACTCCCGATCGACGCCGACTCTGCCGCTGGCCACGCCGCGCTGACCGCCGAGGTCCAGCACATCAGGGATGTCGACACCGACGGCGCTCGTTACCGCAACCTTCCGATGCGCGACTCCGGTTCCAAGAGCGGGCTCGTCGTACCGATCGTGCGCAACGGTGAAGTATTGGGTGTCCTCGCCTTCGCTCGGCAGGAGGTCGGCGGCTACTCCGATGCCGAGATCTCGTTGCTCAGCGCCTTCGCCGACCAGGCGGCCATCGCCGTCGACAACGCACGCCTGCTGCGCGAGATCGAGGAACGCAACACCGACCTGTCCGAGTCGCTGGAACTCCAGACCGCCACGAGCGAGATCCTTCAGCTGATCAGCGCGAACCCCGGAGACCTGACCGTCGTGCTCGGGGGGATCATCACGAGAGCCGCCGCACTGTGCGAGGCCGAGACGGGGTTGCTCTGGCTGAGGCACGGCGATGAACTCCGCTGCGAAGCGGAGGTCCGCCAGCAGGACGGGTCGCACGTGTACCTCGGCGACACTTCACCGGCAAGTGCGAAGACGTTCTTCAGCATCAGTGCTCGGCGCAAGGCGCCCTACTTCAGTGATGACATCCTTCCTCTCCTGGCTGGCGGCGACAACGAGGAGAAGAGCCAGCGAGCCGGCGTCAGGTCGGTGGTCACCCTGCCGTTGTTCAACGATGGCCAGTGGATCGGCAACATCAACCTCGGCCGGTTCGAGGTGCGACCGTTCGACGAAAGGCAGGCCACCATCCTGCAAGCCTTTGCAGACCAAGCCGCCATCGCCGTCGCCAACGCCAAACTCTTCAACGACCTCGACGCTGCGCTCGAACGCCAGACCGCAATGACCGAGGTGCTCGACGCTGTGAGCACAGCCCGGCTCGACCTGCAGCCCGTTTTCGACACCGTCGCACACCACGCCGATCGGCTGTGCAACGGAACGGGTGCGCTCGTGATGGTACGCGAGGGCGACCAACTGCTGTTGAGGGCCGTGGCCGGGCCGTCACCGATGCCGCAGGATCGCGTCGGCACAGGCAGCGTGCCGATCGACGAGTCGTCAGTCACCGGCGCCGCGGTGGTACGCCGCGAGATCGTCCACGTCCGTGATTGGGACGACGAGTCGGCCACCGTGTTCGCTGACTCGCCGGCTCGCCGGATGGGTCACCAGAGCGCCCTTGTCGTCCCGATGATGCGCGGCGGGGAGGCGATCGGATCGATCGGGTTCACCCGCGAACAACCCGGCGGCTACGACGTCGCCGAGATCGCGCTGCTGGAGGCGTTCGCCGACCAGGCGGCGATCGCCGTCGAGAACGCCCGCCTCCTCCGAGAGATCGAGGAGCGCAACAGCGACCTGATCGAGTCACTCGAGCTGCAGACGGCCACCTCGCAGGTCCTGGAACTGATCAGCGCCAACCCCGGCGACCTGGATGCGGTGTTCGCCGGCATCGTCGGCCAGGCATCGCGCCTCTGCGATGCGGATCGGGCCGGGATCATGTTGCGCGAAGGCGATGAGTTCGTGGTGATCGACGTCAGCAGCACGACGCTGCGCGAGGACGTCGGCCTGCGGTTTCCGATTCCTCCAAACATCGACTTCCGGCAGCCCATGTTCATCGACGACGCGGCACCGCTCTACCCGACCGCCACAGAGTCACCATCGCGAAGCATCGTCAGTGCCGGGATGTTCGTCGACGGTGTCCACTATGGCCAGATCAACGTCAATCGGGGCGAGGTTCGTCCCTTCGAACCACGTCACGGCCGTATCGTCCAGGCCTTCGCCGACGCAGCCGCGATCGCCGTCTCCAACGCGAACCTCTTCACGCAACTGGAGGAGCAGACCCGACTCGCCGAGGAGGCCAACGCGGCGAAGGGGTCGTTCCTGGCGACGATGAGCCACGAGATCCGCACGCCGATGAACGCCGTGATCGGGATGAGCGGGCTCCTGCTCGACACCGACCTGCAGCCGCGCCAGCGGGAGTTCGCCGAGATCATCCGCTCCAGCGGCGAGTCGCTGCTCGGAATCATCAACGACATCCTCGACTTCTCGAAGATCGACGCCGGCCGCCTGGAGTTGGAGGTCAACCCGTTCGACCTGCGGGCCTGCGTCGAGTCGGCGTTCGACCTGATCACCGAACCCGCCGCCCGCAAAGGACTGGAGCTTGCGTTCCTGATCGATCCCGCCGTGGCAGATGGCGTGAACGGCGACGTCACCCGACTCCGCCAGGTGATGGTCAACCTGCTTGCCAACGCGGTGAAGTTCACCGAGGTCGGCGAGGTCGTGATGACCGTCGAGCCCGGCGAGCGCCTGAACGAGATCAAGCTGACCGTTCGCGACACGGGCATCGGCATCCCCGCCGACCGCGCTCACCGGCTGTTCGAGGAGTTCAGCCAGCTCGACTCGTCGACCACCCGCAAGTACGGCGGCACGGGCCTCGGGCTCGCCGTGAGCAAGCGGCTCGCCGAGCTGATGGGCGGAACGATGTGGGTCGAGAGCGTCGAGGGCGAAGGCGCAACCTTCCACTTCACGATCGTCGCCGAGCCAGCCGACGTGCCGTCACGGCGAGCCGCCGCCGGGATTCCGGCCGAACTGACCGGCAAGCACATCCTCGTCGTCGACGACAACGCGATCAACCGGCGCATCCTCGACCTGCAGAGCGAGGCCTGGAGCCTGCACTGCCAGTCGTTCGACGGCGGTCCCGCAGCGCTCGCAAGCGTCGAGGGCGGCGATCCGTACGACCTCGCAATCCTCGACATGCACATGCCGGCGATGGACGGCCTCGAACTCGCCAACCGGCTGCGCGCCCTCCGCCCTGACCTTCCCCTCGTGCTCTACACCTCGCTCGGCGGCGCCGAGGCGACCGACCAGGTGTTCTCCGGCGTGCTCGCCAAACCGGTGAAGCAGTCGCAGCTGTTCGACATGCTCGTCTCGGTCCTCACCGACGCCGAGACACTCGAAACGGGCGACCAGCCGAGCACGGACGACGGTGGCGTGTCAGGGGCCAAGCTCGGTGTGCGGCACCCGCTGCGGATCCTGCTGGCCGAGGACAACACGGTCAACCAGCAGATCGCCATCCTCGTGCTCGAATCGATGGGCTACCGCGCCGACGTCGCCTCCAACGGGCTCGAAGCACTCGAATCGGTCCGCGAGCTGCCCTACGACGTCGTGTTGATGGACGTCCAGATGCCCGAAATGGACGGCCTCGAAGCGACCCGCCGCATCCGGGCCGAGCACGCGTCGCCCGAGGGCACCCCTGGCGAGGTCCACATCGTGGCGATGACCGCCAACGCGATGCAGGGCGACCGCGAGGCGTGCCTCGAAGCAGGGATGAACGACTACCTCGCGAAGCCGATCCGACCGGAGGAGCTCGCTGCCGCACTGGAAGCGACGCCGCAGCGGTCGGCCGGAGCGAACACATCATCTGATGCGCCGGCGACACCCGCAACGGACGACGCCGCCCCGTCGGCCGCCACCACCCCAGACGAAGATGTGCACGCCGCGGAGACTTCGATCGACGAGGTGGCACTCGGCCGGCTCCGGGCGATCGCCCCTGACGATGCGGCGTTCGGCCAGCTGATCGCCTCGTTCGCCAGTAACGGTGCCAACACCCTCGCCCAACTCGTCGATGCAGCGGGCGCCGGCAGCGTCGCCGACGTCACCCGGTTCGCGCACACGCTCAAGTCGAACGCCGCCAGCTTCGGCGCCGTCGACCTCGCCGACCGATGCTCGGGCCTCGAAGCCCAAGCCAGGGCCGGGTCGATCGACGATCTCGACAACCAGGTGACATCGATCGCCGCCGCCTTCGAGCAGGCCAGAGACGCGCTCACGCGGCTCGGTCGGCCAGGATGAGGGACGTGCCCTCCCCCACCGCGCCAGCCGCGAACAGTCCCGCGACCGTGCTCGTCGTCGATGACGATCCGCTGAACCGCCAGCTGCTCTCGATGTCGATCGGGCATCTCGGACACGCCGTGATCGAGGCGGGCAATGGCGTCGAAGCGATCGATGCGCTCGGCGAGCATGCCATCGACATCGTGCTGACCGACATCGAGATGCCGGAGATGGACGGCTACGGCCTGCTCGAGCACCGAGCCGGTCACGACCGGCTCAAGGCCATCCCGTTCATCGTGATCTCGGGCGTCGACGAGATGGCGTCGATCATCCACTGCATCGGCCTCGGCGCCGAGGACTACCTCCCCAAGCCATTCGACCCCGTGCTGCTCCACGCCCGACTCGGCGCGTGCCTCGACAAGAAGCGCATGACCGACGAACTCCAGCAGCTCAACGAGCACCTTGCGGAACGGGTCGACGAGAAGGTGGCCGAAGTCGAGCGCCTCAACAGCCTCCGACGTTTCGTCAGCCCCCAACTCGCCGAGGCGCTGGCCGTGGGCGGGGACGAGATCCTGGCGAGCCATCGCCGCGAAATCACCGCCTTCTTCTGCGACCTCCGAGGCTTCACCGCCTTCTCCGAGACCGCCGAGCCCGAGGAGGTGATGGACGTCCTGCGCGAGTTCCATCACGCCGTCGGCCCGATGATCTTCGAGCACGACGGCACGATCGCCCAGTTCACGGGCGACGGGATGCTCGTGTTCTTCAACGACCCGGTCAAGCTCGATGATCCCGCCTGGAACGCTGTGCGCCTCGCCGTCGCCATGCGTGACCGCACCGCCGAACTCTCCGCCGAATGGAAGCGGCGGGGCCACGAACTCGAACTCGGCATCGGCATCGCGGTCGGCTACGCAACCTGCGGCGAGATCGGCTTCGACGGCCGAACCGAGTACACGGCGATCGGTACCGTCGTGAACCTGTCGGCGCGAGTGTGTGCCATCGCCGCCGGCGGCCAGATCCTCGTGACCAACAAGGTCGTTGCCGCGGTCGAGGACCGCGTGGACGCGATGCCCATGGGCGACGTGGAGTTCAGGGGGTTGAGTCGACCAGTCCCGATCCACGAGGTCACCGCCCTCGGATGACGCACGATCGGCTGGACCTGCCCCGAGTGCGGCCGGATGTTCGGCCGCACGGGCCAGGGCCACGACTGCGCACCCGGGCTCTCGCTGGATGAGTACTTCGAGACCGGTCCTGCCCACGAGCGGCCGGTGTTCGACGCAGTGATGGCCCACGTCGAGACACTCGGTCCCGTCCACGCTGACATCGTGTCGGTCGGCATCTTCCTGAAGAACCCGCGCAAGTTCGCCGAACTGCGCCCGATGCAGCACTGGGTGGCCGTGTCGTTCGGGCTGCGTCGCGAAGCCCACCACCCGACGATCACCCGGAAGGTCAACCACTACGGCGCCACGTACTGGCACACCGCCAACGTCGCGACCCCCGACCGGGTCGACGGCGCGTTCTGCGACCTCCTCACCGAGGCCTACAACCTCTAAGGACTTGAGCGGATAGGCGTGGTCATCGGGGGTCCCAGCGGTCTCGCCAGGTGAGGAGTTTGCCGGCGATGAGCACGGTGGTGGCGAGGCAGAGCGCGGCGTGGCGGTGGCAGCTCTTGCGGTCGGTGTTGCGGCGGAGTTGGCCGTAGTTCGACAACCAGCTGTTGGTGGCTTCGACGATCCAGCGCAGCCCGAGCGTGATCGGCTTGGGTCGGTGGTCGCCGGGTTGGCGGCGGCGCTGGATGACGTGATCGTCGAGTCCAGCGGCGTCGAGTTGGCGTCGGATCTTGGGGTAGTCGTAGCCGCGGTCGAGGTGGATGGTGTCGATCTCGTCGAGCCAGCCGTTGGCGGCGATGGCATCGATGGTGGGCTCGAGGAGTCGGACGTCGTTGCGGTTCGCGCCGTCGATCGCCCAGCCGACCGGGATGCCGTGACGGTCGACGCCGATCGACCACTTCCAGCCGAGTTTGGCCCGATCAGTGGGGTTGGCGCCGGTTCCTTCGCCACCGTAGGGCGCCTTGTGGAGGCTGCCGTCGATGGCGAACTCGGACAAGTCGAGGCCGATGATCCGGTCGAACGCAGCGACTGCTTCGGCGCAGAGCTGGTCGAACACGCCAGCGGTGATCCACTCATCACGACGGGCTCGCAGTGTGGTGTCCGAGACGTGGTGTTCGAGGATCGCTTCGATGTCAACCCACGACGACCCGGTCGTGAGCCGGATCAGGAACCCCCAGAAGCAGAGCCGGTCGGGCACTCTCGGGCGGTGACATCCGAGCGGATGCAGAGGCGGTTCGGGCAGCAGCGGTTCGATGGCGGCGAACACGGCGTCCACCACTTCGGTCTCGAGTGCGCGCATGATGTGCGTTGACCTCCCCGGTCGGTCGTCGTTGGGTCGCACTCGGCATGAAAACCGAGCCAACCCACCGACCGGTGGATGGTCACCCTTTGCCGCCTACCCGCGCGAGTCCTAAGCG
>CAVOQV010000008.1:0-194445 GCA_963698435.1 Ilumatobacteraceae bacterium | reverse complement strand
CAAAGCGTGCTGCGGCGTCGAGCAGACGCTCGGTGGCGTCGGGGCGGCGAGCGAGCACGACGTCTTCGCACAGCTCGCGGAGTTCGGGGTCGATCTGGTCGTACACCGCGAGCTGGCCGGCGTTGACGATGCCCATGCGCATGCCCGCCTCGACGGCCTTCAGCAGGAACACCGAGTGCATCGCCTCGCGCACCGGCTCGTTGCCACGGAACGAGAACGACAGGTTCGAGACACCACCGGAGATGTTGACGTACGGCAGCTCGTCGGTGATCTGCTTCGTCGCTTCGATGAAGTCGAGGCCGTAGCGGTTGTGCTCCTCGATGCCGGTGGCGACGGCGAAGATGTTCGGGTCGATGATGATGTCCTCGGGCGGGAAGCCGACCTCGGCGATCAGGAGGTGGTACGCCCGCCGGGCGATGTCGACCTTGCGCTCGACGGTGTCGGCCTGGCCGACCTCGTCGAAGGCCATCACGATCACTGCAGCGCCGTAGTCGAGGCAGGTGCGCGCCTGGGCGAGGAACGCTTCCTCGCCCTCCTTCATCGAGATCGAGTTGACGATCGGTTTGCCCTGCACGCACTGGAGGCCCGCCTCGATCACCTCGAACTTGGAGGAGTCGATCATGATCGGGACGCGGGCGATGTCCGGCTCCGACGCGATCAGATTGAGGAAGGTGGTCATCGCCTGCACGCCGTCGATCAGGCCGTCGTCCATGTTGACGTCGATGATCTGCGCACCGTTCTCGACCTGCTGGAGCGCCACTTCGAGCGCCTCGCCGTACTCGTTGTCCTTGATCAGCCGACGGAACTTGGCCGACCCCGTGATGTTGGTGCGCTCACCGACGTTCACGAACGGGATGTCGTCGGAGAGTGCGAACGGCTCGAGACCGGACAGCTCCAGACGGGGGACGCGTTCGGGCACGATGCGCGGCGCCGTGCCCTCGACGGCCCGAGCAATCGCCTCGATGTGCGCCGGGGTGGTGCCGCAGCAGCCGCCGACGACGTTGACGAGCCCGGCCTCGGCGAACTCACCGACGAAGGCAGCGGTCTGTGCGGGCGTCTCGTCGTATCCACCGAGCTCGTTGGGCAGGCCGGCGTTCGGATACGCACAGACGAGCGTGTCGGCGATCGTGGCGAGTTCGAGGACGTGCGGGCGCATCTCCTCGGCGCCGAGCGCGCAGTTGAGTCCGACCGTGAGTGGCTGGGCATGACGGATCGACTGCCAGAACGCAGCGGGAGTCTGGCCCGAGAGCGTGCGACCGGAGCGGTCGGTGATCGTGCCCGAGATCATCAACGGCAGCTGCGTGCCGTGGGCGTTCATCGCCCGCCGGCTGGCGACGATCGCCGCCTTGGCGTTGAGTGTGTCGAAGATCGTCTCGATCAGGATCGCATCGACGCCGCCACGCAGGAGCGCCTCGATCTGCTCCTGGTAGGCGTCGGCCAGTGCGCCGAACGTGATCGCCCGGTAGCCGGGGTCCTCCACCTTGGGCGACAGCGACAGCGTCATGTTGGTCGGCCCGACCGCGCCGGCGACGAAGCGGCGGCGACCGTCGATGCCCTGCGCCTCCTCGGCCGCTTCGCGGGCGAGCCGGGCGGCGACCTCGTTCAGCTCGACGACCTGGTCGACGGTGTCGTAGTCACCCTGCGACACCCTGTTGGCAGAGAACGTGTTGGTCTCGGCGATGTCGGCGCCGGCGAGCAGGTAGCGGACGTGGATGTCGCGCATCGCGTCGGGCTGGGTGAGCGTCAGCAGCTCGTTGTTCCCGGCGAGATCGCAACCGTGATCGCAGAACCGATCCCCACGGAACGCCTCGTCGGACAAGCCGAGCGACTGGATCTCGGTGCCCATCGCGCCGTCGAGCACGACGATGCGCTCGCGAGCGATCTCGGCGATCGGATGATCGTGAAAGGGGTGCTGGTGTGCGGTCATGCGACTTCTCTCGTGGCGACGGGGGCGGTGTGGTGGGCTGATCGGCCGGGTGTGCGGCGGGTGGCGAGCCAGACGGTGACGGTCAGGCCGTCCTGTCCGACCGGAGGCTCGACGTCGGTGATCGTCGGGCAGTCGAATCCAGACTGGTCGAACCAGTCGGTGAGCTGTTGATGGGCGAAGCCGAGCCGCCGGTGGGCGGCGGCTCGAAGGAAGTCGTGCCGGTGCGGCGCGAAGTCGACGACCAGGAGTCGACCACCCGGCGCGACGAGTCGCGTCGCTTCCGAGATCGCGCGCGCGGGGTCGTCGAGATAGTGGAGCACCTGATGGATCACGACGAGATCGAAGCTGGCCGCGTCGAGCGGCGGGCTGTGCACGTCACCCTGGCGGAGCTCCCAGTTGGTCGAGCCGGCACGCTCGAGGTTCGCGCGGGCAACCGACAGCATGGAGTGGCTGGTGTCGAGCCCGACCGATCGGTCGGCTCGATCGGCGAGGAGCTGCAGCATGCGCCCGGTGCCGGTCCCGACGTCGAGCACCCGGCCGAGCGGCCGGTCACCCACGACTCCGAGAATCGCCGCTTCGACGGTGTCGGCGGCAGCGTGCAGCGAGCGTTCCTCGTCCCAGATCGGAGCGATCTGCTCGAAGTACTCACTGGCCACAGCCGCCCGGCGGGCTCGGACCGTGTCGAGCCGGGTGAGGTCGGCGGTGAACACCGCGTCGTCGGACGCGACCGAGTCGATCGCGGCACGGGCGAGATCGTGGCGGGAACCCGACTCCACGAGGCGGAAGAACACCCAGGTACCTTCCCGATGCTTGGTGACCAGGCCGGCGTCGACGAGCAACCGCAGGTGTCGCGACACTCTCGGCTGGCTCTGACCGAGGATCTCGGTGAGGTCGGTCACGGTCAGTTCGCCGTGTTCGAGCAAGGCCACGATGCGCAGCCGCGTCTCCTCGGCAATCGCCTTGAGCGCATCCAGCGCACCATCGAACCGTTCCGGCATGGGCGTACTCTATAAAGACATCTACATGTCTGCAAGCGATATCGATCGGGGCCACACCCGGGGTCTGGTCCCGGACGCAACGGGTACGGTGGCGCCATGGCAGCGGTGTTTCATCTCGGATTGACGGCAGACGTCTTGCAGGGGGCGACCATGGCGATCGTGCCCGGCGACCCCGCTCGGGTCGAGCGCATCGCAGCCACGACGGACCGGCACGAGTTCCTCGCCGCTCATCGCGAGTTCACCTCCTACCTGGGATGGCTCGGCGAGACCCCGGTCGTCGTGTGCTCGTCGGGGATCGGGGGTCCGTCGACGTCGATCGCCGTGGAGGAGCTCGCACAGCTCGGCGTACGAACCTTCCTGCGCGTCGGCACGACCGGAGGCATCCAGCCTGACCTTCAGCAGGGGGACGTGATCGTCACCACCGGCGCCGTGCGCCTCGACGGCGCAAGCTTGCACTTCGCCCCGATCGAGTATCCAGCGGTTGCCGATTTCGAATGCACGACTGCGTTGGTCGAGGCAGCACGAGCTGTCGGGGTCGAGCCATACGTCGGCGTCACCGCATCGTCGGACACCTTCTATCCCGGCCAGGAGCGCTACGACACGTATTCGGGTCGGGTCACCCGACGGTTCCGGGGAAGCCTCCAGGACTGGCAGTCGATGGGCGTTCTCAACTACGAGATGGAAGCCGCCACACTGTTCACGATGTGCGCATCGTCCGGGCTCCGCGCCGGGTGTGTCGCTGGCGTCCTGGTGAATCGCACGCAGGAGGAGATGCCGAGCGAGGAGACCGCGCAGCGGATCGAGTCGACGACGGTGTCGGTCGCGGTGGAAGCGGCACGCCGCCTCGTCGCATGACGCCGTCGATGCGCAGCGGCCGCTGCGTCACATCACGTCGATGACGACGCGACCTCGTTGGCGGCGATGAACGCACGGTACAGATCGAGCAGCGACTGTTTCTGGGGGTCGGTGAGACGGTCGTCGGTGGCGATCACCGACTCGGTCGAACGCTCTGCTGCGGCGTCGTCGTGGCGACCGAGATAGGCGAGGAGCTTGTCGCTCGGCACGTTGAGCGCTTGGGCAAGACCGTTGAGCACCCGGACCGAAGGCTCGTGGAGGCCCCGCTCGAGTTGGCTCAGATACGCGTCGGAGAGGTCGGCGAGGCGTGCCAGCTCGCGCTGCGAGAGGTCGGCGATCCGACGCTGGCTCTTGATGAATTCGCCGAGTGCGGTGACACCTCGCTGGGTGCGTGTATCGGCTCGCTCGCTCATGGTGGTTCAGCCTACGACGGCGATGCCGGCCGGACCGGGGGGCGATCCGGCGGCATCGCCGTCGAGGCACGATGTCACTTGGAGGTGACGGTCTTCTTGGCCGGGCTCTTCTTGGCCGGGCTCTTCTTGGCGACGGTCTTCTTCGCCGGGCTCTTCCTGGCGACGGCCTTCTTGGCCGGGCTCTTCCTGGCGACGGTCTTCTTCGCCGGGGCCGTCTTGGCGACGGTCTTCGCGGCGTCGGTGACGCTCTTGGTGGTCTTCGTCGCGGTCTTGGTGGCCGTGTCGGCAACGTTCTTCGCCGTGGCGACGACCTTGTCGGAAGCGATCTTGGCGTTGTCGGCCTTGATCATCTCGACCACGCGCTCGTTCATGTCACGGTTCAGTGACACGGCGCGCTCGACGAACTCGAGGTACCGCTCGCCGGCGACGGTCGGCGTCGGGAAACGATCCGCGAACGGGAACTCGACATTGATCTGCTCGGACACTCGGTCCGCGGTGGTCACGGCCATGTCGACGATGCGACGATTGGCGTCGAGCACGGCGTCGAGTACCTGATCGCTCGTGGTCGCGAAGCGCTCGCTGACGTTGTTGTCGTTGATGGCGTCGTTGACGCTGTCGGTGATGGTGGTGGTCGCCTCGTTGGCGAACTTGGTGATCTGCTCGAACATGTCGAACTCCTTGCTGCTCTGGTTGTACTGCGGTGCTTGATCTGGACTTGCGGCTCGTCGAGCGAGTGCTCGATCTGCTTTCCTGATGCAAACTATACCACGCAATTCGTGATACGCAACGTGTGTGCAAAACATACTTCGCACGCCTCGGCTCGTGCCCGCTCGGTCCTCACCAACCACCTCGGGCGCTGCGACGTGTACGGCTGGCGTAACGTGACGCCCGTGGGAGGGACTCCGGCACCTCGGCTGACGAGGGCAGCGCATCTCGGCATCGCCGGGCTGCTCGGCGTGCTGGTGGTCACCGGATGCGGTGACGACGATTCGGCTCCGAGCGACGCCGTGGACTCTGCCGACGCGATCACGGCGATCGTCGCGTGGCAAGCCGGCGAACAGGAGCCGGTGATCGGCGACGACGGCGAACCCGAGCTGCCCGTGATCTTCGTGGTGGCAGGTGACGGCACCACGATCGACGTCGGGGTGCAGGCCGACGTCGCCGAGGCGACGAACGACTGGGCGACCGTCCGCTTCGCCGACCGCACGACCGACACGTTCGACCCCGATCTCGACGGCGAACCCGTCCGCGACGACGGTGTCATGTTGCTCGTCGGGCCACTCCCCGAACCTGCCCGATCGATCGAGGTCGACCTGGCCCGCTACACCGCGATCGACGACGGCGAGGTCTTCCTCTTGGAGATCACGAGCCAGATGCCGACGGACAGCACCGATCCGGACGCCTCACCGACAGCGACGGTCACCTCGGTGATGCAGCCCTGATCAGCACTTCGGCGAACTGCAACGCGTCGAGCACGTCGCTCTCGTTCACCGGTGCGTCGACGTCGATCGCGCGTCGACGCAGGTCGTCCAAGCGGCAGCGCTCGTCTCCCTCCGGCGCCGGCCCAGCGACGCTCTGAGCAAGATCGGCCGCTGCCGACGCTTCGACGATCGCCACGCGGAGCGAGCGGGCCTCCCAGGCCTGGTGAGCCATCGCCAAGCGCGCATGGGCCCCACCGAGGTGCTCCTCGGGCGGGCCTTCGAAGCGGTGCGCTTCACGCACCCCTCGCACGAAGACGGCGAGCGCCGGCACGTAGATCGCGGTGAGCACGGTCATGCTGACCTCGACCGGCAGCGAGATCGGCGTAGCGAGGACCCCACCGAAGACCCAGGCCAACTGGAAGCGAGTCTCGTAGCGCGCACCTGCCCGACCGAGCAGCGCTTCGGGCGCCCGGCGCTGGAGGAGTCCGTCGAACGCATTCCGACCGAGCGTCGTCGACAGCCCGACCATGCCGGACGTGACGACCAGGAGCGGGATCGACGCGCCGAGGATCCCGACCGCCGTGAACACGGCCGGGAGAGCGAGCGACAACCCGATCAACTGTTCCTCGCTGAACCAGCGCCGCAGGACCGTCGCTGCCGTGTGGCCCAGGAAGGCACCGAGGCCGTACGCAGCGGCGGCGAGACCGTAGACCAGCGCCGGCTCGCTGGATCGGCGCAGTGTGAAGGCGAGCGTGAAGATGAAGAATCCGACCGCCGCGCGGATCGCGAGCATTCCGATCGACGACACCACCACCGTGGGGAGGTGAGTCTCGGCGTACTCGACGTCGTCGGGCGTCACCGGAGCCGTCGAACGTGGCCGCGCCCGCAACACCACCGCGCCAGCGAGCGCGAACAGGATGGCGCCCACCCGCAGCGACCACTCGGCGCCGGCCACCGTGAACACGCCGCTCGCCGCCACCACCCCCAGCGCCGCGGTGACACTGGAGAACCGTGCGAGCCGAGCGTTCGTCGAGACGAGCTCTTCGGGATCGTCGACAAGCGTCTGCACCAGCGTCTGCTTCACGATGCCCGACGCCTTGCTCGCGATCAGGAGCAGCAGCACGACGGGATAGAACGTGAGCTGCAACAACGTCACGGCGAGGATCAGGCAGAAGACGCCACGCGAAACGAAGAAGCCGGCGGCGACGAACCGCTGCGAGTTCCGGAAACGATCGACGGCCGGACCGACGAGCGGCGACAGCACGGCGAGCGGCGCCATCGTGATCAGGAGGTACAGCAGCACTTGCTGGCGCGACGCGTTGGGACTGACGTTGAAGAACAGCGAGCCGGCCAGGCTGACCGACACGAACGCATCGCCCGCTGCCGCGAGCGCTTGCGCCGTCGCGAGCGGTACCACCGCTCCCCTGCCGATCAACGTGCGACGGAGGCGAACCGGGATCGACACGCGCTCGATCGGTGTCGTCGCGCTCTCCTCGTCATCGCCGCCGGTCGGCATCACCCCCATCTTGCTGCATGCGACGGCGTGGCGCCCCGATGGGCACGGGTCGGTCACGTTCGTTGTGGGAGAGTTTCCCGATGTGTGTGGTCGGCGACGGACAGGGGTTGACAGCGTGACGTTCCCATCGGACCTCGACATCGCTCGGCAGGCGAAGCTCCGGCCGTTGACCGACATCGCCTCGTCGGCGGGGATCCCACTCGATCTGCTCGAGCCGTACGGCACAGGTGCGGCAAAGATCGATCTGCGGGCCATCGACGCGATGGCCGACCGTCCACCGGCCAAGTACGTCGTGGTCTCCGCGATCACTCCGACGCCACTCGGTGAGGGCAAGACGACCGTCGCCGTGGGCTTGAGCCAGGGGTTCTCGCACATCGGCAAGAACGCCACCCTGGCAATCCGCCAGCCGTCGATGGGGCCGACGTTCGGCATCAAGGGCGGCGCCGCCGGCGGTGGGTACAGCCAGGTGGTCCCGATGGAGATGCTCAACCTGCACCTCACCGGCGACGTCCACGCCGTCACGGCGGCGACCAACATGTGCGCCGCTGCGGTCGACGCGCATGTGTTCCACGGCAACGCGTCCGAACTCGATCCGCACCAGGTCACGTGGCGTCGGTCGATCGACGTCAACGACCGGTCGCTGCGCAACGTCGTCACCGGGCTCGGGTCGCGCCTCGACGGCGTGCCGCGCGAGACCGGCTTCGACATCACCGCGGCGTCGGAGGTGATGGCGACGCTGGCGCTGGCGAGCGACCTGCAGGACCTTCGCCGTCGCCTCGGGCGGATCGTCGTCGGCTACACGAAATCCGGCGATCCGATCACCGCCGAGGACATCGAGGTCGCCGGAGCGATGGCGGTGATCCTTCGTGAAGCGATCAAGCCGAATCTGATGCAGACGCTCGAGAACACGCCCGTGCTCGTGCACACAGGGCCGTTCGGGAACATCGCCACCGGCAACTCGTCGATCGTCGCCGACCTGATCGGCATCCGCATGGGCGACTACCTCGTCACCGAGGCCGGCTTCGGTGCCGACATGGGCGCCGAGCGGTTCTTCAACATCAAGTGCCGCATGTCGGGCCTCGCCCCCGACGCCGCCGTGCTCGTCGCGACGGTGCGCGGGCTGAAGGCGCACAGCGGTCGGCACACGATCGTCGCCGGTCGCCCGCTCCCCGACGCGCTGCTCGCCGAGAACCCCGACGAGGTTCACGAGGGCGGCGCCAACCTGCGCAAGCAGTTGGAGAACATGCGTATCCACGGCTGCACACCCGTGGTGGCGGTCAACGTGTTCCCCGACGATCACCCGGCCGACATCAGCGCGATCGAGGAGATCGCGGCGGAGTTCGGCGCACGATCCGCGGTGTCGACCCACTTCACCGACGGAGGCGCCGGCTCGAAGGACCTGGCACGAGTGGTCGCCGAGGCGGCCGAGGAACCGAGCGAATTCGCGGTGCTGTACCCCGACGACATGTCGCTGCGCGACAAGATCCACACGGTCGCGACCAAGGTCTACGGCGCCGACGGGGTCGACTACACACCACAAGCCGCCCGCCAGATCGACACCTACGAACGCAACGGGTTCGGCGACCTGCCGGTGTGTATCGCCAAGACGCACCTGTCGATCTCGTCCGACCCAGCCCTGAAAGGCGCCCCGACCGGTTGGACGCTGCCGGTGCGCGAGGTTCGAGCGTCGGTCGGCGCCGGGTTCGTCTATCCGATCTGCGGGGCGATGAGCACGATGCCAGGCCTCGGAGCCGCACCTGCGCTGCAGCGCATCGACATCGACGCCGACGGCAACATCGTCGGCCTGAGCTGACGAGGCGCACGAACATGCCGATCACGCCGATCGACTCGCTGCGCGCGCTGCGCGAGGAACGGTGGGATCCGGAGCGCGGCATGGACCGCTACGCGCCGGGTGTCGTGCCGGGTGTCGACATCTCGTCCCTGAACCTGCACGCCGTCCGAGAGACCGCCAACGGTGCGTTCCTCGATCTCCAGGATGGCAACGTGGAGCGTGCGGTGACGGCGCTGCGCAACGTGCTCGCTCTGCAGTACCCCCTGTCGGATCGCCCGTGGAGCGGAACCTTTCCGACGTCGGCCGAGCAACCCGAGCCCCCCGGAGACCTCGCCGTCGAATGGGTCCACTACGACCCCAACTGGCGCCAGTTCCTGGGTGTGACCTTGGCGCTGTGTGACATCGTCCACGGCCCGGTGCTTCCCGACGACGTCACGACGGGGATCAACGCCGCCGTCGAACGCTGTGTGGCCGGTGAACCACCGGACCGGATTCCGCGTTGGTACACGAACCCGAACCTCATGCACGCCTGGCTGCAGGGCCACGTCGCTGCGACGACGGGTGACATCGAACTGCGCGCTGCTGCCCACACACGCCTCGCGGTACCGATGGAGCGCCTGCTCCGCTACGGCGACCTCGACGAGTACAACTCACCCACCTACGACGGCATCGATCTCCTGGCGATCGGGTTGTGGGCGAAGTACCCGCCGACAACGGGGTTCGCCGACGCTGCATCGACGATGCTCCCCGCGGTCGGCGACCGCATTGCGACGCTGTACCACCGTCGCTTCGGCACCGCCTGCGGGCCCTACATCCGCGCCTACGGGTTGGCGCCGACCGAGTACCTCTCACTGTCGGGACTGCTGTACTCGGTGTGCGGTGAACGATCCGACACCGTGCTGCCGTCGCCGATCACTGCCGACACCGTCCACGTGCACGACCTGTACTTCCTCCCACTGCTCGCTCACGTCGCCCCCACGATCACCCCACACCTCCACCTGTCGGACGTGGACGTCGAACGACGCCGTGTCCAACGGTTCCGCGACTCCGTCGCCGAGAGCCTCCTACGGCCCGACCTTGCCGTCGGTTGGGATCGAGGGCGCCTTCACGAAGCCTCGATCGACCAGTACGTGCCGTTCACCGCGCACGTCGTCGGACCCGGCGGCACCACGACCGCGTTCGGGCTCATGCTGCCCCCGGAGACCGCCTCGGTCGACGTCGAGCGGGTCGGCGACCTCGACTTCCTCGTGTCGGCACGGGGCCGTGCCGACACCGTCGGCCTGCGCATCGTCGGTGCCACCGCGGCGCAACTCACCGGCCGGGCGCTGAGTGTCGGACGGGTGAGGGTCGAATTCGATCAGCCGCCCGATGGCGCGCTCGACGGTTCGACCCACGGTCGCACCGAGCTCGCCCTCGGTTGGTCGGCGGACGAGATCACCGCCCGAATCACCATCGCTCCCTGATCGGCCCATGCCGAGCCTGCGCCGCCGACCGGACCGGTCACTGGCGACGCAGACGTTCGCGCGACGCCCGCAACGGGCGCGCCGTGAGACGGATCGCGAAGTCGGTCGCACGGGCAGGCACCGGGACGAACGGGCCTTGGAGCGCCGTCGGCACGGCATCTTCGGCGACCAGTCGATACGCCACGTACACAGCGATCAGACCGTGCGTGACCACGAGGGCCCAGAAGAACGAGGTCTCTCCGAGCGACGACATGACCGCGCCCGCAACGATCGGCCCGATCACGGCGCCGGTGCCGTTGACGCGAAGCGACGTGCCGCTCGCCCCCATCGCCGTGCCAGGGGCCGCACGATCGAGCGTGTGCGACAGCAGGAGCGAGTAGAGCGGAAACGTGAGACCTCCGAGCACGAAGATCACCGGCAGCGCCATGTTGCTGCCCTCCGGCATCATCCCGAGCACGGTCGCGACCGACGCCGCGGCGACCGCCACCACGAAGATCACGCCGCGGCGTGGCAGGCGGTCGGAGGTCCAACCGATCGGCCACTGGAACACGAGCGCCCCGAGCGACGGAAGCGCCAGGAAGGCAGCGGTCATCCGCGGCCCGAAGCCGGCGCGCGTGGCGTACACCGCACTGAGCCCGAACAGGATGCCGTGCGACGCGCCGACGAAGAAGATGCCCACCATCCCGGTCGGGGCGGCGCGGAAGAACTCGCGCACCTTCATCGTGGGCGACACACGCACCGGCGGCGCATCGGTGGTGGCGGCGAGGGCGAACGGCACGAACGACATCGACACGAGGATCGAAGCGACGACGAAGAGCAGGGCGTCGCCGGGATCGCCGGTCGCGATGAGCAGCTGTCCGAGGCCCAGGCCGCCCATCGACGCGATCATGTAGACCGCAAGCGTCCGACCGCGGGTGCGCGGCGTCGACGCGTCGTTCAACCACGATTCGACCACGACATACAGCCCCGCCATGCAGAAGCCGAACACGAAGCGCAGGACGCCCCAACTGAACGGGTTCACCCACACGAAGTGCGCCAGCACGACGCACGAGGCGATCGACGCGAGGCTCGCGAACACCCGGATGTGGCCCACGCCCGACAGCCATTTCACGACGAGAATCGGCCCGAGCAGGAACCCGGCGAAGTAGCACGCCATCACTACACCGCTGGTGCGCACGTCGAAGCCTTCGTCGACCATCCGAACGCCGAGAACGGCAAGGTTGAGGCCGTTGCCGACCATCAGCATCGTGAACCCGAGGAACAAGGTCCACAGGGCCACGCCACCGCGCACCGCCGGATGAAGGTGCTCCTCGTGCGATCGCTCGAGGTGCGGTTCGGGGAGAGGCTCGCTCAGCGACACGTGTCGCGCACGCTAGCGATGCGGACGATCACTTCGAGCGACCTCGGAGCCGATCGAGTTGCCGCTTGTCGCGTTTCGTCGGACGCCCAGCCCCGCGATCACGCTCGAACACCGGAACGAACTGTTCGCGCTCGGGTGGCGGCGGACTGTGATCCACGAAGCAGTCGACGGCGACAGCGGCGCCGACGCGCTTGACGATCAGCGTGGTCACCTCGAGGATGCGTTCCCGGTCGTGGAGGTAGGCCTCGACGCGGTCACCGACCTTGACCGCCGTGGCCGGTTTGGCCGTCTTGCCGTTGACCTTCACGTGGCCGCCTCGACACGCCGCGGCCGCATCGCTACGCGTCTTGGTCATCCGCACCGACCACAACCATTGGTCCACCCGCGCGGTCTCCATGTCAGGCGGGGAGTTGTTGGGTGATGCAGTGGATGCCGCCGCCACCGGCGGCGAGGATCGCGCCGACGTCGAGGGCGACCGCCTCCCGGCCGGGGTACAGCTCTGCGATCAGGGCGACCATGTCGGCGTCGGCGTCGTGTCCGCAGGTCGGCACGAGGACGAAGCCGTTGCCCAGGTAGTAGTTGAGGTACGGGACGACCACCCGCTCGAGGCCTTCGCCGCGATCGATCTCGGCGAAGGGCAGGACGGGCACGGTGACGACATCGATCCCCCGCCCGCGTGCGTCGAGTGCACCCTGGGCGACACGACGGTCGACGTCGAGGCGCAGCCAGTCGGCCTCGTCGGGATCGTCACAGCCCTGCAGCACCAGACGGCCCGGCGCGGAGAAGGCGGCGATGTTGTCGACGTGGCCGTCGGTGTCGTCATCGAGCGCGAGACCGTGGGGGAGCCAGATCGTGCGTTCGGCGCCGAGCTCGGCGCGCAGCGTCGATTCGATCTCCACCTGGGTCATCGTCGGGTTCCGGTTGGGGTGCATCAAGCACTGCGTCGTGGTGACGAGTGTCCCGTCGCCGTCACCGGTGATCGAGCCGCCCTCGAACACCATGTCGATCGACCGGACCGGATCGCCTCGCCCCTCGGCGAAGCGGGAGGCAGCGGCAGCATCATCGTCGTACGGCAGGAACTTCTCGCCCCACGAGTTGAACCCCCAGGCGGTCGCCACCCGATCGCCGGCATCGTCGAGCACGTAGATCGGGCCGGAGTCACGGAACCACGAGTCGTCGATCGGCTGCTCGATCACGTCGACACCCGGCCCGCACATCGCAGCAGACGCGCTCGGCGGTGCGCGGTGCCGCCAGCATCGTCACCGGCTCGAAGCGGGCGATCGCGTTCGCGACCTCGGCGTGGGCGGCCTCGGCGTCGGCGTACAGGTCACCCCACATGTCCGCACACGCCGGCCAGCACATTGCTGTCCCGTCGTGCGGTTCCCACTCCGCCGGCAGCCGCGTCACGTCCGGTCCCCCCGTCCCACCCACCGCGATGAGCGAAGTGACCGGATACGGACGGTTCGCTCATCGCAACCCGTCGGGCCGCCCTTGCGATGAGCGGAACGACCGAATACGGACGGTTCGCTCATCGCTGGCCGATCCTGCTCGTGCCGTCGAGTGTGACGATCGGGCCGTACAGCTCGGGGCGGCGATCGCGGAACAGACCCCACGCGGCTCGCTGGGTCCGCAGCTGCTCGCGATCGAACGACACCACGAGCACCGCCTCACTCTCGCGGTCCGCCTCGGCGACCTTGGCACCCGTGTTGTCGGCGATGAACGACGACCCATAGAACGTGATCTCGCACGTCTGGCCGACCTCACGCCCGATGCGGTTGGCCGCGACGACCGGCATCAGGTTCGCGCCGGCGTGTCCCTGCATCACGCGCTGCCAGTGTCCGCTCGAATCCCATGTCGGGTCGGGTGGCTCGCTGCCGATCGCCGTCGGGTACAGCAGCACCTCGGCGCCCAACAACGCCATCGACCGGGCCGACTCGGGGAACCACTGATCCCAGCAGATGCCGACGCCGATCACCCCGTGCTGCGTGTCCCAGACCCGGAAGCCTGTGTCTCCGGGTGAGAAGTAGTACTTCTCGGTGTAGCCGGGGCCGTCGGGGATGTGGCTCTTGCGGTAGTGGCCGAGCACCGACCCGTCGGCGTCGACGATCACGACGGTGTTGAACAGGGCCTGACCGGCGCGCTCGTACACGCTCAACGGGAGGACCACGCCGAGCTCCGATGCGACGGAAGCGAAATGGGTCACGGTCGGATGATCGTCGAGCGGTACCGCCCGGTCGAGGTGCTCCGGCAGTTGGTCCTTGCAGAAGTAGGGGCCTTCGAACAGCTCGGGGATCAGGATGATCTGCGCCTCCTGCGCGGCGGCGTTGCGCACCAGGCGTTCGGCGGTCGCGATGTTGGTGGCGACGTCGTCCGTCATCGCCATCTGGAGTGCGGCCACGCGCAGTTCGCTCATCGTCGCGACGCTACTTCCCGTCGTCGGCGAGAGCGTCGGCCGCGCTCCAGGCCTGCTCGATCGCCTCGAGCCGCTCGGCGGCGTGTTCGCGCCGGGCGGCGGCGACCTCGACGACGAACAGGTTGAGCAACGCCAGCGTGCCGACGTGGCTGTCGAACGGCCCGGTCGATGCCGCCGCCACGACGAACGAGCACTCGGCGACCGTTGCGAGCGGTGACAGCACGCTGTCGGTGACGGCGACGGTCCAGGCGCCGCGCCCGCGCGCCGCCGTCAACGCGTCGATCAGCCAGCGCTCGTATCGGCGGAGGTCGAGCACGAGGAGGGTCGCGCCGGGCTCGGTGAGCGCGAGTGTCCTGACGACGTCGACCTGCGTCCCGTCGAGCAGACGGACGCCCGGTCGGAGCTGGTCGAGGTCGCCGACGAACTGCAGCGCCACGCCACGCGACGCGACACCGGAGAGCACCAGGACCGGCGCGTTGTCGTCTGCGAGGCGGTCGACGACCGCCCGCCCGTCACCGGCACGGATCGATTCGAGCGTCGACCGGACGTTGGCCGCCTCGACCTCGGCGTGTCGCCGCGCCAGCGTGTCGTCTCCGACCGGCTGGTCGCGGATGCGCTCGACCGCGGGCCGTAACTGACCGCCCAGGTCGCGCTGGACCGATGCCTGCAGCCGCGAGTACCCGTCGAAGCCGAGCTTCACGGCGAAGCGCACCACCGTGGCGGTCCCCGTTCGTGCGGCCTCGGCCACGTCGGCGACGGTCCCGAAGGCAACGAGATTCGGGGCGGCGAGGATCGTTTCGCCGATCCGACGCTCCGACGGGGTCAGCGCGGTCGCCCGCTCGGCCAATCGTCGCTCCAGATCCATGCGTCGGCACGGTAGCCCGACACCGACTGATCGAATCTGTTCCATCGATGTGATACAGTGGAACACCCGTTCCAACGCGCAGGAGGTGCCCACATGAACCACGTCACCGACACCCTCGTGGCCCTGCCGGCCGTGGATGCTTCGGGATGGCGCGTCGCCGCGACCGGTGCACTGGGCAGCGACCTCGGTGAGGAACTGGTGCACGCCGCGGCGGTCGGCGCACGGACCCTGCCCGCCGACGTCGACGACGCCCTCGTGCGCTTCACCGTTGGACCGCCGCGCGCAGGCGCTCTCCTGCTGCGCAACGTGCCGATCGGCGAACTCCCACCCACTCCCTCGACTCCCGAGACGCCGGTCGCCAAGGATCTCGCGACCGAGCTCGCACTGCTCACCGTGGCCCGGCGCCTCGGCCAGCCGGTCGGCTACGTCCCCGAACACGGCGGGCGCATCGTGCAGAACATCGTGCCGACACCGACCGACGCCGACCGGCAGACGTCGACGTCGTCGCGTTCGAACCTGATGTTCCACACCGAGACGGCGTTCCACCCGCATCGCCCCCGCTATCTCCTGCTGCTGTGCCTGCGTGGCGATCCCGCTGCGCACACGACGCTCGCGTCGGTGCACGAGATCATGGATCACCTTCCCGACGACGTCGTTGAGGTGATGTTCGAACCCCGTTTCCGAACCGCCGTCGACGCCAGCTTCCTCGGCGGACGAGTCAACGAGCTCGGCCCCGCACGGCCCCTCGTCACGGGCACACGCAGCGAGCCGACGTTCATCTTCGACGCCGACCTCACCGTGGGCGTCGACTCGACTGCCGACGACGTCCTGGCCGCCGTGCGATCCGCGATTGCCGCCGTTGAGACATCGGTCGTGCTCGAGCCCGGCGATCTGCTCGTCGTCGACAACAACGTCGCCGTCCATGGTCGGTCGCCGTTCAGAGCCCGCTTCGATGGCACCGACCGGTGGCTCCAGCGCTCCTTCGTCGTCACCGACCTCGCTCCCAGCGCCGCCGACCGCATCGGCCGAGTCATCACCACCGAGTTCGGCTGCCCCTGAGCGGGGCCGAAGGGCTCAGATCTCCACGAGGGTTCCGACTTCGAAGACGCGCTCGACCGGCAACGAGAAGAAGCGGGTGGCGCTCCCGGCACTGCGGTTCATCGCCACGAAGAGCCGCTCGCGCGCCGGATGCATGCCCGGCGCCTTCGTCGCCGTCACGGACTCCCGCCCGATGAAGTAGGTCACCTTCTCCGGATCGAAGTCCTGTCCGGGCAGGTCCAGGAGCGAGAGCGCGGCCGGGACGTCGGGATCGTCGAGGTACCCGAACCGGAGCGTCACCTGCTGGATGCCGGGGCCGACCTTGCGTGTCGTCAACCGCTCTGCCTCGGGGACCCGAGGGATGTCGTCGGTCTCGACCGAGACCATCAGGGTCAGCTGATGGAGGACGTGATTGTGCGTGATGTTCGTGATCAGTGCGGGTGGAGCGGCACCGGCGTCCTTGAACATGTAGACCGCGATCCCGGGGACGCGTGCGGCGTCGGCGACCACCGCCTCGTGGACGACGACCTCGATCGGACGCTCACCCCGGTGGATCCTCGCCGCCACCAGTTGCCGACCCTTCCTCCACGTCGTCATCAACACGACGAGGATCAGGCCGACCAGCAGTGGGAACCATCCACCCGAGACGACCTTGACCAGGTTGGCCGACAGGAAGGCGATGTCGACCACGAACAGCGGAACGCAGACGGTCAGCACTCGGGCGAGCGACCAACTCCACCGAGTGCGCGCCACCCGGAAGAAGAGCAGCGTCGTGATCAGCATCGTCATGGTGACGGCGATGCCGTATGCCGAGGCGAGGTTGGCCGACGAGCGGAACCCCAGGACGAGGCCGACACAGCCGATCATCAACAGCCAGTTCACGACCGGGACGTAGATCTGCCCGACGTGGTCGGGCGAGGTGTGGGTGATCCGCATGCGTGGGAGATAGTCGAGTTGCACCGCCTGAGCAGTGAGCGAGAACGCACCGGAGATCAGGGCCTGCGAGGCGATCACGGTGGCGCACGTCGCCAGCACGGCGAGCGGCACGATCGCCCAGGACGGAGCGAGACGGTAGAACGGGCTCTCCATGGCGCTCGGATCGGCAACGACCAGCGCCGCCTGCCCGAAGTAGTTCAACACCAGAGCGGGCAGGACGAGCGCGTACCAACTGAACTGGATCGGCCGACGACCGAAGTGTCCCATGTCGGCGTACAGGGCCTCGCCACCGGTGACCACCAGGAAGATCGAACCGAGCGCCACGAAGGCATTGCCCGGTTGGTTGACGAAGAACTCGACCGCATAGGACGGCGAGATCGCGCGAACGACACCGGGGTGCTGGAGGACCTGGTTGAGACCGAGGACGCCCAGCGTGCCGAACCAGACGAGCATCACCGGCCCGAACACCGACGAGATCCGCGCGGTGCCATGGCGCTGCACGGCGAACAACCCGACCAGGATCACGATCGAGATCGGGATCACGAAACGCTCGAACGCGGTGCTCGCGACCTCGAAGCCCTCCACGGCGCTGAGCACCGAGATCGCCGGGGTGATCAACCCGTCACCGTAGAGGAGGGCCGTACCGAACACGCCGAGTGTCACCACGGCCGCGAGGGCGCCCTTGGCGTTTCCCCGCGGCGGCGCCACGAGCGCGGTGAGCGCCAGAATGCCACCCTCGCCGTGGTTGTCCGCTCGCATCACCAACAAGAGGTACTTGATCGAGATGACGATGATCAGCGCCCAGAAGACGACCGACGCGACGCCGTAGGCGCTCTGGGTCGTCGCGTCGAGGCCGGCGTGGTCGAACGTCTCTCGGATCGCATAGATCGGGCTCGTGCCGATGTCGCCGTACACGATGCCGAGCGCACCGAACGCCAGTGCGGCAGTCCCGCGGCGGGTCGCCACCGATGTCTCCGGAGCACTCACGTTCGTCCACTCGTTCCTGCGTCGCGTCGGTCGAGCGGCGCACCGCCCGTCAGTGAATCACCGATCGAGCAACTTGGCGCGCACGATCTCCGCCTCCGGGGAGCTCAGGGGGCGATTCGTCTTGACGCGAACGGTGACGGTGTCCGGCGACGGGGTCTCCTCGTCGGGCTCGTGGGTCTCGATCTCGCGGAGGAACACCACGCCGGTCAACCCGACGTCATTGGACGCGTCGGCGAGGCGCTCGACCACCCTGCGTTCGTCAGCGGCCGCCCACTCCTCGACCGGCACCTCGATGTCGCTGACGGCGGGCAACTGCGACAGGTTCGTGACCGACTCGACCGAGTGGTGCCCTGCGTGCCAGGTCGCGCCGTCGGAAGTACGCAACCGAACCGAGGCGCTGCCGATCAGATCGACCGTTCCACGCACGTCCACCCCTCCGACGCGCAGGATGACGTCGTCGCCGACGGCGTAGCGGTCCTCGAGGAGCGCCCGGGTCCCTGCGAGGAAGTCCTTCACCAGGTCCTGACCGCTGAGCGCGAGCGCGAGGCCGATGAAGCCTGCACTCGAGATCGCGAACGCGAGGCTGACCCCCATCAGCTCGATGCCGCCGAACGCGGCAAGCGTGAAGATCAGCACGGTGACGAAGCGGCCGATCATCTTCGCCACCGAGTCGGCGCGTTGGCGCTTGCGAGTGTCGGCCTGGCCGTCGTCGCCGAGCCGGTCGAGGCGGACCCGCCATGAACCCTCGGCCCGTTGCGCTCGACGCACCGCGCGGCGCGTCAGGGTTCGGATGACCGTCCGCGCGAGCCATGACGCGACGATCGCGACGGGCAACAGCAGGAGGGCTTCGGAGGCGGCGGCAAACCAGGACAACATGGGGGACTTCCTTCATCGGCGTGCAGCCGAAACATTACGGTTGTGTTACGACGACATCGTGCCAGGTCGGATCGCACTCCACTCGGCAGACCCGGGATTTCCAGGGTGACATCGCTCACCTCGACCCTCGAGGACGTGATCGCCAACCGTGGCGATCGTCCGACGAAGCGATCCGGAGGGGTGTACCGTGCCGCCGGTGTCACCTTCCCGGCGTGCCGATCGTCCCGTCCTCGGCTGGCGGGAGTGGATCGCTCTCCCCCAATGGGACGTCGCTCACCTGAAGGCCAAGATCGACACCGGCGCTCGCACGTCGTCGTTGCATGCGTTCGATCTCGAGTGGTTCGATCGGGACGGTAACCCGTGGGTGCGTTTCGAGATCCACCCCTGGCAACGCTCCACCGCCGACGCGGTCGTCGCCGAAGCAGCAGTCGCATCGACTCGGGACGTCCGGAGTTCCTCCGGCGCGATCGAGCACCGGCCGGTCGTGCGTGCACCGCTGACGATCGCAGGTCACGACATCGATGCCGAGATCACCCTCACGCGACGTGACGAGATGGGATTCCGCATGTTGATCGGGCGCGAGGCCCTTCGCCGCCGATTCCTGGTCGACCCGGGCGTGTCGTACCGCGGAGGACGACCACCGAAGGACGTCCGGCTCAAGAACCGGCGTCGATCATGAGCGTTGCACGGCGAGCGTCGTTCAGGATCGGCGAACTCGAAGTGGCTCCTGGTCGATCCGCGACAGGCGAACTCCCGATCGCCCGCCAGGTCACCGGGACACGGATCTCGCTGCCGCTGCAGGTCGTGCACGGGCGCAGCGACGGGTCCACCGTGTGGCTCAGCGCCGCGGTGCACGGCGACGAGATCAACGGCGTCGAGATCATTCGGCGTGTGATGCGCCAGCTCGATGCCCGCACGATGGCGGGCACCGTGATCGCTGTACCGATCGTCAACGTGCACGGCTTCCTGAACGGCGACCGCTACCTCCCCGATCGCCGCGACCTCAACCGCTCGTTTCCCGGTTCGCCGACGGGGTCGCTGGCCGCCCGTATCGCCAACCTGTTCATGACCGAGATCGTCAGCCGCTGTGACGTGGGCATCGACCTCCACACCGGTTCCGATCACCGAACGAACCTGCCGCAGATCCGCGCCGATCTCGACGATCCCGAGACGCGCGCACTCGCCGAGGCATTCGGTGCCCCGCTGATGCTCCACTCGAGGATTCGCGACGGGTCGCTACGCGGGGCGGCGACCGAACGTGGAGCGACGGTGCTGCTGTTCGAGGGTGGCGAGGCACTTCGCTTCGACGACGACGCACGCTCACCGCCGGCGTCGACGGCGTCCGTCGGGTGCTCGCCGAGGTGGGGGTGATCGAACCCGACGACACCGGACCACGTCCCGTACCCGTCGAGAGCCGGAGCAGCAGCTGGGTGCGTGCCCGACGCAGCGGAATCGCGCTCCTCGACGCCGAACTCGGTGAAGTCGTCCAACGCGGACAGCAGCTCGGCGTCATCCACGACTCGGTCGGCCGACGCCTCGCCCGCGTGACCGCACCGGGTCGGGGCATCGTGATCGGCCGCGTTCAGCAACCGCTCGTCAACCAGGGGGACGCACTCGTCCATCTCGCCGGGGTCAGCGACGACACCGTGGCCGACCTGGGCCGCTTCGTCTCCACACACCGTCAGGATCACCCATGAAGCTCGCCATTCTCTCCCGCGCCCCGCGCTCGTACAGCACCCAACGCCTCAAGCTGGCCGCCCTCGAACGCGGCCACAACTGCAAGGTGCTCGACACGCTGCGCTTCGCCATCGACCTGTCGAGTTCGGAACCCGACCTGCAGTTCCGCGGCAAGCCGCTCTCCGACTACGACGCGATCCTCCCGCGCATCGGCGCCTCGATCACCTACTTCGGATCCGCGGTCGTGCGGCAGTTCGAACAGATGGACGTGTACACGCCGATCACGGCGAACGGCATCACCAACTCCCGCGACAAGCTGCCGCGCGATCCAGATCCTGTCGCGCCACGACATCGGCATGCCGAAGACCGCGTTCGTACGAAACCGCCAGGACGTGCTCCCGGCGATCGACCGGGTCGGCGGGGCACCTGTCGTGATCAAGTTGCTCGAAGGAACCCAAGGGATCGGGGTGATCCTGGCGCCGGATCGCAAGGTCGCGGAGGCGATCATCGAGACGCTCCACAACACCAAGCAGAACGTGTTGATCCAGGAGTTCATCGCCGAGAGCAAAGGTCGCGACATCCGGGCGCTCGTGATCGGGGACCGTGTCGTCGCGGCGATGCGGCGGACGGCACAGGGCGACGAGTTCCGCTCGAACGTGCACCGTGGGGGATCGGTCGAAGCGGTCTCACTCGACCCGCTCTACGAGCGGACCGCGGTGCGAGCGGCGCAGATCATGGGGCTGCGAGTGGCGGGCGTCGACATGCTCGAAGGCAACGACGGCCCCATGGTGATGGAGGTCAATTCGTCGCCCGGTCTCGAGGGGATCGAGCGGGCGACCGACCTCGACGTGGCCGGCGCGATCATCGACCATGTGGCCAACCAGGTGGCATTCCCCGAACTCGACGTTCGTCAGCGCCTGACCGTCAGCACCGGCTACGGCGTTGCCGAACTGTTGGTGCGCGACGACGGCGACTTCGTCGGCAAGACCATCGGCGAGGCCGGTCTACGCGATCGGGACATCACGGTCCTCACGCTGCATCGCGACACCGACGTGATCCCGAACCCGCGCGACACGCGCAAACTCGAGGCGAACGACCGCCTGCTGTGCTTCGGCAACCTCGAGGAGATGCGCGACATGATCCCAGCTCGCCGACGACGGCGCGCCCGGGTCCGGAAGCTTCCCGACCATCCACTCCCGGATCCAGAGTGATCGACGACGCGGAGCAAGCCTGACCGACGACCTCACCGTCACCGTGTTTCGCCGCACTACGGTTCGGTCGTGACCGACACCGTCGCACTCGACGACATCCGTGCTGCGCGGCGAGTGATCTCCGACGTGGTGAAGCAGACGCCGGTGATCAGTTCGCTCACGCTGTCAGCCGACATCGGCGGCGACGTCGTGCTCAAGGCCGAGAACCTGCAGCGAACCGGTTCGTTCAAGATCCGCGGCGCCACCAACAAGGTGTGGTCGCTGGGCGATGCCGCCGCCCGCGGTGTGACCACCGGCAGCGCGGGCAACCACGCCCAGGCACTCGCGTTCGCTGCGCGGCACTTCGAGGTGCCCTGCGAGATCTTCGTGCCGGTCGGCGCATCGATCACCAAGATCGATGCCTGTCGAGCGTACGGCGCGACCGTCGTCGAGCACGGCGCTGCCCTCGCCGAAGCCGTGCAGGCCGCCAAGGACCGAGCGGCCGCCACCGGGATGTCGTTCTGCGCACCGTTCGACGACGGCGCCGTGGTCGCGGGACAAGGGACACTCGGGCTCGAGGTCGTCGAGGACGTCGACGACCTCGACACCCTCGTCGTCCCACTCGGAGGCGGCGGGCTGATCAGCGGTGCGGCGATCGCCGTCAAGTCGATCCATCCGTACGTCCGGGTGATCGGCGTGCAGGCAGCGGTGTGTGCGCCGTACGCGGGCGGGACGCCCGCCGAGGGCCCGGTGCTCACGCTCGCCGACGGCATCGCCGTGAAGTACCCCGGCGAACTCACGGGCCCGCTCGTCGACCGGTGGGTCGACGAGGTGGTCACCGTCGACGAGGACGCGATCGCCGACGCGATGGTGCTGTTGATGGATCGGGCGAAGCTGTACGTCGAAGGCGCCGGCGCGGTCGGCGTCGCAGCCCTGATCTCCGGTGCGGTCGCGCCCGGCGCCGACGGGGCGACCTGCGTCGTCCTGTCCGGAGGCAACGTCGACCTCGGCGTGGTTCCGAGTTTGATCCGCCGCCACGAGAACAGCGCAGGACGGCGGCTGTCCGTGGTGGCGCGGATCGACGACCGGCCGGGTTCGCTCGCCCGGCTCCTGGCCCTGTTCGCGGACGGCGGCGCCGACCTGATCGAGGTGCAGCACATGCGCGAAGGGCTCGAGTTGCACGTCCGCGAAACCGGCGTCCACGCCACCTTCGCGGTGCGCAACGCCGATCAGGGCAGCACGCTGATCGAGTCGGCGCGGGTCGCGGGCTACGAGATCAGGGCGAGCAGCTGGTGACGGCACGCACGTCCGACCGGTCGCCGCGTGTCACACGGCCCGATAGATCGCATCGAGGCGTGGGAGAGACCCACCGTCGACCACGACGACGCCGTCGTCGACGAGCTTCACCAGATGAGCGAGCACGCTTCGGCGAGCGGGCTTGAACAGCTCTCGGCGCACGTCGACGTACAGCGCCTCGACGATCGCCGGAATCGTGGCGAGGCCCGAGCGAACGGCGTCGAGCACCTGCCGCTCGCGATCGACTCGGTGGTCGATCAGGTCCGAGACGAACCGCTCGGGATCGGGGATCGGTGGCCCGTGCGTGGGGACCGCGACGTCGTCGCCGCGGCCCGCCACGATCCGAAGCGACTCGAAATACGCCGCCATGTCGCCATCCGGGGGTGACACCACCGTGGTGCTCCACCCCATCACATGATCGCCGGTGAAGATCGTTCGCACGGTGCCGTCGTCGAGGGTGAAGCAGGTGTGGTTGGAGGTGTGTCCGGGCGTGTGCAGCGCCGTCATCCTCCACCCGCCGCCATCGACGACGACGTCGCCCGTCCCGACGACCACGTCGGGGGTGAACGCTCGGTCAGTCGACTCCTCGATCGCCGACTCGTCGCTGTCAGCGCTCGCCGTGTCGGCCTGCGACCGACGCGCAGCCTCCTCGCGGGCCTCGGCGAGAACCACGTCGGGTGGGTCGTCGCCGATGTCCCACCTGTCGTCGCCGTGCGGGCCGAACGCGAAGGTCGCTGCCCCGGTCTCCGCTGCCAGCCAGGCGGCGAGGGGTGAGTGATCGGCATGACAGTGCGTGACCAGGATGGCGCGAACGGTGCAACCAGCAAGCGCCGCGGCGAGGGCGTCGCGGTGCGAGTCGAGGCGCGGTCCGGGATCGATCACCGCGACGTCGCCGCGGCCGGCAGCGTCCCCACCAACGATGTAGGTGCCGGTGCCGTGGTAGGTGAACTTCGATGGGTTCTCGGCGATCACGCGCCGGACCATCGGTGCGATCGGTTGGGCAGCGCCGTAGCTGAACGCATCACGATCAAGCCTCAGGAACTGCATCGCAGCCACTCCAGCGCGTGGATCCTCCCGACCGGGCGTCCGTGGCCGAGCACCGGCACGGCGACTCGCTCGACCGTGGCCGGTGCCATGTCGTCGATGTCGACACCGACCGCGCGCAGGGCCTCGGCGACCACCGCCTGCCTGGCCGCGTCGCTGCCGTCGGCGACCTTGAACGCGAGCGCTCGCCCGTCGGCGAGGCCAGCGGCCATCACCCCGGCGGCGCCCTCCTTCGCGACCAGCGTCGGAACTGCCTGCATCCACAACGTCACGTCGCGGGTCGGACCGGCAACCATCTCCGGGTGGCGGGTCATCGCCCGAACGATCGGGGTGTCGGGCCTCGCCAGCAACGTAAACGCCTCCGCCAGGTCCCGCAGCGACAGCGCGGGCGTCGGAGCACCGCAGCCGTCCACGCCGACGTGCCGCACGACCGCGCCGAGGGACTCGATGCCTGTGGCGATCGCCACCTGCACCGGGTGATCGCGATCGAGGTAGCCCTCGATCGACCAGCCGTTGACTCGACAGGTGGCGAGCATCGCCGCGTGCTTGCCCGAGCAGTTCTGCTGCAACGGCGACGGCTCGACGCCGGCCTCCCTGGCAGCGGCGCGAGCGGCCGCTCCAGCGGGACGCGCCGGCGTGTTCGCCAGATCGGACTCGTCGAGGCCGTACCGATCGAGAATCGATCGCACCATGTCGAGGTGCGCCGTGGATCCGTCGTGGCTGGCGCACGCCACTGCGAGTTGCGCCTCGTCGAGTTCGAGCCCGACGCCGAGCATCGCGTGCGCCTGCATCGGCTTGAGGCACGAGCGCGGGTAGACGACGAGATCCGCATCGCCGATCGAAGCGACCACGGCACCGTCGGAACCCACCGCCACGCCGGCGCCATGATGCACGGACTCCTCGAGGCCACTGCGGGTCGCGACGGCGATCGGCGACAGTCTCCCCTCGAATCGGGTCATGCGGGATCCGACGTCGGCGCACCGGTGTCGGGTGGGACCTTCGGCACGTCCGATGCGCGGGCCGAACGCGGCGGAGGTACCGCTGTGAGGTGGCTGTCCATCACGTCGTACCGGTTGCCCCACTCGCTCGCGAGCGCCTGCACCATGGCCGCGGCCGGCAAGGCGAGAAGGGCCCCGACGAACCCGAGCAGTGACGCTCCGCCAAGCGCCGCGCCGAACGCAACAGCCGGGTGGAGTTCCATCGTCCGAGCGGTGATGCGCGGTGCGAAGAAGTAGTTCTCGATCTGCTGGTAGATGACGATGAATCCGATGACGATCGCTGCGTTGAGGGGCGAGTCGAGCAACGTCAACAGCACCGGCAGGATCCCGGCGAGATAGGTCCCGACGACCGGCAGGAATTGGCTGACGAGGCCGACCCACAAGGCGAGCGCAACCGGGGCCGGCGTGCCGATCGACTGGAAGACGATCCAGTGGAAGAACGCCGAGAGCAGCGCGAGCAGCGCTCGTGAGTAGAGATAGCCACCGGTCTTGGTGATCGCGAGTTCCCAGGCTTTGAGCACCTGGGCTTGACGGGCCGGGTTGAGACGGGAGCAGATCCCGCGTCGCATTCGAGGACCGTCGGCGACCAGGTAGTAGGTGAAGAGCAGCACCGAGAGCATCTGGAAGATCACTCCGACGACGGCCAAAGACAACCGCACGGCTTCGTCGCTCTGCGACTGGATGAACTCCTGCACCCGACCGTTCGGATCGTTGAACTCGTCGATCACGTCCTGCGGATCGACGTTGGTGCCGAAGTTGTCGTTCAAGAAGTTCACGGTGTCGGTGATGTACGCATCCGACTCCGAGAGCAGTTCGGCGACCTGGGTGCCGACCAGCGTCCCGACGGCACCCGCGAAGATCAGGAATGCGGTGAGCACCCCCAGGAGAATCGTGATGGTGGCTCGACCGCGACGCCAACCGCGCGCTGCGAGCCGATTGACACCCGGTTCGATCGCCAGCGACAGGAAGATCGAAACCAGCAGGAGAACCAACAGCGACGACAACCGGTGGAACACGTGCCGCGTGGTGAAGGTGAGCAGGTAGCCCGCCCAGAAGATCACGATCGACGGCAGCACCCACTTCGGAAGCGTTCGATCGGTTGCCCGCCGCTCGAACGGCAGACCCGATGCGTCCGTCGGGCGTCCCCCCGAGCCCGCCGGAGCGGCGTCCGGCTGGGGTGGCATTTCTTCGGGCACGTTCGGATGGTACTCACGAGGCCATGGCACGATGGGCCAATGCCGATCGACGTTCGCACCTGGCTGGGCGAACAGGTCAGGACACGCGTGGTCGGCCCCGACGCACCGGCCCGTCGCGCCGAGCTGTTCGACGTCGACGAACCGGGGTGGTTCGCCGAGGATGCGCCGATCCGCCGCGTGCACGGCGACGCCTCGATGTTCGTCGGCGGGTTCCGTGCGCTGCTGTACCAATCGCTTCACCCGCTGGCGATGGCGGGTGTCGCACAACACTCCGACTACCGGCGCGATCCGTGGGGGCGTCTGCAGCGCACGGCCGACTTCCTGGCTGCCACCACCTTCGGCCCTGCCACGCAGGCCCAGCGAGCCGTCGACCGGGTCCATCGGGTACACGGCCGCGTGCACGGCGTCGCCCCGAGCGGTGAGCCGTACGCAGCCAACGATCCGCACCTGCTCGAGTGGGTGCACATCGCCGAACTCGACAGCTTTCTCGCCGCGCACGACCGTCATGGCGATCACCCGCTGGTCGGCTCCGACCGCGACCGATACGTCGCAGATGCAGCCGTGGTGGCGCGAGCGCTCGGAGTCGCCGATCCACCCGAGACCGAGGCGCAACTGCGCACTCGACTCGCCGCCTTCCGACCCGAGCTCCGTGGCACACGGGAGGCACGCGAGGCTGCTCGCTATCTGCTCCTCCAGCCTCCGCTGCCGCTTGCCGCCCGTGTGCCGTACGGGTTGATCGCCGGCGCAGCGGTCGCGCTCGATGCCCGCCTGGACGCGGGTTCCATTGCGGCTCCCCTGGCTCCCGGTGTCCGAAGCGGTCGTCCTGCGTCCCGCCGGCGATGCCGTCACCCGCACGCTCCGCTGGGCCACCACCCCGAGACTCAGCTGACCACGACCACCCAGCCAACCGCCCCCACGTTTGCGTGCAGATCTGGGTGGGACGGGTCACCCGAAACTGCCCACAAACGTGGGGATGAGGTGGCGTGGGGCGAGGTGGCCTGGGCGAGGCGAACCGGCAGAAGGCGGTGGTGACCATGGGCCCTGATCGCACCGTCGATCAGCCGGTACCGTCGGGGGCATGAGTTCTTCCGTCGCGCCTGCCCGTCGTCGTCTCGCCACCGTCGGCGCCGTCATCGCCCTTGCCCTGGCAGCAGCGGCCTGCGGCAGTGACGACCCGGCGCCCGAGCTTCCCGAAGGCGGCACCGGAAGTGCGTACAACGACGCGATCATTGCGTCGGAATCGCACGACGAGGTCCTGCTCGACGGCGGCGCGGGCGAGATGGTCGTCGCCGTCGACTGCGACTCGGACATCGGCGGCACGCTCGTCACCGTCGTGGCGGAGGGGCTCGCACCGGCGGTCTACGTCGGCGAGTTCGACCCGTCGACCGGTGTCGAACTCAGCCTCGACGCCACAGGCGGTGGGCAGGCCATCGGCCAGGCACAGATGACGCTCGACGCCGAGGAGTACACGGTGACCTTCGCCGACATCGACGGTGCAGTGTTCAACGTGCGGGGCTGCTCGAACTGATCGATTCGACGGCGCGTTCGAGCGCGGTCGCCAGGTCACCACGTCGCGACACCACGATCCCGTGGTCGAGACCGAGCCAACCCGCCATCGACGTCAGCTCAGCGGCGAGTTCCGCCCCGACCTCACGCTCATCGACGCCCGGCTCACCGAACGCGCTCTGGACGAGCAGGCGACCCGCTTTGCGATCGGCCTTGAGGTCGACCCGGGCCACGAGTTCGTCACCCAACAGGAATGGCAGCACGTAGTACCCGTACTGGCGCTTCGGTGCCGGCACGTAGATCTCGATGCGATAGCGGAATCCGAAGAGCCGCTCGATGCGGTCACGGTTCCAGACGACCGGGTCGAACGGACTGAGCAGCGCTCGAGCGTCGACTCGGCGGGGCAACACGGCGTCGGGATGCATGAACGCAGGCTTCGCCCAGCCCTCGACCGACACCGGCAGGAGACGGCCCTCCTCCACGAGTTCGGCCAACAGCGTCCGCGTGTGGGCCAGCCGGTGATAGTCGGTGAGATCCGATGCCGTGCCGACGCCGTGGTGCCTGGCCGCCCGGACCAGCAGTTCCTTCTTGGCCTCGTCGGCCGGCGGACCGGGTTGCGCGAGCACATCGGGAGGGATCACCCGCTCGGCGAGGTCGTACAACCTGGCGAAGTCGTTCGGTCGCCGGCTCGCCGCCACGTCGCCGGTGCGGAACAGGTGCTCGAGCGCGAGCTTGCCGTCGTCCCAGTCCCACCAGGTGCCCTTGGGGCGGTCGCGCATCTCGAGGTCGCTCGCCACGATCGGGCCGTCGGTGCGCACCCGTTCGAGCACGTCGTCCACCAGCGACCGGTTCTGCGCCGCCCAACTCCGCAGCGACGTCCAGCGTGGATGTGCCTGCATGGCCCACCGCTGCAGGGGATACAGCTCGATCGGCACGTGACACGCTTCGTGCACCCAGAACTCGAACAGGTCGCCGTGGCGAGTGGCGTCGTCGATCAAGGTCCGAGGATGGGGACCGAGCCGGGCGAACAGCGGAAGCTCTTGACTGCGCACCAGGACGTTGACGGAGTCGATCTGGATGAGCCCCATCTGATCGACGGCGCGGCGCAGGTGGCGGCGATCGATGCGCCCGGTCGGCCGGGGGACGGTGAATCCCTGCGCACCGAGCGCGATCCGACGCGCTTGGGCGTTGGACAGTTCGGCGGGCGGCGCCATCGGCGGCACCGTACTTCGCCGCGCACTGCGGTTGGTCAGTCGTCGGCGACGGTGATCTCGACGGTGTTGATGACGACGTCGGTCTTCGGCTTGTCGCCACCGCCGGTCGGAACGTTCTGCATCTGGTCGACGATGTCGAGGCCCTTGACGACCTGGCCGAACAGGCTGTAGGCCGGCGGAAGGCCCACGCCGGACGGACCGGACACGATGAAGAACTGGCTGCCGTTGGTGTTCGGGCCGGCGTTCGCCATGGCGACGGAGCCGATCTGGTATTCGCGCGGCTTGGGCAGCTCGTCGTCGAAGCGGTACCCGGGACCACCGCGACCGGTGCCGGTCGGGTCGCCTCCCTGACACATGAAGCCGTTGATGATCCGGTGGAAGATCACGCCGTCGTAGTAGTGGTTGAGCGCGAGGAACACGAAGTTGTTGACCGTCTTCGGGGCCTTCACTGCGTCGAGCGCGATCACGATCTCACCGAGGCTCGTGTCGAGCTTCGCCGTGTACCTCTTCGACGGGTCGATGCCCATCTCGGGAGCTTCCTTGAAGTCCTGCTGCTTGGGAGCCGAACCATCGAATGGGGGGAACGCTGTAGCCATGGCGTCCGACCCTACCGGCGACCCGCCAGACCACGTGAGTCGACCGTCGACGTCGGCTCAGTTGCGTTGGTTGTAACTGGCGATCAGCGCGTTGGCCTGGGCAGCTGCGTCCGCAAGGGTCGCGTCCACGTCGGCGCCGTTGAAGATCGCCGCCGTCGCATTGGCCGTAACGGTGCGCACCTCCCGCTGCGGGCCGAGCACCGGTGCGAGCGACGCCACGCCTTCCGGCGTGCCGAGCAGCTGGTCGTAGGCCACCCGGAACCGCGGATCCTCCGCGTAGGTGGTCAGCAACGGTTCGATGTCGAGCGCGTCGCTTCGAATCGGGACGTAGCCCGTCTGTGACGCCCACTGCGACTGGCTCTCAGCGGTGACCAGATAGGTGATGTAGTCCCATGCTGCTGCGGCCTTCTCGTCACCCTTGCCGTCGACGATCCACAACGAGGCGCCACCGAGGTTGACGGCCGGTTCCGGACTCGGGCCCGGCATGGGCCCGACGCCGACATCGGCACTGGTCAACCCGGGCGCCAGTCCCCCGTCGATGGCCCTGAGCACACCACCGAGATTCGCGCTGGTGCCGATCGTCATCGCACCGTCGGCGGCTGGGTCGATCAGCTTCAGGTAGATGTCCTGACCACTGGCGTTGTCGCCGATCGACACCGCGAGGCCGTCGTTGATCATGTCCTGCAAGTAGGTCATCAGCTCGCCGCCCGCGGGGCTGGCGAACAGGACCTCGGTGGCCGGTGCGGTGCGACCGTTGTCGTTGTCGGCGTAGAACACGCCGGCGCGCGCGAACCACTGCTCGAGGAACCAGCCTCCACCCGAGTCGGCCCCCGAGTCGAGCACCCATCCGTAGGTCGCGGCATCGGCATCGACGATCTGCTGCGACGCCGAGCGCATCTCCTCGAGCGTGATCGGCGAGACGTCGGGATCGAGACCGGCGGCCGCGAACTTGGGGCGCAAGTAGTACAGCACCGGGTTGCTCACGTTGAACGGCATCGCCCACTGCACGCCTTGCCACGTGTAGGCATCGAGCGCTCGAGTGAGGAACGGCGAGGTGTCGAAGCCGCTGTCCTCGATGCAGGCCCCGACCGGGATCAAGGTGTCGGATTGGGCGAACGTCTGCAGCGTGTACTCGGGGAACTGGATCATGTCGGGTCGACTGTCCGGGCTCGACTGGATGTACTTGTCGATCGCTGCGTCGTAGCCGGTCTGGTTCTGCAGCGTGACCGTCACTGCATCCTGGCTCGCGTTGTAGGCGTCGGTCAGCTCGATCAGCGAATCCTCGAGCACGTCGTTCATCCCGTGCCAGAACGTGATCTCGACCGGGCCGGCGGCCGACTCGAGCGCACCCGTCGGGCAATCGGGATATTGCGCCAACGGCGCCTGGGTAGTCGTGGAGGCGAGCGCCGTGTCCTCGGGCGTCGCGCCATCGGTGGCATCTGTCGTTGCCTCGGTCGCGGCGGTCGTTGCAGACGACTCACCGCCGTCGATGTTCAACGCGGATTCGCCGGACGAACACGCCGCAGCGACCGAACCCGCGACGAACGTCAATGCAGTGAGGCGCAGCAACGGCCTCCTGCTGGTGCTCGAACGACGGGGAGAGCGAGATGGGCGAAGCATGTGATCATCCTTTCACTGCGCCAGCGGTGAGACCGCGGACGAGTTGGCGTTGGAACACGAAGAGGGCGACGAAGATCGGGATCGCAGCGATCACCGTGCCGGCCATCACCAGGTTCGGTTCGGACAGCGACGATCGGCTGAGCAGCCGCAGCCCGCTCTGCACCGTGTTCATGTCGGCTTCGTTGATCACCAGGTTCGGCCAGAGGTACTGATTCCAGGTGCCGAGGAAGCTGAACAGCGCGAGCGCGCCGATCGTCGGACGAACGAGCGGCACGGCGACGTGACGAAGGAAACCGAGGTGGCCGACACCGTCGATCGCAGCAGCATCGCGGAGGTCTCGCGGAAGGGTCAGGAACACCTGGCGCAGGAGGAAGATGCCGAATGCGGTGGCCAGGAACGGAACCGACAGACCCTGGTAGGTGTTGAGCCAGCCGAGGCCGTCGACGGTGTCGAGGTTGACGACGAGCGTCGCCTCGGCGGGAACGAGCAAGGTGGCGACGAAGACGAGGAAGACGACCCGCTTGCCGGGGAACTCGAGGATGGCGAACGCATACGCGGCGAGGACCGACGTCACGACTTGCGCGGAGGTCACGATCACGGCGACGACGAACGAGTTGAAGAGGTAACGCCCGAGATTTCCCTCGTTCCATGCCTCGGCCAACACGTCGAAGGTCACCGTCGTCGGAACCAAGGGGTTCTTCAGCACTTCACTGCCCGGCTTCAACGCTGCGACCACCGTCGTGTAGATCGGGAACACCACGAGGAACGTCACGATGCACAGCAGCACATAGCGGCCGACCCGGCCGGCTCCGGTCGGTTGATCGAACGTCCGCATCGGTCGACGCCGTCTCACCGCCCGGGCCAGTTCGCCCGGCACCGGCATCGTCAGGTCGTCGGTGAGTTCAGTCGCCATAGTGCACCCGGCGTCCGATTCCGGCGAGCTGCAGCCCCGACAGCACGAGCAGTAGCAGGAACAGCAGCACCGCGGCGCCCGCCTGCAGCCCGGCGTCGTTGCGGATCGGCGAGTTCTGTCCGTAGATGAAGTACGGGATGGTGGTGGTGGGGTTGCTCGGCTGCGGACCTCCGCCGGTCAGCAGGTCGATCTCGCCGTAGGCCTGGAAGGCCCGGGTCGTCGTGACGATCACGACGAAGAGCAACGTCGGGCCGAGCATCGGCACCGTGATCGACCAGAACCGGCGAACGCCTCCGGCGCCGTCGACCGCAGCGGCTTCGTGCAGGTCGCGCGGGATCGACTGCAATCCGGCGGTGACGAGGATGAACGTGAACCCGAGGTTCGCCCACACGCTCGATGCGCTCACCGCCCACAGCGCCGTGTCGGGATCCTGCAGCCAACCCGGGCTCTTCACCGACGGGAACAACGAGTTGAACCAACCGACGTTGGCGAGCGCACCGACCGACGGCTGCAGGAGGAACAACCACATCAGACTCGCGACGGCGACGGAGGTGGCCACCGTCGAGGAGAAGACGGCGCGGAACGCACCGATCCCCCGGAGGTACTTGTCGGCGAGCACCGCCAATCCGACGCCGAGGATCACCCCAGCCGGCGCCGTGATCAGCGCGAAACGGATCGTCACGCCGAGGGCGTTCTGGAACTCGCTGCTGCGAAACAGGTCGAGGTACTGACCGAAGCCCTGCGACACGCAGTTGTTGCCGAAGTTGTCGCACCGTTGCTGACCGAGCCAGACGGCCCGACCGAGCGGGTAGAGCACGAACACACCGAGGATGATCGCCGAGGGCGCCAGCATCGCAACGGCGAGGGGAAGGTCGCCCAACCGAGATCGTCGACGGCGGTCTGCGGCCACGCGTCAGACACTATTGCAGGGCGCTGGTCCCCGGGGGATCCCTCCTCGACGAGCGACTAGCCTCGGGCTTCGTGACCGACTCTCCCTCCGAGCCGACGCCCGACGTCCATCTGGCGACCGACACCACTCGCCGGCCCGACGCCTCGGTGGACGGCGCCGTACCCACGGAGCCCGTACACGGTGTGCCAGGCACGTCTCCCACGCCGGAGCCCGACGTCGACCTCGACGCGGTCGAGCGCGACCTTGCAGGGGTCGAGCAGGCGCTCGAGCGCTTGTCCAACGGCACGTACTGGACCGACGAGGTGACCGGCGAGCCCATCCCCGAACAGGTTCTCGCTGCCGACCCCACCGCTCGGCGGGCGTGATGCAGCGCAAGGCCGTCGCCGGCCTCGCCTCCGTCGTGGCCCTCGCCGCCGGGCTCGCTGCTGCAGCGCAGAAGGCGAAGGAGTCGCCACTCACCAGCCGGTTCAACCGCTCGGCGCGAGTGTGGAAACTGTCCGCGCGCAACTCCGTGCGCTTCGGCATCTCCCGCGTGCGCGGCATCGGCTCGGCCGAGGAACGGCGTGCGCAGCTCGACGAACAGTTCGCGATCCGCACCGCCGAGGACGTCGCGAAGGAACTCGGGGAGATGAAGGGCGTCTTGATGAAGGCGGGCCAGTTGATCTCGTTCATCTTCGAAGCGCTGCCCGACGAAGCACAGGAGGCCCTGGCCACGCTCCAGGCCGATGCGGCGCCGATGGCGCCGACGTTGGCGGCCAACGTCGTGAAGGGCGACTTCGGCAAGCCGCCGGAGAAGGTGTTCCTCGACTGGTCCGACATGCCAGTGGCGGCTGCGTCGATCGGTCAGGTCCACCGGGCGATCACCCACGACGGGCGCGACGTGGCGGTCAAGGTGCAGTACCCCGGTGTGCACGAAGCGATCGAGAGCGACCTCGACGCCGCCGAGGTGATGTACGCGATGTTCTCCTCGATGATGCTCAAGGGCCTCGACGCCAAGGGCCTGGTCGACGAACTCCGTGAACGCATGCGCGAGGAGCTCGACTATTCGATCGAAGCGGGCAACCTCGCCGAGTTCGAGTCTCGGTTCCAGGGCCACCCGTGGGTCAGGATCCCGAAGCTCGTGCCGGAACTGAGCAGCAGCCGGGTGCTCACCACCGAGTGGATCGACGGGATGACGTTCGACCAGTTCCGCACGACCGAGTCGTACGAGACGAAGCAGCGGGCGGCCGAGGTGATCTGGCGGTTCGCGCAGGGTGCGATCATGCGGCACGGCATCTTCAACGGTGACCCGCATCCCGGCAACTACAAGTTCCACCACGACGGCAGCGTCACGTTCCTCGACTACGGCCTGGTGAAGCGGTGGTCGCCGGGTGAGTGGGAGTCGCTGCGGCCCACGGTCGACGCGATCATCATCCGGCGCGATCCCGAGTTGCTCGTCCGCGAGATGGTCAACTCCGGCTTCCTCCCCGCCGGCCACGGCCTCGATCCGGCACTCGTGTACGACTACGTGTCGAGTCCGTACATCCCGTATCTGACGGACGAGTTCACGTTCACTCGGGACTGGATGCGCGACACGATCGGCAAGATCTTCGACGTGCAGGGCCCGCACGCGCCGGTGATCGAACGGCTCAACATGCCGCCGAGTTTCGTGATCCTCGACCGGGTGGTGTGGGGCGTCAGCGCGATCCTCGGCAAGCTCGAAGCGACCGGTCCATGGCGGGGCATGCTGCTCGAGTACATCGCCGGCGGTGATCCGGCCACCGACCTCGGAGCTGCGGAAGCCGCCTGGGCCGCCGGTCGCCCGATCCACTGACCGAGCGCCCGCCCCACCCCGGGGCACACCGACCCACGCCGCCCGACGCCACACCTGCAACGGCCGTACGTCCAGCGATGAGCGAACGGCGCACATCCGGACGCTTCGCTCATCGCAGACCTGGCCGAACCTCCGCCGATGAGCGAACGGCTCACATCCGGACGCTTCGCTCATCGCAGACCTGGCCGAACCTCCGCCGATGAGCGAACGGCGTGTCTCCGGATGCTTCGCTCATCGGTGCTCCGGTCGGAGGGGGTGTCGGACCGTTCGTTAGCGTCGGGCCGATGACGGACACGACACCGATCGAGTCGACCGCGCGAGCACCGTTCGCGCCATGGGACCGACGCGACATTCCGGGGTCGTTCAGCGTCGACGAGACCGCTCGCCGGGTCGGCAACTACAAGTGGACCGAGATGAAGCTGTTCGAGGCGCTCGGCGGCTGGGTCGCGACCGTGCCCGAGCTCGACGTGAAGATGCGCCTCGGCACCCACTGTTACCACCACGCCTGGCACGCCGACCTCTGGCACAAACGCCTTCCCGAGCTGCGCGAGATGAAGCCCGAACGACTCACCGTCCCGGCGAACGATGCCATGGAACGCTTCATCGACGCGATGACCGAGCCGGAAGCGCCCGAGCTGACGATCGAGAAGCTCGTCGGCGTGTACCGGGTTCTCATCCCCCGATTCATCGCGGCCTACACCTATCACCGCAACAACACCAGCGAGATCACCGACGCACCAACCATCCGGTCGATCAACTTCATCCTCCAGGACGAGTTCGACGACTGGCGCGACGGCGAGATGCTGCTGCAGTCCCTGATCACCACACCGGACCACGTCCGCCGCGCCGCCGATCACCAGGCACGGCTCGAGGCGATCATGGTCGAAGCAGGCGGCATCACCGGGCCCGATAGCATCGGCTCGGGGAAAACGACCACGACTGAAGGGGGCGCCTGATGCGTCAGTTCTTTCCGGTAGAAGACCTCGCTCGTGACGAGCGGTTCGTGCAGACGAACATGGCCGAGCGGATGAAGGACGGCCGCACGGCCATCGACGTCAAGGAGTCATCCGCCAAGAGCCGCGGCGCCTCCAAGCGACTCACCCCCGAACGCCACGACGCGTCCGACGCGGCCCGCGGTCTGATGCACGGGATCATGGTCGGCGAGATCCAGGCGCTCGAGGGCGCCGGCCGCACCGCCCACGACTTCGCCGCCGGTGACGGAACCAACGACACGGTGCCGTTCGAGTTGAAACTCGACATGGCCCGCCAGGCGTGGGACGAGGCCCGGCACGTGGAGATCAGCGCCAAGCTGTCCGATTGGATGGGCACCGAGCTCGGCGAGTTCGCCGAGAACACAGTGCTCTTCGAAGCAGCGTGCTCGAACGATCCGATCCTGCGACTCGCCGGCGTCAACCGCGCGCTCGAAGGACTCGCGATCGACGTGTTCACCCAGATGAAGGAGTTCGGCGACGTTGCCGGCGACCCCTTCCTCGAGTTCTGCGAGGACTGGATGCTCGCCGACGAGGTCACCCACGTGAAGATGGGCTCCGACTGGCTCCGCAAGGTGACGGCCAACGATCCCGACCGCCGCACGAAGGCTCTCGAGTTCCAACAGGTCGTCGACAAGCTGTTCAGCTTCGGCGGCGCTCGTGGCGAGAGCGCCGAGAGCTCGTTCAGCCTCGCACGTCGGTTCCGCGAGCTCGCCGGGTTCACCGACGACGAGGTCGAGACCATCTCGCAGATGGACGCCGAGGCGCTCGAGGAACGCAAGGCAGCCGTGCGCAAGTACCGCGAGCGTGTCGGCGCCGACGCCTGAGCGCCCACCACCGATGCCTGACGTGACGACCAGCCCTGCGTCGCCGACCTCCACGGCGAAAGTGACCGTCACCCCAGAGGAGTTCACCTTCGTGAAGTACGACGCGGCAGAGATCGCGGCCATCGTGGCCGAACTCGCCGCGCAGCTCGAGGTCGCGAACCCGATCCACGTCGTCATCGACGAGACCACACCGCTCGCCAAGGTGTCCGAAGACATCGACGCCGCGTCGTCCGATGCCACGATCACGCTGCACGCCGAGAGCGGGGCGCTCGAGGACCGCAAGCATCCCATGTCGTTCAGCGCCGTCGGAGCCCGCGAAGCGCTCGGGCGAGTTCTGTTGCGGGCCCGCGATCGGATGCGAGGCGACTTCGCCGATGCACCACCGGACCTCGACCTCACACTCGAGGAGAACGCCGCGTGGGACACGTACTGCGTGGGACGGCTCGCCCGAATGGGCATCGAGACCAACCAGCAGCGTTGGCGTTACAACCATCGCAACCGGTTCGGGTTCCACGACGGCGTCGACGCCGCGTTCGATGCGCTCTGGGCCGCTGATGACCTCGGCTGGTCCGACGTCGTCGCCACCGCGGCACGGCTGACCTCGGCGCTCCGACTCCCGAGCACCCGGTATCGGTTCCATACAGTCGGACCATGTCGAGCACGCGCCGCTGCATCGCCACCAACGGAGTCGAACTCGACGTGATCGACGCAGGCACACCCGGCGATCCCGTCGTGGTCCTCGTGCACGGGTTCCCGGAGAGCTCGCACTCGTGGCGCCATCAGATCGAACCGCTCGTGACGGCGGGCCATCGAGTGCTCGTACCCGACCAGCGCGGCTACGGCGCGTCGAGCGCGCCGAGCGATGTCGCCGCGTATCGATCCGACCATCTCGCTGCCGACCTGGTGGGTCTGCTCGACGACGTCGGCGCCGCCGACGCGCTGTTCGTGGGCCACGACTGGGGATCGATGGTGGTGTGGGACCTGTCGCGCCTGCATCCCGATCGGGTCCGCGGCCTCGTCAACGTGAGCGTGCCCTACACCGACTGGCCCGCTCCGCCGACCGATCTGTTCCGGGCGCTGTCCGGGGACCGATTCTTCTACATCCTCTACTTCCAAGCGGTCGGGCCTGCCGAAGCCGAGTTGGAGGCCGATGTCGCCGAGACGATGCGACTCACGCTCTGGGGAGGTTCCGGCGAGATGTTCGGGCCACCGCCCGACCCGCTGCCGCCGATGGAGGGAACCGGATTCCTCGAGTCGATCACGCGCGGCGTGGCCGTGCCCGACGGGCTCCCGTCGTGGCTCACCGCTGACGACCTCGCGGTCTACACCGAGCAGTTCTCGGCGAGTGGCTTCTTCGGCCCGCTCAGCTGGTATCGCAATCTCGATGCCGACTACCAGCTCACCAAGGATCTCGCTGCGCCGTCCGTGCCGTGCGCGTTCATCGGCGGCACCCGCGACGGCGTGATCGCCGCCCGGCTCGACACGATCGACGAGATGCACGCCGACCTCGCGGAGTACCGCGGGTCGGTCCTGATCGACGGCGCCGGCCACTGGACCCAGCAGGAGCGTCCCGCCGAGTTCAACGCCGCCCTCCTCGACCTGCTCGCGCGCCTCGAGGCCTGAATCCCCGAACGTCTCCGTGCGGACGCTCGTGGCGCTCAGGCCCGCCGGCGCAGGGGGCGTACGATGGGGTTGCGCCAACCGAGGCCGCGCACCTTGCCCGACGGTGGCCAGTGATCGTCCCGGCTGTAGGCCCACCACTCGAACGGATTGAGGTAGTAGGCGCACGACTCGACGACGCGGGTGAACGACTCGTTGCGTCGCCGCGTGGCCCACAGCACGATCCCCGCAGCGCCTCCCGCGACCATCCATCCCCCGTAGAGCAACGGATAGAACGGACCGAACCATCGCGCCTGCCACACGTGCACGTCCTCGTGGTCGGTCACGAGTTTGCGACGGCGAGGCAGCGCCGTGTCACCGGCGCCGCTCACCACGTTGCCGATGGCGATCACGAACCCAGCACGAGGCACGAACCCGCGCCCGAACACCATCCGGTTGGCTCGCCGACTCAGCGATTCGTCGTAGCCCGGAGTGCCACGCAGAACACCGATCGCTTGCGACGCCAGCGCCGCCGCCGACATCGGTAGTGCCCACGTCGAGTCGAGAACGAACGCCACCGGCCCTGTCGAGCACCCCCAGTCGTAGACCCGTCGCCATCCGGTGATCGCCCCGTTCGCGGCACCCACCACACCGAAGGGCAACCCGACCCCGAGCGGCGCACCCACGGCCGCACCGAGTGCTGCGCCCGCAACGCCGACGGCGGCAGCCTCGAGAAGGCTGCCGCCGTCGGGTGCGTTGGTTGGGTTCATGTCAGCGCGCCGACCATCGGATCAGCGTGCAGCGTCCGTCAGTTGCGCAGGTACGACAGGAGACGGAGCATCTCGAGGTACAGCCACACGAGCGTGACGACGAGACCGAGCGCAGCGACCCACTCGTAGGTCTTGGGCAGGCCGCTGTTGACGCCCCGCTCGATGAAGTCGAAGTCGAGCGCCAGGTTGGCGGCGGCGAGGCCACACACGAGCACGGAAAACCCGATGCTGAGCGCCATGTTGTCGCCGTTGAGGAACGGCAGCGTCGTGCCGAACAAGCTGATCACGAACGAGAACAGGTACAGGACCATCACCCCGAGGGTGGCGAAGATGACGGTGCGACGGAACTTCTCGGTGACCTTGATGATGCGGGTGCGGTACAGCACGAGCATGACCATGAACACCGACGCCGTGGCGAGAACGGCCTGCACGACGATGCCGTCGTAGAAGGTCTCGTATCCCTTCGAGATCGCGCCGACCGCGAAGCCGTAGCCGAGGGCATAGACCGGGCCGAGGATCTTGGCAAGATTCGGCTTGCGCATCGCGACGATGACGGCGATGAAGCCGATCACGATGCCGAGGAACGCGATCGGCGGGAACGAATACGTCTCGACGCCGTTCTCGAGCGTCGGGCCGTTGGCGGCGTTCCACCCGAAGGCTCCGGCGACGAGCAGGAGGACGAGCAGCACGCCCGATGCGCTGACGACACCGTTGATCGTCATCGCCTTCTGCCAGCCCGAAATCGGACCATCGGTCACCGGCTGGGTCTGGACATGCGTGCCCGCGTCGGGTGCACCCCATCCGGGCTGCGTCGCCCGGAAGTCCTGCGACGCCTTGTCGAAGGCTTCTTCTTTGAACACTGGATTTGACATGGTCCTGCGATTCTACCGCCGAGTACCGATGCGGGGCCCTCACCTGATCCGAAGAGACGCCGGCCGAGGAATCGTCAGCGAAGATCGTGGGCGCTGGTGGGATCCCACAGGTCGATCTCCGGCGGAGCGGAGAGCAGCCCGACGCAGGCCTGCGCCATCTCGACCATCACGTCGGAGTCGAAGTGACGTCGCTGATGCTCGGCTGAGTCCCACTTCTGCACGACGAGATGGCGGCCAGGCACTGTCACGCTGGAGCACAGATCGATGTTGCGGCAGCCGTCGTGCATCCGCGCCAGCACGACGTATTTCGACAGGACCGCGAGGAGTGCGGCGTCGTCGAGTGCGTCGAAGCGCAACGTCACCATCGTCAGTTCGATGATCTCGCCGGCCGTCTCACCCGTCGCGGCGCCAGCTGTGTCGCCATCCGTGTCGCCGAACTCGGCAGCATCGCTCATCGTGATCCTCTACTCCCGAACATCTTGAACGGCGATATCTGGGCGCCGCATGTCACTACGTGGTTGGCGGATGGGGTGTCGTCGGTATCGTGACCTCCGTCTCATGTCGACCGTCGTGCCCCTTTCCCGCAGACATCGTCATCCGACAGACTCGCACGCCGAATCCTCCACGGTGGTACCGACGCTCGTCGGCGCCACCGTCGAAATGACACAGTAGGAGCACCAGGTGGCCAAAGACCGCGTCGACCGCGACGACGAAGACCTCGTCCGTCTCTATCTCACCGACATCGGGCAGTACACGCTGCTGACGAAGGACGACGAGGTACGTCTGGCCAAGGCCATCGAGGCCGGCAACGAGGCGATCGCCCAACTCGACGCCGGCGAAGAACTCACCGCTGCGAAGAAGCGTGAGCTGCGCCGCACCGCCCGCCAGGGCGAGGAGGCCGAGCGTCAGTTCGTGCAGTCGAACCTGCGCCTCGTGGTCTCGATCGCGAAGAAGTACCAGGCCTCCGGCCTGCCACTGCTCGACCTCATCCAGGAGGGCAACCTCGGCCTGATGCACGCCGTCGAGAAGTTCGACTGGCGCAAGGGCTTCAAGTTCTCCACCTATGCCACGTGGTGGATCCGTCAGGCGATCACCCGCGGCATCGCGAACACCGGACGCACGATCCGCCTCCCGGTCCACGCCGGCGACACCCTCGCCCGGCTGCAGAAGGCGCGCTCGCGCCTCGAGCTGAAGTACGGCCGGCCCGCCACGCTCTCCGAGCTGGCCAAGGAAGTCGAGATGCCCGAGGACAAGGTGACCGAGGCGTTGCGTTTCGCTGCCGAGCCGCTCTCGCTGTCCGAGCCGCTGCGCGAGGACGGCGATGCCGAACTCGGCGACGTGGTCGAAGACCGTTCGGCCGAATCACCGTTCGAGGTCGCCGCAACGGCGTTGCTGCCCGACGAGATCTCCCGGCTGCTGGCTCCGCTCGACGAACGCGAGCGCGAGATCCTCAAGCTCCGCTTCGGCCTCGACCGCGGCGAGCCGCGCACGCTCGAAGAGGTCGGCGAGCACTTCAACCTCACCCGCGAGCGCATCCGCCAGATCGAGGCGCGAGCGATGAGCAAGCTGCGTCACCCGTCGAGCGACACCGGCGCCCGCGACCTCCTCGCCGTCTGACCCGGCAGCGACTCCACACCACGCACACTCGGTCACACTCGCATCGACCGGCGATGAGCGAACGGCGCGTATCCGGTCGCTTCGCTCATCGCCCGCCCGGTCGCCCCTCCAACGATGAGCGAACGGCGCGTATCCGGTCGCTTCGCTCATCGGTCGCCCGGTCGGCCCTCCAGCGATGAGCGAACGGCGCGTATCCGGTCGCTTCGCTCATCGCCCGCCCGGTCGCCCCTCCAACGATGAGCGAACGGCGCGTATCCGGTCGCTTCGCTCATCGCTCGTCGAAACTCGGGTGTCCCGCGACGGCCTCGTGTGGCAACGTTCCGGTGTGACCGACTACGACATCCGGGCGACTCAGGTCGAGGAAAGGCGGGCCGTCCTCGACGCGTTCCGCGCCGCACTGCTGAGCGGCCCCGTCAACGACGCGACCTTCGAGGCCGGCGCAGCAACCTGGGACGAGAGCGATTCGCTCGCAGCGTGGGACGGCGATCTCTGTCTGGGCAGCGTCGCGGCCTTCCGCTTCGACTCGACGGTGCCGGGCGGTGCTCGCGTCCAGACGGCCGGCGTCACCCGTGTCGGTGTCCTGCCGACACACACCCGGCGTGGGCTCCTGACGCGGATGATGCACCGCCTGCTCGCCGAGTCGCTCGAACGAGGAAACGTGTTGGCGACCCTGCACGCGAGCGAGACGTCGATCTACCGCCGGTACGGCTTCGGCCTCGCCACCGACAGCGAGGCCGTGCGCGTCACGACGCGGGCAGCCACGCCGTGGCGCGTGCCGACGATACCCGGCTCGATGCGCCTGCTCGGGTACGGAGAGGTGCTCCGCGTGGTGCCACCGCTCTACGACAGCGTCGCCCGCTGGCGGGTCGGCACGGTCAGCCGCCCGACGTGGATGTGGGAGCGAACGCTGAAGGACGCCAGCCAACCCACCGAGTCGCCGTTCGGCAAGGGGTCCTTCGTCGCGGTTCACACCGACGCTGCCGGGAACGACGACGGATACGTCTACTACGACGTCGACTGGGACGAAGGCTTCGCAACCAATCCGGTCGGTGCCGGAACGGTTCGCGACCTCTGGGGTGCGTCACCGACCGTCGAGATCGAACTGTGGCGATTCCTGCTCGACATCGACCTCATCGTGAGCTGGGAAGCAGCAGTACGCCCGGTCGACGAACCGGTCCGCCGAGCACTGCACGACTCACGCGCCTACGAGAGCCGACTCCGCCTCGACGAACAGTGGGTGCGCATCCTCGATGTCGACGCCGCGCTGCGAGCGTGCACCTACGGCCCCGTCGACATCTCGGTCTCGATGGAGATCGAAGATCCGATGTTCCCGGCGAACTGCGGCATCTGGGAGGTGTCCGGCGACGGCGCGACCCGGTCGCGCGGGACGGCCGACGTGACGATCGACATCGCGACGTTGTCGGCCGCCTACCTCGGCGCGGTGTCGTGGCACGACCTCGCCACGGTCGGCGCGTGCACGACGAGCGACGACGTGGCGCATCGTCTCGACGCTCTCTTCACGGTCCGGCCCACTCCGTTCTGCGGGACGATGTACTGACTCGACAACGAGCCCTCGCGATGAGCGAATCGACCGCAGACGCGCCGTTCGCTCATCGCAACCAGGGCATGGACTCCGGCGACTCGATGCGGGCGGCGTCGGTCAGGGACCGGAGAAGATGCCGTCCTTGACGTCGTTGGTGCGCGAGAGGTACTCGGCTTTCGGGTCGTAGGTGTTGCCGCCCTCTTCTTCCCAGCGAGCGATCTCGGAGCGGCCGACCACGAACCAGTGCACCTCGTCGGGGCCGTCGGCCAAGCGCAGGGTGCGCTGTGAGGTGTACATGTCGGCCAGCGGCGTCCACTGCGACACGCCGGTGGCCCCGTGGATCTGGATCGCGTTGTCGATGATCTCGCACACCCGGATCGGCACCATCGCCTTGATCGCGCTCACCCACACACGCGCTTCGGCGTTGCCCAGTTCGTCCATCGCCTTGGCCGCCGTGAGCACCATGCGGCGCATCGACTCGATCTCGATGCGTGACTGGGCGATCATCTCGACGTTCTTGCCGAGGTTGCTGACCCGCTTGCCGAACGCTTCACGGGTGAGACCGCGCTTGACCATCAGCTCGAGCGCCCGCTCGGCTGCACCGATCGAACGCATGCAGTGGTGGATACGACCCGGGCCGAGGCGGACCTGGGAGATCTCGAAGCCGCGACCCTCGCCGAGCAACACGTTCTCATAGGGCACCCGGACGTCGTTGAAGCGCAGGTGCATGTGACCGTGCGGGGCGTCGTCCTTGCCGAACACGTGCATCGGGCCGAGGATCTCGACGCCGGGTGTGTCCATCGGGACGAGGATCTGCGACTGACGCTGGTGCGGCGGCCCGTCGGGGCTGGTCTGCACCATCGTGATCATGATCTTGCAGCGCGGGTCGCCGGCGCCGGAGATGTAGTACTTCTCGCCGGTGATCACCCACTCGTCGCCGTCGCGCACCGCCTTGCAGGCGACGTTCTTCGCATCCGAGGACGCGACATCCGGCTCGGTCATCGCGTATGCCGAGCGGATCTCACCACGAAGGAGCGGCTCGAGCCACTGCTTCTTCTGCTCGGGTGTACCAACGCGTTCGAGCACCTCCATGTTGCCGGTGTCGGGCGCCGCACAGTTCATCGACTCGGATGCCAGCGGGTTCTTGCCCAACTCCATCGCGATGTAGGCGTAGTCGAGGTTGTTGAGACCCTCGCCGGTCTCGGCGTCGGGGAGGAAGAAGTTCCAGAGACCCTGTTCCTTGGCCTTGTCCTTCACGGATTCGAGCAGCTCCAACTGCCCCTCGCCGTAGCCCCAGTGGTCGGCACGGCCCTGTCCGAGCCGGAAGAACTCGGCGGTGATCGGCTCCACCTCGGTGTAGATGAACTTCTTCACGGCGTCGTAGAGGGGACGGACACCCTCGGACATCCGGAGGTCGTACATGTCGGGGGTGGATTCGAGACCGGCCATTTGCTTCTCCCAGGTTCAGCGGACGCAGCCAAACCTAGTGATGACGGTGGATCGGTGACGTATCGACGCCGACAAGACGCCCGGTGTGCTCCTGCGTCTCGCATCGAACGCGCAGCGTCCACGATGCGTCGAACGCATCGTGGACGCTGTTGTTCAGATGCTGTTGCTCAGGAGTTCGGGCTGAACGTGCCTTCGAGGTGCCACACACCGGCGAAGCCGTCGAACGATCCACCGGAGATGAGGCTCGTCCAGTCGAGCACGTAGGCGCCGGTCTCCGGGTCGATGGTCCCCACGGGGGCCTCGCCGGTGCCGTCGGGCTTCGGTGCACCCTGGTTGAAGCTCCCACCGCCCCAGTAGGCGGTGAACGCCGACAGGTCGCCGGTGAGCACACCGTCGGTGGCGGTCAACATCGGCATCGCCTCGGCCGAATCGGTGGCACCGGCGAACGCGACGGCGAAGAAGGGCACCGGCGCGAAGATCGCGTCGGCGAGCCCGTTGCCGACCTCGTCGACCGCTGGATCTGGCGCCGCCTGGTAGACACCGGTCACCAGCCCGCCGTCGGTGCCGGCGGTCAAGCCCGAATAGGTGGGATCGACGCACGCAGAGTCCGCATTCGGGATGTAGTCGCCCGTCGGCTGCAGCATCCGGAAGTACGAGCCGCTGACGTCGGCCGTGTCACACACGGCGTCGTCGATCGAGAACGTGCCGACGAGGTCGCCCTCGAACGTCGCCGCCGGCTCGGTGGTCGGGGCCTCGGTGGCGGGCGGAGTCGTCTCCTCAGGCATCGCGTCGGTGCTCTCGGTCGCTTCCGTGGTGGCGGTCGCCTCGGCTGCAGTGGTGTCGCTGCTCGAATCATCGTCGCTGCCACACGCGGCGAGGACGAGGGTGGCCGCCGCCAGCGACGCGAGCAGTCGCCGATTCGTGAGATGAGTGTTCATGCTGACTCCTTGCCGGACAGTGCCGGGTTGTTGGGGGAAGAATCGGTGTCGACGGTCTCGTCGGTGTCGACGGTCTCGTCGATGTCGACGGTGTCGACGGTGTCGACGGTTTCGACGGTGTCGACGGTCTCGTCGACGTCGTCGGCCGACCGCGACCGCATGGCCACCGCGGCCAGGATCGCCACGAGCAGACCGGGGATGACGAAGAACCATGGGAAGAGGTCGAACGACGGCAGGGCGTCGACCGCTTCGTAGTTGTCGACGTTGTCGCTCATCGTGGCCACCATCGGGTTGAAGTCGGTGAGGATCGTGGGCCAGTCGGCGGACCACTGGGTGATCGCGGGGTAGTCGGCCGCCTCACCTCCGGCCTCGACGAGGAGCGGAAGTGCGTTGGCGCGCAGCTGGCCCTCGGCGGCGGCCAGCGTGACGAAGTAGCCCTGCACCGACTGGACCCGCTCGCGGGTCATCATCGGTCGGAAGTCCTCGATCATGTCGGCCCCCTTGGGTGCGCGGTCGAACATCTGGAACGCGACCGGCGCTGCTGCGACTGCGATTCCGAGGCCGAACAGCACCCACAGCGCGGGTCGTGCCCGGTGTCCCGGAGTGCGACGCTGGTAGAGGGCGACACCCGCCGCGACCACGATCATCACCCCGGGAATCACGAAGAACCAGGGGAACATCGGGAACGGTGGCAGGGCGGCGACGGCGGCGTAGTTGTCGAGGTTGGCCTCCATGCGATCGATCAGATCGGTCATGTCGGCATCGACGGTGGGCCACTGCTCGTTCAGATTCACGACCGACGCGAGGACGACGTCGTACTGCGCCGCGTCGACCGCGCCCGATGTCACGAGCGCATCACGGAACGAGTCGATCGACTCGGTGTTGGCGGCGTCGATCTCCTCCAGGTACCCGCGGAAACTCTCGACCTGCTCGATCGTCATGTACGGCTCGAAGTCATCGATCATGTCGCCACCGAGCGGCGCCCGGCCGAACATCTGGAACACGAACGGCGCAACGATCATCCCGACCCCGACGATCAGCGCTCCGATGACCGTCAGGTTTCGACTTCTTCCTCGCATGACACTCCCGTCCTCGACCGATGCGGCCAGGTCTCATTGTCCGCCCCACGCCGTCGACGCCCACAGGGGCGAAGGTCACCGGTGCGTCAGCGATCGAGGAGTACGAGCCGTGCGGCCACCGGCGAACCGTCGTCGGGCCGCTCGGCCAGCCGAACGGCCTTCTTCACGGGAAGGACGAACGACTGAGACCTCGTGTCGGGGAAGACCGAGGTCCTCCACGTCGTGGAGCCGACGGTCACCTCGACGCGTACCGATCCGAACCCTCGGCGGGTGTCGCCGGTGATCTCGTCGATGTCGTCGGCGACGTCGTGCGGAAGCGTCACGAAGTACCGGGCCACCTCACCGGCGTAGCGCCAGAGGTCGGCGGTGAACTCGAACGCGCTCACCACCGACCTCCGCTGCTGCGGGTGGCCGTGATCAGCCCGGCGGGCACCAGACGCCGAAGACGGCCCCGTCCGGATTGGCGACGTAGCCGAAGCTGAGACCGTTCGGCATGGTCTGGGCCTCGGAGATCACCGAGCCACCGGCGCAACGGGCCGCCTCGATCGCTGCGGTGACGTCGGGAACCTGCGCCATGAAGACTGCGTCGCTGGGATACTGGCCGCCGTTGTCGACGAGCCCGCCGCCGATCGGAGCGCCCTCGCCGAGTTGGATCATGGTGTAGCCCGGCATCGAGTCGTCGTCGAAGGTCCAGCCGAGAACCGAACCGTAGAACTCCTTTGCCCGCGCCGGGTCGGCAGTGTGGACCTCGAACCAGGTGACGGGATGCGGTGTCACGGTCGCGGTGTTCGTGGAAGTGGTGGTGCTGTTGTCGGTGTTTCTCATGGACACCACGTTGGACCCCCGCGGCGACAACCCTGTGTCGGGGTTTCCGAGATTCCCGATCGACATCACTCCCCCAGGATCCCTCGTCCGATGAGGTCGGGAATCGCCATCCGGCTCACGTCGATCGAGCGGTCGGTGGCGATCTCGTCGTACATCACCGCACCGCGGATGCGGTCGAGCCGGAACGCACGCGGCGCATCCCGGAGACGGCACCACGCCCAGAGGTACCAGTTGGGATGGATCCCGAGCACCGCGACGGGCTCGACCACCCGTGCGGTCGGCTGACCCTCCTTGTCGACGTAGTCGAGTTCGAGCACGCGCCGTTGCACGATCGCGTGTTCGACGACCGCGGGCGGCCGCGGCCGGCCGGGCTGCCGGTCGAACAGACGGATGCGAGATGCCAGTTCGCGCGCTCCTGTCGCATCGACCTCGTGCAGCACGGCGAGGATCTTCTGCAGCGCGCTGCGGCCCGCCTGGGTGAACGGCGTCGCCGACGGCTGGGCGAGTGCGGTGGCGATCGCTGCAACCTCCGCTGCGGCCAGGTTGAGCGGCGGCAACGTGTGCTGCACGTCGATCGCGTACCCGCCGCGCCGGCCGGTGGTCGCATAGATCGGCACACCGGACTGCTGGAGCGCCGACAGGTCGCGTTCGATCGTGCGCGTGCTCACCTCGAACCGCTCGGCGAGCCAGGTCGTCGATCGATTCCCCGGCGCGACCGCCCGCAGTTCCTCGACGAGTGCGTACAGCCGGTCGGTCCGGTTCACCAGCTCAACGTCCCCTCGCCGAGCGGTGTGGTCGGCCGCCTCCAGCCGACGTCGAGCCCGTCGACCCGGACACACGGGCCGAGATGCTCGACGGCACCGAACCCCGTCTGGGAACGCAGCAGCTCCGGCGCGAACCCGGTCGGCGTGCCGACCTCGTCGCGACAGCCGACACGCAGGATCCACGCCGCGGTCTGGCAGAGTGATCCGTCGAGCCGCTTCGCGAGCCCGTCGTCGAGCGATGCGGCGAGGGCCTCCATGATCCCTGCGGCCGTCGCGAATCCGGTCGTGTAGTCGGTGAAGGCGCACGGCAGCATCGCCGGCTTCTCGTCACCGAGCGGGTCGAGGCAGAGCCCGCTGGTCGACTGTGCGAGTTGCTCCCACCCAGCGCGATCGACCCAGGGCCCGTCGTGGCCGAAGGCCGAGACCGAGCCGTAGTTGCCGCCGAACCCGTCGGACCGCAGCGCGTCTTCGTCGAGCCCGTAGCGGGCCACGACGCCGGGGCGATAGCCCTGGATCACGACGTCGGCGTCGAGCGCGACCCGGCGAAGTGCGGCGAGGGAGGCCGGGTCGGCGAAGTCCGCGTACGCCTGGCGTTTGCCGTGCCCCGTGTCGACCACGAAGGCTGGCTCGACGGGAACGTTCGGCCCGCGCACGTGCAGGACGTCGGCACCGAATGCCGCGAGGGTCCGGCCGCAGGTCGGACCGGCGAGCACACGCGTGAGGTCGAGCACGCGGAGACCCTCGAGTGGGCGCCGCGGTGATGGCGTCCAACGCATCGACGCATGCATGCCGGCATCACGACGAACGACCGTCGGCCAGGCGTGCACGAGTTCGCCCTGTGGGTGCTGCCGCCACTCGTCCTCGCTGCGGATGATCGCCGAGCAGCCTCGCCGTTCGGCGACCGCGTCCTCCAATGGACCCGACTCCCACGCGCTGACCGCTGCTGCGATCCTCACCTCGTCGGCCGCCGCAGGCAGGTCGAGCAGCGACGCCAACCGTTCCACGAGCGGGGGGAACCCGCCGTGCAGGTGGATCCACCGGCCGTCGGCGCACCGATACCGGCCGACCCACGGGTTCTCTGCGTTGGTCCGCGCCATCGACTCCCCGTCGACGCGCATCACGGCGAAACCGATCGTCGCCGCCGCAGCATCGGCGACATCGGTCCGAACCCACCCCGGATCGCCACCCGCTCGGCGGGCGAGCCGAGCGGCCGCCATCCCCGCCGCGGCCAACGCCACCGCCGCGACCTCACCGACCGGCCACGGCGTGGCCAACGCCGGATCGGCGCCGGTGATCTCCACCTCGCCGTCGAACCTCCACCCTCCGAGATCAGCGATTCGTGCGATCTGCGCAGACTTCATCGTCGACATCTTTGTCGAGCGCGCTCCTCGACGGTCGAGGCGTTGCGGAACGGCGACGTCAGCGGGTGCCGCTGAGGGTCGGCAAGAGGGCCTGGGCCACTTCGGCGGGCCGCTCCTCGTGGGAGAACAGGCCAGCGCCTTCGATGACCGCGATCCGGGCGTCGGGGAAGCCGGCGACCATCGCCTTCGCCCTGTCCACCGGGAAGAAGGGATCGCGGTCACCCCACACCAACTGCACCGGGACGTCGATTCGCCGGTGGATTGCAGCGAGGTCGGTGACGTGGTGCATGTCGAAGCTGCGCAGCAGCCTCACCGCCGCGTCGCGGTGGAGTCGGCTCGCGTGGAGCGGCGTGAGGAAGAACTCGGTGAACTCGCCGGCGAGCAGCGAGCGGTCGGCAAATGCGTCGCCGAACACGGCACGGGACCGGACGATGCGCGGCTTGCCGGCCACCCAGCCGAGTCCGGCGCTGAGGCCCGGGAGATGCCGTGACGCGATGAAGGACCTGAAGCGCCAGCTCGGATCCGGCGGTTCGGTGTTGATCAGGCCCATGGCGCGCAGCCGCGGATCGCCGACCATCGCATGGCGGGCGATCATGCCGCCGCTGTCGTGGCCGACGACTGCGACCTGGTCGAGCTCGAGCAGATCGACGACCCGGCGGACCGACTCGATGTGCTGGGAGATCGACATCGGCGTGTGGGCGTCGAAGCGGCTGGCACCGGCCGACGGCAGGTCGACCAGGTGACAGGTGACGTGGTCGACCAGATGGGGAAGGAGCATGCGAAAGGTCGCCGAGCTGACGGGCCAGCCGTGGACGAACAGCACGTCGGGTCCGGTTCCGACGACGCGGTAGGCGGCTTCGCCAGCGCCGACGTCCAGGTATCGGTCGGGCTCTCGACGGAACAGGTCGGATGCTTCGGTTGCGGTCATCGTTGACACGAGCGTTCTCCAGTGGGATCGGGGGTGATCAGACCGCGGACGGGTCGTGGATCTCGGCGGCGGTCATCAGGGCTGCGGTTTGGCATGATCTGTAGTGACAACTGCAGACCCTATTCGTAGCGATCACTACAGTCAAGGCCGGGATGGGTTACCGACACACCAAACAGGAGATCCTCGAGGGGGCGCTCGCCACGGCGATGGACGACGGGCTCAGCCAGCTCACGTTCGGACGCGTGGCCAAGCGACTCGGCATCAACGACCGCACCGTCGTGTACTACTTCCCGACCAAGGAGGCACTGATCACCGAGGTGGTGATGTCGATGGGAATCCAGCTCCAGGACACCCTCGGCGAGGCGTTCTCGACCCCGGCCGCCGACCACCTCGAACTGGCTCGTCGAGCCTGGCCCGTCCTCACGCGCGACGAGGCGGACCCGATCTTCGCGCTGTTCTTCGAGGCCAACGGCCTCGCTGCGACCGGACGGGCACCGTTCGACACGCTGGTCCCGGTGCTCGTGGACGCCTGGATCGAGTGGGTGATGGGCTTCCTCACGGGCACAGCAAGTGAACGACGCGCCGAGGCCGGCGCGGCGATCGCCGTCCTCGACGGGCTGCTGCTGTTGCGGCAACTCGCCGGCGCCGCCGCGGCCGCCAAGGCAGCCAAGCGACTCGGCGTGGCGTAGGACGACGCCGCACCGACGCCGTCCGGCCGGGAGAACCAGCGTCGCCGCGGTCAGCGTCTTGGTGACACTGGCGAAACGGGACCCGTGGTGGGCAGCGCCGAATCGCCGGCGGTGACGGCGAAGCGGTCGAGTGCAGCGTCGAGTTGTTCGATCTCGTGCATCAGTGCCTCGATTCGTCGTTCGTGTGCACCACGTGGCCACGCACGGCCAGCTCCGCGACCAGACGCTGGAGGTGAGCGCGGTCGGATGTCTCCACGGTCAGTTCCACCTCGGTGGAGCGGGCGTGCACGGTCGGGTCGAGCCGTCGATGGACGACCTCGACGATGTTCCCACCCAGGTCGCCGATGTCGGTGGTGATGCGGCCGAGACATCCGGGGCGGTCGTCGAGCTCGACCCACAACCGGGTCAGGCGACCGGTGCGCACGAGGCTGCGCAACGTGACCGACGCCAGTTGGCGCAGATCGATGTTGCCGCCGCTGAGCACGAGCCCGACGCGCCGCCCTCGATAACGATCAGGCCGGGCGAGCACCTCGGCCAGCGAGATCGCACCAGCGCCCTCGGCCACCGACTTCTCGATCTCCAGATACAGGCCGACCGCTTGCTCGATGAGCGTCTCGTCGACCACCTCGACCCGGTCCACCAACTCGCGGATGATGCGCAGCGGGCGCGCACCCGGCTCTGCGACCGCGATGCCATCGGCGATCGTGGCGCCGCCGGTCGGGAGGTCCGCCCCGTGCATCGCGTTGTGGACGGCGGGATACCGCACGCCTTGGACGCCGACCAGCTCGAGCGACGGTGCCAGCTCCCTCGCAGCCACGGCCATGCCCGCGAGCAACCCACCGCCGCCGACCGGGACGATCAGCACATCGAGGTCGTCGACGTCCGCGAGCATCTCCAAGGCGACGGTGCCCTGGCCAGCGATGACATCGGCGTCGTCGAAGGGCGACAGGAGTTCGAGGTCACGCTCCGCGGCGACCTGACGCGCGATCTCGCTCGACTCGTCGAACGTCTCACCGCGCAACAACACCTCTGCTCCGAGGACCGTGGTGCGCGACACCTTCACCGCCGGCGTGGTCGCCGGCATCACGATCACCGCTGGGATGCCCAGCCGGGTTGCATGGTGTGAGACACCTTGTGCGAAGTTCCCCGCCGACGCGGTCACGACGCCCCTGACGTCGGCGCCGAGCAGCAGGAGCCGGTTCAGTGCGCCACGTTCCTTGTACGACGCAGTGAACTGGAGGTTCTCGAACTTCACCAGCACGTCGGCTCCGGTGATCTCCGACAGGGTACGAGACGGCGAGGTCGGCGTCCGCACAACGGCGTGCCCGATCCGCGACTCCGCTGCGACGACGTCGTCGACCGTCACATCGATCGGACCGGTCAGCGACATCGTCGTCCCGTCATGTGGGCAAGGTAGCCGGATCGGCTCGGGACGCCTGCACAACAGAACAGCTCTCCGATGGTGCGGGTGATCGAGCCTGCGGCGGTCGCCCAGCTCCTTGTCGCACCGAGCGTCCCTTCGGAGCCTGACGACTCACACACCGACCAGTTCGGGCTCGGCATCGACGGCCGGCGCGTCGTCGACCGCGACCGGCTCCATCTCGGGCACCGGCAGGTTGGTCTCGCCGTCGATGTCGACCGTGGGCATCCGGCGATCGAGCCAGCCCGGCAACCACCAGTTGGCGTCACCCATCAGCTTCATCGTGGCCGGCACCAGCACGATCCGCACGATGGTGGCGTCGACGAGGATCGCCGTGGCGAGGCCGAGACCCATCATCTTGATCACCGGGTCGTCGCCGAGCACGAAGCCGGCGAACACCGAGATCATGATCAGCGCCGCCGACGTGATCACGCGGGCGGTGCTCGCGATGCCGTTGATCACCGAGGCGTCGTTGTCGCCGGTCGCGACGTACTCCTCGCGGACCCGTGACAGCAGGAACACCTCGTAGTCCATCGAGAGCCCGAAGAGCACGGCGAACATGAACATCGGGATGAACGACACGATCGGCACCGGCCCCTCGAGCCCGATCAAGTCCTTGCCCCACCCCCACTGGAACACCATCACCAGCACGCCGTAGGCGGCCCCGATCGACAGCAGGTTGAGCAGCGCCGCCTTGAGCGGCACGAGAATCGACCGGAACACCACCATCAGCAGCAGGAAGGACAACAGCACGACCGCCGCGATGAACCACGGCAGACGTTCGGTCACCTGGTTGGCGACGTCGCCGAAGCTCGCGGTCTGCCCACCGACGTGCGCGGTGGCTGGGCTGTCGGCGAGCACCGCGGGGAACACGTCGCTGCGGAGACGTTGCACGGTCTCGAAGGTCGCCGCATCCTGCGGTGACGAGTTCGGCACCACGACGATCGTGGCGACGCCCGCCGCCGAGTCGACCTCGGCCGGCGCGACCGCGGCGACGCCCGGATCGGCCGCGATCGCTGCCGCCAACGGCTCGACGATCGTCGCGTCCTCGGAGATGTCGACCGCGACGACGAGCGGGCCGTTGACGCCGGGGCCGAATCCGTCGGCGGTGAGGTCGTAGGCCTGTCGCTCGGTGCGGCTCGTCGGCAACGTCCCCTCGTCGGGAAACCCGAGCTGCAGGTCGAGCACCGGCGCGGTGAGCGCCAGCAGGAACACCGTCGTGCCGACCGCGTACGCCACGGCGTGGCGCGACACGTGCCGACCCCATCGCGCCCAGCCGGCACCCGCCGTCCGCCGGCCACCGTGGCGTCGATGGATGCCGAACCGGTTGATCGTGTGGCCGCTCAGCCCGAGCAGCGCCGGCAGCAACGTGACCGATGCAACCACCATCAGTGCCACGATGATCGACGTCGCCACGCCGGCCGCCGTCATGAACGGAACCCCGGCAACGGCGAGGCCGAGGATCGCGATCACCACGGTGCCGCCGGCGAAGATCACCGCCTGACCGGCGGTGGCGACCGCGCGGCCGACCGACTCCTCGACCGTCATGCCACGCGCGAGGAACTCACGGTGGCGGGTGACGATGAACAGGGCGTAGTCGATGCCGACGCCGAGGCCGATCATGCTCGCCATCTGCGGCGCCCAACTCGGGATGTCGATCAGGTACGTGATCAGCGGCATCGCGGCGATACCGAGCGCGAGGCCGAACACGGCGAGGCCGATCGGCAGGCCCATCGCGATCACGGAGCCGAACGCAAGAAGCAGGATGACCATCGCCACCAGGAGACCGATCAGTTCGGCGGCGTTGTTCTCGGCTTCCTCGAAGTTCAGGAACAGGTCGCCGCCCATCTCGATCCGCAGCGTCGACTCGGCACGCACCTCGTCGACCGCCTCCTTCAGGTTGTCGAGATCACCCACATCGAGTGCTTCCATCACCGGGTACTGGATCGTCAACAGCGCAACGCGACCGTCGGCCGAGATCTCACCGCTCGCCAGCGCGTCGGCCGCACCGAGCCCGAGCGTCGACGCCGGATCCGACGTGGCGATCACGTTCGGAAGATCGGCGACTCCGGAGCGGAGCTCGGCGAGCCCGGCGCGGGCGTCGGCCGAGTCGAAGAACGTGACGTCGGGGTCGGCCGGTGTCGCCACGACACGGGCGGTGAGCCCGGCCCGGTCGGACTGCGCCGCCGAGAGCAGTTCGACGGCCTGCTGCGAGTCGAGGCCGGGGACGGCGAAGGTGTCCTCGAGCTCGCGGCCGAACGACGACGACGCGACGATCACCGCCAACGCGAGGAAGCACCAGACGCCGATCACGCGCCAGGGGCGGCGCGCAGCCAGACGGCCGAGTCGGTAGAGGGCAGATGACATGGTGTGGCTCCTTCAGCGATCGTCGGCGGCGACGGTCACGCCGATCGACGAGGGGATTCGTGGACGTCGGCCATGGTGACGGCGAGCTGGGTGGCGCGCGCATCGGCGCAACGGCTGGTTCGCTGGGGTCGATCGGCCGAGGAACGCTCGTCCTTTCGGCCGATCCGGACGGGTGGGTCGGTTCCCTACGCTGTCGTCCGTGGTCCCGTCCGTCGTCCGAAGTCTGCTCGCCGAACCTCGCGTGCTCGGTGCCCCCACTCGGGTGTGGCGCGACTGGGTGCTGGCCGCCGCGATCGTCGTCGGCTCGACGATCGAGATGCTGACGCGTGACGACGTCCCGTGGCCCGTCCCCACGCTGATCGTGTCGTTCGTCATCGCGGCGACGGTGTTCCCCCGTCGCCAGCACCCGCTGGCGATGACGATCATCGCCTTCGCCGCGGTCGACGTCTTGAGCATCGCGGTGTGGATCGACGGTGAGCCGGCCGCGGGCTACTACTCGATGGCGTTCCTGCTCGTGATGCCGTACTGCCTGTTCCGGTGGGGCTCGGGGCGCGACGCCGGCATCGGAGTCGGCCTCCTGCTGGCCGCATGGCTCGTCGGGATCACCACCGATCCCGGCACGGTCGGCGAGGCGATCGGTGGGCTGATGGTGCTCGCCTTCACCGCTGCGGTGGGTATCGCCGTGCGCACCCGCGGCGCACTCCGCCAGCGCGAGTTCGAAGAGGTCAAGTTGCGCGAGCGCGAGCAGCTCGCTCGCGAGCTGCACGACACCGTGGCCCATCACGTGTCGGCGATCGCCGTCCAGGCGCAGGCAGGGCAGGCGGTCGCCGCACAGCGCCCCGAGGTGGCCGTCGAAACCCTCGCCGTGATCGAGGAGACCGCCAAGCGCACCCTGGCGGAGATGCGAGCGATGGTCGGCGCGCTGCGTGGCAGCGACGATGCGTCGCGGACACCACAGGAGGGCATCGCCGACCTCCATCGTCTTGCCGACCGGGCTCCGGGCACACTGCGGATCGACGTCGACCTGTCGGGGGACCTCGACGACCTCGGCCCGCTCGTCGACGCCGCCCTCTATCGGATCGCGGAGGAGTCGATCACCAATGCACTCCGCCATGCGCGTGATGCCACGTGCGTGTCGGTGTGCGTCGTCGGTCACGACGACCGGGTGGAGCTGACCGTGTCGGACGATGGGTCCGGCCCGGCAGCGACATCCTCCGACACGACCGGCTACGGCCTGCTCGGGATGACCGAGCGGGCCAAACTGCTCGGCGGCACCTTGACCTCCGGTCCGAGCACCGACGGGGGCTGGACCGTGGTCGCGACGTTGCCGAAGGCCGGTGTCCACGCATGATCCGGGTCCTCGTCGCCGACGACCAGGATCTGGTGCGAACCGGTCTGTCGATGATCCTCGACGCCCAGCCCGGGATCGAGGTCGTCGCCCAGGCCGCGAACGGACGCGAAGCCGTGGAACGGGCCCGTCACCTGCGACCGGACGTCTGCCTGTTCGACATCCGCATGCCCGAACTCGACGGCATCGAGGCGACGCGGCTCCTCGCCGGACCCGACGTCGACGACCCGCTCGCCGTGGTCGTCATCACCACCTTCGACCTCGACGAGTACGTCCACGGCGCGCTCGAAGGCGGGCGCCCGCGGCTTTCTGCTCAAGGACGCCGGCCCAGAGCTCCTCGTCCAGGCGATCGACGCTGCGGCCAACGGCGACGCGTTGATCGCGCCGAGCGTCACCGTGCGGCTGCTGGAGACGTTCTCGGCGACGAACGCCGCCGGTCGACCGGTCGAACCGGTCGATGCGCTCACCGATCGCGAGGAGGAGGTGCTCGTCACCCTCGCGCGTGGCCGGACCAACGCAGAGATCGCGACCGATCTCCACATCAGCCTCAGCACCGTCAAGACCCACATCGCCAGCCTGATGTCGAAGCTCGGTGCGAGGAACCGAGTCGAGATCGCGATCTGGGCCCACGAGACCGGACGCATCACGCGCTGAGCCGCACGCCCCGGCGATGCGTCTCATCGGCGGAGGTCCCGGGTCGGGCTACAGCACCGCTTCGATGAGCCGCGGACCGGAGTGCGACATCGCCGACGCGAAGGCATCTCGGAACGCGTCGATCGAATCGACCCGTGCGGCCTCGACGCCCATTCCGGTCGCCAGCGACACCCAGTCGAGGTCGGGGTTGCCGATGTCGAGCATCGACAGCGCCTGCGGACCGCTGTCGGCACCGACTCGCTGCAGCTCGATGTTGAGAATGCCGTAGGAGCGGTTGGCGAAGATCACCGTCGTGACGTCGAGTTGCTCGCGCGCCATCGTCCACAGCGCCTGCACCGTGTACATCGCACCACCGTCGCCGTGCAGACACACCACCTTGCGATCCGGACACGCCACGGCTGCGCCCGCGGCCAGCGGGAGGCCCTGGCCGATCGCTCCGCCGGTCAGCGACAGCACGTCGTGCGGTGCCGCGGTGGCCAATGCCAGCGCAGGGCCCAGCCCGGAGGTCGCCGCCTCGTCGGACACGACCGCGCCCTCGGGCAGCAGGCGGGCGATCACCTGCCCGATCGTGAACTGATCGAACGATCCGGTCGGGTGGTCGGGCACCTGGAGGGGAGCGACCGCTCCGGCAGTCGCCGCCCCGAGGGCTTCCGCAACCTCGGTCAGTGCACCGACGCCGTCCTCGTGCGGCTGAGCGAGATACAGGATCTCGGCGTCCTCGGGTGAGCACCAGCTCGGCTTGCCGGGATAGGCGAAGAACGCGACCGGCGGCGTCGATCCGACGAGGATCAGCTGCTCGATCGGCGCCAGCGTCTCGACCAGCTGCTCGGCGAAATAGGGCAGGCGTTCGACGACGACTCGACCCGCGCCGCGCTCGAGGCGCGGGGCGAACGTGTCGCAGAACAACCGAGCACCGGTTGCAGCGGCGACTCGACCGGCAGCGACGAGACCATCGCCACGCAGCGAGGCGCCACGAAGCAACAGCGCTGTGCGCTTCCCGTTCCGCACTGCCTCGACCGCCGCACCGACCGCGGCCGACGACACCGGCGACGGCTCGGCGACCGAGAGCGGATCCGCCGCAGGGCCGGCGTCGAGCCAGGCGACGTCGGCAGGAACGATCAACGACGCGATCTGGCCGGGGGCCGAGCGAGCGGCCCGAACGGCCCGGGCACCATCGGCGGCGACCGAGCCAGCGCTCGTCGACGAGTGGACCCAGCCCGACACGGGCCGAGCGAAGCCGACGATGTCGGACGCCAGCGGTGCGTCGTACTGGGCGTGGTAGGTGGCGTGGTCGCCGACGACGTTGACGATCGGTGTCGCCGCCCGCCGGGCGTTGTGCAGATTGGCGAGGCCGTTCGCGAGTCCGGGACCCAGATGCAGCAGGGTCGCCGCGGGCCGCCCGGCCATGCGGCCGTAGCCGTCGGCCATGCCGGTCACCACCCCCTCGAACAAGCCGAGCACCGGTCGCATCCCGTCGACACGATCGACGGCGGAGACGAAGTGCATCTCCGAGGTCCCCGGGTTGGCGAAGCACACCTCCACACCGGACTTCACCAGCGTGCGCAACAGACTCTCGGCACCGTTCATGTCTCCTCCTCGGTGCGTCAGTCTTGCCGTCGGACGACCCGACGGCGCGACCGGGGAACTCGGTCGTCGGCCCGAGCTCATCCCCGACGGTGAGGATCCAGGCCGCGGCAACGTGCCGCTCCTCGTTCGACACCCGAACCGGATCCCCGACTGCAGCGGCGAGATCGAGGATCAAGCCGTTGCGCCAGTGGCGGATCTCGTACCGGAGGACACGCATCCGCCGAGCCCACGCGGTTCCCGCCGCCCCGACCCCACGAACGGTCGGCGCACGGGACCCGCCCGGCATGGCGTCATCTCGATGAAGTACTCGTCGGGGCCGAGGAGCGCCACCAACGCGGGGTGCGGGTGTCGTCGTTCATCCTCGGCTCCTCTACACGACGTCGGCGCTCATGTCGGCCGATCGACCGGCCCGCCCGAACTCACCACCGGCGGTGGGAGCGGAGCGCCGGGCACCAGTGGCGCAACACCGCCGGGAGACGAAGCGCCGGCGACGACTCCGCTCATCGGCGGCTCGCGGCGGGCACCGGAGGCGCCGACGACGATCAGGACCACCGCGGCGGCCGTGAGCGCGACGCCGACGCCGAGGAGTACGAGCGCCAACGGCAACACGATGTCGGACCGTGCACCGATCGTCATCGTTGCTGCGACGTCGGGCGTGCCGTCGGCGTTCATCACGACCGCCGCCCATCGGCCGCCGGTGGCCTCCCACACGAGCTCCTGCTGTCCGGTACCCGTCGCGCTCTCCACCCAGAACCGCTGCTCGACCGGTGGACCGATCTCGTCCGCGCCGGGCGACCTCCGGTACGCGGGAAACTCGCCGTCGTCACGGATGACGCGGTCGTGCGCGACGCCGTCGAGATAGGCGTCGAGATCGTCCTGACGGGCGATGCCCATGAAGATCGCACGATCCGGGTCGAGTGAGGTCGCTCGGAGCCGGATGTCGAGATCGATTGCGTCGATCACCCAGTCGGGTGAGCCGGGCTCGGCGGAGAACTTCACGTCCTCCCCCGTCACGGCGACGGTCGGTGACTCCAACCGGTCGACGGTGACGTCGAAGTACCCGCCGTCGTCGCGCTGTGTTGCATATGCGATCGCGAGCGCACCGCCACCGATGAGCATCCCGAGCGCCGGGATGATCAGCACGCAGCCGATCACGAGCGCCACGACGCGCTTCGTACTCATCACACACCTCCTGTCGCCGGATCCGCTCCTGTCAGATCCGTTGCGCTTCCACGATGGCGCAATCGTCGGAACGTGACCAGGGGACAAGGTCTCCGCATCCCTCGACCCGTTCACCTTCCCCGGTCGTGTCGAGCCGTGTCGAACGCCCTCGAACTGACGGAGACTTGAATCAAGCCGATCCGGCACGCGACCGAAGGAATGAACATGTACGGCGTTTCCTGGTTGTGACCGATCTCCGGCGCACCTGAGCCCCGGTTCTTCTCTTGGCGGAGGTGAGAACCGAGGCTCGGTGCGCCCTCCCGGCCTCGGTGCCGACGTTGCGACGGTGCCGTGGCGGATGGGCTGACTCGGCAACAGGTCAGCGGTGACCCAACACCGCCAACGCCGCGATCGCCGACCCGCGAGCGCCGGCCATGTCGAGGTCGGTCACGAGCGCGAACGATGCGACCTTGCCCTGCTCGTCGCGCAGTTGCGTGTGCTCCTCGACACGTTCGAGGAACCAGTCGCGGAACGACGGCTCGGCCTCGATCACGCCACCGCCGACCAAGTAGAGGTCCGGGTCGGTGAAGTTGGCCGCGATCGTGAACAGACGGCCGAGCGCCATCGCCTGCTGCTCGAAGATGTGACGGGCCATCTCGTCGCCTCGCTCGCCGAAGCCTCGCACCTGCTTGGCGGCATCGAGCAGGTTCACGCCCGCGAGTTCGTGATCGGGGTAGCGCGTCAACCAGTAGGGCAGGAGGTTGTTCCGGATACCGGTCAGCGACGCAACGCTCTCGGCGTCACCGACGAAACCGCAGTTGCACCTCGGTGTCGGTTGCCCGTCGTCGAGCAGGCCGTCCATCGGGATGTGGACGTGTCCGAGTTCGCCCGCCATACCGGCCGCGCCCTTCACGATCCGTCCGCTCTCGATCACCCCGCCGCCGAGGCCGGTCCCCACGATCGCAGAGACCGACGATCGTTCCGCGCCGATCGCCCCGAAGTGCTCGTGGTGGGCGTACAGGGCGGCAGCGTTGGCATCGTTGCTGTAGACGACCGGCAAGCCGAGTTCGACCTCGAGCGCCGCACGGAAGTCGAAGCCCTTCCAGTCCTCGTGAGCGAAGTTGGTGCCGCCGCGCGACGAGATCACCCCGTCGGCGGTCGCCGGGCCCGGTGTGTCGAGACCGATCCCGAACACGCTCCGGGGGTCGACGTCGGCCAACTCGATCGCCGCCTCGAACGCCTCGCGGAGGGCGCCGATCGCAGCGGACGGCCCTTCGGTGACGCGACTCGGCAACTCGACCAGACGGTCGATCAGGAAGTGCCCTTCGCGGTCCATCACCGTGAACTTGTTCGCCGTACCGCCGTTGTCGAGGCCGACGAGGTACGAGCCGGCGCCGCTCACACGAACACCCGTGCGCTGGAGCGGCTCGACGACGGAGCTGATGGACAGGACAGGACGATCACGGGACACGGATCCTAGGGCGCGAGCTCGGGCTCGACGCCGTCCTCCGCTCGATCGGCACCATAGGTTGAGGGTCAGCCGGGTCGGGCCGCACGCTCTCGTCGGCGTCACCGGGCAGCCCCGAGTCTTCACCGAAGCGATCATCACGGCTCAGGCAGCGCAGGTCGGGCGACCGATCGTGCTTCCGCTGTCGAACCCGACGCTGCGCGCCGAGGCACTCCACCGCGGCCTTGTCGTACACGTCGGGGGAGAAGTCGGTGTCGCCGAAGCCGGCCTGCGGTGCGTGCAGCGCGGAGTCAGCGAGCTCGACGCGACTGGCCTCGATGAGCGTTGCTGCCTTGATGCCGGTGACGTGCTCGGCGAGGTACCAGAACTCAGCGAGGCTGAGATGGCGGGTCACTTGGCGAGGCGGTCGAGGATCTCCCGGTCGCGCTCCAGCAGCTTCTTGGCGCGTGCGGTGAAGTCCTCGTCGGAGCGGACTCGTTCGATCTCGGCAGCGAGGGCGCAGCGACCGAGGCGGGTTCGCATCGCTCCGTGCCAGTATCTGAAGCGACCACAGCACTTCGACATCGCCCGAGATCTGGACGAAGAGCCCTGTGCTGCTGGGCCCGTTCCGGGCAGCGTGGAGGCATGGACGCGGAGTCGACCACCTCGTCGGAGGCCAAACGCAGCGCTGGCCTGATCCGACTGGTCGCTGCGATCGCCGCAGCGCTGATGCTCGTCCTTCTCGCAGCCGTCCTCCTGGTCCAGGTCGAGGTGACCGACGCTCAGGTTGCCGCCACCCGAAGTTGCGGTTCGGTGTTCGACAGCGCCGTCGACCGGTCGGGGTGGGAGCAGTGGTGGGCCCAGGACCTCGATGAGCAGGAGGAGGTCCGGTCAGCTCTCGTGCGTACCTCTCGCTGCCCGGGAGCGGTCAACCAACGCGTGGCGATCGCTGCGGTGCTCGCCATCATCGCGGTCGTCTCGGGTGCCGTGGCGATCAGGAGAAGGAACGTTGACCGATCAGCAGACAGGTCCGCATCGCCGATCAGCTACCGGGTCGTGCGGATCGGTCGGCTCACCTCCGCGCTTGGTGGCGCCCTCACGGCTCTCGGGATCATCGCCATCGTCATCCTCGTCGCCGATGCGGACTCGACGCTGTTCCTCTACACCGATCGTCTCGTCGTCGCGGTCGTCGGTCTGATCGTGCTCATTCCGACCATCACCCTCTTCGTGATCGGACGAGTGCTCGTCCTGGTCGGAGAGAACGTCCAACCATCCGAACGGGATCGATCGGATGGGTAGTGCTCTTCGAACATTCGTGATCGTGGCGACGCTGTTGGCGGGATGCGCGTCGGAGGCCCCCAGCGAGATCCTGCAGCAGACCCAGCGCTACTCGACGGTGGTCGAACTCCCAGCGCCGGATCTGAACGGAACGCTCTCACTGGAGCAGGCGCTCAACGAGCGACGATCGGTGCGCGAGTACGCCACCACTCCGCTGACGCTCGACGAGATCGGTCAACTTCTCTGGGCCGGCCAGGGAATCACGGACGACGACGGCCACCGGACGGCACCCTCGGCGGGGGCTCGGTACCCGCTGGAGCTGTATGCGATCACCGCAACCGAACTCATGCACTACCTGCCCGCCGGGCATCGGGTGGAGCAGCGCGCAGACATCAGGACTCTGGGGGCGTTGTCCGACGCTGCCTTCGACCAGGAGTTCGTCGGCAACGCACCGCTCGTCGTGGTCGTCGCGGCTGATCCGGCTCGAACCGAGCAGGAGTACGGCGCGGTGGCCGCGGACCTGGTGAACCGTGAGGCCGGCCATGCGGCACAGAACATCCTGCTGCAGGCGACCGCGCTCGGGCTGGCCGCGGTTCCGGTCGGCGGCTTCGATCCGGCGGCCGTTGCACGCCTGCTCGCACTTCCGCCCGGTCAGGCAGTGCTGTACCTGATCCCGGTCGGCGAGCCCGTGAGCGGGCCCGAAGACGGCCCTCCGTAACGGGATTCGAACCGGTGACGCCCTGAGGACGCTGCACCACCCGTATCACCATGAGCAGCGAACCGTCGGTGGCGAAATCGGCGACGTGCACACCCCACTGGTGAAGTCCCAGACCGGGGCTCAGAGCGATTTCTACACGTCGCGGTGGACGCCCGTGGACCCATTGGCGGAGGTGGACGGGAATCGAACCCGCCGGACGGGGATCGCCCGTCCCAACCGCTTTGAAGGCGGCGGAGCCCACCAGGTGCCCGGACACCTCCGCGAGCAACCCTAGCCGCGATGTCGCGACGCGGCGTTGTGGAGCTCACACACGGTCGGTACTCTCGCCTCACCGACTCTCCCCATGCATCCACCCGATGATCGGGGGAACGTCATGGTCACACTCTGTTGGGCCGCCAAGGGCGGCAGCGGAACCACGGTCGTCGCAGCGGCACTCGCACTGAGTTCGTTGCGACCCTCACTCCTCGTCGATCTCGACGGCGAGATCCCTGCGGTCCTCGGACTCCCCGAGCCCGACCGACCCGGCGTCGCCGAATGGCTCGCGAGCGACGCGTCAACGGATCACCTCGCCGAGCTGCTGATCGACATCGGCCCTCGCACGTGGCTGCTGCCGTGGCGGGCAGGCCAGCTCGACAGCCGTCGCGACGACGTCGACGAACGCGACACACGATGGGGCACGCTCGGCGACTGGCTCCACGACTGGTCGAACCAGTGGGGTTGCGATGTCACCATCGATGTCGGCACTCGCAACCCACCCGAACCATTGGCGGCACGTGCCGCACGCTCGCTGCTCGTGACCCGGCCGTGCTACCTCTCGCTGCGACGAGCGGTGCGGAGCCCGGTTCACCCCACCGGCGTGATCCTCGTCGACGAACCCGGCCGGGGCCTCGGTCGACGAGACGTCGAACACGCCATCGGCGCGCCGGTTGACGCTGTGGTCAGTCTCGACCCGAGCGTCTCGCGGGCGGTCGACGCCGGTCTCCTGGCACGCCGTCTGCCCCGTGTCATGACGCGAGCACTCCGCGATGTGGCCGCGTGACCGACCCCGACATCGTGCGCGCCGTCTGCGAACTCGTCGCCGACCGTCCCGGCGACCCGACCCCGTTGGTGCGAGCGGAGGTCCGCCGCTTGGCTCCACTGTGCTCACCCGAGCAACAGGTCCGACTCGCCGACCAGGCGATCGCCCACCTGCGCGGCCTCGGTGAACTCGACGCCTACGTCCGAGACGAGGACGTCGATGAAGTGTTGGTCAACGCTGGGCGCGAGATCTGGGTCGATCGCAACGGCACGTTGCAGTACACCGGCACACTCGACGCCGGCGGAGTCGATCTGCTGATCGAGCGTGTCCTGGCGCCACTCGGCCGTCGCGTCGACCGCACGTCACCCATCGTCGACGCCCGCCTCGCCGACGGAGCACGGATCTGCGCGGTGCTGCCCCCGATCGCCATCGACGGAGCGGTCCTGTCGATTCGACGGTTCCGGCGCCGAGTGCTGCCGATGGATGCCTTCACCGGGCCTGCCGGGAGTGAGCTGCTGCGCCAGTTGCTGGAGGATCGGTGCAATCTGGTCGTGTCCGGCGCCACCTCCTCGGGAAAGACCACGCTCGTCGCCACACTCGTGGGAGAAGTATCGGCGTCCGAACGCCTGCTGGTGCTGGAAGACACCGCCGAGCTGCCGATCCGACACCCCCACGCCGTCCGGCTCGAAGCGAGGCCACCGAGCGTCGACGGCCCCGGCGCAGTCGATCTCGCACAGCTCGTGCGGACAGCACTCCGACTGCGCCCGGACCGGATCGTCGTCGGGGAGGTGCGCGGCGACGAGGTCCTGGCACTGGTACAGGCGATGAACACCGGCCACGACGGGTCGATCTCGACCTGTCACGCCAACGGCCCCACCGATGCGCTGCTACGCCTCGAATCGCTCGTCCTGCAGGCAGCACCGAGTTGGCCGCTCGGAGCGATCCGCCTTCAACTCGCCCGATCGATCGACATCGTCGTCCACGTCGAACGCCACCACGACGGCAGCCGGCGGATCGTCGAGATCGCCGAGGTGATCCAGCCGTCAACGACCAGCGACACATCAGGCGCACCGTCCGTGCGTTCACTCGGCCGCATCGGCCCCGCCGGCGATCTCACGATCACAGCGACACCCGATCGGCAACGTCGATGACCTCTCGCTCGACCGAACGAGGCAGGTCGTGATCGCGCTCGTCCTGGTCGCGCTCGCGGTCACGGTCGCGGCGGTGCCACGGCAACCACGACTCCGGCGCGCCGTGCCATCCGCCGCTCCCGCACACTCCCACCTCGGAGCGCTGGCGTGGACGCACCGACGTCACGGGCACCCATCCGCTCGCGCCGTCGCGGCGTGGTTCGACGACATCGCCCGCCGAGTCCGTTCGGGATCGACGCTGCGCGAGGCGGTCACCGTGATCCCAACCGATGCTTCGACCGAACGAGCCACGGCAGCCTTCAGGTTGGCGATCGACCGGGGCCTGTCGATCGGCGAATCGGTCACCCGCGTGAGCGAACCCGGGCCACACCTGCAACTCGCACTCGGTGTACTCGCCACGACGAGCCGCATCGGGGGGCCGTCGGCTGCATCCATCGACCGAACGGCCGCGCTGTTGCGCCAGCGCGCCGCCGACCTCGACGAACGGTCGTCACACGCCGCCCAGGCACGCCTGTCGACGCACGTGATGACGGCCGTTCCCGTGCTGATGCTCGCCCTCCTGGTCATCACCGACCGCGACGTGCGCGCAGCGGTGACGTCGACGGTCGGGGCCTCGTGCATCGCTGCCGGGCTCGCGATGAACATCGTCGGCTGGTGGTGGATGCGCCGGATCGTCGGGACCGCCTCGTGATCGGCGCCCCTGTCGAGCTCCCACCGCAGCACTCGCTGATCGGGGCTGCCGCGACAGCGATCGCCGTCACGACCATCGGCGCCGCCGCCCGGTCACTGGCGACCCGACCCGCCCGATCGCACCTCGACGCACCGTCCACGACCTCGACGTCCCCCCGCTCGCCACGTGGGATGCCGCGACCGAGCAGGGCACTGGCGGTCGCGACCACGGCGGTGATCCTGCTCATGCTCGGACCCCTGGCAGCCGGCGTCGCGATCGTGGCACTGCTGCTGCTGCGTCGGCTCGGTCCCGTTCGGGATGCACGGCGTCGGCGGGCGGCGATCGAACGAGCACTCCCCGACGCAATGGACCTGTTGGTGTTGACCGTGCGAGCGGGCCTCACGCCGTTCCAGGCGGTGCGCGATCTCGCTGTGTCGGGCGACGACGCGATCGGTGCGGCATTCGCCGAGGTGGTCCGGCGCACCGAGCGGGGCCAACCGTTCGCAGACGCCCTCGTCGCACTGCCCGACCAACTCGGCCCGCAGGCCAGCGGGCTCGCTGACGTCATCGCCACGAGTGACCGCCACGGTCTGCCGCTCGGTCCCGTCCTCGATCAGCTCGCCGCCGAGGTTCGAGCCACCCGCCGACGACTCGACCAGGCCGACGCCCGAACACTCCCGGTGCGCTTGTCGTTCCCTCTCGTGATGTGCACGTTGCCGTCGTTCGTCCTCCTCGCGATCGCCCCAGCGGTGATCGCCGCACTGTCGTCGCTGGGTGGACCCGCCTGGTGACCATCGAACCAACCGATCATCGAAGCGGAGCAACCATGCCCAACCACATCACCCTCGCCGTGTTCGTCCACCTGCACTCGGTCCTGCTGACCGTCGGCACCGCCGAGCGATCGCGCCTCTCCCGTGGCGACGACCGCGGGCAAGCCACCACCGAGTACGCGCTCGTGCTGCTCGCCGCCGCGCTGGTGGGTCTGATGGTGGTCGCCTGGGCCACGGCAGGGGGCGGCGCACAACGCATCAGCCGGCTGTTCAACGGTGTGATCGATGCCGTCATCGACAGGGTCTGATCCAGCACGCCTTCGCGGGACCCCGGGTCAGGCGTCGGTGGAGTTCGCCCTGGTGCTTCCGGTCGTCGTGGTGATGGCGCTCGGTCTCGTCGTCGTCGGCACGGCCGTCCGCAACGAACTCGCTGTCGAAATGGCAGCGCGCGAGGGAGCCCGCGCCGCGGCGGTCTCGTCGCGGCCGGCGGCCGCCGCCACCCGCGCAGCGACCCGTGCGGTCGCGCTGCCCATCGGCGTTGCGACGACGACCGACGCCACCACCGTGACGGTCACGGTGACCTACGTCGATGCGGTCGACGTGGCGATCATCGGACCGTTGATCGGGCCCGTCACGCACACCGCGCGGGCCACGATGGCGCTCGAGCCGCCGTGACTCGCTCGGCGGCGTGATGCTGGCGGCCGAACGTGCCCCACCTCGGTGGCACCCCTAGCCTGAACGGCCGTGCAGGTTCACACGCAAGTCGACCGGGTGGGCGGTTCCATCGTCGTCGCTGTCGACGGCATGGTCGACCTGGCTTCGGTCGGCCGCCTCCACGACGATCTCGCTCGAGTGATCCGCCAGCACCCCGGCGCCCGTTTGATCGTCGACCTCGACGCCGTCAGCGTGCTCGACGATGCCGGTCTCGGCGTCCTCCTGGGCGCCGCCGCGTCCTCCCGGGAGGGCGGCGGTGACCTCGACATCGTCTGCACCCGACCGACACTGCGCGAACGGCTGAGGCGGACACGCTTCGACCAGGCCGTCGACGTCCGCAGCTCGATCGCGTGAGCACCGCTGTCGACGCCGTGGTCGACGATCGGCCAACGATCTGGGTGCTCGGCGACCAACTGAACCGCGACATCGCAGCGCTGCGCGATGCCACCCCGTCGTCGCACCGCGTGCTGATGATCGAGAGCTCCGCCAAGTTCGAAGGGAAGCGATGGCATCACCAGCGAGCACATTTCGTCCTCGCATCGATGCGCCGCTTCGCCGACGAACTCCGCGCGGCCGGATTCGACGTCGACCTCCGCCGAGCCGACTCGCTCCGAGCGGGCTTTCACGAGCACGTTGACGAGTTCACCCCGCGAGAGGTCGTCGCGACCGAACCGGCGAGTTGGGATGGCAGGGAGATGCTCCGTGACCTCGGCGCCACGGTCGTTCGCTCGAACCAGTTCCTCTGCCACTACGACGAGTTCGCTTCGTGGGCGCAGGATCGACGACAGCTGAAGATGGAGGACTTCTACCGTTGGCAGCGACGACGCCTGGGCTACCTGATGGACGGCGACGAACCGATCACCGGCCGCTGGAACTACGACGACGAGAACCGCGAACGACCGCCGAAGACCGGCATGCCCTGGCCGGAACCGCAGCGGTCTCGCCTCGACGATCTCGACCGCGCCGTGCTCGAAGATCTCCCCGACAGCTGCTGGGGCGCCGAGCCGGACGGCACCTGGGCGACGTCACGGTCTGCAGCGCTCGCCCGACTCCGTCACTTCGTCGACGACGTGCTGCCGATGTTCGGCCCGCACGAGGACGCGATGGTCGAGCGGTCGTGGCACCTGGCCCACTCGGTGCTGTCGCCCTACCTCAACATCGGCCTGCTGCTGCCGGCCGAGGTCTGCGACGCCGTGCAGGACGCCTACGACGAGGGCCGCGTGCCGATCGCTTCCGCCGAAGGCTTCATCCGTCAGGTGATCGGTTGGCGGGAGTACGTGTGGGGCGTCTACTGGCTGTGGATGCCCGACTATCGCGACCGCAACGCGCTCGGCGCCGATCGACCGGTGCCGCCGGTGTTCCGCGACGAGGCGACCACCGACATGAACTGCGTCGCGAACTGCATGTCGACACTGCGCGACCGCGCGTACAACCACCACATCCAACGGCTGATGGTGCTCGGCAATCTGGCCATGCTGCACGGCGTCGACCCCTGGGAGATGACCGAGTGGATGTGGGCGAGCTTCATCGACGGCGCCGAATGGGTGATGTTGCCCAACGTGATCGGGATGAGCCAGTGGGCCGACGGCGGCATGATGGCCACCAAACCCTACGCGGCCGGCGGCAACTACATCGACAAGATGAGCGACTACTGCGGCCCGTGCCGCTACGACCGCCGACAGCGCGTCGGCGAGGACGCGTGCCCCTTCACCACGCTCTACTGGGACTTCCTCGCCCGCCACCACGATGTGCTGGTGACCAACCCGCGCATCGCCAGGCAGGTGCGAGCGTCGGAGCAGCTCTCCGATCTCCCCGCCGTGCGCGACCGTGCAGTCGAGGTGCGACGGCGTCTCGACGACGGCACGCTGTGACGATGAGCGAACCTTCGACCGGCACCTCGGACCAACCGATCTTCCATCTGGCGTTGCCCGAGGACTGGGCCGCAGCGTTCGCGAGCGGTGAGTACCGGATGTCGACACGCGGGGTCACCCTCGAGCAGGAGGGGTTCATCCACTGCTCGACGCCCGAACAGATGCAGGACACCGCCAATCGGTTCTACGGCGACATCGATCAACTCGTGGTGTTGACGATCGACCCTCGGCTGGTTCCATCGCCGATCGTGTTCGAACCACCCGCTCCGGGCGCCGACGTGCTGTTCCCGCACATCTATGGCCCGCTCCCGGTCGGGGCAGTCAACCTGGCGAGGCCGTGGACACGGCACCCGGACGCCGAGTGGTCCACCGACGCGCTTTGACGGCCTTACCTGATGTGCCGCGCACATCGGTCCGTCTCACCAGTGCATCGTTCCGGGGGCGCCCTTGAACGGGCCGGTCACGTTCGCGGTGATCCAGCCGCCGTAGAAGCTTCCCTCGTTGCTGGTGACTCGCTCGTCGTCGATCCAACACTCGTCGACTTTCTGGGCGTAGAACGCCCAGTGGTTCGCCGTTGACGCGAACGCCGGCGTCGGGTCGCGGTACGTCCACGCAGCGGCTGCGACGAGCGTCGGAGTGTCGCCGTCGTTCGGGATCACGATGTCGGCGTAGTCGGCGATGCCCTTCCACTCGCACATGGTTCGCCGCGCGGTCGACGGAGCCAAGAGGTCGAGGCGGACGAACTCGGGCGCCACGTAGTAGGCGGGCGGCTGGCTCGTCTCGAGGACACGCAGCGCAGACGGAGCATCGACGATTGCGGCACCGGCGTGGATCACGCGCACCCGCCAGTCGACCCGCTCGATTCGAGGTGGTCGCGGGTAGTCCCACACCGACTCGATGGCTTTGCCGTTCGCTGCGATCTCCACGACGTACACGATGTGCCTGGCACGTCGTGTACGTCGACTCGTGCGCCACATTGTGCCGCGCCGGAGATGGCGCAACACGGCCTACAGGTCGTCGAACTCGGATTCCTCGGGAGGGCGGGTGCGACCGCCGGCTCGCTTGTCTGCGGCCTTGTCGTGAGCACGTTGTTCCTCTTCGAGTGCCGCTTCCTCCTCGATCAGCCGCTCGAGGCTGTGCAGTCGCACCGGGTCGAGATCACCCGAACTGATCGCCGCCTGTACCGCACAGCCCGGTTCTCGATCGTGCTTGCAGTCACGGAACCGGCAGTCGTCCATCAGATCGAAGACGTCGGCGAACGCCCGCTCGATCCCGTTGCCCGACAACCACAGGCTCAGCGCCCGCACACCGGGCGTGTCGATCAGCCAACCCTCCTCGGGCAACGGCACGAGCTCGGCGGCCACGGTGGTGTGGCGACCGCGCTGATCACCCTCGCGCACGGCGGTCGTGGCCTGACGTTGCGTCCCGACCAACGCGTTGACGAGGGTCGACTTGCCGACCCCGCTCGCACCGAGGAACGTCAGCGTGCGGTTGCCGGTGGCGTACGACCGGATCGCTTCGACGCCATCAGCGGTCAGACCGCTCGCGAGCAGGACGGGCACACCGAGCGCGACGTCCTGGAGCGCGATCCGGCCCGGTTCGGCGTCCTCGACCAGGTCGGTCTTGGTGAGCACCACCACCGGCTCGGCGCCGGAGTCGAACGCGAGCACGAGCTCGCGCTCGAGACGGCGCGGGCTCGGTGGCGAACCGAGCGCGTGCACGAGGAAGACGACGTCGATGTTGGCCGCCAACGTGTGTGACACGGCCCGCATCCCGTCGAACGACGCCCGCCGGGTGAATGCTGATCGACGTTCCAGCACGTGCTCGACCCGCTCGTCGTCATCGGAGGCAACCACCCAGTCGCCCACCGCGACGTCGGCGCCGATGTTGCGCACCCGCAGCGGATCGGCCACTCCCCTGGCCTCGTCGATCGAGCGCACCACCGTGCTCCAACCGCGATCGAGGCGAGACACCCGACCCGGCGCTCCGGGCCGACCCAGGGCGGTCCAGGCATCGTCGAAATCCGCTGCCCATCCGAGTGCCGGGTCCGGCTCGTGGAGTGCGCTCGCCATCGGGGCCGAACGGTACCCGCGATGGGGAATCGCCCGTTCCTTTGGCACACTCACGTCCTGAGGAGCGCTCACGTGCCTTGACAACGTGACGTCCCACCACGTAGCGAACAGACCGAAACAACCGCATCCGAACACCTGCGAAAGGCACTGATGTCCAAACCCCTCGTCGTCGTCGAGTCGCCCGCCAAGGCGAAGACGCTGTCGAAATTCCTCGGCAGCGACTACGACGTGCGCGCTTCGGTCGGCCACGTGTCCGATCTGCCGAGCAAGGGCTTGAACATCGACGTCGACAACGGGTTCAAGCCGACCTACGAGCTCACCGAGCGCGGCAAGACCGTCGTCAAGGACCTCAAAGCCGCACTCAAGGATGCTTCGGAGCTCTACCTCGCGACCGATGAAGACCGCGAGGGTGAAGCCATCTCGTGGCACCTCATCGAGTACCTCAAACCGAAGGTGCCGGTGAAGCGGATGGTGTTCCACGAGATCACCAAGGCGGCCATCGACCACGCCGTCAACCACCCGCGCGACCTCGACTACGGGCTGGTCGACGCGGCCGAGACCCGCCGTATCCTCGACCGGCTCTACGGCTACGAGGTGTCGCCGGTGCTGTGGCGCCGGGTCAATCGCGGCCTGTCGGCGGGACGGGTCCAGAGCCCGTCGGTCCGCCTGATCGTGCAACGCGAGCGTGAGCGCATCGCCTATGTCACGGCCGAGTACTGGGACATCGATCTCGGCACCGCCACCCAGCCCGCGTTCGGCGCAAAGCTCGTCGCCGTCGACGGCGACCGCGTGGCCACCGGCAAGGATTTCGACGCGAACGGTCAGGTGTCCGCCAACGCGGTGGCGCTCGACGAAACCCGCGCACGCAGCCTGGCCGACGGCCTCGGCGGCGCGACGTTCACGGTCCGTTCGGTCGACGAGAAGCCCTACCGGTCGTCGCCGAAGGCGCCGTTCATGACCTCGACGCTGCAGCAGGAGGGCGGCCGCAAGCTCCGCCTCTCCTCGTCGCAGGTGATGCGTGTCGCCCAGGGTCTGTACGAGCGGGGCTTCATCACCTACATGCGTACCGACAACGTGGTGTTGTCCGACGAGGCGATGCAGGCCACCCGAGCAGCGGTCACCAGCGAGTACGGCGCCAACTACCTCAACGCTGCGCCGAAGCAGTTCTCCTCGAAGGTCAAGAACGCGCAAGAGGCCCACGAAGCCATCCGACCGACCACGCCGTACCGCTCGCCGCAGAGCCTCGGAGGAGAGCTCAACAGCCAGGAACTCGCGCTGTACCGGCTGATCTGGCAGCGCACCCTTGCCTCGCAGATGGCCGACGCCACCGGTGTCACCGTCAGCGTGCGGCTCGCCGCCAACTCCACCGACCGCTCCACCGGCGAGTTGACCGACTGCGAGTTCGCAGCGTCGGGAACGACGATCACGTTCCCCGGCTACCGGGCCGTGTACGTGGCCTCGAAGGAGGAGACCGGCGACGACGAGGCCGAGAACGAAGCGCTCCTGCCCCCGCTGACGCAGGGCGATGACGTGCCCATCGCCTCGATCGAGCCCAACGGCCACAGCACCTCGCCGCCCGCCCGCTACACCGAGGCATCGCTGGTCAAGCGGCTCGAGGAGCTCGGCATCGGGCGACCGTCGACGTGGGCATCGATCATCCAGACGATCCAGGACCGGGGTTACGTCTGGAAGAAGGGCCAGGCGCTCGTGCCGACCTGGACCGCCTTCGCCGTCATCCGATTGCTGGAAGAGCACTTCGACGCGCTGGTCGACTACGACTTCACCGCCTCGATCGACGCCGACCTCGATGAGATCGCCAGCGGTGCCCGTGCCAAGGACAAGTGGTTGAAGCGCTTCTACTTCGGAGACACCGGCGATGGCGACACCCAACCGATCTCGGCCGAAGCCGGCTTCGGCGAGGACGCACTGCTCGGCCTCAAGCGGCTCGTCGAGGAGAACCTCGACGAGATCGACGCCGCCGAGATCAACACGTTCCCGCTCGGTCCCGACGCCGATGGCGCACTGATCGTCGTCAAGCCGGGGAAGTACGGCCCCTACGTCAAGCGCGGCGACGACACCGCCAGCGTGCCCGACGACCTGGCGCCCGACGAGCTCACGGTCGCCAAGGCCATCGAACTCCTCGCCGCTCCCAAGTCCGACGAACCGATCGGCGAACTCGACGGTTACCCCGTGTACGCGAAGAACGGCCGCTACGGCCCGTACGTGCAGTGGGGCGACCACGACGATCCACCGCCCGGGCTCGAGAAGCCGAAGATGTCCAGCCTCTTCAAGACGATGGTGCTCGAACGGATCACGATGGACGAAGCCGAGGCGCTGCTCCAGCTTCCCCGCCACCTCGGTGACGATCCCGCCGACGGGATCCCGATCTTCGCGAACAACGGCCGCTACGGCCCGTACGTGCAGAAGGAGAAGGATTACCGCAACATCGACTCCGAGGACCAGTTGCTGCAGATCACGCTCGCCGAGGCGTTGCAGATCTTCAGCCAACCGAAGGTGTACAAGCGCGGTGGCGGCAACATGGCGGCCAAGGGACCGCTGCGCGAGTTCGGCACCGATCCCGTGAGCGAGCGACCGGTGGTTGCCAAGGACGGCAAGTTCGGCGTGTACGTCACCGACGGCGAGACCAACGTGTCGCTCGGCAAGGGTGACCGGCTCGAGGAGATGGCACCGGAGCGCGCCTACGAGCTGTTGGCGATCCGGCGCGAGGCGATCATCGCAAAGGGTGGCCCGACCAAGAAGCGCGCCGCCAAGAAGAAGGCGCCGGCGAAGAAGACCGCCGCGAAGAAGAAGGCGCCGGCGAAGAAGGCCGCCGCGAAGAAGACCCCGGCCAAGAAGCCAACGACGGCTGCCGAGAAGACACCGCCGGTCATCACCGACCTCAACGGCTGAGCCGGGTTGCGTCGACGGAATCCAGGTTGTTAGGCTGACCTAACTTCGACGTCGCCGAAGGGTGGGCCAACAGGTCCGCAACGCTGAACACCGGAGATCAACGTGTTGCAGACATTCCTCACCGGACTCCGCGAGGGGCTCGAGGCGGCGCTCGTCGTCAGCATCCTGATGTCGTTCATGGTCCGCAGCGGCCACCGCGACCGAATCCCCGTCCTGTGGGCCGGCGTCACGGTTGCCGTGGTCCTGTCGTTCGGATTCGGTGCACTGCTGCACTACACCTCGGCGTCGATGAGCTTCGAAGCCCAGGAAGCCTTCGGCGGCATCCTCTCGATCGTCGCCGTCGTCTTCGTCACCTGGATGGTGTTCTGGATGAAGCGGGCGTCGCGGACGCTCAAGGGCGAGCTCCACGACAAGATGTCCGCGGCGATCGAGATCGGCACGATCGGCGTGTTCACCGCGGCGCTGCTCGCCGTCGGGCGCGAAGGGCTCGAAACCGCGCTGTTCCTGTATCCGACGTTCCAGGCTCAGGGCGCCGGAGCCGGTCCGGCCATCGGTGCCCTGCTCGGCATCCTCACCTCCGTCGTGATCGGTGTGCTGCTGTATCGCGGCGTCGTGTCGATGAACCTCGCGGTCTTCTTCAAGGTCACCGGCGCCGCACTGATCGTGATCGCCGCCGGTGTGCTCGCGTACGGCGTGCACGACCTGCAGGAGGCCGGCATCCTGCCGGGAATCGACAACCTCGCCTGGGACGTCGACGGCTGGGAGATCACCAGCTGGTACGGCGCCCTGCTCAAGGGCATCTTCAACCTGGGCCCGCAGATGACGGTGCTCGAAATCGCCGTCTACCTCGGCTACCTCGTCCCGACGATGGTGCTGTTCCTTCGCCCGTCGGGCTCCGCCCGCATCGCGCCCGCGAAGCCGGCAGCGACGCACGCTGCGACCGTCGGCGAGCCCGCTCGCTGAGTCCCGGCACCGCGCTTGCTCATCCACGCCGCTTCCTGATCCACCACGTCCCTGAGGAGTTCACCATGTCCCGCGGTCGCTTCGTTCTGACCCTTCCTGCTGTTGCGCTGCTCGCACTCAGCGCGTGCTCCACCGAGTCCGCCGACTCGACCGTCGAGGTGACCGGCACCGACGATGCGTGTGTCATCGCGCAGGACGTCGTCGAGGCGGGCAAGGTCGGCTTCGAGTTCACCAACGAGAGCAGCAAGGTCAACGAGCTGTACGTGCTGAAGGCGAACGGCGACACGCTCGGCGAGGTCGAGAACGTCACGACGGGCACCTCGCGCACGCTGACCGTCGACCTGGTCGCCGGCGACTACCTCGTGCGGTGCAAGCCGGGCCAGAGCGGCGACGGCTTCGAATCCGCCTTCACGGTGAGCGGCGACGGCGGCACCGCGCAGGCCGAGCCGGGTCGTGAGGTCGCCTTCGACGCGATCGACTTCGGCTACGAGAACCTCGATCTCGACGGGGTCTCCGACGGGGACACGATCCGGTTCGTGATGAACAACGCCGGCGAGCAGGCCCACGAGTTCGAGGTGCTCGATCCCGACGGCGAACCGATCGGCGAGGTCGCCGCCACCAACCCCGGCGAGTCCGGTGGCGCCACGATGACGTTCACGGCACCAGGCGTGTACACCTACCAGTGCATCCTCGTCGACCCCGAGACGAACCGGCCCCACACCGAACTCGGAATGATCGGCACGTTCGACGTCGGCTGATCCCCGACCCACAGCTTCTCGTGAGCTCGTTGGCGACATCGTCGCCAACGAGTTCACGAGAACGGCTCGGTTGGGGCGGGATCAGGTCAGGTGAAAATGATCTGGCCGCCGGCGGCCATGTCGTAGAACTCGCCGACGGTGATGATGTCGTCGAGTTCGTCGATCAGGTCCTCGCGCTCCATGCCGAACAAGTCGACCGAGGCGAGACAGGCATAGAGCCCGGCTCCGGTGTCGTGGATCATCTCGATGAACTCCGCGATGCCGGGGAAGTCGAGCTTCTCGATCTGTTTCTCCATGTACTTGGTCATGAGCGCTGACGCGCCCGGGATGCCGCCGACCATCGTCGGGACGTGCAGGCCGGGGTTGCCGACGGTGGCCACCTTGATGTGGTCGTGGCGCTCCTTGTGCACGGCGTCCATGCCGAAGAACGTGAAGAAGAGGTTGGCCTCGATGCCTTCGTTGCGGGCACCGTTGGCCATGATCAGCGCCGGGTAGATGCCCTCGAGAGATCCCTTCGAGACGATGATCGACACCTTCTCGATCGGCGCGGCGATGGGGGCGGGAGGGACGGGATGTGAGTCAGTCATGTCAGATGCAGCCCTTCGGCTTGGGGATGCCCGCCACCATCGCGGCGAGCTTGGCAGGGCCCTTCGGGAACAACACGAAGAGTTCCTTCGTGGTCACATCGGAGAGCTTGGAGATCTTGCGCACGGTCGGGCCGGTGCCCTTGTCGAAGTACTCCGAGCGCATCAGGTCGATGACCGTCCAGTGACGATCGGTGAGCGGGGTGGGGACACCGACCTCGGCGGCGATCTCGGGCGCCATGTCCTTGGTCCACTGCTCGGCGTCGACGAAGAAGCCTTCGTCGTTCACCTCGACCGTGGTTCCGGCGAGTGTCTTGGTGGGCATGTTCGTGGTCCTTTCAGAGACGTGCGATTTCAGAGACGTGGGGTTCAGCCCGAGACAGGCTGCTTCTTGCCGAAGGTGGGCATGTCGGGGCCGATGCCGGGGATGTCACGCCCGGGCAGGAGGCCGTGCCAGTAGAACGATTGGAACATCAACTTGCCAAGGTGGTTGGCCCGCGACTCCTTGAGCAGCGGGAGGCCGACCGGACCGGGGTAGTGCCCGCCGACGGGTTCGTTCTCGTAGTTGAAGTCGATCAGCAGCGCTTTCGAGAAGCCGGTCTCGATGAAGCAGTTCGCGTGCCCGTCGAAGGAGTGCTCGATCGGCTTGCCGTCGAGGAACGCTTCGATGTTCTCGACCAGCACCTCTCCTTCGAAGTGGGTGACCGAGCCCGCCTTCGAGGCGGGCAGGTCGGCGGCGTCACCGACCACGAAGATGTTGGGCTTGACCTTCGACTGCAGCGTGGCGTTGTCGGTCGGGATGAACCCGAGTTCGTCACCGAGTCCCGGCGAGTCCTCGACGTAGGCAGCCCCACCGTGCAGGGGAACGACCACGGCGAGGTCGAAGTCGACCTCGCGACCATCGAAGCTGATGAGCTTGCCGTTGTCGCCATCGACTTCGCCGGTGTTGAACTCGGTGACGAGTTCGACGTGCTTGTCGTCGAGCAACGAGCCGAGTGTCGCCGACGCGGTCGGCTTCGTGAACGCTGCGTCGAGCGGTGTCGCATAGGTGATGCGCACCTTGTCGCGCACGCCCTTGTCGGTGAAGTACCAATCGGCGAGGAACGCGAATTCGAGCGGCGCGACGGGGCACTTGATCGGCATGTCGATCACGTTGATCACGAGGTGACCCTCTTCGAAGTCGTCGAGCGCCTCCGCCAAGGCGGTTGCACCTTCCATGTCGTAGAAGGTGTGGACCGTCTTGTGCCAGCCCGGCCCGGTGAGCCCCTCGGTCTCCTCCGGCAGGAGCACGGCGCCGGTCGCGATCAGCAGGACGTCGTAGTCGAGCGTCGTACCGTTCTGGAGTGCGACGCTGTTCGCCTCGATGTCGACCGAGTCGATCGGACACTGGTGGTACTGAATGCCCTTCTTGAGCTGCCGATCACGTTTGCGGACGATCTCGTCCGGTTCGGTCAGCCCGAACGGCACGAACAACAGACCGGGCTGGTAGACGTGGCGGTTGTCCTGGTCGACGATGTCGATGCGCAGCTCGTCGTCCTTGTACTTCTTGCGCAAACGGTTGGCGGCGAGAGTGCCGCCGGTTCCCGCACCGAGGATCACGAGTCGTTTCTGTTCCGACGCCATCTCTGCGCTCTCCAATCCTGTGGGCCGCAACCGTTGCGACCGCTTCTGAACTCGACGCTACGCACCCGCCGGATCGTCCACTACGGCCTTTCGTCCCGATCCCCTCCGGGGTATGCGCCTTCTCTCCGGCATCGACGCCGGCGCCGGCGCTCCATTCCCATCGCCGGACGACTCGGTACCATCGCCGATCGTGAGTGCCTTCCCGCCCTACATCGCGTTCGAAGGCGCCGAGGGGTGCGGCAAGTCGACGCAGGCGGCACGACTCGCGACCTCGATCGGCGCCGTGCTCACCCGCGAGACCGGCGGCACCGACATCGGCGTCCGACTCCGGGCGTTGCTCCACGACACGAGCATCGACAACCTGCACCCTCGAGCCGAGGCTCTGATCGCGGCCGCTGATCGGGCCCAGCACATCGCCGAGGTCGTCCGCCCCGCTCTCGACGCAGGTCGATCGGTGGTGAGCGATCGGTCGGTGTACTCCTCGCTCGCCTACCAGGGCTACGGACGCGAACTCGACATCGACGAGATCCGCCACCTCAACGAGTGGGGAACCGGGGGGATCTGGCCATCGACTGTCGTGTTCCTGGACACCCCCGACGAGGTGATCGCTGAGCGGATGAGCCGCCGCGACCTCGACCGCTTCGAAGCAGCGGGCGAGGCGTTCCACGCTCGCGTGCTGGCGGGCTTTCGCACGATGGCCGATGCCGATCCAGCGCACTGGGTCACGGTGCAGGCCGTCGGTTCGGTCGAGCGTGTCGCCGACGACATCCGACGAGCGCTCGACGAGCGGGGCGCGTTGTGACAGCTACCGGGTCGCTCGCGACCGACAGCCGCCCTGGGCCGATCTGGGACGAGGTGATCGGCCAGCCGGACGCGGTCCACCGGCTCCGCTCTGCGGCCGACCGCGGAGCGGTTCACGCGTACCTGTTCGTCGGGCCGGCGGGGTCGACCAAGCTGCAGGCGGCGCGAGCCTTCGCAACGCGGCTGATGACCGGGACCGAGACCGCCGACCAGCGCGACGCCGAACTGATCCTGCGCGGTGAGCATCCCGACGTGCGCGAGGTCCGACGCACGGGCGCGAGGATCGACACCGAGCAGGCCAAGGCGATCATCCACGAGGCATCGCTCACGCCGTCCGAGGGTTCGTCCAAGGTGATGATCCTCGACGAGTTCCACTTGCTCGCACCCGAAGGTGCGGGGCGACTGCTCAAGATCATCGAGGAGCCACCCGACTCGGTGACCTTCCTGATCCTCGCCAACTTCGTTCCGCACGACCTGATCACCATCTCGTCGCGATGCGTCCGCGTCGACTTCCGAGCGATCGGTGCCGACGTGATCGCCGCACGGCTCGTCGCCGAGGGCGTCGCGCCGGCACCGGCGATGGCCGCCGCCCGGGCCGCCCACGGCGACCTGGAACGGGCGCGGGTGCTCGCGACGGACCCCGCCCTCGCAGAACGTCGAGAAGCGTTCGCCGAGGCGCCACACGTCCTCGACGGGACCGGCGCAGTGGCGATGCGCACCGCAGCACACCTGCTCGGTCTGATCGACGAGGCGTCGGAGCCGTTGACGGCACGGCACGCACACGAGATCGCCGAACTCGACGAACGCATCAAGGCCTACGGCGAGCGGGGCAGCGGCAAGAAGCAACTCGATGAACGTCACAGGCGCGAACTGCGGCGCTACCGCACCGACGAGCTGCGCAGCGGGCTCGCGGCGATGGCAGCGACCTACCGCGACACTGCGATCAACGTCGCGACGACCGACGTCGACGAATGCGCCGAGGCGGTTCGCCGGATTCACCGGGCGATCGAGATGCTCGACCGCAATCCCAACGAGAAGCTGTTGGTCGAATCGCTGCTCTGGTCGCTCCCCGACGCGCAGGGCGTCCGCCCCAGCCGCTGACCGGCGACGCGTCCCTCCGACACCGGCTTTCTCCGTTCTCGTGAACGCAGCTCGCGTATTCCCGGAGTAGCTGATCTTTTTGTCACGCCGGCGTGGACCGTGGTAGCTGGCGGGCGCCGGTAGGGTTGACGCACGGAATCCCACTTCGTGGAAAGGGCACTCCATGTTCGAACGTTTCACTGACCGGGCTCGTCGAGTCGTCGTGCTCGCGCAGGAGGAGGCTCGTCTCCTCAACCACAGCTACATCGGCACCGAGCACATCCTGCTCGGGCTGATTCACGAGGGCGAAGGCGTCGCCGCAAAGGCACTCGAGAGCCTCGGCATCTCCCTCGAAGCGGTGCGCAGCCAAGTCGAGGAGATCATCGGTCAGGGTGGCTCGTCGCCGTCGGGCCACATCCCCTTCACGCCTCGGGCGAAGAAGGTGCTCGAACTGTCGCTGCGTGAGGCACTCCAGCTCGGACACAACTACATCGGCACCGAGCACATCCTCCTCGGGCTCATCCGTGAAGGCGAGGGCGTCGCTGCACAGGTGCTCGTCAAGCTCGGCGCCGACCTGTCGCGCGTTCGCCAGCAGGTCATCCAGTTGCTCTCCGGCTACCAGGGCCCCTCGGGTTCCACCGGTGGCGGCCGCGCCGAGCAGGCTCCGGCCGGTGCCGGCGTCGGCGCCAGCAAGGGTGGCGACGACGAAAAGGGTGGCAACAGCCAGATCCTCGATCAGTTCGGCCGCAACCTCACCCAGGCTGCCCGCGAAGGTCAACTCGACCCGGTGATCGGGCGGAGCAGCGAACTCGAGCGCGTCATGCAGATCCTGTCCCGACGCACCAAGAACAACCCGGTGCTGATCGGCGAACCCGGCGTCGGCAAGACCGCCATCGTCGAGGGTCTCGCTCAGAAGATCGTCAACAACGACGTGCCCGACACGCTCACCGACAAGCAGCTCTACACGCTCGACCTCGGCGCACTCGTTGCCGGCTCGCGTTACCGCGGCGACTTCGAGGAACGCTTGAAGAAGGTGCTCAAGGAGATCAAGACCCGCGGCGACATCTTGCTGTTCATCGACGAGATCCACACGCTCGTCGGCGCCGGTGCAGCCGAAGGCGCCATCGACGCCGCGTCGATCCTCAAGCCGATGCTCGCACGCGGCGAGCTGCAGACCATCGGTGCCACGACGATCGACGAGTACCGCAAGCACGTCGAGAAGGACGCCGCGCTCGAACGTCGGTTCCAGCCGGTCAAGGTCGACGAGCCGACGCTCGCTCACACGATCGAGATCCTCAAGGGCATCCGCGACCAGTACGAGGCGCACCACCGGGTCACGATCACCGACCAGGCGCTCGTCGCGGCGGCCAACCTCGCCGACCGCTACATCTCCGACCGTCACCTGCCGGACAAGGCGATCGACCTCATCGACGAGGCCGGCTCGCGACTGCGCATCAAGCGCATGGCGACCCCGCCGGATCTGCGCGAGATCGAGACCAAGCTCAACGACGTGCAAGAGGCCAAGAAGCGCGCCGTCGAAGAGCAGCAGTTCGAAGAAGCCGGTCGTCTGCGCGACCAGGAGAAGGCCCTGCTCGAGGAGAAGGCCGAGAAGGAGACCGAGGTCAAGGCCGAAGGCGTCGACCTGTTCGACGAGGTCGACGAAGAGGCGGTTGCCGAGGTGCTCTCGCTGTGGACCGGCATCCCGGTGTACAAGCTCACCGAGGAGGAGACCGAGCGGCTCCTCAAGATGGAGGAGAACATCCACAAGCGGATCATCGGCCAGGAGCAGGCCGTCGCCGCCGTGTCGCAGTCGATCCGCCGTACCCGTGCGGGCCTCAAGGATCCGAAGCGTCCGTCGGGTTCGTTCATCTTCCTCGGCCCCACCGGCGTCGGCAAGACCGAACTCGCCAAGACGCTCACCGAGTTCCTGTTCGGTGACGACTCGGCGTTGATCACGCTCGACATGTCCGAGTACATGGAGAAGCACACCGTCAGCCGTCTCGTCGGGTCGCCTCCCGGCTACGTCGGCTACGAAGAGGGCGGTCAGCTCACCGAGGCCGTGCGACGCAAGCCGTTCTCGGTGGTGCTGTTCGACGAGATCGAAAAGGCGCACCCCGACGTGTTCAACACGTTGCTGCAGATCCTGGAAGAAGGTCGCCTGACCGACAGCCAGGGCCGATCGGTCGACTTCCGCAACACCGTGCTGATCATGACCTCGAACCTCGGCACACAGGATCTCCGCAAGGCCAACGTCGGCTTCACCAGCGACGACTCCGCGATGAGCTACGAGCGCATGAAGGAGAAGGTCAACGAGTCGCTGAAGAACCACTTCCGGCCCGAGTTCCTCAACCGCATCGACGAGACCATCGTGTTCCACGAGCTGTCCCGCGACGAGGTGCTGCAGACCGTCGACCTGCTCACGCAGCGTCTGATCGGCCAGCTCGAGGGTCAAGGTCTCGGCATCGAGATCAAGGCTTCGGCCAAGGAGCTGCTCGCCGACCTCGGGTACGACCCGCAGCTCGGTGCACGTCCGATGCGCCGGGCGATCCAGCGTCACATCGAGGACGCACTGTCCGAGAAGATCCTCTACAAGGAGTTCTCGGCCGGCGAGATCATCGTGGTCGACACCGAGGACGACCCCGACAACGAGGGTCGCAAACGGTTCGTGTTCACTGCGGTCGAAGGCTTCGTGCCTCCGGCGTCGGTCGAACTGGCGACGACGGCCACCGAGAAGCCGGTTCCGCCGGCCAACGGTGATGGTGAGCTGCCGCCGCCCGAGCTGACCTGATCACCCGACCCCGCAGTCCAGATCTCATCGACGCTCGTCGGCCATACTCGTCTTCGTGATCCGACGCGTCCTGGCTCTGTGCGTGTGTGTTGCCGCACTTGCCGGCTGCCGCGTCGACATCAGCGTCGACATGGTCGTCGAACCGGACGGCACCGGCACGATCACGGTGATCGCCACCGCCGATGCCGACGTCGTGGCTGCCGTCCCGACGCTGGCCGACGAACTGGCGACCGACGACATCACGGCAGCCGGGTGGGCGATCGATGGACCGACGCCGCTGCCTGACGGCGGATTGACGATCACGTTGACGCATCGCTTCACCTCCGATGCCGAAGCGACCAACCTGCTCAACAGCATCGGGCCACCGTTCAATCAGATGGCGGTGACACGCAACACCAGCGGCGAGGACACCACGACCCGACTCACCGGCCTGCTCGGTCTGCCCGATGGGTTCGAGAGCTTCGCTGACGAGGACCTGATCGCAGCCGTCGGCTCGGTGCCGTTCGCAGAACAGATCGCTGCGAGTGGCGCAACCCCGGAGTCGTCGATCTTCGCGGTGATCAGAGCGGAACTGCCCGGCGAGATCGACGCCGCCGAGACCAACGGCACCCGACTCGGCGACAACCGCCTGGAGTGGATCGCCCCGACCGACGGCACGATCCTCGACTGGCGCGCCGTTTCGGTCCAGTCGCCGGGGGACGATCGCTGGTGGGCTCGGCCGTTGTCGGTCCTCGCGTTGGTGGCGTTGGTTGCGTGGGTGGCGTTCATGACGCTGTTCATCGGCTACGTCGTGTGGGTGCGCTGGCAGCGCACCCGTCGGCGCTCGTCGCGGCGCCCCCGGCCCACGGGCTGAACCCCGTCTGTGACAACCTGAGGGGATGCCCGACCCGCCGACCCGAGTCGACTTCCACTTCGATGTGATGTGCCCGTTCGCGTACCAGACGTCGAAGTGGATCCGCGAGGTCCGCCGCCAGACCGGTATCGAGGTCGACTGGAAATTCTTCAGTCTCGAGGAGATCAATCGAGCCGAGGGGAAGAAGCACCCCTGGGAACGCGAGTGGTCCTACGGCTGGTCGATGATGCGGATCGGCGCACTGCTGCGGCGGTCGAGTCCGCACGACCTCGACCGGTGGTACGAACGAGCCGGGCGAGCGTTGCACGAAGAGGGCCACCGACCGCACGACCCCGCGGTTGCGCGCCACCTCCTGGAGGAGCTCGGGCTCGATCCCGCTGTCGTCGACGAAGCGATCGCGGATCCGACGACGCACGACGAGGTCCGCCGCGAGCACGATCGGGTCGTTGCGGCGGGCGGGTACGGGGTTCCGACGCTCTTCTTCCCCGAATTCCTCGACGACGAGGGCGATCCCGAGTGCCTGTTCGGCCCGGTCGTGCTCGATCCACCGGAGGGACCCGCTGCGGTGCGGTTGTGGGAGGCCACGACGGCGTGGCTCGAGTTCCCGTACCTCTTCGAGCTGCAACGCCCCAAGAGCCGTCACCACGGCCAGGTGATCGCCGACCGGTTCCGCCCGTACCTCGAGGCCCGCGACTGGGTCAGCATCAACCGCGGCAAGGTCGTCTCCTTCGACTGACGCGCCGGGGTCTGACCCTGGTGCACTCCAACTGTGTGACAGGGCCTCGTCATGATGGCGCCATGGCATCGAGTCGAGCGAAGTTGGTCCACGTCTGCAGCGAGTGTGGCACCTCGCATCCGAAATGGTCGGGCCGCTGCTCCGGATGCGGCGACTGGAACACCCTCGTCGAAGACGTCGAGGTCGCCGGAACCCCCGGTACGCCCGTCCAGGCTTCGTCGCGGCCCGGGCCGACCCGGATCGGTGAGGTCGGGACCGAGCACGGCGACCCCCGCACGACCACGATCGACGAGCTCGACCGCGTGCTCGGCGGCGGCCTCGTCGCCGGGTCGGTCACGCTGCTCGGCGGCGAGCCGGGCATCGGGAAGAGCACGCTGTTGCTCCAGCTCCTCGCCGGTTGGCGCGGCCCGACCCTGTACGTCACCGCCGAGGAGAGCGCCCAGCAGGTGAAGCGGCGCGCCGAACGGCTCGGCGCCACCCGCGACGACCTCTGGCTCCACGCCGAGACGTCACTGCCGCACATCCTCGACGCGATCGAGCGCATCCGCCCCGAGCTGGTGGTGATCGACTCGATCCAGACGGTGTCGGACCCGGGTCTCGGATCGCTCCCGGGCAGTGTCGGCCAGGTCCGCGGCTGCGCCCACCGGCTCGTCAACGAAGCCAAGGAGCGCGACGTGTCGATCGTGCTGGTCGGCCACGTCACCAAGGAAGGCGGCCTCGCCGGACCGCGAGTGCTCGAACACGTCGTCGACACCGTGCTGCAGTTCGAAGGCGACCGCCACCACGCCCTGCGACTGCTGCGCGCCTCGAAACACCGCTTCGGGCCCACCAACGAACTGGGGCTCTTCGAGATGGCGACGGCGGGCCTCATCGCCGTACCGGACGCATCGTCGCTGTTCCTGGCCGATCGCCGCACCGGGGTCCCCGGTTCGGCCGTCGTGCCGACCATGGAAGGCCAGCGACCGATCGTGGTCGAGGTACAGGCGCTCGCCAGCCCGAGCGTGCCGGGAGTTCCGCCACGCCGCAGCGCCCTCGGCCTCGAGGGCGCCAGGCTCTCGATGCTGATGGCGGTCCTCGGTCGCAGATCACGGATCCAGGTCGGCGATCAGGACGTCTACGCATCCACCGCCGGCGGGGTGAAGCTCAGCGAACCAGGACTCGACCTCGGCGTGTGCCTGGCGGTCGTCAGCGCCGTTCGCGACCAGCCGTTACCAGCTGATCTCGCGGTGTTCGGCGAGGTCGGGCTCGGCGGCGAGCTGCGCCAGGTCGGACAGGCCCAACGCCGCTTCACCGAAGCGGCCCGTCTCGGTCTACGGCGGGTGGTCGCTCCGTCGAACTCGCCCGCCTGCGACGCCGACATCGAGGTGATCCGAGCGGCAACGCTCACCGAGGCGATCGCTGCGTCGGGGCTCGGTGCGCACACGGCGCCGCGCGGGTTGCGCCCCGCGGGGTGACTCCGAGATCTCTCGGACGGGATCAACACCCGCTCATCTAGTATCAGGTCATGCACTCCCGGTACGGCGGCGTCAACGAGGCGATGCGCGACGCGCTCGCTCGCGTCGCTCCCGGCACCCCGCTGCGTGATGGAATCGATCGCGTCGTGCGCTCCAAGGCGGGCGCGCTCCTCGTACTCAGCGACGACGCCGACGTGCTGTCGATCTGCTCGGGAGGATTCCTCGTCGACGCGCCATACAGCCCGCAACGCCTGTCGGAGCTGGCGAAGATGGACGGCGCCATCATCCTGTCGAGCGACGGCGGCCGCATCGCCCGGGCGAACGTGCACCTCGTCCCTGATCCATCGGTGCCCACCAGCGAGACCGGCACACGCCACCGCACCGCAGAACGAGTCGCTCGATCCCTCGACGTCCCCGTCGTGTCGGCGAGCGAGGAGATGGGCGTCATCAACGTGTACGCCGGTGGTAGCAAGCGCCAGCTCCAGGAGGTCGGGCACCTGCTCGATCGGGCCAATCAGGCGTTGCAGACCCTCGAGCGGTACAAGGTGCGCCTCGATGACGCGATCACCAATCTCACCGCGGTCGAAGTCGAAGACGTCGTCACCCTTCGCGACGTCGTCGCCGTCATCCAGCGCGGCGAGATGGTTCATCGCATCGCCGACGAAATCGAGACGATGATCATCGAGCTCGGCATCGACGCCCGACTGTTGCGTCTCCAGCTCGACGAGCTGTACGGCGAGATCGACGACGAACTCGATCTCGTCGTCGCCGACTACCTGCCGCCCGGGCGGTCCGTCGCCGACGCACTCACGGGCATGTCGCAGCTGTCCGACGACGAGGTGTCCAACCTTCGACTCACCGCCGATGCGCTCTCACCGGACCGCGACTCCACCGACCTCGCCCAGGAGGTCGCGCCGAAGGGCATGCGCCTGCTGCATCGGGTGAGCCGGCTTCCGTCGTCGACGGCGGGTGCGGTCGCCGACCACTTCGGCGGGCTCGCGAAGCTGCAACGGGCCACGGTTGAGGACCTGTTGGTCGTCGACGGTGTCGACGAGGCGACCGCACGGGCGATTCGCGACACGCTCAGCCGCGTGACCGAGACGACCATCCTCGATCAGTACAGCTGACCTCTCCTGGGGCCGACCAGCCGCCTCGGTCAGATTCGTTCGATGATCGTGGCGGTGCCCATGCCACCGCCGGTGCACATCGCCACCAGCCCCGTTTGGAGGTCGCGGCGTTCGAGTTCGTCGATCAGCGTGCCGATCAGCATGGCGCCCGTCGCGCCGATCGGGTGGCCGAGGGCGATCGCGCCGCCGTTCACGTTGACGTTGAGTGGGTTCGCACCGGTGTCACGGAGGAACCGCAGCACGACCGAGGCGAACGCCTCGTTCACCTCGAACAGGTCGATGTCGTCGACGGTCATGCCGGCTCGCTCGAGACACTTGTTGGCAGCCGGTCCCGGCGCGGTGAGCATGATCAGCGGCTCGTCCGCGGCGACGGCCGACATCACGATGCGCGCCCGCGGGGTGAGCCCGTGCGCCTTGGCGTAGTCGGGTGACGCCACGAGCACCGCTCCCGCACCGTCGACCACACCCGAGCTGTTGCCGGCGTGGTGCACGTTGTGGAGCTCGACGCCCGGGTACTTCTGCGCCATCAGCTGCGCCATCGTCAGTTCGCTCTGCTCGAACGTGAAGTCGACGAACTTGGCGAAGCTGGGGTGCAGCGCCGCAAGCCCCTCGGCAGTCGTGTCCGGGCGCGGATACTCCTCGTGGTCGAGCGCCACGGTGCCGTCATCGTTGCGGATCGTGATCAGGCTGCGATCGAATCGTCCCTCGGCGATGGCGGCCGCCGCCCGGTGCTGGCTCTCGAGACCGAGTGCATCGACCTCGACGCGCGTGTATCCGTCGAGTGTGGCGATCAGATCGGCGGACAACCCCTGCGGAATCTGGGGGTGGGTCTGCAGAAGGTGCTCGTTGTTGGCGTGGAATCCATCGGTGTCGTTGCGCGCCGGACGGCTCATCGACTCGACGCCCGCACCGACCACGAGGTCCTGGTGACCGGCGCCGACACCCATCGCCGCGAACGTGACCGCCTGCTGCCCGGAACCGCAGAAGCGGTTCAGCGTGACGCCCGGAACCGAAATCGGCCAGCCGGCATCGAGCACGGCCATCCTGCCGATGTCGTGTGCGTGGTCACCGGCGTGGGAGCCGTTGCCGCACACGACGTCGTCGACGTCGACGGGATCGAACCCCACCCGGTCACGGAGCCCGTTGAGCACCTGCCCGAGAATCCTCTGTGGGTGCAGGTGGGCCAAGCTGCCCTTGCCCTGCTTGCCGATGCCGCGGGGCGAACGCACCGCGTCGATGATCCATGCTTCGCCGACTGTCATCTGATCGTTCTACTCGGTTGTCGCCGGTGCGTTGGGATCGGCGACGGTCGGCAAGATGGCGTCCCACACCGCCGGATCGTCGAACCCGAATGCCCACAGCGCCACGCCGTCGAGTCGATACTGCCGGGCGAGGTCCATCCTGAGTGCGATGCCGTCGCCGTCGACATAGTGGACCTTTCGGCGTTGGACGCAGGTCGTCGCGCCATCGCTCACCTCGAGGTCGTACTCGAACTCCCACTCCCCTGTCTGGTCGACCGGTGTCGGTGTCGCTCCTCGCCGCTCGATCAGCTCGTCGACCGACCGTGCCGACACACTGGTACGGCCCGGCACGTTCTCGGCGGGGCACACACCGCTGGTGCGTACGGGCCAGTTGCGTCCGTATGCGGGCAGACCGAGGACGAGCTTGTCCGGCGACCCGGCGGCCTCGATACTGCCCGTGATCGCCGTCTCGACCCACTCGAGTGGTGCGATCGGGCCGGGCTGGCCGACGGAGAAGTCGTAGGTCATGATGCGGATCCGGTCGACGTGGTCGATGATCGCGCCGTAGTCGTACACCCAGTAACCGCTGTCGCCGGTCCGGCCTCCGTCGTACACCGGTGGGATGCTCACGGTGAGCGATCGCCCGTCGGCGTGCAGTGCTGCGGCCAGCTCTTCGATGAACGCCACCCAGTTCGGCCGCGTGGTCGCCCAGGTGTCGCGCCCATCGGCGAACGCGAACTGCTCATAGTCGATGTCGATGCCGTCGTAGCCGCCGTCCGCAGCGAATGCACGAATCGTCGCAACGTGCTCGGAGCGCGTGGCAGGGTCGGCGAGGATCGCAGCCATCTCGCCGGCCGGGAGCGCGTCGATGATCGAGGGCACCACGTCGACGTCGAGGCCCTTGACGGTGTCCATGAACTCAGCCGTCAACTCCGCTGACGCATTCGGATCGACGACGATCTGGTCGACTCCGACGGAGTTGAACCAGAAGGGCGACACCTCGCGCATCGACGGAACCCGCTGGCGAGCATCGGGCAGCGATGCATCGAGCGCCCAATACGGCACCCAGGCATCGAGCGGGATGTCGGGTTTGGGAGGCAGGGGTTCTTCGTTGGTGGCGACGTACACGGCTGCTCCGGCCACGCCGAGCAGGGCGATCATCAGCGCACCGAGCACCAGGAGCCGTCGGTGGCGATCGGGTGGCGCGTCGTCGACCGGGGTGGCGTCGCGCGTGTGCCTGCGCAACTCGTCAGCGGGCTCGAAGACGGCGGAGGTCGGCGACTTCGATGCCGACGAGCGAGTCGACGAGGGTGAGCCCGGGGGCGGCAGCGACGGGGACGACATGGGGGACCCCCAGCGTCGCACAACCAGCAGCAAGCGCAGAGGCAACCCCGGTCGGCGAATCCTCGATCGCCACGCACTCGGCCGGGGCGACGCCGAGCACCGCAGCGGCAGCGAGATACGGCTCAGGGTCAGGCTTGCCGTTGGTCACCTCGTCGCCGGTGACGGAGGCCACGAACGACCCCGGCGCGGCCGCAGCGATCACCGCCTCGGCGAGTCGACGCCACGACATCGTCACCAGCACACACGGGATCTCCTCGGCGACACATGCCGCCAGCAGCTCGGGTGCGCCGGGCCGCCACGGCAATTCGCGGGCGACCCGGGCGATGACGCCGTCGAGAAGACGGTCGACGACCTGCACCGGCTCGAGACGCACCCCACCTCGGGTCCGCAGTTCGTGCGCCGAGTCGAGCAGGTCGAAACCGACCAACGAATGTGCATCAGCCTCGGTCCAGGTGCCGCCGAATTCGGCGACCAGGTCGAACTCGGCCGCGAACCAGTACGGCTCGGTGTCGACGAGCGTGCCGTCCATGTCCCACAGGACGGCAGCGGGCAGTGTCACGCGCTGCGGAAGACGGTGATCTTGTCTTCGCCGATGCGCTCGCGCTTCTCGGGATCGTCGATGCCGAGGCCCTCCTCCGGCGCCAGGCACAGCACTCCGAGCTTGCCTTCGGCCTCGTTGTGGTGCACGGTGAGCGCCGCCTCGCCGACATGAGCGAGGTCGTAGGTCTTGGTGAGCAGCGGCTGGATCCGACCCTGGTCGAGCAGCTTGTTGGCGGCGTACGACTCGGCGTAGTTGGCGAAGTGCGAACCGATCAGATTCTTCAATTTCATCCAGAAGTGACGATTGTCGAACTCGACCATGTACCCGGACGTCGCCGCACAGGTGACGACCGTGCCGCCGCGCTTGACAGCGAAAATCGACGCACCCATGGTGGAACGCCCGGGGTGCTCGAACACGATGTCGACGTCCTCGCCGTCGTTGAGCTCCCGGATCTTCTTGCCGAAACGGCGCCACTCCGATTCGTCCTGGGTGTACTCGTCGGACCAGAACTGGTAGTTCTCGGCGCGGCGGTCGATGACGGCCTCGCACCCCATCCGGTGGAGGAGTTCGGCCCGCTCGGGCGACGACACCACCCCGATGGGTGTGCCGCCTCCGTTCAGCACGTATTGAACGGCGTAGCCGCCGATACCTCCGGTGGCGCCCCAGATGAGCACGCTGTCGCCCTGCTTCATCTGCGCGCCGTTCTCGCTGACGAGCATGCGATACGACGTCGAGCTGCACAGACCGTTGACCGCCGCCTCCTCCCACGACAGGTGTGTGGGCTTCGGCATCAGCTGATTCGCCTTGACCACGGCGAGGTCGGCGAGACCACCGAAGTTGGTCTCGAAGCCCCAGATGAGCTGGTTGGTGGCGAGCATCGAGTCGTTGTGCGCGCTCGGGTCCTGATCGTCGACGTAGTTGCAGTGCACGGTGACCCGGTCACCCGGCTTCCAGTTGCGCACGGCGGAACCGACACGCACCACGACGGCGGACGCGTCGCTGCCGACCACGTGGTACGGCAGCGAGTGCCGCTTGCCCCAGTCGTTCTGGCGGCCCATCTTGTCGAGGAACCCGAACGTCGGGAGCGGCTCGAAGATCGAGGTCCAGACGGTGTTGAAGTTGATGCTCGACGCCATCACGGCGATGTAGACCTCGTCGGGCGCGAGCTCGGGCGTGGCGACCTCGTCCACGTGGAGCGACTTGCGAGGGTCCTTGTCCCACGACTCGACGCCTTCGAACATCGCAGTGTCCTCACGACGAACGAACGCCGCCCGATAACTCTCGGGGATCGGGAGGTTGGCGATGTCGTCGCCGCTGGCGCCGGACTGGATGGCCTCGAGGATCTCCTGCATGGCGCGTGAGGTTACTGACCGGTAATCACGCGGGCCAAGCGGGCCATCACACCCACGAACCTCCGAAATGCCGCGCGCTCCTTCCCACGACGGCGGCGCTGGCAGCATTTTTCGAGGGTCCGGCGATGGGGGTAGCGTTTCCCCATGGCATCTCCAGGTTCGTACATCGTCGCCGGCGCCCGCACCCCGATCGGGAAGATGAGCGGCGCACTCTCGTCGTTCTCGGCCGCCGACCTCGGCGGGTTCGCGATCTCCGCAGCGCTCGAGCGCGCGGGCGTGGCGCCCGACGAGGTCCAGCACGTGATCATGGGCCAGGTGCTCATGGCCGGCCAGGGCCAGGTGCCCAGCCGTCAGGCCGCTGTCAAGGCCGGCATCCCCATGAGCGTTCCGTCGGTCAACGTCAACAAGGTGTGCCTGTCCGGGCTCAACTCGATCTACCTGGCGAACCAGATGATCGCCGCAGGCGACGCCGACATCGTGATCGCAGGCGGCATGGAGTCGATGACCAACGCTCCCTACATCGCTGACGGCGCCCGCGGTGGGTTCAAGTACGGCAACACCGAGCTGCGCGACGCCATCATCGCCGACGGCTTGTGGTGCTCGTTCGACTCGTGTTTGATGGGCCTCGGCACCGACCGCTACGCGTCGGGTGAGAGCCTGACCCGCGAGCAGCAGGACCACATGGCGATGACGTCGAACGAACGGGCCGCCAACGCGATCAAGGACGGGCGCCTCGCCGACGAAATCGTGCCGGTCGCCGTTCCGCAGCGCAAGGGCGAACCGATCCTGGTCGAGACCGATGAAGGGGTTCGTCCGGGAACGACGATGGAGAGCCTCGGCTCGCTGCGCCCTGCGTTCGACAAGGAGGGCACCGTCACCGCCGGCAACGCCTCGCAACTCTCCGACGGCGCGAGTGCCGTCGTCATGATGTCGCGCGCCGAGGCCGAGCGCCGGGGCGTCGCACCGCTGGGTGAGTTCGTGTCGTACGGCATGGTGGCCGGACCGGACAGCGCCTCGCTGTTGCATCAGCCGAGCCGGGCGATCATGCAGGCGGCGGAGCGTGCAGGCATCGCGGTCGCCGACCTCGATCTGTTCGAGATCAACGAAGCATTCGCTGCCGTCGGGTTGGCCTCGATCGCCGAGCTCGGCATCAGTGACGAGATCGTCAACGTCAACGGCGGAGCGATCGCCCTCGGTCACCCGATCGGCATGAGCGGCAACCGGCTCGCGCTGACGCTGCTGCACGAGCTCAAGCGTCGCGGCGGCGGCACGGGGGCGGTTGCACTGTGCGGCGGCGGCGGCCAGGGCGACGCCGCCATTCTGCGCACGGTCTGAGCGTCACTGGCCCCTCTCGATCCGACGCCGTCGGTCGATCGCGGACGTCCAGACTCACCACGTTGGGTGATTGACTTCTCACTCCTGGTCGATATACTGGCACTCGGAGCGACTTGTGTGACGAACGCTTGACGCAAACCCGGATATTCCGTAATGTATCCGTAACAACTGATCGTGCGAATCGAAACTGGATTCGCCACCCTCTGGGGCATCATCGAAACGAATCGGCCCGTCCGCCCGCTACCGATTCGTGAAGGTGGTGCCCCAGTTCAGTTGTCCGCCGAGGCACTCCGTGTCAGTCGACCGCCCGGCGGCCTTCGAGCGCTCGTCCGAGTGTGAGTTCGTCCGCGTACTCGAGGTCGCCACCCACCGGCAGCCCGCTGGCGATCCGGGTGACCGTGAGGCCGATCGGCTTCAACAGCCGGGCGAGGTACATCGCGGTGACCTCGCCTTCGGTGTTCGGGTTGGTGCAGAGGATGATCTCCTGCACCCCTTCGGGATCGATGCGCGACACCAGCTCGCGGATCTTGAGCTGCTCGGGCCCGATGCCCTCGAGCGGGCTCATGGCGCCGAGCAGGACGTGGTAGCGCCCACGGAACTCACCGGTTCGCTCGATCGCCACGATGTCACGCGACTCCTCCACCACGCACAGCAACGACGAGTCCCGACTGTCGTCGTTGCAGATCGGGCACAGCACGTCGTCGGCGACGTTGAAGCATCGCTCGCAGAACCGGACACGAGCTTTGGCCTCGGTGATCGCGTGGGCAAGCCGGTTGGCGTCATCGACCGGCATCTTGAGCAGATGGAACGCGATGCGTTGGGCCGATTTCGGACCGATGCCCGGGAGCCGGCCGAGTTCGTCGATCAGCGACTGGACGGGAGGGGTGTAGTTGCCGGCCATGGACCGAGATCAGCCTGCTTCCTCGATCAGTTCGGAGCCCGGAAACGCCTCGGCGAGACGATCGATGGGCGACTTCACCGATTCCGGCGGCGCATCGACGAGATCGTCGAGATCGACCTCGTCGTCGTCGGGCAGCTCCGCTCCCGGCGTCGGGCTCTCGTCTGCCAACGGGCCGTCGGACTGAGCTGTCGCTGCGGCTGCAGCCAGCCCGCGGGCTCGCGGTGACGACGAGGCGAGTTCGGAACCGGTCTCGGGTCCTCCGCTCTGCTCGGGTGTCGGCGGCGGCGAGGCGCCAGGCTGCTTGGCGGCACTCGTCGCGGGACTGGAGTCGCCGCTCGGTTGCTCCTGCCGGGCCGACCCGCCGTCACCGCCCGACCCGCCGTCACCGCCCGGTCCGGCATCGCGCGCCGGGCGGGCACTGCGTTCACCATCGCCGCCCCCATCGACCAGTTCCACTCGGACCGGCGCGCCGGCGAACTCGGCGAGTGCGTCCTCCACGACGGACCGTTGCTCCTCGCACTTGGCGAGATGGACGGCGTTCGGGACCGACAGCGTCAGCGTCGTGGCGGTGCCGGCGACGAAACCGGCCGGGGCGTACACCGCCCGCGCCATTCCGCGGAGCGCTGGGCGGATGGTGTTCTCCCAGACGTCGGCCGAGATGACCGATGGCGCGGCAGTCGGCACCTGGTCGTCGCTCGCCGGCGGAGGCTCGGACGGGCCGGTCGGCGCCGCAGGGGTCGAGACCGAGACCACGTCGCCGGCAGAGGGACCTGCATCCGTCGACCGAGCGGCGGCGGCAGGCGGCCCCGCAGGGGCAGGGACAGCGGCCGCTCGGGCACGACCGCCCAGCGCCGCCCGGCCGGTCGACGGATCGACGGGCGCGGACGCCGTCGTTCCGGCTGGCGCGGCCGCTCCGGCCGCGACCTGGCGTTCGAGACGCTCCAGGCGCTGCAGAAGCGCCGCCGTGTCGTCGCCGACGTTGTCGGCGGTGAGCTGCACGGTGGCCACGTCGAGCAACACCCGGGGGTCAGGAGCGTGACGCATCTCGGACAGCGCCGCACCGAGGAGTTCGATGCCGCGCACCAGACCAGCGGCGCCGAGCCGCTGCGCCTGCGAGGCGAGAGCGTCGAGACGGTTCGAGGGAACCTGCACGAGCTCCGGTGCCATCAGTGCCAGGAATCCGTTGCGGAGGAACGCGATCAGTTCCTCGGTGAGCGTCCGCGGGTCCATCCCACTGGTGATCGCGTGGGCGATCATGGTGAGAGCGCGACCCGGGTCGCGATCGATCATCGACTCGACGAACTCGTCGAGTGGCACGACCTCCATGCCTTCGTCACCCGTGTTCGCCACCAACTCGAGCGCCGACAGCGTGTCGCGTGCCGAACCACCACCGCGGCTCAACGCCTGCTCCAACGCGGCCTCGCTCACATCGAGTCCGGCATCGGACGCCACCCAGCGAACATGCTCGGCCAGGGTGTCGGCGGGCAGGAGATGGAACTGGAGATGCTGCGTCCGGCTCCGGATCGTGTCGGACATCTTCTGCGGGTCGGTCGTGGCCAGCACGAACACGACGTGCGGTGGCGGCTCCTCCAGCGTCTTGAGCAACGACGCCTCCGCGGCGCGCGAGAGCATGTGGACTTCGTCGAGGATGTACACCTTGTGACGGCCGGGCGTCCCCAGCGACGCCTTCTCGATCAGGTCGCGCATCGCATCGACGCCGTTGTTGCTGGCGGCGTCGAGTTCGTGGACGTCGTAGCTCACTCCCCGCTCGACAGCCAGGCACGATTCGCACTCGCAGCACGGCTCGCCGTCCTGCGGATTCTCGCAGTTGAGGACCTTGGCGAGGATGCGCGCCGACGTGGTCTTCCCGGTCCCGCGAGGCCCCGAGAAGAGATAGGCCTGCCCCTCGCGTCCCTCGGCAACCGAGGTACGCAGCGCTCGCACCACGTGGTCCTGCCCCTTCACCTCGCTGAAGCGGCGGGGCCGATAGCGACGGTAGAGCGACTGGGTGGCCATCGCGGCCACGATAGCGACGGGCCCGGGTCCGACCGCGTGCGCAACCCTGTGCGCAGCGGTGGCGCCGTAACATCACCGCGATGAGGGCGAGCGCGATCATCCCCGTCTGCATCGCGCTGCTCGCTGCGTGCACGAGCGAGCCCGTTCCCGTGACCGAGGCCGACTACCTCGTCGACCTGCAGGCCATCTGCGTCGACACCGCTGCGACCCTCGATGGACTTCCCCGACCACCTGAGCAGATCAGTGTCGCCGACTTCGCCACGAGCGCCGCCGGCGCGCTCGACAACGAGGCCGAGCGAGCACGGTCTCTCGGTGTACCCGAGGAGGCCTCCGACGACCATCGGGCCTTCGTCCGCAACACCGACGAGCAAGCAGCGGCATGGAGAGCGATCGCGACGGTTGGCGATGACGACGACCGGCTCGGTGAACTGACCGTTCGCATCGGCGAACTGGTCCGGGGCCGCAACGACCTCGTCGACGAAATGGGTGCCCCGGACTGCCGGCGCGGCGATGTCTGACGCATCGCCACCTTCGGCATCGGGGCACACCACCTCGCGGGTGGCCGGGCTGAAGGGCGGCGGGGCAACTAGCCTCGGACGATCGTGAACGAGCGCACAACATTCCGAGCCTCGGGTCGGGTCCGTCGCGTGATCGCCGGCGCAGCACTGGCCGTCGCCGGTATCGTCGGATTGCTACCGGGCACCGCGCTCGCCGAGAACACGCTGGTGTCCTCCGACCCGGCCGACGGCTCCACGCTCGCCCAGTCGCCCGAGGTGATCTCGTTCACGTTCAGCGAACCGCTCGGCGAGGTGAACACGATCACCCTGACGTGCACCGACCTCTACACCGTGGGGCCACGGGAGGTGAGCGCCGACGGGCTCACCATGACCGCCGAGGTCATCGACTCGTTGCCGAAGGGCGCCTGCGTGGCGGCCTACGTGGTGAGTGACTCGGAGGGCTCGCCCAACGGACAGGGCAACATCACCTTCACGATCGAGAACGATCCGCCGACCGTTCCGACCACGCCGACGACCGACCCGACGACCGGCGGCACCGTCGCCGCCGGCGGCACCGTCGTCGCCGGCGGCACCGTCCCGACCGGGGAGGCATCGACGACCGCCGAGACCACGAGCGAGGTCGCGAATCTGTCCGATGTCGATTCGGGCCAGGGCCCACTGTGGCTGGGGCGTCTGATCTCGGTCTTCGGCGTCGGGATCCTGTTCGGCGCACTTGTCGTGATCGCTGCCGCCTGGCCCGAGGGCGTCGAATACCTGGTGACCATTCGCTTCATTCGCTCCATCTGGATCGTCGCCTTCATCGGCACGCTGTTGTACGTGGCTGCGGCCACCGCAGCGGTGACCGGAACCGGTCTCGGGAGCGGTTTCAATCCTACGAACTGGATCGATCTGTTCGACGCCGGCGTCCCAGCCATCGCGGCGCTCGCCCGCTTGGTGTTGGTCGTCGCCAGTGCGTGGGTCGCCTTCCGTCCCGACCGTGTGATCGATCCGGTGACCCAGATGGCCGCCCTCGGGATCCCCGCTCTCGCTGTCGTCACGATCGGGTTCAGCCGCACCGACATGGACCTTGCGATCGTCGGTGTCCCGATGTCGATCATCCATGCACTCGCCATGTCGGTGTGGCTGGGCGGCGTCGTGCTCCTCGCACGAGTCGTACTGGCCGGCCCCGGTGAGGAGGACCTCGTCCACGCAGTTCGCGGGTTCGGTCGGTTGTCGACGCTTGCCATCGGTGCCACGATCGCCACCGGCATCGTCCAGATGATCCTGCTGGACGGTGGAGACCTGTTCGGGACCAGGCATGGCCAAGTGGTGCTGCTGAAAACCATCGTGGTCGCGGTGATGATCTTCGTGGCGGTGTCCGCCCGTCAGTTCGTCAGCCAACGCTTGGCTCGTGCCAACGAGATGACCGTTCCCATGGCCGACCGCCTTCGACGCGCATTCGGCGTCGAGGCTGCGGCGGGCGCGATCGTGCTGGCCCTGAGCGCATGGCTGCTGTCGCTGCCCCCCGCGAACGTGCCGACCGGCCCCGACATCGACTACGCGATCACGATGGAGGTCGACGCCCCGGAGGCCGGACTGGACGTCACCGTGCGACTCACGACCGATCAGGTCGGATTGTCGGGGCTGTCGGTCGAAGTCGACGAACCCGACGAGGGGCTGTCGGGACTCGAAGTGGTCTTCACGGCGCCGACGAACGACACGATCGGCACGATCACCCAGCCGGTCCCGCTCACCGGCGCCGGTGTTGCGGTGCTTCCCGAGGAACAGGGGCTGCCGTTGACCGTCCCCGGCGACTGGACGATGGTCGTCAACGCCGTCACACCGACCGGCGTGTTCACGAGCCCGCCCCAGGGTTTCACGATCCTCAACGCCGACGGCACCGAGGCCGTCAGCGAACTGACGGTTCCTCCCGCGGTCAACGTGACGATCCCCCCGATCAGCGAGCCCTGATCGAGCCGGAACGCCGGCTGCGCGCCGTCAACGGAGCCTGACGAAGTCGTCGAACGACACCGGATCGGCTACGTCGAGCTGCTCGTACGTGCACGACTCCGGGGCCCGGTCCGGCCGCCACCGGAGGAACCCGACACCGTGACGGAACCGTCGTCCTTCGAGCTGCCCGAACGACACCTCGGCCACCAGCCCCATGCGGATCGGCACGAACGAGAGGTCCTTGCCGGCGTTCCACCGACTCCCACCGCTCGTCGCCGCACCGGACGCGTCGCCGTCCCATTCGGCCCACTGACGCCACGGATGGCCCTCCAGCGCGTCGTGGGTGCGCGGCTCCAGTTCGCTGAGCAAGTCGCTGCGTCGCTTCGCCGAAAACGAGGCAGCGACGCCGACCGAGTGCATCTCGCCATCGGCATCGAACAATCCGAGCAGGAGTGATCCGACGCCGTTGCCGTCCTTGTGGATCCGATATCCCGCGACGGCGCAGTCTGCGGTGCGTTGGTGCTTGACCTTCACCAGCGCCCGCTTGGCCGGCTGGTAGGTGCCCGTGAGTGGCTTGGCCACGATGCCGTCGAGACCCGCCCCTTCAAATCGATGGAACCAGTCGTCCGCGACCGCTTGATCGGTGGTCGCCGGCGTGACTCGGACGACATCGTTCTCGTTGATCGAGTCGACCAGAGCGTCACGCCGGTCGGCCATCGGCTCGTCGAGCAACGAGTCGTCGCCCATCGCCAACAGGTCGAACGCGACGTACGCCGCAGGCGTCTCGGCTGCCAACCGGTTGATGCGCGACTCAGCGGGATGGATGCGCTGCAGCAACGCGTCGAAGTCGAGCCCCCGCCCAGCGGCGTCGGCGACGACGATCTCGCCGTCGACGACGCAGCGATCAGGCAGCGCACCGCGGAGTGGTTCGAGCAGTTCGGGGAAGTAGCGCCCGAGCGGACGCAGTTTGCGCGAGATCAGTTCCACCCGGTCACCGTCACGGAACACGATGCAGCGGAACCCGTCCCACTTCGGCTCGAACAGCCACCCGTCACCCTCGGGGATCGATCGCGCCAACTTCGCCAGCATCGGCTGCAACGGCGGCTGGATCGGCAGTCGCATCGCGGCATCGGGTGCGGTCGGAGACACATCTGCCATGCGCGCATTCTGGTCGATCTTCCGGCAGCCGCCGGCAGCCAGTAACTTGCGAGGCGTGACGAATCCCATGCAGGACAAGCTCGACGATCTCGCCGAACGACGCAATCAGGCCATTCACGCTGGTTCGCAGCGTTCGGTCGACCGCCAGCACGAGAAGGGCAAGATGCTCGCCCGTGAGCGACTCGAGTACTTCCTGGACGAGGGCTCGTTCCACGAGCTCGACATGCTCGCCCGCCACCGGGCGCAGGGGTCCGGTCTCGAGGACCGCCCGTACACCGACGGCGTGATCACGGGTTGGGGCACCGTCGACGGCCGCAAGGTGTTCGTGTTCTCCCAGGACTTCACCGTGTTCGGTGGTGCGCTCGGCGAGGTGTTCGCAGAGAAGATCCACAAGCTGATGGATCTCGCGCTCAAGGTCGGAGCGCCCGTGGTCGGCCTCAACGACGGCGCCGGCGCCCGCATCCAGGAGGGCGTCGTCAGCCTCGCCAGCTACGGCGGCATCTTCCACCGCAACGTGCTCTCGTCCGGTGTGGTTCCACAGATCTCGGTGATCCTCGGCCCCTGCGCCGGCGGCGCCGTCTACAGCCCGGCGATGACGGACTTCATCTTCATGGTGCGAGAGTCGAGCCACATGTTCATCACCGGCCCCGACGTCGTCAAGACGGTTACCGGCGAAGACGTCACACTCGAAGAACTGGGCGGCGCAATGAGTCACGCCACCAAGTCGGGCGTCGCCACGTTCGTGTCGGCCGACGAGAAGTCGTGTCTCGACGACGTGCGGTTCCTGCTGTCGTTCCTACCGTCGAACAACCTCGAGGAACCGCCGGTCGAGGACCTCGGTGACGACCCGGACCGCCTCTGCCCCGAGCTCCGCGAGATCCTGCCGGCCAGTCCGAACCTGCCCTACGACATGACCGAGGTGATCCGCCACGTCGTCGACGACGGCGAATTCTTCGAGTACTTCCCGCATTGGGCCAAGTCGATCGTGTGCGGGTTCTCGCGAATCGACGGCCAGCCCGTCGGCATCGTCGGCAACCAGCCCAAGGTGCTCGCCGGTGTCCTCGACATCGAGTCGTCCGAGAAGGCCGCCCGGTTCGTGCGCACCTGCGACTCGTTCAACATCCCGCTGATCACCTTCGTCGATGTGCCCGGCTTCCTGCCCGGCGTCGATCAGGAGTATGGCGGCATCATCCGCCACGGCGCGAAGCTGCTGTACGCCTACTGCGAATCCACCGTCCCGCGGATCCAGGTGATCACCCGCAAGGCCTACGGCGGCGCGTACGTCGTGATGAACTCGAAGTCGATCGGCGCCGACCTCGCGTTCGCCTGGCCCACCGCGGAACTGGCCGTGATGGGCCCGCAGGGCGCCGTCGAGATCGTCTACCGCCGCGAGCTGCAACAGGCCGCCGATCCGGTCGCCCGACGAGCCGAGCTGGTGCAGGACTACACCGACAAATACGCGTCGCCGTACGCCGCCGCCGAACGCGGCTACATCGACGACGTGATCGATCCGGCCGAGACTCGCCAGAAGCTGGTCGCCGGTCTTCGGATGCTGGCCACCAAGCGCGAGGAGTTGCCGCGCCGCAAGCACGGCAACGTCCCGCTGTGACCCGGACCGACGCTCGATGAGCGAGAGCCCGTCCGTTCCAGGCCAACCGTCGCGCACCGGATTCCCGCCGCCACCGCCACCGCCGGGCGCCACGCCGCCGCCGGGCGCCACCCGCCACCGCTGGGCGCCACCCCGCCACCGCTGGGCGCCACCCCGCCACCATCGGCTGGCTCATCACCACCGCCACCACCACCGCCGCCCGCGTCGCCGCCGGGGGCCACGCCACCGCCACCACCGCCGCCCGCGTCGCCGCCGCCAGCAGAGGTCGCGAACGGGCCCACGTCAGTGGACACCGACGACGACCTTGCCGCGCTGCTGTCACAGATCACCGACGACGAGGTGCCCGCGGCGCCGCCGGTTGCCGCCCCGCTCACGAAGCCGACGGATGTCGAACGCCCCGAGAAGGCCGAGCTGGCCCGCATCGAGTCCGACGGCGGAATCGACTTCGACCCCGTTCTGGCCTCCTACGGCGCCCGACTGGGCGGATTGATCATCGACAACTTCCTCACGCTGCTGTGCATGCTGCCCGGCATCGCACTCGTGATCCTCGGGTCGACACCGTTGATCGTCGCCGGCGTGTTGGTGATGCTCGCCGGCTTCGCCGGGGCAACGGTGCTGTACGCGCGGGCCGTGTCCACCAGCGGGCAGTGGATCGGCGAACGGATCACCGGCGTCACGGTCGTCGCCGCCCGCAACGGCAAGATGGTGACCGCTGGCGAGGCCGGCCTGCGCTTCATCGTGCGCTACTGGATCTCGTCGATTCTCTACATCGGCTTCCTCGTCGCGCTCTTCAATTCGCAACGACAGACGTTCCATGACAAGGTTGCCGGCACCGTCGTCACCCGGCCGCCGCGAGCCACCTGGTCGATCGACGACGAGGTCGGGGGCAGCTGAGGCGCCTATCGTGTCCTCCATGTCCGAGCCGAGCCCGAGCGTCACCGTGTCGGTCAGCAGCGTGACGCCGCCACCGACCGACGACGAGGTCGTCGCGATCGTGGCCGGCGTCGAAGCGCTCTGGCCGAAGCCGGCGGTCGTCATCGACGCGACGCCGCCACGCAGCACGGCGTGGCGCTTCAGCGGCCGCTGGTGGTCCCGACCCGTTCCGGCTCGTCGCGACCGCCCCTACCGCTGACACCCGGGCCGGGGGTCGTCCGCCCAACGGACGGTCACGTGGCACACTCTGCACATGGGTATGCCTCCGCCACCACCACCACCCGGTCAGGGTTCGACGCCGCCGCCACCGTCGTCGATGCCTCCGCCTCCGGGTCTCGGCACGCCGCCGCCACCACCCGGCGCGGTCGCCACGGCACCCGGGTATCCCCCCTACGGCTACGCCGCGCCGCCCGTCGGCGGCGAACGCGCCGGATTCGGGATTCGACTCGGCAGCTACCTGCTCGACGGTCTCCTCTATGGCCTGCTCATGGCGGTCTTCGTCATTCCCGGTGTCGTCCTCGTCGTCGCGTCGTTCGACGACTGCGTCTCGGTCGGTGACGAGATCCTCTGTCCAGATGGTTCCCCCACACCCGGCTTGATCGGCGGCGGCATCGTGCTGATGGTCGTCGGGTTCCTCATCGTGGCGTTCATCTACCTTCGTGCGCTCGGCAAGACGGGCCAGACCTGGGGCTGCAGGATCGTCGGGATCAAGGTGGTCGGAGAGGCCTCCGGCCAACCGATCGGTTTCGGTCGGGCACTCGGCCGCCAACTGTTCGCCAGCTTGATCTCGGCGCAGATCTTCTACCTCGGCTACCTCTGGATGCTGTGGGACGACAAGAAGCAGACCTGGCAGGACAAGGTCGTCAGCTCGATCGTCGTGAAGGTCTGATCGCGACCGGCCGCTGAATCGAGCACGCGAGTACCGATGGACATCACCTCCGTTGCCGACGATCTCGTCGTCATGCACGACGGGCTCGACGTGCGACGCTACGAGGGACTGGCGGCCGACACCGACCACGATCTCGACGGCATCGCCGTGCGCACGCTGGCACGACCCGCCGGCGAGCTGCTGTGCCGATTCGCGACCGTCAACGACGTCCACTTCGGTGAGACGGAAGCCGGTCGGATCGACGACTTGCCCGACGGACCGATCCGGCGGGCCGAAGCCGGTGCCGACCCCTACCCCGAGGTGATGAACCGGGCCGCTGCTGCAGAGATCGCCGGAATCGATCCGGTGGCGGTGATCGTCAAGGGTGACCTGTCCGCCGACGGCGAGCAGGTCGAGTGGGACGCGTTCGAGGCCTGCTACCGAGCGCCGTTCGGCCACCGCTTGCACGTCGTGCGCGGCAACCACGACGCGTACCGTCACCAGGCCGAGTACGCCGGCGACCAGTGGATCGATCTCCCCGGCGTCGTCGTGGCGCTGCTCGACACGGCGATCCCGGGGGCGACGACGGGCACGATCACGAGCGAGCAGATCGACTGGCTCGACGATCGCTGCGCCGGTGCCGACCGGCCGGTGTTCGTGATGGGCCACCACCAGCAGTGGATCGGCGACGGTCCCGATGCCAAGCGCAGCGACGACTACTTCGGCCTGCATCCCGACGCGAGCGACGCGCTGGACGAACTGGCCGTCCGACGGGCCGGCGTCATCGCCTACGCGGCCGGGCACACCCACCGCCACCGGGTCCGTCCGATGGTTCGCTCCGGTGTTCCGTCGATCGAGATCGGCTGCACGAAGGACTTCCCGGGCACCTGGGCGGAGTACCGCGTCTACGAGGGCGGGATCATGCAGGTCGTGCACCGGATGTCCACCCGGGACGCGCTCGCGTGGAGCGAGTCGTGCCGCGGCCTCTACAGCGACTTCGGCGTCGACTACGCCACCTACGCCCTCGGTACCCTCGCCGACCGCTGCTTCACCCTCCCCCTGCGCTGACCGAGTCCGGCCTCGATCCGGCGCCACGCCGCACCTGCCCCGGCTGCGATGAGCCAAACGTCCGCATCCGGCCACCTTGCTCATCGCACACCGCCCCACACCCACCGATGAGCCAGACGTCCGCATCCAGCCACCTTGCTCATCGCACACCGCCCCACACCCCACCGATGAGCCAGACGTCCGCATCCAGCCACCTCGCTCATCGCTGGAGGTGTGACAGCCGCACCGGGACGGGGGATCCGCGAACTCTGTGACACCCTCTTGTCATAGTGGACGGCATGGAGATCGCACTTCTGATCATCGCCGTGTTGCTGGCCGCCGGGGCCGCCGTCGGCGGCTACCTGCTGGCACTGCGTCGGGCCGAGGCCGACAGTGCGGCGCGCGTCAGCGAGCAGGCGGCGGCCAACGAATCGCTGCAAGTGGCGATCGACGCCGCCGTGCGCGGCGCCGTCACCGAGGCCAGGTTGCAGGCATCGAGCGAGCGTGACGCAGCCGTGCAGGCGGCATTGGAGCAGGCGGCGGTTCTGCAGCGTGAGCAATTCGGCGCGTTGGCGGCAACGACTCGCGATCAGGCCACGTCCGAACTCGCTTCGAAGAAGGACGTCATCGACGCCCGCCTCGACCAGGTGCACGCCGAGATGCGCTCCGAGCTCACCAAGCTCAGCGAGATGGTCAGCACGCTCGGGCGATCCAGCGCCGAGAACTTCGGGCAGGTCACCTCGTCGCTGCAGGCGCACGCCGAGATCGCCAACACGCTCGCCGACTCCACCCGCGCGCTTCGCGAGGCACTCGCCAACCCCCAGGCTCGCGGCCAGTGGGGTGAGCGGATGGCCGAGGACGTGCTGCGCCTGGCCGGGTTCGTCGAGAACCTCAACTACGTCAAACAGACCCAGATCGAGGGTGGCACCGGTCGACCGGACTACACGTTCCCGATGCCCAAGGGCCACGCGTTGTACATGGACGTCAAGTTCCCGATGGCGTCCTACCTGCGCTATCTCGAGGTCGACACCAACGCCGAACGCGAGGTCCATCTCAAGCGATTCCTGGCCGACGTGCGCCTACGGGTGAAGGAACTCGCCAAGCGTGACTACGCGGGCGAGAGCGACACGCCGTCGGTCGACTACGTGCTGCTCTTCATCCCCAACGAGCAGCTCACCGGGTTCATCCACGAGCACGACGCGGGTCTGATCGACGAAGCGATGGGCCAGAAGGTCGTGCTGTGCTCGCCGCTCACACTGTTCGCGTTCCTCGGCGTGATCCGCCAGGCGTTCGACAACTTCATGATCGAGCAGACCAGCGACGAGATCCTGCAGCTGCTGGGCACGTTCAGCGCCCAGTGGCGTAAGTACAACGACCAGGTCGACTCGGTGAAGAAGAAATTCGACCAGGTCGACCGGGCCTTCGAACAACTGACCGGGCCGCGGCGCCGCCAGCTCGAAAAGCCGCTCCGCCAGCTCGACGAGCTACGCCTGCAACGCAACCTCCCCGTCGACGGGGAGCTCTTCGCGACTCCCATCGCATCCGATGAGGTCGCCGACGACGACAGCGAGACCCCACCTGGCGGCACGATCCGAATGCTCGGCGCATGATCGGCCCAGCATGTCGACCGAATCACCGATGGTGGCCGCCGACTGATTGAATCGGCCTCGTGAGCCAACCAGCCTTCGACTTCGGCGACGACGAACTCGACGACGCCGCGAACCCGACCTACACGGTCGGCGAGTTGGCCGAGGCGATCAACGACGCACTCCGGCGAGGCTTCTCCGACGGGGTGTGGGTCCGCGGCGAGATCACCGGCTGGAGTGATCGCGGGCAGCACGCCTACTTCACGTTGGTCGACGATGACGGCACCAAGGCAGCGGTCAACGTCCAGTTCTTCGCCAACGCCCGCATGCGGCTGCGACCAATGCTGCAGAAGAACCGGCTACGGCTCGCCGACGGCATGAAGGTCAGGGTCTTCGGCTACCTCGACTACTACGCACCCAATGGCCGCATCGGCCTGAAGATGACCGGCATCGACCCGACCTACACCCTCGGCGACATCGCCCAGTCGCGCGACGAGGTGATCCGACGGCTCGTTGCCGACGGGCTACTCGACGCCAACAGACGACGCCCGCTGTCGCCGATCCCGCTGCGTGTCGGGGTGGTCACCAGCGTCGGCACGGCCGCGTGGCACGACTTCCACGACGAACTCCAACGCAGCGCACTCGGATTCTCGCTGACGGTGGTCGACACCCGCGTCCAAGGCGAGTTCGCCGAGGAGATGATCACCGCAGCGGTCATCACGTTGTCGCGGCGGGTCGATCTCGACGCCGTGGTGCTGATCCGCGGCGGCGGAGCGCGCAACGAGCTGGCCGTGTTCGACTCCGAGCGGATCGCCCGCGCGATCGCTGCAGCACCCGTCCCGGTTCTCACCGGGCTGGGCCACGAAGTCGACCGCAGCGTCGCCGACGAGGTTGCCCACACCACGCTCAAGACCCCCACGGCCTGCGCCGGCGAACTGATCGCTCGGGCCGCCCGCTACAGCGCCGACACCGAAGCGGCGTTCGCGTCGATCGTGCGCGAGAGCCGGCACGCGCTGACCGCCGCGACCACCGATCTGTCCGAGATCGCACATCGGATCGCCCGGCGCACCCACGCGGCGGTCGAGCGCGCCGACGAACGCCTGGGTCTGCGCGTCGACACCCTCGCCCGAACCGCTCCCGCCTCCCTCGCCCGCGCCGAACATCGAGTCGCCGACACCGCGCAACGTGTGCTCGCCCGCGCCGACACCGTCGTCGAACGTTCCGGTCACCGCCTCGAGGTGATCGCAGCGCGAGTCGCGGCGCTCGACCCTGCGGTACAGCTCGCCAGAGGCTGGTCGATCACCCGCGACGCCAACGGCCGAGTCGTCCGTTCGATCGACGACCTGGTCGCGGACGACACCGTCACGACCGCCGTCGCCGACGGCTTCATCACCAGCACCGTCACCGACACGAACAGGACCACGTCATGAGCGACACCCCCGGATACGCCGATGCTCTCTCCGAACTCGACGCGATCCTGCGAGAGCTCGAGAGTTCCGACGTCGACGTCGACCACCTCGCTGATCGGGTCGCACGGGCGTCGGAGCTGATCGCGTTGTGCCGATCGAAGATCTCCGCCGCCCAGGTGCGGATCGAACAGGTCACCGCCGATCTCGACGCCGTGGCCGACCCCGACGACTGATGTGAAGGCACCAGAAGCCGTCGCGGTGCAGATCAGTTGGTGCTTGGCTGCCAGGTCACCGTGCGGAACACGCTCCACACCGGCGCACCGTCGACGATGATCCGCACGTCGAAGCGGGGTGGCAAACGCAGCAGTAGCCTGCGTGGAGATGCCTGGAACCGCGCCGACCAGCCTCCGCTCGATCGCCGACCGAGTCGAAGCCCGCCTCGACGAACTGCTGAGCGCCGAACGCGAGCGCTGGGCAGCCTTCGACACCGACCTCGCGCAGCCGATCGACGAGATCCGCCGACTCGTGTTGTCGGGCGGGAAGCGCCTCCGCCCAGCCTTCACGCACTGGGGATACGTCGGTGCCGGTGGCGGAAGCGCCGACCAGATCGACGTCGACGCCGGGGCCGCCTTCGAGCTGATGCACGCTTTCGCGCTGTTCCACGACGACGTCATGGACGACGCCGTGACCCGACGAGGTCAGCCGACCACCCACACGGTGGCCGCCGAGCAGCACGCAGCAGCCGGGTGGGTCGGTGAATCGCGACGGTTCGGCGAGGGGGTGGCAATTCTCGTCGGCGACCTCGCGTTCGTCTACGCCGACCGCCTGATGGAGGGCGCTCCACCGGAGGCGATGCGGATCTGGAACGAACTGCGGGTCGAACTGAACATCGGGCAGTACCTCGACATCCTCGGATCGGTCCAGAGCGTCCGCGACGTCGACAAAGCCGAACGGATCTGCCGATACAAGTCGGGCAAGTACACCATCGAGCGCCCCTTGCACCTCGGTGCGGTGCTCGCGGCGCCCGAGCGCGAACACGAACTCCTCGGGCCGCTCGAGCGCGTACGGTCTCCCGCTCGGCGACGCCTTCCAGATGCGAGACGACGTCATGGGCGCGTTCGGCCAGGAGAGCCTCACCGGCAAGTCCGTCGGCGGCGATCTGCCGCGAGGGCAAGCCGACGCCCCTGCTCGCCCGGGCGGTGCGCCGCGCCAACACCGAACAACTCGCTGTGTTGGCCGAGGTCGGCGCGCCCGGTCTCGACGGCCACGGCGTGGCGCGGATCCAACAGGTCATCGTCGACACCGGCGCCCTGGCCGAGCTCGAGGATCACATCACCGCCCTCACCGAGACCGCCATCGCAGCGATCGAGGACGCCCCGATCGTCGACGATGCGAAGGCCGAACTCGTTGCCGCTCGCGGAGTACGTCAGCTGGAGAGACGTCTGATGCAGCACGATCGGGAGCACCATTCGACGGAGACGCCGGTGATCGTCCGATGAGAGTCGTCGTCGTCGGCGCCGGCCTCGGCGGACTCTCCGCAGCGGCACATCTGGTCGGCGCGGGCCATGACGTGACGATCGTCGAGCGCGACGCCATCCCGGGAGGCCGGGCCGGGATGATCACCGAGCAGGGGTTCCGGCTCGACAACGGCCCGACGGTGCTGACGATGCCGAATCTGCTCGAAGACGCCTTCAATGCTGCCGGCGCCGAGATGAAGGACTTCGTCACGATCAACCCGGTCGATCCCATGTACCGAGCGGTGTACGCCGACGGCTCGACGCTGTTCGTCCGCCACGGCCGCGAGGCGATGACCCAGGAGATCCGCGAGTTCTCCGGCGCCAAGGACGCCGAGGCGTTCGGTCGGTTCTGCACGTGGCTCGAGCAGCTCTACCGAGCCGAAATGGACTCGTTCATCGACGCGAACTTCGACACACCGCTCGACTTGATCAGGCCGTGGAAGTCGGGGCTCGAACTCGTCAAGCTCGGGGGTTTCGGCAAGCTCGGCAAGAAGGTGGCATCGTTCTTCGACGACGAACGTCTGCAGCGCATCTTCAGCTTCCAGTCGATGTATGCCGGCCTCGCCCCGTACGAGGCGCTTGCCCTGTATGCGGTGATCACCTACATGGACTCCGTCGAGGGTGTGTTCGTCCCCGAAGGTGGCATGCACATGATGGCGGCCGGTCTCGCCGAGGCGGTGACGACTGCCGGCGTGGAGATCCGCTACTCGTCACCGGTCACTCGCATCCTGCGCACGCCGGGCGGTGCCGTCACCGGCGTCGAGATCGACGCCTGCGAGCGGCTCGACGCCGACGCCGTCGTCTGCAACGTCGATCTCCCCGTGGCGTACCGCGAGCTGCTCCCGGGCATCGATGCCCCACGCGCCGCTCGCACGGGCAAGTACTCGCCCTCCTGTCTGCTGTGGGTGGCCGGCGTCAAGGGACTGCCCCCGGCCGATGCCAGCCATCACAACATCCACTTCGGCGAGGACTGGGACGGATCGTTCAAGGCCCTGATCGACGACGGTGTCCGCATGCCCGACCCGTCGATCCTGGTCACGCTCCACAGCCTCGACGACCGCTCGCTGGCGCCGGAGGGCCACTCGAGCATCTACGTGCTCGAACCGACACCCGAACCTGAGCGGCACGATCGACTGGTCGAAGCGAACGTGACACGCATCGTCGACGACCTGCGCCCCCGGACGACTCGCTCGGCTACCCGACCGACGTCGATCGTCGAAGAGATCTACGATCCGCAGGACTGGGAGCGCATGGGCATGGAGCAGGGCACGCCCTTCGCGCTCGCCCACACGTTCTTCCAGACCGGACCGTTCCGCCCGAACAACGTCAACAAGAAGGTGCCCGGCCTCGTGTTCACGGGCTCGTCGACGCTGCCCGGCGTGGGTGTGCCGATGGTGTTGGTGTCGGGCAAGCTCGCGGCGCAACGCGTCGAGCAGTACGCACGGCAGCGCCGGTGATGACGAAGCTCGCGCACGTCACGCACCGGTTCGCCCGACGGCCGCCGACGCCCACCACCCAGCTCCTGCCGACGGGGCCCGTCACGCTCGACGAGAGCTACGAGCTGTGCCGCGAGTTCAACAAGCGTCACGGCACCACGTACTACTGGTCGACCAAGGTGCTGCCGAGGATCAAGCAGCACCACGTCCACGCGCTGTACGCATTCGCACGCTACGCCGACGACATCGTCGACGAGATCCCGTCGCAGGGCGGGCGAGACGTACCGACCGAGGTCCGCGCCGCGGCGCTTGCCGACTTCGGTGACCGGTTCTTCGCCGACGTCGACGCCGGGAAGTCGGACGATCCCGTGCTCAAGGCGGTCGTGCACACGGTGCGAGCCTTCGACATCGACATCGAGGCGTTCCATCGGTTCCTGCGGTCGATGACGATGGACCTGACGGTCGAGTCGTACGCCACGTGGGATGACCTGCTCGTGTACATGGACGGCTCGGCGGCGGTGATCGGCGAGATGATGCTGCCGATCCTCGAACCGACCGACTACGACGCAGCGCTGCCACACGCACGCGACCTGGGCAATGCATTCCAGCTCACGAACTTCCTCCGCGACATCGACGAGGACCTCGACCGCGGGCGACAGTACGTCCCGCTGGAGGATTCCGACCGTTTCGGTGTCGATCTCACGCAACGTTCGGTGACACCCGAGTTCGTGGCCTTGATGCGCTTCGAGATCGATCGCTGTCGCGATCTGTACCGGTCGGCGCAGATCGGCATCGACATGTTGCCGGACCGCTCGGCCAAGTGCGTCGGCGCTGCACACGCGCTGTACGGGCGGATCCTCGACAAGATCGAGGCGCAGGACTACGACGTCTTCACGTCACGAGCGAGCGTGTCGACCACCGAGAAGGCGACCATGGTGGCCAAGCTCCTCTCGCCGTTCTCGTGAACAAGGTGCGCACCGAGGCCGCATCTGGTTCACGAGAACGGTGGGCGGGGTGGGTGTCCGGCGGGGCGAGTGTGGTGACGATCGCAGGGATGATCGCGACGCCACTGTTGCCCCAAGGCGGCACGGCACGCAAGGTGCTGTCGACGGTGGTCGTGGTCGGGTCGTTCACGACCACCACCGCGAATGCCGTGCGGCGGTGGGGTGCCGCCCGAGCCGGAACGGCTGCCGTCGCGACTGCCGTGGCCACCACGGCGGTCGAGCGCATCGGCACTGCGACGGCGATCCCGTTCGGGCGCTATGCCTACACGCCAGCCCTGCAGCCACAGGTGGCGCACGTGCCGGCCATCGTGCCGCTGGCATGGTTCGCGCTCGGTTTGCCGGCGCGTGAGACCGCGCACGCGGCGCTCGGCGAACGGTCGACCGCTGCGAATCGGATCGCACTCGGATCGGTGGCGCTGACCGCGTGGGATCTGTTCCTCGATCCGCAGATGGTCGGCGAGGGCTACTGGGTATGGGCGCGACGAGGCGTCTACCGCGGGATCCCGCTCACGAACTACCTCGGCTGGTTCGTCACCGGCCTCGGAGTGATGGCCCTGCTCGAAGCGACGCTCCCGCCCGCCCCCGCTGCGACGGACGCCGACGGCGCGCTCGTCGGCGAGTATGCGTACATGGGAGTGATGGAAACCATCGGGTTCGCCCGGTACTTCCGAGACCCGATGGTTGCGGTCGTCGGCGGCCTCGGCATGCTCCCGGTCGCCGCCGCAGCCGTCGCGAGGAAGCTCGGTGCCTGAAGTGCAGCAGGGGTCTGACCCCTGGGGCAATCCTGTCCGCGTCGCGGTGGTCGGGGGCGGTGTCGGCGGGCTGGCGGCCGCGATCCGGCTGCGAGCACTCGGCCATGACGTCAACGTGTTCGAACGCAGCGAGGTGGTCGGCGGCAAACTCGCCACCTACCGATCCGACGGGTACACCTTCGACATCGGCCCGTCACTCGTCACGTTGCCGAACGTGTTCGACGACGTGTTCCGCTCGGCGGGCACGTCACTCGACGAGCAGATCGATCTCGTCCGACTGGACCCGCAGTTCGTCTATCACTGGCCCGACGGTTCGTCGTTGGTTGTTCCCGATGGCGACGATGACACCACCGCGGCATTCGACGAATTCGCCCCGGGAGCCGGCGAACACTGGCGAGATTTCGATGCACGTGGTCGTCGCATCTGGGACGTCGCCGATCGGACGTTCTTCGCCGGGCCGATGTCCAACCCCTGGTCGCTCGCCAAGCGGATGCGCTCGCCGTTCGACCTCACGGCGATCGACGCGATGCGCACCCTGCACCGCTCGGCCGAGTCGTTCTTCGACGACCCCCGGCTCGTGCAGTGGGCCGGACGTTACGCCACGTACTCCGGATCGTCGCCGTACGCGGCCCCGGCGACGCTCGCCTGCATCCCCCACATCGAGGCCCGCTTCGGCTGCTGGTATCCGATGGGCGGCCTCGATGCGCTGCGCGCCGCGTTCGAACGAGTTGCGCTCGACACCGGGGTGACGATCCACACCGGCACAGAAGTCGTCCGGATCGTTGCACCCGATGGCGGCGCGGTCTCGGGCGTGGAGTTGGCCGACGGATCTGTCGAACGGGCGGACATCGTCGTTGCGAACACCGACGCCGAGCACCTGTACGCGGACCTGTTGCCCGATGCTGCCGCGCTCGAAGCGAGTTCGGCGGGCGAAGCGATCGACGAGCGGCTTCGTGTTGTGTGTGGGCGTACGTGGTCTCACCCCGGGGCTCCAACATCACAACGTCTGGTTCTCCGACAGCTATCGAGCCGAGTACGACCAACTCGACGCAGGGAAGCTGGCGGACGACCCGACGATCTATGCGTGCGTGTCGTCGGTGACCGATCCGAGCCAGGCGCCAGACGGGTGCGAGAACTGGTTCCTCCTCGTCAACACCCCGCCCGATGTCGAGATCGACGCCGACCTCTACGGCGAACTCGTCCTCGACCGCCTCGCCGAGCGCGGAGTCGACATCCGGCCTCGGATCGAGCATCGCCACACGATGACTCCGACCGACATCGAACGTCGCTACCGCTCACCGGGCGGCGCCATCTACGGCACCTCGTCGAACGGCAAACGCGCCGCGTTCGTCCGGCCGGCGAATCGTGGCGCACGGCCGGGGCTGTATCTCGTCGGCGGGTCGAGCCATCCCGGCGGCGGCCTGCCGCTCGTGACCACGAGCGCTCGGATCGTGACCGAGATGATCACCGAGGATCTCCGATGACGGCCCTCCCCGGCCCCGTCCCCGGCCGGACCGTCCGCTCACCGCACGGTCCTCCCCGGCCCCGTCCCCGCCCGGACCGGACGTGATGGGGCGGGCCATCACGCACGCGCTGCGAGTTGCGTCGCTGGTGGCGCGGGGTGCGGCTGCGGTGACGGCGGTCTCGCGAATCGCCAGGGCAGCCTCCGTGGCACCACCGGTCCGTCCGACGCTCACACCCATGCAGACGATCAGCGTGGTGGTTCCGGCACGGGACGAAGCCGGCCGGATCGGACCGCTGCTCGCCGCGGTCGTCGGCGCTCCCGGCGTTGCCGAGGTGATCGTGGTCGACGACCAGTCGAGCGACAGCACCGCCGAGCTGGCGCGTCGCGCCGGCGCCACCGTGATCTCCGGCGATCCACTCCCCGACGGTTGGGCCGGCAAGGCCTGGGCCCTGCAACAGGGCGTCGGCGCTGCAACGTCTGACTGGGTGGTCACCCTCGATGCCGATGCCCGCCCCGACCGTCGACTGCCGATGGCGTTGGTGGCACGGGCCGTTGCCGATCGCCTCGATCTGCTCACCGTCGGCGGTCGATTCGAGTGTCCGACACCCGGGAGCCGCTGGCTGCATCCGGCGATGTTGACGACGCTCGTCTACCGGTTCGGGCCGCCCGGGTCACCGGCAATGCGACCGGATCGCACGATGGCGAACGGCCAATGCATGGCAGTGCCGCGCACGTCGTTCCTCGCCGCCGGCGCGATGGCCTCGGTGCGCAGCGAGGTCGTCGAAGACATCGCGCTGGCGCGCCATTTGGCCGCAGAGGGCCGTCGCGTCGGTTTCCTCGATGCGAGCGAACTCCTCAGCGTGCGCATGTTCGAGTCGCTGGGCGACGTGTGGCACGGGTGGGGGCGATCTCTCGCTCTGCCCGGTGTCGAGCCGCGCCGCCGCCAGGTGATCGATCTCTCGATCGTCGTCCTCGCTCAGGTGCTACCGATCCCGCGGCTGCTGATGCGACGAGGCGACGCGATCGACGTCGCGCTCGCCGCGATCCGGCTCGGCACGCTGGTCGGCACACGCCGCGCCTACGAGCGCACCGATGCCCCGTACTGGTTGAGCCCGCTCGCCGATCCACTCGCCGCCATCGCGATCGCCCGAGGCATCGCACGACGCGGCCGCCAGACGTGGCGTGGCCGCAGCTACGCCTGAGCCGACCCGTGCCGGCGATCGGCAACGGCCGCCATCGCAAACCGCAGTCCGATGAACGTCATGAGCACGCCCGTTGCAGCCGTGCGGTACGGACCCTCGACGACGAGCTGCACGATCGGGAACGCGACGAAACCGACTCGAGCCGCGACGGCGAAGGATCGGCGGATCACGAACGTCACCAGTAGGAGCCCGATGCTGACGAGGAACGGAATCGTCGCGAACACGGCGGCGCCGCCGGCGAACGTGAGAATGCTTCGCCCCCCTCGAAAGCGGGCGAACAGCGGGAAGGCATGGCCGACCATCGCCGCTCCACACCCGACGTAGGCGAGTCCCCAGACGCCAGGGGCGGCGAGCGCGGTTCCGACGAGCGCCGCAGCGACACCTTTGGCGCTGTCGCCGACGAACACCGGGATCGCTGCCCGGCGGCCCAGTGTCTCCCGGGCGTTCCAGAAGCCAGGATTCCGGTCGCCGACCTCGCGCAGATCGATCCGGGCACGACGCGCGGCAACCAGGTTGGCGACCGGGATCGACCCGATCAGATAGCCGACGACGATCGTGACAACGACCGTGACTGTCTGCTCGCCGTCCATCGGTGACAGCATGGCCCAGACATGGGTCGCATCGCATCGTTCCACCTCATCGCCGAACCCGCGTGGAAGATCCCGATCGTGCTCGGCCGCCTCGGCACCGACCGACTCCGTCTGCCTCGGGTGCACGGGCTCGCGTTCTGGCGACTGCTGGGCACGGGGAACGGCGACGACACCGGCCGAGGTGCCGACCTCTCGCGCAGTGCGCTGTTCGCGGTCTGGGAGGACGAGGGCCACCTCGATGCGTTCCTCGCCGACAGCGCCATCTCGCGCCGTTGGGCGCGTGCCGGGGAGAGCTGGCACGTCCGACTCCGCTCGGTCGGCGGGCACGGCACCTGGAAGGGGTTCGACCCCCTCGGCGGACTCGACACCGGGTCGTCGGACGGGCGCGTGGCCATCATCACCCGGGCCAACGTTCGGCGCCGCTCGTGGCGAGCATTCGGCGCAGCGAGCGAGATCGTCGACGCCGAACTCCACGAGGCACCGGGGCTGATCGACGTCGTCGGAATCGGCGAGACCCCGATCGGCGCACTGGCGACGTTCAGTCTCTGGGAGTCACTCACCGCGGCTCGCGCCTTCGCATATTCGATGCCCGACCACGTCGAGGTGATGCGCCGCACCCGCGCCGAGGACTGGTACTCGGAGGAGATGTTCGCCAGATTCGAGCCCTTTGAATCGACCGGCAGCTGGAACGGCCGCAATCCGCTGGCGGGGAACACGACACAATCACCGTCGTGACGATCGAGCCCCACCGATAACATCACGCCCTGCGCTTCCAGCGCGCCCAGATAGCTCAGTCGGTAGAGCAACGCATTCGTAATGCGTAGGTCGCGAGTTCGATTCTCGCTCTGGGCTCCACGCATCACCGGCTCCCCTGCGGATGTCGAGGTGATCGTTCAGAAGAAGCCTGAGCAGGCACACGGCGCGCGACCGTGTCGTCGACCCGATCTCGCGTACCGTCGACCAGCGTGTCTGCCCGTGCCCTGTGTGTCGTTCTGGTCGCAACGGTGTTCGCCGGAGCGCTCGCACTGCTGGGCATCGCCGACGGATCTGCGGCCTCGATCCTCCTCGCGCTCGTCGTCCTCGCCGCCGCCGTGCTCGGGTGGCGACTCGCGGTGCGGCGCCTCATCATGACGCGGAGCTGGTTGATCCCGGTTGTCGCCGTGGCGGCGATCGCGTCGGGTTGCTCCGGGTCAGGTGCCGACACGACCCAGTCGGCGCCCGTCGAGGCGCCCGCATCGCGCGAGGAACAGCGGTTCCCGGACATCGTCGACGCCACGATGACATCGACCGACAGCGGATGGAGGTTCGACGTCACGGTGTCGTCCCCGTACGACTCACCCGAGCGCTACGCCGACGCCTGGCGAATCGTCGGCCCCGACGGCACCGTCTACGGCGTCCGCGAACTCACCCACGACCATGCCTCCGAACAACCGTTCACCCGCTCACTCGATGGCATCTCGATCCCCGAGGGTGTGGCGAGCGTGACGATCGAAGGCCGCGATCGGCGCTTTGGGTGGGGCGGAACGACCTTGGTGATCGCCGTCCCACGTTGAGCACGGCCGGACGGACGAGCGTTCACCGGAGGCCGACCGCGCAACCGTCCGTACGCGAGACTGTGCACCCGTTTCGACCAAGGAGTGCCGATCATGGGCAGGACGACGCGAACGAGTACGAACGAGCGGCGCGCGCCTTCCCACGGCGTCATGGGAAGAGGTCCGGATGTCTGACCGAGCCCCGGCCCCGATTCCAGCAACGGCGTCGACGGGTTGGCGGACCCTCGTCCCAGGACTGACAGCGGTCCGGACCTACGAACGGTCATGGCTCCGCTTCGATGTCGTGGCCGGCGTCGTGCTCGCGGCGATTCTCGTTCCGCAGGGAATGGCGTACGCCGAACTCGCAGGCCTCCCGCCCGTCACCGGGCTCTACACGACCATCGCCTGCCTCGTCGGCTACGCGCTGATGGGCCCGTCCCGCGTGCTCGTGCTCGGACCCGACTCGGCGGTGTCACCGCTGATCTTCGCGGCCATCGTGCCCCTCGTGGCCGTCGATGACGACCCGGCGACCGCCATCGCGCTCGCCGGGATGATGGCGGTGATGGTCGGTGTGATCCTCATCGGACTCGGCGCCGGCAAGCTCGGTTTCGTCGCCGACCTGCTGTCGAAAGAAGTGCAGGTGGGATACATGAACGGCCTCGCGATCACAATCGTCGTCGGCCAGCTCCCCAAGCTGGCCGGCTTCTCGACCGACGCCGACGGCTTCGTCGCCGAGATCGAGGCGTTCGTCGACGGCTTCTCCGAGCGGAACCAGACGGCGCTGTGGCTGGGCCTGGCGACGCTCGCCGTCCTCCTCGTGCTCCCCCGGTTCACCCGGACGATTCCCGCCGTGCTCGTCGCCGTGATCGGCGCGACCGTGGTCACCGGGATCTTCGACCTCGACATCTCCACGGTCGGCACGCTGCCCGAAGGCCTGCCGCGGCCATCACTGCCGTGGACGTCGGTGAGCGACGTTGCGCCGATGCTCGTCGCCGCTGTCGGCATCACGCTCGTCTCGCTGACCGACACCATCGCCACGTCGACCGCGTTCGCCACCCGTCGCGGCGAAGAGGTGAAACCCGACCAGGAGATGATCGGCATCGGATCAGCGAACGTCGCCGCCGGGCTCTTCCAGGGCTTCGCTGTCTCGACCAGCAGCTCACGCACCGCCGTGGCCGACCAGACCGGCGCCAAGAGTCAGCTGACCGGCTTGATCGGCGCCGGCATGGTTGCGCTGCTCCTGCTGTTCTTCAACGGTCTGCTCAAGAGCCTCCCCCAGACGGCGCTGGCCGCCGTCGTCATCGCAGCAGCATTCTCCCTCGTCGACATCGCCACGCTGCGCCGCTACCTGGCCGTGCGACGCAGTTCGTTCAGCCTGTCGCTCGTCGCGACCGCCGGTGTGGTGTTCTTCGGCGTGCTCGAAGGAATCCTGATCGCTGTGGTGCTGTCGATTCTGCTGTTCTTCAAGCGGAGCTGGTGGCCGCACGGCGAAGTGCTCGGCCAGATCGAAGGCGAAGCAGGCTGGCACAGCGACCACAACGGCACCGTCGGCACCGAACTCCCTGGCATCGTCGTGTACCGCTGGGAGGCGCCCCTGTTCTTCGCCAACGCCGGCATGTTCCGCCAGCAGGTCCATGACCTGGTCCGCAAGCGCAAACCCCGGTGGGTGATCCTGCAGTGCGAGGCGATCACCGACATCGACGTCACCGCCGCCGACGTCCTCGAGCAGCTCGACCTCGAACTGAACGAACAGGGAATCAACATCGCCTTCGTCGAACTCCGGAGCCGACTGAAGGACCTCGTCTACGACTACGGCCTGTTCGCCACGCTCGATGCCGAGCACTTCTACGGCTCGATCGAGGAAGCCCTCGCCGACATCGGCCGCGAAGCCGCAACCGACGGTACAGACTGACCGCTCGCGGGCCGGCCAGTCCGCTCGTCGCCACCCCAGCAATCCGAACCCCGGCAATCCGAACCCCGGCAATCCGATCCCCGGCAATCCGAACCCCGGCAATCCGAACCCCGGCGATGAGCGAAGCGACCGCATACGCGCCGCTCGCTCATCGCAACCGGCGTGCTCCACCTCGCGATGAGCCACAGGGCCGGATACGGCGGTCCCGCTCATCGCAACGGGTGGGGTCGTGGCGTACGGTCGCGGGCATGACACGGCTGACGGCACGCGATGGACACGAACTCGACGCCTACGAGGTGCACCCGGAGGGTGCATCGGCATCGATCGTCATCGTGCAGGAGATCTTCGGCGTCAACGCCCACATTCGGTCGGTCGTCGACCAGTACGGGTCGTTCGGGTACCGCGCGATTGCGCCGGCGCTGTTCGACCGCGGAGAGCGCGGCGTCGAACTCGGCTACGACGACGCCGGCAGGACCCGTGGCATCGAGTTGGTGATGCCGATCGCGTTCGACGCGGCGATGCTCGACGTCACGGCTGCGGTCGAGCACGTCGGCGACACCGGGCCGGTCGCCGTGATCGGCTACTGCTTCGGCGGCAGCGTCGCCTGGATCGCGGCGTGCGACCTGCCGATCGCCGCAGCCGTCGGCTACTACGGGGGCCAGGTCTACGGCATGAACGACCGCACGCCGCAGGTGCCGACCATGCTCCACTTCGGCGAACTGGATGCCGGGATTCCGCTCGACCAGGTGCAGGCCATCGCGGCCGCCCACCCCGACGTCCCCGTGCACGTGTACGAGGGCGCCGACCACGGGTTCAACTGCGACGCTCGGCCGCAACACGATGCTCGATCGGCGGCGATCGCGCTCGGCCGCACGCTCGAGTTCCTCGCCGCCAGCGGCGTCACCCCGTGAGCAGCCGGGGCAGGTCCGGACGGCACTCAACGGCCCGTTAACCGGGTCCGTTCGGGCACGGGTTCGGGATGAGGGTCGGGGTGCTGCATCCGGGCGCAGTGGCTGACGTGATCCTGGCGGACGTCCTCACCGCCGGTACGTCCGGAGTCAGACCCCAGATGTGACACGCGCGGGTCAGCAAGGGCGGGTGACGATCATGCCGTTGTCCGAGGTCGATCGGGTGTCGAGCACCACCAGGACCCGTCCATCTCCGAGCGCAGCGATGCCCTCGGGTTTCTCCGCACCCTCCGGAAGGTCCCAGATCTCGTCGAGGTCTCGTACCTCGTCATCATCGGGATCGAGTGGAACATCGAGGTTGAGTCGTCCGACCCGCCGTGACTTGTCGCTGAGCAGCCACAGGTTTCCGTCCAGGTCGGTGCCGATCGAGCTGACGTCGCCCAGCGCCTTCTTGGCCGCCGATTTCAGCTTCCACATCGACAGTGGCGCGAACTCGACCTGGCCCGTCGGAGCATCCCACTCCTCGCCGGGCCCGAGGAGGTCACCGCTGGAAAGGCCCTGCGGTTCGCTGCCGACCAGCCCGAATTCGATCAACGCTCGCGGTCGCTTCTCCTGGGCCACCAGGAGCCGACCTCCGCGAAGGAACACGAGCCCTTCACCGCGCGACGAGGCGTCGTCCCAGTGGCCGTCGAGCAAGGAGCCGCTCGGTGCGGTGAGTTCGATCTCGGCACGGAGCTGGCGGGTGACGGTGTCGGCGACGAGCACCAGCGGAGGGTCCTCACACATCACGGCGACCAGCGACCCGCCATCCGCAGCAATCGCTTCGAACTGACTGTCGCCGGACGGGAGCGGCCACCCGGGAAGGCCGGCGAGGTCGGTCGTACTCCACTCACCCAACTCGCCACCGGCCCCGAGCACACTGGCGCCGACCTCAGCGGTCCGGTCACCGACCACGAGGACGACCGGCCCCCGATCGGTTCGTCGAACCGTGACACCCGACGCTTCCACGACGGGAAGATCGATCAACTCCGACAGAACGAGGCGAGGCGGCGTGCCGGACATGGGCTCCATCCTGGCACGCCACCCGAAGTCGATTTCACGCGCGGACTCACACACGGACGTGCTCGGAAGCGCCCGGAGAACGGGACGAACCGGCACGACCCTGCGCACTGCAGGGCGGCCGCGGTTGTCAACCGACGAGCAAGGAGCGGCGTGCGCAGTGAAGACCCCGACCGACATCGACGATCGCGAAGCGTCGGTTGCGTTCGCCCGCGTCTCGCCGTCGAACGATCCGTGCACCGGACGTCGGTCAGGTCTTGTGGAGCACCTTCTCGCGGAACACGCGGGGACTGTACGCGGTGAGCACCACGTCGCTCGTGGCGCGCACCGACGCCGACCGCGGGAAGCCGAGGAACGGCCCGAGTTCGCCGAAGTACTGGTCGGGGCCGAGCGCGGTGAGCAGTTCCTCCCCACCGTCGGCGAGCACACGGATCACGTCGACGTTTCCCGACTTGATCACGTACACCAGGTCGGCCGGGTCGCCCTGCTCGAAGATCGAGTCGCCGGCGCTGAACGTGACGTCGTGGGTCGGCCGTTCCTCGTGCTGGTCCGGCGGCACCATCTGCACGATCCGGTCGGCAATCGGCACGAGACGCGAGTCGTGCGTCGACACCACGATCATCCGCCCGTCGTCGCGCAACGTCTGCAACAGCCGGATGATCGCCTCGGCCTGGATGTGGTCGAGGTTCGCGGTCGGCTCGTCGGCGAGCAGCAGCGGCGGGTTGTGGCCCAGCCCCCGAGCAACGGCGACGCGCTGCATCTGGCCACCGGACAACTTGCTCGGCAGGTGGTGACTGCGCTCGGAGAGCCCGACCTGTTCGAGCAGATCGTCGGCTCGCTCGAAGGCTTCCTTGCGGCCGTGCCCGGTCAGGGTGAGCGGGACCGCGATGTTCTCACGTGCGGTCAGCGACGGGATCAGGTTGAAGGCCTGGAACACGAAGCCGACGTCGTCGCGTCGGTAGGCGTCGAGTTGCTTGCCCTTCATCGAGGTGACGTCGACGTCGCCCATGCGGATGGTGCCCGACGTCGGCGTGAGGATGCCACCGAGGCACGACAGCAGCGTGGTCTTGCCGCAGCCGGACGGGCCGAGCAGCACGACGAGTTCGCCGGCCTGCGCCTGGAACGACAGCCCGTCGAGCGGGCGGATGGCGTAGCCGTCGTGAACGAACTCGACCACGAGATCGCTGACGGTGAGTGGTCCAACGGTCATGCTGCCCCCGAGAACGCTTGCGACGGATCGGATCTGAGCACCTTGCGCATCCCGATCGCTCCGGCGGCGAGCGCCATCACCACCGCCAGCAGCGGAAGCTGCCAGAAGGCGCTCGACGGAACGGTCACCGGGAGCGGGAACTGCGGCGCGAGGAAGATCTGGATGACCGCTGCCAGGGCGACGGCGCCGAGGGCGATCAACACGGCCTGCAGGGCGAGGCTGCCGAGCAGCGAGCCGTTCGACGCTCCGACCGCCTTGAGCACGGCGAAGTCGCGCTGACGGTCGAGCGCCGACAGGTAGACGACCGCGCCGACGATGATCGCCGCGACGATCCAGAGCAATGCCCGGACCAGGTCGATCGACGCGATCGCTCCTTCCAGCGGCTGCAGCGTCTGGTCGACGACGTCATCGGACGACAACGACGCCAGCCCGTCGGGCAGAGCGCCGAGCTCACCGGAGACGAGTACCGAGCTGATCACGTCGGTCGAGGTGAACGCCAGGATCTGAGCCTCCGGGAGCGCGAGGTAGGCGAACGGGATGCCCGCGAGCACCGTGGTCTTCTCGGTCAACCCGACCACGGTGAACGGCTCGCCTGACACCGTGACACTCGTGCCGACGTCGATGTCGAGTGCACGATCGAGCGCCACCTCACCCTCAGCTTCGGGGGGTCGCCCCTCGACCACCTGCGGCGCACCGAGCCCGTCCGACTCGAAACCGACGAGCACCACTTCCTCGGGGGTTCCGCCATCGGACACGCTCGACCGGGTGATCACCACCGGCGATTTCGTGGCGGCATCGACAGCGTCGAACGCAGCCACCGGCATCACCGAGACCGACGTGAACGGGGCTGTCACGCCGTCCGGCAGCACCCACTCGTCGGCACCGAACTGCTCGACCGCCTCGGCCGGCTCGAGGTTGAACTGGTTCACGAGACCGGTCATCACGAACAGCAACGCGAACACCACCGCCCCGAGAATCGTGACCACGATGAACCGGGTCTTGCGGTACACGAGGTCACGGAACGTCAACAACAGCATCAGGCAACTCCCAGCTCGGCTCGGGCGGATGCCCACTCGGCCACGGTGTCCTTCGCCGCCACGTAGCCGGCGTCGGCCACTTCGCGTGTGCGCTCGAATTCCAGCATCCCGATCCCCGGCAGGTGCAGTGTCACCAACAGGTCGACCGAACCTGCCTCCATCGACTCGCGCTGGTTGCGGACCGAGCCGGTCATCATGCTGCGCAGCAACACCGACGTGGCACTCGGGAACTCCGAACGGCCCGGGGTGATCGACGCCCAGAGCGCACGCAGGCCCGATACCGACATCCCGAAGTCGGTACGTGCCCGCGGGCCGAGGTCGGGCGCCACGTCGACGGCGACGATCGTGCTGATCGTGCTGTCGTCGCGCATCGCTTCGAAGGGCAGGTTGTTGAGCACCCCACCGTCGACGAGCAGATCGCCGTTGTAGGGGACCGGCGGCAGCACGCCCGGAATGGCCAGGCTGGCACGGACGGCAAGCGCCATGCTGCCGCGTCGATGCACTTCGAGACGCGACTTCGTGAGGTTGGTCGACACGCAGTAGAAGGGCAGCCAGAGGTCCTCGATGTCGCGTCCGTCGAAGGTCTGCTCGATGTTGCGGCTGATGCGCCCGCCCTTCAGTATCGACACGACCGGGATCGTGTAGTCGAGCAGGCGACGGAACTGGCGCTCGGCGAGCTCGAGGAGTTCTTCGTCACGCGGACCCAGCGCGATGCCGGACGCGATCACCGCACCCATCGAACAACCGGCGATCTTGTCGACCGGCACGCGGTTCTCCATCAGGGCTCGAAACACGCCGAGATGGGCGAACCCGCGGGCTCCTCCGCCGCTGAGCACGAGCCCGTATCCGTTGCCGCTGGCGAGGCGAGCGAGCCGAGCGACGTCGTCGGATGAGCCAGATCGCACGTGGACGACGTCGTCGATGCGCCACGGCGCAATGAGTTCGGCAGTGTTTCGCGGCCGATCGGTCGAGGCCGGGTGGAGCACCGCCAACATGCGCGCGACGTGGCCGGCGTCGGCGATCGTGGAGAAGATGTCGGAGATCAACGCCTTCTCGACGGCGTCGGGGTTCGGCGAGCACACCACGACCACGCGGTCGGCCTGACGCAACGCGTGGCGCGTCCACGCCGACATGTCGGGGTCGGTCTGCAGCACGACGTGGTCGTTGCCGACGTCGGCCTCGTGCATGAACTCGGCGAGGCGAGGCACGCCCACGTTGTCGGTCGACGCCTGCGAGATCGCCGTGCGGTTGAGGACGCGGTCGACGCGGTCGCTCGAGAGGTGCTTGGTCGATCCGAAGCGCGCGATCTCCGCAGCGATCTCGGTGACGAGCGCACCCGCGTCGCAGTCCGCCGTCACCGCGACGGTCAGCGACGAGGCCCGGTCGAACTTGCGCTGCGACGGGCTGCGCAGTCGCACCAGGATGCGACGGGTGACGTTGAGCATCATCGACGGCGACAACGCGACCAGGTCCTCGAAGGTCGTCGCGGAGAACGATGCCAAGGTCGTGTCTCGCACCGCACGAACCGTCGCCGAACGTGGAGCCCGGTCGAGCAGACCCAGTTCGCCGACGACCTCGCCGCGTCCGAGTTCGGCGACGAGCCGTTCCTCGCCGTCGTCCTCGACGTGCACCGACACTCGCCCGCCGACCACGAAGTAGGCAGCGTCGGCGACGTCACCCTGTTGGAACAGGACCTCGCCGGCTTCCAGGCGTCGCCAGCCGACGCGGTCGACCACCTGCTGCACGATCGCCTGGTCGGTGCTGCCCATCAGCTCGGCGATCATCGTCGCGACGTTCGTCCGGTCGACGCGCTCGCGCGCTTCGTCGGAGACACGGTCGGCCATCTCCGGGTGGGTGTTGAGCCAGTCCTCGAAGTCGGTCCGCTCGATCTCCAGCACCTCGACCGGCCCGCTCGCCGTGAGCGTCGCCGTGCGCAGCCCCCCGGCCACGACCGTGACCTCACCGATCACGTGGCCGGCCTCGACCGTACCGACGACCACGTCACCCTGCGGTGTCGACTTCGAGGCCGACATCCTGCCCGACTCCACGAAGTAGACCTTGTCGGCGGAGTCCCCCTGCTCGACGAGCACCTCACCATCGGCAAGTGAGACGGACCGCGAGCGCGACGCGAGGCTCTCGATCAGCTCGGCCTCCAGTGTCACTCCACTCCCCCTCTTGCTCGTCTCGGTACTTCCCCGCGAACCACCTCGGCCGACAGTAGCCACCGCGCGGTGAAGTCCGGGAACCCCGCGTGCGCTCGGGAACTCGTGCCGTCAGGATCGACCACGTCTGGGCGGCATCGAGAGTTCGTCCGGCGCCGGGTCGACCGCCGTGCAGCGGTAGTTTCGGCGCGGTGACCGACACCGCTGCCCCCCGACCCGGATCGATCCTCGGGACGCGAGTCCTTCGGACCGAGGATCCCGGATTGCTCACAGGGAGCCGGGCGTATCTGGCCGATCTCGAGCTGCCGGGCAAGCTCCATGCAGTGTTCGTGCGCTCGGACGTCGCCCACGGGTCGATCAACGAGATCCACGTGACAGAGGCCCTGGGGATGCCAGGCGTGGTCGAGGTCCTCACCGCCGATGAACTCGGAGTTGCCCCGCACCACGGGTTCGCCATGGTGCACCCCGACTTCGCCCGGCCACCGCTCGCCGACGGAAGAGTGCGGTTCGTCGGCGAACCGATCGCCGTCGTGCTCGCCGAGACGTTCGAACAGGGCGAGGACGCCGCCGAGTTGATCTGGGCCGACATCGACCCACTGCCGACCTACGTCGACGCCGAGGCAGCGTTGGCCGGTGACGTCACGGAGATCTTTCCCGGCCACGGCTCGAACCAGGCGATCGTGATCGTCGACAAACCCAGGACCGACCTCTCGGTCGCCGACGTCGTCGTGCGAGGCCGCTACGTCAACCAACGCATGGCCGTGGTGCCGATGGAGCCCGACTGCTGTGCAGCGGAGGTCGACACCGACGGACGGCTCACGTTCTGGGCGTCCACCCAGATGCCGCACGGGCTCCACGGCCAGCTGGCCGACGCGTTGGGGATGGAACCGGCGGACATCCGGGTGGTCACGCCGCAGGTGGGCGGCGGGTTCGGCGGCAAGGCCGGCATCCACGCCGAATACACCGTGGTCGCCGCCGCAGCCCGGCGCACCGGACGGCCGGTGGTGTGGGTGCCGCCGCGCAGCGACGACATGAAGGCACTCCCCCACAGTCGCGGCCAGATCCAGTACGCCGAACTCGGCTGCACCCGTGACGGCGACTTCACCGGGCTCAAGGTGCGCCTCGTCGGTGACGCCGGCGGCTACCCGACGATCGGTGCGTTCCTGCCCGGCGGCACGAAGCGGATGGCCCAGGGCACCTACGCCTTCCCCACGATCGAGTTCGATGTGGCGGTCGCCGTCACCAACACCACGCCGATGGGCGCCTACCGCGGCGCCGGGCGACCGGAAGCGACCGCTCTGCTGGAGCGTCTCGTCGATCACGCCGCGCTCGAGTTGGGGATCGACCCGATCGAGATCCGGCGCCGCAACTTCCTCGCCGACGACGTGTTCCCGTTCCGCACCCTCACCGGCAACGTCTACGACTCGGGCCGCTACAACTTCCCGCTCGATCGCGCCGCCGAGGCCGCGGGTTACGACGACCTGCGCGCCGAGCAGGCACGCCGACGTGACGCGGGCGACGAGACGTTGCTCGGCATCGGAGTCGCCGCATACGTCGAGATCACCGCCGGGGGCGGCGCTGACGAGTTCGGCGCGGTCGAGGTCCACGACGACGGCACCGCCACGATCTACGCCGGAACGCAATCCCACGGGCAGGGCCACCAGACCGCCTACGCGATGCTCGTCGCCGACCAGACGGGGATCCCCGTCGACCGCATCACGCTGGTCGACGGGGACACCGATCGAGTGCGCACCGGCGGTGGAACCGGCGGGTCGAGGTCGCTGCAGCTCGGCGGGTCCGCGGTCCGCGGGGCGACCGAGGCCATGGTGACGAAAGCCAAGCAACTCGCGGCCCGAGTGTTGGAGGCCGACGAGGCCGACATCGTGGTCGACACCGCGACCGGCACGATCGGGGTCGCCGGGGTGCCGGCACAAGCGCTCACGTGGGGCGACCTCGCCAGGAAGGCGAGCGAGGTCGGCGAGCAACTCGACGGTGAGTTCGACTTCCACCAAGAGGGTGCGACGTTCCCGTTCGGCGCCCACATCGCGGTCGTCGAGGTCGACGCAGGCACCGGCAAGGTGCGTCTCGTGCGTCATGTCGCCGTCGACGACTGCGGCACTGTCCTCGCACCGCTGCTGGTGGAGGGCCAACAGCACGGCGGGATCGCGGCCGGAGTCGGTCAGGCCCTGTTCGAAGAGGTGAGCTTCGACGGCGACGGCAACCCGATCACGTCGAACCTGGCGGAATACGCGATCCCGTCGGCGGCCGAGTTGCCGTCGTTCGAGGTGTACTCGACGGAGACGCCGACACCGCTCAACCCGCTCGGGGCCAAAGGCATCGGCGAGGCAGCCACGATCGGTGCCACACCGGCGGTACAGAACGCGGTCATCGACGCGGTCGCCCACCTCGGGGTGCGTCACATCGACCTGCCGTGCACCCCCGAGCGAGTGTGGCGAACGATTCGCGACGCGCGATCCGGAACGCTGCCGGACCCGTGGAACGAGCCGCCCGACGTGTTCGCCCGCCTCCGCGCCGACGCGAATGCTCCGTCCGAGGAGGACGCTGCCGGGGCAGCTGCCGCCGACGGCATCTGATGTAACGATTGGTGTCTGACACCAATCGTTACCTGTCCGACTGGAATGACTACCTACTGGTCGGTAGGGTCACAGGGATGAACGAGTCCGAGATCCTGCACGAGCTGACGCCCGTCGCGGAAGCGCTCCTCGAGCGTCATCTCGCGACGACCAAGGAGTGGTTCCCTCACGACTACGTGCCCTACAGCCGTGGCCGCGATCACGAACCCGGCGAGGCGTGGTCACCCGACGACGCCGATCTCGGCGGCCACGAGATCGGGCCAGAGGTCCGCAGTGCGCTCCTCGTCAACCTGCTGACCGAGGACAACCTGCCGTACTACTTCCGATCAGTCGAGCGGATGTTCGGCAAGGACGGCGCGTGGGGCACCTGGGTGCGGCGCTGGACCGCCGAGGAGGGCCGTCACTCGATGGCGATCTACGGCTACCTGATGACCACCCGGGCGATCGATCCCGTCGAGCTGGAACGCTCACGGATGGCGCAGGTCTCCGGCGGGGAGACACCCGACCCGCCACTGCACGAGGGCTTCGTCTACCTCGCGCTCCAGGAGCTCGCCACCCGGATCTCGCACCGCAACACCGGCGCGTTGCTGGGCGACCCGGTGGGCTACGAGGTGATGAAGCGGGTCGGCAGCGACGAGAACCTGCACCAACTCTTCTACCGCGACCTGGCCGCTGCGGCGATCGAGGCCGATCCGAACACGATGATGATCGCAATGGAGAAGCAGGTCCGCAGCTTCGCGATGCCAGGCACCGGCATCCCCGACTTCGACCGCCACGCCGGCCTGATCGCGAAGGCCGGCATCTACGACCTGCAGATCCATCACGAGCAGATCCTCGTACCAGTCGTGCTGCGCCAGTGGGGCGCCGACAAGATCACCGGGCTGTCCGGTGACGGCGCGGCCGCCCAGGAGAAGTTGATGAAGCGCCTCGCCACCAGCGAGAAGGTCGCCAAGCGCTTCGCCGACAAGCGCGACGCCGCCCTCGCCAACGCCTGACACTCCCCCATTTCGGCTTGCGATGAGCGAAGCGACCGCATGCGGCGGTCTAGCTCATCGCAACGCGCTCACACGGTCCGCCGATGAGCGAAGCGACCGCATGCGGCGGTCTGGCTCATCGCAACAAGGTGGGATCGCCGTAGGTTCGTGACCACATGACCCAACTGCCCGTCCCCGACCCCGCCGATGTCGACCGCTGGGTGGGCGAGCACCTGCTCGAACTGTCCTGCGACAAGGAGGTACGGCGATCCGATCGCTTTGCCGGCACCCAGGATGCTGCGGACGCAGCGCTCGCCCGCCTCGACATCTCTGGGTACGCCCGGAAGCGCAACGAGGTCCTGCCGGAGACCGATCGTGGGGCCACGGCGCTGTCTCCGTACATCCGCCACGGCCTGCTGACGCTCCCGGCCGTGTCGGCCGCAGTGGGTGCCGCACCGAGCAAGGACCGCCAGAAGTTCCGTGACGAGTTGATGTGGCAGGAGTACGCCCGCCACGTCTACGCCCGTCTCGGCACGCGCACCGGTCGCAGCCTGAGGTTCGATCCTGCTGTCGACGAACCGAGGCCGTCGCCCGATGACGCCTGGGATCTCTCGATGGCCTGCATGGAAGCACCACTTCGCGAACTCGAAGGAGACGGGTGGCTTGTCAACCAGACACGCATGTGGTTGGCGTCGCAGTGGACCGTGCGTCACGGCATCGATTGGCGCGAGGGCGAGGACCGGTTCTTCAGACACCTGCTCGACGGATCGCGGGCGGCAAACCGGTTGGGGTGGCAGTGGACGATCGGTGCAGGGACAGGCAAGCCATACGGGTTCAGTCGGTGGCAGGTCGAGAAGCGGGCGCCCGAGTTGTGCGAGAGGTGCGCACACCGCAACTCCTGCCCCGTCGAGGAATGGCCGGCCGACCGTGCACTGCGCCCCCTGGACGAGGACCGACGACTCCAGAGCGACCCTGAGCCCGGCGCCACGGCCGGGCCGCTCGCCGTGGAAACGTCGGGGGTGCCCGACGCGGTGTGGCTCACCGCGGAAAGCCTGGGGGACGACGACCCCGCACTCGCAGCACACCCCGAGTTGCCGGCGGTCTTCGTGTTCGACGAACCATTGCTTCGTCAGCTGCGCTTGGCCTCGAAGCGACTGGTGTTCCTGGCCGATCGGCTGGCGGAGTCGGCGACGAGCCGCGCGGTCGAGGTCCACCTCGGCGATCCCGCGTTGGTGCTCGCCGGCCGCAAGCTGGCGACGACGTTCACTCCCGTACCGAAGGCGCGACGCCTCCGTGCCGAGCTCGGGATCGTCGAGACCCACCCGTGGCCCTGGCTGGCTCGACCCGGTTCCGGATCGGTCCAGAGTTTCTCGGCGTGGCGACGGGGTCGGTGACCCGACACACTGACTCGATGAGCCGGCTGTTCGTCGCGATCTGGCCACCGGACGATGTGCTCGACCGCTTCGCGGACATCGAGCGCCCGAAGGATCCAGGCGTCAAGTGGGTGCCGCAGGAGAACCTCCACATCACACTGCGATTCCTCGGCGACGCCGACGTGGACGAGGTGTCGGATCGCCTCGATCAGGTGCTGCTTCCCACGGCCACCGCGGTGCTCGGCCCCGCGTTCGATCTGCTCGGCGAGCGATCGCTGATCACGCCGGTGGCGGGGGTCGACGAGTTGGCCACCGTCGTCCGGCAGGCGGTGCGCGGGCTCGGCACCGAGCGCGAGCGCACACGATTCCAGGGCCACATCACGGTTGCCCGACTGGCGCGACACGCCCGGCCGAGTCGGAGCGCCGGCCGGCAGTTCGACGCATCGTTCGAAGTCGAGGAGATCGCACTCGTCGAGAGCACGCTGCGCGACACCGGCGCCATCTACGAAACCGTTGGCACCTGGCCTGCCCGTTGACTGGCAGGCTGAACGCATGAGCCGCGAACGCATCTCCCAGGGCAGCGAATTCGAGCAGACCATCGGCTACTCCCGTGCGGTCGTCGACGGACGATGGGTGTTCGTCGCCGGGACCACTGGGTTCGACTACACGACGATGACGATCTCCGATGAGATCGTCGACCAAGTCGAGCAGACACTGGCGAACATCGACGACGCATTGACGCGGGCCGGGTCGTGCGCTGCGGACGTGGTTCGAGTTCGATACTTGCTTCCCGATGCCGACGACTTCGAAGCGTGCTGGCCGTCGCTGCGACGCTATTTCGGCGACGCCCAGCCGGCGGCAACGATGATGGTCGTCGGCCTGCAGGACCCGCGCATGCGCATCGAGATCGAGGTCACGGCGCTCAAACCCGAAGGCTGAGCGTTACGTCCATGGTCTGACCCCGGATGCGAGGCCGGTGGGTGCTACGACTTGCACATGGGGGATCTGCTCACCGCGCTGGCCGCGACGCAACCGGACAAGACAGCGATCATCGACGACCGGACCGGGGTGACCGGCACCGAGGACGTGCGCACCTGCACCTACGCCGAATTCGAGGATCGGGCGAACCAGCTGGTTCACGTGCTCGCCGGTCTGGGCGTGCGGCCGGGCGACAAGGTCGTGTGGTGCGGTCAGAACTCGACCGGCATCTTGGAACTGACGAGCGCGTCACGCAAGATCGGCTCGACCGCGGTTCCGTTGAACTACCGGCTCTCCGACGAGGAGGCCGCCTATGTCGTCGACCACTGCGACGCCACGACCGTCTACGTCGACGCCGAGTTCGCCGATCTCTTCTTGCGCATCCGCAACGTGATCCCGAAGGTCGTCAACCTGTTGGTGTTCGACGGTGACGCACCCGAGGGGATGACGGCGGTCGACCCGCTGGTCGCCGCCGCGCCCACCGACGTGATGGAGCGGGCGGACGTCGACGAGGGTGGCGCCACGATGACCTACACGTCGGGCACGACCGGCAAGCCGAAGGGCGCGTTCCGCCGCACCGCCGCCGATCCGCGGGCGGGCGCAGCGTTGATGCAGCACATCGGATATCGGCCCGACGACGTCTACCTCACGACCGGGCCGCTGTACCACTCGGGCCCGGGCGGTTTCGCTGCGAGCGCGATCGCGATGGGCCAGACCGTCGTGTTGCAGCGCAAGTTCGATCCGGAGGACTGGTTGCGGATCCTGCAGCTCCATCAGGCAACGTCGACCTTCTCGGCGCCGACGCCGATCAGGATGATCTGTAATCTCCCTGCGGAGGTCAAGGCGAAGTACGACCGTTCGTCGATGCGGGTGATGATCGCCAACGCCGCGCCCTGGAGCTTCGCGCTCAAGCAACAGTACGTCGCCGACTTCCCGCCCGAGTCGCTGTTCGAGATCTACGGCTCGACCGAACTCGGCGTCAACACGGTGCTGCGGCCCGAGGACCAGATGCGCAAGCCCGGGTCGTGCGGCAAGGAGGCGCCGATGGTCGAGATCCGCCTGTACGACGAGCTCGGCAACATCGTGACGGGCACGGGCCCGAACGCGACCGGCGAGGTGTACGTGCGATCGACGGCCGTGTTCGCCGACTACTACAAGCAGCACGACAAGTTCGAGGAGGACCACCGCGACGGCTTCCAGACCGTGGGCGACATCGCGTATCGCGACGACGAGGGGTTCCTCTACATCTGCGACCGCAAGAAGGACATGATCATCTCCGGCGGGATGAACATCTATCCGGCGGAGATCGAAGCCGCGCTCGAGTCGCATCCCGACATCTACGAGGCCGCCGTGTTCGGCATCCCGAGCGACGACTGGGGCGAGCTGGTGCACGCAGTGGTCGTCAAGCGAGCGGGCTCGGACCTCGACGACGCCGGGGTGCAAGCGCATGCCCGAGAGCACCTGGCGAACTACAAGATCCCGCGCTCGATCTCGTGGATGGACGAGCTGCCGAAGACCGGCTCCGGCAAGATCCTCAAGCGCGACCTCCGCAAGCCGTTCTGGGAAGGCCGCTCCTCCAATGTCTGACACCCACGTTTGCGTCGGGATTCGAGTGGCCCGGTCCACCCGAATCCCGACGCAAACGTGATGGGGACCAGCAGACTGCTGCGGTGGCAACGGACCCTGCATCGCTGCGCGAGGGATGGCGCGACGTGCCGAATCCGCGCCGGCTTCCCGAGCGGCACCCGCAGCGTGCCGAGATCCTCCGACGCCACGACGCGGCCCTCCGGCGTGGTGAGCCGGTCTACGCCGACCCGGTGAGCGGGTTCAGCGTGTTCACCTCCGAGTTCCTCGCGTCACGCGGCTACTGCTGCGACAGCGGCTGTCGCCACTGCCCCTACCTCGACCGGCACGGCTGACCGATCGCGCGCGAGCGCCATGCCGGAGCGTTCGCTCCTCGTTGCGCCCCGGCGCGCACCTCCTCCATCGGGCGGGCGTTGCTCGGGTCAGTGGAGGCAGAACTCGTTGCCCTCGGGGTCGCGGAGCGTGATCCAGTGGCCTTCGGGCTCGTCGAACTCGGCGACGAAGGTCGCCCCGAGCGCCACCAGCTCGTCGGCTCGGGAGTGGAGTTCGGCCGGGTCGACATGGACGTCGAGGTGCATCCGGTTCTTCGCCGTCTTGCCCTCGGGGACCTTGAGGAAGAACATGCGCGGTCCTACGCCGTCCGGATCGACGATGGCGAAGGCCCGGTCGGGATCCGAGCGATCGATGCCGAACGCGTCGAGCGCCGCCTCCCACGTCTCGAATCCGGGTGGGGGTGGCTGCTCGACGTAGCCGAGCACCTCGCACCAGAACTCGGCCAGCTTGCGAGGTCCGGCGGCGTCGACGGTGATCTGGATCGCTCGGGCCATGCACTGAACGTACCGCGGGCAGGCCGCCTAGTCTCGACGACATGGCAGGCGCCAACACCGTCGTCGAAACGGTCCTGAAGTCGCCCCTGCACCGGCTCGCGTCCGGCAAGCTCGTGCTGGTCCGCTACCACGGCGAACGGTCGGGCACCGAGTACACGCTGCCCGTCCAGTACGCCGACACCCACCACGGCATCGTCGTGATGGTCGGCAAGCCGCACACCAAGACGTGGTGGCGCAACTTCACCACGATCGGCCAGGCGCAGGTGCTGCTCGCCGGCGAGTGGGTGCCGATGACGGCGCACGCCCTCATCGGCTCCGAGGACCCGGAGGCCGTCACCCCGCTGCTGCGGTCGTACGCCGCCCGCTTCCCGAAGATCGTCAAGTCGCTCGACGGCGACACCCTGGAAGAACGCGTCGACGGCGCCGTCGTCGTGTGGCTCCGGCCTGCTGCGTGAGCGCAGCCATCAGGACGGACGGACCGTGATCACCGTCTTGCCGCTGGCATGTCCCGCGACGAGCGCGCTGATCGCGTCGGCAACCTCGTCGAGGGTTGCACGCTGCCCGATCGCCGGGACGACATCGCCGGACGCGAGCATCTCGACCAGCGGGTCGATGTAGGCGCTGCTCTCGCTGCTGATGAAGAACGTCAGCCGCTGCCGGATGAACATCGACATCAGCACCGCGCGCAAGTTGCGCCCGACACCGCCGATGATCCGACCGTCGGTCTCCGCACCGACGATCACGTAGGTACCGCGCTCGGTGAGGATGCGGCGCAGCTTGCGCAGCGGGGACCGTCCACCGGTGTCGACGATCAGATCGAAGCGCTCGTCGAGGTCGGCGATGTCGGTCGTGGTGTAGTCGACGACGGCGTCGGCGCCGAGCGAGGTGACGAAGTCGAGCTTCGAGGCGCTCGCGACGCCGGTCACGTGCGCGCCGAGCGCCTTCGCGATCTGGACGACGAACGAACCCACACCGCCGGACGCCCCGACGACGAGCACCCGTTGTCCGGCCTCGACGCCACCGACCTTCGTCAGCGCCTGCAGAGCAGTGATCCCCGAGATGGTCGACACCGCTGCCTGTTCGAACGCCAAGTTCGCGGGCTTGCGGACCACCTTGGCCGCATCGGCCACCGCGTAGTCAGCGAACGAGCCGGTGGCGATCCCCATCACCTCGTCGCCGACGGCGAACTCGTCGACCGCTTCTCCGACCCCGACGACACGTCCCGCGACGTCCATGCCCAGCACGGGCTGCTTCGGGGCCAACACGCCGAACCCGGCGAGCCGCGCCACGTAGGGACGTCCCGCCATCACGTGCCACACACCGCGATCGAGCCCCGCCGCGACGACTTCGATCAGGACCTGATCCGGCGCCGGGGCCGGCACGCCGACGTGTTCGACGCCGACCTCGTCGGCCGACCCGTAGCGGTGACGGACGGCGGCGCGCATCGTGTCGACGCCCGTCGAGCCGGATGTCGTGCTCGTCGGGCCGGTCGTGCTGGTGTCGGTGGTGATCATGATTCCTGCTCCATTTCGTACTTTGTACGGTTCGGTTGACGACCATAGCCGTACTTAGTACGATCTGCAACCGAAATGTTCCGGAGCACTGGATGACCAGCATCGATGCCACGACCGACACGACCAGGACGCGGCCACGACTCACCGCCGACCGGGTGCTCACGGCCGCGTTGGCGCTGGCGGATGAGATCGGCATCGACGATCTGACGATCCGACGCCTCGCCGAGGCGCTGGACGTCAAGCCGATGACGATCTACCACCACGTCGCGAACAAGGAGGCGATCATCGACGGCATGGTCGACCTGGTCTTCGCCGAGATCGACCTGCCCGATCCCGACCTCGACTGGAAGACCGCGATCCGTCGCCGCTGCGCCTCGATGCGCGTCGTCCTCGCTCGCCATCGGTGGGCGGCGCCGTTCATGGAGTCGCGCACCTCGCCGGGACCGGCGCTGCTCCGGCATCACGACGCGGTCCTCGGCTGCTTGCGCCGGGCGATGTCGATCGAGATGACCGCACACGCCTACGCGATGCTCGACGCCTACGTGTACGGCTTCGCCCTGCAGGAGGCCACGCTGCCCGCCACCGCCGGCGAGGAGATGGCCGACCTCGCCGCCTCGATGGTCGAGCAGTTCCCCGCGGCGGAGTACCCCCACCTCGCGGAGTTCACGTTCGAGCACGTCATGCGGCCCGGCTACGACTTCGGCAACGAGTTCGAGTTCGGCCTCGACCTGATCCTCGACGGGCTGGGGCGCGTCGCTGGGGGCCCGTGACGAGGGCCTGGCCCGTTCACTCCGTGATCCAGGACCTCGCGGCGTCGAGCGCGCGAGCGCCTCGGGAACTCTGTGACACCCCGTGGTCATGATGGGGGTATGGAGATCGCGGGGGTGGTCGAGCGGGTGGAACGCATCGCCGAAGTGCGTGCCACCGCTGGTGCACCTGCCGGCCTGATCAGCGACGGGTTGGTCGCGGTCCGTGAGATCGAAGCCTGGTGCGCCGCCCAACACGCCGGACTGGTCGCCCAGCTCCGGCAGGTCGATTCGTTCCCGGAGAAGACGATCGCCGACGCGTCGAAGTCGTCGCTCGGGCAGGCGACGAAGACCACCGAACGCGCCGCCACATTGGGGTCGACGCCGTCGTTGGCGGACGCATTGGGCGACGGGGCGATCACCGCCGGCCACATCGACGCCGTGACCCGCACCTCCAAGAAACTCGACCCCGACCGACGTAGCGAGCTGTTCGAACGCGCCAACACGTTGGCGGCGGTTGCCACAGCAGCCACCGTCGACGAATTCGCTCGCCGACTGGACCTGGAAGCTCGACGGTTGCAGACCGACGACGGCGAGGAGCGGCTGGAGCGGCAACGCCGAGCGGCGCGAGTGCGCACCTGGACCGACCTCGACGGCATGTGGAACCTGGCAGCGAGACTCGACCCACTCACCGGGATGAAGATGGCCGCACGCTTGGACGCCACCGTCGAGACCCTGTTCTCCGAGACGGTGCCGGCGGTGTGCCCGGCCGATCCGATCGAGAAACAACGATTCCTCACCGCACAAGCACTCACCCGACTCCTCCTCGACCCGGGAACCAGTGCCCGGCCAGGACGCGGCGAATTCCTCGCCATCATCGACGCCGACGCACCCGACTGCACCGGCCCGATCGCCGAGTTCGCCATCCCCATCGAACTCCCCGCCCGCGTCATCGCCGAACTCGCCGGCGACGCCGACCTCACCGCCGTCGTCGTCCGCAACGGCGTCGTGTTGTACGCACCCGGCGAGTTGAACCTCGGACGGACGACCAGGTTGGCGAACCGGGCGCAACGACGCGCCCTACGCGGCCTGTACTCGTGTTGTGCGATCCCCGGCTGCTCCGTCGCCTACGACCGCTGCAAACTCCACCACATCATCTGGTGGATCAACGGCGGCCGCACCGATCTCGACAACCTGATCCCCATGTGCACAGTGCACCACGGCAAGATCCACCACGACAGCTGGACCATCGAACTCGGAGCGAACCGCGAACTCACCCTCACCCTCCCCGACGGCACCACCCACACCACCGACCCACCACACCGACGAAGCGCCGCCTGACCCCCACCGGGTCGGGCCTCAGCTCACGTCGACGGCGAGATCCTCGACGAACTCGTAGCCGTCGAGGCCGACGAGTTGCTTCGGGTCGAGCCGGATCTTGGCCGACCGTGAACCGGCCCCGACGACGATCCGCTCACAGGCAAGCACGCGTGCGTCCAGCCACACGTCGAGGCCGTCCGGCAGCCCGAAGATCGTGACGCCACCGATCTCCTGGCCGGTCAGCTCGCGCGTCAGCTCGGCCGGGGCGAAGCTGAGCTTGCGCACGCCGAGCCGTCGCCGCACCGCACCGTTGACGTCGAGACGCGTGTGCGCGAGCGCGACGCACACGACATGATGCCCCTCCGGCTTCTTCGACGCGACCAGGATCGCGTTCGCCGACTCCTCGAGCGGCACACCGTAGGCCTCGCAGAACTGGGCGGTGTCGGCCAGGTCGGGATCGCAGTCCATCACCTCGTACGGCACCCCGAGCCGTTCGAGGTCGGCGATGACCGACGGGTGCGCACTCACGCGGGGTCTCCGTCCAGGAACGCCGGCTGGAGCTCGTCGACCGGCGCGGGAGTCGCAACCGAGCGAGCCAACGCCGGCCGGAGCGCGGCGAACGCCCGCCGGCCGAGCGTGTCGAGCTGCAGCGACACCCAGAGCAGCCCGAGCGCCACGATCCCGTCGAGCCACCAGTGGTGACCCGTCGCGGAGACCACCAGCATGGTCATCACGAGATGCACCATCCCGATCCAGCGCCAGCGGCTCGTGCTGGCGGCCAGCGCGCCGAACGCGATGACCGCCGCCCACGCCACGTGCAACGACGGCATCGCCGCGAACTGCGATGACACACCGGTTCCGGCCTCGCCGTACACGTCGATCCCGTAGATCGCCGACACATCCACGTACCCGAGGTCGGTCAGATAGCGCGGCGGCGCGACCTTGACGAAGCGGATGAACAGACAGAACGCCGTGAGAATCGCGAGCGCATTGCGCCAGTGGGGGTAGACGTCACGGTGCCTGGCATAGAGCCACACCAGGAAGATGATGATCCCGGGCACGTGAGCGATCGCGTAGTAGTAGGCCGAGAACCCAGCGAGCCAGTCGTGGTCGAGCACGAAGCGCTGAAGCGACAGCTCGCTCGGCAGCCGGAAGAACTCCTGCACGGCGACGATGTCGTAGGCGCGGTCGAGGGCGCCGTCTGCCTGGGTGAGCGGGAGGTTCTTGGCCATCCGCCAGATCGAGTAAAGCGACGCGACGAACGCGAACTCGAGCGCCGCCGGCCCGACGATGTCGCCCAGGCGAGTGGGCCGTGATCGCCGAAGGGTCAGCGCGACGAGGCCGGCAATCATCGCGGCAATCGCCGCCTGACTCCACGTCGGCCACCTCACGAATCTTCAGCCTGCCGCCCCGACGCCCCAACCGCAAGCCACCACCGATGAGCCAGACCACCACATACGCGCCTTTCGCTCATCGCAGACCCGGGCCAGACTCCACCGATGAGCCAGACCACCACATACGCGCCTTTCGCTCATCGCAGACCCGGGCCAGACTCCAGGGCGGATCGTGGGTCAGCGGGCGTAGGCGGTGACGGTATCGGCGGCGTCGATCAGCCAGCCGGGAACAATGCCGACGACCAGTGTGAACGCAACCGCCGCCACGATCGCCACGCCGATCGAGAACGGGATGGCGACCGGCTCGGTGACCCCCTCGGAATTGGTGGCCGGGTCGGCGGTCCACATCGTGATCATGATCCGCAGGTACAAGAACGCGGCGACGACAGCGGCGACCATGGCGATGATCGCGATGGCGTAGCTGTCGACCTCGACGGCAGCCTGGATCACACCGAACTTGGCGATGAACCCGCTGGTGAACGGAACGCCGGCCTGGGCCAGCAGGAGCACGGTGAACGCAAGCGCCAGCATCGGTCGACGGCGTGCGAGGCCGGTGAACGAGTCGAGGCTGGTATCGCCGCCAGAGCTGCGCGACACGACGGTGACGACGGCGAACGACCCGATCACCAGCACCGAGTACAGGATCAGGTACAACACCACAGCGGGCATGCCGGGCCCGGGATCGGCGTCGCCGGCACCGTGGCCGGCCGCCTCGACGCCCACCAGGATGAAGCCGGCGTGGCTGATCGAGGAGTACGCAAGCATTCGCTTCACGTTGTTCTGAACGACGGCGAGGATCGAGCCGACGAGCAGCGTGACCAGCGCGAGCGTCCAGATGATCGGGCGCCAGTCGTCACGGTAGAACGGCAGCGCGATCACCAGCACGCGCAACATCGCTGCGAACGCTGCCGCCTTGCCGACCGATGCCATCAACGACGTCACCGGCGTCGGAGCACCCTGATACACATCGGGCGCCCACACGTGGAACGGCACCGCAGCGACCTTGAATCCGAGACCGACGATCAAGAGCGCGATGCCGGCGAGCGCCAGGGATTCGTTCCCGAACGGGTCGACGCCGTTCTGCAGGGCAGCCACCATCTCGCTGATGTTGGTGCTGCCGGTGGCGCCGTAGACGAGCGCGATGCCGTACAGGAAGAACGCCGACGCGAAGCCGCCGAGTACGAAGTACTTGAGGCCCGACTCGGCGCTCTCGCTGCTGCGACGATTGCTCGACGCAAGCACGTACAACGCCAGCGACAGTGTCTCGAGTCCGAGGAACAGCACGATGAGATCGTTGGCCGAGGCCATCACGATGCCGCCGATCGCCGCCACCAAGTAGAGCGCGTAGATCTCCGGTCCGTCGTTCGGACCGCCGCGGAGGTACTCGTCACTGATCAACGCGACGAGGATCACACCGATGCAGATCGTGATCGTCATGAACATCGACAGCGTGTCGTACGCGATCGCTCCACCGACGAGGGTCGTCGTGCCGTTGTCGCTGATGTCGTCCCACTGGACCATCGCCAGGACGCCCGCCGCTCCGGCAATCGACGCCGTCGCGAACGTGTAGAGCCCCTTGGGCCACTTCGGCGTCAGTGCGCCGGCGAGCATCAGGAACAGTGTGCCGCCGAGCAGGGTGAGCATCGGCGAGAGTGCGAACCAGTTGACCTCCGGGCCGACGAAGGTGTCGAGTTGCTGCAACATCACTCGTCACCTTCCTCGTCGGCGGGCTGCTCGTCGTCGGCGGGCTGCTCGTCGTCGCCGTGGTCATCGGTGGAGCCGTGCTCGCCGATCTCGATCGTGGGCTCGGGCTCGACGTAGTCGGTGTTGTCCTCGACCCGCGTGATCAACGCGTCGATGCTCGGCTCGATGCGGTCGAGCACCGGCTTGGGGTACACGCCCATGAACACGATCAGCCCGAGGAACGGCAGCAGGACGAGGCCTTCTCTCACCTTCAGCTCGGCGAACTTCTGGTTCTCCTCGTCGGGTTCACCGTGGAACACGCGCTGGTAGGCCCACAGCAGGTAGAGCGCAGCGAGGATCACACCGAAGGCGGCGACAACCGTCCACCAGCGAGCGGTGAGGAACGAGCCCGTCAGGATCAGGAACTCGCCGACGAACCCGTTCAGTCCGGGCACGCCGATCGACGACAGCATCACGACCATGAACCCGGCGGCGAAGATCGGTGCCACCTTCTGGATGCCGTTGAGTTCGGCGATCGAGCGGGTGTGGCGACGCTCGTAGATCATCCCGACGAGCAGGAAGAGGGCGCCGGTCGACACGCCGTGGTTGATCATCTGGATCACGCCGCCGGACATCGACTGCGTCGTGAAGGCAAAGGTGCCGAGCACGATGAAGCCCATGTGGGCCACCGACGAGTAGGCCACGAGCCGTTTCAGGTCGGTCTGCATGGTGGCGGCGATGGCTCCGTAGACGATGCCGATCACAGCCAACGTGAGCCAGAGCGGTCGGCTCCAGAACGATGCCTCGGGGAACAGGTACACGCCGAAGCGCAGCAAGCCGTAGGTGCCGAGCTTGAGCATCACGCCGGCCAACACCACCGAGCCGGCAGTGGGGGCCTGGGTGTGGGCGTCGGGCAGCCACGTGTGCACGGGCACCAGCGGCACCTTCACCGCGAAGGCGATGGCGAAGGCGAAGAACAGCCAACGCCCGGTCGACGTCGCGAAGTTCGCGCCGTCGGCGATCTCGACGAGGTCGAAGGTGGTGTAGCCGAGATCCTTGCTCGCGATCGCCACCGTGGCGATCAGTCCGACCAGCATGAATGCCGAGCCCAACATCGTGAACAGGAAGAACTTGGTCGCCGCGTAGACCCGCTTCTCGTAGCCCCAGCCGGCGATGAGGAAGTACATCGGCACGAGGACGATCTCGAAGAAGACGAAGAAGACGAACAGGTCGAGGCTGAGGAAGCTGCCCATGACACCGGCCTGCAACAGCAGCAGCCAGGCGAGGTACGGCTTCTCGTCGTGGTGTGGGTCGATGCCGACGATCGCCAACGGGAACAGCAACCCCGTGAGCACGACGAGGAAGAGCGAGATGCCGTCGACGCCGAGATGCCACGAGATGCCCCACGGCTCGATCCAGGTGTGCTTCGAGACGAACTGGAAACCGGCGTCACCGGTCTCGAACGACGCCATCAGCCAGATCGACATCGCCAGCGTGCCGACGCTCGACATCGAGCGCGACCACCTTGGGCAACTCCGGCCTCGACGCCGGCAGAACCGCCACGAGCAACGATCCGAGCACCGGGACGAGGATCAGGGCGGTGAGGATCGGGAACGCAATCGATCCCGTTTCGGCAGCCAACATCACAGGATCCCTCGAATCACCACGAACCACCCGAGCAACAGCACCACGCCGATGCCGATGATCCCCGCGTACTGGCGCACGTAACCGGTCTGGCCCTTGCGCACTTCGGTGGCCGTCTCCTTGACTGCGACGCCCACACCATTGACGGCACCGTCGACGATCTTGGCGTCGAAGTCGGTCACCGCCTGGAAGCCCTCACGGCCCGGCTTGCCCATGAACCACGAGATCGCAGCGTCGTAGTACCAGCCGTTGGCGAACAACGACGGCTCCCACGGCTTGATCCGCTTGCGCTCGTACACCAGCCAGGCGAGTGCGATGCCGATCAACGCGGCAGCGACGGCGATCGCGACGAGGACGTACTTGTTGTCGTAGGCCCAGGTCCCGGTGATGTCGGCCTCGCCGAACTCGATCACCGGATGCAACCAATCCTCGAGCTTGTGGGAGACGCCGCCGGGGATACCGAACAGCTTGGGGACGTTGATCAGTCCGCCGAGCGCAGCGACTCCGGCAAGCGCGACGAGCGGGATCCACATGATCGGAGGCGACTCGTGCGGCTTGAACTCCCCGTGCGCGTTGTGGGTCTCGACGGGCGGTTCGCCCTCGGCGACCTCGGGGGCCTCCTCGGCGTTCGCGAGGCTCGTCCACCGCGCCTCGCCGAAGAACACCATGATGATCTGGCGGGTCATGTAGAACGCCGTGAGGATCGCCGTGAGGATCCCGATCGCATACAGCGCTGGGCTCTCGGCGAGCGAGAAGAGCAGGATCTCGTCCTTCGACCAGAAGCCGGAGAACGGCGGCACGCCGGCGATCGCCAGCCATCCGACGATGAACGTCGCTGCGGTGATCGGCATGAACTTGCGCAGCGCGCCCATGAAGCGCATGTCCTGCTCCTCGTGCATGCCGTGGATCACCGAACCGGCACCGAGGAACAGCAGCGCCTTGAAGCCGGCGTGCGTCACCATGTGGAAGATCGCGGCCACGTACCCACCGGTGCCGACGGCGAGCATCATGTAGCCGATCTGCGACACCGTCGAGTAGGCGAGCACCTTCTTGATGTCGTTCTGGGCGAGTGCGATCGTGGCTGCGAACAGCGCCGTGATCGCACCGACCCAGGCGATCGTGGTCGGCACCCAGTCGTACGACGCGGCGATGACCGGGTTGATGCGCGTCAGCAGGAACACGCCGCCGGTCACCATCGTGGCCGCGTGGATCAGCGCCGACACCGGGGTCGGGCCCTCCATGGCGTCGGGCAGCCAGATGTAGAGCGGCAGCTGTGCGCTCTTGCCGGCCGCACCGATCAGCAGCAGGAGCGCGATCGCCGAGGCGGTCGAGGCGGCGAGTTCGCCGGTCTCGGCGCTCTCGTTGAGCACGGTGTAGGACAACGAGCCGACCGCCGAGAACGCCAGGAACATCGCCAGCATGACGCCCCAGTCACCGACACGGTTGGTGACGAAGGCCTTCTTGCCGGCGGTGGCCGCCGATTCGCGGGTGTGCCAGAAGGCGATCAGCAGGTACGAACAGGTGCCGACACCCTCCCAGCCGAGGAACGTCACCAGCAGGTTCTCGCCGAGCACCAGGATCGTCATCGAGAAGACGAACAGGTTGAGGTAGAGGAAGAACTTCGAGAACTTCGGGTCGCCGTGCATGTACCCGACGGCGAACATGTGGATCCAGCCCGCGATGAACGTGACGAACAGGCACATCGCGATCGACAGCGGGTCGACGAGGAAGGCGAGGTCGACCTGGAGCGTTCCGACCGGGACCCACGAGAACAGCGTGACGACCGTCTGCCGGTCCTCCTCGGGCTGGCTGAGCAGATCGAAGTAGATGGCGGCGGCGACGGCGAACGATGCGAACACCATCGCGGTCGCGAGGTAGCCCGACTTCGGGTCGCCGAGCCGGCGGCCGAACAGCAGGATCAGGAAGAAGCCGGCCAGCGGGAAGGCAGGGATCAACCACACGAGGTCAGCCATGGCGTCAGCCCTTCAGTTCCGCGAGGTCGTCGGCGGTGGCGCCGGGGCGGCGGCGCAGGATCGAAACGAGAATGCCCAGGCCGACCACGACCTCCGCGGCGGCGACCACCATCACGAAGAACACGGCGGTCTGGCCGTTGATGTCTCCGAGCTGCATGGCGAGGGCCACGAAGGTGAGGTTCGCCGCGTTCAGCATCAGCTCGATGCACATGAACATGATCAGCGGGTTGCGCCGCACGAGCAGCCCGAACGCGCCGATCGCGAAGAGGGCCGCAGCGAGCAGTAGGTAGGACGTGGCACCGATCGCGGCGATCACGTGTCGCTGCTCCGGTGCTCGGACGCGGCATCGGACGAGCCGTCACGGCGTGGCCACTTGCGGGTCAGCAACACGGTGCCCACCACGGCCACGATCAACAGCACCGACGTGAGCTGGAATGCGAACACGTGGTCGCCGTAGAGGTTCGCTGCGAGCTGCTGGATGTTGGCATCGTTGTTGCCGGTCTCGGCGGCGGTGTCGATGCCGCTGCCGGGATTGATCACCAATGCATCCTCGGCGCGGACGATGGCAGCACCGAGTAGACCGAGGAGGCCGACCGCCATCACCGCCGCCAGCGGCCGCTGGATCGGGATCGGTTCGATCGACAGATCGATCGACTCGTCGACGCCGAGCAACATGATCACGAACAGGAACAGCACGACGATCGCGCCGGCGTACACGATCACCTGCACCGCGGCGAGGAAGTTCGCCTCCATCGCGACGAACTGCACGGCCACACCGAACAGGGTGAGCACGAGACCCAGCGCTGCGTGTACGGGATTCTTCAGCGTGATCACACCGATCGCTCCACCGAGGATCATGACCGCCGCAGAGAAGAACACGACGTATTCGAGGAACGTGGCGTCGCTCACCGCTCGACCACCCGCACGGTCTTGGATGCGTCGCGGACGTCCTGGGTCGGCTCGGGAGCACGAACGCCGTAGCCGAGCTCACCACTCCAGCCGACCTGGCCTTCGAACGTGGCGTCGCCCGACGGGGACGTGGCGCGCATCCAGCCACTGGTGAGCAGGTCGTCCCCTTCGCGCCAATCCTCCCAGGGGAGCTTCTTCGGCTTGCCGTCGTCGTCGACGACGAGTTCGGCCTTGGTGTAGATCGCGTCCTGGCGGCTCGTGAACGAGAACTCGAACAACTTCGACTCGGTGATCGCCTCGGTCGGGCACGCTTCGACGCACATGTCGCAGTGGATGCAGCGGAGGTAGTTGATCTCGTAGATCCAACCGAACCGCTCGCCGGGCGACGTCGGGTTCTCGGGGTCGTTGTCGGCGCCCCGCACGTGGATGCAGTCGGCAGGGCAGACCCCGGCACACAGCTCACAGCCGATGCACTTCTCCATGCCGTCCTCGTACCGGTTGAGCACGTGACGGCCGTGCAGCCGCTCGGGCCGTGGCAGCTTCTCGTCGTGCTCGACGTCTCGGGCGTCGTCGTGCTTCTTCTTCGCACGGCGGCCACCGGAGTACTCGGTGGTGACGCGCTTGCCGCCGAAGAGGCGGTGCTGGCGGATCGTGACGCCGAAACCTTCGAGGTAGCCCATCAGACGGTCGCCCCCTTCTTGCTGGTACGGCTGGGTGAATCGTCGCTCCGACCGTGTGCGGCGTCGTCGGCGGCAACACGGTTGCGTGCGCTGACCTTCAATGCTGCGGCGAACAACGTCACGGCCACTGCACCGACGGCAAACGAGATCAACACGACGCGCAAGCTGTCACCGAACTCGCCGTCGGGCGAGAACTCCCGCAGCGCTGCGAGGAGGAGGAACCAACCGAGCGCGACCGGGATCAGGATCTTCCAGCCGAAGTCCATCAGCTGGTCGTACCGCAACCGCGGGAGAGTCGCACGCAGCCAGACGTACAGGTAGAGGAATCCCATCAGCTTGACGAAGAACCACAGGGTTCCTTCGATGCCGTTGGGGATCAGCGGAATGTCGAAGAGCCCCTGCGGCCCGCCGAAGAACAGCGTGACCATCACCGCGCTCATCGTGACCACGCCCATGAACTCGGCGAGGAAGAACAACGCGAAACGGATGCCGGAGTACTCGGTGTTGAAGCCGCCGACGAGCTCCTGCTCGGCTTCGACGAGGTCGAACGGCGGCCGGTTGAGTTCAGCGGTGGCGGCGATCAGAAAGATCACGAACGGCACGATCCCGGTGGAGATCACGTTCCAGTCGACGAAGCTGTCCTGGAGGGCGACGATGCCGGAGGTCGACAGGGTGCCCGAGGACAGCAGCACGGCAGCGAGGCTCAGCCCGAGCGCCGCCTCGTAGGAGATCATCTGGGCCGACGCTCGCACCGATCCGAGCAGCGGGTACTTGGAGCCGCTCGACCAGCCGGCGAGCATGATGCCGTAGACCGCGATGCCCGACAGTGCGAGCACGAGCAGGATCCCGATCGGCGGATCGGCGAGCTGCGCCTGAGTGGTCTCGCCGAAGATCTCGATCGTGCCGTCATTGCCGTCGGAGTAGTCCCCCCCGAGCGGAATCACCGACCAGATCAAGAAGCCCGGCACGAACGACAGGAACGGAGCGAGCCGAAACACGATGCGATCCGCGCGTGTCGGCAACAGGTCTTCCTTGAAGAACGCCTTGATGCCGTCGGCGAGGCTCTGCAGGATGCCCCACGGGCCGGCCTTGTTCGGACCGACGCGGTTGTGCATGCCCGAGACGACCTTGCGTTCGTACCAGATCATCAGCATCGTCGAGACGAGACCGAGCACGAAGATGACCAGCACCTTCACGATCACGATGATCAGCGGCGTCCACAACAGGCCGCCTTCGAGCAGCGGGTCGATCGCCAACATCAGACTCGCTCGATCCTGACGTCGGTCGTTGCGGCGGCGCCGTCGACGATGTCCTCGATCGTGCCGCCACCCTGGTTGAACGGTGACCACACGACGCCTCGCGGCACGCGGGCGTTGGCGGTGATCGGCAGGACGCTCGCGGCTTTGGCGCTCACGACCTTGACGTCGTCGCCCTCGGCGACACCGAGGCTGTCGAGGTCGAGCGGATGCACGTGCACCGCAGAGCCGGGCGCGAGGTTCGCGATCGAACGCGACATCTGGGTCCCCACTGCTCGGTCGTACAACTTGCGACTCACCACCAACCGATAGTCATAGCTGTTTCGACCCGGCGCGGAGAAAGACATCTCCGTCAGCGTGGTCGACGACGGCGAGACGAGCACCCCGTTGGGCTGCTCGTGCAAGGCCTCGACGGTGACCTCGGCGAAGGCCGGGATACTCGAGGAGATGAGCGCCGTCACGTCGTCGACGGTCGACACACCCCGAAGCGGGTGGTCGCTTCCGAACGACCGGTCGCCAATCATCAGGCCCAACTCGACGGCGATCATCCAATCCGGTCGGCTCGTCCCGGTGGCGGTGACCTGTTGGGCGAGGGTGGTGACGCGACCTTCGAGGTTCGTGGTGGTGCCGGCCTTCTCGCCGTAGGCGGCTGCGGCCAGGACCACGTCGGCGCGCTGCGTCGACTCGCTCGGGAACGTGTCGATGGCGAGAACACGTCGTGCGCCTGCGACCGCACGCCGAGCGAGGTCGGCGTCGGGGCAGTCGTTGAGCGGGTCGGCCCCCAGGAGCACGAGCAGTTCGAGCTTGCCCTCGGCAGCGGCGCGCAGGGTCGCCAGTCCGTCGTGGTCCGAGTCGGACGGCGCCAGGCCGAGCGAGAGTGCGCCGACGACGTTGCCGCGACGCAATGCCGGGAGCACGGTCGCCCCGGGGCATCCGTCGAGGATCGTCTGCAGAGCGGCAACCGTGGCCTCGGCCGACTCGGCGAGGTTGGGGCGGCCCACGACGACGACGACCTCGCCGGTGGCGATCTGGTCGGCGACGTCGGTCTCGGCCAGCGACGTGGCCACGGCCGCCTGTTGCGAGCCGGGTTCGTAGCGCACCGACTTCCAGGCATACGGCGACATGCCGGTCTCGAGCGCCGAGAACTCGATGATGCGGGTGCGCTTCTTCTCCGCTGCATCTCGAAGGCGCAGATACAGAACAGGGAGTTCTTCCTTGAGATCCGGTCCGAGCAGGATCACGGTCGGTGCCGCCGCCGCGTCGTCGATCGTTGCCCGATCGAGGCCGAGGATCTCGGAAGGCAGACCGTCGCCGAGCTGAGCGTCGCGGTGAGAGATCCCGATCGCGTCGGCGAGTTGTGCCCAGGCGAACGCGTCTTCGTTCGAGCCGCGAGCCCCACCGAGCAGTCCGATGCTGTCGGGGCCACCGTCGGCGAGCGCATCGGTGATCAGCGAGGCGGCAGCGCGCAGCGCAGCGCTCCAACTCGCCGGCACGAGTCCGGTGTCGGTGTTCACCATCGGGGAGGCGAGACGGTGGTCGGAGTTGACCGCCTCGAAGTTGAACCGCCCGCGGTCGCACAGCCAACCCCAGTTGACCGGGTCGGAGTCGACACCTTGATACCGGAGCAGTTCGTCGCGGCTCGACTGGATGACCGTGCGGCAGCCCACCGAGCACGTCGTGCAGGTCGACTCACGTTGAGCGAGGTCCCACGGTCGGGCCTTGAAACGGTAGGGCTTCGCCGTGAGGGCGCCAACAGGACAGATCTGCACGGTGTTGCCGGAGAAGTACGACACGAACGGTTCGTCCGGGAACGTCATCACCTGGGTGTCGTTGCCGCGGCTGATGAAGTGGATCAGCTTGTCGCCGGCGACCTCGTCGGCGAAGCGGGTGCAGCGGTCGCAGAGGATGCAGCGCTCTCGGTCGAGGTAGACCAGATCGCTGATCGGGATCGGCTTTTCGTAGTGACGCTTCTCTTCGACGTAACGCGACTCGCCGGGCCCGTGGCTGAACGCCTGATCCTGCAGCGGGCACTCGCCGCCCTTGTCGCAGACCGGGCAGTCGAGCGGGTGGTTGGCGAGCAGCAGTTCGAGCATGCCCTCCTGGGCCCGCTTCACGGGGTCGGTGTCGGTGCGGACCACCTGGCCGTCGGCGACCGGCGTCATGCACGACACGACCATCATCGGCCCGCGGGGGCCTTCGACCTCGACCATGCACTGACGGCACATCCCGACCGGCGACATCCGGGGGTGGTAGCAGAAGTGCGGGACGTACTCGTCGGCGCCCAAGGCTGCGGTGATCACCATGTCACCCTTGCGGGCGGGTACGTCGCGCCCGTTGATCGACAGCGTCACCGCGTTGGGATCGGGCTCGGGTTCGACGTCCGCGTCCAGGTGCGCCGCCTCGGCGGCTGCGTCCTCGTGCGCCGTTTCGGCGTCGGCGATCACTTCGTCGGTCAGCACATCGGCGTCGGGTGTCGGCGTGTCGATGTTGTCGTCGCTCATTCGGCGGCTCCTGCCATCACGGGGATGTGGCGCCGCTCGGCGCGCTTGGTCACCAGCGCGTCGAACTCCTCCGGGAACAACGTGAGCGCGGAGTGGATCGGCACGTACGCCGACGGACCGACGAAACAGATCGTGGTCATCTTGTAGGGAAACGGCACCGCTTCGAGACCGAGACGATCGCTCGATGCGTGCGGCATCTCGCCGGGGCAGATCGACTCGCCCACCTGCAGGATCGTTTCGAGGTCGGCATCGGTGCCATAGCCATCGACGATGCGTTGCACCAGGCGGTACAGCCAGGTGCCACCTTCACGGCACGGCACGCACTTCCCGCACGACTCGTGGGCGTAGAAGCGCACGAGCGTGAGCGCTGCGGCGGGGATGTCCGTGGTGGAGTCCATCACCATCACGGCTCCGGAGCCGAGCATCGACCCGGCGGCACCCGCCTCGGGGCCTTCGAAGGCGATGTCGAGTTGCTCCGGGAGGAACCATGGCGCCGACCCGCCGCCGGGCACGAACGCCTTGAGCTCGTTGCCGTCGCGGATGCCCTGGGCGAAGTCGTCGCCGTAGAGCAGATCGCGGAAAGTCGTCGAGCCGTTGACGATCTCGTAGACGCCCGGCCGTTTCACGTGCCCGGAGACCGCGATCATGCGGGTTCCCGGCGAGGTAGGGGTACCGATCGCGGTGTAGGCGGCCGACCCCTCCTTGGCGATGAAGGGCAGGTTCGACAGCGTCTCGACGTTGTTGACGATCGTCGGCTGGCCGTACAGCCCGACAGCGGCCGGGAAATACGGCGGCTTGAGGCGAGGCATGCCGCGCTCACCTTCGAGCGACTCGATCAGGGCTGTCTCTTCGCCGACGACGTAGGCGCCGGCGCCGGTGTGGAGCACGATGTCGAGGCTGAAGTCGGTGCCGAGGATGTTGGTGCCGACGTAGCCGGCGGCGTAGGCGTCGTCGAGGGCCTGTGCCACGCGCTCGTGCGCGAGCGGCATCTCACCGCGAACGTAGAGGAAGCACTGCGACAGCCCGGCGGCGTACGACGCGATCAGGCAGCCCTCGATCAGCTGGTGCGGGTCGCACTCCATGAGCAGACGATCCTTGTACGTGCCCGGCTCGGACTCGTCGCCGTTGACGACGAGGTACCGCGGCCACACGCCCTGCGGCGTGAACCCCCACTTCGTGCCGGCGGGGAAACCGGCACCGCCACGGCCGAGCAGCGTCGAGTTCTTGACCTCCTCGGCCACCTCGGCCGGGGTCTTCGCCAGCGCGGCGCGCAGACCCTCGTACCCGCCGGTTGCCAGGAACCGCTCGATGGTGTGACCGTCTTCGTACTGGAACCGTGACGTCACGACGGCCGGGCGATCGCTCGGGTAATACCCGGGCGCCCAGGGATACGGGCTGACGACCCGATCGGTCGTCCCTCCGGTGCTGCCGTTGGAGTTGATGGTGCTCATGCGGGGCTCACTTCGATCCAGGCGGGTCCCTCGGTGACGTCGTCGGGATGACGCGCGACCAACTGCGCGATCGGCCGGAATCTGCTGACGGTTGCGACCGAGCGTGCCGTGGGGTGGCACCTCGGCGTCGAGTTTGCCGGCGCGCAGATCGGCGACCAACTCGTCGAACGCCTCGGGGGTGACGCGATACCGGTGGCGGTAGTTCACCTGCAGGGTCGGTGCCTCGGTGCACGCCGCCTGGCACTCGGCGTGCTGCAGCGTGATCAGGCCATCGCTGGTGGTGGATCCGGCGCGGACGCCGAGCGTGTGCTCGGCGTGGTGCATCAGTTCGTCGCCGCCCATCAACGCGCACGACATCGTCCCGCAGATGTTGATCAGGTACTTGCCGGTCGGCTCGAAGCGGAACATCTCGTAGAACGACGCCGTGCCGTAGACCTCGGCGGGGGTCACGTCGAGCAGTTCGGCCACGTGGCGCATCGCGTCCTCGGTGACGTAGCCGTTCTGCTGCTGGCTGAGATGCACGAGCGGGATCAAGGCGGACTTCTTCTTGGGATAGCGGGCGATGATCTCCTTGGCCATCACCACGTTGTGGTCATTCAGTCGACTCACCGATCCACTCCGTTCACCTGTCCACGCCGCCGAGCACCGGGTCGACGCTACTGATCACAGCGACCGCATCGGCAACCAATCCTCCGCGCATCATGTGCGGCAGGCACTGGATGTTCACGAAGCTCGGCTCGCGCATGTGCATCCGATACGGCGTGGCCGAACCGTCGCTCACGATGTAGCAGCCGATTTCGCCACGCGGGCCTTCCAGGCCGATGTACGCCTCGCCCTCGGGAACCTTGAACCCCTCGGTGAAGATCTTGAAGTGATGGATCAACGCCTCCATCGACTCGTCGATGCGGGCGCGCGGTGGCGGCGTCACCTTCTTGTCCTGGATGCGGAAGTCGCCAGGGGGCATCCGATCGAGGATCTGGCGCACGATCCTCATCGATTCGCGAATCTCCGCGAGCCGGATCGCGTAGCGGTCGAAGGCGTCTCCGTACGAGCCGACGACCACGTCGAACTCCATCTCGTCGTAGTGCATGTACGGCTGATCGCGGCGCAGGTCCCACTCGACACCGGTCGACCGGAGGATCGGGCCCGTGGCACCGAGGGCAAGTGCTTCCTGCGGTGTGATCACCCCGACGCCCTGGAGCCGTTCACGCCAGATCGGCTGGCCGGTCATCAGCGTGTCGTACTCGTCCAGACGGTCGGGCAGCATGTCGAGGATCGACAGCACCCCGTCGCGCCATCCGGCCGGCAGGTCGGCCGCGACACCGCCCGGGCGGATGTAGTTGTGGTTCATCCGCAGGCCGGTGACCTCCTGGAAGAACCGCAGCACCTCTTCGCGTTCGCGCCAGCCGTAGATCATCATCGACACGGCGCCGAGGTCCATGCCGTTGGTGGCCATGAACAACAGGTGACTCGCCATCCGGCTCATCTCGGCCATCAGCATGCGGATCCAGACCGCGCGGTCGGGGATGTCGTCGTCGATGCCGAGCAGTTTCTCGGTCGCCATCGCAAAGGCGAGTTCGTTGGCGATCGGGCTCAGGTAGTCCATGCGCGTGACGTTGGTGCCGCCCTGCGCGTAGGTGAGGTGCTCGCCGGTCTTCTCCATGCCGGTGTGCAGGTAGCCGATGATCGGCTTGCACCGCAGCACGGTCTCGCCCTGGAGTTCCAACATCAGCCGCAGGACCCCGTGGGTCGACGGGTGCTGCGGGCCCATGTTGATGATCATGGTCTGATCTTCGTCCGGGTCGTCGGGGAGGTCGCCGAGCTTGGCAGCGTCGGCCTCGGACATCCGCAGGACCGATCCGACCTCGCGCAACAGTTCCTTGGCCGAGAGCTCACTGCGTGGGCGGAGCTGCTGCTCTCCCTCGTCGGTGCCGGCAACCGAGCGCTGGTAGAAGTCGGTGCCCGTGTCGGAGCTCTCACCAGCCTCCGGTTCGACGGCGTTGGCCTCGGCAGCGTCGGTGTCGGGGATCGTCGTCTCGGACATCAGGCGTTGGCTCCCTTGAACTGCACCGGGATGCGGCCGACCTCGTAGTCCTTGCGCAACGGGTGGCCGACCCAGTCCTCGGGCATCAGGATGCGGGTGAGGTCGGGGTGGTCGGAGAACTCGATGCCGAACATGTCGAACACCTCCCGCTCCATCGCCTCGGTGCCGGGGTGGACGTCGAAGAGCGTCGGCACCGTCGGGTCGCCCTCGGGAACCTGCACCCGCAGACGGAGGCGACGGCGGTTGCCGATGTCGAGCAGGTTGACGACCAACTCGAACCGTTCGGCGGCTTCGGCGTCATCGGGAAGCTGACGGTCAGAACGCTCGAGATAGTCGACCGCCGTCAGGTCGACGCACATCGCGTAACCGTCGTCGGCCAGCGCCTTGACCGTGCTGAGGTACTCCTCACGCGCGACGTGTCGGACCTCTTGCGGGCGGCTCACTTCTTCGCTCCCAGCAACACCGGCGTCGGCGACGCACCCGGTTCGATGTACTCGACGTGCACGTTGGCGCCGGCGCCGGTCTCGTCACGACGCTTGAGGATCTGGTTCGTCTCGATCAGGCCGTGCAGCGTCTCGATCGCATGGATCAAGGTCTCGGGCGTCGGCGGGCACCCCGGCGCGTAGACATCGATCGGCACGATCTGGTCGACGCCCTGCACGATCGCGTAGTTGTTGAACATGCCGCCCGAAGAGGCGCACACGCCCATCGAGATGACCCACTTGGGTTCCATCATCTGGTCGTACACCTGACGCAGAACGGGGGCCATCTTCTGGCTGACGCGTCCGGCGACGATCATGATGTCGGCCTGTCGGGGCGATGCACGGAACACTTCCATCCCGAACCGCGAGATGTCGTAGTGCGCGCCACCGGTCGCCATCATCTCGATGGCGCAGCAGGCGAGTCCGAACGATGCCGGCCACGACGAGCGCGACCGGGACCAGTTGATCAGATCTTCCAGTTTCCCGGTGATGACGTTGTGCGACAGCCCGCCGAGTCCGTCGTCGAGCACATCGTTGACGATGCCCATGGTGATGACTCCTTTGCGTCTCGCTGCGTTGCCCTACGCGGCCGCGCCGTCGTCGGCAGGCACGCGACCTTCGGTACCGACACGACGAACGGTGGTGGTGGCCGTACGTTCGGGCGAGACCATCGCAGCGTTGGTCGCCAGGCTGCGATAGCGATGGATCGGGCCCCAGTCGAGCCCGCCACGGGCGACTTCGTACACGAAGGTGGCGAAGAACACGGCCGAGAAGGCGAAGATCGCCCAGAATCCGTAGACGCCGAGCGTCGAGTGCGACACGGCGTAGGGGTAGACGAAGATGATCTCGATGTCGAACATGATGAACAGCATCGCAACGATGTAGAAGCTGACCGGGAAACGTTCCGGTGGCTCGCGGCTCGGCACGATGCCGCACTCGTACGGCGCTTCCTTGGCCACCGACGGTCTGCGAGGCGCCAGCAGACGCGACGCCGCGAAGCTGAGCACTCCGAAGACGACCGCCAGGATCAACAGGATGACGATGGGGAGATACTGCCCCACTAGTGCCTCATCTCAGACGCCGGCTCCGACCTTCTCCTGCTCGGCGTCGGCAGTGGCGTCGGCGGGTGCATCGATCTTGACGGGCGGCAAGGGTTGTTCGAGGTTGGACTTCAAGACGCGGTCACGGCGATGGAGGAGGTAGCACAGCGCGAAGAAGATCAGCCCGGCACCGATCATCAGCACGAGGGCCGGCTGACGACGAGCACCCAGGTCACGCACCATGTAGACGTACTCACGCTGGCGGTTCTCGTCGATCTCGGGGCGGGCAGGCGCTCGACCGGGCTCGACGCGCACCGGGACGAACGGTGCAGCCTCGGCAACCACGTAGTGCGGCGTGTGGAAGAAGGCGATGAAGTCCAGCGAGTCGTTGATCTTCGGATACCGCTCGCCGCCGATGTCGAACACCTCGACGATCTCGAACTGTCCTGCGGCGAACGCTCCCTCTTCGACGAGCAGTTCGGAGGCCGACGCCTGCGCCTGGCCGAATGCCGGCGATGCCTTGTCGAGCACGACCCAGCCCTGCTCGATGAAGGTGTCACGAACGATCTCGGCCGACTCCTCCGGAGTGGCGTCGAGGGGAACGTCGGCGTTGGGGTCGAGAACTCCCGCGGCGCCGAGTGCGGTGACGTCCTGCAGCACGCCGGCTCCCGGCACGGCCTGCCACGAAGGATCGGGACCGCGCAGGCCGATGCCGTACACCATCCACACCGCACCCATCAGCATCAACCACCCGAACAGCGCGGCCAAGGACACGAGGAACGCGAGGCGCAGTCCCATGTTCGTGGCCATGATCCCGTAGACGCTGCCGCACAGGATGACGACTCCGATGACGACGGTGAGGAGACCTCGGAGCTCGGGCTCCCAGCCGATTGCCAACAAGGTCATGGTCACAAGCTCCGTACGTATTCGACGATTTCGCGGATCTGCTCGTCGGTGAGCGTCGATCCGAACCCGGGCATCCGACCGCTGCCCTGGCCGTTGAGACCATAGAGCTTTCCGAACTCCGAACCGTTCTTCAGGAACGAGACCAGCTGCTCGTCGTCGGCGAAGTGCGAGTTGACCGAACCACCGGTGAGGTTCCAGCCGAAGGCTCCCTGGCCCGACACGCCCGGCTGGCCGTAGCTCCACCCGAGGGTGTGGCAGCGAGCGCAGCTGTAGGCCCCGCTCGCGAGATCGAGATTGAACAGCGCCTCGCCGATGGTGTCGGCGTCACCGTCCTCGACGGCCTTCTCTGCTGCCGCTTGGATCTCGGCCTGGAGCGACGCGGGCAGGTTGCCCGAATCGCAGACGCGAGGGTCGTCCTCGCCCTCGCCACAGTTGTCGCGCGGGATCTGGATGCTCTTGATGTAGGCGATCAGGTTGTCGATCTGCTGGGTGTTCATCGGCCCGCCGCCGACGAGGCCCCATGGAGACATGGGCGAGAACGGCCGTCCGTAGTTGAGGATGAACCGGACTTCGCTCTCGTCGAACTTGTACAGAGTGCTGTTGAGCGCAGGCGCCTTCCAGTTGACCGCCTGAACCTCCTGGGTGATCGGATCGGTCACCGTGAACGGTGCCTCTCCTCCGACCGCCTGCATGCCACCGTGGCAGCCGGCACAGTTGAACCCGCCCTCGGCGGTGGGCGCGAACAGCTGCGAGCCCCAGCTCGCGAACCGGTTGTCCCAACCTTCTTGTGCGCCGGCCTGCCGGCTGGGTTCGAACACCCAGTAGAGCGGGAGTGCCACCACGATGATGCCGAGCATGATCACGCCGAGCAACTGCACGCGCTCGAGGCGCGGGCCCTCGAGCGTCTCGTCGTCGTAGTACTCCTTGCGGTTGGCGGCGAGTTCGATCTCCGAGCCGACCTCACGTCGTCCGGCGGCGACGTTGAAGATCCCGTAGATGATCCAGCCCGCGATGACGATGAGGAGCCCGATGACCCCGATCGTGGTCGTGGTGAGGGCGACCATCAGTGCTCCCCGCCGCTGGTGCAGTGCGGGCCTTCGGCCTCCTGGCCGGTGGTGTTGGTGCCGATCGCGGCGCCGGGAACGGTGCTGCCCGTGTTGACGGTGACGTCACCGTTGGCGGCGATGGTCGCCGGGAAGTGGTCCATGCCGCGAGGGGCCGGCCCGGCCTTCTTCTCGCCGACACGGTTGTACTGCGAGCCGTGACACTGGCACTCGAACCACTGGCTGGTCGCGCACTCGGGCACGCGACAGCCGAGGTGCGGGCACTTCTGGCTGAGCACCACGATGCCTTCGCGCATCGTGGAGAGAATCGACTCGGGGTAGACGGTCTCGGCGAGGGGGAGCGCCTCGGCGGGGTACTCGGTGATCCACGACCGAGCTTCGGCCGCATAGAAGAAGCCGCCGCCCTGCTTGATGCCGTCTTTGATGTTGCCGATCTTCCCGACGGAGATCTGACCACCGAAACCGCCGGTGCCGCTCGGCCACAGGAATGCAACGAAGGCTGCCGCCGCGAATCCAGCGAGGCTGACGCTCATCAACGACACCGTGGCGCGGTTGAAGAACTGTCGACGGGTGACACCGATGACCTCGGGGTCGGGCGGGGTCCATTGGACGATCTCGGGCTCGGATCGCACGGCGACGGCGGTGCTGTCGCTGCGGGCCGCGACACCTGCCGCTTCGACGTCGGATGCGGTGGTCTGTGTGGCGACGGGTTCGGCACTCTTGCGCGCGGCCTTGTCCCGCTGGACCGTCTCACCCGACAGGGCACCCGCGCCGCGGACGTCGCTGCGACGAGCGAGGGTGAAGAACGAAATCGCGCCGAGGACGACGACGACTCCGATCGCGATGGCGATGATTGCTGCAGTACTCATGACTGGGGGGTCTCCTTTCGCAATCTCACAATTCGAAGAACAGGCCTTCGACCCACGGTAGGACGAAGTTGAAACCAGGGCCTCGGAAGAACGAACCGATGAGCACGAGCACCGCCCAGAACATGAGGAACACGGTCATCAGCGCGGTCAAGAACTTGCGATCCTCGGGCTTGTTCGAGGGGTTCCGATCGAGGTAGGGCGCCAGGACGAGGGCGATCAGGCCCACTCCCGGCAGGGTGACACCTGCGACCATCGGGTGGAAGTAGACGAGCAGTTCCTGGAGGCCGAGGAAGTACCAGGGCGCCTTCGAGGGGTTTGGTGTCTGGTTGGTGTTGGCGAGCTGGAGCAGCGGGGCGTGCACGAACACCGAGAAGATGAACACGAAGGCCGTCATCGCGAGGGACGCGACGAACTCGGCGGCGAGCAGGTGCGGCCACGTGTGCACCTTGTCGACGGGCGTGGCCTTGACGTCCTGGATCGATCCGGACTTGACCACGGTGAGCAGACGCTGCGTGTGCCCCCCCGGCCCGGCGCCGACCGGGACGCCGCCACCGGCTGCGGGTGCCGCGACGACCGCACCGACCTTGTCGGCGACCGCGACGGCGCCTCCGCCGGCGGGTGCCTCGTCGGTCGTGCCACCGGCCTTGGCTGCCTTGGCAGCCTTGCTGCGCTGCAGCAGGGCTTCGGGGATGCGCGAGTCGGCGGGCGCGGCCGTCGACTCGGCGGCGGCCTCCGGAGCAGGAGGTGCTGCTTCGGTCGACTTCTCGCGCGCCGCTTGCGCTCGCTTGAGGAGGTGCTCTGGGATCTCGGTCATGGGATTACCTCATGCTCCAGTCAACAGGGCGAATCACAACGGACCCGAAATTCCGCCGTCCTTGCGGACACGCCAGAAGTGGATCGCCATGAAGATCACGATCACGAACGGCAGGAACAACACGTGCAACACGTACCATCGCAACAGGGTCTCCGAGCCGATCTCGGCACCGCCGAGCAGGACGAATCGGACCTCTTCACCGAATACCGGTGTGTAGCCCATCATGTTGGTGCCCACGGTGACCGCCCACAGCGCCAGTTGGTCCCACGGCAACAGATAGCCGGTGAACGACAGCAGCAACGTGAGCGTCAGCAGGATGACGCCGATCACCCAGTTGAACTCACGAGGCGGCTTGTAGGCACCGTGGTAGAAGACGCGAGCCATGTGCAAGAACACCGTCAGCACCATCAGGTGGGCGCCCCATCGGTGCATGTTTCTCACCAACAACCCGAACGTCACCGAGGTCTGCAGGTTCTGGATGTCGTTCCACGCCGCGGTCGCCTCGGGCCGGTAGAAGAACATCAAGAAGATGCCGGTGACCGTGAGCAGGATGAACAGGAAGAAACTCAGACCGCCGAGACACAGCGTGTAGCTCACCTTGACCGCATGACGCTTCACCTTGACCGGGTGCAGGTGGTACAGCACCGAGTTCATGATCACGTAGCTGCGGTTGCGCGGACTGTCGGTGTAGCCCTTGCGGAAGATCGAGCCCGGCCGGAAGATCGAACTCCAGGCCTGACTGCCCTGCACGGCGTCGACCGTCGAGTTCACGCGGTCCTTCACCGTGGGGCGGGGTTTGTCGTCGATGATCTTTGCCATAGGGATCGTGGTTCTCTCAGAGCCTCATGCCATAGCCGTAGCCATGGTTGTTGGTTCGAACGTGGGAGTTTCCTGCGGCTGTGGCGGTGCCCGCCTTGCCGAGAATGATGACGCCGGTGGGGCAGCGGTCGACGCAGAGTGCGCACCGGGTGCAGATGTCGTCGTCGATGGTGAACATGAAGGCGTCGGACGGGTCGGTCCCGGGCTGCTCGGTGCCCTCGGCCTCGACCACCGCCGAGGTCGACACCATGTGGATGCACTTCCACGGGCAGATGTCGACACAGCCCTCGCAGGCGATGCACTCGCTCTGGTCGATGTGAATGAACTGCTTCGGCTTGACGGCCTTGGTCAGGTAGTCCGCGTCGACTTCCACCAACGTGTACTCGTCGGTGTACGGCATCAACGGGGGGTTGGCATCAGTCCTGGCCATGGGTCACGCCTTCTTGACCAACGGGCGCCCGTAGGTGGAGGTGGGCAGTTCCTTGGGCTTGACGTCGCCGCGCTTCTGCCACCAGATCGCCAAGTAGATGTAGAGCCCGAACAGCACCGCGTGGATCAGCACGGCGACGATGTCCCGGACGGCTTCGTACTGCAGGGTGATCGGGTTCCAGCCTCCTGCCGACTCGGGCTTCAAGATGCCACCGGGGCCGTAGATGATCTTGTCCTTCGACCAGCCGAGGTCCTTGTCGGCGTGGTCGATCCACTGGTGAGGCAGGATGCCGAACGCCAGGAAGAGCACGCCGAACAGGTAGGTCGCGCCGAGCATCGCCTCACCCCAGGAGAACGGTGCTCCGACCGGACGGCGCTTGCCGTACGGAATGATCGCGAGCGACAGCACGAGGGTCGCGACCAGGGCCGTGAGAAAGGCCTGGTTCATCCCTGGCCACTCGAGTGGGGCGATTGCGATCATGTGTGCGGCTGTTCCTGTCGTGGTGGATCTGCGTGCGTCGCCCGGCGGACTGCGGAGATCGTGCGAATCGATCTGCCACCGACGAGCCGGGATATTCGCCAACGAACTGTAGTCGTCGGCGCAAGATGTGCGAAGTCTGGCACGCAAGTCTTGCGAGCGCGCCAGGTTGTGCGTAAGTGCATCGCGATCGATCCGAGCGCAGATTCCCGGTTCGCGGCCACATCCATCTATCATCGGCGAAGTGACCGAGATCCCCGAACACCTCCTGAAGCGGTCGCGCGAGCGGCGCTCCGCGATCGGCCAAGGCGGCGACGCCGCCGCCGATGCGCCCAGCGACGCCGCTGCAGCCTCGAACGCACCGGCCACCACGCCCGCCGCCACCCCGGCCGCAGCACCGGCGGCCTCCGGACCACCGGCGCGAACGCCGGCTCCCGCTCCGGCCGCACCGCCGCCACCCAAGCCCGAGCCCGTGTACGTGCAGGCCGCCAAGCGTCGACGCAAGATCCCCTTCTGGGCGATGGCCACGCTGAGCTTGATGCCGGTCTGGCTCTTCATGTACGTCCGGGCCGTCACCGAACCACCTGAGGTCGTCGAAGGCCCGCTCGGGATCGGCACCGAGATCTACAGCAGCTGTGCCAGCTGCCACGGCGCCGAAGGCGGCGGCGGAGTCGGCTACGCGTTCTCCGGTGGCGAGGTCCTGAAGACGTTCCCGCACATCGAGGACCAGATCCGTTACGTCTTCTACGGCACCGAGGGCTACAACGCTGCCGACGTCGAGATCTACGGCAACCCCGATCGTGAGGGCGGCCCGCACGTCACGGGCGCCCGCGGCGTGATGCCTGCGTTCGGCGGCCAGCTCACCCAGTACGAGATCGTCGCCGTCGTCTGCCACGAGCGCTACGACCTCGGTGGCGCCGACCCGACGAGCGAGGAGTACGCCGACGAGTACGAGACCTGGTGTTCGGAGGAGTCGCCCCTGTTCGCCGATCTCGAAGCCGGCGCGTACGACTACACCTCACCGGAGTTGGTCGCAGACTACGACTCGGTCATGCCGATCGGCCCCGAAGCCATCCCCGGCTCGCCGCCGTCGGCCGGCTGACGGCCAGTACACCGAGGGCACCCTGGACACCGACGTCCTCGTCGTCGGCGGTGGCCCTGCCGGAGCGTCGGTCGCCACCTGGCTGGCCGGCGCCGGTCATCACGTCACGGTCGTCGAGAAGCGGCCCGTCGCCCGCCACAAGGCGTGCGGCGACGCGCTCACCCCGCGTGCGCTCCGCGAGCTGACGCTGCTCGACGTCGAGCCCGTTTCACTCGGCGGGCACCGCCTCGCCGGGGTCCGCCTCGTTCACGGCGACCGCGAGGTCACCGCGCCGTGGCCCCGCCACGGTGACCTGACCGATCATGCAACCGCGCTCCGTCGTGACGTGCTCGACGCCCACCTGCGAGCGCGGGCCGTCGAGGCCGGCGCCACGGTGCTGATGGGGCATCAGGCGACGGCGCCGATCGTCGAGCGGGGTTTCGTTCGCGGCGCGACACTCGCCATCGATCCCCAACTCGACCCGAGCGCCGAGCGCCACGAGGCCGTGCGGGCTCGCTTCGTCGTCGTCGCCGACGGCGCCAACAGCAGTTTCGGACGTGACCTCGGCACCACCCGTCGCCGGAACTGGCCCTATGGCATCGCGACGCGGAGCTACTTCCGCAGCGATCGCTCGTCGGAGTCGTGGATCGAATCCGACCTCGGCATCCCCGACGCGGCCGGCCGCCCGGTCGCCGGGTACGGCTGGGTGATTCCGCTCGGTGACGGCACCGTCAACGTCGGCGTCGGCGTCTTGTCGACCTACCGCGACGTCCGAAGCATCAACGCGCTCAAGCTGCTCGACTCCTTCGCGCACCGGATCGCCGAGCGTTGGCATCTCGACCCGAACGAGCAGCTCAAGGCCCCGACGCGCTTCCGTGTCCCGCTGGCTGGGTCGGTCGGACCCAAGATGGGACCGACCTTCCTGGTGGTCGGCGATGCCGCCGGCGCCGCCAGCCCGTTCAACGGCGATGGCGTCGACGCTGCGCTGATGAGCGGCCGACTCGCCGCCGAAGTGCTGGGTGATGCGCTGTCAACCGGCAACTCGACGACCCTGCAGCGGTATCCGACGATGCTCGCCGACGAGGTCGGCCAGTACCACCAGGTCGGCCGGCTCACTGCACGGTTCCTGGGCCGCCCCGCCATCCTCCGGCCCGCGCTGCGTCTCGGCGTCCGCAGTGATCGGATCGCGGGCGCGGTTCTGCGAATCGCTGCCAACGAACTGCGCGAGGGTCACCCCGGCGGCGCCGAACGCGCCTATGCGCTCGCCAGCGCGATCAGCAAGTTCGCCCCGTCCTGGTGACGATGCCCTCGCCGGTGACCGTCCGCGCGCCGGGTCAGTCGGCGCGGCGACGAGGGTGGAGGGCTCGGGGAATCCGCAGCGTGACCACCGAGAGCGCGAGGATCACCGGGTAGATCTCGAGCCGGCCGAGCAGCATCTGCCCCATCGCGATCGCGCGCCCAGGAGCGGGAATCGAGAGGAAGTCGTTGGCGTGGTCGAGCGAGCCCAGCCCCGGGCCGACGTTGCCGAACGCCGTCGCCGACGACGACAGCGACGTGATCATGTCGGGGCCGGTCGCCGAGATCAGCACCGCACCCCCACCGAAGATCGCGAGCGCGAGGATCATGAAGCCGACCACTCGCCGGGCGACATCGTCGGGCAGGATGCCGTTGCCCACCCGCACGGGGCGTATTAGGTGCGGGTGGAGCTGACGCAGCGCCTCCCGGTGGGCGAAGCTGGCGATCGCCATCACCCGTACGATCTTGACGCCGCCCGCCGTCGAGCCGGCCATGGCCCCGATCGGCATCGCCAACAGCAACACCAGTTGCACCGTCTGGCTCCACAAGCCGTACTCGGTGACGACGTACCCGGTCGTCGTGACCGTCGACACCGTCGTGAACATGGCATCACGGAAACCCGCCGCCTGGCCACCGTCGTTGCCCGAGGCGACGAACGCCCACAGCGTGATGCCCGCGACGACCAGCAGATACACCTTGAACTCCGACGAGCGGAGCAACGGTTTCGGATCACGTTTGAGCGCCCGGTAGTAGAGCGTGAAGCTGCCGCCCGCCAGCAGCATTGCGACGATGCAGATCCACTCGATCAGCGGCGAGTCGAACGCTCCGATCGAGTCCTGGTACGGCGAGAATCCCCCGGTCGACACGGTGGTGAAGCTGTGCGAGACCGCGTCGTAGAGGCTCATCCCGGCAAGCGCATAGAGCCCCGCCAGCACGATCGTGAATCCCACGTACACCGCCCACAGACGCCGAGCGGTCTCACGGACGCGCGGGGTCAGGCGCTCGCCGGTGGGTCCGGGCGCCTCGGCGGCGAGCAGACTCATCCCGCCCGAACCCACCGTCGGCAGGACCGCGACGACGAGCACGATCACGCCCATGCCACCCATCCACTGCGTGGTCGAACGCCAGAACAGCAACCCCTGCGATGTCGCTTCGATGTCGGGTGTCACGGTGGCGCCGGTCGTGGTGAAGCCCGAGATCGACTCGAACAACGCGTCGTCGATGCGATCGAAGTGTCCGGTGAGCAGGTACGGGATGGCTCCGACGACTGCCATGGCGAGCCATGCCAGGGTCACGGTCGTGAACACGTCGAGGATGCGGATCTGCTTCGGCACGATGGTCACCCGCCACATCACCGAACCGACCGCCCACACCACCACACCGGTCGCGAGCAGGACGAACACGTCGGGTCCGCCGTCGATGGCGCCGACCACGCCCGACGCTGCGATTCCCACGCCGACCACGGCGATGGTCAGCCCGACCACGTTGACGATGAGCGACGAGTACCGACCCGGCGACAACAGGCGTTCGCCACGACTGCCGAACCACGACACACGTCCTGTCGAGTGCGTGGCGAGTGTCACTTCGAGAACGCCTTGCGCGTGACCGCGAGGGCGTCGGGCCGGGAGAACACCACCACGTTGTCGCCGGCGTGCAGGAGCGTGTGGCCGCGCACGATCTCGGCACTGCCGTCCTGGCGGGTGACCGCGCCCAGCAGGACCGAGTGCCGCAGGTGCAGGTCGGCGACCAACGCGCCATCGGCCGAACTGCCGGCCTCGATCTCGAACTCGTTGACCTCGATGTCGCTCTCGAGGAACGTCGCCACCGAGGCGGTGCCGCCGCGGATGTGTCGGAGCACGGCGTTGGCCGATGCGGTGCGCGGGCTGAGAGCGGCATCGATGCCGAACTGGCGCACGAGCGGGAGCAGCGACAGGCGGTGGAGGACCGCAACGGTGAAGGCCTCACCCTCCGCGGCGGCGTATGCACACGCCAGGACGTTCGACGCGTCGTCGCCGGTGGCGGCGATCACCAGATCCATCGCGCGCCACCGATTCCTCCAGCAGGAGTTCGGTGTCGGCGATGTCACCTTGCACGATGGTCACACGGGGAAGGCGCTCGCTGAGCGCCTTGGCGCGCACCGGATCGTTCTCGACCAGGACGACCGTCGCGCCCTCGCCCTGCAACCTCTCGGCGACGCGAGTCCCGACTGCGCCTCCGCCGAGCACCATTACGCGACGAGCCTGACGCGTCGCCGCGCCGAGCAGCTCCATGATCTCGCGACGCGCCGCCCGCGTGGTCAGCACACGGACGTGGTCGCCCGCCTCCAACACCTGGTCGCCGCGAGGAATCACCGTCTCGCCGTCTCGTGTCAACGCACCGAACAGGAACTTCCAGTTCGGCTCGAACGATCGGCCGATCTCGGCGAGGTCGTGCCCGACGAATGCCGACGTCTCGCCGATCACCGCGCCCAGCACGAGCAGCTCGCCGTTCGACATCGGGTACACCTCGTCGGCACCCGACACGTGCGCGAGCTCCATGATCTCGTCGGCGGTGTCGGCGTCGGGATCGATGATGACGTCGGCGCCCATCGTTGCGAGCAGCTTCTCGCCGAGCGGTCCGCGAAGCTCCTCGGTCTGGATGCGCACCACGGTCTGCTCGACGCCGAACTCCTTCGCCAGGAGCGAGGCGAGCAGGTTGACCTCGTCGTTCTGGGTGACACCAGCGAGCAAGGCGGCCCGTTCGATGCCGGCAGCACGCAACGTCGACGGTACGGCGGCGTTGCCCACCACGACCTGTACGTCGAGTTCCGCAGCGATCGCCGCAGCGATCACCTCGTTCTGCTCGACGACCACGACGTCGTTGCCCTCGGCTCCGAGCCGTTGGGCGAGATACCAACCGACCTCACCAGCCCCGACGATGACGACATGCATCACCCCAGCCTGCCCGATCGGCTCACCCGAATCGCGAACGCCGCGTGCGGTGACTCCGGTTCAGGCGACGACGGAGACCGAAGCGAGCAGTGCTCGGGGAGCGGCACGCAGCGCCGTCGTGGCGTCCGAGTCGGGGAAGTCGTCGCAGCATGCTTCGGCCCGCTCGACGTAGTCGAGAGCGGTCTCGACGGCCGATGCCAGACCCTCGTTCGAGCGAACGATCGCCAACGCCTTCTCCTGCGCGACCACGTCGAGAGGAGACCCGAGGAGATCGGCGAGCTCCGACGACGCCGAGTTGCCGAGTGCCAGGGTGCGCAGCACCGGCAGGGTGTAGACCCCCTCGACCATGTCGTGACCGGCGGGCTTGCCGAGCTGGGCGTCGGTGGCGGTGATGTCCAAGATGTCGTCGACGATCTGGAACACCGTGCCGTACGCGTTGCCGTAGTCGGTCAGCGCGTCGATCACCGGGCGATCGTGACCAGCGACGATGCCGCCGATGCGCGCGGCCGTGCCGTAGAGCGATGCGGTCTTGCCGTGGATCGACGTCAGGTAGCTCGACTCGGTGCGCGACATGTCGTAGGTGTGACGGAGCTCCTCGATCTGCCCCTCGCAGAGCCAGCCGATCGTTCGAGCCAACAGCCCGGCCACCTCGGTTCCGAGCGATGCGGCGATCTCCGAGGCTCGCGACAGCAGGAAGTCGCCGGCGAGGATCGCCTGGAGGTTTCCCCACTTGGCGTTGACCGTCTCGACGCCGCGGCGGGTGTCCGCCTCGTCCATCACGTCGTCGTGGTAGAGCGAGCCCAGGTGCACGAGTTCGCAGGCGACGCCACCTCGAACGACATCATTGCTCGCCGGCACGCCGAAGATCTGCGCCCCCGCGACCGCCAACACCGGGCGCAAGCGTTTGCCACCAGCGACGATCAGATGCGAGGCGATCTCGTTGAGATAGGCATCGGGCGTGACGACAGCGGCGTGCATGGCGTCTTCGATCCGCTCACGGTCGGCCTCCATCGACGTCAGGGTCAACAGCGGCGACATGCCGTTGGGAGCCAGCACCTCTTCCTGGGACACGCCGGACAGGCTAGGCGCGCCTGACGAAGGACGCACGAACGAGCACCCGGGCGATTCGCCCGCCGCCGTCTGCGAGCCCAGGTCGCCCCGCCTCCGACACACCCCTATCCTGGACGACATGTCTGTCACGGCGACCGCCCCCGCCATCTTGCCGAAGGCAAACGAACCGTGCTGGTGCGGCAGCGGCCGCAAGTACAAGCGGTGCCACAAGAAGTCCGAAGGGCGAGTGCTGCCGGGGATCGTCACACCGATGAGGACGGTTCCCACCACGATCGCCCGGCCCTCGTATGCCGACACCGGTGAGGTCGTCGCCTGGGACGAGCCGCGCATCAAGACCCCGGACACCATCACCGCAATGCGTCACGCCGGCAAGGTTGCCGCCGAAGTTCTGCGGCTCGCCGGCGAGAAGGTCGCCCCGGGGGTCACCACCGAGGAGATCGACGTCTACGTCCACGACCTCTTCGTGGAGCGCGGCGCCTATCCGTCGACGATCAACTACCACGGCTACCCGAAGGCGTGCTGCACGTCGGTCAACGAGGTGATCTGCCACGGCATCCCCGACTCGAGGCCGCTGCAGGACGGCGACATCTGCAACATCGACGTCACCGGCTGGATCGGAGGTGTCCACGGTGACACCAACGCCACGTTCTTCGTCGGCGACGTCGATCCCGAGAGCCGTCAACTCGTCCAGGTGACCGAGGAGTGCACCTGGTACGGCATCGAGGCGGTCAGACCCGGCCGCCCGATCAGCGACATCGGCCGCGCGATCGAGGATCACGCGAAGAAGTACCGCTACGGCGTGGTTCGGGCATTCGTCGGGCATGGCATCGGCGAGCAGTTCCACACCGACATCCAGGTCCTGCACTACTACGACTCGCGGGCCTCCACCGTCATGCGTCCGGGCATGACGTTCACGATCGAGCCGATGATCACCCTCGGCACCGTCAACTACAAGGTGTGGGACGACGACTGGACCGCGGTCACCGCCGACGGCCGACGCACCGCCCAATTCGAGCACACCATCCTCGTCACCGAGGACGGCTGCGACGTGCTCACGGGTGGGCCGGGCGCGGTGAGCCCGACGGCGCCGTGGAATCGCTGACCACCTCGGGCTGATCCTTCGACGCCGCATCCGACTGCGGCACCGCGAACAGCCACCAGAGCGCGATCGCGACCAGCGCCAACCCACCGACCAGCGACGCAGCGGTCGTGAAGCGATCGAGCCAGAACGGAGCGTCGGTCGGCACGATCGCAGCGGTCAGGCCGTCTCGTTTGACGAATCCCCACACCGCCAGTTCGACGCCGACGAGCAACAACGCGGCGTCAGCGGCGAAACGCATGCCCCGGAGCGCCAGCACCACCCCGATCGACGCCGACGCCGCGGCGATGAGCGGCAACACGATCCAGATCGGCCGTGGGCCGGTCGCGCTCGGCAGCGAGGTGTACTGCGCTGCACCGACGAGCACAGCGAGCAGCACGAGCGGGATCGTCGCGGCGATCGCCGGGATCCGTCGGTCCCGAAGGAGCCAGACGCCGATCGCTCCAGCCAGTCCGGCAACGGCGCCGAGCCACATGGCGAGCGGCGACGGCTCGGGTTGCCAGGTGCTGATCACCGTCACCTCGACGCTGTCGCCGTCGACGACGATCGGGATCACCGCCTCGAGGATCTGGTCACCGGCCTCGAGACCGAACGGCCGGGCGCTCTGCATCCAGTGCGCTCGATGGTCGTGCCACGCCCAGTAGCCGCCGGTCGCGACCTGCTTCCAGTCCGGCTCGGCGTCCGCTCGGGCGGTTGCCGGCACGCCGTCGTTGCCGTAGCGGTTCTCGTTCAGGTAGGTGGCCGGCGAGTTCTGGTTCTCGAACACGACCCCGTCGGGCCGGAACCAGAGGTAGTCCTCGCCCTGATACCCGACGACGAAGGCCTCACTCCCGGGCTCGACTCGCAACTCGAAGAACGAATCACCACCGATGATCCCGACCTCGATCACCGACGACTCCGGCTCGATGGAGCGGACCTCGGACTGGTAATCGGTCGGTCCGGGTGGATCGGCGAACACCGGTGAACCGACCGCCGCCGCCAGGCCGAGGCCAACAGCGACGGCGCCGAGCACACGCCGAACACGGTGGCGCACGGCGTCGGGGCGTACCGGGATCATCGACTGCTGACTGGCCATGGGATCGTCGGTCACACGTTCACGACGAGGACGAGTTGCCCGCTCGGATGGACCGTACAGACCCCTTCGAACTCCCCAGGCGTCGAGAACCGCTGCGTCAGCGTCTCGTTCGCGCCGACGAAGAACGGACCGACGGTGTGACCGCGGTCGTCCTGATTCTCGATGCGGATGGTGTCGCCGACGTCGACCTGGAGTTCTGCCGGCAGGATCTCGAGCGGCGTGCCGGCGTCGAGCGCCTCGCCCGCTCCGGCCGGGATGACGTAGTCGAACGTGGCGGACTCGGTCTCGCTGACCGCCTCGGTCCGGGGTTGGCTCGCGTCGTCGCCGCACGCCACCACCACGCCACCGAACAACAGCAGTCCGGCCGCGAGACGCAGGCCACCGCGTCGTATCGGCCGACTCACGAGCGCTCCTCGGAGGCGAAGAGTTGCTCGACGTCGGCTGCCATCTCGGACGACGAGGTGCCGAACGGCCAGGTGACCACCAGCCGACCCTGATCATCGACCAGATAGAGGAACCCGCTGTGCGACACCTCGACGTCACCCTCGCCGTTGGTCGTCACCTCGTAACTGACACCGAACGGTTCCGCGGCGTTCGCCAGCCGATCCGCATCGGTTGTGCCCGCCGCCTCGGCGTCGGCGACGAAGCTCTCGATGTAGCCGGGCAGGAGTTCGTTGTCACGGTCGGGGTCGACGGTGACCATCACGGTGCTCACGCGGTCCGCCAGGTCCTCGGGCAGTCGCCGAAGTGTGACCGCCCAGTCGGACATGGTCGTCGGGCACACGTCGGGGCAGTTGGTGTAGCCGAAGTACACGGCCTCGAACTCACCGGGCTCGGCCCGGAACACGACATCGGTACCGGGATTGGTCAGCGACGGCACAGTCGTGGCGTCGACGACCGGCGCCGGCTCGCGCACGATCCCAGCGAGCGTGCGCTCGCCACTCGACTCGACCGCCGAGGCCAGGGGTGCGGTGGACGCCCCGGTCGCATCGCCTCCCGCCGTCGTGTCGCCGTCACTCCCGCATCCCACCAGGACGAGCGACGTCATCGCGGCCACGACGGCGACCGGCGTCGACCGACGTCCGCGAAGTCCGCGCGATCGCTCAGCCATCGGTCAGGGTCTCGATGAAGGCGACGATGTCCGCGATCTCGGCATCGGAGAGGTTGTTGGCCGGCATCTTCAGGTTGTAGTCAGCGACGAGTTCGGCACTGGGATCGGCGATCGCTCGCGTGAGATAGGCGGTGTCGGCGAGCACGACGTCGCCCCCGACGAGTACGACCTCGGAGCCGGCAAGACCGATCCAGCCGGGTCCGGCCCCGCCGCCGAAGTCCTGGCCATGGCAGCCGGCGCACCCCTTGCTGCGAGAGAGTTGCTCGCCGTTGACAGCGTCCGCGCCGCTCGAGGAGGTCTCGGCCGAGACGCCGTCAGTCGCCGGAGCGGCGCTGTCGTCGTCGTCACCGCAGGAGACAGCAGCGAACGTCAAGGTCAGCGTCACGGCCGATGCTGCCGCCAGACGCCCGAGGCTCCGATGCGATGCCACTCGTCGTCCACTCACGTGCGGTCTCCCGTCCTTTCCGTGCGGCACTGGCCCGGTCGGAGTCGCGCCGATCTCTCAGAGAGTCGTCGGTCGAGCAGCGCTGGTTCCCGACCAGCCGATTCCGGATTCGTGTCACATCCCGAGTTGGTGAGCTTCATCGCGCCATCGCTCCAGCGGTTCCCACGTCAGGATCGCGCATCATCGCGACCAGGTCGCCGCGGGCTCGAGCCACGCGGGAACGGATCGTTCCGACGGGGCAGTCGAGCACGTCCGCTGCCTCGTCGTACTGCAGCCCGAGTACCTGGGTGAGCACGAACGCAGCCCGACGATCGGGGTCCAGATGGGCCAGGACGTCGTCGAGTTCGACGCGTCCCGCCAGGTCCGGCACGGTCAGTGTCGTGTCCGTCGACCCGGCGGTGGCGTTGTCGAACACCGCACGATCGAGACGACGACGACGGCTGGCTCGACGGGTGTGATCGACACAGGTCCGCCGGGCGATCGTCAGGAGCCAGCCGCGGGCCGACCCATCGGCGCGGAATCGATGGACCGAGGCGATCGCGCGCTCGTAGGTCTCCTGAGCGAGATCGTCGGCGTACTGGGTGTCGCCCAGGTACCGGCACAGCCGCCACACGTCGGCCTGCGTCTCGGCAACAAACCGTTCGAGAGCGACCCGATCGCCGTCGCGCGCCGCGATGAGTAGACGGGTCAGATGGTCCACGCCGTCAGTTTCGCAGCGTGCGGCCGGAACCGCGCAGTGACCATCGTCAGTATTTCTCGCGCCCGCCCGGGAACCAACGAGGCCCGGCGGACGACACTGAACACCATGGAGCAGACCGATTGCCAGACCATTCGTGAGGCGCTGTCCGCCCGCGCTGATGGCGAGGCCACGAGCGAGGACATCGCGCTCGCCACGGCCCACCTGGCCGGCTGCCTCGACTGCCGACGGTACGCCGCCGACATGGCACGCGTCGACCGCATGGTCCGCATCCGTCCAGCGGAGCATGTTCCCAGCCTCGTCGCCACGGTCACCGCGCGCGCTCGTCCCGCCCGCCTCGGTCGTGGAGGCTGGTTGCGTCCGGCGCTCGCCTGGGTCGCCGTGGTCATGCTGGCGCAGAGCCTGCCCGCGCTGCTGCTCGGCGAAGCATCCGGAACCAGCCCCCACCTCGCACGGCACCTCGGCGCATTCGGTGCGGCACTCGCGATCGGCTTCGCCTATGCGGCATGGAAACCACACCGGGCGTTCGGGCTGCTGCCGTTCACCGCTGCCCTCGTCGCCACGACGTCAGTGAGCATCCTCGCCGACATCATCACCGGCTCACGGACCCCGCTCCGCGAGTTGATCCACGTCACCGAGTTGGCGGGTCTGGCCTTGTTGTGGATGGTGGCCGGCTCACCGGGTTGGCGTGGCCGACGTCTCTCAGGCAGAGCGCACCGGCTGCCGCGCCTCGATCCGCTCGAGTAGGGCCGACCACCAGTCGAACAACCCGTCGTCGTCGACGATGCCGTAGGCCCGCGCGACAGACGTGGCGCATCCCCGCACGTCACCGCGTCGCAACGCGGCAACGGCGTCACCGAGATCGCCCTGCGGCCACGGAAGATCAGCAAGCGTCACCGGCGAGAGCCGGATCGCGTCGGCCGACAACCCGGTGCCGGCGCCACGGTGCCACAACCACGCCGACGCCACCGCCGAGGTGAGCACCGCAGCGATCGCCCACGCGGACCCGGCGAGCTCGTCGGCCGATCGGTGTACGTCGTCGGCCCAGTGGGAGCCGGAGGGATACACACCGAGCACGGGTACGCCGGGCACCCACTCGCCGTGCGGATCACACACCGCCTCGACGATTCGAGTCTGGTTGGCGACCAACACCTTGGGGACCATGCGGCGGCGTGCCCAGCGGACCATGTCGTCATCGAGCAGATCGAGGTCGACACGAGGGCGCTCGTAGCGATGCTTCGCAAACGTGATCGAGCGTCGGCCCCACCACGACCGCCCGGGGTCGACGAGGCCCGAGGTGATCAAGCGGGGTCCGGTCATGTGATCACCGACCGCGGGAATCATGCCGTAGTACTCGTCGCGGAAGTTGGCATTCAGACGCGCCCGGTCGCCGAGGCGACCATCGACGAGCAGGCCGTCGGGCACATCGGGGACACCCTGACGACTCGTGACCACGTGCGACCAGTTCGATCGACGCTCCTCCGGTTCGGGTCGGCCGAACTCGAACGCGAGGACACACACGTGCACCTGGGCATCGAATACCCGCTGAGCGGACCACCACGACCAGATCAGTCGGGCGCGGCTCCCGATCGAGCAGCGAATCCCGTCCGCGTCACGCGATGCCAGCAGCGACTGCGGCACGACCAGGGCCACGCGGCCGCCCTCCGGCGCGACCAGGTCCCCGGCGAGCGCCAGGAACTCGGCGGCGGCATCGGCGTAGGGACCACCGCCGTGGCGGCTGGCACCGCCGCGGGTCGTGCCCGTCGCCATCTGCGACAGGAACGGCGGGTTGCCGATCACCAGGTCGAACTGCGACGGCCAGGATGTCGACAGTGCGTCCGCCTCGCGGAGCTCCGTCGCCGTCGGAAGCAGCGCCCGTGCGCGTGCGATCGCCGCGGCGTCGATGTCACTGCCGCTGAGTGTCGAGGTGACCCCCAACGCATCCAGCCGACGCTGGGTCGCCGCGAGGAACCGCCCATCGCCACACGCCGGGTCCAACACCGTCAGTGGATCAGGGCGCGATCTCGCGAACTCATCGGTCACCACGGACGCGACGATCGTGTCCACCAGGTCGTGGGGTGTGTACCAAGCGCCGAGTTGCTTGCGAATGCTGGCCACCGGCGCAGACTACGTCCGCGGTCACCAACAGACGGCGAGACCCGACGGCGAGGACGAAGGCGGCCTTGAAGCGGCGAGCACCGAGCGATCTACAGTCGTCGCCGTGACCCAGACCGCAAGCGGCGGCTCCCCCCCAGCGGCGAACGGTACGAGTCGCTACCTCGACTTCGACCGCCGAACGTGGTCCGAGCTGCGCGTGGCCACGCCGCTGACCCTGGCCCAGCCCGAACTCGACCGCCTCCGGGGCATCAACGAGCGCATCGACCTCGAAGAGGTCGCCACGGTGTACCTCCCGCTCAGTCGCCTTCTGAACCTCTACGTCAGCGCCACCCAGGATCTCCATCGGGTGTCGGCAACGTTCCTCGGCACGATCGCCCCGAAAGTCCCGTACGTCATCGGCATCGCCGGCAGCGTCGCCGTCGGCAAGAGCACGTTTGCCCGCATCCTGCAAGCGTTGCTCGAACAGTGGCCGGACCATCCCAAGGTCGACTTGATCACGACCGATGGGTTTCTGTACCCGAACCGGGTGCTCGAGCAACGCGGCATCATGAACCGCAAGGGCTTCCCGGAGTCGTACGACACCAAGGCACTCCTGCAGGTGTTGCGACGGATCAAGAGCGGCCACGAGGTCGTCGAGGCACCCGTGTACAGCCACGTCGTGTACGACATCGTGCCCGACGAGAAGGTGGTGGTCACGGGCGCCGACATCGTGATCATCGAGGGGCTCAACGTGTTGCAGACGCGCAGCGGTGCACCCGAGTTCGTGAGCGACTACTTCGACTTCTCGATCTACGTCGACGCCGACGAAGCCGACATCGAGCAGTGGTACGTCGAACGATTCCTGGCCTTGCGGGCCTCGGTGTTCCAGGACCCCAACTCGTTCTTCCGGTTCTATGCCGAACTCAGCGACGAGGAGGCCGTCGACACCGCCAGGCGAATCTGGCGCGAGATCAACGGGTTGAACCTGCGCGAGAACATCGAGCCGACACGCGAACGGGCCTCACTGATCGTGCACAAGACCGGCGACCATCGCGTCGACGGGGTGCAACTCCTGCGGCTGTAGGAGCGTTGCGAAGATGAGTGACGTCTCCGACCTCGACATCCTGCTGATGGCCGCGGACATCGCCGAGCGCGAGTCGATGCAAACCTGGCGCAGCGACGACCTCGAGGTCGAGATCAAACCCGACGGTTCGCCGGTGTCGGTCACCGACAAGCTGATCGAGCGCCTGCTGCGTGAACTGCTCGCCCAGCATCGACCCGATGACCGCATCGTCGGAGAGGAGGCGGGCGACACGGGGTCCGGGGCGCGGTGCTGGGTGCTCGACCCGATCGACGGCACGAGCAGCTTCGTGGCCGGACGCCGGGCCTGGGGATCGTTGGTCGCGTTGGAGCTCGACGGGCAACCGATCGGCGGCATCGTGACGATGCCCGCCCTCGGACGACGCTGGTGGGGCACGCTCGACGGTGGCGCGTTCCTGACCGAACCTGCAGCGCCACCACGGCCGATCGGCGTCAGCGCCGAGCCGAACCCGACGCTGATGCGGTGGTCGAGTGGACCGATCGTCGACGAACTCGACAGCGGGGAACGCGAGCGAATAGCTCGCTTCGACGGTCTCGGCCGCTACGTGCCGATGAGCGAATGGACCACGTATCCGGCGTTGATGGTGGCCGACGGTTCGCTCGAAGTCGCCGTGCACTTCGGTCAGCACTGGGATCACGCAGCGCTCGCCGCGGTCGTCGTCGCCGCCGGCGGTCGGGTCACCTACGACGATCCGCCGACCGACGGTGCCCGCTTCGCTGCCACGTTCACCAACGGCCACCTCGACGTCACATCGCGGTGAGGCCGAGCCAGATCGGGACGTCGGCGATCGAGGCGAGTTCGACGACGTCCTCGTCGTGGTCGTCGACGCGTTCGTGCTCCCACGTGATGTGGTACGGCACATGGAGTGCATGCCCGCCGAGTGCGAGCACCGGGAGCACGTCGCTGCGAACCGAGTTGCCGACCATCAGGAATCGATCGGGCTCGACGTCGAGACGGTGGAGGATCTTGGCGTAGGTCTCGGGATCCTTCTCGAGCACGATCTCGATGTCGGTGAAATGGTGTTCGATGCCCGACGTGGTGACCTTGCGGGTCTGGTGCACCAGGTCACCCTTGGTGATCAGCATGGTGCGGATGTTCGGCGACACCGCCGCGAGCACCTCGCTGACGTGCGGGAGGAGGTGGACGTCCTCCAACAACATCGAACGGCCGAGGTCGGCCAGCTCGCCGACGACATGGCTCGGGACCGCTCCTTCGGTGACGGTGATCGCCGCGCGCACCATCGACAACGTGAACGCCTTGACGCCATACCCGGTGACGGAGATGTCGGCACGCTCCACGGCGTGCAGCGCCGCCTCGACGTCGACGCCGTCCGGCGCGTGCGGGCCGACGAGCTCGACGAAGCGATGCTCCGCATACCGGAACGAGTCCTCGCTGCGCCACAGGGTGTCGTCTGCGTCGAACGCAACGACGTCGAACTGGTCGATCCGCCGATTCATCGCAGCGTCATCGGTGAATCGCGTTGAGGTAGTTGTAGACGGTGATGCGGCTGACGCCCATCGCGTCGGCGACGTCCTCGACCGCCCGCCGGAGGATGAACGCCCCGCGCTCGTCGAGCAGGCGTACCGCTCGCTGCTTGTCCTCGCGAGACAACAGCGGGAGCCGACCGCCGAGTTCGGCTTCGACCGCGTCGATCAATCGGTCGAGGGCACCGTGCAAGGGGGGCATCCTGACTCCGGCGACGGTGCGACCTTCCCAGACGAGAGCGACATCGCTCGGCTCCATGTCGTCGGCTGCGACGAACGAGGCACCGAGGGCGTCGACGACGGGCTTCACCGATCGGATCAGCGGATGCACGACCGGCCGATCGGTCGCTGCGACAGGACGCCCCGTCGGTTTCGTGTCGCTCATTCGTCACCCCGATGGGGCACGGCGAACGCCGGCGGACCCGCCGGCACCTCGCGCGCGACGTGGACGCTCACGTGGGTGGCGCCGTTGGCGATCGCCGCGTCACACAGAGAGCCGACCACGCCACCGACGTCGGCGACATCGACGACGATCGACGAACCGAAGGGACCCACCTCGACATCGAGCCCCCGTGCTTCCGCCGCGGCGATGGCGGCGGTCACGTGCGGGCCGGGTTGGCCCTCGACGAACGGCTCGATGGTGAACTCGACGTATGCCACTCGAACCAGCGTAGAGGCTGCAGATTCAGCCGCGAGCGCCGAGCACCCGTCGCAGCTCGTCCGACATCGTGATGCAGTCTCGGCCGGCGAGGCCGAAGGCGTCGTTGAGCCTTCCGAGCGCCTGCTTGAAGCTCCCGTTCCAGTCCTCGACGAACTGCTCGCGTGCGGGGCCCGTCCAGGCGGTGGCATTCAGCACGCCGTCGACGGTCGACATGACCTGAGTGATGGTGTCGATCTGTCGATTGAGCGTGCTCCCGAGATTCGAGAGCTGTTCAGGGTTCGCTCCGTACATGGTCATGGTGTGCTCCATTCGCTCGAACGGGCGGCCGCCGGGTGACGTCGCCCGCTGCACCAGTGGGCGGTGACAACCGCGGAGGAGAACGCGTACGATGCGTCGATGAGCGAACCTGCCAACGGCCCCGCGCACCACCTCGATCCGACGATCGGCTCCGTCAAGGCCCACGCCCAGGATCTCCTCGGTGACACGATCGCCCTGCGACGAACGCTGCACGAGTGGCCCGAGTTGGGCAACGACTTGCCGATCACCCGCGACCGGGTACTCGAGTCGTTGGACGGACTGCCGCTCGCGGTCACCACACACGAGTCGACGAGCGGCATCGTCGCCTTGCTCGAAGGGTCGAAGCCGGGCCCGACGATGTTGCTGCGCGGCGACATGGACGCCCTGCCGATGCCCGAGGACACCGGGCTCGACTTTGCATCACACGTCGACGGCTGCATGCACGCCTGTGGTCACGACACCCACACGGCGATGCTCTCGAGCGCGGCCCACCTCCTGAGCGAGCGACGTGACGACATCGCCGGACGCGTGCTGTTCATGTTCCAACCGGGCGAGGAGGGCCACCACGGCGCGCGGTTCATGCTCGACGAGGGACTCCTCGACGTACCGCTGCGCTCGGACGGCAGCGAGTCGCCCGTCGATGCCGCGTTCGCGCTGCACATCACCTCGGCCTTGCCGAGTGGCTGGGTGAGCAGCCGCCGGGGTCCGATCATGGCATCGGCCGACACGATGACCATCCGGGTGGTGGGACGAGGCGGCCATGCCAGCGAGCCACACCGGGCACTCGACCCGATCCCGGTGGCGTGCGAGATCGTGCAGGCACTCCAGACGATGATCACCCGATCGATCGACGTGTTCGACCCATCGGTCGTCACCGTCGGACGGATCACCGCCGGGACGACCAACAACGTGATCCCCGAGGTGGCCGAGATCGAAGGGACCATTCGGGCAACGAGCGAGCGGACACGGGCCAAGGTCCACGACGGCATCCGCCGAGTCGCCGAGGGCGTCGCCTCTGCCCACGGTTGCGGCTGCGACGTCGAGGTGGTCTTCGGGTACCCGGTCACCAGCAACGACGACCAGTTCGCGGAGTGGGCGCTCGATCTCGCCGGAGACGTCGCCGGTGCCGACCACGTCGTGGCGCTGCCCCATCCCGTGATGGGTGCCGAGGACTTCAGCTACGTCCTGCAGAACCTGCCCGGGGCGATGATGTTTCTCGGTGGTACCCCACAAGGTCAGAATCCGGCAACAGCAGCGCCCAACCACTCGAACCGCGTGATGTTCGACGAGCCCGCCATGGCGACCGGCACCGCGCTCTACGCGGCGGCCGCCCTCCGCCACCTCGCCCCCACCTGAGCGGGTCAGCGGGTGCGGCCGTCGTCACTGGTGGTACGGCGGAGGCGAAGCGTGACGATCTGAAACGGTCGGAGGGTCAACGTGACGACACCGTCGCCGGCCTCCTCGCCGGTCTGGCGTTCCTCGAGCAGGTTGCATCGCCATGCCTCGGCGACCCGGCCGACTGTCCCGACCGAGATCCGGGTGCGATTGCCGACGGCTTCGTGTAGTCGCACGATCAGGTCGCCGGAGCCATCATCGGCCATCTTGACGGCATCGACCTCGACCCCCACCGCGGCGCCGCCGTCGGCACCGGCGACCCGCACGACGGGTGGTGCGGCCACCCCTGCCCCGCCACCGGCGGCCACGCGAAGGGGTGCGTTCAGTCGAGCCGCGCTGTCGCGCACCTCGGCGAGACCCGGACCGTGCGGGAGGATCGCCAAGGTGACCTCGTGGTGGCCGCGATCGGCGTTCGGATCGGGATAGTTCGCCGCCCTGGCCAGGCTGACGCGGACAGCGCCGTCGAACACGTTGTGGCCGTACCGACCGTCGTTGAGAACGGCGACCCCGAAGTCGGGTTCGGCGACATCGACGAATCGGTGAGCACACACCTCGAACTTGGCGGCGTCCCAGGAGCTCGAGGGATGCGTGGGCCGCGCGACGACACCGAACTGGATGTCGCACATCGCGACCTCGCTCCGGACGTCGAGCGGAAAGGCCATCGACAGCAGGTGCTCGTCGTGATGCCAGTCGAGTTCGACGTGGACGAGCAGCTGCGGGCTGTCGGCGCGCAGTTCGTAGGTGACCACCGAACGAGACGGCCCGAACGTGCGGGCCACGCGGACGCGCCCGACCAACGGCCCCGCGTCGACGATCGAGACCTCGAGGTGATCTCGGCCTCCGGCTGGTCCGGTCAGCGGCCTACCCGATGCACGGGTCCACGACTCGAGGTCCCAGGCGTCGTACTCGACGGGCTGGTCGACGGCGAGTTCCAGCGCCGCTGCGATCTGGCCGGAGGGCACGATCTCGCGAGCGCGATCGAGATCGATGATCGAGGTGATGTTGCCGAGGCCATCCCACCGGATCGCGAGATGTCCGTTGGTCATCGAGGTGTCCGACAGCACCACCCGGTCGGTCACGGGCCGTGGTTCGAGCGGCGCCACGCCGAGTGCCGGCACCGCGACGTGCGCTGCGCTGCGACCATCGGACAACGCCTGGACGTGGTCGCCACCGGCCGCTGCCACGTCGGCGTCGTCGAGCACGACGACCTCGTCGACCGCGACATCGGCAGGGTTGGCCAACCAGTGGCCCGGACCGACGGCATCTGCGAGCAGCGACGCGATGCGCGTCTCCAGCTCGGCGCCCACATCGGCGAAGACGGCTTCGGCATCGGCGTGCACCCAAGCGATCGATGAGCCCGGAAGGATGTCGTGGAACTGCTGTGTGAGCACCTTCTTCCAGAGGTGGTCGACGTCGGCGCCCCGTCCGAGGGTGGCCGCCCACAGTTCGACTTCGACCAGCAGGCGTTCGCATCGGCGGTTGCCGAGCTTGGTCTTCACCTGGCTGGTGAGCGTGCCGCGATGCGTCTCGAAGTAGAGCTCGCCACGCCACACCGGCGCGGCGTCGCCGTCGCGTTCGATTCGCTCGAACACCGCGCCGGGCGCCCCGACCTCGAGGGTCGCACGTGCGTCGAGGTGGGCGAGACGGCGAGCGCGCTCCAACATCTCACGGGTCGGTCCACCGCCTCCGTCACCGTGTCCGAACGGCATCAGCGAGTCGACGCTCCACGCGTGGTCCTTGAAGTTGGTGATCGAGAAGTCGAACTCCTCGGGAGTGATCTCGGCGTTGTAGGTGTCGACCGGCGGAAAGTGGGTGAGCACGCGGGAACCGTCGAGGCCCTCCCACCAGAACGTGCTGTGCGGGAACGTGTTCTGCTTGTTCCAGCTCAGCTTCTGCGTCACGAACCGGTTCATCCCGCCCGCGCTGAACACCTGCGGCAGCCCGGCCGGATAGCCGAACACGTCGGGGATCCAGACCTCGGTGCAGCGACGACCGAACTTCTCCTCGAAGTACCGCTGGCCGAACACGATCTGACGCACCAGGCTCTCGCCTGACGGCAGATTCATGTCGGCTTCCACCCACATGCCTCCGACCGGTTCCCACTGGCCCCGCTCGACCCGATCGGCGATCTTCGCGAACAGCTCGGGGTGACGTTCCTCGATCCAGGTGTAGTGCTGCGCCGACGAAGCGGCGAACACGTACTCGGGATAGTCGTCCATCAGCGCAACGGCGGAGGCGAACGTACGGGTGCACTTGCGTTTGGTCTCACGGATCGGCCAGAGCCACGCGGTGTCGATGTGGGCGTGACCGACCGCCACCGCTCGGTGCCGAACGGCATCACCGAAGTCCTCCCCCATCGATGGAGCGATGACGCAGCGGGCAGCGGCGATGTCGGGGACCCGGTCGAGAACCTCGGCGAGCGTGCGGGCCAGTCGGGCGCGGCGAGGATCGTCGAGCGCCAGCGAGCGCATCACGCCGTCGAGCACCTCGATGTCGTAGGCCAGCGCTTCGGCTTCGGGGTCGACCACCACCAGCGATGCGCGGCGGAATCGATAGAGCTGACGGTTGCCTGCGGTGTCGAGCGATCCGAGCGGCGACGGCGCGAACTGGGGGAACATCGGGTTCGAGGCGGCTTCGACGTGCAGCACGACGGGCCCGGCCACCGGCTCGACGGCGAAATTCGTCCGGCGAGGGTGAATGCCCTGCAGCGGGGCGAACGATCCGTCGGGATGGAGGTCGACGACCATTCCCTCGCATTGGAATCCGGCCGCACGCTGGTGGAACCCGAGGTCGATCACGGCCTCGATGCGCCGCCCGGCCCAGCTCGCGGGGATCTCTCCGCTCAGACGAAACCAGGTGGTCGCCCACGGCGCACCCCACGACGAGCCGGTCTCGAACGGTTCGAGATGGTCGACGTCGGGTCCCGCCTCGACCGTCAGCTGACGCTGGTCAGGATGTACCAGGGGAAGTACCCGCTCCCACAGCTCGCGCTGGATCCGCTTCTCGACGAGGTCCCGATTGGCGTGCACCGCCCGACCCTATTCCGACGGGATTCCGCGCCCGATGCGGAACCCGTCGGATCTGGATCGTTACGTCAGCTGAAGGGAACGACGCGGACGTCGAACGCTTCGTGACCGTTGCGCCCCTCGCGGACGCCGTAGTCCACGCGGGCGCCGTTGTCGAGCGTCTTGAAGCCGTCGTTGACGATGGCCGAGAAGTGCACGAACAGGTCCTTGCCACCGTCGTCCGGGGTGATGAACCCGTAACCGCGACCGGAGTTGAAGAACTTGACGGTGCCCTTCGCGTCAGCGGCGTCCCCGGTCGGAACCGGACGGCCGGTGTCGGCCGTCGCCGATCGCTGGGGTCGTTCTGCGGCGACCTTCGACTCGCGGGCGATCCGGGTCTGACGATGGTCGGGGTCGAGGGCCTCGGTGTGGGCCAGTTTGGCGACCACCGGAGCGGCGTGGATCACCAGGTCGTGCACAGCAGCCTTGGTGACCGGCTCGTTGATGCCGATGCCACGCTGAAGTTTCAGCGCGTCCTTCTTCTGGCTGTGGTCGAGGAGCGACACGACGGTGCCGGTGGCGCCCGCCCGTGCCGTACGACCCGAGCGGTGCAGGTAGGTGGCGTCCTCGGCGGGCGGGTCGTAGTGGACGACAGCGTTGACGCCATTGACGTGGATGCCGCGCGCAGCGACGTCGGTGGCGATCAGCGCCGATGCCTGGCCCTTCTTGAAGGCGGCGAGGGCACGATCACGCTGGCCCTGGCTGCGGCCGCCGTGGATCGGTTCGGCCTTCACACCGTTGCGACCGAGCTGCTTGGCGAGACGATCGGCGCCGTGACGGGTGCGGGTGAACACGATCGTCGACCCGAGGCGTCCGATGACGTCGGCGGTCGTCGAGACGCGGTCCTCGCGGTCGACCAACCAGAAGTGGTGCTTGGCGGCGTGCACGTCGGGGCCCTTCGGACCGACCTCGTGGCGCACCGGATCGTGCTGGAAGTCGGCGACGAGTTTGGCGACGGGGCCGTCGAGCGTGGCGGAGAACAGCAGCACTTGGCGGTCGTTCGCCGTCTGCTCGACGATGCGGCGTACGGCGGGCAGGAAGCCCATGTCGGCCATCTGGTCGGCTTCGTCGATCACCACGGTGGTGACGTCGCGCAGATCGATGGCTCGCATCTGCATGAGGTCCTCGAGGCGACCGGGACAGGCGACGACGAGCTCGACGCCGCGGTCGAGCGCCTTGCGCTGGCCGCCGTAGCCGACACCGCCGTAGATCGACGCAGCGTCGTGGCCGGCCACCTTCGCGAACGGGGTCAGCTCGGCCATGATCTGCTCGGCGAGCTCGCGGGTCGGAGCGAGCACGAGCGCGACGGGCCGCTTCGGCCGGGCGTCGACGAGGCCGGCGACGAGCGGGAGCCCGAAGCCGAGGGTCTTGCCGGACCCGGTCGGGGCGCGGCCAGCGACGTCGCGGCCGGCGAGTGCGTCGGGGATGACGGCGGCCTGGATCGGGAACGCGTGGTGCTTGCCCTGGCTCTCGAGCCGGTGCACGATCGGGTCGGGAAGACCGAGATCGCGGAAGGCAATCGCTGCCTCGGCAGCGTCGGGGGACGTGACGCGCGGGGCGTCATCGATGATGGTCATTGGGGGGACTCCTCTATGTAGCTCAACAGCGCAAGACCGGAGCAACAAAGAATCCGAATGCGCTCACCGTTCGGGAAGTCGAACGGCGCCGCAGGTGATGCTACAGCGACATCGGTCCACTCAGGTGTGACGCCGGGCGCGGTGCCCGAGGTCGCGGGGAGTCAGCTCCCGAGGACCTTGGCCTTCGCTTGGGCGAATTCCTGGTCCGAGAGGACGCCGCTGGCGTGCAGCTGACCGAGCTGCTCGAGCTGACCGATCACGTCGGGCTGGGCCGCCGGGGCGGGAGCGGGCGCGGGTTGAGCGTACTGTGGCGGGGCCGGGGCGTACTGCGGCGGGGCCGGGGCGTACTGCGGCGGAGGCTGGTTGTAGCCCATGTCGCGCTGATAGGCAGCCGTGCGATCAGCAGCGATCTGAGCGTCCTTCTCGGCGTAACGCGCCGCCTGTCGCCGCGGACGCGACCGGACACGGCCGACGCGGTTCCGGCGATGACAGCGGTGCGGGCGATTCCTCTGACGAGTCCTGGCATGATCGTTCCTCTCGGTCGTGGTGGGGTCGGTGGAGCGTGGTTGGCTCAGTCGGATGTGTCGAGTTCGTCGAGGACGGCGACGACGTCTTCGGCGGCGATGCGCTGCGAGGCGATCATCGTGCCGCCGGCATCGAGCGCCGCGCTGACGAACGGGATCGCCCACGTGTTCTCGTACATCAGCAAGACGCCGGTGGTCCCCGGCAACATCGTGTCGGCCGCGGCTCTCAGGTCGTCGTCGCCCAGCAACCCCGATCGGGCGCCGGCGAGCACGAAGATGTCACCTCCGAGTGCATCGAGTTCGACAACGGTGAACGTTGCGTCGTCTTCCTTTCGGATCGCCACCAGGTCGTAGAGCCGGACGATGCCGCGGTCGACGAGATCCATCAGCGCAGAGGCCGTCGTCGAGAGATCGTGGCCTCCGGCGAACTCGAGCAGGACGAAGTCGATCGGGCCGTGGGTGTCGGTCATGTCGTGTGCCTTGGCGCTTCCTGTGATCGGGACGTTCTGACCCACAGAGTATGGCGGCGGCCGGCTGTCGTCGTCACCACCCGGTTCGGATGATTCGGGCCCATTCCGCCGGTGCGGGCAGCGCGACGGCGTCGCCGAGCACGGCGGGTCCTACCGGGGACGGGGCCGGGGAGGACCGACGCGCCAAGATGGGGGCGTGACGACGTCCTCGACCTCCGCTCGACCGCTCGCGGGGATCCGTGTGCTCGATCTGAGCCGCGTGCTCTCCGGGCCGCACTGCACGCGGATGCTCGCCGACCTGGGCGCCGACGTCATCAAGGTCGAGCCGCCGGCCGGCGACCTGACCCGGTTCGCCACGCCGAGGCGCCACGGGTTGTCGAGCTACTTCGTCCAGCAGAACGTCGGCAAGCGCAACCTCAGCCTCGACCTCGCCACGACCGAAGGAGCCGAGATCCTGCTCGCCCTCGCCGAGCACGCAGACGTGCTCGTCGAGAACTACCGCCCCGGCGTGATGGCCAGACTCGGACTCGACGCCGACACGATGCGCGCCCGTAACCCTCGGTTGGTGTACGCCTCGATCTCCGGGTACGGCCAGACCGGGCCGTGGGTGAAGCGCCGCGCGTATGCACCGGTGGTCGAAGCCGAGACCGGGATCGTCGCCTCGCAAGGCAACGCACGCGGCGGCGAACTCGCAAAGGACCCGCACAGTCACGCCGACGTGTACACCTCGCTCGAGACGGCATCCGCGATTCTGGCCGCGCTCTACCAACGCGAGCAGACCGGCGAGGGTCAGTGGATCGACGTGTCGATGGCCGAGACGATGCTGTACGTCAACGAACACCTCCACGATGCGCTCTGGGACGGACACGACGATCCGCAGTGGATCCGCAGCTTCCGCCCCGGCGACTATCTCGTGTTGACCGTCGCCAACGGAGAGTCGCTCGTCGTCAGCGGACATCCAGCCGAGCGCGGCACGTTCGACTTCTTCATCGTGGCGATGGGACGACCCGAGCTCGCCGACGACCCCCGCTTCGTCGACGTCGCCGCCCGCCTCGCCAACTTCGACGCGCTCCGCGAGATCATTCGTGACCACGCCGCCACGGTGGCGGACGCCGCAACGTTCGAGGAGCAGTTCTCGACGCACCAGTTGGCGGTCGGCCGTGTGCGCCAACCCGGCGAGCTGACCGACACCGACTGGGCTCGCGAACGCCGCGCTGTCGTGGCCGTCGACGACCGTGGCGGTGGCACGATCCGCGTGCCGAACGTTCCCTGGCGGTTCAGCGCGTCACCCGACGTCGGGGTCTCGGGCGTGCCGAAGTATCGAGGCGAGGACAACCGGGTGCTCCTCGGCGACCTCCTCGGCTACGACGACGAGCGCCTCGACGCCCTCGAAGCCGACGGCGTGCTGTCGAGTCGCCTCCCCGACGGCTGAGACGCGAGAGCGCGGTGAGCCTCCGCTTCCCCGTCCGACCGATGAAGGCGACGATGGGCGCAACCGGCGCGGTACCCAGCGACGATGGGTGGGCGTTCGAGATCAAGTGGGATGGCTACCGCACGATCGTCCACATCGCCGACGGCCACACACGGCTCCAGAGTTCGGCCGGCCACGACGTCACCGAACGGTGGCCGGAGTTCGCTGATCTCGCCGACTCGGTGAACTCCGGGTCGGCGATCCTCGACGGCGAACTGATCGTGTTCGACGACGACGGACGACCGCGTTTCGACCTCGTCCAACGCAGCGGGGTCGGCTCCGACCGCGAGGCGGTCATCCAGTTCTTCGATGTGCTCCAGATCGACGGCAACGACACGATCGATCTGCCGTATCTCGATCGGCGGCGCCTGCTCGACCAGCTCGTCGAGTCCGACGACAACTGGACGGTGCCACCGTTCCGGCTCGGTGACGGCGCAGCCCTCGTGGCGGCCACCGCGGAACAGGGACTGGAAGGTGTGATCGCGAAGCGGATCGACTCCCGCTATCGACCCGGGACGCGCACCAAGGACTGGCGCAAGATCAAGAACCGCACCGCAGTCGAGGTGATGATCGGTGGCTTCACGGCCGGCACCGGAAACCGCGCCGACACGTTCGGGGCGCTGCTCGTCGGACTCCCCGACACCGATGGGAACCTCCGTTTCGCCGGTGGCGTGGGCACCGGATTCGACCAACGCACCCTGACCTCGCTGAGCGAGCGCCTTCGCGGCCTCGCCGTCGACGACTGCCCGTTCGATCCCCTGCCACCCGCGTCGGTCGCCCGCACCGCCACGTGGGTCGACCCGGTCCTTCGGGCGCAGGTCGAGATCGCCGAGTTCACCAACGACGGGCTCGTCCGACACGCCACATTCGTCGAGCTCGTCGAATGAGCTGACCTCACGGGCCGGGAGACCGTTGTCGAATGGCGTCGGTACCTCCTGGCGGAGTCAGACTGGCGGAGCATGACCGATCGTTCTGACGCGCTCGACCTCGACACTGCCGATCCGCTCGCTCCGTGGCGCGGCGAGTTCGTGATCCCCGATCCCGACCTGATCTACCTCGATGGGAACTCACTCGGACGAACCCCTCAGCGCACCGTCGACGCACTGCACCGCGTGATCGAGCAGTGGTCCGGCGACTTGATCGCGTCGTGGTGGGAGCACGATTGGCTCAACCTGGCGATCACCGTCGGCGACGAACTCGCGCCGCTGCTCGGAGCGGGGCCCGGCGACGTTGCGGTGCACGAATCGACCACCGTCGCCCTGTTCCAGCAGGTGAACGTCGCTCTCGACCTGGTTCCCGGTCGGCGCACGGTCGCCGTCGACGACGCCGACTTCCCGACCGACCGATACGTCGTCGAGGGAGTCGCCCGGCTGCGCGACACCGACGTTCGGCGAGGGCTCGACGACCTGACCGGAGTGGACGTCGTCGTCCGCTCACTCGTCGACTACCGAACCGCGGAGCTGGCCGACCTCGCCGAGGAAACGGCCAGGGCAGCCGCCGCCGGAGCGACGACGATCTGGGACCTCTCGCACGCGGCAGGTGTGCTCGACCTCGACCTCCCGGGAGCCGGGGTCGAGCTTGCCGTCGGCTGCACCTACAAGTTCCTCAACGGCGGTCCGGGAGCACCGGCATTCGTCTACGTGTCCCCATCGATCCGAGACCGGGTCACCCAACCGATCTGGGGCTGGTTCGCTCAGTCCGATCAATTCGCGATGGAGCGCCCGTTCGACCCGCGACCCGGTATCGGACGGATGCTCAACGGCACGCCACCGGTGCTCGGGCTGACTGCCGCCCGCGAGGGCATCGGGCTCACCGTCGAGGCCGGCATCGCGGCGATCGCCGAGAAGGCCCGATCGCTCACCGGCTTCTGCCTGGACCTCGCCGACGAGTGGGGCTTCGACAGCAACACGCCACGCGAGCCCTCGCGTCGCGGCGGCCACGTCGCGATTCGCCACTCCGAGGCCCGCCAGCTTCAGCAGGCGTTGGCCGACCGCAAGGTGATCGTCGACTACCGCGATCCCGACGTGCTCCGACTCGGACTCTCGCCGCTCACGACGCGCTTCGTCGACGTCTTCGATGCGATGCGACTGCTCGGCGAACTGGTCGATCGGCCGTGACCACGGCATGATGAGGGCATGAGCGTCGTCAAGATCAATGCCATCACGGTCCCCGAAGGCATGGGCCCGCAGCTCGAAGGACGCTTCGCCGGCCGGGCGAAGATGGTCGAGCAGTTCGACGGGTTCGAGGACTTCCAGCTCTTGCGCCCGGTGGAGGGCGAAGATCGCTATTTCGTGTACACGCGCTGGGCGTCCGAGGAGCACTTCCAGGCGTGGATGAACAGCCAGGACTTCGCCCGGGGTCACGCCAGCGGCCAAGCCGACGGCAACCAGCCCGCCGAGGGCGAGGCACCGCGCCAACCGGTCGCCCAGGGTGCCGATCTGCTGTCGTTCGAAGTGGTCGAACACGTCGTCAAGGGTTCTTGACGCAACGATCACCCCGATTCCGCGAACCACGAGCGGCCCACGGGCGCATCGTCTTCACGAGAACGCAGCGGGGTGCGACCCGAGTACGGTTGTAGCCTGCCGTACCCGTGGCACTGATCGTCCAGAAGTACGGCGGCACGTCCGTCGCCGACCCCGATCGCATCCACGCGGTCGCCGACAACGTGGCATTCACCAAGAAGCGCGGCAACGACGTGATCGTCGTGGTGTCGGCGATGGGAAAGGCCACCGACAACCTGATCGCACTCGCGAATTCGGTGTCGACCACCCAACCGGGTCGCGAGATGGACATGCTGCTCACCACCGGCGAGCGGGTCACCGCTGCGCTGATGACGATGGCGCTGGCCGACCGCGGGATCGACGCCGTCAGCTACACCGGCAGCCAGGTCGGCATCATCACCGACACCGCCCACCGCAAGGCGAAGATCATCGAGGTCAAGGGCGACCGAGTCCGTCAGTCACTTGCCGAGGGCAAGGTGTGCGTGATCGCCGGGTTCCAGGGGGTGAGCACCGACAAGGAGGTCACCACGATGGGTCGTGGCGCCTCCGACCTCACGGCATCGGCGCTGGCCCAGTCGATGGGCGCCGACGCCTGCGAGATCTACACCGACGTCACCGGCGTGTTCACCGCCGACCCGCGCATCGTGCCGCAGGCCCGCAAGCTCGCGAAGGTGCACTTCGACGAGATGCTCGAGATGGCCGGCGCCGGCTCGAAGGTGCTCGCGCTGCGCTCGGTTGAGTTCGCCCGCAATCACGACGTACCCCTCCACGTCCGTTCCGCATTCACCTGGGAACCCGGCACGTGGGTCACCAACGAGGAGGCTTCCGTGGAAGATCCGATCATCTCCGGTGTCGTCACCGACATGTCCGAAGCGAAAGTCACCGTGTTCGGCGTGCCCGACCGGCCCGGCATCTCCGCAGCGCTGTTCGAACCGCTCGCCGACGCCAACGTGAACGTCGACATGATCGTGCAGAACACGTCGACGCAGGGCACGACCGACATCAGCTTCACGATGCCGATGGCCGACATGGGCGAGGCCGAACAGATCGTGTCGAGGGTCGCCACCGAGATCGGCGCAACGGGGGTGTCGCACGACAACGACATCGCCAAGGTGTCGCTGGTCGGCGCAGGAATGAAGTCCGCGCCGGGTATCGCCGCCAAGATGTTCCGCGTGCTCGCCGACGAGGGGGTCAACATCGAGATGATCTCGACGTCGACGATCCGCGTGTCGGTCGTGTGCGCAGCCGGCGACATGGAACGCGCCGCCCGGGCGCTGCACACGGAGTTCGGCCTCGACTCCGGCGCCGACTACTCCGCTCCCCTTCCCGAACGCAAGTAGCCGTCCACGACGTGCCCGGTACGTCGTGGACGCGGCCTCGTGCGAATCCGTGTGACGTCGGGCGCACGTGACCGACGTCGCTTGAACCCCGATGCCGTCGACGCCAGAGTTGTGGCACTGCATTGACCAACACACGGGGGTACGGGGATGGCACAGGGCGAACATCTGGGGCAACGCGCGATCGTCGTCGGTGGCGGGATCGGCGGGCTGTTCTCGGCCCGAGTGCTCTCGGACCACTTCGACGAGGTGATCGTCCTCGACCGGGACCACGAGCCGACCTCGGCCGAGCCTCGCGGCACGGTCCCGCAGGGGCATCACTTCCACGTCCTGCTCCCCGGAGGCCTCGACGCGATGTGCGACTGGTTCCCCGGGTTCGTCGACGATCTCGTGGCCACGGGATCGGTCGAGATGGTGCTCGGCCGCGACTTCTACGCCTACACCAACGAGGGCAAGTCCTACAGCCTCCAACGTCATCAGCCCGTCCCGGCCGATGGACCGATGACCTACGTTCAGACCCGTCCACAGCTGGAGGCCAACGTCCGCGGACGCGTCGCCGGTCTCGACAACGTGAGCTTCCGCTACCGGTCGTTGGTCGACGGGCCGATCGTCGAGGATGGCCGGGTCGTCGGCGTCACGCTCCGCGACGACGTACCCCTTCGCGCTGATCTCGTGGTCGATTCGAGCGGTCGCAACAGCGCGACGGCCCACTGGCTCCCCGAGATGGGATACGAGCCCGCTCCCGAGACCTACGTCAACTGCGACGTCTCGTACACCTCGGTGATCGTGGAACCTCAGGAGTGGGACGCGTTCGAGGGGTCGGTCTTCTTTCTGATGCCCACGGGAACCGGCGACCACGCCGGGCGCTACGGCTCGGTCGTCAAGCTTCCCGGCGAGCGCTGGCTGCTGTCGCTCGGAAGCCGCTACGGCGACACGGCGCCGACCGATTGGGACGGCTTCCGTGCATACGGCGACACGCTCATCGACCCGATCTGGTCACAGCTCGCAGCCACGGTCACGCCGCTCACCGACATCAAGACCTACCGAATGGCTCGGGCGGTCCGCCATCACTACGAGCAGATGGAACGCTTCCCGGAGGGACTGGTCCCGATCGCCGACTCGGTGTGCTTCTTCAACCCGATCCACGGCCAAGGGATGTCGTCCGCCGCCGGGCAGTGCCGAGGTCTGAGCGAGGTACTGGCGCAACGCGCGGCGAATGGTGACACCCTCGACGGCGTCGCCATGGACTTCTTCCCGATCGCTGCCGACTGGGTGCGCGGGCCGTGGATCCTGGCGGCACTCCTCGACTTCGCACATCCGCAGTGCACCGGTGATTTCCCCATCGACGACCTCCCCGATCTGGAGGAACTCGGCCGGGTCGCGGCGTCGTGCGAACCGAACTCACCCGAGATGCAGCTCGTCATGGACATCTCCGTCCTGCGGCGCCCACTGTCGGCGATCAGGGTGCTCACACCTGCCTGAGCCCTCAGACCCCGCGGGTCTGATTCGAGCACGGACGGGCCCGGTGATGGCCGGGCGCGACCCTTGGAGCCTCGCGCACGCTTGAATGACATCCACATGGGTGACGTCTGGCCACAACTCCTGCTCGTCGCGATTCTCGTGCTGGTGAACGCAGCCTTCGCCGGCACCGAGCTCGCGCTCGTGTCGCTGCGCGAGAGCCAGCTCCAACGCTTGGAGGAACGCTCGGCCACCGGGGTGGTACTCGCCCGACTCGCCCGCCAACCGAACCAGTTCCTCGCCACGATCCAGATCGGCATCACCCTCGCCGGTTTCCTCGCCTCCGCTGCCGCAGCCGTGTCACTCGCCGAACCACTCGAAGCGCCGCTCTCCTTCCTCGGGGGGGCAGCCGGGCCGGTGTCGGTCATCCTCGTCACGCTGATCCTCGCCTACTTCACGCTCGTGTTCGGAGAGCTCGCCCCGAAGCGGATCGCCATGCAGCGTGCGGAGAAGTGGGGCATGGTGATGGCTCGCCCGCTCGACCTGTTGTCGACACTCACGAAGCCGGTCGTCTGGCTGCTGTCCAAGTCGACCGACCTCGCCGTCCGGCTCCTCGGCGGTGACCCCAACCGCCAGCGCGAGGAGGTCACCGGTGAGGAACTCCGCGACATGGTGGCCATCCACGACACCTTCCCTCCCGAGCAACGCCAGATCATCGACGGTGCCTTCGAGATCGCCGAGCGGACCCTCGACCAGGTGATGGTTCCACGGAGCGACGTAGCTGTGATCGACGCCGAGGCGACGTGCCGAGAAGCACTCGAGGTGCTCGTCGAGACCGGCCACTCCCGAGCTCCCGTCGCCGAGAAGCGCAACCTCGACAAGCCGGTCGGGATGGTGAGGCTGCGCAGCCTGCTCGACCACGGCGACGAGCCGGTCACCTCGGTCATGTGGGAGATCCCCGCGTTCCCTGATGCCGCTCGGGTCCTGACCGCGCTGCGCGAGTTCCAGGCGCGCCGCACCCAGATGGCGGTCGTCGTCGACGAATACGCGCGAACGGTCGGCATCGTCACCGTCGAGGACCTCGTCGAAGAACTCGTCGGCGAGATCTGGGACGAGACCGATCCCGATCTCGTCGACGTCGTCCGCGAGGCCGACGGCACGATCGTGCTCGCCGGCACGTTCCCGGTCCACGATCTGGTCGACCTCGACATCGAGCTGCCCGATGGCGACTACACGACGATCGCCGGGCTGGTACTCGACCGGATGAATCGGTTTCCCCGTCCGGGCGAGACGATCGCCATCGACGACTGGGAGATCACGATCCGAAGCGCCGGTCGTCACCGGATCAACCAAGTGGCACTCCGCCGACTCGACCGGGACGATGATCAGCGAACGGTGGCGATCAACCAGTAGTGAGTCGGGTTGATGCCGTCGAACTCGCGGCTGATCGCTCCGTGACCGGTGATCTTGCTCTTCGGATTTCGCCAGATCTCGATGTCGGTCAGCAGCGGTGACAGCGGACCGATCAACTCGTCGGGGTGCAGCCGGTTCGCCTGCCACCCGAGGCGGGCGGCCAATCGGCGCTGTGACAACCACGGCCCGAACCTCGGGATCCGGAACAACCCACGGGTGAGCGATCCGAGGGGGAGCAGCACGAGATCCTGGGCGCTGCGCGTCCGATAGTTCAGCACCACCTTGCCGCCCGGTCGGGTGATCCGGACCGCCTCGGACGTCAGTTCCTGAGCGTCGTCGGGGTCGCAGTGCTGCAGCGTGATGTAGCTGAACGCCACATCGGTGGAGTTCGGTGGGAGGTCGATCGTGTGGCCATCGGTGACGTGGCTCGTGCGGAGTCGATCGACCTTGCCGAACTGACCGACCGTCTCGATGCACCGCTCGAGGAAGCCGGCGTCGAGATCACACGCCACCACCGCGGCGTACTCCCGGGTGAATGCACAGGTCATCCGCCCGATTCCCGCGCCGATCTCGACCAGCGTCTTCTGATCGGGTGTCCGACCGTCGGCATCTGGAGTGCGCAATCCGAAGACCGTCAGGTACGCGGCGACTTCGGCGTCGCCGGTTGCGACGAACTGCTCCAACGTCAACTCGTTGCCGGTTTCGTTGTTGAACACCCAGCCGGTGGTGCGCACGACGTCGTCGCCGCTGGCCTGCCGTTCGCTCGTCTGGCCGGCCGCCGTCCACGGAACGAGTTGAGCACGACGCCGCATCAGATGATTGTGCCAGAGCCGTCGCCGATCCACCCAGCACGCCCGAAACTCGCCGACAGCCCCGTGGCAACGGCCGTTATCGTTCCGGTCATGTCAGCAGCACTTGCGCGTCGGGGTCGTCGGGGCAACAGGGCAGGTCGGCGGCGTCATGCGCCGTCTGCTCGACGAACGCAACTTCCCGGTCAGCGAGATCAGGTACTTCGCGTCGGCCCGCTCGGCCGGAACCACCCTGCCATGGAAGGGCAGCGAGATCGTCGTCGAGGACGCCGAGACCGCGGATCCGAACGGACTCGACATCGCCCTGTTCTCCGCCGGGGCCACCTCGTCCCGCGCGTTGGCCGCGAAGTTCGCTGACGCTGGTGCGATCGTGATCGACAACTCCTCCGCGTTCCGAATGGACCCCGACGTCCCGCTGATCGTCGCCGAGGTCAACGGCGAACTCGCCGTCGATCCGCCGAAGGGCATCATCGCCAACCCGAACTGCACGACGATGGCGTTCATGCCGGTGATGAAGCCGCTCCACGACGAGGCGGGTCTGACTCGGCTGGTCGTCTCCACGTACCAGGCCGTCTCCGGTGGCGGATTGGCCGGCGTCGACGAACTCGACAAGCAGGCGCGCGACGTCGTCGACCGCGCAGCCGAGCTCACGCATGACGGTGCCGCCGTGGAGTTCCCCGCGCCCACCAAGTTCGTCAAGCCGATCGCCTTCAACGTGTTGCCGATGGCCGGCTCGGTCGTCGACGACGGTTCCTTCGAGACCGACGAGGAGCAGAAGCTGCGCAACGAGAGCCGCAAGATCCTCGACATCCCCGGACTTCTCGTGTCGGGTACGTGTGTGCGTGTGCCGGTGTTCACCGGACACTCGTTGTCGATCAACGCCGAGTTCGAACGCCCGCTGTCGGTCGAGCGGGCGACCGAACTCCTGGGTGCGGCAACCGGTGTCGTGCTCGCCGACGTGCCGACTCCGCTGGAGGCCGCCGGTCAGGACCCGTGCTACGTCGGTCGGCTCCGTGTCGACGAAGGCGCGCCCGACGGCCGAGGGCTGGCGATGTTCGTCAGCAACGACAACCTGCGCAAGGGCGCCGCCCTCAACGCCATCCAGATCGCTGAGTTGGTCCAGGCTCGACGGTGACGACGTGACGGCTCAGCAGGCGCAGGGAATGGAACGGCACTTGGGACAGCCATCCGCGTAGCGGTGGACCGCTTCGTTGAGGTCGACGCCCTGCTGGTTGGCGAGCGTCGCCACCCACGCCACCACGTCACCGAACTCGTGCACCCGGTCTTCGTGGGTGCCCTTCCGCACGGCCTGCGCGAGTTCGCCGATCTCTTCGGTCAGCCACGCCACGGTGGCGGACACACCTCGTTCTCGGTCCCGGTCGCCGTACGTGCGCTCGATGACGTCCTGCAGTTCGGCGAAGTCCACGAACGGCGACCGTAGCCCCTCAGCAGTCGACGGCCAGCGCCGCTCCCAGTTCGAAGGTCGGCTGGAAGTCGGCCATCCGAGGATCGGCATTCACCACGACGAGGTACGACGTCTCGCAGCTGGGCACCGTCGACGACACACGGGTCATCGACGCGTAGGCCAGGCGCCGCGAGCGCTCCTCCATCGCCACGCCCACGACGACCGCCGGGCTGTCCCACCCCTTGTAGCTGTGCACGGTGCACCCCTTCACCGCGTCGGCGTCGGGCCAGAACCGACCCTTGCTGCGATGGCGTTCGTCGGGGTCACGGCTGTACACGTGATGCACGGCATGGCCGGCGGCCTCGATCTCGCTCGCGGCAGCCAGCCCGTCGTGGTGGTATTCGCACAGATAGACGATGTCACGCGGTGCGAGGTCGGGGTGCTCCGACAGCAACCGCACGACCTCGCGACCGACCGCGATGCCCAGGTCGGAAACCCGCTCGACGTTGCGCCACGACCGGACGGCGGACGAAACGTGCCCGACGACGACGGATTGGTCTCCGGCGATCTCGGGCACCACCGCGTCGTCGGCGATGAACGACCTCGCGAATTCGTTGGTGCAGTGGACCATGTCGGGCGCCATCCGGTACGAGCTCGTCATCTGGATCCAGGGATCGGCGAACCCGGCGGCGGCGAGCGCTTCGGGATCGTCCCATGTCGACTTGCCGTACAGGTCGACCGTCGAATCCGCGACGAGCAGCATCTCGCCGTCGGCACGGGCGACGTGCTCGCGGAGGAGATTCCACCAGTCGACCGTGAAGTCCTGGCCTTCGTCGACGAGCACCGCGTCGAATCGACGTTCGAAACCGGCCTCGAACACGTCGCGCGTCTTGACGACGATCTTCACCGGCCAGGTCCCCCGGGCGGGCTCCGTTGCGACGATGCCAGCCTGCGCGGCATCGTCGACGACACGCGAACAGAACGTGTGGAAACTGGTGCACGTCACCCGCGCCGGGTTCGCTCCGTACTCGGCACACCGTTCGACCACCAACCGACGGAGGTGATTCGCCAACGTGAGGTTGAAGCACAGCACGAGGACGCTCTTGCCCTCGGCCGCCAGGCGCGCCGCACGCGCCGTGAGGGCGAACGACTTCCCGCTGCCCGCCACACCGGCGACCCCGCGGATGTGAGCACCTCCGGGATTGGCGACGACGCGGCGCGCGTGGTCGCTCAGCTGCACCGGGGCGACGGCGTCGTGGACCATGCCGTCGACGACGAGCTCACGATGCAGCCGCTTGATCGAGGGCGCGGGTGCTGCCGTCGTTCCTGGTCCGTCGAGCAGGAACTGCAACCGTCCGGAGAGGTCGTCGCCCGACCAGACGAGCACGGCATTGGCAGGGTCGCCGTGCCCGCAGGCCAGAAGCGACCCGGCCTCGACCCCCGAACACCACGGGAGGAGCACGACCGATCGAACGGCACCGCCCGGTTCGCGAGCGTCGCCCGGGAACGCGAAGAACTGCTCGTAGAGCGTGTTGCGATGCCGGCGGGCAACGGCGAGCGGCTGCTCGGCGGCAGCTCGCCACGTGCCGTCCGCGCCGAGTACCTCGATCTCCCCCCCGTCGGAAAGCCGATGGTCGGTCGAGCGCCAG